>CAXSZV010000001.1:0-321874 GCA_964242815.1 uncultured Novosphingobium sp.
GCTTGAATCACATCACGTCAGACTTGTGTATCCACTTTATGGGTCTGAACCCTAGCTGAACTTCCCTGTTTTCCCGCATAGGGAAAAGCCAAGCCGGAAGGCGAGAATCCGCGACTTCTGTGGCTTGCTGCTCGGCGACGATGACAGGGAATATGCGTAATCCCTGTACTTCGCTGGTATGCAGCGAAATCGCGAATGTCGGCGCAGAGATGGGTGGTCGAAGGGGTGTTCACACCTCCAGATACCGTCGCGTGGTGGTACCGAGCTTGTCTCGATAAAAACGCTCGGCTGCGGCAATGTTACGATTTTATTGTGGCAGCGCCAACGCAGGAAAAGGCACGGTGAATGGTCGACCTGTTGGTCCATTTAACCTTCGTGAGTTTTCCTTGGCCAACCGCATGGCACTGTCACCGCTAAGAGCGGAAGATCTCATGACTGCTCAGTCCATGGGTCGATGCTGACTATCTAAGGGAAAACTCATGCCCCTATTCGCTGCCGACGCACTGGCTGGGAAAGTTGCGGTCGTGACCGGAGCGGCGCGCGGTATCGGCCGATGCGCCGCGATAGCGCTCGCCGAGGCGGGTGCGGATGTCGCCGGTATCGATATCGCCGCCGTCGCAAGCCCGATCGATACTTTCCCGGCCGCCACCCTAGCGGATCTGCACCAGACGGGCGCTCTGGTCGAACGCACCGGGAGGCGTTGGCGGTCGATCCAGCTCGATCAGCGCGACATAGGCGCGATCCGCCGGGCAATACCCGATATCGTCGCGACGTTCGGCGGGGTCGACATCCTGTTCGCCAACGCCGGCATCCAAGCGTTCAAGCCGCTCCTCGAAATGAACGACGCCGACTGGCACGATCAGATCGACAACAATTTGAACGGAACCGCCAACATGGTACGCGCCTTCGCGCCGTTAATGGTGGAACGGGGTGGCGGCCGCATCATCGTCACGTCCTCGACCCAGGGGCAACACGGGACGTTGAACGGGGCGTCGTATTCCGCATCGAAATGGGGCATCCTAGGACTGATGAAGTCGGCCGCGCTCGAACTGGGCAAGCACAACATCACCGTTAACGCCGTCATTCCCGGCTTGGTCGACACCGCGTCGACCAGACACGAAGATCGCTATGCGCAAGCAATCGAAGCTGGTGGCAAGCAGCCTTCAGGCGACGAGACCAAGGACGAGGCAACCGCCGCGACGGCGCTCGCCGCCAAACTGCCGCTTGGTGTCCCTTGGCTGGAGCCTGCCACGATCGCGCCGGCAATCGTGTTCCTCGCGTCCGATGCTGCCGCGGTGATCAGCGGCACCAGTTTCGCGGTAACCGGTGGAGATAGTGCAAACCTGACGGGGTAAGTAAAACGAAGCGTACGACATCTATCGATGGTTCCCGCAGCTAGGTTGCGCGCGAGGCGACCCATATCCCAGAGCTTATCGATGACCCGTACCATGGCACCAGTATTAGCTGGTGCCGTAAAGCGCATGCGGCAAAGCGGCGGCGAGACGATCCGGCGGCAGCGGGTCACCCCGGCGTGGTAACCCCGTAAGCCTGTTGCCGCTAACCCCTCGCGCTCAGAACCTCGGCCCCTTACTTAAGACTGACGTTGATTGGTCGGGAAAGGCCGTGCGATGTTCATCGCGATGAATCGGTTTCAGGTTATCGTCGGCGAAGAAACGGCGTTCGAACAGGTGTGGCTGTCGCGAGACTCGCACCTTGCGGGGACACCGGGCTTCATCGAGTTTCACATGCTGCGTGGGCCCGCGGCGGATGACCATGTGCTCTACTCCTCGCACACCGTCTGGCGATCGCGCGATGATTTTGAAGCGTGGACCCGATCAGCGGCGTTTCGCGACGCGCATCGGGGGGCGGGCGATCACAAGCCGCTGTACCTTGGGCCGCCGCGTTTCGA
This sequence comes from uncultured Novosphingobium sp., assembly GCA_964242815.1. Taxonomy (GTDB): domain Bacteria; phylum Pseudomonadota; class Alphaproteobacteria; order Sphingomonadales; family Sphingomonadaceae; genus Novosphingobium. Next base: position 1,910 of record CAXSZV010000001.1, read on the forward strand.
AGGGTTCGAAGTGATCCAGACGATCGCGCCGGCATGACCGCGATGAGCACGCCGTCGAGTTCGGATCGCGTCGAGCAGGCGATCGACCGCGTCATCGGCGCTATCGCCTCGCCGATCGTCGGCGCCGTCGCCGCGTTCAACAGGCGCTGGCTACCGCCGCGCGATGCGCCGCATCCGCTGCTGACCGGCATTCACCAGCCGATGACCGAAGAGTTGACGCTCACCGATCTGGCGGTCGAGGGTACGATCCCGTTCGAGCTCGACGGCCGTTATGTGCGCATCGGCCCCAATCCCGCCGCGCCCGATCCGCGTTCGTACCACTTCTTCACCGGCGACGGCATGCTGCACGGCATCCGCATCCGCGATGGCCGCGCGCTGTGGTATCGCAACCGCTGGATCCGCTCGGCCGATGTGGCGAAGGCGAGGCATGTGACGGCCGCGCCCGGGCCCCGCCACATTTTCGACACGGTCAATACCAGTGTCCTCGATCACGCCGGAAGCGGCTGGGCGCTGGTCGAAGCAGGCAGCACGCCGGTCCGCTTCGACGAGCATCTCGAAGCGCAGCGCTACGACGATTTCGGCGGAACCTTGCCCGGCTCGTTCACCGCGCACCCGCGTCGCGATCCGGCAACCGGCGAACTGCACGCCCTGTGCTATGAGGCGACCGATCCGAAGCGCATACGCTACAACGTGGTCGATGTCGCCGGCCGTGTGCGACGGTCGGTGACGATCCGGGTTTCGCACGGCCCGCTGATCCACGATTGCGCGATCACGCAGCGCTTCATCATCGTCATGGACCTGCCGCTTACGCTGTCGATGCGCACGGTGCTGGCGGGGCACGGGTTTCCCTATCGCTGGAACCCCCGACACGCCGCGCGCATCGGATTGTTGCCGCGCGACGGCGATGCGGGCGATATAGTGTGGCTGCCGGTCGACCCGTGCTTCGTCTTCCACACCGCCAATGCGTACGATCTGCCCGACGGGCGCGTGGCGCTCGACGTCATTGCCTACGACCGCATGTTTGCAGGAGACAACCTCGCACCCGACGAACAGCCGCGCGGGCTGGAACGGTGGACGCTCGATCCCTCGAACGGGACCGTGGAGCGCCGAACGATCGATCGAACGCCGCAGGAGCTGCCGACCATCGACGCGCGAGCGACCGGCCTTACCTACCGCTATGCCTACGCGCTCGGTTTGCCCGATCAGCTTACCGATACGCTGGTGGGCGAGGCACCGTTGATCAAGCACGACCTGACACGCGGCACCCGGCAAGTTCACGAATTCGGATCGTCGCGCATACCCGGAGAGTTCGTCTTCGTGCCGCGCGCGCGCGACGCGGCGGAAGACGACGGCTGGTTGCTGGGGATCGTCATCAACGCCGACCATCGCAGCAGCACGCTGGAAATCCTCGACGCGCGCGACATCGCGGCGGCCCCGGTCGCATCGATCGCCATCCCGCATCGCGTGCCGCCAGGGATACATGGCGCCTGGTTGCAGCAGCGATGATCGAGTGACGGCGGAGGCGCATCAAGAAGCCCGAGATATGCGCCGCATTGGAGCCGCGGGAGGGTCATGCGGGCGACCTATATTGGTACAGGGCCGACCCATTCGCCCTTTCGGCGGAACCGCCTCCCACAGAGAACCGTTGGTAGTTCAAGCATGTATCTCCCGGAGTTTGTATGGCCACGCAGGCGGCAACCCTTTCGTCTTATTCGCAATTCAGTACCGATCTTTTTCAACAGCGGCTTGCAACGTGGAACCGGGAGCGGCTGGCGCCCAGCTTTCCGCACGACGATTGGAGTGACAAGCTTGCTGCCGATCTCGTCATGGCACGGCTCGAAGGCGGCTTCATCGAGGAACTGCGGCGCAGTGTGATCGTCGAGGCAGCCGCCGCGCCGACCGATGCGGACGCGTTCGTCGCTTGGTTCGAGGAATTGAAGCAGGTCGGGCCCGGGCAGGGCGATCCGCTATTCACCTGGTTGGCCGAACACGCGACGCGCGATGAGCTTCGCTGGTTCCTGCAACAGGAGGCTGCTGGCGAAGCGGGCTTTGATGATCTGACCGCGCTCACGCAAGTGCAGATGCCCCCACGCGCGAAGCTGGAGTTCGCGCGCAACTACTGGGATGAAATGGGGCGCGGCAACCCGAGGGGCATGCACGGCCCCATGCTCGCGCACCTTGCCAAAACGCTGGATATCAATCCCAGGATCGAGACCACCGTGTGGGAAAGCCTGGCGCTGGCGAACGTGATGACCGCGATGGCGACGACACGACGCTATGCATGGCACAGCGTCGGCGCGCTGGGCGTGATCGAATTAACCGCGCCCGGACGCTCGGCGTGTACCGCTGCGGGCCTGAAGCGGATCGGATTGAGCGAGGCGGACCGACGATACTTTGCGCTGCACGCGGTGCTCGACGTCAAGCACAGCGAGGATTGGAACCGCGAGGCGCTAAGTCCGCTCGTGGCCGAAGATCCACGACGTGCGACTGCTATCGCCGAAGGCGCGCTGATGCGGCTGCGTTGTGGCGAGCGCTGCTTCGAGCGATATCGCGCGCACCTTTGGCAATGATCAGCAGCGTGATCGCTTGATCGCCGACCTGGAACACAGGTGCATCGATGCGTGCAAACATGTTGGCGCCCGACACCGGCTGGGTTGCCGGGCGTTGCGATGCGCCGCTGGCGGCAGACAATAGTGCGTTAAGGGTATGACGCATCGTTTAGTCCGCAAGAGGCACCAGAGCGCGGGTGGTCATGGCACCGCCGTTCGGCTCACGCTTACGCCGACCGGCGCATGGATCCCGCTATCACCCGATCACAGTAGGACGATGCCGGAAGCGGCGGATTCGATCGTGCACCCTGCCGCATGGTCAGCCGATATGCTTGCGTTGAGGGCGTTGCGCCTATCGGCCTTCGTCAATGCGTGAACGCCGCATGGACGAGGCCCAGAAACTGCTGTTCATGATAGGGTTTGCCAAGGAATTGGCCATGATCGGGCAATTCCTCGGGATCAAGCCAGACCTTGCCCGACGTCAGGATCAGGCGGATCTGCGGATGTAGCTGATGGACGCGATAGGCAAGCTCAAGTCCGTCCATCTGCCCCGGCATGTTCACGTCGGTAAACAGAAGGCCGACATCGGGGTGATCCGCTATCGCGTTCAGCGCTTCGGCGGCATCCGCCGCCTCGACGACATCGAATCCTGCGTCGAAGAGCATGTCCACCGCATTCATGCGGATCAATGGCTCATCATCGACGACCAGGACGACATGCTTGGGATTATCCGACGACGACATTGCTGATTAGAACAGCCGGCAGCCGTGCACGTTCCCCTTATCCCTGTGAAATCGTCAGTTCCTCCTCCACAGTGGATAGATCGGCGATCAACGTCCAGATGAGGCCGGTGGGCCGATAATCGTCGTGTGCTTCGCCGCCAAGGTCGCGCGACAAGCCCTTCATCAACCGCGCGCCGAAACCCATCCGCGTGGGCGTAGCGACCTCAGGGCCGCCACTTTCCGTCCAGACCAATTCAAGCTTGCGAACGCCGGCCACGCTTAGCTTGGTCCACCGCACGTCCACCTGGCCGGTCTCGTTGGCGAGCGCACCGTACTTCATCGCGTTGGTCATCAACTCATGCATCGCCATGGCGAAGGCCAGCGCGGCCTTTGCGCTCAACAGCACCTCGGGTCCGGAAAATGCGATGCGGCCCGACCCCTTCTCGTAGACCTTGACCGCGCCTTCGATGACCGACTGTAGCGGCGCCGCCGACCAACTGGTGCGCGTCAGCAGGTCGTGGGCGCGCGCCAGCGCGCCCAGGCGTTCGCCGATCGCCTGGTTCGCCTGCTGCGGCGTCTCGCTCCGCCGCAATGTCTGACTGACGATCGACTGGACGACCGCGAGGATGTTCTTGATGCGGTGGTTCAGCTCATGCGTGAGCAATGCGCTCCGTTCCTCGGCAATGCGCTGCGGGGTTATGTCGCGAACGGTGCCGACGAAACGCGCAGGCTCGTCCTCACCGCTGACCAGCCGGCCGCGCACGTGCACCCAGGTCTGTCCGCCGACCCGACCGACGACACGATATTGGCTATCGAGCACCTGCTCACGATCCGCCAAGGCCAGGTCAATCTCCAGCCCGAAACGCGCGCTATCTTCGGAATGAACACGATCGCGCAGGCTTGCCACGCTCATCACTTCATCGGGCCCATGAGCGAACAATGTGCGTGCGCGCGCATCGCATTGCTGCTCGTCAAGATGGGGCGCTATCTCCCATGAGCCCATGTCGGCCGCTTCGAGCGCTTGCCGGGTCCGCATCTCGCTCGCCCGCAATTTATCCTCGATGATGCGGCGCTCGGTGATCTCCACCGCCACGCCGGGGAAATGTGTCGGCCGACCTTCATCGTCGCACAGGCACCGTCCTTGCGCCGAAACCCAGACAACGCCTCCGTCCGGTCCCTGTAGCCGGTACTCCGCGCCAAAATCGCCGCACGATGCGACGGCGGTATCGATCCGGCGCGCCACACGGTCTCGATCTTCGTGGTGGATCCCTGCGATAAACCCTGCGATCGGCACGCCGTTCGCGGCGTCTTCCGCCGGAACCGAGAAATATTGTGCGAAATGGCTGTCAGCGTATACGCGATCCGCGGCGACGTCCCATTCCCACGATCCGATGAAGCCCGCCGCGCCCAGCGCCATCTGGAAACGCGCATCGCTTGCTTCCAGCCGCATCTGTGTTTCGTGCTGCTCGGTCCGATCGCGCAACACCTTGACGAAGCCGCAAGGCTCGTCGTCGTCATCACGCAAGACGGTCATCTCGCCGGACGCCCAGAAGCGTTCGCCCGACTTGCGCATATGCCATCGCTCATCGTTACCGCGCCCGCATTCCAGCGCAGCCGTCATCTCGATCTGCGGCCGGCCGGCGGTCACATCTTCGGGCAGAAAGAAACGGTCGGCCGTGTGGCCGAGCATTTCCTCTTCGCTCCAGCCGAGGATACGCCGCGCGCCCTCGTTCCAGCTGGTGATCAGACCAGCAAGGTTCGTCGCGATGATCGCATAGTCGATCGCGCTGTCGAGCACCTGGCGATTGCGCCGCTCGTCGCTCGCCCGCTTTTCCTCGGCCAGCACGCGCGCGGTCGTTTCGGTCGCCACCACGTAAACGCCGCAGACATCGCCTGCATCGTTCCACAACGGGCTGTGGCTATGCGTGAAGTAGGCCTGCGCCGTTCCCCCTTCGGGATCGGATATCCGGTGTGCGTCTTCGACATAGAAGCTTTCCCCCGAAAGCACCCTGGCGAAGATCGGTTCGAGCCTGTCCCAGCGATCCCGCCACCAGACGCGGGCGGGTTCGCCCATGCCCCCCGCATGCTTCCCGCCGAGCTGCGCGACACTCGCGTCGTTATAGAAGGTGTGCAGCGCGGGGCCCCAGTGGATCATCGTGGGGAAGCGCGATGTCAGCGCGATCCGCAGAGCAGTCCGCAACTCGATCGGCCAGTCACGAGGGTCACCAAGCGCATGACGCGACCAGTCGATCGAGCGCAGCAGCAGCGAACAAGCGCCGCCAGCGGGCGGAAAAGGATCGGTGTTGGGCTGGGAAGGCGTCTGGTCCACGACTTTCGGTCAACCTGCTTTTGGCGAAGGCGTCATGCCAACAAAGGTCAACGTACGCCCTAGGCCGATGTGCCCGCGATCGACGATGGCTATGGCCGGCGACACTCGCTTTGCCACAAGCACTCGCCGATGGGCCTATCCCTTCTTCAGGTGCCGTCGGCCAAGCAGTTCGGCGATCTGCACCGCGTTCAGAGCCGCGCCCTTGCGCAGGTTGTCGGAGACGCACCACAGCGCCAAGCCGTTCTCGACGGTGATGTCCTCGCGCACCCGGCTGACATACGTCGCGCCATCGCCGACGCATTCGACCGGCGTCACATAGCCGCCGTCCTCGCGCTTATCGACCAGCATGATCCCCGGCGCCTCGCGCAGAATGTTCTGCGCGTCCTCGGCGGTCAGCTCACGCTCGAACTCGATGTTGATCGCTTCGGAGTGGCCGACGAAGACCGGTACGCGCACGCAGGTGGCGATGACCTTGATCTTGGGATCGAGAATCTTCTTGGTCTCGACCACCATCTTCCACTCTTCCTTGGTGGAGCCATCGTCGAGGAAGACGTCGATGTGCGGGATCACGTTGAAGGCGATCTGCTTGGTATACTTCTTCGGCTCGACCGGATCGCCGACAAAGATCGCGCGGCTCTGCTCGAACAGTTCGTCCATCCCCACCTTGCCGCTGCCCGACGTCGACTGATAGGTCGAGACGACCACGCGCGTGATCGTCGCGGCATCGTGCAGCGGCTTCAGCACGACGACCATCTGCGCGGTCGAGCAATTGGGGTTGGCGATGATGTTCTTCCGCTTGTATCCGTCGATCGCGTCGGGGTTCACCTCGGGCACGATCAGCGGCACGTCCGGGTCCATCCGATAGTGCGAAGAGTTGTCGATCACCACGCACCCGACCGCCGCCGCCTTAGGCGCATAGGCCTTGGCGATATCCGATCCGGCGGCAAACAAGGCGATGTCCCAGCCGGCGAAGTCGAAATGCTCGAGGTTGCGGCACTTGAGCATCCTGCCCGTGTCGCCGTACTCAAGTTCGGTGCCGGTCGAACGCGCGGACGCAATTGCGGCGATTTCATCGGCCGGAAACTCGCGTTCGGCGAGAATATTGAGGACTTCGCGTCCGACGTTTCCCGTCGCGCCGACGACGACTACCCGATAAGCCATGTTTGATATTCCCGATAAGGAAACGGCCGGCTTCCTGATGGGAGCCGGCCGCCTCGGTCTGTCTGCAAAACTGAACTAGGTCAGTCGCGTCAACCCTGGCCGCTCCCCTGCCCGCTTTCGGCGCCCCGCGTATCGCGGCGCTCGGCGATACGCGCGCGTTTGCCGGTGCGGCCGCGCAGATAATAGAGCTTCGCGCGGCGCACAACGCCGCGGCGAACGACGGTGATGCTCTCGATGTTGGGCGAATAGAGCGGAAAGACACGCTCCACGCCTTCGCCGAAGCTCATCTTGCGCACGGTGAAGTTGCTGCCGAGCCCGCGATTGGAGCGTGCGATGCACACGCCTTCATAGGCCTGCACGCGGGCGCGATCGCCCTCCTTGACGCGCACGCCGACGCGGACGGTGTCACCCGCGCGGAACTCGGGGATGGTGTTCTTCGACTTGAATTCCTCGATGGCCTCGGCCTCGAGCGTCTGGATCAGGTTCATGGAGCCTGGTCGTCCTTATCTTCACGCCGCGCGCCAGAGGCAGGCTGGCCCCGAGCGCCGATATGACGCTCCCAAAGGTCCGGCCTGCGTGACCGTGTATCGCCTTCTGCCTGGAGCTTCCTCCACGCGGCGATCCTCGCATGATCCCCCGATCGCAGCACTTGCGGGATCGTGCGCCCTTCCCATTCATAAGGTCGGGTGTAGTGTGGATATTCAAGGAGACCGTTCTCGAACGACTCCTCCGCCCCACTCAAGGCCGCGCCCATTACGCCGGGCAGCAGCCGGATGCAAGCATCGAGCAGCATCAACGCGGCGGGTTCTCCGCCCGACAGCACGATGTCGCCGACGCTGATCTCCTCGACATCGCGTGCGGCGAAAATGCGCTCGTCGAGCCCCTCGAACCGCCCGCAGACAAGGATGACGCCGGGGCCTTGCGAGAGCTGGCGGACGCGGGCTTGCGTGAGCGGAGTTCCTCGTGGAGTGAGTGCGATCACAGGGCGGACGGCCATCTCCTCTCCGGTCTGCTGGGCAGGGGGACCAGCCGCAGGCTGGTGGAGGGGTATTCCTACGTCGCCCGTGCCGTCGTAATTCAAGGCAACCCCTCTACCCCCGGCTGCGCCGGCGGTCCCCCTGCCCGACAAGCCGGCGAGGACATGATCGATCGCGCTCGCCAGCACATCGGCGCGCAACACCATCCCCGCGCCGCCGCCCGCCGGGGTTTCGTCCACCGTCCGATGCTTGTCGACGGCGAAGTCCCGGATGTTGACCGCATCAAGCGACCAAGCCCCCTCGGCAAGTGCGCGCCCAGCGAGGCTAAGCCCGAGCGGACCGGGAAACATGGCGGGATAAAGCGTGAGGACTGATGCGGCGAATGTCACTACACCGTCCAGTTCTCGACCTTCAGCCCCGGCACGTCGGCGAAATCCGCTTCGTTGTTTGTCACCACCGTCACCCCAAGGCTCAGCGCGTGCGCGGCGAGCAGGCGATCGAAGCGGGCGCGCTTGAACGGCAGCCGCGCGTATTCCCGTGCGGCTGCCTCATCGAAGGGCACTACGGAAATCGCGCGAATGAAGGCCGCGAGCACGTCCTCCGGCGGCGGCCGATGTCGCACCGATCCGAGCGCGACTTCGGCGTAGCTGACGGCGGACATCGCTACCTCACCCGGCATTGTCCGCGACAGCCGATCACCCAAGGGCGCGAAGCGCGCGGTCATCGCATAGATCGCGCAGTCGCTGTCGATCAGGAACCCGATCACTCCGGACCGCTTGCCTCGCGCGCCGCCGCTTCACGCGCAGCAATCGCGCTAGGCCTTTCTTCGAAGTCAAGCCGCTCGGGCGGCTCGAGCCCCTTGGCCTTACCCCAGAAACCGCTGATATCGATCGTCTTGCGCGGCGCTTCGACGGGCTCCAACCGGAACGTCATCGGCGCTTCACGCACCATACGCAGTTCGGTGCCTTCGGGCACACCCATGCCTTTGGGCAAGCGAAGCGCGACCGAATTGCCCGACTTAAACGTGCGGCCTTCCCATTGGGCTTGATCTTCGCTCATGACAGTCTCCGTATCTACGCGATGTATATACTACTCCGCAAACAGAGCGTCAATCACCACTTGCTCGCCATCCCACTCGAGCACCGCTTGCGTTCGCATCGGCACCATGAAGCGTGTGGCGGGCGTGTCGCCTTCGCCGGGACGCTCGATCTCGATCAAGTCGCCTGCACCGAAGTTCACGACCGCGACGCAACTGCCCAATGGTTCGCCGTCGCTCGACACGGCAGGCAGTCCAATCAGGTCGGCGTGATAGTATTCCCCGTCGGCGAGCGGTGGCAGCGCCGAGCGGGGAACGGAGAGCGCCACGCCGCGCAGCGTCTCGGCGGCGGCGCGGCTCATCACTTGTGCGAAGCGCGCGATCGCGCCGCCCTTGCCGTCGTCACGCAGCTTCGTCAGCGTCAGCGCATCAGCGTTGAAGGCGCGATGGCGGCGCAACGCCTCCACCCCCTCGCCGAACAGCTTCAACCGTACTTCCCCCGTCACTCCATGCGCGCCGACAATGACAGCGAGCGTGACCGGGCGATCGGGGTCCAAGGGTCAGCCTTCGGCGGGCGCCTGCGCGCTCTCTCCCTCGACATCGCCAGGTGTATCGCCCGCTTCGCTGTCGGGCGTCGCCTCGTTGACGTCGGCGGCTGGTTCAGGTGCCGGAGCAGCCGCTGCGGCGCGTGCTGCTTCCTCGGCTTCGCGCTTGGCTTCCTCGGCTTCGGCCAGCTTGGACGCGCGGTCTTCGGCACGATCCTTGGCCTTCTTGCCCGGCTCGGCCTTGAGCGGATTGCTCGTCGCCGCGCGCTCCTTGATGCCGGCCTTATCGAGCATCCGGGCGACGCGATCGGTCGGCTGCGCGCCGACGCCCAGCCAGTAGCGCACGCGATCCTCGGTCAGGCGAACGCGGTTCTGGTCATCCTTCGCGAGCAGCGGATTGTAGGTGCCGATCTGCTCCAGGTACTTGCCGTCGCGCGGAGACCGGCTGTCCGCCGCGATGACCTTGTAATAAGGACGCTTCTTCGATCCGCCACGGGACAGACGCAGTGATATCGCCATTGTAATTTACCCTTCCATTGAGTTCGTTAATGTCATTTCTTGAGGAACTTGCTAAGATCGGGCGCGCCGCCGCCACCCAGACCCGGCAATCCGCCGATACCACCGCCCATGCCGCCGAGCCCGGGCATCGCCGCATCGAGTCCGCCGCCAAGCCCACCTTTGCCGAACATCGCGGCCAGACCCTTCAACCCGCCCATCTTGCGGATCTGCTTCATCGCCTTGCCCATCTCCTGATGCATCTTCAGCAGTTTGTTGACGTCCTGAACCTGCGTTCCCGAACCGTTGGCCACGCGGATCTTGCGACGCGCGTTGAGCAGTTCGGGGCGCGCGCGTTCCTTGGCGGTCATCGAGCCGATGATCGCGTCCATGCGCAGCAGCACGCGATCGTCCATGCCCGATTGCGCCATCGCCGCCTTAGCCTTCTTCATCCCCGGCATCATGCCCGCGAGCATACCGAGCCCGCCCATGTTCTGCATCTGGCGCAACTGGCTGCGCAGATCGTTCATGTCGAACTGACCCTTCGCCATGCGCTCGGCCAGCCGTTCAGCATCCTCGACCTGGATGCTCGCCGCCGCCTTTTCCACAAGGCTGACGACGTCGCCCATGCCGAGGATGCGGCCGGCGACGCGGCTGGGATGAAACGGCTCGATGCCGTCAAGTTTCTCGCCCGTCCCGGCGAACTTGATCGGCTTGCCGGTAACCGCGCGCATCGATAGCGCCGCGCCGCCGCGCGCGTCGCCATCCATGCGGGTAAGGATCACGCCGGTCAGATCGACCTGCCCCGAAAAACTCTGCGCGACGTTCACCGCGTCCTGTCCGGTCAGCGCATCGACGACCAGCAGCGTCTCGCGCGGGCGCGCGATCGCGCTGACGGCGCGCATCTCGTCCATCAACGTCTGATCGACGTGCAGCCGTCCGGCCGTATCGAGCAGCAGCACGTCGACCGCTTGAAGCCGCGCCGCCTGCATCGCGCGGGTCGCGATATCGACCGGCGCCTGGCCCGACACGATCGGCAGCGTCGCGACGCCGATCTGCTCGCCCAGCACCTGCAACTGCTCCTGCGCGGCGGGGCGGTACACGTCGAGCGACGCCATCAGCGCCTTCTTGCCCTCACGCTCCTTCAGCAGCTTGCCGAGCTTCGCGGTGCTCGTGGTCTTGCCCGAGCCCTGTAGGCCGACCATCAATATCACGATCGGCGGCGCGGCATTCAGATCGAGGCCGGGCGCCTCGCCCTCGCCGCCCAGCATCTCGACGAGCGCATCGTTGACGATCTTGACGACCTGCTGCCCCGGCGTGACCGAGCGCAGCACCGATTGGCCGACCGCCTGCTCGGTCACGTTGTCGACGAAACGGCGAACCACGGGCAACGCGACGTCGGCTTCGAGCAGCGCGATCCGCACTTCGCGCATCGCGTCGCGCACGTCCTGCTCGCGCAGCGCCCCACGCCCGCGCAGCTTGTCGAACACTCCACCAAGCCGGTCGGAAAGACTGTCAAACATGAGCCCGTCGAACTCCAAAGCCGAAAAGGCCGGCGGACGAAACCTCGTCAGCCAGCGTGCACTGTCACCACTTCAATCTGTTCCGCAACCGCCGACCCCGTCGCTATCGCTCGGGAGCCGTTCGGCCGAAACAGTCCCCCGGACTGTTTCGAGTCCGAACGACTGGTGGAGCCGAGGGGGATCGAACCCCTGACCTCTACAATGCCATTGTAGCGCTCTCCCAGCTGAGCTACGGCCCCGATCCGTCTAACCAGAGCGCCCTGGGAGGCGCACCTTTCCCCGCCCGAGACGCGAGGTCCAGCCGGGACGCCGCCTCTAAGCAGACGGCCCGGGCTTGGCAAGGCGTATTCAGCCGCCGCAGCGCTGCCCCTTACCCATGCTCGTCCTCCCCGGCTTCGGTTCCGGGCACGCCCAGGTCCTCATCGCCGCCCAGATCGACGTCGGCATCGGGCGAACCGCCGTCGTCCTCCTCGATATCGAGATCGTCGTCATCGGCAAGATCGGTGTCGGGCGCCACCTCGACCTTCTCCTTGCGCAATTCCTCGAAGGGGATCGGCTGCTTCGATTTCAGCACCGGCTCGGGTTGCCAGGTGTTGCCGCATTCGATGCAGGTGACCGGATCGTCCTTACCCAGATCGTAGAAACGCGTGCCGCATTTCGGGCAACCGTGTTTGGCGCCCCATTCAGCCTTGACCATGAAATTTCCTCGAACCGCCGATCGTGAACCGACCGGCTAGACGCTGTGTGATGGTAACGATACGGCCACGGTGCAAGCGCCAGCGGCCGATCGCATCGGGCGCGCGCCTTGCCATACCGGCCCCGCGCTGTCAAAAGCCTGGCCTATTCCCGCATCGCCGATGCCGAAGGGGCTCGCTTGTCCGCTGCCGATGACACGTCGATGCGACCCCGCCGGTTCGGACCGTCGGGACCGCTGACCGGCCGCGTCCGCGTGCCGGGCGACAAATCGATCAGTCATCGCGCGCTGATGCTGTCCGCGCTGGCGGTGGGAACGAGCCGTATCAGCGGTTTGCTCGAGGGGGAGGACGTGGCGGCGACCGCCGCGGCGATGCGTGCCGTGGGCGCGCACATCGAACGGCTCGCTAAAGGCGTCTGGCAAGTCGACGGTATCGGCGCGGGATCGCTGCTGCAGCCCGACGTGCCGCTCGACATGGGCAATTCGGGCACCTCGACGCGGCTGCTGATGGGGCTGTTCGCCTCGCATCCGATCACCGTCAGCCTGACCGGCGACGCCAGCCTGTCGCGCCGGCCGATGGCGCGCGTGATCGAGCCGCTGTCGCTGATGAGCGCGGATTTCAGCGCAAGTCCGGGCGGGCGGTTGCCGCTGATCGAGCGCGGTGCGATGCCCGCCGTGCCGATCACCTACCGGCTGCCAGTCGCCTCGGCGCAGGTGAAGAGCGCGCTGCTGCTGGCGGGGCTCAACACGCCGGGGATCACCACGGTGATCGAGCCCGTGCCGACGCGCGACCATTCGGAACGGATGCTCAAAGGGTTCGGGGCGGAGATCGACATCGGGGTCGAAGCGGACGGGGCGCGGGCGATCCGCATCCGCGGCGAGATCGAACTGCGTCGTCAGACGATCGAGGTGCCGGGCGATCCCTCGTCCGCTGCGTTCTTCATCGTCGCCGCGCTGATCGTTCCTGACAGCGACCTGGTGATCGGGAACGTCGGCCTCAACCCGACCCGCGCCGGCCTGATCGGCGTGCTGCGCACGATGGGCGGCGCGATCGACGAGCTTAACCCGCGCGAAGTCGGCGGCGAGCCAGTCGCCGACCTTCGCGTCCGCCACTCACGGCTCACCGGGATCGACGTCGATCCCGCGATCGCGCCGAGCATGATTGACGAGTTTCCCGCGCTGTTCGTCGCCGCCGCGCTGGCCGGCGGCCGAACCACGACGCGCGGGCTGGACGAGTTGCGCGTCAAGGAGTCGGACCGTCTGGCGACGATGGCCGCCGCGCTTACCGCCACGGGCGCGCGCGTGGAGGAACACGCGGACGGATTGGCGATCGACGGACGCGACGGCGAACCACTACTTGGAAGCGCAGACCAGCCGATCGCGACCTGCCTCGATCACCGGATCGCGATGAGCATGGCGGTCGCCGGCCTTGCCAGCCGCGCGGGCGTGCTGATCGACGACATAAGCCCGATCGCGACAAGTTTCCCCGCGTTCACCCAATTGCTCGACGCCGTCGCTCAAGCCGGAGAGCGTGAACGTGCCTAAGCGAGCTTGTGCACGATCAGGATGAACGAAGTGATTTCGCCGCCCCGCTTCGACGGCGGCGGGAATGCGAGCTGCGCGACCGAATATCGCTGGCCGATCAGCCGCAGCGCGATCTGCTGCACCGCGTTGCGGTCGAGGCACCACGCAGCCTCGATGGGTTTGGGCTCATGCGCGGTCCCGGTCCAGAACGGCATGATGAAGAGGCCAAGGCCATGCCCGCGCAGGCAACGCAGACCCTCGCCGACGACTTTAAGCCAGGCGTCGGGCGTCGGATCGGCTCGCGCCATCGCATAGGATACGACGAAATCGAACTCGCTGACGCGACCTGCCCATACGAGTTCGTCCTCTTCCCAGACGCCCGACAACTCATTCGAATCGAGCAGATCGAGCCGCACGCTGTGGCGATTGAGCTCGCTCAGCAATGCCAGCGAACTGCAACCGATCAGCAGGCCGCGCGCATCATCGGCATCGACGCCCGCCAGATTGAGCGCCCGCAAAGCTGCCACCGTTTCCCACTGGCGTAGTGGATCAGGCTCTAGCGCGAGCACGTCAGGCCATTGCGATTGCCAACTTCTATCCTGCAGCTGTTCGCTCGTGCAGGGCTGCGACACCGGCAATTGCAACGATGGCGCGATCGGCGCGACCAACCGATGCGACGTCGCGTATTCGTCCTTGGCGAACTGAGACGCTACCTCCTTGTCGAGATTAGCCCGAACGGGGATTGCGTCCGTAGATTCTTGTAGCTTGACCGCTACGCTATCTACATGAATATCGCTTGGCTGGCTGAAAGATGCGAACAGCGCGTAATGCAAACCCTCCAAAGCAGTGAACTTGATCAAATAGTTAATTTCATTGCCGTCGACATTATCAAGGCGAATATAGCCGGTAGCCGTCAGGCCAATCTCTGGAGGATCACTCAGTCTTAAAGCGTGGATACGCAGGGCAATCTCCCCTTCGGTTACCCGCACACCGGTCATCTTAATGATGTATGCGCACGGCCCCGGTTGTGGCTCAACGTACGTCGTGCAGAAGCAATAGCCTCGCTCGTGTGATCGCTCGGTGCCGCCAAAGCCCGGCATGGCGCTGGCATAGTGCGGCCAAAAAGCGAACGGATCGAGTTCACGATAGACCGTTGTGGAAGAACTGGGCTCGATTGCGTCCCGTTGCGACGAGATACTATCCTCCTGAGATAAGCTTGCCATTCCTGCACCTTGCGCTCAAGCGCTCCCAGAACGCAAGTCGATGTCCGCGTGCTCGATCGCAATGCCGCTTGCCAGGATGGGATGCTAGCCAAAGCCCAAGCGAATGGCTATCCGGGCCGAAACAAACTCGCGGTGGCCGCTTTTGTGGTCGGCGATCGCATGGACATCGTAGGAGCATTATGTTAAATTATTGGCGACCGATATTCGGCCGCTTTTCATCTAACAAGCGTCCGCGAATGAGTAAGAGTGCGATAGCCGAACGCGAACTCGAAGCATTGAAGCTGACGGTCAAATACTTTGGATATGACCTGGCACGTGCGTTGACTGCATCGTTGCCGATCGGGCGACGTAGCCCGGCAAGGTATGTTGGGCTTGAGAGCAAAGCATCTACACAAGCGGACATGCAGTCGGATTGGATCGCCCATTGGTGTGCAGAGTTGAAGATACCCATAAATATGCATCGCAAGCTGTGGGAGTACGGATATGTGCTGCAAGCGTTGCATGACCGTCGTATGCTACGCGCGAATGCAAAGGGATTGGGATTTGGCTGCGGCCTTGAACCACTACCCAGCTTGTTCGCGGAACGCGGCATCGACGTAACCATGACCGACCAGCTTCCATCGCAAGCTAAGGCGGCCGGCTGGGTCCATACCAATCAGCATTTGGGGTCGCTTGACCAGGCTTTTTACCCACATCTGACATCAAGAGAAGCGTTCGATCGTCACGTCAGCTTGCGTTATGTCGATATGAACGCGATCGATCCCACCTTAACAGGATTTGACTTCTGCTGGTCGATCTGCGCGCTGGAACATCTCGGGTCGATCGAGAACGGGCTCGCATTCATCGTCAATGCAATGGACACCTTGAACGATAGTGGGGTGGCGGTCCATACGACAGAGTTCAGTTTCGCCGACGACGAGATAACGCTCGAGAATGATGCAATCGCGCTATTTCAACGGCAGCACTTTGAAATCGTTGCAGCGAGACTGCGCTCGCTTGGTTATGCAGTTGCGCCACTGAATTTTGACATCGGAAACCTTCCACTGGACAGGTTTATCGATATTCCTCCGTACCCACATCAGATGTCAGATCGTCTGCTCGATGCGTGGGGCCCTGATATCCCGCACCTTAAGCTGACTATTGACGGCTTTCTATGCACCTGTTTCGGACTAATAGTATGGAAGAATGGTCTTCCGAGCGAAGTTTCTGTTAATCTGAATTAATCATATTAACTGCATATTTAACTAAGGTTATTCACCCATAAGGCAGGAAATCAATCAATGTCGTTAATACAGAGATTGCTTGCTCGTCTGCGTGTCTTCAATCCGATATTTGATCTGCAAAGTTTGATTTATAATCCACGTATCTACAATGAAGCAGTTATACGTGGGTCTACACGAAATGCCTTTCTTGGCGATAACCACTCCTTATGTGTGATCTTGGGTCGATATAAGATCTTTGTTGATACGCAGGATATCTATATTTCAAGCCATTTAATGCTTGATGGGTTCTGGGAAATATGGATCACCGAGGCCATGGTTGAGTTGATAAAACCGGGGATGGTTGTTGCGGACATTGGTGCTAACCTTGGTTATTTCACTCTCCTTATGAGCGATCTCGTCGGTCCGGCTGGGCGGGTTCATGCCTTTGAGCCGAATCCCCAGATGGTTGAACGGCTTAATAAGAGCCTAGTCGTAAATGGTTTTAACACGCGCGCGGAAGTTCACGAGGTTCTCCTCGGAAGGGAGAATGGCGAAGTGATGAGCTTCCACGTGCCGGAGCTAGCGCCTGGCGGTGCCTATATGTTGCCGATTACAGATGGCGATCTTGGGTCCGATGCAATCGTGCTTGCAACCCAACGGCTCGATTCTCGAGAGGACTGGCAGCGCATTGAATTCATGAAGATTGACGTCGAAGGTGCCGAAGAAAGCATATGGGCTGGGGCAGAGCAAATGCTCAAGCAATCGGCTTTGAAGATCGTCGTGCTCGAATTTGTACCGAGTCGCTATGCTGACCCTGCAGGGTTTCTAAATCAACTGGCTGAACACGGATTTAGTCTTGAGTTCATTTGTCCCTATCGAGGTATTCAAACCATAACTTACGAGGATCTACTGCACCAGGATCGTAAAAACGAGATAGTCATGCTGCTGTTGCGTCGTTAAGGTTGGCGGGTGCAGTGCGGATTACATTGTAGCATCATACGTTCGGGAATGCGTAGACGGACTGGGCATATCCCAACATCCGATGATTTGCCTGAGCGTTGGTCGAACGGGCAACTTAAAACAAGGCAACCGCCCTTATAGTGCCCCAACTCTGCAATCCGATCTTCGATTAAGTAAGCATAAGCGAAGATAATACAACAAAGGGAATTATGATGTGGAAACGGCTACCCGCTCCCCCGGCCGTAAAGTTCGAAGGGCTTTTTGATCCCAGCGCTCTGCTTACCGAACCTCGATCGGACAACGAGTTTAAAATACGTCGACTCTGCGACAATGCCTATCTTGGCGATCACATCTCGCTCTGTCGTGTCTTGGGTCGGTACAAGATGTTCGTCGACACGCGCGATGTAGGCTTGTCGTCACATCTTTTGCTGGACGGCTATTGGGAGATGTGGATCACCGAGGCGATGGTGCAACTCATACGACCGGGAATGATAGTGGCGGATATCGGCGCCAACCTTGGATATTTCACATTATTGATGAGCGAATTGGTAGGACCGAACGGCAGGGTCCACGCTTTCGAACCCAATCCCGAAATGACGATAAGGCTTCAGCGCAGCATTGACGTCAACGGGTTTACCTCTCGCGCCCATTTGCATGATGTCCTGCTCGGCAACGCCGATGGCGATCAGATGTTGTTTGTTGTGCCGGAGAACGAGCCAAAGAACGGCCATATGTATCCGTTTCCAGGCTATCTTCCTCAAGGTGCCACTCTGCTTAAAACATGCAGACTTGATTCGCGCTCCGATTGGCAAGAGATCGAGTTGGCGAAGATCGATGTTGAAGGCGCAGAGGAATTGGTATGGGCGGGCGCGGCGGGACTGCTTAGTGGGTCGCGCTTGCGTACTGTGATTTTAGAGTTCACTCCAGGACGCTATAGCGATCCCGCAGCCTTTCTAGAACGCATTCTGGAGTGGGGCTTCGGGCTGGAAGTCATATCGCCGTATACCGGCATATGCCGTGCAACTCGGGCAGATGTGCTCGAAAGCGATCCCACAATCGATATTATGCTGCTATTGCGCAGGTGAAGGGTTGATGATTATCGCGGTCGATGGACCGACCGCGTCGGGCAAGGGTACGATTGCGCTGGCTCTCGCGTCACATTTCGCACTGCCGCACCTCGATACCGGGCTGCTTTATCGCGCGGTCGGACGGCGGGTGTCGCTCGATCATGGCGATCCCGATGATCCCCAAGCTGCGTTGGCGGCGGCGATGTGGGTGGACGATGCGCTGCTTGCCGATCCCGAACTGCGATCGGAGGCGAGCGGCGGCCTCGCCAGCCGGGTTTCGGTTCATCCCCAGGTCCGCCGCGCGCTGTTCGAGCGGCAGCGCGCGTTCGCGGCGCAGCCGGGCGGCGCGGTGCTCGACGGGCGCGACATCGGCACGGTGATCGCGCCCGATGCCGACGTGAAGCTGTTCATCACCGCGACGCTGCAGACGCGTGCCGCAAGGCGCTTTGCCGAGATGCGCGCGGCGGGGCGCGACGTGTCGCTCGCGGCGATCGCCGACGATCTGGCCGCGCGCGACGCGCGTGACGAGACACGAGCGCAATCGCCGCTGCGCGCGGCGGCCGATGCAATCCTGCTCGACACGTCCGATCGCGACGCGGCGCGAGCATCGGCCGAAGCGATCCGCCTCGTCGAACAAGCACTCCGTTAAACTTATGCTATCGCTTGTCAGCGCGCGGGGTTCGCCCTAAGTGCGCCAGGCGAACGCCGGGTCCCGCGACTCCGGCGCGCTCGTGCTTTGGCATTCGGCCTTGCGCGGACTTCGGCCACCAAGACCGGCGGAGACAACCGCCTGGCCGGTAAAATGATAGACAGGATTCAACGCTCCATGGCCACTTTGGCAGCACCCCCCTTGAACACACCGACGCGCGATGATTTTGCCGCCCTGCTTGAAGAATCGTTTGGCGGCGTCGGCGATGGCGGCTTTGAAGGGCGCGTGGTCAAGGGGACCATCACCGGGATCGAAAACGACAAGGCGGTGATCGACGTCGGCCTGAAGAGCGAAGGCCGCGTGCCGCTTCGCGAATTCGCGATGCCAGGGCAGCCGCATGGCCTCAAGGTCGGTGACGAGGTCGAGGTGTTCGTCGACCGCGTCGAGAACGCCGACGGCGAAGCGATGCTCAGCCGCGACCGCGCGCGCCGCGAAGCCGCGTGGGACAAGCTCGAAGGCGAGTTCGGCGAGGGCAAGCGCGTCGAGGGCGTGATCTTTGGCCGGGTCAAGGGCGGCTTCACCGTCGATCTCGACGGCGCGGTCGCATTCCTCCCGGGCAGCCAGGTCGATATCCGTCCGGTGCGCGACGTGCAGCCGCTGATGGACATGCCGCAGCCGTTCCAGATCCTGAAAATGGATCGCCGCCGCGGCAACATCGTCGTCTCGCGCCGCGCGGTGCTCGAGGAAACCCGGGCCGAGCAGCGTTCGGGTCTGATCGAGAAGCTGCACGAAGGTCAGGTGATCGAAGGCGTCGTCAAGAACATCACCGACTACGGTGCCTTCGTCGATCTGGGCGGCATCGATGGCCTGCTGCACGTCACCGACATGAGCTACAAGCGCGTCAACCACCCGAGCGAAGTCATCAACATCGGTGACACCGTCAAGGTCCAGATCGTCCGCATTAACCAGGACACGCAACGCATCAGCCTGGGCATGAAGCAGCTTGAAAGCGATCCCTGGGAAGGCGTCGCCGCCAAATATCCGATCGGCGCGAAGCTGCACGGCACCGTTACCAACATCACCGAATACGGCGCGTTCATCGAACTGGAAGCGGGGATCGAAGGCCTCGTCCACGTCAGCGAGATGAGCTGGACCAAGAAGAACGTCCACCCGGGCAAGATTGTTTCGACCAGCCAGGAAGTCGACGTCATCGTGCTCGAGGTCGATAGCGACAAGCGGCGCATCAGCCTTGGCCTCAAGCAGGCGCATCAAAACCCCTGGGAAGCGTTTGCCGAGAAGCACCCGGTCGGCAGTCCGGTCGACGGCGAAGTCAAGAACGCGACCGAGTTCGGCCTGTTCATCGGCCTCGACGGCGATGTCGACGGCATGGTGCACATGTCCGATATCGCCTGGGGCATTTCGGGCGAGGACGCGCTGGCGCTGCACCGTAAGGGCGAGCAGGTTTCGGCCGTCGTGCTCGATGTCGATGTCGAGAAGGAGCGCATCAGCCTCGGCATGAAGCAGCTTGAGAAGGGCGCCCCGGCCGCCGGCGGCGTGACTTCGGGCGGCGCCTTGCGCCGTGGCGAGGTGGTGACGGTGACGGTGCTCGAGGTGCGCGACGGCGGGCTCGAAGTTCAGGCGGGCGAGGACGGCGCGACCGGCTTCATCAAGCGTTCGGACCTCGGTCGGGACCGCGACGAGCAGCGTCCCGACCGCTTTCAGGTCGGGCAGAAGCTCGACGCGTCGGTCATCGGGTTCGACCGGTCGAAGAAGCCGAACTTCTCGATCAAGGCGCGCCAGTTGTCCGAGGAAAAGGAAGCGGTCGAGCAGTACGGTTCGTCCGATTCGGGCGCATCGCTCGGCGATATCCTGGGCGAAGCGCTGAAGAACCGGAGCTGATGCGAAACGGGCCGCGCCGGCAACGGCGCGCGCCCGCCGATCGGGTCGAGGAGACATGCGCGATGCTCGAAGTTCATCAGTTCCCGTGCTTGTCCGACAACTATGGCTTTCTGCTGCACGATCCGGACAGCGGTGAGACCGCCTGCATCGATACGCCCGATGCGGATGCCTATCTGCATGAGGCGAGTGCGCGCGGATGGCAGATCACGCAGATTTGGAACACGCACTGGCACCCCGATCATGCCGGCGGCAACGCGGCGATCAAGGCGGCGACAGGTTGCACGATCGTCGCGCCAGAGGGCGATGCGGCGAAGATCGACGCGATCGACCGCACCGTGGCGCAAGGCGATGTCGTCCGCCTGGGCGAGTATGAGGCGAACGTCATCGACGTGGGCGGACACACGCACGGCCACATTGCCTATCACATCCCGCGCGCCGAGTTGGCGTTCGTCGGCGATTCGCTGTTCGCGCTCGGTTGCGGTCGGATGTTCGAAGGCGACGCCGCGCAGTTCTGGGCAAGCCTGACGCGACTGAAGGCGCTGCCACCGCGCACGATGTTGTACTGCGCGCATGAATATACCGAGGGTAATGCCCGCTTCGCCGTCCATGCCGATCCGGACAACGAAGAGCTCAAGGCCTATGCGGGCGAAGTTGCCGAGCGGCGCGCGCGGCATCTACCGACGGTGCCGACCAAGCTTGAGCGCGAACTGGTCACCAATCCGTTCCTGCGCGCGGACGATCCGGGGCTTCGCACGCGCTGGGGTGGCGGCGGAGACGCGACCGCCACGTTCGCCGCGCTGCGTCACGCCAAGGACAGCTTTTGATATGCATTCCGCGAGGTTCGATGCGAAAATTCAGCTTGTTAGAAGGCGATGCTGTTGGCAATAGCGCGAGCGATGAGCGTGCATAACGTCCCGGTCGCTCGCGATCACTGTCTAGCTTGGTTCCACTCCTGCCGCCGGCTGACTTTAGTTTTGTCGCTGACTTCTGTGTGCTTCCTGTCTGCCTGCGCCAGCTTGCCATCGAGCGGGCCCACCGCGCACCAGGTAGTACGGAGCGTCTCGGCGACGAACCACCAGGGTCTTGATTACCAAATTGTAGATATCGACGCACAGCTGGCACTGGCGCCGCCGTCGTCGAACCGCTTGCCGCAACTTCAGCTTGAAGCGCTCGCCGCATCGAGCGCGCCGCAACGCACCGACATTATCCGCGCCGGTGATACACTAACGATCGACATTTTCGAGGTCGGTGTAACCTTGTTCGGCAACGTGGCTGGGGCGTCGGCTGATGTTAGCCCAACCGCCAACGCGCAACGGATTGTGGTGCTCGTCAAGGACAACGGCACCATCGACCTACCGTACTTGGGAACGCTTAAGGTCGCTGGCTCAACGCCGCAAGCTTTTGCTGGAACGATCAAGCAGCGGTTGCGCAAGTACTCCGAAAGCCCCGAAGCGCTGGTGACGATCACCGAAACCGTCGAGAACGTTGCGTACGTCGGCGGTTCGGTCGCCAAGCCAGGACGGTATCGGTTGAGCAGCGCGCGCGAGCGATTGCTTGATCTAGTTGCGCTTAGCGGCGGCAGTACGCTTGATTACGACGATGCGGAATTACGGCTTGTCAGAGGCGACAGGAGCGCTGAGGTCGCACTATCGCAACTCCTGCCCGAAGACCTCGCCAATATCGTCGTCGCGCCAGGAGACCGGATCGAGATCCGGCGGCAGCGTAAAACTTTTACCGTATTTGGTGCTAGCGATCGCGTTGCCCAGATGCCGTTCGAAACACAGAACGTTACGTTGGCCGAAGCAATAGCGCGCGCTGGGGGGCCATCCGACTCGCGCGCCAATCCTCGCGGCATCTTCCTGTTCCGCTTCGAAGCGAATGGGAGCAGGCCGCCCCTACCCGTTATATATCGAATCGATCTGCTCGATGCACAAAGCTATTTTATCGCGCAACGGTTTCAGGTTCGCGACAAGGATGTGCTATTGTTTACCAATGCACCCGCGAGCGCGCCAATACGCTTCATCGGTTTGCTCAATCAGTTGTTCAGCCCCGTGGCCACCGCCGCCGTGTTGACCCAGCAGATCAAATGAGGTCGATGTGATTGAGCGTGCTGAATCTGCGTTCGGCATTTTGCGACAGATTTAATGCGGATCGGCATTGACGGATACAATCTGGCGATGCCGAATGGAACTGGCGTCGCGACCTACGGAGCTGTGCTTGCAGGTGTGCTCAAGGGCGCCGGACATCAAGTCGAGGGTGTGTTTGGCCTGAGTGCTGGCCGCAAACCTGAATTGCGTGAGGTGCTATTTTTCGATCAGCTCGGACGCAAGCATGAGCTGACTACCGGCGACCGTATCGCCATCGGCACATCCGCCTCGCTCGATCACTTTACGCGCAAGTTACTCTATGTACCGCTGACCGAGGCGATCGATCGCCGGCAAATCGGCTTTCGCTTTCCCGCGTTCGACGCGGTGTTGAGCAGCGCGCGTCTGTTTGAGATCGCCTATACGCGGTTCGCTTGGTTCAACGCGATCACCACGGTAACCACTCCAAACCCGCCGGATGTGATGCACTGGACGTATCCGCTGCCAATCCGCATGGCCGGGACACGGAACGTCTATACGCTACACGATCTGGTCCCATTGCGGCTACCGCACACTACACTTGATAATAAGGATTATTATTGGCGACTGATCGACCGTACGCTCAAGCACGCCGATCACATCGTTACCGTATCTAAATCAAGCCGTGATGATATTCTGTCGGTCTTCCCAGTCTCCCCAGACAAAGTGACCAATACTTACCAATCAAGCCCCATTCCACATGAGGTTCTGGTTACGTCTGCTGAGGAAGATGCGGCGACGGTGCTCAGTACCTTCGGCTTAGAGGCTCGTGGTTATCACCTTTATTTCGGTGCGATCGATCCCAAGAAGAACATCCCAAGGATCGTCGATGCATTTCTCAGCGCCCGCAGCAAGCTCAAGCTTGTGCTGGTCAGTTCGCGCAGTTGGGGGCTCGACGAAGAGACCCAGATGCTCGGGAGCGACGGCCTCGTTTACGGACGCCAATTGGGCGATCGCGTGCTGCAGTTGCAGTACCTGCCGCGCGCGACCCTGTTCCGCCTGATCCGTTCGGCCAAATCGGTGCTATGCCCGTCGCTTTACGAAGGTTTTGGCCTACCCGCACTCGAGGCGATGCAGGTCGGGACGCCCGTGATCTCGTCTAACGTGAGTTCGCTTCCCGAAGTCGTAGGCGACGGGGGCCTGCTGGTCGACCCGTACAGCACTCGCGACATCGCCGCCGCGATTCGCGCGATCGAGGACGACCCCGACTTGTACGATCGCCTTCGCGACGCGGGTCCTCGACAGGTCGCGAAATTCAGCGACGCGGCCTATTTGGCGAAATTGAATGAGGTCTACGCGAAACTGGGATTGAGCTAGACCGCCCGATTAGAAGGCCGACGTTCGACATCGAACCGCAGGCCGCGCGTGAACAACCGCCGCAGCTGTTCGGGCAACATCAGCGAGAGATGCGCCATCGGATAGAGCGGGAACGGAAAACCGCAGAGCGCCTTGTTGGCGAAAGCGGCCCCGAGGATCCGCGCGGCTGCATCCTCGGCGCTGATTTCGTGCGGGCGATTGCCAATGTGGCGCTCGCCCATGCGGGTGGCGACGTATCCCGGGCAGGCGATCGTCACGCCGATGCCTTCTCCGCCGGCGGTGCGCTTGTCGCCAAGCGCCTCGCGCAGGGCCAGTCCATAAGCGATCAGCCCGGCTTTGCTGGCTGAGTAAGCCGGCGCGTCGGCGATCGGCGACAGGCCCGCCAGCGACGAGATCAGGACGATCTGTCCGCTTCGCCGAGCCCGCATCGTTTCCAGCACATGATGCAATGCCTCGATCGACGCGCGAAGATTGATGTCGAGGACGGTTAGCGCCGCCTCCCCCGTCTCGACCACCTCGCCACGGCTTCGTCCGTCGAGTACGCCCGCGTTCGAGATAAAAAGGTCGATCGCGCCGAACTGCGTGACGAATTCACCAAAAGCCGCGCCGTCGCGGATATCGCTTACGCAAAGCTCGCAACGGGTGGCGCCGGCGGTTCCACATTGTACGGCGACCGCTTCCAACCGCGCGCGATCCCTGCCGATCAGGCCAAGCGAGTATCCGCGCCGGGCCAAGTTCACCGCCAGTGCCGCGCCTATCCCGCTCGATGCTCCGGTAATGACGGCGGTCTGCGGAGTTGCCGTCTGCGCGAGCGTCACGCGCGCGCGTCGCTTTCCGAGCGTGACGTGACGAGCTCGCGCGCAAAGCTTGCCAACGACAAGCCGGCGGCGCGCAACGCTTGCGCTTCTTCGGCGAGGGCATCGACCGCCGCGTCAATATCGTCCGACGTGTGGCTCGCCGATAGGAAGAACCGCAGCCGCGCGAGCTTTTCAGGCACGCCGGGCGGTATCACCGGCACCGCCGCGATGCCGCGCGCCAACAGCTTTTCCGCGAGCACGACGGTCAGCAGGCTGTCGCCAAGCAGTGCCGGAGCGACCGCCGCGCCCCAACTTGTTCCAGGATCAAGGCCGGAACCGCGCATCCGCGCCAGAAACCGGAGCCCATTCGCGCGCAGCGCCGCTACCCGCTCAGGCTCGCGCAGCATGAGATCGAGCGCGGTCATCGCCGCGATCGTCGCAGTAGGCGGTATGCCTACCGAATAGACCATGCCGGGCGCGCGGTATTTGAGGTAATCGATCAGCGGCGACGGACCCGCGACATAGCCGCCGCAGCTTACCAACGTCTTCGACAGCGTGCCCATCCAGATGTCGACGTTGGCGGGATCGATCCCCGCATGCTCGGCAAGGCCCCGTCCGGTCGCGCCCAGCACGCCGAGCGAGTGCGCCTCGTCGATCATCAGCCACGCGCCATGTCGCCGCTTGATTTCGATCAGGCGCGCGAGGTCGGGCCCGTCGCCGTCCATCGAGAACAAGCCTTCGGTGACGATCAGACAGTGGCGAAACAACGCTCGTTGCGTCGCCAGGATCTGATCGAGCTGATCGAGATCGTTATGCGCGAAGCTGCGACGGTGCGCCCCCGATATCTCTGCGCCAACGACCAGACTGTTATGTGACAGCGCGTCGTGGACAATCAGATCGGCGGAATCGACGATCGTGCCGAGCACCGCAAGGTTGGTCGCATGGCCGCTGACGAAGGTCAACGCGGCGTCCGCGCCATACAGTCCGGCGATCTCCCCTTCGAAGGCGCGATGGAACGGGCGCTCGCCGGAGGTCAGCCGACTGGCGGAGACGCTGGTGCCCCAACGCTCGGCGGC
Organism: uncultured Novosphingobium sp.; assembly: GCA_964242815.1. Taxonomy (GTDB): domain Bacteria; phylum Pseudomonadota; class Alphaproteobacteria; order Sphingomonadales; family Sphingomonadaceae; genus Novosphingobium. The sequence continues at coordinate 27,778 of CAXSZV010000001.1, forward strand.
GTCGGCTACCGCCGCGACAATCTCGCGATGCCCGTTGAGCGCGAGGTAATCGTACGAGGTGAAGTTGACGCGAACGATGCCGTCGAGCCGCGTGGCCGCGCCCGCCATGGCGTCGTGCAAGCGATAAAAGGGGACGGGTATACCGATCTGCCCCGCGGCCGCCATCTGCACGCGCAGTGCTTCGTAGCCGGGCAGGCTGTCGAAACCGGGCGCATCGCGGGCGAACACTGCCTTCGCCGGCTCGGGCGCCACATCACGCCGCGCATTGGCGATAAGCGCATCACGCTGGTCCGCCGCGAGCCGCCGCCTGCCGTGCGCGAGTCCGCTCAAGATGCCGGCTCGATCGTGCCACTGCCTTCAGGCAGTGCCGCATCGCTCGTCGCCTGAAACGGCTTCGCGCCGCCGTGCATGGCGATCAGCGCGCTTTCCGCCTCGGTGACCAGACCTGGTTCGGCAGGCCCATCCTGACGGACGATGGCGAGCACCCGATGCGCGAGCTCGCGTAGCGATCCCGCCGCGGTGATCGCCATCACCGGGAGTTCGATGCCATAGCGTGTCTCGATGCTCATCCGCAGCTCGAGCGCCATCAGCGAATCCATCCCCAGGCTGTCGATCGAACGGTCCAGATCGATGTCCTGTGCCGCCAGCCGCAGGATCTGTGCGACTTCCTCGGCCATCAGCGCGGCAAGCAGGCGCTGCGCTTCCAACTCGGTCTTGTCCGCGATCAACGCGCGCAGATCGCTACCCGCCTCGACGATGGCGCTCGTCCGCGTCGCGAACACCGGCGCGAACGCGGGCGAGGACGGCACCGGAAGCGCGTGGATCGCGCCATTCGGCGCGAAATCGGCGACCGCGACGACTGGATCCGCGAAAGTATCGGCCTGCGCCAGGATGGGCGCGAGGCGGCGCAGCGCTTCGTTTGCCGTCATCGGCTGAATGCCCGAAACCCGGCTCAGGCTGTCGAGCGTCTCCTGCTGGTCGGCGAGGAGCCCGACATCGCTGATCGCACCCCATTGCACCACCAGTGCCGGCAGCCCGGCGGCGCGGCGATCGCGTGCGAGGCCTTCGATATAGCCGTTCGCGCTAGCGTAAGCCGCCTGCCCCGGATTGCCGACGAGCGCCGAGACCGACGAATAGAGCACGAATTGCTGTATCGGCTGGTCACGCGTGGCCGCGTGCAGGTTCATCGCGCCCGCAACTTTCGGTGCGAGAACCTGTGCCAGATCGTCGCGTTGCAGTGCGTCAATCATCGCGTCCTTCAGCGTCACGGCGGTGTGGAACACACCCGTCACAGGCCCGTGTGCGGCGGTGATCCGTTCAATCAGCGCGGTGACGTCATCGGCGTCGGTCACGTCGACCCGCTCGACCGCGAACATCACATCGGGCGCCAGCGCCTTGACCCGCGCGCGCGCATCGGCATCAAGCTTGCCGGTCCGCGAAGCGACGACGACGCGTTTCGCTCCCCGTTCGATCAGCCACATCGCGGTCGCAAATCCGAATCCGCGCGTCCCCCCGACGACGAGTTGCACGCCGTCCCCCGGCGCGAACGCCGCCGCCGAGACCAGCGGTGCGGTGGTCTCGACCGCGGGGGGCACGATAACGATCTTGCCGACATGCGCCGCCGATTGCATCATCCGGAACGCCTCGCCCGCCTCGGCGGCGCGATATGCGCTGACCGGGAGCGGCAGATAGCTGCCATCGACGAAGCCCGCGCGGATCACCGCAAGACCTTTCATGGTCATCGCCGGGTCGAGCGCCAGCAGCTGGTCGACGTCGACCCCGAAATAGCTGAGGTTACGGCGAAATGGCCGCAGTCCGATCATCGAGTTGGCGACGTAATCGCGCTTGCCGAGCTCGACGAAGCGCCCGCGCGCGCGCAGGCAGCGCAAGCTGGCGCGCATCGCCTCGCCCGACAGGCTGTTGAGCACCACGTCGACCCCGCCGTGCCGCTCACGGATCTGGTCCGCGAACGCCAGGCTGCGGCTGTTGTAGACATGCGAAGCGCCATACAGCCGCGCCAGTGCCTCTTTGTCGGGGCTCGAGACGGTCGCGATCACCTCGGCGCCCAGCACGCTGGCGATCTGGATCGCCGCCAGGCCGACCCCGCCCGCGCCGCCATGGATCAGCACGGTCTCGCCGGGTGCCAGCCGCGCCAGCTCGACGAGCGAATACCATGCCGTATAGAACGCGACCGGCAGCGCCGCGGCCGCTTCGACCGGCAACCCTTCGGGGATCGCGACAAAGCTCTGTTCGTGGCCGACGACGTGCGAGCGGAAACTGTCGATGCCGAACCCGAACACGGTATCGCCGATCCGATGCGCGGTGACCGCATCGCCGACCGCCACCACCGTGCCCGCGCATTCCAGCCCGAAGACCGCACCCGCGAGCCCTTCGTCGAGCACATCGTCGTTGAGCAGTCCGAGCGCTAGCATCACGTCGCGAAAGTTGAGCCCGGTCGCGCTCACCTCCACCTCGACATCGTTTGCGCCAGGTGCGCGGCGTTTTGTGGCGGGCCAGTCGAAGGCGTCGAGCATCCCGGGCCGCGCGAACTGTAGCTGCGTCGCGTCGGCATGGCGCTTCAACGGGGTGGCCAGCGGCAGCCCGGCATCGAGCCGCATAACCTGCTGGCCCGCGCCCGCGATAGCCACCTCACGCTCGAGCCCACGATCGCGGATGCGCGCGGCGATGAAGCGGGCGTTGGCTTCATCGTCACGATCGGCGTCGAGAGACAGGAACCGCAAGTCGATATCGGCAAGCTCGTTCATCGCCACCCGCGCAAAGGCGCGAACGGCGGACAAGCTCGCGCTATCACCGGCGCACTCCATCATCGCGATCCAGACGATCAGGCGCGGCGCGAGCTGTCGGCAATCGATCAGCGCGCGGGCAAGCAGATCGAGCACGTCGGCAAGCTCGCTCGCTTCGCGTAGCGTATCGATCAGATAAACAAGATTGTCGGCCGGGCGGGGCGGTTCGGTCATCCCGGCCGGCGCGAATGCCTCGCGCAGGCGATCAGACAGCCCGCCGATCGCCGAGCTGGGATAGGGCAGACAAGCGATCGTCGCGGACGGCGACGATGCGCCAGGATTGTCGGCCAGACGGCGTTTCACCGTGGTCACGATCGTCAGATCGCCGTCGCTGCTGCCAATGCGTTCGCCATCGCGCAGCTCGGGCGGGAGGGGCTGCTCGACCAAATCCGACATGACGATGCCGTGGAACAAGCCAAGCGCATCGGCGCGCGGAGACGCGGCGATCAGGACGCCGCCGTCGTGCAGCAAATCGACCAGACCCACCGGGAGTGCGACATCGTCAGCCGTCCGGATTGCGAGCACGACGTCGGCGGATGGCGCGGGCCGGCCCCCACAATCGATGACTTCGATGCCGCTCGCCGCAATGAACCGCCGACGCGCGCGCTCGGCGGCGCCGGCATCCCCGACCGCGATCGACAGACGGAACTTGCCGCGCAGCGCGTCGTCGGCGAGCGCGGCGACCAGCGCCGAACCGCCCTGCTCGACGATCACGATATGCAACGCGCCGACGCCGACCGAGCGCACTAGCGCGTCGACGCAGCCGGCGACCGCGCTCACCGCGCCCGCGAAACGGTTCGATGACTGCATCGCTCGCTCGACCAGCGCCGCCCGGGGCGCCATCGGGCCAATCGCGAGGCTCGCGTCGAGCGCGGCCGCGGCATTCGCGGCGAGCGCCAAGTCGACCGATGCCAGCGGATATTCGGCGGCGAAGGTCGCGAGGATCACGTCGGGCTCGGCCAGATCGACATCTTCGCCTATCTCTCCGATCCCGTCGGTGATCGTGATGAGGCCGGCCGCGCCGACTTCCGCCATCAGCGTGCGGAGCAGCGGCAACGATGCCGGGTCCACCCGATCCGCCAGTACGAGCGCGGATGGATCGATACGGCCATCGTCATCAGCCAGGCGATCGAGCGCGGTGAAGGCGCACGAATGCATGTGCGCCCGCAACAGCACGCGCTCATCGGTCTGCGCCGGAAGGCCGACCTGCGCGAAATGCGCGCGCGCTGCGTCGATCAGGCCGGGCCCGCTCTCGACGAGCCCCGCCGGCCGAGCGGCGAGATGATACAGCCCCTGTTCCCCCGCGCGCCGGGAAAGATATACCGCGCGGAGGAGCGCGCGATCGATCCTGGCGACGACATCCCCGGCCGCGTCACGCAGCCAGATCGTCAGCACCTTCAGTTGCGCGTTATCCTTTTCAACGAACAGCGTCGCTCCGGTGATTTCGGCGTGGTCGCGCAGCAGCAGCAGGCGCTCGAACCGAATCGGCAGCCACGCCCTGCCTTCCTGATCGTCGCGATGGATGAGGTCGAACAGGCCGTGGAGCGACGCATCGAGGCTCGCCGGGTCGATCACGTGCGGCTTAGCGAACCGTAGGTCCGAGCGATCGGGAACCGCTAGGTTCATCACGATCACGCTATCCTCATCCCGCTCAAGCCCGGTGAGCAGGCGGAAGGCGGGACCATAATCGATGCCGCATCGCCGCGCCGCTGCGTAAACCGCGTCGATGTCGCGATCGACGATCGGCTCGCCAGCGATGTCGGGCGCGCACGACTTATCGCCCTCGGCTTTGGCGATCCGCCCACGCGCTGCGAGCGTCCAATCATCGTCGCTCAGGCGCCGGCGGCTGTAGATCTCGATCGTGTCGGCAGCCTCGCCATAGCGGACCGAAACCTCGCGCTGCCCATCGGCGGGAAGCACGAGCGCCTGGACGATGTCGAAATCGAGCAGCGCGAGCGGACCCGTCGGCCACAGATCGCGGGCGGCAGCCAACGCCATCTCGGCAAGCGCGGTCGCCGGCAGCACGACCTCGCCGCCCACGACATGATCAGCGAGATAAGGCACCAGTTGCGCATCGATTACCGTGCGCCATTCGGGGCTTCCCGCCACGAGCCGCGCGCCGATCGTCGGATGGCGCGGCAGCACACCGTGAATGTCGATGGCCGCCGGGCTCGGCTCATGGCGATACCGCCGGCGTTGCCACGGATAGGGAGCGAGCGTCACCGCGCGATCGACCTGGCGCCCGGACGCGATCGCGGCGACCTTCGTGTTGCCCGGATCGAAACCGTTGGCGATTGCGCGATTGATGGTGCGCTCGATCGGATCGGACTTCGGCTCGTCGTTTTCGGCAAGACTGCTCAGCACGCGCGCCGAAAAGCCCGCGTCCTCCACCGATGCGCCGACCGCCGAGGCGAGGATGCCGCGCGGGCCGATCTCGACGAACAGGTTCGCGCCAATCTCGGCGGCGGCGGCGATCGCAGTGCGGAACAGCACTTCCTCGCGAATGTTGCGCCACCAGTAGGCCGTGCCAAGCTCGCCGGCGACGACAGGTGCGCCCGTCACGGTCGAGATCATCGCGATCCGCGGCTTTACCGGCGCGATCATGCCGACTTCCGCCAGGAAATGACCCTTTATCCCGTCGAGCAGCGGCGAATGGTACGGGTACTCGATATCGAGTTGCACACCGGCGATCCGCTGACGCCGCGCCGCCTTCATCAACGATGCGATTGCGGGCTTCGTCCCCGAAACGGTTACCGAAGACGGCCCGTTCTCCGCCGCCAAGCTGATCTCAAGCGCCTGTGCCGCGATCAGCCTTGCCATCGTCGCGCGGTCGCAGCCGAAGGTTGCCATGCCGCCGCTGCCGTGGATCGTCTCCTGGCTTGCCGCCCGCGCATAGACGATACGGGCGCCCTGTTCGAGGCGGATAATGCCCGCCGCCCAGGCCGCCGCGATCTCGCCGACACTGTGGCCGACGACCACGGCGGGACATAGATCGCGTTCGTTCAAGGCGGCGGTGATGCCGACCTGGATCGCATAGATCAGCGGCTGCGCGACGGCGGCGGAGCCCAGCCGTTCGGCCAGGTCGTCCGCCTGCATCAAGGCGGCGAGGCTCTCACATCCCAACGCGCCGAACGCGCGATCGGCCTGGTCGAACGCCTTGGCGAAGGTTTCGTTCGCGGCATAAGCGGAGCGACCCATGCCCGCCCATTGCGATCCGTTGCCGTTGTAGACAAAACACGTTCGCGTCGCGGCGGGGGGCGCGCTGCCGGCGATGACGTCGGGGGCCGGGGCCCCGTCGGAGAACGCGCGCAGGCCGTCGGCCATGACACCTGCATCGCCCAACGCGATGACCGCGCGATGACGAAGCAGCGAGCGCCCGCGCGCCACCGCGCCGGCGAGCCGACCCGGATGAGCGCCAAGATCCAGCTGGTCCGCATAGGCGCGGGCAAGGCTCGCCAGGGCATCCTTGCAATGCGCCGAGATCGTCAACGCCTCAGGCTCGGGCTGCCAGGCGTCGAACGGCGTCGGCACCGGTGCGCTCGCCATGACGATATGCGCGTTGGTGCCGCCGAACCCGAACGAGGATACGCCGCAGCGCAAAGTCCCCGCGCCCAACGGCACCGCTTCGCTGGCCGGGCTGAGGTTAAGCCGCTCGAAATCGATGTGCGGATTGCGCGTATCGACGTGGAGCGTCGGCGGAAGCGAACGCTGTTCAAGCGCGATAAGCGCCTTCAACATGCCGGCGACGCCAGATGCGGGCTCCAAGTGGCCAATGTTCGATTTGACCGAGCCGATCGGCAGCGGGTGTGCACGCCCGGCGCCCAGCACTTCTCCGATCGCGGTCGCCTCGATCGGATCGCCGACCGCGGTCCCGGTGCCGTGCGCCTCGATGAACGCGATATCCTCGATGGCGAAATCGGCGTTGCGGTAGGCGAGTTCGAGCAGGCGCCGCTGGCCATCGAGCCCCGGCAGCGCAATGCCCGAAGTGCGTCCGTCCGAATTGACCGCACTACCGGTGATAAGCGCGCGGACCGATCCGAGGACGGCAGCTTCGGGTCGCTGCAGGACAAACACGACTGCGCCTTCGGAGCGCACGTAGCCATCGGCCTTTGCCGAAAACGGCCGGCATGCCCCGGTCGGCGAGAGCATCGCGGCGCGGCTGAAACCGACGAACGAGGCGGGCGAAAGCAGCATGTTGACGCCGCCGACGATCGCGGTATCGATCCGCCCGCTCTGCAGGTCGGCGATCGCGCGATCGACCGCGACCAGCGACGACGAGCAGGCGGTGTCGACGATGAAACTCGGCCCCTTGAGATCGTAAAGGTACGATATGCGATTGGCGACGATCGACAACGTGTTGCCAGTCATGAAATGGCTCTCGATCGACCCCGGATCGCCACCGAACAGGTTCGCATGATCGAGCGCGGAGACGCCGATGTAGACGCCCACTTCACGACCCGCGAGCGAGGCCGGCGGGATACGCGCGTTCTCCAGCGCCTCCCACACGAGTTCAGCCAGAAGCCGCTGTTGCGGATCGACCTGCGCCGCCTCGCGCGGGGACATACCGAACGCGCCGATATCGAAGCCATAGGGGTCGGGCAGGTATCCCCCGTCGAACGCGTAGGCCGAGCCGGGCGCACGCGTATCGGGGTGAAACAGCAGATCGGGAAACCAGCGATCGGTGGGCAACCTGCCGACAGTGAACATCCCGCCGTTGAGGACGTCGCGAAACGCGGCTTCGTCCGGCGCGCCAGGCAGACGGCACGCCACACCGACAACGGAGACTGGCGCTTGCGGTGAGATCTTCACCAACCTGAGCCCCCAGGGGTGACAACTAATGCCAACCGATCAAGCGTGACGAGCATACGCGTTTCCGATACCATATTCGTCGGCTTGCCCCCAGCAGATCATAAGCTTACGATTGTGTCATCATCCTGACTACCCCAATAGCCACGATAATGGCGAAAACGTGATTGCGCCGGTCGCGCATGCTGCGGAAGGGGCGCGGATGCCGTCGAGCCTACCCCGCCCGCGATCCCGTCGATCACCGCAGGGAAACAGGTCTTGATCGCATTCGACATCACCCGCCTTTTTCTCGGCCCCTTGAGCCGGTCGCCGCGCGGCATCGATAGGGTCGATTTCGCGCTGGGGCGATATCTGTTCGATGATGAATGCAGCCCACACGTCGGCGTGCTGCCGACGCCTTGGGGCGTCCGATTGTACGACGCGGCGCAGGTGCGGCGAGGCATAGGCTATATCGGCCAATTGTGGGCCGAAGGCTCTGAAGACAGGCACGATCCGCGCTGGCCGGGTCTAGTGGACTGGTTGCGAACGAGTTCCGGTTACTCGGATAATTCGCCGGAGCAGCGCTGGAATCTCGCGATCAAGGTGGGCCGTATACTGGGCGAATTGCGCGCGACCGGGCTGACTCCTGGACGATCCGCGCGTCGACGGCTTCCACACAGCGCGATCTATCTCAATGTCGGCCAGATTGGGCTGGCGGTTCCCGCATTTCACCGCTGGCAGAAACGGCGTCGCGACGTGACCGTCATCACCATGTTGCACGATACGATACCGATCGAGCATCCCGAGCACGTCGAGCGTTCCTCGGTTCGCGATCATCAACGAATGGTCGCGACCGCCGCCCGGTACTCGCACGCGCTTATCGTGACCACCGAACATGCGCGGCGTACGGTCACCGCGGAACTCGGATTGTGCGGCGTTGCCGCGCTGCCAACGCTTGTCAGAAGCCTGCCGTTGCCGCGCAGCCTCGCCGAGCCACGCCGGTCAGAGCCCATGCTGGCGCAAACGCGTTATTTCGTTTGCTGTGGAACGATCGAACCGCGCAAGAACCATGCATTCCTACTCACGATCTGGCGGAGCCTTGTCGAACGGTTGGGAGACGCCGCTCCGCGTCTCGTGCTCGTAGGCTCCAAAGGGTATCGGGCGGACGCGCTCTTGCGGCCGCTGATCGCCGACGACTTGCTTCGACGGCACGTCGCGCACGTAGCGGGGCTTTCCAGCGCGGCGCTGGCCCGCCTGATGCTCGGTGCCAGCGCGATTTTATGTCCCTCGCTGGCCGAAGGGTTCGGCCTGCCGCTATACGAAGCGAACGCGCTTGGACTTCCGACGATCGCATCGGACATTCCCTCGCATCGCGAGATAGCGGACCGCGCGACCATGCTGCTCGATCCGACCGATATCGAGGCTTGGGTCGCGGCGATCACAGCGGCACCCGATGCCCCTCCCCGCCAAACGCCGACTCTTGATCAGGCTGTCGACGAGATCGTCTATTGCCGCGATGTTGTTGACTTCTGCGAAGTTTCTGCAAGGCGCCGCGGGCTCATACCGTCCGTTCCGGATCATGAAGGCACCGTCTATGCATCCGGTTGAAAACAACATTGACCTCAGGGTCAACGAAAGCTTCGTTGCCGAGTATGAATGGATCGCGCTGCAATTCCTGGCCAAACGCGTGCCGGCATGGGTCACGCCCAACGATCTTACCGGGTTCGGCGTCTTCGGCGGAGCCACCGTTATCGGCGGTTACTGGCTGAGCCGCGGCAATCCCGGCTGGCTGTGGCTCGCCAATCTAGGGTTGCTGTTCCACTGGATGGGCGATTCGCTCGACGGCACCGTTGCCCGGTTCCGGAATATCGAGCGGCCGAGATACGGGTTCTATCTCGATCAGGTGATCGACGCGCTCGGCAACGTGATGCTCGCGATCGGCGTCGGCTTGTCACCCCATGCGCGGATGGACTGTGCGCTGTTCGTGCTCGCAACGTTCCACATGCTGTCGATCCAGGTCTACGTCCGCGCGATCGTTGATCGCGAATTCCATCTCGCCGTCGGACGGCTGGGTCCGACCGAGATGCGCATCGGCATCGTGTTGATGAATATCGGGATCCTAATTTTTGGCGCGCCCGGCTGGAGCATCATTGGCCTTCGTCTCACTTGGTGCGACATTTTGATGATCCTCACCGGGGCGGGTCTGCTCGCGCTTTACGGCGCTCAAATGCGGCGACACCTGGCGCGTTTTGCAAGAGAGGATCCGCGCAAGCAGTGATCTGCAGCGGTGCGGTAGTCCTACCGGGACTACATGCTGTGTTCGCGCACTCCGGCAAGCAGCAGCCAGCCAATGCCGTAAGCGAGCGCAAGTGAAAAGAAGACCGTCAGCACGGTTGTGCCGCGCTCGGGATAGAGCGACTTCACCGGCATGTTGGCGTTGACGACGCGAATCAGGTACACCTGCTTGCGCTCCGCGTCCGCACGCGACTGATCATATTGCGCAGCGACCGCCGTATAGCGACGAGCGGCATTCTCTCGCCGAATCACCAGGTTTTCGTAGTCGCCCAACGAGGCAGCGATCGACGGGCCCGTGCCAGCTATCCGGTTCGACTGTCCGGCGATCTGGGTCTCAAGCGCGCGCACTTGAGCAGTGATCGCGCGGTACTGCGGACTGTCGGGGCTGATAACACCCTGCATAGCCCGTTGGCGCGCGCGCGCGGTGACCAGATTTCCGGTCAGTTGCGAAACCAGCCCGATCTGAGCCTTCCCGCTTCCCTCGGGATCGATATCCTGATGTTGGCGGCGAAACCCAGTAAGCGTCTCCTGCGCCTGCGACAGGGCGGTGTTAGCATCGTCAAGCTCTTTTGCAGCGCTAGAAATCTGGTCACGATAGGTCCGTACGTTCAGCTGATTAATCCGCTCTTCTCCGAGCAACATGAGCTTGCTAGCGATCGCATAGGCATCCTGTGGCGAAAAAGCGCGCACCTCAAGGTGGCTGATGCCGGACTCGCTATCCTGTTCGACATGGACATGCCGTTGATAATACTTTTGAAGCCGTTCCGGAGTAGGATTGGCCGACCAAAGCCGGCTCAGCAAGTCTACGCCGTCTCGACGGAAGCGAGCGACAAGCCCATCTTCCTTACGCAACCGGGCGACTGCGTCATGCGAAAGCAGATAGTCCGAAACCAGATGTGACTCCGAAGTCGTAGCGCTCCCGCCGAGGTTCATGCCAAACAGTTGGGCGAAGCCATTCGCCGAAACCGCCACGTCAGCCCGTTTTACTATGTAGTCCGCCTTCGAAACATATTGGTTCGACGCGAATAGATAATAGTACGCGGCGACGATGGCGGTGGGCAAAACCACCATCAACAAAAAATAGCGATATAGGTACACCGCTTCGCGCATCCGGCTGCGACGCGTGCTTGGTGCTTGTAAGCCAAGCCCGTCTGGTCGGATGATACCGTGCATGTTCATTTAGTCGCAGACCTCTGAAGGTTATCAATGGACATTGATATCACGCCTGACCCGCCGGAGCGCGATCAGGCCCAAGTATACCGATATGGTGCAAACCGCGACGATATATCCGGCATCGATATATTTGTCGGTCGCCCCGACAAAATAGCCGTAGCGTGCAAGTTCAAAGATCTGCATCAGCGGGTTCCATGCCATGTAAGGCCGCGCCCAGGCAGGCAAGAACGCCATCGTGATGAATGCCCCGCTTAACGGGAACATGATGTAGGAAAACGGATGCACCAGCCGTCCGATCGCGTGATAGCGGTAGGTTGTCGCGGCGATCAACATGCTAAGCCCGAAAGTCATGGTTGACATAGCCAGCGCCGCCCCGAGCACATAAATCGGTCGAGCCGGAGGCAGCGCGAGTCCTAGGATGATGCCCACCGTCATCAACACGATCAAGGCCGATAACGCCGCGAGCGCATCGACCGCGGCCTTGGAAAAGACGATATCAAACGGAGTGATTTGAGCATGATACATTAGGTTAACCGACCCGTTGATCATACCATCTGCCCGATTGAACGTGTTACGGAAAATGATGAACAAGCAATATCCTAGGAGAGAGAACGGATAGACCCCCATACCACCCGACCCCTCACCCGGCTCGATCAGCAGATGCAGCAGCGTCACGGCGCTCGCCAGCATCATCGGCTCGGCAATGACCCATAGGTAGCCGATGTTGTCGCGACCGAAGCGGGCTTGAAGTTCGCGCAGCATCATTGCGCGCAACACGGACTGCTGACCTATCACGCCGCCGAACAATGCCCCTGTTCGCGAAGCGGATCGAAACGGTGTTGGCATGGTGCCCGTCCTGAAGATGGTCAATCAACGGCACCATAGCCGCTGTAAGCCAGTTGCGCCATCCCGCCAAAACCGAGCTGGGCCGATAATGCGGCCATCGCAAGCCCTTCTAGTTTTGCTCAAACCGTCCTAAATGATCCCTCGCGCCTTCCGCGCGCGGCAACCTGAATTATGATTCGTTTCGACAATGTCTCAAAGAGCTATGAAGGCCACAGGCTCAAGCATGAGGTCTTTCGCGGGCTCGACTTCACGATCGAGCAGCGTCAAAGCCTAGCGATCTGCGGTGCCAACGGCGTCGGCAAATCGACGTTACTGCGGATGATTGCGGGCATCGAATATCCGACGACCGGCACCATTACGCGCACCGCTCGCACGTCATGGCCCATCGGCTTCGCCAGTTGCTTCGTTATGGCGATGACCGGGGCTGATAACGCGCGCTTCATCGCTCGCATCTATCAGCAGGATGAGCGTGAGGTGTTGGATTTCGTCGAAGATTTTGCCCAATTGGGCATCTATCTAAACCAGCCGGTGATCAGTTACTCGAGCGGAATGATGTCGCGCCTCGCGTTCGGTATATCCCTGGCGATTGACTTCGATGTGTATATTGTCGATGAGGTCACTGCGGCTGGCGATATCCGGTTCCGCCACAGATGCGAGGCGGAGCTTATGGCGCGTCGCGATCGCGCGACGCTGATAATGACCTCGCACGATCCTTATTCCCTCGAACTATATTGCACGCGCGGCGCGGTGCTTTACGGCGGCGCGCTCACTTTCTTCGATACGGTCGCAGAAGCGAACGAGGTGCACCATGCGCTGCAAATGCGCACACCATCGGCTGAGCACTTGCAACAGTAACCTAGTTTTGATCGCCATCCCGATACGCTCGGTGGTCCGCGATAAGCTTGGCGGTAACAATGACGCGAGCCGTCGTCTTGCCAATTATCCAAGGATGCGTCTCTCGTTAAGGGAATATGGCGAGCGGACGGCGCGACTACGGAACTATTGCGCGCTTCGCGCACTGTCACTACAAGGTTTACGAAACCAGATGCAATAGTGGCTCATTTATGCGCCAGGCGTTTGCTGACTGTCGATGCGTTCTGATTGTGGCGGTGCCTTTGCTCGAAAACCGGCGGCTCGCTGCGTCATAAGCCATCCGTTCGGAGCACAGGATCAAACGCGATTGGGCCCTGTTCTTGAGGTAGCATCTGGAGGCAACGCATGCGCTTAGACGCGATCTCTGCCTATCCATTACCGCGACCGGCGTCGTCTTGTCGGCGCGCGCCTTTCAAGCTCGCGTCTAGCGTTAAAGAAGCGCTATTGTCGCCATCGGACGTGCGGTTCCGGAAAGCGGAGATTTCGTCCAACTCGGAGTAGACAGAAGGCCTCGTCACGGGCGAGACATGCGGAACAGTGGTAAGCTATGCTGGTCGGGCGCAATCCTACGCCTGGCTCGACGGAAACATGGACCTGATGCAGCCATCGCAGTCCACTCCTGTCGAACGCGCAACCGGCGATGACGCTCGCCTGATGTCGTTGACCGAAAAACAACGCGCTGTGCTGGACCTTCTCGTACAATTCAAGACATCCAAGGAGATTTCACGTCTCCTTGCCATCTCTCCCCACACCGTCGACCAGCGGGTTGAGGCAGCGAAGTCCAAGCTCGGCGCGGCATCGCGTGCGGAGCTGGCGCTCATCTATCGCGATCTGATCGGCGACGCGCCCGCGCCCGTATCCGATCGAATGACATATGAAGAATCCTATGTGGCCGACATCACGGTTCACCCGCAACAGTCGTCGGCGGTTGGGACGGCGTTTGCTCCGCCGAATGATCCGGATCCGAGCAACTTTGCGGATCCGGACACCGATGACAAAATCGACCTTCGTGTCGTGCCAGAGGTTTTCGATGGTCCGTGGGGGACGACGGCGCGATTGGCAACGATCGTCGCAATCGCTGCTCTACTCGGCGTCGCCTTTCTCGGGGGCCTCGCGATTTTCGTCCAGGTGTCGAACCTGTTTCGGGGTTAGGAGACGATATCCTCCCCGCGGCAACGAATTGTAAGGAAGCGGGTATTATGACCATGACCGTATTTGTAGCTCAGGCGCGGATTGCTCGTGAAATGATCGAGGCTGAAGAAGCGGTCGATGAGGCGCTCATCCGCCAGTCGCGACTGTTCACCTCGATGGTGACGGCCCGACGGGATCTGAACATGGCGAGCACCTTTGGCCAGGAAGCGCTGCTGCGACTGGCGAAATCGCAGCAGGCGCTGCTGACGGCGGGGAACGATCTGGCGCGCGTCCATGGTCAGATGAAGGACATCGATCGCCAGATCACCGGCGATCTCGCCTCGGATTGCCCCAAGGGTGCGCCGACGCGGCGCGCAGGTAGCTGGAGCGGTAAGGCTTCCGCTGCCTGACCAAGTTTAGGGCAGCAACAGTATAGGGCACCGCCAGATGCGTTTTTGGTCAACGGTCGTGATCATGCTGATTCTCATCGGATTGGCGCACCGATTTGGCCGTGGACCGGAGCGCACGGCGGCGCACCTGCTTGGCATCAACCTGTTCTGCTCGATCCTCAACAGCGCGATCGGAACGCCGAGTTTCAACAGCGTGAACTACACGCTCGCGGGGGTCGATGCGCTGACGATGGTCGGTCTGGTTTGGTTGGCGATCCGGGCCAATCGCTTCTGGCCGCTCGTCGTCGCATCGCTGCAGTTCGTGGTGATCATAGCGCACGCCAGCGTCTTCGTGTCGATTGGATGGACGCAGGTGTACTACGGAATGATGGCACTATCGCAATATTGCGAGCTTGTCGTGCTCGCGGCGGGCATTTCCAGCCATTATGTCCGTGAGCGTCGCGTCGGGCGATATCGCGAATGGCGCCGGGGGTACGAGCCGCGCCCTCTGACGTTCGCGGTGGTCAATCATCCGGAGGTCTTCGCCGCGCACCCGTCATAAGGCTGGCGTCATAAACTGGCGATCCATCCCCCGACTTGCCCGTAGCCACGATATATCCACAGCGCGGGCGGCATGACCAAATTTCCGACGATCGCCATTTGGGGCGCGAGCCATGGCAGGACGACGAGCAGCCCCAGCATCAGCGGCAGCCCGAGCGGGCGAAGTCGCTCATAGACCAGGGCCGCGCGGCGCGGCAGCAACCCCTCGACGATATGCGATCCATCGAACGGCGGCACCGGCAACAGGTTGAAGATCGCCAGAAAGATGTTGATCATGACAAAGTTATCGATGGGGACCACCCAGCCAGTGGTCTGATCCGTCTTTTGAACCAACCCTATCGCGATCGCGCCGATCAGGCCCAGCAGCAGGTTCGTCGCCGGGCCGGCGGCCGCAACCAGCATCATCCCGATACGCGGATTGCGCAGGCGGCTCGCATCGATCGGCACGGGCTTGGCCCAGCCGAACACCGGAAGCTTGAGCAGCGCGAGCATCCCAGGCAGCACGACCGTGCCGATCGGGTCGACGTGGCGGAACGGATTGAGGCTGAGCCGTCGCGCGTCGCGTGCGGTCGGATCGCCGAGCGAGCGCGCGACCCAGCCATGCGCGACCTCGTGACACACGATCGCGAAGATCAGCGGGATGATCAAACCCGCGAACTGCACAATCGAACCGGTCACCTGTCGACCGCCCGCTCCGCATGGCAACGACAGAACGCGTGGCGCTCGTTGCAGAGGTTACAGCGCGGCGCGCAGCGGCTCGCTTCACCCGCGCCTTCGGCATCCGCGCGCATCACACCCAACCGCCCGAGATGTCGCGCCGGACGCGCGGATCGGCGAGCAGACGGTCGATACGGCTCGCTTCGTCGAAGCTTTCATCGGCGACGAACCTGAGCTTTGCCGCGAAGCGCAGTTTCAGCCGCGAGGCTACCTCGCGCTGGAAATAGGCCGTGTGGGCTCGCATCGCGCCGACCACCTCCGCCATATCGCCGCCGAGCAGCGGCCGCACGAATACGGTCGCCAGCCGCAGGTCGGGCGACATCCGCACTTCGGTGACGCTGACCGTATGCGCGCTGAGCACGTCGTCATGCACCTGCTGGCGCGTCAGCACCTCGGCAAGCACATGCCGCACCTGCTCGCCCACCCTGAGAAGGCGGACCGAGCGGGTTTCAGGGGTAAGCTGTTGCCGGGATATGACGACGGCTCCTCAGACGAGCTGGCCTCAGACGAGCGAACGGCGCCTCACAGCGTCCGTTCGCGCATCTCCACCTCGAACACTTCGAGCACGTCGCCCGGCTTGATGTCGTTCGTGTCCTGCAGCATTACGCCGCATTCCAGCCCCGCGCGCACCTCGGCGACATCGTCCTTGAACCGCCGCAGCGAAGCGATCGTCGTTTGCGACACGATGACATCTTGCCGCGTGAGCCGCGCGTTGAGCCCCTTGCGAATGAAGCCTTCCTGCACCAGCAGACCAGCCGCCTTGTCGCGCTTGCCCGCCGAGAAGATCTCCTTGATGTCGGCGCGGCCGACCACGGTCTCGATCCGCTCGGGCCCGAGTTCGCCCGCCATCTCCTTGGCGATTTCCTCGGTCAGGTGGTAGATGACATCATAATACATCATCCGCACCTTGGCGCGTTCGACCTGCTCACGCGCCTTTGCATTGGGTCGCACGTTGAAGCCGATGATCGGCGCGCCCGATGCGGCGGCCAGGGTCACGTCGCTTTCGGTGATCGCGCCAACGCCTGAATGGAGGATGCGCACCTTGATCTCATCGGTCGACAGGTTGTTGAGCGCGGTGTTGATCGCCTCGGTCGATCCCTGCACGTCCGCCTTGACGACCACCGGGAACTCGATGACCGTCTCCTTGTCCTTGAGCGCGGAGAACATGTTCTCGAGGCTTGCGGGCGCGGTCGCGGTGCGGCGCGCAGTCGCCTGCTCGGCGCGATAGGCGGCGACTTCGCGCGCGCGTTGCTCGCTATCGACGACAGTCAGCGTATCGCCCGCGCCCGGCACGCCGCCAAGGCCCAGAACCTCGACCGGCATCGACGGCGGCGCCTGCTTTATCTGGCGTCCCTTGTCGTCGAGCATCGCGCGCACGCGGCCGCTTTCGGTGCCGACGACGAAGATGTCGCCCACCTTTAATGTGCCGCGATTGATCAGCACGGTGGCGAGCGGGCCCTTGCCCTTGTCGAGCTTCGCCTCGATCACCGCGCCTTCGGCGGCGCGGTCGGGATTGGCGCGCAGTTCGAGCAGTTCCGCCTGCAGCCCAATCTTCTCGATCAAATCGTCGAGGCCCGCGCCGGTCTTGGCCGAAACCTCCACGTCCTGGACATCGCCGCTCATCTCCTCGACCACGACTTCGTGTTCGAGCAGGCGCTCGCGGATGCGCTGCGGGTTGGCTTCGGGCCGGTCGACCTTGGTGATCGCGACGATCATCGGCACGCCGGCCGCCTTGGTGTGATTGATCGCCTCGATCGTCTGCGGCATGATCCCGTCGTCGGCGGCAACCACCAGCACGACAATGTCGGTGACGTTGGCGCCGCGCGCGCGCATCTCGGTGAACGCCTGGTGGCCCGGCGTATCGAGGAAGGTGACGAGATCGCCGGCCTTCGTTCGAATCTGATACGCGCCGATGTGCTGCGTGATGCCACCTGCCTCACCGCGCACCACGTCGGTGCCGCGCAGCGCATCGAGCAGGCTGGTCTTGCCATGATCGACGTGGCCCATGATCGTCACCACCGGCGGCCGGGTGATCAGCGTGCCATCCTCATCGACATCGACCGAGGTATCGATATCGACATCGCTTTCAGAAACACGCTGGATGCGGTGGCCGAATTCCTCGACGAGCAACTCGGCGGTGTCCTGATCGATCGTCTGGTTGACCGTTACCGCCGAGCCTAGCTTGAACAGCGCCTTGACCAGGTCGGCGCCTTTTTCAGCCATGCGGTTGGCGAGTTCCTGCACGGTAATGCCCTCGGGCACGACGACATCGCGCACCTGCTTTTCACGCGGCTGCGATTGTCCGGCATAGTGCGCGCGCTTTTCCTTTTCACGCGCGCGCTTCAACGCGGCGAGGCTGCGCGCGCGCGCGCCTTCGTCTTCGTTCAGCGCACGGCTGACGGTCAACTTGCCCGATTGGCGGCGGTTGTCGCCCGACTTGTCGCGCGGGTTCGCCGGCTTCTTCGCGGCCACCGGCTCGGGACGCTTGGGGGCGACCGGGGCCACCGCGACGGGTGTGAACCGGCGCGGACTCGGCGCGGGCGTGGCAGCCGCCGTGCGCGCGACGACTTGCGGCGCATGTTCGATTGACGGGGCTTCGATCGACGGCGCTTCGATTGCGGCCGGTATCGCAGTCGGCTCGGCGCGCGCTGTCGCTGGCTCCAAGTGCGTTTGTTCGGCCGGCGGCTCGGCCACCAAAGGTGCCGCCTCAACAGCCTCGACCGACTGGTGGGTCCGACGCTCATTGGCGCGGAGACGGTCCTCTCCGGCCACGCGCGCGCGCTCCGTGTCTTCACGACGGGTTGCCGCCTCAAGCGCGGTCATGCGCGCTTCTTCGGCTTCGCGCAGCAGACGTGCCTGCACTTCCTGGCGACTTTCCCCGCTCGGGGCCACCGTCGGCCGGCGGACCTCGGGGCGCGGTGCTGTCGGCGCGGCGACGGGCGGCGCGACGGGCGCGGGCGCGACCTCGGCGACCGCCTGCTCGGGCTTGCCAACCAGCTTGCGGCGCTTGACCTCGACCACGACCTTGTTCGTCCGGCCATGGCTGAAGGTCTGCTTGACCTCGCCTGCCTCGACCGACCGCTTCAGACCCAAGGGCTTGCGGCCCAAGGTCGTCCCGCCCGTCGTCGATCCGCCCGGCTTGTTGTCGATATCGCTCATGCTCAGATAACGCCCTTCACAAATTCGTTCGCGGCCGACGCCGTGACGACCGCCTCGCTGGTCGGCGAGGCACCGACCGCCTGACGGATTTCAATCTCGTTCGCTTTCGCCCGTCCCTGGAACCGCCGCAACCGGTCGAGCGGGCCCGCGACCCGTTCGGCCGCGCCCCCGTCGGTCAGCGCCAGATGGACGACATTGTCGCGGCCCAATGCCACAGACAAAGCCGCGCGGTCCAGTGGCAGTTTGACGCCCGCCAGGCCCGATGCCTGCTCGTCGCGGCCCACCCGAAACGCCTGGTCGAGCTTGCGCGAACCGTCCTCGCCCGCGTCCAGGGCATGGCCGAGCCAGGCCACGCGTCCGGCGCGCGCGCGTTCGGCGATGCGATCGGACCCCAGCAGCACGCGTCCTGCCCTCAACTCAAGGCCGAGCCGATCGGCGAACACGCGCACGAGCGCGGCTTCGATCCGCGCGCCAAGGTCTTCGGGAACCGACAGCGTCGCGCCGTCGAGCACCTTGCCAAAGGCGCGAGACAACGCACCCTTTAGCTTGCCCTTCGCAACGGCATTTTCAAGCTCGACGCGAGAAACGCCGATCCACGCGCCCCGCCCCGGCGCGCGCGCCAGCACATCGGGCAGCACCAGGCAACGCCCCTCGCCGTCGGGCGGGGATATCGCTAGTCGGATCAGCGCACCGCGCGCGTCTTGCCGGCCCGAGAGGACGCATTTCCGCTCGGGCACCCCGACAAGCGCCCCGCCAAGGGTGTCGGAACTTACGCGGTCATTGTGAGGAACCCGCATCGGCGGCCTCCTCTAGTTCCGGCTCGTCTTCGAACCAATGCGCGCGCGCGGCCATGATGATCTCGTTACCCTGCTCTTCGCTGAGGCTATAGCTGCCAAGCACGCCGCCCTTGTCCTCGGGCCGCGCATCGCGGCGCGGGGCGGCGTTGGGATCGCGGCGACGCTGCTCGACGCGCTTCTTGGCGATCAGCTCGTCGGTCGCCAGATCGGCGAGATCGTCTAGAGTCAGGATCTTCGCCTTGCCCAGCGTGACCAGCATCGCCTCGGTCAGGTGCGGCAATTCGATCAGCGCATCCTCGACACCCATCGCGCGGCGTTGCTCACGCGCCGCGTCTTCGCGCCGTTCCAGCGCCTCGAGCGCGCGGCTCTGCAATTCCTCGCCGAGCTCCTCGTCGAAGCCTTCGATGTTGGCGAGTTCGGCGATGTCGATGTAGCCGACTTCCTCCAGCTCGCTGAACCCTTCGGCGACGAGCAGCTGCGACAGCGTCTCGTCGACGTCGAGTTCCTCCTCGAACATCTTCGAGCGCTCGGTGAACTCGCGCTGGCGCTTCTCGCTCGCTTCCTGCTCGGTCAGAATGTCGATCTGCGATCCGGTCAACTGGCTAGCAAGGCGCACGTTCTGGCCGCGCCGGCCAATCGCAAGACTCAGCTGATCGTCGGGCACCACGACCTCGATCCGGCTTTCCTCCTCGTCGATCACGACGCGGCTGACCGTTGCCGGCTGCAATCCGTTGACGACGAAGGTCGCGGTATCCTGGCTCCAGGGAATGATGTCGATTTTCTCGCCCTGCAGTTCCTGCACGACCGCCTGCACCCGGCTGCCCTTCATGCCGACGCAGGCACCGACCGGATCGATACCCGAATCGTGGCTGATCACGCCGATCTTGGCGCGCGAACCCGGATCGCGCGCGGCGGCCTTGATCTCGATGATGCCATCGTAGATTTCGGGCACTTCCTGCGCGAACAGCTTTTTCATGAATTCAGGATGCGCGCGGCTGAGGAAAATCTGCGGACCGCGGTTCTGCCGCTCCACCTTCATGATCCAGGCACGCACGCGCTCACCGACACGAGCGGCCTCGCGCGGGATCTGCTGATCGCGGCGGATGACGCCCTCTGCGCGGCCCAGGTTGACGATCACGTGGCCGAACTCAACCGACTTGATCACGCCGGTGATGATCTCTCCGGCGCGGTCCTTGAATTCCTCGAACTGCCGCTCGCGCTCGGCATCGCGCACTTTCTGGAAGATCACCTGCTTCGCCGCCTGCGCGTCGATGCGCCCGAGATCGACCGCGGGCAGCGGATCGACGATGAAGTCGCCGACCTTGGCGTTCGCGTCGAGCTTCTGCGCGCCGATCGGATCGATCTGCTTGAAGTAGTCCTCGACCTCCTCGACCACCTCGACTACGCGCCACAGCCTGAGATCGCCCGACTTCGGGTCGAGCTTCGCGCGGATATCGTTCTCCGCGCCATAACGGTTGCGCGCCGACTTCTCGATCGCTTCTTCCATCGCCTCGATGACGATCGACTTGTCGATCATCTTCTCGGTCGCGACCGAATTGGCGATCGCGATCAGTTCGGCGCGGTTGGCGGAAATCGCACTGGCCATCGTCTAATCTTCCTGCTTCACAAGCGCGGGCTCACCCGCCGGCGCATCATCATCCAAATCATAATCGGCGTCGTCGATCTCATCCGCGCCGCTCGTATCGAGCGGCCGCGTCGCCGCAATCAGCCGGTCCGTCAAGACCAGCCGCGCCGACGCGATATCCGCGAGCGGGACGGCGACACGGCCAGACTTGCGATCGTCGATCAGCACGACCTCGCCAGCGCCATCTTCGGCCAGCCCGGCCAGGTCACCATGCAACGCCTTGCGGTTGCCCTCCACCGGACGGCCGAGCTGCAGCTTCGCCTCATGCCCCGCCCAAACGGCGAAGTCGCGCGGACGGGTCAACGGCCGATCGATGCCGGGCGAGCTGACTTCGAGCCGATAAGCCTCCTCGATCAGGGCCGGGCCATCGACTTCGGCCGCATCGACCGCATCGGAGACGCGACGCGACAGCTCGGCGCATTGATCGAGCACCAGCTGCCCCGTCGCCGGATCCTCGGCCATGATCTGCAACGTCAGTTCGTCACCCACCTCGCTGTGCGCGAAGATCGCCACGCGCACGAGCTCGAACCCGAGGGCCGATATCTCGGGCGCGACGAGCGCGGTGATGCGATCCATGTCGACCAAGCGAAAACTCCGTGCGCCCCGCGCCGCACATGCGCCTTATCGTGCCGGAGCCTGCTGGCCCGGCCGACGTTGCGATGACAATGTCGGGACGAGATGCAGATAGCCGCAAGCGGCCGCCGATGCAAGCCGCAGATCGATGCCGTCGCGATCATCCAAGCGCCGCCGTAACCCGTTCCCACACTTGCGCCACCGCCTTCGCCGCGGGTGACGACGCGGCGAACGTCGCGAGCGGGCGGCGTTCGACCGCCATTCGTTCGACGACGCTCGCGTGCGGTATCGTCGGCCAGTCGGGTTCGCTCGCCAGTGCCTCGCGGTGGAGCGCTTTGCGGCGATCGACCATCGCGAAGACCGGCAGCACCGGCGGGGCACGGCGCGCATGATGCGCGGCGATATGCGCGCGCACCTGATCGAGCCCGCGCAACGCCAACGGCGCGGGGATCACCGGCGCGACGATGAGGTCGGCGGCGCGGATGATCTGATCGGACAGCTCGCCCAGGCCCGGCGGGCAATCGAGGATAATGTGATCGTATCCTGCGGCAAGCTCGCCGATCAGCTTGCGAAGCCGCTTGGGCTTGTCGGCCTGGGCAAGATCGTGGTCGAGCTGCCGCAACGACAGATCGGCGGCGATCAGATCAAGGCCGGGGGTGGTGGTCGACAGCGTCAGCGACGCTGCTCGCGTAGTCCTGGCGAAGATGCGACCGGCTTTCGCTTTCGACGGATCGATGCCGAGCAGATACGTTGCCCCTCCTTGCGCATCGATGTCCCACAACAGCGTCCGCCAACCTGCGCTGGCCGATGCATACGCCAGGTTGACCGCGAGGCTGGATTTGCCGACCCCGCCCTTCATCGCGTGCACCGCGATCACCTTGGCCATCGCCATACTCCTCGACCATGGACGAGCGCGAAAGTACCGCCGCCGCCGATACGTTATGCGCCTCTGCGCCGCCTGCTCCAACCGTCCGCGTTTCCAAACGCGATGCAGCCGCCGATGCGAGATGGGGCAGGCCCGCCAACCAGACAGTCCGAGGCTTTCATCCCCGGCAATCATTGCCTAGATCGGGCAAATGCGCAGCCTCGACGATATTCGCGAAGAGTACGACTTTCTCGATGGCGATGAACGCTATCGCCTGCTTATCGAACTGGGGCGCGAGCTCGAGCCCATGCCCGAGGCGCTGAAGACCGACAGCACCAAGGTGCGCGGCTGTTCGGCAAGCGTCTGGGTCTATCCGACACGGGCGCAAGACGGCGCGGACCGGCTGCACTTCCTGGCCGACAGCAACGCCGCGATCACCAAGGGGATCGTCGCGCTAGTACTCGCGGCGGTGCAGGATCGCCCGGCCGGCGAAGTCGCCGCGACCGATATCGCCGCGGCATTGGCACCGTTCAGCCTCGATCGGCAGCTTTCCTCGAACCGCACGCAGGGCGTGCCCAACATGATTGCACTGATCCACGCGACCGCCGCTCGCCTCGCGGCGTAGTGCGCGTGCGTTAGACCTCAGCCTCGCGCAGCACCGCGACGCCGGCCTCGCGCTGAAGCTTGAGCTCGCGCTTCAACACCGCCGGATCGCGCGCGAACACGAAACCGAAGCTGACGCCGCCTTCCCGGCCGACCGTCGCGTGATGCAGCTTGTGCGCCTGCACCAGCCGACGCGCGTATCCGCGCCGGGGTACCCAGCGGAAATAGCGCTGATGCACCAGCCCGTCGTGGATCACCGTGTAGATCACGCCATAGATCAGTATGCCGAGCCCGATCCACGTCGCCGGCGGCCAGGCGTGCCGGCCGAGCACCAGCGGGCTGCCGATCGCGAACGCCGCAACACTCATCGCCGCGCCGACGATCGCATAGAGGTCGTTGCGCTCGAGCAGGCGATCATGCGGATAGTGGTGATCGCGATGCCAGGCCCAACCGAACCCGTGCATGACATAGCGATGGCTGGCCCAGGCGATGCCTTCCATCGCGAGCACCGTCGCGGCGACGATCAGGATGATGATCAGAGAGGACATGAGCGCGCGCAATAGCAGGTTCAGGTGAGGAGCGACACAATCTTACACAATGTGACGGACACCACCGGCGCGCCCGATCATTGTGGACCCCAGCTTGAACGAGGAAACTGACTATGCGAAAAACTTTTATCCTGACCTTGGCGATGGCGACTGCCACACTCGGCGCCGTGCCGCTCGCGCAGGCGCAACAGGCCGGCTATGATCACGGCCCTGGTCGCGATCACGGGCCGGATCGTGATCACGGGCCGGATCATGATCGCGGATCAGGCGGCCCAGGCCGCTACGTACCCGCGCCGCAACGAGCGCAGCTGCATGCAAAGCTTCAGGCGATCGACAGCGACGTCGCCAACGCCGCGAAGAGCGGGCGCATCAGCTATCCGCAAAGCCGCGAGCTGCATCATGAGCTGAGCCTGCTCGAGCAGCGCCTGTACGGTCAGGCGCGCGGAGGGTTGTCGAACGACGAGTTCACCAACATCGACCAGGGCGCGAACCGGGTTCGCCAACGGCTGACCGACACGCCGCCCTTCAACGGCCCGCGCCACCGCTGACCCGTGCGCCGGGTCGGCTTGAATTGCCGGCCCGGCACGCCTAACCGCAACGAACCATGCATGCCGCGCCGCTCACGCTGTACGAAAAGATTTGGAACGCGCACGTCGTCGAACGGCGTGCCGACGGCACATGTCTGATCTATATCGACCGCCATCTGGTGCACGAGGTCACGAGTCCGCAGGCGTTCGAGGCGCTGCGGATTGCGGGACGTAGGGTTCGCCGGCCTGACCTTACACTCGCCGTGCCCGATCATAATCTGCCGACGACCGCACGTCGCGACGCGAATGGCCACCCGATCCCGATCGCCGATCGCGAAAGCGCACAACAACTTGCCGCGTTGCAAAGCAACGCACCTGAGTTCGGCATCCGCTATATCGCGGAGACCGATATCGAGCAGGGCATCGTCCACGTCATCGGCCCCGAGCAGGGCTTTTCGTTACCTGGCGCGACGATCGTCTGTGGTGACAGCCACACCTCGTGTCACGGCGGGCTCGGCGCGCTGGCGTTCGGCATCGGTACGTCCGAGGTCGAGCATGTGCTGGCGACGCAGACGCTGCTGCTGACGCCCGCAAAGACGATGGAGGTGCGCGTCGAGGGCGAGCTTGCGCCAGGCATCACCCCCAAGGACCTGATCCTGCACATCATCGGCACGGTCGGCACCGCCGGCGGCACCGGACACGTCATCGAGTTTCGCGGGGCGGTGTTCGAGCGGATGTCGGTCGAAGGGCGCCTGACCGTGTGCAACATGTCGATCGAGGCCGGCGCGCGAGCCGGATTGATCGCCCCCGACGAAACGACGTTCGCCTATCTTGCGGGCCGCCCCTATGCGCCCGCAGGCGACGATTGGGACAAAGCGGTCGCCTGGTGGCGCAGTCTCGCCACCGACGCCGGGGCACGGTTCGACAAGTCGGTCGTTATCCGCGCAGAGGACGTCCAGCCGACCGTGACTTGGGGCACCAGTCCCGAGGACACCGTGGCGATCGGCGACGTGGTGCCCGATCCCGCGGATTTCACCGACCCTTCCAAGCAGGAAGCGGCGCGCATCAGCCTAGACTATATGGGCCTAACGCCGGGTCAGCGGATGGCGGACGTCGCGGTCGAGAACGTGTTCATCGGCAGCTGCACCAACAGCCGGATCGAAGACCTGCGCGCCGCCGCGCAGATCGTGCGCGGGCGGCGCAAGGCGGAAGGCGTCAAGTGGGCGATCGTCGTGCCCGGCTCGGGCCTGGTCAAGCGTCAGGCGGAGGCCGAGGGCCTCGACAAAGTGTTCACCGACGCGGGCCTGGAATGGCGTGAGCCCGGCTGCTCGGCATGTCTGGCGATGAACCCCGACAAGGTCCCCGCCGGCGAACGCTGCGCCTCGACCAGCAACCGCAACTTCATCGGCCGCCAGGGCCCCGGCGCGCGCACCCACCTGATGAGCCCGGCGATGGCGGCGGCGGCGGCGGTAACGGGGCGCCTGACTGATGTGCGGGATTTGTTGGGCGCGGTCCAGGCGTAACTGGCTGTTGTCTCTCGGCGTACCCCGTTCAAGCAATGGGTTGGCGATCTCAGAAGACTTGCTTGAGCTGGGGTATCCTCTTGCCATATCCCGGCAAACTTTTAGTTTCAGGGGATGAACGCGCACAGCGATCTTGCCCAAGGCATTGCCACGATCTTCAAGCTGAACCGCAGCCAGGCAGTGCGGTCGCGGGGCTCGATGTAATCGATTTCGACCGTCACGCAGCCGAACATTCGGGTGACATC
Organism: uncultured Novosphingobium sp.; assembly: GCA_964242815.1. Taxonomy (GTDB): domain Bacteria; phylum Pseudomonadota; class Alphaproteobacteria; order Sphingomonadales; family Sphingomonadaceae; genus Novosphingobium. The sequence goes on from CAXSZV010000001.1 coordinate 53,837, forward strand.
CACGCAACGCTGGCCAAGGCCGGTCGGATCATCTGTGCGTACGACCTGCTGATTGCCGGGCATGCGCGCAGCTTGGGATTGACCGTGGTGACCAACAACCTTCGCGAGTTCTCACGCGTCGACGGATTGCGTTGCGAGGACTGGCTCTGACCCGCAAGGCGGCGTTCGCGCCGATCGTCGATGCCGATACGCGGGTGCTGATCCTGGGCAGCCTGCCGGGCGAGGCGTCGCTGGCGGCGGCGCGATATTATGCGCATCCACAGAACCGGTTCTGGCATCTCGTCGGTGCGGTGATCGGCCGCGAGGACTTACCCTTGCTCGGCTATGACCAGCGGCTCGCCGCATTGCGGGCAGCGGGCATCGGGTTATGGGACACGATCGCTTCGGCCGAACGCGCGGGAAGTCTCGACGCCGCGATCCGACTGGCCGAGCCCGCGCCGCTCGCCGCGTTGATCGCGAAGCTGCCATCGCTCCGCGCGATCGGCTTCAACGGCGCGACCGCCGCGCGGACCGGCCGACGCGCGCTTCCCGGCTCGCCGCCGGCCCTGATCGACCTGCCTTCCTCCAGCCCGGCGCACGCGGCGATGTCGTTCGCCGACAAACGGACGCGCTGGCTTACGCTGCACGCATACCTCGGCTGATGCTTGCGCGGCGGCGATGCGGCGACCATAGCGTCGGCATGAGCAAGAAATCCGACAAATCCTGGGGCGGCAAGGTCGCGGTCGCCACCGGTGCCGCTATCGGGTCCGCCGCGATCGCCGCCGCCGTGCTTTATGCGCGCCGGACGATCCGCAAGGAGATCCCGGCGATAAAGGACGTCTATCCGGCTAGCGTTGAGCCGCCCGAGAGCGACTGATGCAACCGGTGCGCAGCGTATCGGGTCGTGCGATCCCGTTCGGCCGCAAGAACGTCGATACCGACGTCGTCATTCCCGCGCATTGGCTGAAGACCATCACGCGCGACGGCCTGGGCAAGGGCGCGTTCGAAGCGGTGCGCCGCGAACCGGGCAACGTGTTCGACGACCCCGCCTATGCCGGCGCGCCGATCCTGATCGCAGGCGACAACTTCGGCTGCGGATCGAGCCGCGAACATGCGGCCTGGGCGCTGCTCGACATGGGCGTCACCTGCGTTATCGCGCCGAGTTTTTCCGATATCTTCTCCGGGAACGCGTTCAAGAACGGCATCCTGACGGTCGCGCTGCCGCAGGCGCAGATCGACCGGCTGATCGAGGTCGCGCGGGGGATCGAGGGCGAGCCCGAGGCGATCGACATCGATCTCGAGACGCAGACCGTCACGACGCGATATCAGGATCGCTTTACGTTCGATGTCGATCCGTTCCGCAAGCATTGCCTGCTGAATGGCCTCGACGAAATCGGGCTGACGCTGGCGCGAGAGGCCGACATCACCACGCACGAAGCGAAAGCACGAGAGAGCCTGCCGTTCCTGGCGCACGCGGGGTAAGCCTCGAACCCGGCCCGATAGGCATTGCCCGCGCAGCGCCGCGACTCTATCACGCAGGCTGCTTCCCAAAGGATCGGCATGACGAGCTTCGATGATCGCAAGCGTGCCGAGGAGGCCAAGTTCGCGCACGACGCCGAAATGGCCTTCCGTATTCAGGCGCGCCGCAACCGGCTGCTCGGCGAATGGGCGGCGCGCAAGATGCAGCTCTCGCCCGCCGAGACCGAGGCTTATGCCAAGGGGGTCGTCCAGGCCGACTTCGAGGAAGCCGGCGACGAGGATGTGATACGCAAGCTGCTTGGGGACATCATCTCCGCCAACGTCGAGGTGAGTGAAGTCGAAGTGCGCGCCGCGCTCAATGACAAGGAAGTCGAGGCGCGTCGTGCCCTGATCGGCGAAGGCTGAGACCGCACAGGCTTTCGCTCGAAACGCAACATGAGGACCCAGCCATGGCGATGCCCGCCGCCGATATCGAGACGCTGATCCGCGCAGCCCTGCCCGACGCCGAGATCGCGATTACCGACCTGGCCGGTGACGGCGACCATTATTCGGCGCACGTCGTCGCCGAATCGTTCCGTGGCAAGACCCGCGTCGCGCAGCACAAGCTGGTTTACGAGGCGTTGGGCGGACGCATGGGCGGTCTGCTGCACGCCTTGCAACTCACTACCGCGGTTCCCAGTTGATGCAGGTCATTCCCAGTAAAGGTCCAGCGCACATGGCCGACGCCGCATCCCGCATCAGCGATATCGTCACGACCAACGATGTCGTATTGTTCATGAAGGGCACGCCGCTTTTTCCTCAGTGCGGCTTTTCCAGCCAGGCGGTCGCGATCCTCGATCACCTGAACGTCGCTTACGAAAGCGTCGACGTGCTTCAGGACATGGAGATCCGGCAGGGTATCAAGGCCTATTCCGACTGGCCGACGATCCCCCAGCTCTACGTCAAGGGCGAGTTTCTTGGCGGCAGCGACATCATGACCGAGATGTACCAGTCGGGCGAGCTCGAGCAGGCGCTCGGCAAGAGCGCGGTCGGCAGCGCCTGAAGCGATCGCGGCGGTCAAGGGTCCGCTCGGCGTCGGCGCAGGGCCTAACCCACAACGGCTGCATTTGCCCCGCATGGTCGCTTATCGAACCGCCGGAACCACGATACCGCACTGCGGTTCTTTGACGCGATCGGATAGAGCGAGCGGGGGTGTATGACGACCGAAATTGCGGCCGCGGACCCGATCGAACGCTGCTGGTGAGCGATTGTCGTCAGGTGCTCGAAAGCGGCTCGCCCTATCCGCTCGGCGCGACATTCGATGGCGAAGGCGTCAACTTCGCGGTTTTCTCGGCGAACGCGGACCAGATTGAGCTGTGCCTGTTCGATGCGGACGACGGTCACGAGACCGCGCGGATCGTCCTGCCCGAATGCACCGACGAAGTTTGGCACGGCAGGCTTCCGGGTTGTCACCCCGGACAGCTTTACGGCTATCGCGCGCATGGCCCCTATGCGCCGGAGCGCGGACATCGCTTCAATCCGAACAAGCTGCTGCTCGATCCCCATGCGCGGAAACTCGCCGGGCAAATCGACTGGACCGACGCGCTGCACGGCTACCGGGTCGATAACGAAGACGCGGACCTGAGCTTTGACGACCGCGACAGCGCCGTCGCGATGCCGAAAGCGGTCGTGACGCACGATACCTTCGACTGGTCCAACGATACACGGCCGAACACGCCGTGGTCTAAAACTGTCATATACGAAGCGCATGCAAAGGGGCTGACCAAGCTGTTGCGCGATGTGCCCGAAGCGGAGCGCGGCACGTTCGCGGGGCTCGCGCATCCTCACGTCATCGATCACCTGAAGGCGCTTGGCGTCACCGCGATCGAGTTGCTGCCGATCCACGCGTTCACACAGGACAAGTTCCTCCAGGAGCGCGGCCTCGGCAATTATTGGGGCTACAACACGCTCAGCTTCTTCACGCCGGAGCCGCGCTATTTCGCCGGCGATACGCAGGATGAGTTGCGCATCGCGGTCAAGGCACTGCACGCTGCCGGGATCGAAGTGATCCTCGACGTCGTCTACAACCATAGCTGCGAGGGCAGCGAACTCGGCCCGACGCTCTGCTGGCGCGGGCTCGACAATGCGAGCTATTACAGCTTGCTGCCCGATGATCCGCGCCGCTGCTTGAACGACACCGGCACCGGCAACACGTTCAATCTTACGCATCCGCGCGTGATCCAGATGGTCACCGACTCGCTGCGATATTGGGCGACATCGTTCGGGGTCGACGGCTTTCGGTTCGATCTCGGCCTGACGCTGGGCCGCACGCCGCACGGCTTCGATCCGCGCGCGGCGTTCTTAACCGCCGTGCGTCAGGACCCGGTGCTCGGGCGGCTGAAGCTGCTGACCGAGCCGTGGGACGTCGGCATCGGCGGCTATCAGCTCGGGAACTTCCCCCCGGGCTTCTCGGAATGGAACGACAAGTATCGCGACACCGTGCGCTCGTACTGGGCGGGCGAGCCTGGTATGCGCGCCGACCTTGCCGCACGGCTGTCGGGCTCGGGCGACCTGTTCGATCGGCGCGCGCGCAGACCCTGGGCCTCGCTGAACTTTCTCACCAGCCATGACGGCTTCACGCTTGCCGACGTGACTGCCTACGAACAGCGGCACAACGAAGCCAACGGCGAGGACAATCGCGACGGGCACGACGACAACCATTCGCGCAATTGGGGCGTCGAAGGACCGACCGACGATCCGGACATTCTCGACACGCGCGATCGGGTCCGGCGCGCGATGGTGCTGACGCTGCTTGCCTCGCTCGGCACGCCGATGCTGGTCGCGGGCGATGAGTTCGCGCGAACGCAGCGCGGCAACAACAACGCCTATTGCCAGGACAACGAGATCAGCTGGCTCGATTGGTCGCTTCTCGACGAGGAGTTCGGTGCCAGCCTGTTCGCGTTCACCGCGAAAGTCGCCGCCTTGCGTGCGCGATACGCCGCGTTGCGTTCGACGCGGTTCCTGCATGGCGATGACATCGCGGCCGAATTGCCCGGCGAAGGCGTCAACGATGTCGAATGGCTGGACGAGCGTGGCGCACCTCTATCGCCGGAAGACTGGCGCAATCCCGATGGCCGGACGCTGATGATGCGCCGTGCGGCGTTGCCTGAGAGCGACGCATCAGGCGAGATCAAGGCGGGCGAGATCGAGACGATCGATCTGTTGCTCAACGCCAGCGACGATACGGTCACGTTCGTCATTCCCGGCTCGATGGACTCGCGCGTGCTGCTTGCCGACAGCGCGCGGCCCGATGCCGCCGAGGATGCGCTGGAGAACGAGTACCAGCTCGCCGCGCATGCCGCCGCGCTGATCCGCTCCGTCCAGTCAATCACGGCATCGTGAGCAACCTCGATACGCTCGCCGAGGCGGTCGGCGTCGCCCGGCTGTGGCGCGACGCCAGGGGCGAGGATCAGCGTGTCACGGACGAACCGCTGGCCGCCGTGCTCACCGCGCTCGGCTATGCGGCGGACAGCGATGCCACGATCCGCGCGAGCATCGAGCGACGCGAAGACGAGCGACGGGTGCCGCTGCTGCTCACCGCCGACGCAGGCTGGCCGACGGCTTTACCCGATGCGCTGTCGGACGCCAGCATGGCCGAGCTTATCGACGAACATGGCGTATCACGGCGGCTCGCGATCGCGCACGGTTCGCTCCCGCCGGTCGATGCGCCCGGTTATTACGAGCTGGCGATCGCGGGACGCCAACTTACGCTGGCCGTCGCGCCGCCGCGCTGTTTCGGGATCGAGGCGGTCAGCAACGCCAAGCTCTGGGGTCCGGCGGTACAGATCTACGCGCTGCGCGACAGGGCCGAGCAGGCGTTCGGCGGCTTCGGCGAACTGGCGAGCGCGGCGGGCACCTTCGGCGGGCTTGGCGCGGACATGCTGGCGATCAGCCCCGTCCATGCACTCTATCCGGGATCGGGCTCGCACGTCAGCCCCTATTCCCCATCGAGCCGGCTGTTCCTCAACACCGCGTTTGCCGATCCGGCGCTCGCCGGCCTGCCCCCGCTCGCGCCGACGCCCGCCACCGGCTTGATCGACTGGTCCAGCGCGACGCCCGCGCGTCTTGCCGGGTTACGCGCGAGCTATGCGCGGGTGGACGAGACGACCAAGCGCGAGATCGCGATCTGGGCAGCCGGGAAAGGCGAGGCGCTGCAACGCCACGCGCTGTTCGATGCGTTGTTCTGCCGGTTCCTGCCCGATGGTGCCTATAGCTGGCACGGCTGGCCCGCCGCGTATCATGACGCCGATGGCGAGGCCGCGCGGGCCTTCGCGCAGGACAACGCCGACGAGATCGGCTTTCACCTGTTTGCGCAATGGCTGGCGGACAAGGGCCTGGCGTGCGCGCAGGCGAACGCGCGCGATGCCGGGATGGCGCTCGGCCTGATCTCCGACCTCGCCGTAGGCGTCGATCCGGGCGGTAGCGACGGCTGGTCGCTCGGCCGCAACATGCTGCGCGGGCTGTCGATCGGCGCGCCGCCCGATCCGCTCGGCCCTGGAGGGCAGAACTGGGGCTTGACCAGCTTCTCTCCACAAGGGCTGCAGGCGACCGGCTTCGCGCCGTGGATCGCCATGCTGCGAACCGCGCTGGCGCACGCGGGCGGCGTGCGGATCGATCATGCGTTCGGGTTGAGCCGGCTGTGGCTCGTGCCCCACGGCGGCGGGGCCGGGGATGGCGCGTACCTGTCGTATCCCTTCGTCGATCTGCAGCGGCTGATCGCGCTCGAATCGCACCGCGCGCAGGCCATCGTCATCGCCGAAGACCTTGGCACCGCGCCTTGGCGCTTCGCCGAAACGCTGATCGAGCGGGACATGCTCGGTATGCGCGTGCTGTGGTTCCGGCGCGAGTTCGACGGCGGCTTCACCTGTGCCGATCGATACGACGCGCGCGCGGTGGCGATGAGCGCGACGCACGATACGCCCACCGTCGCGGGTTGGTGGCGCGCCCGCGACATCGACTGGTCGCAGACGATCGGCCGCTATCCGTCCCCTGACGATCGCGCGGCGGACGAATGGCATCGTGGCGAGGATCGCGCCAAGTTGTGGCAGACGATCGGCGGCGATACGCCGCAGCCCGAGCCGCAAGACGCGATGCCCGTCGTCACCGCCGCGCTCGCGCATATGGGTCGCACGCCATCGCGGCTCGCGATCGTTCCATTGGAAGATCTGCTGGCCGACCCCGAAACGCCCAACATTCCCGGCACGATCGATCAACACCCGAACTGGCGGCGGCGGCTGCCCGCCCCGCTCGACGATCTGCTGGCCGACCCCGAAACGATCGCGCGGATCGAGACGCTGGATGCCGCGCGCAAGGCGTAACCCCGCATGATCCCACGCGCGACCTATCGGCTTCAGCTCAACCGCGACTTCACTTTCGCCGATGCGCGGAGAATCGTGCCCTATCTCGACGATCTGGGCATCAGTCACATCTACGTCTCCCCTATCACCACCGCCGCCCCGGGATCGACGCATGGCTACGATGTCGTCGATCCGACGGCGATCAATCCCGAGCTCGGTGGCATCGACGGGCTGCGCGCGCTGGTGGCGGCGCTGCGCGAGCGGGGGATGGGCCTCATCATCGACATCGTGCCCAATCACATGGGGGTCGCCGCCGATACCAACGCCTGCTGGATGGACGTGCTTCAACATGGTCGGGCAAGCGCCCTCGCGCCAGTGTTCGACATCGACTGGGGCGCCGGACCGATCGTGCTGCCCGTGCTCGGCGACCCGCTCGAAACCGCGCTAGGCGCCGGCGACATCCGCGTGATCGAGCAGGAGGGGCGGCTGCGGCTGCGCCTCTACGAAGGGATCAGCTACCCCTTCCGCCGCGATGACGCGACCGGATCGATCGAGAGATACGATCCGATGACCGCGCAAGGTCGGCAGAGTTTGCGAAACCTCCTGGGGCGGCAGCATTACCGCCTCGCGTGGTGGCGCGCGGCCGGCGATCTGCTCAACTGGCGGCGGTTCTTCGCGATTAACGAACTAGCGGCGGTCCGTGTCGAGGACCCGCAGGTCTTCGAACTGACGCACGCCCTCTATTTCGATCTATGGCGCGACGGGCTGATCGATGGCGTGCGTGTCGATCACATCGATGGAGTCACCGATCCGGCCGGCTATTGCCGATGCTTGCGCGCACGCTTCGAAGAGATCGCGCCCGATCGCCACGCCTATGTGGTGCTCGAGAAGATCCTCGCCGCCGACGAGCACTTCGTCGGCGATTGGCCGGTCGAAGGGACCAGCGGTTACGACTTCATGCGCGACGTCGCCGGATTGCTTCATGCTCCCGACGGCATCGCGACGCTCACGGCGTTCTGGCAGGAAATCGATGGTCGCGCGGCGGATTTCGGCGCGGAGGCGATCTTCGGGCGGCGCGACGTGCTCGCCTGGCAATTCGAGGGACAGCTCACCGCCTGCGTCCGCGCTTTCGCGTCCCTGGCGCGGAGCACTGGCGACGATGGCCTGACCCACGGCATGTTGCGCCGCGCGATCGAGCGGCTGCTGTGGGTGTTCCCGGTCTATCGGACTTACGGCGACGGCCGCGCGGCGCCCGTGTCCGACGCCGGGGTGCGCGAAACGGCTCGGTCGGCGGCAATCGCCTTCGCGCCGCCAGGGGAAGTCTGGGTCCTTGACTGGCTGCTCGACCGATTGGCCGGAACGGATAGCGGCGACGCGGACCTTGCGGCGGTCGCGGTGGCGCGGTTCCAGCAGCTCTCCGCGCCGATCGCCGCCAAGGGTATCGAGGACACCGCGTTCTATCGCTATGGCGCGCTGCTCTCGCTCAACGATGTGGGTTTTGATCCGGCGCATCCGACGCTGACGATCGCGCAATTCCATGCGGCGATGACGCGGCGCGCCGCCGATCAACCGCACGCGCTGCTCGCCACCGCCACGCACGATCACAAGCGTGGCGAGGATGCGCGCGCGCGGCTCGCGGTGCTCAGCGCGATACCGGACCTATGGCGCACGCGGGTGCAACGATGGCTGGCGATGACCGCCGATGGTACGGTCGCCGGGGCAGACGGCGTTCACCCCGGCGACCGGTATGTGCTGTTCCAGACGCTGGTCGGCGCATGGCGGTCAGGCGACGGTTCACTGCTCGCGCGTGTGCAGGAGTATCAGACGAAGGCGCTGCGTGAAGGCGCGCTACGTTCATCATGGGCCGCGCCCGATGTCGCGTATGAAGCGCGGTGCCATCGGCTGGCCGCAAACGTGTTACATTCCGATGGTACGTTCGTGCGGGACCTCGATGCGTTCGTCCGAACGATCGGCCCCGCCGCGCTTGCCAACACACTGGCGCAGACGGGATTGCGGCTGACGCTGCCCGGCGTGCCCGACTGTTATCAAGGCTGCGAGCTGCTCGATCTCAGTATGGTCGATCCCGATAATCGTCGCCCGGTCGACTATGCACACTGCGCGGCAATGCTGCGCGAGCCCGCGCGAACCGGACCCGATGCGGTCAAGCAGCGCCTGATCGCCGAGCTGCTCGGGTTGCGACGCGCGCACCCCGCGCTTTTCGCCGAGGGCGATTACCGTCCGCTTGCCGTTTCGGGTCCGCGATCCGCGCACATCCTGGCATTCGCGCGACACACTGCGACCGAGACGCTGACGTGCGCCGTCGCGATCCGCCTCGGCGCCGTGCTGATCAAGTCGGGTTCGCCGGTGCCGACCGCCGACTGGTGGGCGGATACGACGATCACGACGGATGGCGGCACCCTCGCGGCGGCCGATGCATTCGCGGCTTCGCCGGTCTACGCGCGACAATCGGAATAAACGATCGACATCCGCTACGCCCGACCATGGCACCGCCGTCAGGTCGTCATTCCGCGGCTTGCGCCAGCTCTTCACCCGGCGGCGGCATGTTGTGCCCCAAGAGCCGCAGCATGTCCGCCGCGCACTCGACCACGTTCGATCCGGGGCCGTAGATGCCCTGCACCCCCGCCTCGCGCAGATAATCATAGTCCTGTGGCGGGATCACCCCGCCCGCGACGACTTTGATGTCGCTTCGTCCGGCTTCGCGCAATCGGCGGATCAGTTCAGGGATCAGCGTCTTGTGCCCGGCGGCGAGCGACGACGCACCGATCGCATCGACGCCGCTGTCGAGCGCCAGCACCACGGTTTCCTCGGGCGTCTGGAACAATGGACCCGACACGACGTCGAAACCCATGTCGCTGAATGCCGAGGCGATCACGTTGGCGCCGCGATCGTGGCCGTCCTGGCCCATCTTGGCGACCAGAAGTTTAGGTTTCCGCCCCAACCGCCGCCCGACCGATTCAACGCCGGCGAGCACCTGACCATAGCGGCTGTCGTCCCCGTAAGCGGCGCCGTAGATACCCTTAACCGGCGTCGGCTGCGTACCATAGCGGCCGAACACCGCCTCCATCGCGTCCGAGATCTCGCCTAGCGTTGCGCGATGGCGCGCCGCCTCGACCGCCAATTCGAGCATGTTGCCCGTGCCGCGCGCGCCTTCGGTGATCGCCTTCAGCGCTGCCTGGCACGCGGCCTCGTTTCGGTTCGCCTTGGTACGGTTTATCCGCGCGATCTGCGCTTCGCGCACCGCGTGATTATCGACGTCGAGCGTTTCGAGTTGGTCTTCGCTCGCCAGCCGGTACTTGTTGACCCCTACGATCACGTCGTCGCCCTTGTCGACGCGCGCCTGCCGGCCGGCGGCGGCTTCCTCGATCATGCTCTTGGGCCAACCCGCCGCGACCGCCTTCGCCATGCCGCCCTCGGCCTCGACGCGCTCGACGATCGCCCAGGCCTTGTCGACCAGCTCCTGCGTCAGCGCCTCGATATAGTACGAGCCGCCGAGCGGATCGACGACCTTGGTCATCCCGGTCTCTTCCTGGATGACGATCTGCGTATTGCGCGCGATCCGGGCGGAGAAGTCGGTCGGCAGCGCGATCGCTTCGTCGAGCGCATTGGTGTGCAGCGATTGCGTGCCGCCCAGCATCGCCGCCATCGCCTCGATCGTCGTGCGGATGACGTTGTTGTAGGGATCCTGCTCTTGCAGGCTGACTCCCGACGTCTGGCAATGCGTGCGCAGCATCTTGCTCCGCTCGTCCTTCGCACCAAGCTCGGTCATCACCCGATGCCAGAGCACGCGCGCGGCGCGCAGCTTGGCGACCTCCATGAAGAAGTTCATGCCGATCGCGAAGAAGAAGCTCAATCGCCCGGCGAACTTGTCGATGTCGAGGCCCGAAGCGACCCCGTATTTCACATATTCGGCGCCGTCCGCGATGGTGAAGGCAAGTTCCTGCACCTGCGTCGCGCCAGCTTCCTGCATATGATAGCCGGAAATCGAAATCGAGTTGAACTTGGGCATCTCGCGGCTGGTGTAGCCGAAGATGTCCGAAATGATGCGCATGCTGGGTTCGGGCGGATAGATGTAGGTATTGCGGACCATGAACTCCTTGAGGATGTCGTTCTGGATGGTGCCGTCGAGCAGGCGGCGGTCGACCCCTTGCTCCTCGCCCGCGACGATGAAGAACGCCAGGATCGGGATGACCGCACCGTTCATCGTCATGGAGACCGACATCTGATCGAGCGGAATGCCGTCGAACAGGATCTTCATGTCCTCGACGCTGTCGATCGCAACGCCCGCCTTGCCGACGTCGCCGACGACGCGCGGATGATCGCTGTCATAGCCGCGATGCGTGGCGAGATCGAAAGCGACCGATAGACCCTTCTGTCCGGCCTTCAGGTTGCGATGATAGAACGCGTTCGATGCCTCGGCGGTGGAGAACCCCGCGTATTGCCGGATCGTCCACGGCCGGCCCGCGTACATCGACGCGCGCACCCCGCGCGTGAACGGCGCGTAGCCGGGCAGGCCGGGGTCGGCGGTGACATCCTCGGCCGTATAAAGCGGTTTGACGTCGATCCCCTCGGGCGTGCGCCAGGTCAGGTCGCGGCCCTTCACTTCCTTGGCCGAAAGTTTTTCCCAGTCGGCCAGCGTGTGCTGCGCGGGGTCGTTGACCATCGCGGGAACGGCTTCCGCGGAACGGGTTGCGCCTGTATCCTCGCCGATGTTGGTCTCAATCTGCGGGGTGTCGGTCATCTGTTCTCTCTGGTACTGTAGACGGCAAAAATGACGACCTCGTCATCTTCCACACCGTAGGCTGCGATGTACCGGTTGCGTGCGATCAGCAGGCGCCGCCCCTTGCCATCCGCACGCCCGATCAAAGGGAAGTCGATCAGACGATCCACGCCGATTTGAATAGCGTCTTCAACGCCGTCAGCCAAGTCGATGTCGTGATCGGCGTTGAAGTGCCAAATGCGTTCCATGTCCGCCCGCGCCCTGGCAGACCATCTCACCTTCACCTCGGGTGTTCGGCCAACCAGCGACGACGACGCTCGACGGCCTCGGCCTTGTATTCTTCATTCGAGATTGTCCGTCCTGCCACCGCATCTGCCACGCCTTGCTGGATCGCGTTCTCCCAGTCGCTCTGCTCGGCGATACCGAGGACCAGAGCCGACGCAGCGACCTCATCAAGCGACCGGTGGGACTGCTGCGCGATATTGCCCAGAGCCGCATAATCGGCGGCGTCAATCTCCAGCGATATCGTGATCCGGTCATCCATCAATGCGCCTTCCCCGATGCATTCTGCGGCGTCTCCATGATCTCGGTCAGCTGCCCGCCCATGTCCTTCGGGTGTACGAAGAAAATCATCGTCCCATGCGCGCCGATGCGGGGCTCGCCGAGCACGCGCTTGCCCAGGCTCTCGAACCAGATTTTCGCCTCGGCGATGTCGGGCACTTCATAACAGACGTGGTGCTGGCCGCCGAGCGGGTTCTTTCCGAGCCACTTGCCGACCGCCGAGTTCGGCTCGGTCGGCTGTAGCAGCTCGATCTGTGTCCCGGCAGTACCGCCCTCGCCCGGCGTGTTGACGAAGCAGACGCGCACCTGCTGGCTTTCGAGCACGAACGGCGCGGTGATGTCCGTCGCGCCCATGACATCGCGATAATGCGCGATCGCGGCGTCGAGATCGGGCACCGCGACGCCGATATGATTGAGCCGCCCAAGTTTCATACCGTCTCCGCCACGTTCTCTAGCACCAGCGCGATGCCCTGGCCGCCGCCGATGCACATCGTGATGAGGCCGTATTTGCCACCCGATCGCTTGAGTTCGTACAGGCACTTGACCGTCAAGATTACGCCGGTTGCGCCGACCGGATGGCCGAGCGACACGCCCGAGCCGTTGATGTTGACCTTGTCGGGATGGTAGCCCAATTCCTTCGCGACGGCGCAAGCCTGCGCGGCGAAAGCCTCGTTGCTTTCGATCACGTCGATGTCATCGAGGGTCAGTCCCGCCCGCTCGAGTGCCTTGGGCACTGCCTTGACCGGGCCGATGCCCATATATTCGGGCTCGACCCCCGCGTGCGCCCAGGCGACGATCCGCGCCATCGGCGTGAGCCCACGTGCCTGGACTTCCGCGCCGGTCGCCAGCACCACCGCCGCCGCGCCATCGTTGATGCCGCTCGCGTTCGCGGCCGTGACCGTGCCGTCCTGCTTGAATACCGCCTTCATCGCAGCGAGCGTTTCCAGCGTCGTGTCGGCGCGCGGATGCTCGTCGGTATCGAACATGGTCGTGCCCTTGCGCGTCTTGACCGCGATCGGCAGGATCTGCTCCTTGAAGCGACCCTCGCTGATCGCGTTCGACGCGCGTCGGTGGCTTTCGACCGACAACGTATCCATGTCGAGCCGCGTCACCTGGTGGCGCTCGGCGACGTTCTCCGCGGTCACGCCCATGTGATAATCGCCGATCGGATCCTGCAACCCCTGCGTCAGAGCGTCGATCAGCACCGCGTCGCCCATCTTTCTGCCCCACCGCGTCGTGTGGTCGTGGAACGGCACATTCGACATGCTCTCCGCGCCGCCGGCGACGGTGATCGACGCCTCACCCAGCTGCATCATCTGCGTGGCCGAGATGATCGCCTGCACGCCCGAGCCGCACAAGCGGTTGAGCGTCAGCGCGGGCGTATCGGATGGGATGTCCGCCTTGAGCGCCGCGACGCGTGCGAGAAACGCGTCCTTCGCGCTGGTTGGCATGACCTGCCCGAACACGACATGCTGCACGTCGGCGGGGGCAAGGCCCGAACGCTTGAGCGCTTCCTTCGTCACCTCGGTCGCGAGGTCGGACGGCATGAACGATTTCAACGCGCCGCCGAAGTCGCCGATCGCCGTGCGCACCCCGCCGACGATGTAGATGTCCTCCATATTCAATCCCGGTCCTTGGAAGTAAGTGCGCGCGGTGCTGGTTCGGGCCGCATAGCGGTCTGATCCGCACGACCCCTCAGATATCCCTCGATAGACGCCACGCGCTGCGCCAGGGCGGCGTGACTTGCAGAGAGCAGTTCGATGTCATTGCCGAGTGTGCTCAACCCTCCGTCGATGCGATCAAAGCGTTCATTAATTAGCACGAGCGGCTTGATACCCGAATATATACGATCGAAACCGCTCACTTGTCGGCGTCGACAGCGGCCAACGCTTTATGGATCGACCGACGCGCACGGGCGATCGACGCCTCCATCGAATCAAACCGCGCATTCCAAACTGGCATCGCCGCCTCAAGCTCATCGAGCAATCGATCGAGCGCCTGCTGCTCGCCGCCGCCGTGATCCTGCGGCGGCCCGGACATGTACCGCATCGTCGCATCCCGCACGACGTTGCCGACCGATTCACCCCGTGCGGCCGCGAAGCTATCCAGTTGGGCCTTATGCTCGGCGTTGGTCAGGAAAGTCACGCGCTGGCTATGCATTTGCCATCTCCTGACATGACAAGGTCATTATATTGCCTGCGCCATTGTCGGCAAGCTCCGCCATCGTGGTATCGTACGACACGACAAGCCTACCGCGGCGTTGCCCGTCGCGGCGTTGCCCTTCATAGCGGGATGTTGTCGTGCTTCTTCCAGGGGTTCTCCAGCGCCTTATGGCGCAGCTTCCTGAGGCCCAGCGCGATGCGGCGGCGAGTCGAATGCGGGTGGATCACCTCGTCGACGAAGCCCTTCGACGCGGCAACGAACGGGTTGGCGAAACGGTCCTCGTATTCCTTGGTCCGCGCGGCGATGCCATCGGCATCTTGCCCACGAAATATGATCTCGACCGCGCCCTTCGCGCCCATCACCGCGATTTCGGCGGTCGGCCAGGCGTAGTTGAGATCGCCGCGTAGGTGCTTCGAACTCATCACATCGTACGCGCCGCCATAGGCCTTGCGCGTGATGACGGTGATCTTGGGCACAGTCGCCTCGGCATAAGCGAACAGCAGCTTGGCTCCGTGCTTGATGATACCGTTGTGCTCCTGGCTCGTGCCCGGAAGGAAGCCGGGCACGTCGACGAACGTCAATATCGGCACGTTGAACGCATCGCAGAACCGTACGAACCGCGCGGCTTTCTTCGAAGAATTGATGTCGAGCACGCCCGCCAGCACGGTCGGCTGATTGGCGACGACGCCGACCGTGCGCCCCTCGATCCGGCCGAAACCGCATAGGATATTGCCCGCGTGAGTTGGCTGGACCTCGAAAAACTCGTTTTCGTCCAGAACTTTACGCAAAACCTCGTGCATGTCGTAAGGTTGATTGGCATTGGGCGGGACGATCGTATCGAGCGTGTCATCGAGCCGGTCCCAGCGGTCGGCGCTCGGCCGATGCGGGACGGCTTCGGTGTTCGACAGGGGCAGGAAGTCAAAGAACTCGCGCGCGGTCAGCAGCGCCTCGATATCGTTGTCGAGCGCCAGATCGGCGACCGAGGTCTTGGTGGTATGCGTGATCGCGCCGCCTAGTTCCTCCTGCGTCACGACCTCGTTGGTCACCGTCTTGACCACATCGGGACCGGTGACGAACATGAACGAGGAATCCTTCACCATGAAGATGAAGTCGGTCATCGCGGGTGAATAGACCGCGCCGCCAGCGCAGGGCCCCATGATCAGGCTCAGTTGCGGCACCACGCCGCTGGCGTTGACGTTGCGCTGGAAGATCTCGGCATAGCCCGCGAGCGACGCGACGCCTTCCTGGATGCGCGCGCCGCCCGAATCGTTGAGGCCGATCACCGGCGCGCCGACCTTCATCGCCATGTCCATGATCTTGCAGATCTTCATCGCGTGCCGCTCTGACACCGCGCCGCCGAACACGGTGAAGTCCTGGCTGAACACGAACACCAGACGGCCATTGATCGTGCCCGATCCGGTGACCACGCCATCGCCCGGGATATGCGTTTCGCCCATGCCGAAATCGGTCGCGTTATGCTCGACGTAGGCGTCGACCTCCTCGAAGCTTTGCTCGTCGAGCAGGATATCGAGCCGCTCGCGCGCGGTAAGCTTGCCCTTGGCGTGCTGCGCATCGATCCGGCGCTGCCCGCCCCCCAGACGCGCGGCGGCGCGACGGCGCTCCATCTCGGCGATATTGGCTGACATCGGTGGCGGCTGCTCCCTCCTGCATGAAGGCGTCGTCTAAGCCATGGACCTCGCCAAGCGTCAAGTTGAGGAGACGCCGACAGGCACGCGCCGCTGCCCGACGCGGCTTATCTTCGCAGCGTCGCGTCCGCTTTACGCCGATGGTTCAATGGGATCCCGGCTGCGCGATCAGCCGCCCGCCATTGAGCAGCGGCACGGCATCGCCGAAGTAAACGCCATAGTAATACGCGCGATTCATCGAGGAAAATGTCGCAAGCCCTTGCGGGCGTCAACAGAGGGAGGGATCACGCCGGGTAATCAAACATCCATCCAGCTGTCTCTGGCATAATCGAACCGGACGAAGTCTTCTCGATAGATTTCGTAGATGATATCGGCCGTACTTTTGTTCAGGACACCGCGGGGCCTGCTCGACGAATTTCGCTGCATCTTGCAGGTCGTGGTCGGCCACTCACCAACCAACCTGCGCCAGGCATCCTCGAAGTCCCGGTCGAAACTTTCGAAACGAACGAGATGACGATCGGGTATCAGGTCTTCCAGATTGACGTGCCACTGTTCGGTCCAGTGCAAGTCCCGCTCGCTTGGCGGCGTGTCGCGCACGAACTCAGCGAAGTGCCTCAACGTCACTCCCTCGGCAAACGATTGCAAATCTCCCTCGTATCGCCCGCTCTTCAGCAGCTTGCTCATGATCTCTCGCCTGACCCATTGGTGGTGATCCAACTCGGTCGGATTGGGACTTAGTATCTTGTTGAAGTAAGCGGAAACGAAGCGGCTATACGGATTCCTGCAGAAAGTGATTATCTTGGCATCCGGCTGGCTCAAGACGCTCCTGCCATCGACTGTGATCGCTTCTCCAGCTAAAAAATGTAGAATACCATGGTGAGACCATCCTTCGAGAAAGAAGGAAGGATCAAGCATATATATATCGCCGTAAAGATTATCGACTATCATATGCTTGACAAAGGTGCAGCCGATCTTATCGACATAAAGTATGAAAGTATTGGGACATGGGGTACGAAGAAAGTGCGTATCAAGCACAAACCCTCCATGAGGTCTGCCTTGCACAGTTGAAATTCGATCAGATGACCGCATTTGCGGCGTATGCCTCAAAATGGCACACTCGCACTCGATCTGGGATATCGATCTTAGCGCGTGAATGCTAATAGGCTGATCGTTCATAGCTTTGCTCTGCGGTCACTCTTTGATGATGACCGAGTCGTCGGGTATTGGCAATCCGCTATTCGGCAAAACCGCGTCGATCGCACCATTGTGGTCGCAGGAGCGTTAACCGATTATAAGCAACAAACGGGTGCGGCCGATCGCAAGGCGCTGCCTGTACCACCGCACGCAGACAGCCGACGTCACCGCATTAGTACGAGTTCTTCCGCCATCGACGGGTGCAGCGCCACGGTTGCGTCGAAGTCGGCCTTGGTCAGCTTTGCCTTGACCGCGATCGCCGCCGCTTGCAAAATTTCCGGCGCGTCGGGGCCGATCATATGGATGCCCAGGATTTGGTCGGTTTCGGCGTCAACTACGAGCTTATACAAGCCGCGCTCGTGGCGTTCGGCGAACACGTTCCTCATCGGGCGGAAGTCCGACGAGAACACCTTGACGCTGCCGTACCGGTTGCGCGCCTGGCCCTCGGTCAGGCCGACCGCCGCCAGCGGAGGTTGCGAGAACACCGCGCTCGGCACGCAGTCATAGTCGACAGTGTGCGGATTGTTGCCGAACAAAGTGTCGGCGAAGGCCTGCCCCTCGCGGATCGCGACCGGGGTCAGCTGGATGCGATCGGTGACGTCACCGATCGCATAGACGCTGTCGCAACTGGTGCGATTGTGCTCGTCGACCGGAATCTCGCCTCGCTCGCCGAGTTCGATGCCGACGGTATCCAGTCCCAGGCCGTCGACGTTCGGCTTGCGGCCGGTGGCGATCAGCACGACGTCGGCGGGCATCGGATCGAACTTGCCCGCGTGGACGGTGAACGACCCGTCGTCCTTGGCCTCGATCCGATCGATCGGGCAGTTGAACTTGTACTCGATACCGCGCCCGAGCGTCGTCTGCAGCAAACGATCGCGCAGCCCCTCGTCATAGCCGCGCAGGATCACATCGCTGCGGTTGACCACGGTGACGTGCGCGCCGAGCGCGTTGAAGATGCCGGCAAACTCCATCGCGATGTAGCCGCCGCCCTGGATCACCAGCCGCTTGGGCATCTTGGGCAGATGGAACATCTCGTTCGAGGTGACCGCGTGCTCGGCCCCGTCGAATTTCGGGATCACGGGCCACGAACCGGTCGCGATCAGAATATACTTCGCGGTGATTTCGCGGCCCGAGGCGAGCCGGACCGAATGCGGACCGGTGATCGTCGCGCGTTCGTGAAAATGATCGACATGGTTGATGTCGAGCGTGGTCGTATAAGCCTGTTCGATCCGCTCGACATCGCGCAGCACGGTGTCGCGCAGCGTCGGCCAGTCGAACGTCATTCCCTCGGCCGACCAGCCGTACTTCGCCGCGTCCTGCAGCTCCTCGGCGAAGTGCGAGCCGTAGACGAGCAGCTTCTTGGGCACGCAGCCACGAATGACGCAGGTCCCGCCGATCCGATGTTCCTCGGCCACCGCCACCTTCGCGCCATGCGACGCCGCGATCCGGCTGGCGCGCACGCCGCCGGAGCCCGCGCCGATGGTGAACAGGTCGTAGTCGAACGTATCGGGCTGATCTGACATGCGAAAAAGTGGTCCTCGTTAGTCAGCGAATATGGGGATCCGCACCGGGTCGCGCCAACGCAAATCACCGCTGTTGACGCAACGATCGCAGGACGGCGCTATCGGCGCACGCGTCATCGCGGTTCGGTTGTCTATCGCGACGGTTGAGTATAAGTGCAAAGCTTGAGCGATGGAGAATCACCGTGATCGCATCCGCCCTTCCCGCCGACGCCGCGCAAGCCGCCGTGCTGCTGATCCCCGGGCTCGAGGACAGTGGCCCTGACCATTGGCAGAGCTTGTGGGAACGCGACGATGCGCATTGCCATAAGGTCGACCTGGGCTTGTGGGATCGGCCGCACCGCAACACTTGGGTCAACAAGCTCAACCTCGCGATCTATCGGGCGGCGCAGAACGGCCAGCGCCCGGTGGTGCTCGTCGCCCACAGCCTGGGCTGCATGGTCGCGGCGTGGTGGGCGCGGCTCGAACAGCCGACTTATGGCGATCCTGTGGTCGGCGCACTGCTGGTGGCACCGCCCGAGGTGGATTTCTTCCCGCGCGACGAGCGATTGAGCGTGTTCGCGCCAACCCCGGCCGAGCCGCTGCCGTTCCCGTCGATCATGGTCGCCAGCCACGACGATCCGTGGATCGGCTTTGCCGGCGCGCGATCGCTGGCGCGTCGCTGGGGCAGCGAGCTGATCGATGCCGGGCGCGCGGGGCATCTCAACGCCGAGTCCGATCTGGGGCACTGGCCCGAAGGACGGCGGCTGCTGGCGCGGCTGCTCGATCGGCGCGAAACCCCGACGCTGGCGAGAGCCGCCGATGCCGCGATCCCGCAGGGGTTCATCCAAGGGGCCGCGCAATAGACGCGAAAGCTCGCGGGCGTCGTTACTTCGCCGCGCGCCCGCTTGTCCGATACTTGTCGAACCAGGCGAGGATCGCCGCCGCCTTCGCCGCGGCTTGGCTGGGACGCGAGGCGATGCCGCCATGGCTCGCGCCGGGCACCTTGACCAGCGCGGTCGGTACGCCGCGGATCTGCAGCGCGGCGTAATACTGCTCGGCTTCGCTCACCGGCGTGCGATAGTCTTCGGCTCCGACCACGACCAGCGTCGGCGTCTCGACGCTGCCGACGAGGCTCAGCGGCGATCGCTTCCAGTAGCCCATTGGGTCTTCCCACGGCTTCTTGTCGAACCAATAGCGCGAGGTGAACGTCGTCGCGTCCATCGTCAGAGCTTCGCTGGTCCAGTTGATCACCGGCTTCTGCGCCGCCGCCGCCTTGAAGCGGTTGGTCTTGCCGACGATCCACGCGGTCAGCACGCCGCCGCCGGAGCCGCCGGTTACGAACAGGTTGTTCGGGTCGGCCGTGCCCTCGGCGATCGCCGAGTCGACCGCAGCGATCAGGTCCTGGTAATCGGGACCCGGATAGTCGCGGTCGATCAGATTGGCGAAGTGCGCGCCGTACGACGTGCTGCCGCGCGGGTTGACGTAGACCACCGCATAGCCATGCGCCGCATAGAGCTGATCGTCGGTGGAAAAGCTCGGGCCGTAAGCGGCGTTGGGTCCGCCATGAATCTCCAGGATCAGCGGAACACGCTGTCCAGGTTGGCGATTGGGCGGCGTCACCAGCCATGCGTCGATCGGCCGGCCATCGGGCGCGGTCACCGCAAGCTTGCGCACCGGCGCCAGCGCCTTGCCGGCGAGCCAGGTCTCGTTGAGCGAGGTAAGCCTCTGGCCGGGGCCACCCTTGGACACCCAGACGTCGGCGGGGCTTTGCGTCGAGCCAGCGGTATAGGCGACGACGCCGCCACGCGACACGCTGAACGATCCGCCGGTATAGGGCCGATCGAGCGCCGCGCCGCTGCCGAGGCCGTCGGCGAGCAGCTTGACCGATCCGTCGAGGCCGACGCGGGCCACCCGCTTCACGCCGTGGTCGTCGTATGACACGACCAGCGCGCCGCCCGCCCAACGCACGGTGTCGATGCTGCGATCGAGCCCGGCGGTGATCAAGCGAGCGCCGCTGCCGTCTGCGTTCATCACGTAGAGCTGCTGGTTCTCGTAACTGCGGTTGACGTCATCATAGCCGAGATAGGCGATTGCGCGTCCGTCCGGGGAGACCTCGGGTGATTGGTCGGGTCCGTTGCGTTTGGTCAATGCGGTCACGGCACCGCTATCGACTTCGACTCGATAGACCTCCGAATTGTTCGCCTCGCGCTCCCAGTCCTTGCCGCGATTGCCGCTGAACACGATCACGCGGCCGTCGGGCGTCCACGAGGGAGGGCCGGTGTCGCTGGAGCCGCCATAGGTAAGCTGGCGCGGCGCGCCGCCGTCCGCCGATACCACGAATAGATGGTCGAAACCGGACTTCAGATAGCCCTCCTCGTCCGCGCGATAGGTGACGCGAGTGATCACCTCGAGCGGATCGGCCCACTTCGCGCCCTCGGGCTTGTCGGGCGCGGCGCCGAGCTTCATCGCTTCACCGGGGACGCGCATCAGGTAGGCTATGCGAGCGCCGTCGGGCGACCAGGCGAGGTCGTGCGGACCGTCGGGAAGATCGGTGACCGGCGCTTCCGCCCCACTGTCGAGCCACAGCACGTGGAGCTGGCTGCGTCCGCTGTCGGCGGCGACGTAAGCGATCCGCCGCCCATCGGGCGACCAGCGCGGTGAGCTTGCCGCGCCGCTCACCAGCGGGCGCTGGCGACCGGTGGCGACGTCGATCAGCCAGATGCTCGACACATTACGATCGCTCATGACGTCGCCTGACATGCGCACATAGGCGACGCGCGATCCGTCCGAGCTGATCTGCGGATCGGTCGCGCCGGCGAGCTTGAACAGATCGCCGCCGGTGAACGCGGTATTCGGCGTGTCGGCTGCGGCGCAGTGTATGGCTGGGCCAAAGGTCAGCGCGACTGATGCCACCCAGGGCAAGATGAGACGACGCAATTGGATACCTCAACGCATGGCTATTGTTGCCGACACCTTGCGCCCGGCTGCACGCAAATCAAACGCAAACACGCGGGGGCTCACTTGTTGTCGAACGGGTTCTTCGCGCTGCGCAGCGTCAGCCGCACCGGCACCGCCTCGAACCCCAGGTCGCGCCGGATGCCGTTGATTAGATAGCGCTGGTAGCTTTCGGGCAGCAGATCGAGCCGCGTGCCGAACAGCACGAAGCCGGGCGGGCGGGTCTTCGCCTGCGTGATGTAGCGCAGCTTGATCCGCTTGCCGCCGGGCGCGGGGGGCGGGTTCGCATCGAGCGCCGCGTCGAACCAGCGGTTGAGGCCCGACGTCGGCACGCGTTTCGACCAGGCCTCGCGCAGATCGAACGCCGCGCGGATCAGGTCGTCGAGGCCCTTGCCGGTGCGCGCCGACACCGCGAGCAGCGGCAGCCCGCGCACTTGCGCCAGCCCATCGTCGAGCGCGGCGCGGATGCCGTTGAACAGCGCCGAAGGCCCCTCGGCGACGTCCCACTTATTGACCGCGACGATCAGCGCGCGGCCTTCCTCGAGCGCCATCGAAGCGATCTTGAGGTCCTGATGCTCGAGCCCGCGCGTCGCATCAAGCAGCAGCACGACGACCTCGGCGAAATCGACCGCGTGACGCGCGTCCATCACCGCGAGCCGTTCGAGCTTATCGACCACCAGCGCCTTCTTGCGCATACCCGCGGTGTCGATCAGACGGACGGCGCGGGGCGAAGCATCGGGGGCCGCCTTGGGGTCGGTCCACTCCCAGTCGATCGCGATCGAATCGCGAGTCAGCCCCGCCTCGGGTCCGGTCAGCAGGCGGTTTTTGCCCAGGATCCGGTTGATCAGCGTCGACTTGCCTGCGTTGGGCCGCCCGACGATCGCGAGCTTCAGCGGACCGGATTGCCCATCGCCAATCGGGTCGGCGTCATCGTCGCCCGCCTGCCTTGGTTCGAGATGCGGCAGCAGCGCCTCGAACAGGTCCGCCAGACCCTCGCCATGCTCGGCGGAGAACGGCACCGGATCGCCGAAGCCCAGGCCATAAGCCTCGATCACCCCGCCCTC
The DNA here is from genome assembly GCA_964242815.1 of uncultured Novosphingobium sp. Taxonomy (GTDB): domain Bacteria; phylum Pseudomonadota; class Alphaproteobacteria; order Sphingomonadales; family Sphingomonadaceae; genus Novosphingobium. The sequence goes on from CAXSZV010000001.1 coordinate 76,454, forward strand.
CCCCGCGCGGCCTTCCGCCTTGTTGGCGAGGACAATCACCGGCACCTCGCTCTGCCGCAGGTATCGCGCGATTTCCTCATCGAGCGGAGTCAGCCCGGCGCGCGCGTCGATGACGAACAGCGCGACGTCCGCGCCTTCGAGCGATGCCTCGGTCTGCGCGCGCATCCGGCCGGGCAATGTCTGCGCGTCTTCGTCCTCCCAGCCGGCGGTATCGACGATGGTGAAATCGAGCCCGAGCAGTTCCGCCTCGCCGAAGCGCCGGTCACGCGTCACCCCCGGCTGATCGTCGACCAGCGCCAGACGCTTGCCGACCAGCCGGTTCCACAGCGTCGACTTGCCGACGTTGGGCCGACCGATGATGATGACTTGCGGAAGCACCACGTGCGGGTGCGCGTTCGGGCAGGGATTGGCAAGCGTGTGTGCGCAGTCAACGCGACCCATTACGGCGACCGTGCATCGCCGTTCGATGGTGAACCGCCCGTTCGCTTGGTCTACGACAACTTACATTCGCGCTTGCGCGTCCCCCCGGTCTCACGCAAGCAATGTGGGACGATAATAGTAACCCTGGTGAGCATCGGAGAAGAGCCATGGATAAGGACACGAGCCTAAGTTCCGCGCCGTGCGGATTGGTCAACGCGGCCTCTCCTGTAAGGCTGGCTAGCGGATTTCGCTCCCGCGTCGTGATACGGGTAAAGCCGGAAACGGGGACACGGGCATGAGCGACGAGCCCCTCGTTCTGGCGGCACGCACGGTCCCCTATCCGCTATCCGTCAGCGATGCCGCGCGCGAGAAACTGGCGATCATGGCGTCGATCGACATGTCGGGTGCCCCCAAGCCCGAAACGGTCGAAGACTGGGAAAACATGATCTCGTTCGCGAACGGGATGTTGTCATCCACCTTGCCGCCCCCCGCCGAAGGCACGACCGTCGCATCGGTCGAGATCGGCGGCGTGCCTGCGTTCGATATCCGACCTCAACTACCGAGCGCCAGCACGGATCGGCGGATCTGCCTTTATGTCCATGGCGGCGGCTTCACCATTGGCGGGGGAGGCACAGGCGGCGCGATGGCGACGGGGTTCGCGGACAGCGTTCATATCCACACCATCGGCATCGATTACCGCATGCCGCCGCGCGATCCCTATCCGGCCGCGCTCGACGATTGCGTCGCGGTCTACAAAGCCGTGCTGGCCGAACACGCAGCCGCCGACATCGTGATCGCCGGTGTCTCGGCGGGCGGCAACCTCGCCGCCGCGTTGGTGCTGCGCGCGCGGGACGAGGGTCTGCCGCCTCCGGCCGCGGTCGTACTGCTATCGCCGGAAATCGATCTGACCGAGTCGGGCGACAGCTTCGAGACGCTGATCGGGATCGATCCGGTGCTGCAGACGCGTCTAACCGACGCGATCGAGCTCTACGCGGGTAGTCATGACCTGTCGCATCCCTACCTTTCGCCGCTGTTCGGCGATTTCACCGGCGGCTTCCCCCCGACCTTCCTGCAATGCGGCACGCGCGATCTGTTCCTTTCCAACACGGTTCGCTTCCATCGCGTCCTCCGGCGACATGGTGTCGCGGCGGTCCTGCACGTGTTCGAGGCGATGCCGCACGGCGGCTTCGGCGCGATGCTCGAAGGAGGCCTGGGAGCCGCGCCCGAAGATCGCGAAGTCTACGAGGAGGTGCGGCGGTTCATCGCCGAGCTCGCATGACTGCAGGCGTCGGGTCGATCCGGGCCGCGTTTCAAGTTCGGCCCGATTGCACGGTTTGTAATCCGGGCGCGCACGCTTATCGTGCTTCATCGATAATGCACGCGCTCGACGCCGGGCGCATAGCGCTGAAGGGTGAGCGATGTACGACATCATAATCCGTGGCGGCACCGTCGTCGACGGTTCGGGCGAGACGCCATACGTTAGCGATGTAGCGATCACCGATGGTCGTATAGCCGCTCTGGGCACCGTCGCGGGCGAAGGGCGCGAGGTGATCGATGCGTCGGGAGCGATCGTCACGCCCGGCTTCATCGACGTGCATACCCATTATGACGGCCAAGTGTTGTGGGACGACACGCTCGACCCCTCGTTCTCGAACGGCGTGACGACGATGGTCGCGGGCAATTGCGGCGTCGGCTTCGCGCCTGCACGGCCCGAGTTCCGCAAGGAATTGATCGAGATGATGGAGGGGGTGGAGGACATCCCCGGCATCGTGCTGGAAGAAGGGCTCGACTGGTCGTGGCGGACCTTCCCTGATTATCTCGATAAGATTGACGCCCGGCGTTACACGATGGATGTCGCGTTTCAGATCGCGCACGCGCCGTTGCGCGTCTACGTGATGGGCGAGCGCGCGCTGGCGCACGAACCGGCGAGCGAAGACGACAAGGACGAGATGGCGCGGATCGTCCGCGATGCGGTGACCGCCGGCGCGGTCGGCTTCAGCGCCTCGCGCATCGTCGAGCACAAGACCAGCGCCGGCGCATTCGTGCCGGGCACCTTTTCGGACGAGGACGAACTCGATGCGATCGCGCGCGCGATGGGCGAGACGGGGAAGGGCGTGTTGCAGATCATCCCGCTCGGCGCGGCGGGCGACCTTCGCGGCAGCGCGCAGACCGCTGATGAACGCATCGCCGAGCATCAGCGCATGGTGCGGATGGCGAAGGCCGCGAACCGGCCGCTGACCTACCTGCTCATGCGGCCTGACGACAGCCCCGAGGACTGGCACGTCATGGTCGCCGAGACCGAGCGCGCGATCCGCGAGGAAGGCGTCGACCTTTATCCGCAGATCCACGGGCGCGGCATCGGACTGCTCGCGACGCTCGACGGCTATCACGCGTTCCAATGCCGGCCGAGCTACATGGCGATCGCGCATCTGCCGCTGGTGGAGCGGCTCGCGGCGATGCGCGATCCCGCGCGCCGCGCGGCGATCCTGAGCGAGGCAGACGTCGGCGTCGACGAAGCGCCGAGCCCGCGTATCCATATGCTCGTGCAGCGGTTCTTCTCTTACGAGCTTGGCAACTATTTCCTGATGGACCTGCCGCTCGACTACGAGCCCGGCCCCGAGCGGCGCATCGATGCGGTCGCGGCGCGTACCGGGCGGACGATGTACGAAGTCTTGTACGATCACCTGACCGCCGGCGATGGCCGCAAGTTCGCCGCGCTGTTCGTGCAGAATTACGGTCGGGGTGATCTGGCCGAAACGCGCGAGATGCTGATGAAGCCGATCGTGCGCGTCGGGCTGGCGGACGGCGGCGCGCACCTGCAACTGAGCTGCGACGGAGCGCTGCCGACCTTCCAGCTGATGCATTGGGCGCGCGATCGGTCGCGTGGCGAGGGCCTGCCGATCGAGCACATCGTCAAGCAGCTGACCTCGGACAACGCGCGGCTCTATGAAATGGACGATCGCGGCACGCTGGCGGTCGGCAAGCGCGCCGACGTCAACGTGATCGATTACAAAAATCTCGCGCTCGACCTGCCGGTGATGCGAAACGATCTGCCAGAGGGTGGCAAGCGGCTGCTGCAATTTTCGAAAGGCTACGTCGCGACGATCGTGAACGGCGTCGTCACCCGCCGCAACGATGCCGACACCGGCGCGCGGCCGGGGCGGCTTTATCGCAGCCGCGAGCTTCACTAGCCGATCGGACACGCTGCGCGCCGGGCCCCGCCGGACGCGGATCGCATTGGGGGGACGCACGATGGCGATACGGCGAATAGCGACACTTCTGTTGTCGATCGCGCTCGCAGCGCCCCGATGCGCGATGGCGGACGTGCCGGTCGAGGAACGCTCGATCGACGAGCTGCAAGCGATGATGACGGCCAAACAGGCCAGCAGCGTCGACATCGTCCGCGCGTACCTCGCGCGTATCGCGGCAATGGACCGCCGCGGTCCGGCGTTGCGCAGCGTGATCGCAGTCAACCCCGATGCGTTGGCCGAGGCGAGGACGCTGGACCAGGAACGCAGCGCGGGCCATCTGCGGGGTCCGCTGCATGGCGTGCCAGTGCTCATCAAGGATAATATCGAGACCGCCGATCCGATCGCGACCACGGCCGGAAGTCTGGCGTTGCGTGCGAACGTCACGCGCCGCGATGCGCCGCTGGTCGCCGCATTGCGCGCGGCCGGCGCGGTGATCCTGGGCAAGACCAACCTGTCCGAGTGGGCGAACATCAGGTCGAGCTTCGCGATGAGCGGGTGGAGCGCGGTCGGCGGCCTGGTGCGCAACCCCTACGCGCTCGATCGCACGGCTTGCGGATCATCGTCGGGGTCGGGCGCGGCGGTGGCGGCAAGCTTTGCCGCGGCGGCGGTCGGCACCGAAACCGACGGATCGATCGTATGTCCGTCCTCGGTGAACGGGCTGGTGGGGTTCAAGCCGACGATCGGCCTCGTCAGCCGCAGCCGGGTCGTGCCGATCAGCCATAGCCAGGACACGCCCGGCCCGATGGCGCGCAGCGTACGCGATGTCGCCATCCTGCTATCGGCGATGAGCCGCCCTGATCCCGCCGACCCGGCGACGGCGCGAACCACGCCGCGTGACTATACCGCCGGCCTGTCGCGTGATGCGCTGGCGGGGGTCAGGGTCGGGGTGGTCCGCCCGCAGCGCTTGTCGGACGGTCTGCGGGAGCGGTTTGACGCGGCGCTGGCGGTGTTGCGCGGGGCGGGCGCCGTCCTGGTCGATGTGCGGCCGCCCGAAGCCGAGGGCCTGGGCGAGGCTGAGACGATCGTGCTCAACACCGAACTGAAAGCCGACCTCGACGCCTATCTCGCCACGACGCCGCCGACGGTGACCGCGCGCACGTTGCAACACGTGATCGCGTTCAATGCCGCGAATGCAGCGGCCGAAATGCCCTTCTTCGCGCAGGACACGTTCGAGGAGGCGGCCAGGACGCACGGTCTGGGCGATGCCGCTTATCGGGCGGCGCGACGGAAATCGCTTCAGCTTGCGGGCGTCGAAGGTATCGATGCGATGCTCAAATCGGCGGGGGCGAGCCTTCTGGTGGAACCGAGCTACGGCCCGGCGTGGCTCAGCGATCCGGTGTCCGGCGATCAGTATGACGGTCCGTCGGCCGCTACCCTGCCCGCGGTCGCCGGATATCCGCACCTGACCGTGCCGATGGGGCTGATCGACGGCCTCCCCGTCGGTCTCTCGTTCATCGCGACGGCGAACGACGACGCGAAGGTCCTCGCCGCCGGTTTCGCCTTTGAGCAGCGGGCGGGCGCACGGGTGCGCCCGCGATACCTGCCCCATGCCGAAATCGCGACGGGCCTGGATGGGATCCAGTAAACGATCGCCGATGTCGGCTCGCGCGATGCGATCAGGCGACCGCCGGCAGCTTGTCGAGATGCTTGTCGAGCGTGATCGGATAGTCGCGCACGCGCACGCCGGTCGCGTTGTAGATCGCATTGGCGATCGCCGCGCCGACCCCGCATATCCCCAACTCACCGACGCCCTTGGCCTTCATCGGCGACGATTTGTCATCGGGGTGGTCAAGAAAGATGACCTCCTGATGCGGGATATCCGCATGGACGGGCACCTCGTACAGCGCCAGGTCGTGGTTGATGAACACGCCGAAACGCTTGTCTACCGCCAGTTCCTCCATCAGCGCGGCACCCGCCCCCATTGTCATCGCGCCGATCACCTGGCTGCGCGCGGACAACGGATTGAGGATCCGCCCGGCGTCGCAGACGGCCAGCATCCGGCGCAGGCGCGTCTCGCCGGTGTAGACGTCCACGCCCACCTCGACAAAATGGCCGGCGAATGTCGATTGCTCCCAGCGCTCGCTCATGTCGGTCGGATCGAACCCGTCTTCGCCGACCAATGGACCGCCGCGCGCGGCGTCGGCCAACGCCGCGCTGCGACCGCCGGAGGTGACCTTGCCGTCCGCGAAGACCGCATCGGCCGGGTCGAGGCCGAGCCGCTGCGCGATCGCCGCGCGCAGCTTAACGCAGGCCGCATAAAGCCCGGCGGTCGAATTGTTGGCCCCCCATTGCCCGCCGGAGCCGGCGGAGACGGGGAAGTCGCTGTCGCCAAGGCGGACGATCACGTCATCGACGCCGACGCCGAGCATCTCGGCGGCGGTCTGCGCCAGGATGGTATAGGTGCCGGTGCCGATATCGGTCATGTCGGTCTCGACAGTCAGGCGGCCGTTGTTCTCCATCCGGATACGCGCCGCGGACTTGGTCAGGATGTTGCCGCGAAAACCGCCGGCCATGCCCATACCGATCAGCCACCGGCCGTCGCGCACCTGGCCCGGCTTGGGGTTGCGCCGCGCCCACCCAAACCGCTTCGCTCCGGTTTGCAGGCACTCGACAAAATGCCGTTCGGAAAACGGATGATCGGGCTTGCTCGGATCGACCTGCGTGTCGTTGACGATGCGCAGTTGCACCGGATCGATCGCCAGCTTCTCGGCGAGTTCGTCCATCGCCATCTCGAGCGCCATCAGGCCGGGCGCTTCGCCCGGTGCGCGCATCGCGTTGCCTTCGGGCAGATCGAGCAGCGCGAGCTTCATGTAGGTTTCGCGGTTGGGCGCGGCATAGAACAGCTTGGTCTGGTCGACCGCCGTCTCCGGCTTTCCGTTGGGCAGGTTACCGCTGGTTGAAGAATGCGCGATCGCGGTCAGCCTGCCGTCGCGGGTCGCGCCCAGCCGCACGCGCTGGATGGTCGCCGGGCGATGCGTCGCGTTGTTCATCATCAGCGGACGTTGCATCGCGATCTTGACCGGACGCCCCGCCGCTTTCGCGCCCAGTGCCGCGAGCACGGCATCGGCGCGGACGAACAGCTTGCCGCCGAACCCGCCGCCGATGAAGGGTGAATCAATGCGGAGATTGGCAGGGTCGATCGACAGCATCGTCGCCAGCGCGCGCTTGCTCCAGGCGATCATCTGGTTCGACGTCCACAACGTCAGCTTCCCGCCCTGCCACGCGGCGATCGTGGCGAACGGCTCCATCATCGCATGGCTCTCGTCCGGCGTCGTGTAGACCTGATCGATCTTGACCGGCGCGGCGGCGAACGCGGCCGCGAAGTCGCCGACCTTCTCGACCGGCGGCGCGCTCGATCCCTCGCCGCTGCTGCCCCCCGAAAGCGGCGCGGTCGGCTCTTCCGCCGCAAGATCGAACTTGCCGGATGCGCGAGCATAATCGCTGCGGATCAGCATCGCCGCGGCGCGCGCCTGCTCGAAGGTTTCGGCGACGACCAGCGCGATCGCCTGGTGATAGTGCTGCACCTCCGCGCCGCCGAACAGGCTGGCGATGTTCATCCGGGAGAGCGGCAGCGGCTTGGCAAGGTCCAGCGTCGACAGCACGGCGAGCACGCCGGGCGCGGCCTTCGCGGCGCTGACGTCCATATGCGCGATCCGGCCTTTGGCGACCGCCGCGCCGACGATGTAGCCATAGGCCTGATCGGGCGCGACATCGTGCCGCTCATAAGCGTAGGGAGCGCGCCCGGTGGTCTTGAGCGGCCCGTCGATCCGGGGGGTCGGCTTGCCGATCACCGCCAGGCGATCGATCGGATTGATGCCTGCGGGCTGGTCGAACTTCATCGGGTCAGACTCCCTTCGCGGCGTTTGCCGCCCTCGCGTCGCCCGCCTGCGCGATGACCGAGGCGAGCGCGCGCGTCGCCAGCGGCAGCTTGAACGCGTTGTCGGACGTCGGCCGCGCATCGGCGAAGGCCTGTGCGGTTACCGCGCGCGCGCCGTGGGGCAACGCCGCTTCCGCCGCTTCGACCCGCCACGGCTTGTGCGACACGCCGCCGAACGCGACGCACCCGGTGCCGTCGCGCTGGATCACCGCCGCGACCGACACCAGCGCATAGGCATACGACGCACGATCGCGCACCTTTTGGTAGAAGTGCCGCCCGCCGAGCGGACGGGGCAACGTGACCGCGGTGATCAACTCGCCGCGTTCGAGCACGTTGTCATATTGCGGCGTGTCCCCAGGCAGGCGGTGGAAATCGGCGATCGGGATGGCACGTGCAGTGCCATCGGGCTTTGCCGTCTCGATCGTCGCGTCGAGCACGCGCATCGCCTGTGCCATGTCGCCCGGATAGGTCGCGATGCAATGATCCGATACGCCGACGATCGCGAGCTGCCGCGAGTATCCGCCGATGGCACCGCAGCCCGACCCCGGGTCGCGTTTGTTGCACGGCATGTTGGTGTCGTAAAAGTAAGGGCAACGCGTCCGCTGCAGCAGGTTGCCCGCGGTGGTCGCCTTGTTGCGCAGCTGGCCACTGGCCCCGGCGACGATCGCGCGGGTCAGCACGGCATAATCGCGGCGGATGCGCGCGTCGGCGGCCAAATGCGTGTTGGTCACGAACGCGCCGATGCGCAGCCCGCCCTCCGGCGTCGGCTCGATGCGATCGAGCTTCAGGTCCTGGATATCGACGAGGTGCGTCGGCGTTTCGATCTGCAGTTTCATCAGGTCAAGCAGATTAGTGCCCCCGCCCAGGAACTTGGCACCGGGCGTCCGCGCAACAGTTGCCGCCGCGTCCGCGACGCTGGTCGCACGGCTGTAGGTGAAGCTCTTCATGCCCGCGCCTCCCCGATCCCGGCGATCTCGGCGATCGCGTCGGCGATGTTCGAATAGGCGCCGCAGCGGCAGATGTTGCCGCTCATCCGCTCGCGCAACTCGATCGCGCTGACCGCTACCGGCGCGGCGACGTCGGCGGTGACGTGGCTCGGGATGCCGGCCTTGATCTCGTCGAGCACCGCGACCGCCGAGCAGATCTGGCCGGGCGTGCAGTAGCCGCACTGATAGCCGTCATGCTTGACGAAGGCGGCCTGCATCGGGTGCAGCTTGTCGGGGGAGCCGAGGCCCTCGATCGTCGTGACCTCGTCCCCTTGATGCTGCAGCGCGAGGCTCAGGCACGAATTGATACGCGTACCGTTGACGATCACCGTGCAGGCGCCGCACTGCCCCTGGTCGCAGCCCTTTTTCGTGCCGGTAAGCTGAAGATGCTCGCGCAGCGTGTCGAGCAAAGTGGTGCGCGTATCGAGGTCGATCGTATGCGGCGTACCGTTGACGCGCAGGCTCACCGGCATGGTCACCGGCGCGGCACCGCCGGCACCGGGCCGCGCGCCGAGATCGGCCTCGGCGCCTACCGGCAGCGCGGTGAGCGCGACCGTCGCCGATCCCCCGATCAGCACTCCCCGCCGCGATACCGGCAGCGTCTGTTCGGTCACATGCGGTTCCTTCAACGAGCGGAATTGCGTGGAGCCCGATTGCTCCTCATCGCCGGCATCACGCACTGCGCCTCGGCTACCGCCGCACCACGCACCTGCGCTCGCCATCGCTCGCAAACGTAACATCCGGTGACGCGAGCGCTTTTGCAAGCGCTTGGTGCGGAGGCACTGGACTGCATCGCCGATCAATGCAACGCCCGGTCCGTTGGCGACCATCGCCACGCTCGCTTCGCGCGCGATGGAAGCGTACCATCGGCGAACGCCTACAAAAGGCTCTGCGCCCGTCGCAAGGCTACGCCAGCGTTTTGGTGAACAGCGACCTGATCAGATAGTCCTCCAACACCCGTCCGATAACGTAGAGCGCCGCGAACATCGCCGCGAATACGTACGCCGGCGTCGGCGATGGCTTCTTTTCCTCATCCGGCTTTTTCTTGGTCTTGTCTGGACCAGGCATACCAAGCGCCTTGTCGAGCGCGTTCATCGGCACGTCGGGCTTCTTGGCTTCCGCTTTTTTCTTCGCCTCGGCTTTCGCTTTCGCCGCCTCTGCCGCTGTCGGCGTCTGCAATTCCCCGACCGCGACCGTGATCTGCCCGATGCCGACGAACATCAGCGGGGCCAGGAAGCAGAACAATAGCGACTTGCTCTTCAAATGATAACGCGCCGCCTTGCCGGCCTGGCTGCTTTCGAGCCGGATCATGCCGCTGTCGATAATCGACATCCTGTCCTGCGCGGCCTGATCCTTCTTTTGAAATGTCAGCGTGTCGCCGTGCAGTTCATAAGTCGTGCCGGGGCGATCGAACAACGGGCCAAGCCGATCAAACGATTCGACGTTGGAGCGGTTCGGGGCGAGCTCTACCCGTCCCCTGATATGCCAGATCCAGTCGATGAAGCGCAGACCGCCCCTATCGTCGTCGCTTGTCGCGGCCACCCCGGCGGTCCGCAGGGCCAGCGCGTCTCCGGCGGGCGGAAATGACATTCTATGCCGCAGGGAGCGCTGCGGGTTCGGCATGCCGCGCGTTGCCATAGCGCCGCTTGATCGTCTTCCATCCCTCGGTGAACGGATAGGTCATCTGCTCGCGGATCCCCATGCGACGGCCGCCCTCCATGCCGAGCAGTTCCGCCTCGCCATCGATGCAGGTGCCGAACATGCGGTCGATGAAGATGTAGGCACCCGAATAATTGCTGCGCGTTGATTCATAGTCCTGCGAATGGTGCAGGCTGTGATGCTCGGTCGTGTTGAACAGATACCGCCACCAGCGCGGCGAATTGAAGCGCACGTTGATATGCTGGTATTCGGCGATCGCCATGCCCAGCGCGCCGGCGAGCAGGAACGCGCGCGGCAGGAAATCGAAGAACCCGCCGAGACCCAGGCCGATCAAGAAGATCTCGACCGGGTTGCCGACCGCGCCCTTGTTGATGTTCAGCTGCGTGATGTAGTGATGCACCGAGTGCGGCAGCCATAGCGGGTACCAGTTGTGCATCCCGCGGTGCATCCAGTACTGGCCGAAGTCGAAGATGAACGAGATAGCGAACGCCTGCACCAGCAGCGGCAGGCCGGTGAACCACGCGAACTTGTCCCAATGAAACTGACTCAGCAGCTTCTCGACGATCACGTCGCTGCCGATGAAGCCCTCGATCAGACGCAGCACGGTGAAGCCGAGCCCGACGTAGAACAGGTCGGTCACCGCTTCCTTCCACGTCAGCCGCCAGCTGGCAAAACGCGGGTTTACCCATTCAAGCCCGAGCAGAAGCACGCGAAAGCCGATGCTAATCGCGATCGCGGTGGAAGCCTTGGCAATCGAGTTTGGCGCGTAACACCAGAAAGCGATCAGCGCGAACAGCATTACCGGCTGAAACCAGGTGAACACGAAGCGCTTGACCGGGCCGCCTTCGACGCGCGGGATGTTGTCCCAGCCCACGGTCACGGGCGCCTGAGTGCCGATCACCCGGTTGCCAACCCTTATTCCGTCCATCTGACCCTCGCAATGCGCCTTTGTGTGACCTGCCTTAAATCCGCCCGCATCGTTATACGTCATCGAACGTAGCGCGCGGCGGGCGACGTGTCACCGACCGGCGATGTAGGCGCGCCAGCCGCCGAGCGGCGTGATATCTTCGGCCCCCGTAATCGCGCGCGGCTCGGCGACGAAGCCCTTTACCGCGCTGCCGTCCGCCAGCGTCACCGTGCCGATCGCCAGCGGCGGCGGCACTTCGGCGACGAAGCTGCCGAATGCGGCCATGTCGAGTTCGTAGACCTCGACGGCGATCGCCGCGCCGCCGTCCCCGCCCGCATGGATCAGCGCCGGCTTGGGCGGCACGCTGTCTGCCATCGCATAGAGGCGATAGGTCGGCGCGGTGGTGGTCTCGGCGACCAGGTGTGCGTCGCGCGAGGTCAGTTGCCAGTGCAGCGGCATGTCCTTGAGATGCGCGCCGACGACCGCCAGCTTCACCGTATCCATACGTCCCTCCAGGTCGAGCGACGGCAGTTCGGCCATCGCGGGGTAGATCGCGCCGGCAGCATCAAGCAGCGCGCGGTCGCTGCCATACGGTCCGATCAGCGTGACGCCGAAGCCGACCGCGTTGTGATAGGTCCCCGTCGGCACTGCGACGCCGGCCATATCGAGCAGATTGACGAAGTTGGTGTAGGCGCCAAGGCTGGCGTTGAGCGCGATCGGCGCGGCGAGCATCTCGTCAACCCGGTAGCATCGCGGCGCGGTCGGCAGCACCAGCAGGTCCACGGCGGCCCACATCGCCTGCGACGCGCGGGCGAGTTCGGCCAGGCGATAGGTCCCCTCGAACGCATCGACTGCCGTGAAGCCCGCGCCGGCCGCGATGATCTCGCGCACCACGGGGTGGATCGCATCGGGATCGTCGCGCAGGATCGCCTGGCACGCGGCCGTACGCTCGGCGAGCCAGGGGCCATCGTAGAGCAGCCGCGCGGCTTCGCTAAGCGGGGCCATGTCGATCTCGACGAGGTCCGCATCGAGCCGCGCCAGCGCCTGGTCATAGAGATGATCGGACTCGATATCGCCGAACCACACCCGCTGGTCGTTGCGTGGCACGCCGATCCGTCGGCGTCGCGACGATCCATCGGCCAGCGGCGTATCCTGCAACGGGCGTGAGAACGGGTCGGCCAGGTCGAAGCCCGCGAGCGCGCGATCGATCAGCGCGGCGTCCGCCGTGTCGCTCGTGAACGCGGTGATGCAGTCGAGCGTGCGGCAGGCGGGGACGAGGCCGCGCGTCGTCCACCGACCGCGCGAAGGCTTGAAGCCGACCAGATGGTTGAACGCCGCCGGGATGCGGCCCGAGCCCGCGGTATCGGTGCCGAGCGCGAAGGCGGCGAGCCCGGCCGCGACCGCCACGGCCGAACCCGAACTCGACCCGCCGCTGATGAACGCGCGGTTATACGCATTGCGCGGGATGCCATAGGGGCTGCGCGTACCGTTGATGCCGGTGGCGAACTGATCGAGGTTGGTCTTGCCGATCGGTATTGCGCCCGCCGCAGTCAAACGCTCGATCACCCCAGCCGAAGCCGACGGCGCATAGGCGAACGCCGGGCAGGCCGCGGTGGTGTCGAGGCCCAGGACATCGATATTGTCCTTCACCGCGAACGGCACGCCGGCGAGCGGCAGATCCTCCCCCGCGACGATCCGCGCATCGACCGACGCAGCCGCCGCGCGCAGCGCGTCGGGCGAAAACCGCGATATCCAGACCGCCGGCTGAATCGCGTCATAGTGCGCAAGCCGCTCGAGCACCGTCTCGATCACATCGGCGGCGGTGCGGCGACGCGCGCGCACATCGGCGGCGATCTCCGCGACCGAAAGGCGGTCCAGTGCGATCATGCGGGCATCAGCGCGCACATAGGCGCGCCCGGCGCGACGGTCTGCCGCTCGGCCACGAACAACGCCGCGATCGTCCCCGCACCGGGGCTGACGACCTTGAACTCGGTCTTCATCGTCTCGATCACCGCGATCGCCTCCCCCGCCACGACGGCATCGCCCGGTTCCTTCATGAGCTTCCAAATGCTGCCGCCGATCGGCGCTTCGATCAACTCCGCGCCTTCGGGCATGACGATCGCGTCGGCCGCGCCATCGTCAGCCACGTCCATCAGGCTGGCGACGCGATCGAATTCACCGCTGCGCGTCCATTCGTCGCGCTCGGCGGCGAAGGCCGCGTTGCGCGTGGCCTCGAAGACGCCGATCGCATCGGCGTTCGCGGCGATGAACGCGCGATAGTCGGCCAGGCGAAACTGCGTCTCCTCGATCGCGATCGCGCGGCGTCCCAGCGGAAAGTCGCGCCGCCATTCGGTCAGTTCATCATGGCTGACGGGGAAGAACCGGATCTGATCGAAGAAGCGCAACAGCCAAGGCTTGCCTTGCGTGAAATTCCCCGTCTGGCGATAGGTGTTCCATACCTGGGTCGTGCGGCCGAACAGCTGATATCCGCCCGGCCCCTCCATGCCGTAGACGCACATGTACGCGCCGCCGATGCCGACGACGTTCGGCGGGGTCCAAGTGCGCGCGGGGTTGTACTTGGTCGTGACCAGCCGGTGGCGTGGATCGATCGGCGTCGCGACCGGCGCGCCAAGGTAGACGTCGCCCAGGCCGTAGACGAGATAGCTCGCATCGAACACGATGCGGCGGACGTCCTCGACGCTATCGAGGCCGTTGACGCGCCGGATGAACTCGATGTTGTCGGGGCACCAGGGCGCGTCGTCGCGCACTACCGCCATATAGCGTTCGATCGTCTGATGGATCGCCGGATCGTCCCAGCTCAGCGGCAGATGGACGATGCGCGAGGGAATGGTGAAATCATCGAGATCTCCAAGCTCGTCCTCAATCGCGCTGAGCCGCGCGAGCAGCTCGCCCTGCCCGATCGTGCGGTCGAAATGGACCTGGAACGAGCGGATACCGGGCACGATATCGACGATCCCAGGCAGCGCGAGCGCGGCGAGCGCGGTTGTGGCGGCGTGCACGCGCAACCGCAATTCGAGGTCGAGCGTGATCGATCCGTATTCGACCAGCAGGTTGCGATCACCCTGTTGGCGATAGACCACCCGCGGCCGGGTGCCGCGCGCGGGAAGTTCATCGATGATCGCATCGGCGGCGAGGCGCTGGTCGGGGAGCGCGGATGACAGCGCCTTCGCCGCGCCGCGTCCCTCGATCCAGGCGTCCTCGTCCGCGCGCGCCTGCTCGGCCATGGCGAGATCGACGGCGACGAACCGCAAGCGATCGCCGGGAGCGAGCTGCCCGATCATCCACAAGTCCGCCGCGATCACCACGAACGGACAGACGAAGCCGCCGAGCGAGGGGCCGTCGGGTCCGAGGATGATCGGCATGTCGCCGGTGAAATCGAGCGCGCCGATCGCATAAGGATTGTCGTGGATGTTCGACGGATGCAGCCCCGCCTCGCCCCCATCAGCGCGCGCCCAGGTCGGCTTGGGTCCGGTCAGGCGGACGCCGGTGCGATTGCTGTTGTAATGCACCTGCCATTCGGCCGCCAGGATCGTCTCGATATCGCCGGCAGTGAAGAAATCGGGCGCGCCGTGCGGGCCATAAAGCACGCGGATCGTCCACGCTGGGCCGAGCGGCGGCTGGTCGATACTGCGCCGTCCGGGGATCACCGCCGGGGGATGCGCCGCCAGATGCAGCGTATCGCCGGCGCGTAGCGGTCGCCCGCCATGGCCGCCGAACTCGCCCAGATCGAACGTGCTGCCGCTACCCAGATAGCCCGGAACCTCAAGCCCCCCGGCGAACAGCACATAGCCGCGGATGCCGCCGCCGGTCACGCGACCGAGCGCGAGCGTCTGCCCCACGGCAACGGCGATCGGCTGATTGCGCGGCACGGGGCGCCCGTCGAGCGTGGCGGTAAAATCGGCCCCGGTCAGGCAGATGCGAGTGGCGGCGTTGAACGTCAGTGTCGGGCCAGTCGCGGTGACTTCCAGCCCGGTCGTCCCAGGGGCGTTGCCGAGCAGGCTGTTGCCCAGGCGGAACGCACGCGCGTCCATCGGGCCTGAAGGTGGCACGCCAATGTCCCAGAAGCCGACGCGCCCCGGGTAGTCCTGAACGCTCGTCGCCGTGCCGCCCGATCGCACCAAGATGCTGCGCGGATGATAGACAATCGTGTCGAGTAGCCGCGTGGACACGTCACCCACGACGAAATCGACGCTGCGCACCACCTCGCGCAGCCAGCGCAGGTTGGTCTCGATACCCGCCAGCCGTGTGTCGCCGAGCGCCGCCTGCATCGCCGCCACCGCCGCCTCGCGCGTCTGGCCACGCACGATCAGCTTGGCGAGCATCGGATCGTAGAACGGCGAGACGACCGAGCCTGGGCCGATCCACGTCTCGACGCGCGCATCGGCGGGAAACGCGACATCGGTCAGCAGCCCGGACGCGGGCTGGAAATCCTGCGCGGGATCCTCCGCATAGAGCCGCGCCTGGATCGACCAGCCGGTGGGCACGGGCGCGCCGCGATCGAGGAAGCTCGTGTCGCCGGCGGCGCAGCGCACCATCCATTCGACCAGATCGATGCCGCTGACTTCCTCGGTCACGCCGTGCTCGACCTGCAGCCGCGTGTTGACTTCAAGGAAGAACCAGTCGCCGCGATCGGCGTCATAGAGGAATTCGACCGTGCCTGCAGAACGGTACGATGCGGCCTCGCCCAGCCGGACCGCCGCGGCGATCAGTTCGGCGCGGATCCGATCGGGCAAATTCGGCGCGGGCGCTTCCTCGATCACCTTCTGGTTGCGCCGCTGGAGCGAGCAGTCGCGATCGCCGACCGCGATAACGCGCCCCGCGCCGTCACCGAAGATCTGCACCTCGATATGCCGCGCGCGCGGCACGAAGCGTTCGAGGAACAGCCCCGCGTCGCCGAAGTTGCCCGCGCCCAGGCGCGCGACGGCGGCGTAGCCTTCGCGAACACTCAATGGATTGGCGCAGACACGCATGCCGATGCCGCCGCCGCCCGCGGTCGCCTTGAGCATCACCGGATAGCCGATATCGCGCGCCGCCGCGACCGCCGCCTCCGCGTCGGCGAGGAGCCCGGTTCCAGGCGCGAGCGGTACGCCATGCGCCTCGGCCAGCGCGCGGGCGCTGTGCTTGAGGCCAAAGGCGCGGATGTTGGCCGCGGTCGGCCCGATGAAGACGATACCCGCGGCCTCGCACGCTTCGACGAAGTCCGCGTTTTCGGACAGAAAGCCGTATCCCGGATGGATCGCCTCGGCACCGCTCTCAAGCGCGGCGGCGATGATGCGGTCGATGTCGAGATAGCTTTGCGCGGCGGGGCCGGGGCCGATGCGGATCGCCTGGTCGGCCTCGACGACGTGCGCCGATGCCTCGTCGGCGTCGGAAAAGACCGCGATCGAGCGGATGTCCATCCGCCGCAGCGTGCGGATGATCCGGCACGCGATCGCGCCGCGATTGGCGATGAGGACGCTGCGCAAGGTCATCGCGCGGTGCCCGTCATTCGCTCACGATCATCCGCACGGGAGTGGGGTTGAACCCGTTGCACGGATTGTTAATCTGCGGACAGTTGGAGACGACGACGATCACGTCCATCTCGGCGGTGAGGTCGACCGTCAGGCCGGGCGCCGAGATGCCGTCGACGATGCCGAGCGATCCGTCCGCCTCGACCGGCACGTTCATGAAAAAATTGATGTTGGGGACGATATCGCGCTTGCCGCGCCCGGCCGCCAGGTTCGCCTCGAGGAAGTTCTCGACGCAAGCATGTTGCGACTTGGTGTGATGGCCATAGCGCAAGGTGTTCGATTCGCACGAACACGCGCCGCCGATCGTATCGTGATAGGCGATCGCGCTGGCGGCGATCGTCATCATCGCCCGGCCCTCGTTCGACATCAGCGCGGTTCCGGCGCGCAGGAAGAGGTTGCCCTGCGCCGCGATCGTATCCTGCAAACTGTAGCGTTCGGCATCGTCGGCGGCGGCGTAGATCAGGAAGTCGACCGCCTGGTTCCCTTCCAGATCGACGATGCGCAGCGTCTGCCCGGCGTTCACGCGGTACATCCATGGCGCGCGCGCTGACACGATCTCGTCATGCAGCACCGCGCCGGGAAGGTCCGCCAGGTGGAGGTCGGCGGCGGTCATACGCGGTGCATGTCCTCGGTGTTGAGGAACGCGCGCAGACCCTCGGGGGTCGCGTTGCGGATGGGATCGTCCTCTGGCGTAACCGCGCCGCGCCATGCGGTCGCGCGAAGCGACGTGATGGTCCACGGACGCGGATCGAGCACGTGTGGGCAGTTGGCGATCACCGCGATCAGCGCCATTTCCGCGCGCAGCACCACGGCGCGCGCCGGGGCGAACGGTCCGATCCGCGTCTCGACCGCGCCGTCCGCGCCGATTCGCGTGCCCTTGAACAGGTTGAGGCAGGCATGCACGTCGCGGCGGCCGAGCCCGTGCTTGGCCACGCCGAGTAGCAGCCTGTCGCGTGCACTCGGATAATCGCCCGAATTGCGCCCTTCACCATAGCGCCGCGCGTTCGATGCGGCGTTCGACGCTCCGCAGAAGGGATCGTGCGTCTGCGCGTCGTCGCGCTCGATGCTGGCGAGCACGCGTCCCATGTCGGACAACAGCAGGCTGCCCGCGCCGAGATAGGCGTTCCATTGCACCTTCAGCGTATCGGCGATGTTCAGCCGCTCAGTCGGCATCGCCGCGTTGAACAGCAGCAGCGAGGCGCAGGCATCGCCTTCCAAGTCGATCAGCCGCAGCCTGCCGCCACGCGAAATGACGCGCGAGGCATAGCCGCCCGCCGCGATCGTCTCTTCCCACAGCACGTCGTCCGCCGCGACGCCCGGCGGCAGGTCGTCGGCGCGAGGAGGAAGCGTTGGCATCGCCTCGACGCGCGTGCCCGCCATCGCCCGGGCGTGCGCGCGCGCGGCCGCCGGATCGGCGAGCGACACGCTCACGCCGCGACGCTCTGTCTGGTCGGCGTGGCCTGGTCGAGCTCATAGAGCTGCGGCAGCAGCGCGGTGGTGGTGAACAGGCGCAGCTGGTGCACGCCGCGTACCGTGCGCAGCGCATCGCATAGCGCCCGCAGCCGCGTCGCCGGACCCTGAACCAGCAGGACTTCGAGCGACTGATCATCCTCGAGGAACACGTGTTGCGAGGAGATCACCTCCTTGAGATAATCGCCCTGCGTATGCGCCAGTTGCTGGCGGACGTGACCCATGTCGCCGCGATAGACGAGCGTGATCGTGCCCGCGAGCATGTCTTCAGGGCGCACGACCGCGCCGTGCGCGGCGAGTTCGTCACGGATCAGTTCGGCGATCAGCTGCGAGCGCGAGGGCAGGCCACGCTCCTCGACCATCGCATCGAGCTGCTGCGACAGCGCGGCCGGAAGGCTCATGCTCAGCCGGGCGAGTCCCGCCGGGATCACATCCTTGGTCATGTCAAATGGTGTCGCTGGTATTACGCTTCGTGTCAATCGTAATACTGTACTTTGGCTAGGCTGCGCTCGTGTCCGACGCCTGTCCGTTCGCGGCGGTCTTGCGATCAAGCGGCAGATCGTAGACCACGGTCGCGCCGAAACGGTTGGGGGCCTGGGGATCGACACGCCGCTTGTCGAACGCGAGCACGCGAGTGCCGAGCTTGAACGCCTCGCCGATATCGTGCGTCACCATCAGCACGGTCAGGTGATGCTCGCCCCACAGCCGCAGGATCAGGCGGTGCATGTCCTGACGGATGCCGGGGTCGAGCGCGCCGAACGGCTCGTCGAGCAGCAGCACGCGCGGCCGCGCCATCAACGCCTGCGCGATCGCCAGCCGCTGTTGCATACCGCCCGAAAGCTGCGCGGGGTAAAGATGCCGCGCGTCCGCCAGTCCGACCTCGGCCAGCATCGCCTCGGCCTCGTCCGCCGCCGAGCGTCGCGCCCGCCCGAACAATCGCGCGGAAAACGGCGCGCCAGCGCACTCACGATCGAACATCACGTTGCGCAGCGCGGTCAGGTGCGGAAACACCGAATAGCGCTGGAACACAACGCCGCGATCGGGGCCGCATTCGGGCTTCAATCCCGCGCCGTCGAGCGATATCCGTCCGCGCGTCGGCGCTTCCTGGCCGAGCACGAGCCGCAGGAAACTGCTTTTGCCCGCGCCCGACGCGCCGACGATCGAGACGAACTCGCGCTCGCCGATCGTCAGCCCGACGTTCTCCAGCACGACCTTGTCGCCATATTCGAGCCATACGCCATCGAAGGCAAGCAGCGGTGCCGTCATCGTCCGGCCTGATGCGCCCAGCCGAACGCGCGGCGGCTGACTTGCATGAGGATCACGTCCATCGCGATCGCCAGCAGCGATATCCACGCCACGTACGGGATGATGATGTCCATCGACAGATACCGCCGCACCAGGAATATCCGGTATCCAAGCCCGACGTCGGACGCGATCGCTTCCGCCGCGATCAGATAGACCCAGGCGGGGCCCAGCGACAGCCGCAGCCCGGCGATCAGCCGCGGCATCGCCTGCGGCAGCGCGACGCGGAGCGCCAGTTGCCAGCTGCTCGCGCCTAGCGTCTGCGCCTTGATCAGCTGCTCGGGCGGCAACGCGGCGACGTGATCGGCGAGGTCCCGGATCATGAACGGGGTGATGCCGATGACGATCAGCGCGACCTTGGCGGTTTCGCCAAGCCCGAATACGATGAACAGCATCGGCAGCAGCGCAATCGGCGGGATCACCGCGATCGTCGTCACCAGCCCGCCCAGTGTCGCGCGCGCAGCCGGCAGCACGCCGAGCACCATGCCGACGAGCAGCGCCGAGGCCGTGCAGATCGCCAGCCCCAGCCCCAACCGCTCAAGGCTGGCGACGGTATCTGCCCAGAATACCACGTGTCCGGTCAGCGGATCGGTATCGAGCAGCAGCCCGCGCATCGCGCTGATCATCGCGGCGGGCGTTGGCAGCACCTTGTCCGACGGGTTGAGCGCATGGCGATGCGCCGATGCCAGCACGTATCCGCCGATAACCAGCAGCAATGGGATCGCGCCGAGCAGCAGTGACGCGCGACGCCCCGGCCGGACGTTCACCCAGCGCATCGAAGCCCCATGACCGGTGATGACATCGCGCGCGTCGATCGCATCACAGCTTGCCCGCTTCCGCCTCCAGCATGAAGGTCGGGTCGAAGCGCAGCTTCACGTTGGCGGCATCGCCGAGCGACTTTTTGCCGGGAAAGGCGATCCCGATCGCGCCCGCGTGTTCGCCGCCGGCGCCGAACAAGCCCTTTGACGAGCTGAAATCGCGCACTTTCGCCATCGTGGCGACGAGCGTGGGCGATTGGGCGGCGGCGACCGCGGCCTGCGGCGTGCCGTAAAGGTGCGTCGTGGTGAGCTGCGCGTCGAACGACGCCGCGGTCGCGCCAGACATCCGCGCCATCTCCGCGCGCGCCGCCGCGCCCTGCGCGTCCTGGCGCTGCATCAGCGCGATCGTTTCGTACCAGATGCCGGTCAGCGCCTTGCCGAGATTGGGGTTCGCCTTCAGTGTCGCGGTATCGACCGCCAACAGGTCGAGGATTTCTCCCGGGATCTCGTGCGAGCTGAACACCAGCTTCGCGCCGGGTGCCTTGGTGAGTTCGGTCAGCTGCGGGTTCCAGGTCACCGCCGCGGTCGCCGCCGGATTTGAGAAAGCCCCGACGATATCGGCGTCGCCGGTGTTCATCGTCTTGACGTCGGACAATTGCAGCCCGACGGTCGAGAGCCCCCGCGCAAGCAGATAATGCGAGACCGAAAGCTCGACCAGATAGACCGTGCGGCCCTTGATATCGGCGAGGCCGCCCGCGTTCTTCAGCACCACGCCGTCGTTGCCGTCCGAATAATCACCGATGATGATCGCGCTGGTATCCTTGCCGCCCGCGGCGGGGATGGTCAGCGCGTCCATGTTGGTCACGGTCACGCCGTCGAGCTTGCCGGCGGTGTACTGGTTCACCGATTCGACGTAATCGTTGACCTGCACGATGTTGATCTTGAGCCCGTACTTGTCGGCCCATTTCTTCACGATGCCGGCCTTCTGCGCATAGGGCCAGGGCATCCACCCGGCGTAGATCGACCAGCCTATGTTGAACTCGGTCCGCTTGGGCGCGGCATCCTGGCCGCCGCTGCACGCCGCCGTGGCGAGCGCCGCCGCCATCAGGATCGCAACGCGCAATTTCGCCAACCCCAAATTCGCCAGCCCTAAATTGGAAAGCCACAAATTCAACCGACGCCCCATCGGATACCCTTTCGATCCGACGATCGCGCCGGCGTGATGACGATATTAAGTTTGCCCAATTCCGTAATAATGTCCATACCGCAGCTATGCAGTATGTCACTCCGTTTCCCACGCGCGCCCCCACCGCAGCAATGCGTCATTCGGCGGCTTTCGCGGTCGCGGCGATGGTCGCTACGGCATGGCCCGCACAGGCACCGATCGCCCGTGCGACCGAACGGGCCGCGCGCACGCCCGGCACCGCGTTCGCGCACTGGATCGACGGCACGGCCGCCGCCGAGCCCGAAACCCAGGTGCAGCGGATCGATGCAGATACCTTCGTGATCCGCCAATCGGTGAAGACCAATTTCGAGGCGCCCTTTCTCTATCTGCTGTTCGGCCGCGACAGGGCGCTGCTGATCGACAGCGGGGCGGGCGGACTGCGCGTGCGGCCGACGATCGACGGGCTGATCGCGCGGTGGCGCGCGGCGCATGGCAACCGCCAGATACGCCTGATCGTCGCACATTCGCACGGCCACGGCGATCACCACGCCGGCGACTTCGAGTTCGCCGATCGGCCTGATACCGATGTGGTCGGGCTGACGCCCGCCGCGGTCGCCGCCTTTTTCGGCATCGCGCATTGGCCCGACGATCTTGCGCGATACGATCTGGGCGGGCGTCCGCTCACGATCATTCCGACGCCGGGGCACGAGCCCGCGCACGTCATGGTCTACGATGCGAAGACGCGCCTGCTGTTCTCGGGCGATATGCTCTATCCCGGCCGACTTTACGTGCCGACCGATCGCTTCGGCGAGTACCGCGCCAGCGCCGAGCGGCTGACCGCGTTCGCGCGGACGCATCCGATCGTCGCGCTGCTCGGCGCGCATATCGAGATGACGACCACTCCGTCGCAGGATTATCCGATGCATGCCACCGCGCACCCGGCCGAGCATCCGCTCGCGCTGGCACCGTCCGCGATCGACGAACTGGCGCGCGCGGTCGAGGCGGCCCCGTCGCCGCCGTTGATCGACCGCCACGCGGACTTCATCGTCTACCCGGTGCCACCCAGACCCGCAGGCTGATCGGCGCTCTCCACTTCGAGTAGCGCCCTCGTTCGTCGACACGAGCCGACGCGAATTACTGCCCGACGCTTGAAGCAGTGGCCCACCAGGTCAGCGTGTGCCGGTCGTGCGCGGTCGTCCAGACCCCGCCCGGCGCATAGCGCAGCCCGCCGCTGCCCGCATCGGCACCGGTGCGCGCGACGATCGCCAGCGTTGCGGGATCGATCGCGACGAAGGTTTGCCCGGCGGTGGTCCGCAGCCAGACCTTGCCGGCCCCGGTATCGATGTCGCCATATTTCAGCGTCGCGTCGACCTTGACCCGGCCGCTCACCTCGCCGGTCGTCGGATCGACGCGCGCGACCGTGCCGTCACCCTGTTCCTGCACCCAGACCGCGCCTTCGCCGGCAGCGAGGAAGCCCGGTTCCTTGCCCAGCGATGTCGTCTTGACCACGCGGTTGGTCGCCGGATCGATTTTCTGAATCAAGTTGCCAGTGCCGCTCACTGCCCAGAGCGAGCCCAGGCCATAAGCCAGATAAAAGCTGTCGGGCGCAACTGACACGCTCGCGATCACGCGGTTCTGCGCGGGATCGACGCGCGCGATCGCACCCTCCGTGACGCCGCCGCCGGCGGCGCTCGTCACCCAGATCGACCCGTCGCCGGCCACGACGTTGAGCTCGCCCTTCGGGTTGGCGATGCCCGTGGGGATCGTCGCCACGACCTTGGCGGTCGCAAGGTCCACGCGATCGAGCGCGCCGCCGGCGCAATCGGCGACCCATAGCGCGCCTGCGGCGATCACCATCGCGCCACACGGATGCGCGATCGGCACTTCGGCCTGCTTGCCGCGCAGCGACCACCGCTCGACCCGACCCTTGTTGGTCACCCAGACCGCATCGCCATCGACCGCGATGAAATCGGCAAAGCCCGGAACCTGCAGGACGGTTTCGGTCGGCATCGGCTCGGCGATCGCCGAGGTTGCCAGCGTCAGCGAGCCGGCGACAACGGCGATGCATCCGACAACGCCGAACGCGGCTCGCAAAGACCTTGTGTTGCGAAGGCGCGCTTCGGCGATGATCGCTGTGCTCATCCCACCGCTATAAACGCCATTGTCCGCCTGGCAGCTAGGCGAAATGACGTAGATCAAGTCGCCCCGCGCGGCCCGTCGAGCGCATGGATGCCGGTGGCAAGGTTTCGCATCGCATAAGCATCTGGCATATCGGCGGGCATGACGGTTGCGCCGCGTGCCTTCGATTGCCCCACGGACCGGCGCGAGGCGCCATGACGCGGCGATCGCACGTCGTGCGACCGGAGGACCTGCCCCCCGGCCTCCGGCGGCGCGTGCGAGCGCGCCGGCTCGCGACGACGGCGGACAGCAACGCCGAGCACTTGGCGACCGACGCGGAGCGCGAGCGGCTGATCGCCGCCGCCGAAGCTGCCAACGCCGCCAAGACGCGTTATCTCGAGGCCGTAAGCCACGAGATCCGTTCGCCGCTCAACGCGATCTACGGCTATGCGCAGCTGCTGGAGCGCGACGGCGCGACATCGCCCGCCGAAGCCGGCGCGGTGATCCGCCGCTCCGCGCAGCACCTGACCAACCTGGTCGAGGGATTGCTCGAGATATCGCGCATCGAATCGGGCGTGCTCAAGGTGCGCAGCGATACGGTGCACCTGCCGGGGCTGCTCGATCACGTGATCGACATGTTCCGTATGCAGGCGAAAGCCAAGCAGCTCGACCTGCGCCTGAGCGTCAGTGGGCGGCTGCCCGGCTTCGTCAAGACCGACGAGAAGCGCCTGCGTCAGATCCTGATCAATCTCGTCTCGAACGCGATCAAGTATACCAGCGAGGGGCACGTCGAGCTGGCGATCGTCTATCGCAGCCAGGTCGCGCAGATCGATATCGTCGATAGCGGGATCGGCATCGGCCCCGAGGACCTCGAACGCGTGTTCGAACCATTCGAGCGCGGCAGTTCTCCCGCCGCCGTGTTGCAGCCGGGCATCGGGCTGGGCCTTGCCATCACCCGCGTCCTCGCGCGTATCCTGGGCGGTGAGATCACCGCCATGAGCACGCCGGGCGTCGGCAGCGTGTTTCGCCTGAACCTCTTCCTGCCCGAACCGTTCACCGCGCCCGAGCCCGTCGCGAATCTCGGCCGGATCACGGGCTACGAAGGACCGCGCCGGACGATCCTGTCGATCGACGACGATAGCGCGCACACCGCGATCTTGCAGACGCTGCTGCGCCGGATCGGCTTCGTGGTCGATGTCGCCGGCAACGGCGCGGAAGGGCTCGCGCTCGCCCAAGGTCGCCAGCCCGACCTCGTCCTCCTCGACGTGCAGATGCCCGGTATCGATGGCTGGGAGGTCGCCGATCGGCTGCGCGCGGCATATGGACGCGCGATGCGCATCGTCATGGTTTCCGCCAACGCTCACGAGGAAGCGGCGTCGGCGACCGAGCCGAACCACGATTCGTACATCGCCAAGCCGGTCGATCAGGAGGCGTTGCTTGCCGTGATCGGCCATGAGCTCAAACTGCACTGGCAGGTCACCGCCGCCGCGCCACCGCAGCCGCCGCCGGAAGCTGGGCCCGCCGCACCGCCGAAGTTTCCTGTCGCGGCCGCGCCCTTTGTCGATGAGCTGGGCCGCCTCTGCAGGGTCGGCCACATCAGGGGGGTAGAGACGCTGTTGGCGGAGCTTGCGACACGCGTGCCGGACAGCGCGCCGATGGTAACGGTGCTGCGCGAACATGTTCGCAATTTCGACCTCGCGTCGGTAATGAAGCTGCTTGATGACGCCGCTGCCCGGTAACGTTACGCTTAACTCGCCTCCGGCCGGGGGGCCGACCACGGTGCTGGTCGTTGACGATACGCCCGAATCGCTGCGCTTCCTCACCACCATGCTCGAAGGTGCGGACATGACCGTCCTGATCGCGATCGACGGCCGGGGCGCGTTGCAACTGCTCGATCACACGACGCCCGATCTCATCCTGATGGATGCGGTCATGCCGGGGCTCGATGGGTTCGAGACCACGCGCCGGATCAAGCTCGATCCGCATTTTCGCCACGTGCCGATCATCTTCATGACGGGGCTGACCGAAACCGAACATGTCGTGCAGGGCTTTGCCGCCGGCGGCGTCGACTATGTCACCAAGCCGATCGTCATCGACGAGCTGCTCGCGCGCATCACCGTGCACCTTGCCAACGCGCGCGTCGCGTTGGGCAGCCAGACCGCGCTCGACTTCAGCGGGCGGCCGGCCTTCGCGCTCGATGCGAACGGTGCGCCGCGCTGGTTCACGCCGATGGCGACGGAGATGCTCGAGCGCCTGTTCGCCGGCTGGACCACGCGCGACGCACGCCTGCCCGATCCGCTCGACACCGCACTGCTGCGCATCCTTGCCGGCGAACCCGCAGGCGGCAGCGTCGTCGTGGCGGTCGGCGATGCGAGCATCGACTGCGCGCTGCTTCGGCGCGTTGATGGCGACGAATGGCTGTTCCGGCTGAGCGAACGGCGCGAAGGCGATCTGGAGCGGCTGCTCGCCGAGCGGCACGGCCTTACCTCGCGCGAGGCGGAGGTGCTGCTGTGGATCAGCCGGGGCAAGCAGAACCGCGAGATCGGCGAGATCCTGACGATCAGCCCGCGCACGGTGAACAAGCACCTCGAACAGATCTTCCAGAAGATCGGCGTCGAAAACCGCGCGTCCGCCGCCGCGATCGCGGTCGGGACGATGACCCGGTGAACGGACGGACGGCACGCCCCGCCCCGCGCGCGGGGGGTGGATCAGACGCGCGGCGACTGGCGTGGGCGGGACGCGAAGCGCTGGCGCGCGGTGACATGCTTACCGTAGCGCGTACGGCGACGGCGCTGACGCAGCACGATCCACAGGACCCCGACGGTCCGTTCCTGCTCGGCCTCGCGGAGGCGGCGGCGGGCCGGGTCAGCCTCGCGATCGATCACATGCGCGCCGCGATCGCGCTTGACCCGCAAGGCGAATACCACGCGCAGCTCGCGCGGATGCTGCTGCTCGTGCGCCGCGATGCCGAGGCGGCGGCGGTGCTCGCGGCGGCGGAAGCGCATCCGCCCAGCGACGCGTTGAGCCACGACACGATCGGCTGCGCCCATGCGCGGCTGGGCGATCATCACGCCGCCCTGCCGCACTTCGAGATCGCCACCCAGCTGTCGCCCGACAACCGTGAGTTTGGCTATAACCGCGCGGCGACGCTCAGCTATCTCGGGCGGACCGACGAAGCGGAAGCCGCGATCGAACGCCTGATCGCGCGCGATCCGTCGAACGGCCGCGCGCATCATCTGCTCGCAGGGCTGCGGCGGCAGACGCCGGCGCGCAACCATATCGAGCGGCTGCACGCGGTGGCGGCGCGGGCGCGCGACGGCCGCGACCGGCTGCTCCTCGGCTATGCGCTGGCGAAGGAACTCGATGACGTGGGCGAGGCGCAGCGCGGCTTCGCGGTACTGCACGAGGCCAACCGCCGGCATCGCCGGACGCTGCCCTACAGCTTCGCCGACGATGCGGCGGTGTTCGATGCGATCGAGGCGCACTGGATTCCGGCCGCCCAGCCCGCCGCCGGCGACGACCGCGCGAGCCCTTCGACCGCGCCGATCTTCGTCATCGGCATGCCGCGCACCGGCACGACGCTAGTCGACCGCATCCTTTCGTCGCATCCCGACGTCGAAAGCCTGGGCGAGCTGCAGGCGATGCCGCTCGCGGTGAAGGCCGCGGCGGCCACGCGCACACGCACGGTGCTCGACCCTGAAACGATCGCCGCCGCCGCGCGAGCCGATCCTGTGGCGTTGGGCGAGGACTACCTGCGGCGCGCCGGGCCCTATCGGCGGACCAGTCGACCGCGCTTCGTCGACAAGTTTCCCGGCAACTTCCAGTACGTCGGCCCGATCGCGCGCGCGCTGCCCCGCGCGGCGATCGTCTGCCTGCGCCGCGATCCGCTCGACACCGTGCTCAGCAACTACCGCAACCTGTTCGCGATCGGATCGCGCTATTACGATTACAGCTACGACGTTGAGGACATCGCCGCCACCTACGTGCGTTTCGATCGCCTGATGGCGCGTTGGCGCGAGGCGTTCCCCGGCCGCGTGCTCGAATTGCGCTATGAAGACCTGGTCGCCGATCAGGAACCGACTACGCGCCGGCTGCTCGCGCATTGCGGGCTCGCCTGGGACGAGCGCTGCCTCGCCTTCCACACCAACGTTGCCCCGGTCTCAACCCCGAGCGCCGCGCAAGTGCGCCGCCCGCTCTACCGCGACGCGCTGGCCCGCTGGCGCGCCCACGCCGACGCGCTCGGGCCCGCACGTCGCGTGCTGGAAGAGGCGGGGATCGACGTGCAGTAGCCTCGGCGACCTCGGATTTACTCAATAATGATAGCGCAACTCGACGCCGACCCGGCGCGGTGTCAACACGCTTTGCGCATAGAACCGTTCGAGCACGTCGGTGCGTTGGCGATAGAGCGAACTCCGATCGTTGCCGACCGAAGTCACCGCGTACTTATCGAAGATGTTGTCCGCGAACATGGCGACATCAAACGCATCGCTATGGAACGCCACCGACGCCCGGTGCGTGACATAGCTGCCGATTCGCGTGCCGAAGCCGCGCAGGCC
Organism: uncultured Novosphingobium sp.; assembly: GCA_964242815.1. Classification (GTDB taxonomy): domain Bacteria; phylum Pseudomonadota; class Alphaproteobacteria; order Sphingomonadales; family Sphingomonadaceae; genus Novosphingobium. The sequence goes on from CAXSZV010000001.1 coordinate 104,454, forward strand.
AACGCGCGAGTAGATGTCGCCGGTATAGGTCGCCGCCCAGTTCGCCTCGATCGAATTGCCGTTGCCGAGCGGATGGATGTAGGTGGCCTGGACGCTTCCGGAGTTCTTGGTGGAGCCTGGCAGACGATCGCCCTTCTGCCCATCAAAGGTTGCACCGGCCGGCGGTCTGTTCACCGGGTACAGACCGTTCACATCTTGCACGACAATCAAATCGGGAGCCAATTCGGTCAAATGCGCATCAACATAAGAATAAACTGCCTGAAGGGTAAACTCCGGAGTTACCCTTGCTTCAACAGATACATCAAAGCCCTGTGATCGCGCTTTTCTGCCATTCCGGATAATCCCAATCGCGCCATTGATAGTAGTGCTCGGCACTTGAATCCCACTCCAGTCCACCCGGTATCCATCGATGGTGAACTGAAGACGTTTGTTGAAAAGGACACCGCGTATGCCGATCTCCGCATTACGCGTCTTGTCGGGCCCATACTCGGTTTCGTCCGGAAGTGCGCAGAGCACCTGCTTACCCGCTGCGATCGCAACATAGTCCGCCGGGGTACAGGCAGCGACGCGATTGACGCCGCCGACACGATAGCCCGTGCTGTAGGTGCCATAGACGAGCAAATCGTCGCTGAATTTATACGAAGTGTTCGCCTTCCAAACGACTCCGTCGGCACTGGTGTTGCCAGCCTTGACGCGGGAGGGGGCAAAGTTACCGGCAAAATTGCTCAAATTAAGTGGATACGGCACGCTCGCGGTATACAAAGGCAACGCAGAACCGCCTAGAGCGTCCACGTTGTATTTATAATATCGAATACCTCCAGTCACCTGCCAGGCTTTGGTGATATGAAGTGTACCTTCGCCATAAACCGCCTTCTCGGTTGTCTTTTGCTTAACAAACGAGATGTATTCGGAGTCATCCGGCCGGTTGATGGGCGGCGGGTTTTCAGGGTCAGAAATAGGGTTGTCGATGAAAAACTGTGCTAGTCGGAAGGCCGAGAAGCCCGGCGTATACTCCTGTCGAGCCGCATTATATTTTAGCCGATTGTAGAAGCCACCCACGACCCAACTAAACGGCCCGCCGTGTGTGGATACCAACCGCACTTCCTCGTTGAATTGCTTGTAGCGCCGCTGGTTATTCGCATAGGACGAGAACGTTGGAAATGCTTCATACCCGTAGTTGAGGTCGAGAAGCAGGTCGGTGTTATCGTCAGTGTTGTTTATGCGCTGCCTGGTGAAGGCGGTAGTGCTGACAAGCTGCGCTATATTGAACATATTAATGTTCAGTTCGCCGGCATAGAGATCCGATGACCGCTTGAACGGTTCCTCGTATCGATATGGCGCCTCGTACTGACCTGTTCCTAGCACGCCTGCCGCGTTGACCTGGCGGCCGCCCGTCTTCGTCTGCTGATGCGCATAGGTTAGGTACAACTTGATATTGGGATTGTATTCCAACAGCAACTGGTTGCGAGTAGTAAAGGTGCGCTCGTAATTGAGGTCCTTTTCACGTCGAAAATTGACGGCCTGCTGCGCGGACGAACCCAAGGATCCGGTCCCGTTGCCGGTGCTGCGCACCGGCTGCGGGTCGGATACGCCAGGCGTCTGCAGAATACTATTGTAATCGATGAAGCCCGCGTTGTCATAATATCCGGTCGCGGTACGAAACGCGACGTGGTCGGTGACGATCGGGATGTTGACCGTGACGTCGCCCTGCCCGCCGAAGTCATCGGAATGCGATTCGGCATAGCCCCGCGCGTGTAAATCAACGGTGAACTTGTCCGTGTTCGGCCGATTGGGGATATAACGCACCGCGCCCGCGAGTGTGCCTAGACCGTATAGCGTACCCTGCGGCCCTTGGAGAATTTCGACACGCTCGATGTCTATAAACTTGAAATCAGCATAGAGCGGCACTTCACCCAGGTAGACGCCGATTGAATTGTTTTCGTTATCACCGATCGAACTCGTGTCGCCCGAGTTGATGCCGCGCAGGATGATGTTTCCGGTGGATGCGGGGCCAGTGTCCGCCACGGTGATCCCCGGCGTGAACGCGGCCAGCGATCGCACGTCGTCGATGCGCTGGCGTGACAGGGTCTCTTCCCCCACCGCGCTGATGTTGATCGGCGCGTCCTGCAGCGTCGTGCGGCGGCGGCTACCGGTGACGATGATCTCGTTCGCCTGCGGTGCTACCGCTGCCGCCGGGTCGGTGGGGGCGTTATCGGTCATTGCCGCGCCTTCGGTCGCGGGAGCAGGCGCGTCCTGCGCCAGGACCGGCGAGCTCAGCGAGGCGGCGAGCGCGGTTGCGCAGAGCAGGCCCGTGCGGGCGGTTCGTGCAGTCATCGTCGTACCCCATGTTTTTATCGTGCAGCCCTGCGCCTGCCGCGACATCGTCCCTGACGCGTCGCCCTCCTTCATCGAGGGTCGATCGCTCGGCGCTATTTGATAGACAGTCGGTGAGCGCGGACATGGGGCGTTTGACGTACGCAGCGCGATTGCCGTCCCCTACGTCAAACGGCCAATTTCCGATTGTTCGCGGTAGTTTACCAAGGTGCCGATGAGCCTCCTTGCGCCCCTGCTGCCCACAGCGCGCCGCCTCGCGATCCCGATGATCGCGGCGCTGAGCATGGTTCAAGTTGCCACCGTCGCGCACGCCGCCGGCATCGCGCAAGCCGGTCCGTCGCGATCACGTCTGGTTACGTGCGGCGGCGAGACGTGCCTGCGGATCGTCGGCCGTCGGGGGGACCCGTCCGACGTGATCAGCATCAGCGGAGTCGAGGCGAGGGTCTCCGGCGGTCGCGACTGGCGCGTCGACGTGCCGCTTGCCGAGGCGCGCGGCTGGGCCTTGCCGTCGACCGCCGCGGTCACGGTCACCAGCGCCGGCGCGGATGGGGCGCGCTATCGCGTCGAGCAGGTCGCGCTGCCCCCCGGCGCGCTGGGCCGGCATGTCGAACTGGTATCGATGATCGTCGGAGGCCACTGACAGCGCCCGCCGCTTTCATCATCGTCGCCCTTGCGCGGACCTTGTCTTCGGACGGGTCGACGCCTAGGTCATCATGCACGTCGCCGCAGAGCGATGGGCATGATGCAGGAGACGACGATGAAGTATATGACGGCGGCAGTACTTGCCGCGATGGTGTTTGCGACGCCCGTCTGGGCTGCTGGCACTGCGTCGACCGACAATCCGTTTTCAAAGGAATCGACGGTTCTCGATTTGCGGGGCCTCGACCTTGCCACGGTCGACGGACAGCAGCGGCTCGAGATTCGCATGGACCAGGCGGCGGAAACCGTTTGCGGCCGGGGACTTAGCACGATCCATCTCGCGCTCGGCGAACAGGCGCGCGACTGTCGCGCCGATGTGAAGGCGGATATCCGCTCGCGTATCGCTACCGCCACCGCAATGAAGGACGGCGCGCCGGTCGCTCACCTCGCGAGCCGCTGACATTTCATGTTTCCGTCGAGGCGGCGCTCCGCGCGACCGCCTCGACGCCACGTCGAATTAGGAGCGGCAAACGGCTCGTGACCGCCATGGTGAATGGCGCAGTCGAGCGCTAACCTGTCTCCCACCGATAAGTGGAAAGAAATGGGTATTTTGTGGTCGTCGCGTCCATAAAAGCCATAGAACAGGCGATAAACCGCAGATTTCCGGCTCGTATCGAGGTTCCGCCACGGGAACGCGTAAATGGAAACGTCGGCACGATAAATGGCTTCGCAGCGAAGCCATATGGATTGGTATTGACGGCAACGCGCAACTGAACCATATCACTGGCATTGGATCGCTTCGGCGTGCCGATCTTAGAAGACGTAGACGCGCATTGGCTAACTACGGTGGCGACACCGAGCGGGCCCAGCGCAGCATGCTTACGCATCGATACGCGTGAGTATTGAGCCAACCGTTTTCTGAAGATCGCCACGTACGGAGTTATGATGTCCTTTCTCACCCCTTCCCCATCAAATTTCGGCTCGATCCGGCTTGCGATCGAGTATGTCCCGCGAGCGCAGGTCCGTGTCAGCCGGCGACAGCTGCGCAAGCATGGCAGGGCGCAGATCCGCGAGCTTGCTGGCGGTATCGACCGCGCAGGCTTCAACGTACCCTTGCTGGTCGACGATAGCCTGGGGTTGGTCAGCGGCCATGCCCGCCTCGCGGCCGCTGAATTGTTGGCGCTCGATACCGTCCCGGTGATCCGCATTTCGCATTTGAGCGAAGAGCAGTTGCGGCTGTTCGCGATGTTCGAGAACCGCATCGCCGAACGTGCCGAGTGGGATGAAGAGGCGCTGGTGCTCGAGTTCGACGAGTTGCGGCTTGAAATGCCCGAGCTCGACCTGACCGACAGCGGGTTTGCGGTCGCCGAGATCGACATCATGACCGGCGCCGCGCGGACGGCGGAGCTCTCAGACTTCGATAATGCCGATGTCGAACCTGACGCCCGGAGATCACCCGCGTCGGCGAAATCTGGCAGTGCGGGCGGCATCGTATCATCTGCGGCGATAGTACCGATCCCGCCGTGATCGCGCGGCTGACCGATGGCGCATCAATCCGCCAGCTTTTAACTGACCCGCCGTTCGACCTGCCGACCCGCGCGTTCTCGTCCTCAAAGAAATTTAGCAACTTCGCGATGGGTGCCGGCGAGATGGGTCCGGCAAGGTTCACCGAGTTCCTGGCAAGCTTCATCGCGGCCGCGCAGCCAGTGTTGGTGGATGGTGCGTTTGTCTATGTTTTCATGGACTACCGCCACATTGCCCAATTGCTGGCGGCGGCCGAACATGCCGAGCTATCCTATGTGAACCTGCTGGTATGGGTGAAGGCGCAAGCGGGTCAGGGCAGCCATTACCGCTCAGGCCACGAGCTGGTCGGCGTTTTCCACCATGGCGATGCGCCCGGGCGCAACAACATCATGCTTGGTGCGCATGGCCGCAATCGCTCGAACGTGCTCATCTACCCCGGCGTGCGCGGGAAGGGTGGCGGCGGCGCGAAGGCGCTGGCGATGCATCCGACGGTAAAGAATACCGCGATTGATCGCCGACCTGCTACTCGATGCCAGCGCACCGGGAGAAGCCGTGCTCGACTGCTTCGGCGGCAGCGGCACGACGCTGATCGCGGCCGAGAAGACCGATCGGATCGCGTACCTTTGCGAACTCTCGCCGGGCTTCGTCGATGTCGCCGTGCGGCGCTTCGATGCGCTCGGCGGAGAACAGGCGCGACTTGTCGAGACCGGTCAGACCTTCGCCGAAGTTGCCGCTGAGCGCACCAACGCCGATCCGGGGGTAAGCTGACATGGACGAGCAATCCGAGGATCCTGAGCGGACCGAGGCGCCGCCTACTAAGCCGCTAAGGTTCAAAGCTAACGACGAGCCCGATATGCGCGGACATGGCGAAGGATCCAAAGCCACGCGGCTTGGTAAAAATGACGGAAGAAGGCGCCCCTGACGTCCGAAGGGCGCAAGGGACGAGCGTACGCTAGTCCAGATGGTCAAAGCCATGAAGGTGACGGTCAACATGCCAGGCGTGCCGAAGAGCATCGACACCCAACTCGCCTGTCTGCTGAAACTTCGGGAAAAGGCTCTGAAGGCGATCTCAAGGCCATGGAGATGCTTGATCGCAAGCTGAGCCAGCACGCCCCACCGATCGCTCAACCGGACCTCACCAAGGGTTTGCTCGAAGAGGACGCTGACATTTTCAGCAATGCACGGCAGCGCGGCCTGTTGCCGCCGCCGAACGTCGCGCCCGCAAGGCTGAATGGCGTGCCGCCTACCGACCCTACCGACGATATTGATACGGGAGACGATCAATAAACGATATCTGGCATGAAGCGCGTCTACTCGACGCGCTCTTGCGCAACGACTTCGTCGCGTTCACCCAGCGCGTGTTCCGCGAGCTTCATCCGGGTAAGGCAATGGTGACCGGCTGGCATCACGAGGCGATCGCCTGCGTGCTCGAAGTCACCGCGATGACCGGCGAGATCGATCGGGCGATCATCAACCTGCCGCCGCGATCGCTGAAGTCGATGATGATCTCGGTGGCCCTCCCTGCGTTCCTGATGGGCCGCGATCCGACGCGCAAGATCATCGTCGTTAGCTACAATCAGGAGCTTGCCAACGATCTCAGCCGACAAACGCGTCAGGTCATGCGATCATCTTGGTATCGGCGCCTGTTCCCCTCGACCGAACTGATCGGTCAGGGTGCAGTCGGCCAATTCTACACGACGATGGGCGGCTTCCGCGCGGCGTTGTCGACCGGCGGTACGTTCACCGGCAAGGGCGGCGATCTCATTATCATCGACGACCCGATGAAGGCCGGCGATGTGTCGTCCAATGCCGCGCGTGCGTCGGTGCTCGAATGGGCGAACACAACTCTCTTTAGTCGCCTCGACGACAAGCTCACCGGTGCGATCATCTTACTCCAACAACGTCAGCACGAAGACGATATGTCGGGGCACATGTTGCGCGCCGGCGGCTGGTATCACCTCAACCTACCGGCGGTCGCCACGGAAGACCAAGATATTGTTCTCAGCCGCAAGCCGCTTCGGTTTCACCGACGACGCATTGGCGATCTGCTCGACCCAGTACGCGAACCGCAACACATCCTCGATGGGCTGCGCCGGCAGATGGGCACCGCCGCGTTCCTCGCGCAGTACCAGCAGGCGCCGATCCCACCCGATGGCGATGTCATCAAGATCGGTTGGTTCCGCGAATATACCGAGCTACCTGATGGCGGCGACGTAGTGCTCAGCATCGACACGGCTTCGAAGGCGGGGCTGCGCAACGATTGGTCGGTGATCATGCAGTGGCGCATCGTCGAAAAGCGCTATTATCTTGTCAGCGTCTGGCGAGGCCAAGCGGAGTTTCCCGAGCTGCTTGCGACGATCAAGAACATTGCTCGCGTGGTCGAGCCGGATACCATCCTGATTGAAGACAAGGGCTCGGGTATCGGCCTTCTTCAAATGCTGCGTGACGATCCTGAAGGCTTTCCGGCGGTCGCTTATGACCCCGGCGCCATCGACAAAGAGAACCGCATGCGCACGCAATCGGCAAAGATCGAGGGCGGTCAGGTCTTCCTGCCCCGCTACCAGCCTTGGCTAGAGGCCTTCCTCAACGAGGTGCGCCAATTCCCCGGCGGCCGGCACGACGATCAGGTCGATGCGATGTCGCAGTTGCTCGACTACGCCACCCAGCGACGGACCGGCGACCTGATCATTATTCGATGATGATAGTCCCGCCCGTTACGGTCGACCTGGGCATCATCCGTTGCGATTAAGCCCGAAGGTCCGGCTTTGCAGCTTACGTTTCCACAAGGCTTCCATCGCTAGGACATCCTCATCGCTGTCGGCAGAACCCGCCACTTGCAGCACGCTAGCGACCCAATCGGTCCGCTCGCGATCACGCAGGGCAACGTTGCCGCCGTGGCCGTTCGCAATATACGAGGACCAGCGGTTCCAGAAGCCGCCCTCGCCCGTCGCCGACCCGACATAGAGTGCGCCAGTCGCCGGGCATGTCAGCAGGTATACGCCGCGAGCAGCCTCAAGTTGGGCGATCCACAACGGCGGCGCGGCGGTCAGGACGGAAAGTGCCTCGTTGATGTTGAGCAGCCCCGGAAAGGGTTGCCCGGCAACGTCGAGATGCAGCTCGGTGATGGCCTTGTTTTGAGTGTCCGCGCGCTGGCGCCATGCGCGCTTGCCCGATGTGCCCCCGCCCCAGTCGACGAACAGCCGACCGACATACTCGCTGAGCGCATCGGCCCGATGCAAAGGGTAGTGATCATCGCGGCCTGGCGTGACGCGCAGCCAGGACGGGAAGCTTGCCGCATCGTCCGTCACGAGTGTCGGCTCGCCGACTTGGACAAGCCCGACGAACAAGGTGCGACCATCGGCCGTTCCGACAAATGAAGCCCACCAAAGCGCCTCGAAGTACGCACGGTAAGCGGTCAGCTGGTACGACTGATAAGCGTCGAGCAGCGCCGGGTCCGATCGCCACAAGTCGATCGGCGTGCGCCCATCGCCAAGCCGCGTCTGATGGCGCAGCAACCGCGTCGCCGCAGGCTCAACACCGGCGTCGCAAAGCAGGTGATTGAAGCGTAACGACACCGTTCCTGTTCGCGATGTCATAGCGATATCTTGCTCGATCTGCATAATATGCCCTCTCGATCCCTGTCGTCGATGAGTGACATGCCATGCTTGGCACGATCCAAAGGTCAAGGCGCTTGTCACTCATCGTCTGTAGATCGATCGGCGACAGGCGCGTCTCTAGCGGGTCGTGGATATCCGCGAACGTCTTGCTCGTAACATTCGTCGGTTGCGTGAGGCCAAAGGCTGGAGCCAGGAAGACTATGCCGACCGGGCGGGCATCCATCGAACCTATGTCAGCGATATCGAGCGCGCAAAGCGCAACCCCACCATCACCGTGCTGGAAAGACTGGCCGCACCGTTCGATGTCGCCACGGGACGGCTCGTCGATGAGGTCTAAACCGAAGGATAATTAATCCCGCCTGCCGAGCCCGAAAACCGATATTATGCTCCTGCGGACAACATCGATATGGCGAGCGTGACTCGCAACCAATGGCCTCCGCAGGCCCAGGGCGGTCCAGTCCACGCGGCTATGACGCCGGTGCGAAGTGGAGTGGCGCAAGCGGCCCATCCTCAGATACCTGCGGGTTCCTCGTCTTCATTCTGGTCCACACCGTTGACATTCAGGACCGCGATGTGTCGGCCGTTGTACGCCAGCGCGTCCTTTGGCTTCGTCATATCGTTGCCGATGGGCTATTCCAGAGGCGAGCGCAGGAACGCCTTGGTCGATCAAAATCTTGTGGGCACCGTCGGTCGATGCACGGCTGGTCCCCGGCGCTGGCATGCGATTGGCGTCGCAGGCATAGTAGTGTTGCTCGGCGTCACCGCATTTCAGCCGATCACCACCGCCACCCTGCCGCTGCTTACCGTGTTGTCGATCGCCTGCGGCATCACATGACTACGTTCATTCATCTGTCGACCGATGTGATGATCGCCTATGATGTTGCCGACGAACACAAGGGCAAGGCGGCGGCTGGAACTCCGCCTCCAACGTCGGCGGCGGGGCGTTTGGCGGGGCCTAGGCGTTTGCCTGTCCACTGGCGGTCCCGGTGCGACGCACCTCATCACGGGGCTGTACGACGCGAAGCTCGACCACGCGCCGGTGCTGGCGATCGCAGGGCAAGCAGAAGTGACGGTGCGGGGCGCCAGCTACCAGCAGGAGCTCAACCTCGACCGGATGTTCGCTGATGTCGCCGAGTTCGTGCAGGAGGCAGGTGCACCAGCACAGCTTCGTCACCTCGTCGATCGCGGGCTGCGCGTCGCGACGGCACGGAATGGTGTAACAGTGCTGGTGCTCCCCAAGGATGTGCAGGACATGCCATGGGAGGAGCCAAAGCGAGCGCATGGCTTCACACGATCTGGACCGGGCTACACCAGGCCGCGAATGGTCCCGCACGACGCCGATCTGCGCCACGCCGCCGAGGTGCTGAACGCAGGGAGTAGGGTCGCGATCCTGATCGGCGCGGGCGCGCGCAACGCCGCTGACGAGGTTGTCGCCGTCGCCGACCGTCTCGGTGCCGGGGTCGCCAAGGCACTGCTCGGTAAGGACGTGCTGCCGGACGATCTGCCTTTCGTTACCGGTGCGATCGGCCTGCTTGGCACCAAGCCGTCGTCGGATCTGATGGACGGATGCGACACGCTGCTGATGATCGGGACGGGCTTTCCGTGGGCCGAGTTCCTGCCGACAGATGGGCAGGCCCGCGCGGTCCAGATCGACATCGCGCCCGAGATGCTGGGGCTGCGCTATCCGGTCGAGGTCAACCTTCACGGCGACGCCGCCGAAACGCTCGCTGCGCTGCTGCCGCTACTCGGCCACAAGGCGGATCGTAGCTGGCAGGAGGGCATCGCTGCGCAGATGGACGATTGGCGCGAGACGCTGAAGGGCCGCGCGCTCGTTAAGGCCGACCAGGTGAACCCGCAGCGTGTCGTCTACGAGATGTCGCCGCGCCTTCCCGACGACGCGATCGTCACCTCCGATAGCGGCTCGTGCGCCAACTGGTACGCGCGCGATTGGCAGGTGCGGAAGGGGCAGCGCGGGTCCCTGTCAGGTGGGCTCGCCTCCATGGGGGCTGCCGTGCCCTACGCGATCGGCGCAAAGTTCGCACATCCGAACCGGCCGGTGATCGCACTGGTCGGCGATGGTGCGATGCAGATGAACAACATGGCCGAGCTCATCACGATCCAGAAATACTGGCAGCGCTGGGCCGATCCGCGGCTGATTGTCTGCGTCTTCAACAACCAGGACTTGAACGAGGTGACTTGGGAGCAGCGCGTTATGGAGGGCAATCCGCGCTTCGAGACGACGCAGGACATCCCTGATGTCCCCTATGCCCGCTTTGCCGAAATGTTGGGATTAACCGGCATCTTCGTTGACGACGGCGACACGTTGGGCGCGGCGTGGGATCGTGCGCTGGCGGCCGACCGGCCGGTGGTGCTCGAGGTGAAAACTGACCGCAACGTCGCACCGCTGCCGCCGCACGTCACATTGGAGCAGGCAAGGGCGTTCCTGTCGTCAATGGCCAAGGGCGATCGCGGCGCAGCACAGGTCGTCGTCAATACCGTGCGACAGGTCGTCGGCGGGCTACGCGAAAGGCTTTGACATTGTTGGTCGTTCCGCGCGCCTTGAACGCTCCCCGAAACCAGACGCCCGTTCATTCGAGCGAAATGCCACCCTTGTGAGCGCGACAGCAAGTTCGGTCGCAGTTGATCGGCGGCACTGGCGCACCAAGCCTTTCGACGGATTTTCTTCTGGAAGGCGCGAAGCTGAGTAGGTGTTCTTAGCATTGCTGTTAGTCGGCTCTGCGATCAACCGGCGGTAGCGCTCGGACTCCTGCTGTCGATGGAACGCTGGTAAGTACCAAGCTTTTCCGCCTCACTGGAGCTGTTCATGCGTTCGCACCTCGCCACTGTCCTTCTCCTTTCCCTGATCGCGATGCCGCTCCGCGCCGCCGCGCCCGCCCCGTCGTTCAGCGACGCGCGCGTGTCGGACGACATCCGCACGCTCGCTTCCGATGCGTTCGAGGGACGCGGACCGGGCACCGCGGGCGAGGCGAAATCGGTCGCTTTCATCGTGGAGCAGATGAGGGCGGCGGGGCTCCAGCCTGGTGGCGACGCGCCTGGCGGGCGAGGAGGAAGAGGCGGTACGCGCGGCTGGACGCAGGACGTACCGTTGCTCCGCTCCGAGATCGCTGGCACGCCGCAGGTGATTGCAGGCGGCATGGTGCTCCACCAGGGGCGTGAGATCGCTATTCGTTCCCCGCTCAACGGCACGAGGAGCGTCGCCATCGCCAACGCGCCGATCGTGTTCGTCGGCTACGGCGTCTTCGCGCCCGAGCGGCACTGGGACGATTTCAAGGGCGTCGACCTTCGGGGCAAGGTCGCGCTCGTGCTCATCAACGATCCCGATTTTGAGGGCGGCGAAGGCCGGTTCGATGGAAAGGCCGAAACCTATTACGGCCGCTGGACCTACAAGTACGAGGAGCTGGCGCGGCGGGGCGCGGCGGGCGTCCTGATCGTCCACGAGGCAGCGGCAGCGTCCTACGGCTGGGCGACCGTCGCCAACTCGAACGGCAACGCTCAGTTCGACATCGTGCGGCAAAACCCCGCCGCCGCGCACAGCGCGATGGAGGCTTGGGTGCAACGCGATGTCGCGGACGCGCTCCTGAAGGCGTCGGGTAGCAGCCTCGACGCCGCCAAGGCGCAGGCGCGCACCGCCGCGTCCCGGCCGATCCCGCTGAAAGCGACGCTCACCGCGCGCTACACAGCGAACGTCGCGACGATCCGCTCGAAGAACGTGCTCGGCATCCTGCCCGGCGCGACCCGCCCGGCCGAGACGGTGATCTACTCCGCGCATTGGGATCATCTCGGCGTCGGCCAGCCCGACGCGAAGGGCGACCGTATCTTTAATGGCGCCGTCGACAATGCGTCCGGCGTCGCCGCGCTGCTGGAGCTCGCGCGCGCCTTCGCGCACGCGCCCCGCACTGATCGCTCGATCCTGTTCCTGGCGGTGACAGCGGAGGAGAAGGGACTGCTAGGTTCCGAATACTACGCCGCCAACCCGGAATACCCGTTGGCGACGACAGCGGGCGTCATCAACATGGACGGGCCGTTCGGCTACGGCCCCGCGCACGATTTCTCGATCTCGGGATCGGCGAAGCTTGGCCTGCTCGACATGCTTGCCGCCGAGGCGGCCGAGCAGGGTCGCCATTACTCGCCCGACCCGGATCCGGCGGCGGGGCACTTCTTCCGATCCGATCACTTCTCCTTTGCCAAGCGCGGAGTGCCTGCCATCTCCTACGAGCAGGGACGCGACCTCGTGAACGGTGGTACGGCGGCGGGCCAGGCAGCCAACGACGATTATGTCCAGAACCGCTATCATCAGCCCGGCGATGAGTGGCGGCCGGATCTCGTTGGCGCCGCGGTGCCACAGGTGCTGTCGGTGCTCTACGCGACCGGACGTGACCTCGCCGGCAGCCACCAATGGCCGAACTGGAGCGCCGACAGCGAGTTCCGCGCCGCCCGCGATGCCACGGAAGCACAACGCAAATAAAAATGGGGTAGGTAACTTGCGTCTCTGCTTCGGCACCGGACGCATCGACCCAGAGGCGACATTCGTGGCCTGCTTTCAGATTCCCAACTTCGGGCGCTCGTTTAGGTTGGTGGTAGTGTGTTTGCCAAAGGCCGCGCTGTTGATCTCGGCGCGCGCTTAACCAAGCGTCTCTGCGGGTCGATGCCGGCGCAATCGTAAACAGCCTTGCGGATTCTCAAGAAGCAGAGCACAACATAGCGCGCTATGGAGTTGAGGCCGGCGATGCGGGACGTGATCAGCGAAGAGGGTCATTTGTTCCTCGGTAGCCGCCTCAAACGCCTGGCTGAGCGGATGCAGGGCGATGTGATCCGCATCGCTCAAGAGGCCGGTCTGTCGATCCAGCCCGGCCAATACCCGCTCCTCGCCACGTTGGATCATGACGGACCCCAGACGATCGCCGCGCTGACGTCCGCCCTTCGGCTTAGCCAACCGACGGTCACCCGTGCTGTCGCGAAGTTGGTGGGGACGGGAATGGTCAGGGTCACTCGCGAGCATCGCGACCAGCGGCACAAGACCGTGTCGCTGACCGAGGCCGGGGAAGCGGCCATGGTTCGCTCCCGGCTGCTCGTCTGGCCGCGGATCGACGCGGCGGTGCGGGCGATGATCGCCGGGCTGAAGGGGCCGTTGCTCGATCAGATCGGTGCCATCGAACAGGCGTTGGATGCGGAGCCCCTCGATGGACGCGCCCGCGCCGTCGCAGTGCCCGCGCTCGCCATCCGCGAGTTCACCGACGCTCTCGCGCCCGACTTCCGCGACATCAACCTCCAGTGGATCGAGGCGATGTACCGTGTCGAGGCCACCGATCGCGACGTCCTCGATCATCCGCGCGAGCGGATAATCGCGCAGGGCGGCACGATCCTGTTCGTTGACGCTCTCGGGCTCGGCATCGTCGGCACATGCGCGCTTCAGAAAACGGGGGAGCGCCAGTTTGAGTTGACGAAAATGGGGGTGATCGAAGCGGCGCGGGGGTTGAAGGCGGGCGAGTTCCTGCTTCGCGCCATCATCACTTGCGCGAAAGCGATGGGAGCGGAGCGGCTCTATCTGCTCAGCAACCGGAAATCTGAGGCGGCCATCCACTTGTACGAGAAGCTCGGCTTCCGTCATGATGACGGGATCATGCATGAGTTCGGCGTCCGCTACGCGCGATGCGATGTCGCGATGCTCTATGCCCCAGGGCCAGGGGCATGAAGCTGGAGCGCGCGACCGCCGCCGACCTTCCCGCTGTCGCCGCGCTCATGAACGCTGCCTTCCGCGGGATGGGAAGCAACGCGAGCTGGAATAGCGAGGCAGCCTACATCGATGGCGACCGGACCACGCCCGCCTTGCTCGCCGCCGACGTCGCGGCGCAGCCGGACGGGAGGCTGCTGATCGTTCGATCGACCGAGGGGCCGATTATAGCGAGTGTCTGGCTCGAACCCGCCGGCGACGAAGTCTGGTATCTCGGGTCTCTGACGATCGCGCCGACGCTGCAGAAGGCGGGTGCCGGGCGGCGCCTCCTTGAGGCGGCGGAGCAATACGTGCGGTCCCGAGGCGCGCACCGCCTCAGGATGAAGGTCGTCAATGTGCGCGACACGCTCATCGCCTGGTACGTGCGCCGCGGCTATCACCTTACGGGCGAAACGGAGCCATTCCCCTATGGCGACAATCGGTTCGGCATCCCCAAGCGAGACGATCTCTCGTTCGTAGTGCTCGACAAGCGGTTCTGACCCACAACCTGCCGCTCACCGCTACGAGGCGCCGCCAGAAACCCGCCGCCCGTTCAGCATCACCGACGTCAGATCAACCACATTTCCGAACTACCGGTTTGCTGGGCGAAATGCTCTGCGAGGTCTGCCGCGGCGCAGGCGATCTGGACTTCATCCGCGAACAGGCCCGCCTCAAGCACGCTCATTAGCTTCGGTGTGAGCGGCGCGCGCCACTCGGAGAGTTGCGCAAACATGTATTGCGAACCGCGGCGAAGCGGCCGTGCGAGCTGCGTCAATGTCAGCGAAATGCCGGTCGCGGCCGGCAGTTCGCTTGCCATGCCCGCAGCGGCCCAGAGCGTCAGTCCTTGCCCATCGCGATAAAGGCGCTCGACGCAGGCTTCCAGTTCGGGTCCGTCCAGACCATTCTCGAGCAGGTTCGCCGCGATCCAGACGACCCATCGAGACGGATGATAGGTGGCGGCTTCGATCATGGGGAAATCGGCATTGCGGCCGCGTGCCGCTTTCCAGTCGGGCGTGGGTGGATCGACGGTTTCGAGCAGGTGTAGCAGTCGGAAGGGCCACCGCTCGTTCTCAGGTTTCTCGTCCGAGACCTGGAGGATGTATTTCGCGCGGGCGGCCTCGCTTCGCAGTTCTGCCGAATCGATCCCGCTGATGGTAGCAAAGACCTTGATCACGTGCGTCGCCGGCGCGGGATCAAATGTCCTCGTCCAAGCCCAAACATCGGATGCGGCAACTTCCGACATCTTGCTC
Organism: uncultured Novosphingobium sp.; assembly: GCA_964242815.1. Classification (GTDB taxonomy): domain Bacteria; phylum Pseudomonadota; class Alphaproteobacteria; order Sphingomonadales; family Sphingomonadaceae; genus Novosphingobium. Next base: position 119,549 of record CAXSZV010000001.1, read on the forward strand.
ATCTGCACGAAGGCGCTGAGATTGAGGAGGAGTGTGAACTCGTCGAATTCGGCTTCTTCGATTTCGTCCCCCGCCAGCGCGCTCAATATGAGCCGGTCGCCGCGCAGTTGGGCCCTGTCCCAGTCGCCCCCCAGGTCGAAGCCCCTGAAGGTTCTGGGTTCGCGTTCGATGGTGACGTTCCAACCCTTCTGGTCGATGAGCGCTTGGGCTCGCGTGACAAAGTCAGAGTTGTGCCGCGTGAGCAGATTGAAGATCCGGCTGATCACCGCATCGGCAGCCTCCCGGTCGCAGCGGGCCGCGATGTCCAAGGCAGCGACGATCGCCAGTTCGGCCGACAGCGTGCCTGACTCGCCCCCGCGCAGCATCATGCCGCCGCCAAGACTTGTCTCCATGCCGATGGACCCGGCCGAGATTGCGGGCTCGATCGAGGCGACCATATCGTCGATCTCGTAGAATTGTGGCCCGGCAGCCGCGAGGCAGTTCCAAGCAACGAGCTTCGCCCAGACATATGGTGCATGACGAACGCTCGCCGCGAGGGGGGCGACGTCATCCGGAAAAAGCTTGGCGATGGCAATGAGCGACATGCCAAATTGCGCCGCCTTTGGTTCGCGGTTCTTTGCAACCACCTCGAAGATTCGGTCCAAAAGGCTTCCGCGCGTGGTGGCGTAACCCGTTCGGGCACTTCGGCAAGGAGGCGGGCACCATAAGAGAGCTTGTCCGCAAGGTCCGAGCTTCGAGCGGGCAAGCCGGCGATCTGCGCTGCCACTTGGTCCGCGGGCCCTCGCAGGCCGGCGAAGCGCAGCACCTCGTTCCAGGCGCTGTCGGCCATGCATTGCTGTAGCGCTTCGAGTTGCCTCGGTTCCGGCAGCTCACAAAGGCGGCGTGCCGCAGCGAACTCGCCGAGGCTCTTGTGAATGAAACCGTAGACCTGGACGGAGCCGGAGCCGACGCGCTCGATCAGACCTGCGTCTTCCCAATAGGCCAATATGGACTGCGCGAGGTCGGCCGCCTTCAGGACAGGATCGCCCGTCTCCACCGCGAGATCGGCGGCGCACAGCCGTTCCATTTCCGGACACGGCAGCAGGGGCTGCGCCGTCAGATGCCAAGCCAGGATATCGAGCATCCGATTGAGCACGGCATCGCCAGCCGGCTTAGAGAGCGAGCGCCGCGGGATATCGTCGACGAGCGCGAAGATCTGTTCGAACAGGGTCTCGCGCGTCGAACCTAGATCGCGGCCGCTCGCCAGCACCGCTGCCGCCATTCCGAGGAGGAGCGGTGTCCGCCCGACGATCTCGCGGATTTCCCGGTTCTTCAACTGATCGGCGGCGACCTTGTCGAAGCCGCCCTGTTGATCGTCGTCGGACAGCGCCTCCAGCAGTTTGGCGACGTGCGTGGCTGCATGTGAGGGGTCGAGCGGGGCGAGATCGTAGTGACGCCATTCGGCAAAATGCGCCGCGCGGTATCCGACCGGCCGCGTCGTCACGAGAATCCTGCTCGCCGGGTATGCGCGACTGACCAACGCACGTCAGATCTTGTGAATAGCCGACGTTCACAGGAGATGGAATGAAGGACTGGTTTTGGTCGCGAGCTGCCGCGATGCCCTTCTCCGGCAAGGCCCAGAGTCAGACATTCAGGTGAACCGATTGCTTTCCCAAAAGCGGACATGCGTTCATGATGAGCATCGCTCGTCTCCATCACTGCCAGGAGGCTATCGCATCGGCGCTCATTCGGTAGGGTAGCTCGGTGAACCGCTCGCTCGACCAGCTCCTGACCACCCTCGATGTCGACCCGCATGTATTCTCGGTGTGTCGGATTCAGATGGGTTGGCGGATGACCTTCCCGGCCTTCGACACGGTTACCGTGCACTTTGTGCTGCGTGGTTCCGGGCATCTCCAAGTCGGCACGTCACCACCAATCCCATTTTCGCCATCGAGCGTGTTAATCATCCCGGTCGCACAGAAGCATTGGGTCGGAGAAGTCGGTGCTCAGGCCAACGTTCGCGAGGCGGCCGACCGATGCGCGCTGATCGGGGACGGATTGGTCGAGTTCACCGCCGGGAGCAGCGCCGACGACATTCTGATGCTGTGCGGAGCCTTGCCGGCGCCGTACCAAGCCGGCCTGGACTTCTTCAACCTGCTGCGGGCGCCAGTAGCAGGCGACATGGTGGCGGGCGTCATTCCCGTGAGCGTGTTCGACGCCATGGCTAACGAGATCGCCCATGCTGGGTTCGGCACGCAGGCGATGTGCCAGGCTCTGATGAGGCAAGGGTTGATCGCGCTACTGCGCGATCGTCGGGATCGGGAAACGCAGCTGGCCGGAGGCGCAGCGGTTCACCCGCGGCTCGCCAAGGCGGTCGCCGCCATAATCGAAAATCCCGAGGCTGCGCATTCGGTGAACAGCTTGGCTTCGCTCTCCGGCATGAGCCGCGCGTCGTTCTCGGAGCACTTCTCTAAGGCCTTCGGACAAGGCCCGATCGACTTTGTGCAGAAAACGAGGCTCCGGATAGCGGCACGGCTGCTGCGAACGACCGATCTTCCCATTAAGGTGATCGCGCAAACCGCCGGATACGCCGGCCCGAGACCGTTCTCGCGGGCCTTCCAGGCTGCGTACGGACGTGGACCGGCAGACTATCGGACCCGTCCGGATGGGGGCAAGCCGCCATCCTGATCCAGGTTAATCCAGAGGTCTCTGATCGTCCAGATCAGTGACACCGATCATCCAGATCGGGCGCTCCCGCGGATCCATCCGATCGAGCCAAAGTTTTCGACAACGGACCCTGGTCCGGGCTGTCTGCTTTATGTCCGTCCATATCCGACGAGCAGCAACAGGCAGCCTTGTTGAATCTCACGCTCGCAGAAGGGCCGATCCATGTCCGACGATCTCCAACACTCGCCCGTCGCCTTCACCCCAAGCATCGAGGTGCGCGCTGACGATGAGGCGGAGACCATCCAAGGCTTGAACGAGCAGCTTCGGCTGATCCAAGAGAAGACCGCCAAGGACTACGGCACCGCAGTCCGCGGCGTCCACGCCAAGGGTCACGCGATTGTGAAGGGCAAGCTCGAGGTGCTCTCCGGCATCGCGCCGACGCTTGCGCAAGGCCTGTTCGCGACGCCAGGCAGCTACAACGCGCTGCTGCGTTTCTCGACGCTGCCCGGCGATATCCTCGACGACAGCATCAGCGTGCCCCGCGGGCTGGCCGTCAAGCTGTTCGACGTTGCAGGCGATCGCCTGCCCGGGTCGGAGAACGACACCACACAGGACTTCATCCTGGTCAACGGGCCGGCGTTCGCAGCGCCCACGCCCAAGGCGTTCCTCGCCAATCTCAAGATGCTCGCCAAGACCACCGATTCCGCCGAAGGCTTGAAGAAAGGCCTTTCTGCCGTGATGCAGACCGTTGACGCGGCGCTCGAAACGGTCGGTATTCAGAGCCCGACGATCCAGACACTAGGCGGCGCGCCCAACACCCACCCGCTCGGCGAGACCTACTACACGCAGGTGCCGCTGCGGCACGGCGGTTACATCGCCAAGTTGTCGGTCGCGCCGGTGTCGCCCAACCTGACGGAGCTCGCTGGTAGCAAGGTCAATACCGCTGGCCGTCCGGATGCGCTGCGCGAGGATATGGGTCAGGTGCTGATCGAGCAGGACAGTGTCTGGGAGCTGCGCGTCCAGCTCTGCACGGACCTCAAGAAGATGCCGGTCGAGGACACCTCAGTCGTATGGGATGAAAAGGAGAGCCCGTACATGGCCGTTGCGCGGCTCACGGTCCCGGCGCAGCTCGGCTGGGAGCGCGGTCTCAGCGAGCAGCAGGAGCAGGCGGTGTCGTTCAGCCCGTGGCACGGGCTTGCCGCTCACCAGCCGATCGGCGGCGTCAACCGCGCCCGCAAGCCGACCTACGAAATGTCGACGCAGTTCCGTGGTCAGCACAACGGCTGCCCCGTTCACGAGCTTCGCTCTCTCGCGGAGCTTCCAACGCAGGGCATGACGATCGACTAGGTCTGGCGATCGTCCGATCCGGCCACACGCTGACGACAGGAGTTCGGCCCTTCGCCCGTAATGTCGGTCTTCCGCGTCAGTTGCATGATAGGGGCAGGCCGGCAAAGCGGCTATGCTCTTTGAAGTCTTTACAGCGATAAGGCGGAGACGGCATGAACACGGTCGAGCGCGGTACCGGACGCGCGCTGCTCATGATCCACGGCCTCGGCGGAAGTCGGCGATCGTGGAGTACCGTCCTGGAGCCACTCAGCGCCACGCGGAAGGTCATCGCTATCGACCTTCCCGGCCATGGGGCCACGCCCGAAGAGTCCGACAGCGGGACGTTTGACGGTCTGGTCGGCAGCGTCGAGCGGTACATCGAGAGCGCCGGCTTGTCTGGCGTCGATGTCGTCGGCAGTTCGATGGGCGCGCGGATCGTGCTCGAGCTCGCGCGGCGCGGGATGGTCGGCAACGTGGTCGCGCTTGATCCGGGCGGCTTTTGGCGAGGCTGGGAGCGGACATTCTTCAAAACCACCATCGGCGCCTCCGGTCACTTGCTGCGGGCCATTCGGCCAAGCCTGCCCACATTGAGCCGGAACGCGGCCTCGCGCACAGCGCTGCTCGCTCAGCTCTCCGCGCGTCCCTGGGCGCTTGATGGAGAGACCGTCGCGACCGAACTCGAAGGTCTCAGCAGAACGCCGACGTTCGACGCGCTGGTTTACAGCCTAGCGACTGGGCCTGAGCAGACCGGCCCCGCCGCCGCTGGCACCGGCCGCGTTGTTATCGGGTGGGGCAGACACGACCGGCTCTGCCTTCCCAGGCAGGCGGTGCGAGCACAGGCAGCCTTTCCCGGTGCAGAACTCCACTGGTTCGAGGGCAGCGGTCACTTTCCGATGTGGGATGAGCCCGAGGAAACGGTCGCCGTCATCCTCGGCGCGACCGGACGAAGCCTCACCCGCCGGAGAGCTCGGGTTGAGCAATGACGGCGGGCCGGACCCACAAGCGGACGTTCATACGCGCTTTTGTCGTTGCCGAAAGCGGACGTTGGTTCAGGCTGTCCACCTCGAGCGAGATATTCGACGCTACCGTGGTCAGCCCCCACGGAGCAGGTAGCCAACACCAAATTCGTTTGCGATCGCAAAATATGGGTCGGGTGCAGTGCAGAAAGCGCGGCTCGACGTTATCGCGGCGAAGAGCAGCTCCGCGTTTCCCACCCCGCCGTAGAAGGCCAACGCTGGTTTACAAATCCGAACCCGGTTGACAGAAACTCGAATTTGCCCATAATTGACGGGCAGCGGGGGGATCATGCATGCCGAAGCTCTATCCATGGGACTACCATCCGGATCTAACCGCAGCGCGATTAGTGCAGATTGCAAGGCTTCTTCGGCAGGGGCGGCATGATGCTGTAGAGCGACATGATGAGACGATCGGCGACGACAACTGGGTTCTAGGCTGCCGTGCTTATAGCTGCGGGCGGTTCCGAGTTGTTCAAGCTCACCAAGGTGGGGAGTATCCGTGGCTGTCGGTCCTGAACCCCAATTTACAATTTATTTTTGCCGTCGGCTTGGTCCCGGTGAGGTTCTATCGCGGTGACGCCGACGAGCCGACCGCTAAAACTTGTCGTGTCGCCTATCCTGAACTGAACCAGCTAGCGATCGCTTTCGTCGAGGAAGCGAACGACGAGATATTGTTCCGCTTTGCTATCGAAACTGATTTCGATGGTTCAGTTGACGCCATCAAGTTCATCGGGTTGCGCCACTCGCAGGTAGTGCTGTCCTGGGAGGTCCCCTTGCAGACTGCCGAAATTGTAAGGTTCCCGGTTGTGGCGATCGAACAGGACGAGGGCACCGAATTAGCTCCTCCGGCAGTTGGTTTGCTGATCGATGACGAGGGTGTTGCAACAGACGAAGACTAGCGCCAGCAGGCGCCGCAAACCCCACTACCAAGCACGGGTAACACATATGCGGATGGGCGATATGTTCGCCGGCGACCAGCTGCGCTTAGCGCGGCTGGCGCACGGACTCACACTTGAGGAGCTCGCCGGGCTGGTTGCCACGACGCGGCAGTTTCTTCACCAGCTTGAAACTGGGGCAAAATCAGCACCACACGGTATGGTGGAACTGCTCGCGGACGTGCTCGGCGTGACACTTGGTTTTTTCTACCATCGGTCTCAATCGCCAGTGCAATTGGAACAGTGTCATTTCCGAAAGCAAGCAACAACGCCTGTTTCCGTCACGAGTCAGGTTCTAGCGCGCGGAACGCTTCTCGATATGCTGGTATCACGACTGGATAGGGCACTTAAGCTGCCTCCGGTCGATTTTCCTCAGCGGCCGATATCTTCACTGGAAGACGTTGAGGAGGCAGCAGAGGCATGTCGTCGACACTGGAAGTTGGGTTTGACGGGCCCGATCACCAACATGATGCGTGTGGTTGAGAATGCGGGCGCCGTCGTTGGCCACTTCGATGGCATTTCGGAACGTGTCGATGCGTTGTCGATGGATCGTGCGCGCCCCCTCATTATTCGCAGCGAGGCAAAGCCGAGCGCTTGTCGGCTAAGATTCGACTTAGCCCATGAATGCGGCCACCTAGTTATGCATAGAGGCATACATACCGGGTGTCGGGAGACTGAGGGGCAGGCACATCGTTTCGCGAGCGCCTTTCTACTACCAAGAGCCGCATTCGCTCAAGAGTTCCCCCAAACCAGATACCTAAACTGGCCGGCAATCTACGCCATCAAGTTGAGGTGGAAAGTTTCGGCGCGTGCGATCATACGCCGATCTTACGACTTGCAACTTATTTCGGCAGCGCAATATAAGACCGGTAACATCCATCTCAATAAAACTGGACAGACGAAATTTGAGGCTCATGACCAAGAGATTGTCGCAGAGCAGCCTGAACTCTTGGATGCGATCTTTCGCTTGCTAGAGGGGCGCGGATCGAACGCTCTCCGAGAAATTGCTTCAAGTATCGGACTGTTGGACGGCATGTTTAAGGTCCTGGTTGGACGTCCCCTGCCGTTCTCGTCCGCCAGAAGCGGAGACGGAAACGTAGTCCGCTTGTTTGGCGGAACTGGACGCTAGCCGCCAATGATCAACCACATCCATCTCGTGTAGGTGTCCTGCCGATATATAAGTGCCGCAGGCCGCCAAAACGGCTAAATCGCGTTACTTGTAACGTGGCGCGGAGCGTTCTTTGACGCTGACGTGATGGGGTAGACGCCCCTGCATGGGGATCGGCGTCAGAATGAAACCCCGGTCGGCGTCCGAGAACTACCCGATATACGTTACAAGTGTCGGCAGGCGGCTTCGCGACCAGCAGCCGATATGTAACTTCACCCCCGCTCGGGACCACGTCGGGAACGGCCGAGTTCGGACGATCGTGCTACATGGGGCACCGTCGGCTTCTACGACTCGCACCCGTAGACGGAGCGACACGTTAGCAAGCGCACGCGCTCAGCGGTCGCGCAATCTCGATTTGGTGTTGCCGGTGAACAACTCGCGCTGTTGCGGACTGGTCGACCGGACCATGCGGCGTTGCGTTCGATCGACCAGCTGTCGAATATCCTGGAAAGATTGATAGAGGAGTCGAAACTCCTCGGACTGCCGATCGTCCGGATCACGCGACGACCGAGGGATGTAGGTCATGACCGAGGGGAGGAGCTCGACACACAGTGCCTCGGTGCTCGCCGACATCACCTGTTGGAGCGCGATCGGATCAGATGCCATCGCGCGATACTCGAACACGTTGAGGTCGGCGCGTGGCGAGCCAAGCGGGCCATGTTCGGGTTGGGCGTCGCGCACGAACCGCCGGCCGAGGCAATTGCCGGCCGTGAGCACGTTACTATCGGCGAAGAGCGCGGCGCAGACGCCGAACCATAGGATCGCGGCGGGCGAGGTATCGGCCAGTTCACGGGCGGAGCGCAGCATGTCGAACGATCCGTTGCCCGCGATCGCCAACAGCAACCCCGCGAGGAACGGCTCCTCGAGCCCGTCCGACCGTCCGTTGCCCATCTTGGCGACGAAGCGATTGAAGGCGACGATCCTGTCTTCGCGCGGGGCGGCAAGGGTCTGCGCCAGACCGAACCCCTTGGGCAGATCCGCGCCCAGGCTGTCCAAAACTTCGAGCCCATCGATCGTAATGCCATCCCGCAACGCCGCGCGGAGAAATTTGGCCACGGTCCGCCCGGTCTCGTTATCGAAATAGGACCCGCCGTGGTCATCGCCCCGCCCGACCCCGAACAGCAACGACCAAATCGCCGCGATCTCCATCGTCGCGGCATGGTCGCTCGGCAAGGTGCCGGAACGAAGCGCCAGCATCTCCCAGCCATCGGCCAGCCACGCCGTGGCGTTCGCCGCATAGCCGGCGAGGGCAGCGGTGCCCAAGGCGGCCGACAAGGTCATTTTGATCGCCACGAGTGGCGAGCGAGACAGATCGTTGGGCCGCGTCCGAGCGCGCACCGATCGCTCGGCGAGCGCGGCGCCGGCGACAAGACGCGAGAAAGGTTCGATTGTCTCCTCGGATAGCGCGCGCCGACCCGTGACGAACTCCGCCAGCTCGAGTGATACGACATGGAAGAAGGCGGTCAGCGGTCGATAGGTGGCGATATAGGTCGCGGTGAACGCAAAAAACTCTTCGATGTCGCGGGTGGGGATCGCCAGGAGGGGACGGCCGCGGTGTTTGCCGTCGCGCTCGTCCCATAGCAACGTCACCGTCCGCTCGGCGTCGCTCGGCGACGCAGCGCGCCGACGATCGTCGGCGGCCCCCAAACCGATACCCCCGATCCAGTCGAGAAATTCATCGCGCGACAAGGTGGTGGAGGGGAAACGGCTCACAAGAATAACTCATCGAGGGAGGGAGCTGGCGGCTTAGACGACTGGCACGCGACCAGCCCCTTTTCGAAATAGCCCGGCAGGCTGCCCTCATGATAGACCGAAAGCGACGTCTTGGTGCGCGTAACTGCGGTGTAGGTGAGGTTGCGTTGCGTCGGGAAGTTTCGCAGTTTCTCGGCCGCGAGGATATGCACCGCGCGGAACTCGAGCCCCTTCGCGCCCATCGTCGTCGACAACACGACCATGCGGTCGGGAGAGAAGGAGGAGTAGGCGCCAGCGCGCTGGACATGCAGATCGCCGGCGATCGATGACAGTTCGAGCAGGGCTTGGACGTGATCGAGATCCTGGACCCGCGGACAGAACACCCCGATCATCTCGCCGGGATAGGCCTGCAACTGGGTTTCGATGCGAGGAATAGCCCTAGCGACCTGTTCATCGAGCGACAAATCGCCGAACGGATCGACCGTCGAGGGGAACGACGCCTCATCGTAATTCGATGTCGCTTCCAATCCTCGGGCGTCGTCGATGAGGTTTTTGACGCCATCGGCGACCCGGCAAATCTTCAAACCATTGCGGTAGTGGGAGGTGAGCACCGAACGCTTGGCGCCCATCGCGACCAGCTTGTCGAGCGCGCCGGTCTTGTCCGAGATCCGTTGGTCCTGGTCGCCGACGGCGAAGACACGATCGCCAAAACGTCGGATGAGAGCGATCTCGTCCGCCGAATAGTCCTGCGCTTCGTCTATCAATATGACATCGTGGACATTCTCGCGCAGCCCCTGGTCGGCAAGCTTGACGAGTTCGTCGTGCAATCGAGTCCGCGTTTCCTCGAAATTCTGAGCTTCGGCGAAGTCGATGCCGTTTGCGCGCAGCAGCTCGGCGCCCCAGCGGACATAGGTCTGCACCTTGTCGCTGGCGAAGGGATAATGTTGTGAGCCCGTGGCGAGGAACTCGCGCAATACCCGCCCGAAGCTCAGCACGACGATGTTGGTGACGTTCTGGCGGTAGAGATAGGTCGCGCGAAGCAGCAGCAGATTGGTCTTGCCACATCCCGGCGGACCGACGACGAGATGATCCTCGCCGACCAACAGCGTGACGACCCTACGCTGATCGGCGTCGAGATCCTTGGGATCGGTCCACCACGACGCTTCCACGCTATGACGCCTCCAATTCGCTTAGATTCAGCGCCTTCGGCCCCGCGGCATTACCGTGGCTTTGCGCCTGATCGACGGCGAGATACATCGCCGTCTCGAGCAAAGTCGAGATGGCGGGGGTCGCCAAGATGCCGCGATAGCCCTCGATAGTGGCTAGTTCGGCCGGTTGTACGTCGACGCCACCGAGCCACGCGCCGACGTGAACGATCACCGCCTGCGCCGATTGATCAAGTACCGACACGGTCAGCGCCAGGGTTAGGCCGATCGGCAGGCTCTGCTGCGCCGCCGGCCGGAACATCACGGTGACACCGTCACCGCCGGGCGTCCGCGTGATGATAAAGGGTGGGAAGGCGGCAGTGTTGGCGCTCCGCACGCGCCGCGCCTCGACCTTGACCAGATCGATGACGGCGTCGACGAGATCGAGTCCGCTCGACGCCGGGGCCGGTTCGGGAACCGCAGCAACCTGGCTGACGATCGAGCGGCGGGTGACGCGCTCGCGCGCGGCGGCCCCGGTGCTCGTCTTGACGGGGGGACTGAACGACTCCCACCCGACCAACGCGACGCGGGTTTCCGGGTCCTTGACCAACGCGGCTTTGCACGCCTCGACGAGGTAGGACGGCACCGTCGTGCTGATCACCGACGGCTGGTCGTATTGCACCGCCATCACCAAACGTGCGTAGGGATTTTCGAGGTCCTGGAACAGCGGGCGCCGCATGATCAGGTCGTGCAGGACGCCGCCGATCTGGTAGAGCGACAAGGCGCGCCATCCCTCGATTGTGTCCTGCTCGGTGCGCAACAGGAACTCCGGCGAGCTGTACTGGAGGGTGCCGACAAAGGACTGGATGCCGTCGTCATCGGTCACGCCGACTTCGCCGACAGGCTTCAAGACGCCGAAGTCGAGCAGCACCAACCGAGTATGGTCGTCGAGGATGACTATGTTGGCGGGCTTGATGTCGCGGTGCGCCAGGGACAGCGTCTCGAGATACGCGCAGCAGGAGGCAAGCTGCTCGATCAGCAGGGGTATGTTCGCCTCGGGCACCGCGGCGAGGCATTTCTGTAGGCTGGGCCCGGGTAGGTACGCCATGACGATGAAGTGATTGCCGGTCGCGGGGTCAAACCCGCCGTCGAGGATCTCCACCATGTTGGGGTGGGCTCGGCCGATCAGCGTCAGCTCACGATCGATCCGCGCCAGCTGCGTCTTGTCGCCGTACCGCTCGATCAGTTCGTCATCGAAGATCTTGAGCGCGACCGTTTGGCCGGCGCGGACAGCCTTGAACACGGCGGCGGATTTGCCGAAGTCGATCAGCGCCTCGATCGTACAGCCGCCGACCTCCTTGCCGCGAAGGTCATGCTCCCAGGTCTCGGCCTTAACCTTGTCCATCGTCCCCCCGGTCGCCTTCAATCCACCATAGCAGACGAGATGCAGGCTTAGCGAGTCGGGTGCCACGCTCGCGAACCCCCATCGAGGCGGTCGACGCGCTGATCTCCGCCGCCCCCCACCTGTATGCTCGGGCGCATACCTCGCTAGAGCAAATCCGTGCGCGATCGCATAGGGCCGGATCGCTGCCGAGAATGCCGGAGCCTGGCCGCAACGTGGCGACCATTTGAAGCTTCGCGTCTCACGGGTTGAGCGCAGCGTACCGTTGTTGAAAAGCGGTCCGGTCGAACGGCGGCTTTCCGGATGGGCGCGAGCGTACTGAACGGCGAATGTAAGTCGCGTAGCTGCCGTGACCTCCCAGATGAACGAATGGGCAACATCGCCACGACGCTGCCCAAAAGGAGACAGGCCGCTCTCCACCACAAAACCGCCTTTCCGGACGGTCAGCTTGCGAATTTACGGTGCCATGAGTGCCCCTGCCCCATCGGCATAGAGCACAGCGACAGCTCGTAGCAGAACGCTGGCGGCATCGATCGCCCGAGCGAGTGTATCGAGCCGTTTCACAAACGTCGGGTCAGCGGGGGCGAGCATCAACGCAGTATCGCTGATGTCCTCCATGATCATGCCGACACGCGTCAGCAGCGCGCGGATCTGATCGGTGGTCGGCTCGTCCATGATCCGACGAAGCCATTTGGCCGGACCGAAGTCGACCCGGAGCTTTTTCCGTGTTCGCAAAGATACCATTCGACTTGGTTGTTCTTCCAAGCATTGGTCGTGCTCAACTGGCAGCCGACACGGTCGGCGAGACAGCGCCCCGCCGACAGACGGGGCTTAAGGTGGTGGGCCGGCATGATGCGGCCCGAACAGGAGCCACCGCATGATACCGAAGACCACGACCCGCCGTCCGCGTAAAGCCGAACAGAAGGACCGAGAGCGCGACACGATGACCACAACGGTTAAGCCAGGCACCTGGCTATCGCGCACCTGGCATGGCGAGGTGCATCAGGTAATCGTGCTCGAAAGCGGCTTTGAGTATCGAGGCGTGCGCTATGCGTCGCTCTCAGCGATTGCCAGCAAGATCACCGGTGCCAAATGGTCGGGGCCCAGGTTCTTTGGTCTGCACTCGCGGCGGCTCGGCAAGCTCGGGGTGCACGCCGATGGCTAGCTCGGATGCGCCTCGGCGCCGCTGTGCGATCTACACGAGGAAGTCGACCGAGGAAGGGCTCGATCAAGCGTTTAATAGCCTCGATGCGCAGCGCGAGGCTTGTGCCGCCTACGTCATAAGCCAGCAGCACGAAGGCTGGACGCTGCTCGCCGATCGCTACGACGATGGTGGCTTCTCGGGCGGGACGATCGAGCGGCCGGGTCTGCGCCAGCTGCTCGACGCCGTGAAGCGCGGCCGTATCGACATCGTCGTCGTCTACAAGATCGATCGCCTGACCCGCAGCCTCGCCGACTTCGCCAAGATCGTCGAGGTGCTGGATGCTGCCGAGACCTCGTTCGTCAGCGTCACCCAGGCGTTCAACACCACCAACTCGATGGGGCGGCTGACGCTCAACGTGCTCCTGTCGTTCGCGCAGTTTGAGCGTGAGGTGATCACCGAGCGTATCCGCGACAAGGTCGCGGCCTCGAAGGCGCGGGGCATGTGGATGGGCGGGCCGGTCGCGCTCGGCTACAAGGTGGTTGATCGCAAACTCATCGTAGTGGCCGATGAGGCGGCGACGGTGCGCGACATCATGCAGCGCTACGTCGCGACCGACTGCGTCCGCACACTGTTGGTCGAGCTGCAGGCTCGCGGCATCGTCAGCAAGCGGACGCGTATGCGCGATGGCTCGATCCGCGGTGGGATACCGCTCAAGCGTGGCGCTCTTTACCACCTGCTCGGCAATCGGCTGTATCTTGGCGAGACCGTCCACAAGGGGACAAGCTATCCCGGCGAGCATGAGGCGATCGTCGATGCCGCGCTGTTCGACGCCGTGCAGGCCAAGCTTGCCTCGCGCAACCAATGGCAATCGCCGACCGCGCGCAAGATGGTAAGCCTGCTTGCTGGCATGATCCGCGACGATCGCGGGCGGCCGATGTCGCCAACCCACACGCGCAATCATGGTCGCCGCTACCGCTACTATGTCGCCAACGTCAACGACGACAACGCAGTACGGGCGCTGCGTCTGCCGGCAGGCGAGCTCGATGCAAGCGTCCGGGCGAGCGTGACGGCGTTCCTCTGCGACGTATCGAAGACCCGGGCTCTAATCCCGGATCATGGCACCGACGATGTCGCTGCGTTCGTTCAGGCTTGCGCCAGGCTTGGCGGCACCCTCGCGAGCGCGGCGCTGGCCGAAGCCCGTACTCTGTTCGGGCAACTCAAGCTGGCGATCGTCGCTTCATCGCATGCGATAACAGTGTCACTGAGTGGTGGCGCTCTATGTACGATGTTTACGGTCGATGATGGTGCTGCGAGCGAAGTCAGCCTTCTCATCCCCACCCATCAGGCATCGTTCGGTCACGAACCACGGTTACGTCTCGATGCGCCGCGCGGTGACCAACGATCTACCAATCCGCGTCTGCTCGAGGTCCTCGGTCGTGGCTTTGCCGCGCGCGCGCAGCTGCTGGCTATGACCGTGCCCGACATCGCGGCAATGCCGACGAACCAGCTGCGCCACTTGCAGCGGCTTGCGAGGCTCGGCTATCTCGACCCAACGACCACTCGCAACATTCTGGATGGCACCCAGCCCAGCCATCTCACCGCGCGGCAACTGTGGCGCGGAGATGCGTTGCCGCTGCTCTGGTCGGACCAGCAGACGGCGCTCGCAACGGCCTAACCAAACCCGGTAGTAGGTCAGTTTTTGAGCGGCGGAGAAATCCGCCGCTTTCTCGTCCTAAACGTCTCCAGTCGCACCGTCTCCGACCTACCTTCGCCCGCCAGCCGATAGCAAAGGTCCGCAAAGCGGCGGTATTTTGTCGGCAGTGCGGGCGATGGGCGAATTTAAGGACAATGTGACGCTGCGTGGTGAGCCCTGCTGGGTTCGAACCAGCGACCTAGTGATTAAAAGTCACGTGCTCTACCGACTGAGCTAAGGGCCCCACTGGCATCTGCTGCGCCGCGCCGAACGCTCGGCGCAAGTAGGGCTCGGGCGGGGACGGGTCAAGCGTGCATGGAGGTGGCGGACGGTGCGGCTGGTCAGCGGATCGCGCCAGTCGGCGGCGATGCACAGCGCCGGCCCGAGCACGAACCCGCGCTCGCGGAAGCGCGGATGCGGGACGATCAGGCGGGCGTCGGCGAACGGACCGCTCTCCCACAGCACGATGTCGAGATCGAGTACGCGCGCGCGCCAACGCGCGCCGCGACGGCGGCGGCCGAAGCCGCGCTCGATCGCCTGGAGCCGCGCGAGCAGCGCCAGCGGAGCGAGCGGGGTGATGACGGTCGCCGCGGCGTTGGCATAGCGGCGGCGTGATGGCCCGAGGGGTGCGCTTGCGACGATAGGCGAGCACGCCTCGAGCGCCAGATCGCCGTCATCGAGCGCCGCTAACGCCGCGCGCAGTACGCGCTCGGGCGCACCATGGCGGCGATGGCGCATGTTTGAGCCCAAGGCGATCAGGTAGCGCGACATCGCGTGCCGCCGATCGCTCAACGCGGCTCGGCGATCAGCCCGTAGAGTTCGGGGCGGCGATCGCGAAAGAAGCCCATGCCCGCGCGATGGCGCGCGGCGCGGTCGAGATCGATCGTCGCCACCAGCGCGCCCGTGTCGTCGCGGCCGTACTCGGCCAGCATGTCGCCCCATTCGTCAGTGATGAAGCTGTGGCCGTAGAAGCTTTGCGGACCCCCGCCCGCCCCGCCGCCGCCTGGGCCGCCAACATGCTCGCCTTCCGTGCCGATGCGGTTGGCGGCGATCACCGGCATGCAATTCGCCACCGCGTGGCCCAGCATCACGCGCCGCCACAGCCGGCTGGTGTCGAAGTCGGCGTCGTACGGCTCCGATCCTATCGCGGTCGGATAAAACAACAGCTCGGCACCCATCAGCGCCATCACCCGCGCGCTCTCGGGATACCACTGGTCCCAGCAGATACCGACGCCGATCCGCGTCAGGCGATCGCCGTTGGGGATGTCCCAGACCTTGAAGCCCTCCGCGCCGGGACGGAAGTAGTATTTTTCCTCGTAGCCCGGCCCATCGGGAATATGGCTCTTGCGGTAACGCCCCATGATCGCGCCGTCGGGGCCGATCATCGCCAGCGTGTTGTAATAGTGGTGGCCATCGCGCTCGAAGAAGCTGGTGGGGATCGCGATCCCGAGCCCGGCGGCCAGCGTCTGCATCGCCTTGACCGAGGGGCTCTGCCCGATCGGATACGCGCGCGCGAACAGCGCCTCGTCCTCTACCTTGCAGAAGTATGGTCCGGCGAACAGCTCGGGCGGCAGCACGATCCGCGCGCCTTCGCCCGCCGCCTGCTCGACCAGCGCGGCGACGGCGGCGATGTTCTCGCGCTCGTCTCCGGCCCCGAGCGGCAGCTGCAGCGCCGCGACGCGAACCGTGCTCATTGCCGTCAGCGCTTGGCGAACAGCAGCGTCATTCGGTCGCTCTCGCCGATGGCGGCGTACTTCGCGCGATCCTGATCCTTCAACGCATAGGACGGCGGCAGCGTCCAGACACCGCCCGGATAGTCGGCGGTATCCTTGGGGTTGGCGTTGATCTCGCTCGTGCCGACGAGCTTGAAGCCGCGCGCCTCGACCATGCGAATTACGTCCGCCTCGCGCATGTAGCCCTTGGTGCCGTCGACATAAGCATCAGGCGCGTTGGCCTTGGCGCGGTGCTCCTCGATGCCAAGCAGGCCGTCAACCTTCAGCAGGCGATGATAGGTGTCGAGGTCGGCGGCGAAGGTGCCGGCATGAACCAGATTGTGGACCTCGCGCATGATGAGCACGCGATCGACGCTGCCGTCGAGCGAGGAGGGCAGATTGCCCCCGTAATAGGCCGCGATGCGCGTCGCCGGGACGCCGGTCCAGGCCGCCGCCTTGCCCGGAAACTCGTTGGCGAACTTGGGTCCCGCCTCATCGTCGACCGCCGACGAAAGGCCGATGTAGTGCCCTTGCGGACCGAGGTATGGCACCAGCACGCGCGTGTACCACCCGCCGCCCGGCATCACATCGAGCACCGTCATTCCCGGATCGACGCGAAAGAACGCCAGCGTCTCGGCCGGATGGCGATAAACGTCGCGCGCACGATCGGCCTCGCGGTGCGGATCGGTGATCGCGGCGGCGAGCTGCGGGTTGGCCGGCGTCGCCCAGGCGGTGGAGGACAGGGCGGGGAAAAGGGTGGAAGAAGCGAGCACGAGCGCGGCGCAGGTGGGAATGAAAAGGCGCATGGTTGGGTCTCCCGGTTGGGCGCCGCGTCGAAAGCGATGCCCTGGCAAGCGGCGGATGCACGCCTATCTAAAGTGGTGACGCGGGGAAAGACAGAGCGAAGGACGATCAGGCGATGAGCGACAACGAGACGGCGATCGTGGCGGGCGGATGCTTCTGGTGCACCGAAGCGGTGTTCCGCGACGTCATCGGCGTCAGTGCGGTCGAGAGCGGCTATATCGGCGGTGGCGTAGCCAATCCGACCTACAAGCAGGTCTGCTCTGGGTCGACCGGCCATGCCGAGGCGATCCGCGTGACCTTCGATCCGCAAGTGATCTCGCTCAGCGATATCTTCGACGTGTTCCTGGGCACGCACGACCCGACGCAGCTGAACCGCCAGGGCAACGATGTCGGCACGCAGTATCGTTCGGCGATTTTTCCGCTCGACGATGTACAGAAAGGCGAAGCGCAAGCAGCCATCGCGCGCGCCAATGCCGATCTTGGCGGCAAGGTCGTGACGACGATCGAGCCGCTCTCGACCTGGTATCCGGCCGAGGATTATCACCAGGAGTATTGGGAAGGCGAAGGCCAGCGTAACCCCTATTGCCTCGCGGTGATCCCGCCCAAGCTCAAGAAGTTGCGCAAGAGCTTCGCCGAGCGAGTCAAAGCGGACGCTTAGCTTCGAATAGCGTCCTCCTCTTCAGAGGAGCGGGTTGGGGGTGATGTGACGCGCTCGCCCAAAGAGCTTTCGCACGGCTGCCCGGTAGCTTTGGCGCCCCCTTACCCCAGCATGTCGAGCAGCGTCGCGTTGAATGGCTCGGCGCGTTCGTACATCGCCCAATGTCCGGCGTCGGCGATCACGCGGAAGTCGGCGTCGGGTTTGACCGCGCGGATCGCCGCCTCTTGGGCTGGCGGATCGGGATGCGGGCGGTCGAGCTCGCCCCAGATCGCATCGACCGGTACGGTGATTTCGGGCAGCACCTTGATCAGCTGGTCGGGGATAACGAGCTTCGCGTCGATCAGCCGCGTCTTGCGCGCATTGGCGACCAGCAGATGGATCGCCAGATCATCGACGGTGCCCGGATGGTGCAGCATCAGGCCGAGCAGGTTTGACTTCAGCACCGCGCGACGTTCTTCACCGGTAAGCCCGGCGACCCGGCGCAAGTCGACCTGACCGTGCGGCGTATTCAGCCCGCCGCAACCGACCAGGATCAGCCTGCGCGCCAGCTCTGGATAGAGCGCCGCGCAATGCGCAAGCATGACCCCGCCCATCGAAAACCCGACAAAGTCCGCGCCCCGCCCCGGCTCCAGGATCACGCGCAGCCCGTCGGCGATCGCGCGCGCCATCCCTGCGTGATCGGGCGTCTCGGGCATCGCCGAATCGCCGTGCCCCGGCAGGTCGAACGCGAGCACGCGTCCACGGCGCGCCAGTGCGCCGACGTTGCGGATCCAATGCGACCACGCACCTTGCGCCCCGTGCGCGAGCACGACCGGCGCCGCCCCGCTGTCCTCTCCCCACGATCGCCAGGCCAGCGTGCCTCCCGCCCCCGCCACGCCGAACGGCGTATCGATCCGCTGGCCGGACGCCTCGACCGAAGCGACGAACGCCGCCGGCGCATCGTCGGGTACGCTCACCAATAGCGACCGCCGACGACCTCGGCCTGCGGCACCGCCGCCTCGATCGCCGCGAGATCGGCGTCGGTCAGCGCAAGGTCGATCGCGGCGATGTTTTCCTCCAGCCGATCGAGCCGGCGCGTGCCCGGGATCGGCACGATATCGTCGCCCTGACGCAACACCCAGGCAAGCGCGAGCTGCGCGGCGGTGCAGCCCTTGTCGGCGGCGACGGCTTGCAGGTTCTCCACCAGGCGAAAGTTCCGGTCGGCCGCATCGCCCTTGAACCGCTGAAGCTTGGCGCGCCAATCATCGTCCTTGAGCGTTCCGGGCTTCACCTCGCCGGTCAGGAAGCCGCGCCCCAGCGGACTGTACGGCACCAGGCCGATACCGAGCTCCCGCAGCGTCGGCAGGATTTCCGTCTCGATGTCGCGCGTCCACAGCGAATACTCGCTCTGCAAAGCGGTGACCTGTTGGACCGCGTGTGCGCGGCGGATCGTCGCCGCATCGGCTTCGGACAGGCCGAAGGCGCGGACCTTTCCCGCCGCGATCAGGTCTTGCACCGCGCCCGCGACATCCTCGATCGGCACGGCGGGGTCCGGGCGGTGCTGATACAATAGGTCGATGTGATCGAAGCCCAAACGGCCCAGCGACGCGTCGACCACCTCGCGGATATGATCGGGCCGGCTGTCGAACGCGCCCTGCACCTGCTTGCCATCCTCGATGCGAAAGCCGAACTTGGTCGCGACCACCACCTGGTCGCGGATCGCGCCGAGCCCCTTGCCGACCTGCCGCTCGTTGAGGAACGGGCCGTAGACCTCGGCGGTGTCGAAAAAGGTGATGCCGCGGTCATACGCCGCGCGCAGCAGATCACTCGCCGCGCCATCATCCAGCCGTCCGCCGTAGCCTCCGGCCAGACCCATGCAGCCGAGCCCCAGCTGCGATACCGTCAGGCCTCCGCCCAGATTGCGCGTCTGCATAGCTATTCCTCTCTGTTGCTCCGGTCGCGCCGTCGCGATTGTCCGCCTGTCCGCCTGTCCGCCTGTCCGCCTGTCCGGCACATAGGTGGTCGCGCTTGTCCTCCACAGCGCAATCTCAGCACAGCCGAGATCGTTCCTAGGCGAGACCGACGAGCGCATGGAGCGGATCGCCGCGCCGCCCGTCGGCCAGCGTGCGCAACGTGATGTCGGTAAAGCCCGCGCGCTCGAGAAAGAGCCGCACCAGCGCCGCATGGCCTTGCGCATTGAGCGAGCGCCAGACCGCCACGGCCTTGGTCGGGAAGCAGCGGTTGGAGAAGCTGACGATGAACGGCGCTTGCCGGCGCAGGGCACGGCGGACCTCGGTGAATACCTGGACCGGGTGCTGCAGATACTGCACGCTGACACAGCACATCGCGCCATCGACACTCGCATCGGCGAGTGGCAGCGCCTGGTCGCGGTTGAGATCCTGCACGAACCAGCGCGTCAGCCGCGGGTTGGCGGATAGTTCGGTGGCATTCATGCCGTGGCCGATGACCTCGGCGGCGGTGAGGTCTTGGGGCAAGTGGCTGACCCAACTCGACATCAGATCGAGCAGCACGCCGTCGCGCGGCAGGGTGCGGCCGTAGAAATCGCGCAACGCGGCGATCGCGTTATCGTCGATGTGCGTGACGAGCCGAGGCGGGGCATAGAAATCGCCGTCCTGCCCTTCATCGACGCGGCCGAACGCGGCCGGCGGAAACAAGGGCGCGCCATCCGCCGCTCCGCCGCCTTCGCCGTGCGTCATCGGGCGGCGCACACCACATCGGCGCGACGATCGGATGAGCGAGGCAAGACCGGATCGATACGCATGAACCAAACGTCAACCAATTCCATAGCTTAGGCAAGCAGCGTCGCTCCGGCTCGGCGACGAGCTCGGATCGCTAGCCTTGAAGCAATTTTTACTCAGCGATGATAATCTTGCGCAAAGCCAAACGTCGCCCCGCAAACCGTCAACCCCCGCGCAACGGCGATGCTGATCCGCCGCCACCGGACCGGGCCACCACGCTTTACAGCCGTGATACGCCGCGCCATAGCGATTCGCGATGAACGTCCGGCCTGGCCTCACCCTGCGACTTATCCGCCCTCGGGCGTGAGCTGACGCGTCCCTCGGGCGCTGCACGGCGTCCGAGGGCCCCGAACAGCCCCAGCCGCAGACAGTCGAGATCACCTCATGACCATGCTCCAAGACCCTTCGGTCAAGTACCGCCCGTTTCCCCAGATCGCGCTGCCCGACCGGCAGTGGCCATCGCGCACGATCACGCGTGCGCCGCGCTGGCTTTCCACCGATCTGCGCGATGGCAATCAGGCGCTTATCGATCCGATGGGCGCGGAGAAGAAGACGCGATTCTTCGATCTGCTCGTACGCGTCGGGCTCAAGGAGATCGAGGTCGGCTTTCCCGCCGCCGGCGCGACCGAGTACGATTTCATTCGCGGGCTCGTCGATAGCGGGCGCGTGCCCGAAGACGTCCTGGTCCAAGTGCTGACGCAGTCGCGCGCCGACTTGATTCAGACCTCGTTCGAAAGCCTTGCCGGCGTCCATGCGGCGATCGTGCATCTGTACAACGCGGTGTCGCCGTTGTGGCGGCAGGTGGTGTTCGGCATGGAGCGACCCGAAATCCGGC
Source organism: uncultured Novosphingobium sp. (assembly GCA_964242815.1). GTDB lineage: Bacteria > Pseudomonadota > Alphaproteobacteria > Sphingomonadales > Sphingomonadaceae > Novosphingobium. The sequence continues at coordinate 140,463 of CAXSZV010000001.1, forward strand.
AGATCGCGGTCGATGGCGCGAAGGTGCTGCGCGATCAGGCGGCGCGCTTTCCGCAGACGAAGTGGCATTTCGAATACAGTCCCGAGACGTTCAGCACCGCCGAACTCGATTTCAGCCTGGAATGCTGCGAGGCGGTGATGGCGGTGCTGCGCCCGACGCCCGAACACCCGATCATCCTCAACCTGCCCGCGACGGTCGAGGCGGCGACGCCCAACATCTACGCCGATCAGATCGAGTATTTCTGCCGCAACCTGCCCAACCGCGATGCGGCGGTAATATCGCTGCACACGCACAACGATCGCGGCACCGGCGTCGCCGCCGCCGAACTGGGCCTGATGGCGGGCGCGGACCGCGTCGAAGGCTGCCTGTTCGGCAACGGCGAGCGCACCGGCAACTGCTGCCTGGTGACGGTCGGCCTCAACCTCTACACGCAGGGCATCGAGCCGGGGCTCGACTTCTCGGACATCGACGAGGTGATCCGCACGGTCGAATACTGCAACCAGCTTCCCGTCGCGGCGCGGCATCCCTATGGTGGCGAACTGGTGTTCACCGCGTTTTCGGGCAGCCATCAGGACGCGATCAAGAAGGGGTTCGCGGCGCAGAGCCAGCGCAACGACCAGCTCTGGGCCGTGCCCTATCTGCCGATCGATCCGGCCGATCTCGGGCGCAGCTACGAAGCGGTGATCCGGGTCAACTCGCAGTCGGGCAAGGGCGGCTTCGCCTGGGTGATCGAGCAGGACCAGGGGTTGAAAGTGCCCAAGCGGATGCAGGCCGACTTCTCGCGCCATGTTCAATCGCTCGCCGACGAGCTCGGGCGCGAATTGCAGGCGGACGATATCTGGCAGGTGTTCCGCCGCGTCTACCACCTTGAAGGCGCGCGGCGCTTCGAGCTGGTAGACTACGAAGAGACCCGTGCGATCGACGGCAGCCGCGTCTTCGCCGGCGAGATCGCGGTCGCGGGACAAACGCAGTCGGTGTCGGGCCGGGGCAACGGCCTGATCTCGTCGGTCGTCACCACGCTCGCGCAGACCTTTGGCGTCAAGCTCGAAGTCCGCGACTATTCCGAACATGCGATGACCGCCGGCTCCGACGCGCGCGCCGCCGCCTATGTCGAATGCACGACCCGGGACGGCCGCACGATCTGGGGCGTCGGCATCGACGAGGACATCGCCACCGCCAGCGTCCGCGCGGTGTTGAGCGCAGCCAATGGCGTGGTGTCTCCCGCTGAGGTGGTACGGTAAAGCCCTGTCGCGTCCACACGCCCTCTGGCGGCATCGCCTGCGCCGCGCAATCGCCGGCACAGGTCCGCCTGCACCGCGTCGGCCGCGCCCCACAAGGCGTCGGCCATCGCATCGAGTTCGGTGAAGTCGAGCGCGGGCGATGTCAGCTGGCGGCGGTTGAGCGTGATCGGCCGCCGGCGCGGATCGAGCAGGCGGCGGCGCAGCGCGCGCTGGGGCAGCTGCAGGCGCATCACCGCTTCCTCGCGCGCCGCGATCGGCTCACCGCCGCAACGGCGCGACCAGTCGGCCTCGATCCGGCCGACGCGGTCGAGCACCATCGCGTTATAGCAGCGGTGCGGCCCGCGATGCAGCGGCAGGCCGAACCTTGCCGCCGCGCCATCGTCGCAAGGCAGCAGCAGGCCGTTGGCGCGGAAATCATGATAGGCGATGGTTTCGCAGCCGATCGCATCGAACAGGCAATGCAGCGCGGGGTACGTCAGCAGCTGCCGGGGCAGCAGGTGATGCCGCTGCATGGCGGGATCGTATCCCGCGAAGCCGGGCCGGTTGACCGCGCGAAACGGGATGCGCGGTCGCGGCGGAACGAAGCGCGGGCCCGGTTTGGTCAGCGCCCGCGCCAAACGGTTACCAACGCGCCGTCGGCCGAAGGTTCGGCTATGAGCGACGTGCCCGACGCCGCATCGAGCTCGGTCCGGCGCACGATCGCGCCGCGCCGGACGACGTTGTCGATCACGCGGATGGCGAGCTTGACCGTATCGGCAACCGACTCGCCCGGCCGGATGGCGACGCGTATCTCTTGCCCTGCGAAAAACGCGAGGCCCGCGCTGGTCACGAAGTCATCGTCGACGACGATCGCGGTCAGTCCGAGCACCGGAAACGGTCCGCCGGTCAGCCAGCCGATCACCGCGCGTGAGAAATAGCGCGGCTCCATCCAGCTGTCCGCCGGTTCCCAACAGACCGCGACGATCGGCAGCGATACGGCAAGGTTCGCGGCGATCCCGGTGATCGTACGCACCACCGGGATCATCGCGCTGCCGCCGGCGATGTGCGATCCGGCGATCAGCGCGATCGCCTCGAGCCCCGGGGGCGGCTGCGCGTCGAAACCGAAGCTATGCGAGGCGGGCGTCACCGGCATCGGCGCGGCGGGCGAGAGGCCGTGCAGCTCGAACGTCAGGCCGCTCGCCAGAACCTCGACCCAGCCTTCGTCGGCGGGCGGCGCGTGGCTGATCCTCGCGCCGGGCAGACCATCGTCGCCCACGCGCAGGATCGCGTCGATCTGATCGATCGACGGACGCCCGCCCGCGGCGAACAGGAGCGACACCCCCGACTTGAGGCATGGCTGATCCAGGACGATCCTCTCGACGACTCCGGTCCACACGTTGGTTGTCTGACACCCCCCAATTGGTGTCGCATCGACGCGCGCCTACGTCGAGTCTCGCACGCGAGAAGGTATCGCATCGACATGGTGTTCAGAAGATCCCCTGCCGCAAGGCCTCCGCCATCGCCGCGCCCAGTTCGCGGCAGCGCGCGACATCGTCGGCGGTCACGCGTTTTTCGGCGAGAATACGCTCGGGCGACTGCGCGTCGAGATTGACGATCAACGGCTCCACGACGCGTCGCAAGCGCCAGCCCGTGGCGATGCGATCGATCTGCCGCCCCGCCCCGCTGCCGTCCGACCCCGCCGCGATAGCGGTCGCATAGGCCCTGCCCTCGATCCGGCCAAGCAGCGGGTAATAGCTGCGATCGAACATCTCCTTCATCATCCCCGACATCGCGCCAAGGTTCTCGGGGCAGACGAACAGATATCCGCGCGCGTCGAGCAGCTGCGCGATGGTTACATCCTCGGCGGTCAGCGCCAGTGCGGCGTCACCCGCGCCGTCGAGCGCGGCCATCGCCATCGCCCGCGCCGCGCCGGTGCGGCTGTGCCATACGATCGCGAGGTCGGGCATCGCTCCTGGTCTGGCGCTTTGCGACACGTATCTCTCTCGCAAACATGGGGAAAACCCGGTTCGGCATAGCGCCGATGGCGGACAAAGCCCACTATCGTGCTTACTCTCGCGGCATGGTGGCGCGTTTCTCTTCGGTTTGCGGCGTCGAGGCGTCGCTGTCGGGCAGGCCGTGGCACTGGCGCGGCGGCAACATGGCACTCGGCGCCGATGATGGTGACTGGCCACAGACGGCCGCGAGCGTCGATATCGTCGCGCAGCTTCTCCTGTCGCGCGGCGTCGCGCCGGCCGAGCTCGACCGGCATCGCCAGCCGTCGCTGCGCGCGTTCCTGCCCGATCCGTCCGAGTTTCGCGATATGGACTCGGCAGCCGAACGCCTGGCGCAGGCGGTGCTGACCGGCGAGACGGTCGCGGTGTTCGGCGATTACGACGTCGACGGCGCGACCAGCGCGGCGCTGATCATCCGGCTGCTGGCGATGCTCGGCCGGCCGATCGGCACCGGCGTGCGGTACTATATCCCCGATCGCCTGCTCGAAGGGTACGGCCCGTCGGGCGAAGCGCTGGTGCGGCTGGCGCAGGAGGGCAGCAGCCTGATCGTCACGGTCGATTGCGGCGCGATGGCGCACGATGCGCTGGCCATGGCGGCCGACGCGGGGGCCGACGTGATCGTGGTCGATCATCACAAGTGCGCGGCGCAGCTTCCGCGCGCCGCCGCGCTGGTCAACCCCAACCGGCTCGACGAAAGCACGATCGGCGCGGCGCACGGTCACCTCGCGGCGGTCGGCGTGGCGTTCCTGCTCGCGATCGCGACGGTGCGCACGCTGCGCCTGCGCGGATACTTCGACCAGGCGCATGGGCGCGCCGAGCCCGATCTGATGGGCCTGCTCGATCTCGTCGCGCTCGGCACCGTCGCGGACGTCGCGCAGATCACCGGCCTCAACCGCGCGCTGGTGGCGCAGGGGCTCAAGGTCATGGCGCGGCGCGAGAACATCGGCATGGCCGCGCTGATCGACGTCAGCCGGTTGAACCGCGCGCCCCTGTGCCACGATCTGGGATTCGCGCTCGGCCCGCGCATCAACGCCGGCGGCCGCGTGGGTGAGGCGAGCCTCGGCGTGCGGCTGCTGATCACGCAGGACCCGGACGAGGCGCGCGTGATCGCCGGGCAACTGTCGCAGCTCAACGAAGAGCGCCGTGCGATCGAGGCGGAGGTGCAGGAGGCGGCCGAGGCGCAGGTCGTCGCGCAGCACAACCGCGCGGTACTGGTGCTTGCGGGGCGCGGCTGGCACCCGGGCGTGATCGGCATCGTCGCGGGGCGGATCAAGGAAAAGGTCGGCAAGCCGGTGCTGGTCATCGCGCTGGGCGACGATGCGGATGGCGATGCGGGCGGCGATGCAAACGTGGGCGCCACCGCTCACGGCAAAGGCTCCGGCCGTTCGATCGCGGGGATCGATCTAGGCGCGGCGATCATCGCCGCGCGCGAAGCCGGGCTGCTGATCGGCGGCGGCGGCCATGCGATGGCGGCGGGGCTGACGATCGCGCCGCACCAGGTCGCGCCGCTGGCGGACTGGCTCGACGCGCGGCTGGGCGCGGAGGTCGCCGCGGCCGGGGGCAGACGCGCGCTGCTGCTCGATCTCGCGCTCGCGCCCGGCGGGCTCAATCCCGACCTGGTGACTCTCCTTGACGGCGCTGGCCCCTATGGCAACGGCTGGCCCGCCCCGCGCGTCGCGATCGGGCCGGTGCGGCGGATCAAGGCCGATCTGGTCGGCGCGGATCACGTCCGCCTGATCGTCGCCGGCGCGGATGGCGCGCGGATCAAATGCATCGCCTTTCGCGCGGCGGACAGCGACATGGGTCAGGCGTTGCTGCACGGCTTTCCCGAACGCCGCCTGTGGCTCGCGGGCCGACCCAAAATCGACGACTGGGGGAGCCGCCCGCAGGCCGAGCTTCATATCGAGGACGCCGCCTGGGCCGATTGAGCCGCCGCCCGGGCGGCCGCAAGACGTCGCGGATCACTCGGCCGGGCCACCTGGACTTGACCCCCCGTCGCCGCTTGCCTATCTGCGCGCACCTGCCATCGGCGCGCGCTATGATGGCCCCATCGTCTAGCGGTTAGGACGCGGCCCTTTCACGGCTGAAACACGGGTTCGATTCCCGTTGGGGTCACCAAGGCGCGCGCTGTGATGGCCCCTTCGTCTAGCGGTTAGGACGCGGCCCTCTCACGGCTGAAACACGGGTTCGATTCCCGTAGGGGTCACCAGCTTTTGCGCCAGGGGTGGCAGTGCGTGGCGTTCAAGCGATCGCTATCCTGACGCCGGACCATTTCGCAAGGTCATCGATGACGGTTGCGCGCGGCAGCGCCGGCGAAACTGCCGCATCCGCATTGGCACCAAACTAACGAAAAATCGCGGGTCCGTCTGGTGTTCTGCGTTCGTCTAAATTCAACCCACCAACGTAACTTTTGGCAAGCAGCCTCATACAGTTACTGAAGTCAGTCGCAGTTCGGGACGTTTCATTGTATTATCACAAGTTATTTATCTAAGATAAGATCGCCGGTTACTTAGCCCTTATTCAGAACGCTCTCCTCCAATGCGCGGATGGGCGGTATGATATGAAGTTGGCGTTCTTCTTGCCGAGATATCCGGTATTGTCCGAAACGTTCGTTTCGCGACAGATCAAAGCCATGCACGAGCGCGGGCATTCTGTCACCGTACTGACGGGCCACTATGATAAGGCGCTGCCGGGCCCCCTACCTGACGCAATTCCCATCAGACTGTTCCGCTCGAGCAGTAAATATCGCGCCCTGCGACGAGCGTTAGCCATCACACTGAAGTTTCCATTTTCGAAGAACAAGATGGCGATGCTGCGCGTTTGTACGCACGCGTTACAAGACTTGCGTTATACATCAATTCTTGATGTCGTGGCGACCAGCGAAGTTGCGGACAGGTTCGATTACATCATCTGTCACTTCGGCCCGGCAGGGGTTCGCGCGATGTGTTTGCGCAAGACGGGCCTGATACGTGGGAAGATCGTCACCATATTCCATGGCTTCGATATCAGTCGATATACAGAGATCAAGAAGTACCGCACGAGCTATGCCGAGCTGCTGCGTACCACGGAACTCCAGATGCCCATCAGCCAGTTGTGGGAGCAGCGCCTGTTGGAGTGGGGAGCGGATCGGGAAAAGGTTTCGGTTGTCCACATCGGTGTAGACGTGGCGACGCTGAAGCATCAGCGGCGCGAGCGATCGCGAGGTCCGCTCAAGGTCGTAAGTGTCGCGCGCCTGGTCGAGAAGAAGGGGGTGGAATACGCGATCGAAGGCATACACAAGGCAGGTCGGGCAATCGACTACCGGATAGTGGGCGATGGTCCGCTGCGTGTGGATCTTGAAGGTCTATCGGATCGCTTGGAAGTTTCGGCTTCTTTTCTTGGATCACGTCCACACGGGGAAGCCTTGGAGCTTATCCGAAGCGCGGACGTCTTTCTCCTCCCGTCGGTCGTTTCAAAAGACGGTGACATGGAAGGCATTCCCGTAGCGTTGATGGAAGCCATGGCCTCGGGCGTCATCGTCGTGGCGACGCGCCATAGCGGCATACCCGAGTTGATCGAGCATGGGAAAAACGGGTTCCTGGTCGATGAACGCGACAGCGATGGCATAGCGAAGGTGCTTACGCATATCATCGATCATCTCGACGATCTCGACGACGTGCGCGCAAGCGCGATCGACAAAGTCAGCTCGGACTTCAACAACGAGGTCCTGGACGAGCATTTCGAAAACTTGCTCTACGACAAGCTGGCGGCTTAGCCGGCAAAGTCGACCGCGCGACATGATCCGCGCCCGCCTGCAATACCGCCGGGATTGACCCGCGCTGCCGATGCAGGCAACACCCACCTCCTTGGGGAGTAGCCGCCCGCACGTTCAGCGGGGTGTACGTCAACAGACTTGGCCACGGCCATGGCGTGCACGAGCCTATCGGTTTGGCGAGACCATGAACTGGCGGGCGTTCCCGGGGTCGGACGCGCGCCGGCTCATGTGCGCTCGATCCCCCGAGAACATGCGATGGCGCTTTGGCTGATCGTTGCCCTGCTGCTCAGCTCGGCCGTAGTGATCTATCTGTCGTGCGAGTATTTCGTGAACGGGGTCGAATGGCTCGGCCGACGCTTGGCGGTGGGGCAGAAGGCGACTGGGTCGGTGCTCGCGGCGTTCGGCACCGCGCTGCCCGAAAGCGTGGTGACGTTCGTCGCGGTCGCTTTCGGTGGGACGGCCGCCGCCAAGGAGCTGGGCGTCGGTGCGGCGCTGGGCGGACCGCTCGCGCTCTCCACGCTCGCCTACGCGACGGTCGGCATCGTCCTGATCGCGACCGATCGTCGATTTGCGGCGACCGCGGCGATCCACGACGAATTTCTCCGCCTCAGCCGTGATCAGGGGTGGTTCCTCGTCATCTTCGTCGTCAAGATCGCGCTCGGCCTGACGCTTTTCGCGATCAAGCCCTGGCTCGGTATTCTCTTCCTGATCGCCTATGCCGTTTATGTCCGCCGCGAAATGACGGGCGAGGCCGGCGATGACGAAGGCGAGATCGATCCGCTGAAGTTCCAGCCGGGCGCGGCGATCCCCAGCATGGGCATGGCGGCGACCCAGACCGGGATCGCGCTGGTCGTGATCTTCGCCGCCTCGCGGCTGTTCGTGGCGCAACTCGAACATCTGGGGCCGATCCTGGGTCTTTCGCCGCAACTGCTGGCCTTGTTGCTCAGCCCGATCGCGACCGAACTGCCCGAGACGATGAACGCGATCATCTGGGTTCGGCAGGGCAAACATCGCCTGGCGCTGGCGAACATTTCGGGCGCGATGATGATCCAGGCGACGATCCCGACCGCGCTGGGCCTGTTTTTCACCCCGTGGATGCTGAGCCCGCCGTTGTTGCTTGCGGCGCTGATGACGGCGTTGGCCGTGCTGACCATGGTCATCGCGTTTCGCAATCGCTGGATATCCCGGCGCATGCTCGCCGGAATGAGCGGGTTCTACGTCGTGTTCATCGTGATCCTGGCGACGACGCGGCTCGCGCATTGAGCCGGGCGGATGTCAGTGAAAGTCGCGGGACTTGGGGATCACCCGCACATCGCGCGGGTGGCTCCCGACGGGAGGCGAGGTCCACTCGACATCGCGCGGCGCGAACGGATCGTCCTTGCCGCTGCGCAGATCGTCTTTCGGCCCGAACTTGCCCGGCAGTGGGTTGTTGCAGTGATCGGCGCGCGCGATCGTGGTCGGCAGCAGGTCCTCGGACAGGCGGCGCAGATCCTGGCTCGCATCGTGCATGTGCGCGGCGATGACGTGGATAACCTCGTCGTCGTATTCCACCCGGCCGCGCACTTCCATCAGCCGCGACCCCATCACCACGCGGCGGTGCTTCTCCTTGAGATGCGGCCAGACGACGATGTTGGCGACGCCGGTCTCGTCCTCGATGGTGATGAAACACACGCCCTTGGCGCTGCCGGGGCGCTGGCGGATCAGCACCACGCCCGCCACTTGCACGGTCGAGCGGAACTTGCGCGCGCGCAAGTCCGCCGCGCGCACGAAGCCTCTGTCGGTGAGACCCTCGCGCAGGAACGCCAGCGGATGCGCCTTCAGCGACAGGCGCTGCGTCTGGTAATCGGCGACGACTTCCTCGGACAGCGGCATCGCCGGCAACCGGGTGGCGGCGGCTTCCGCGCCTTCATCGCGCGCGCCAGGATCTTTTTGGCGCGCGGCGGCGAACAGCGGCAGGTCGGGAGCGGCGATCAGGCTGCGCGTGTCCCACAACGCCTGCCGCCGGGTCAGTCCCAGCGAGCCCATCGCGTCACCCGCCGCCAGCCGCTCGATCAGCGCCGGGGTGAGCCCCGCCCGTTCGCGCAAGGCGGCGACGTCGGCGAATGGCCCGTCGCGCCGCGCGGTGGCAAGCTGGACGGCGGCGGCTTCGGGAAAGCCATCGATCTGGCGCAGGCCCAGCCGCAATGCGATGTGCGCGTCGATGCGGCCGGAGGGATGGCTCAGTTCCTCCCGCAAGCGCAAGGGGCTGCCCTTCCTTCCCCCCTCCCGCTTGCGGGAGGGGCTGTCCTTACTGCTCCCCTCCCGCGAGCGGGAGGGGTTGGGGGTGGGTCCTTCCTCAGAACCAGCGCCAAGTCCCCGCCCACCCCCAGCCCCTCCCGCAAGCGGGAGGGGGCCAAGATTCCCCACATCCTCCAGCGTGCAGTCCCAATCCGAGAAGTTCACGTCCACCGGCAGCACCGCCACGCCATGCTCGCGCGCGTCGCGCACGATCTGCGCGGGCGCGTAGAAGCCCATCGGCTGCGAGTTCAACAATGCGCAGCCGAACGCCGCCGGGAAATGGCACTTAAGCCAGCTCGACACGTAGACCAGGTGCGCGAAGCTTGCCGCGTGGGATTCGGGGAAGCCGTATTCGCCGAAGCCCTTGATCTGGTTAAAACAGCGCTGCGAGAACTCGCGGTCGTAGCCGCGCTCGACCATACGCTCGACCATCCGGTCCTGCAGCGCGTCGACCATCCCGCGCGAGCGGAACGTCGCCATCGCCTTGCGCAGCTGGTTGGCTTCTTTCGAGGAGAACTTGGCCGCGTCCAAGGCGATCTTCATCGCCTGTTCCTGGAAGATCGGTACGCCCAGCGTCCGCGCGAGGATCGACGACAGCTCGTCGGCAAGGCCGTGCTCGGGCGCGGGCGATGGGATGGTAACGGGTTCCGCGCCGCGCCGGCGCTTGAGGTAGGGGTGCACCATGTCGCCCTGGATCGGCCCCGGCCGCACGATCGCCACCTGGATCACGAGGTCATAGAACTCACGCGGACGCAGCCGCGGCAGCATGTTCATCTGCGCGCGGCTCTCCACCTGGAAGACGCCCAATGAATCGCCACGGCGCAGCATCTCGTAGGTCGCGGGATCCTCACGCGGGACGGTGGCGAGCGTCAGGTGGCGATCGTGATGGTCGCCCAGCAGATCGAGGCACTTCCTGATGCAGGTCAGCATGCCAAGCGCCAGCACGTCGACCTTGAGGATGCGGAGCTCGTCGATATCGTCCTTGTCCCATTCGATGAAGCTGCGATCGGGCATCGCGCCGTTGCCGATCGGCACCGTCTCGGTCAGATCGTTCTGCGTCAGGATGAAGCCGCCGACGTGCTGCGACAGATGGCGCGGCATGCCGATCATCTGCGCGGCCAGCGTGAGCACGCGGCGCAAGTGCGGATCGGTCACGTCCATGCCCGTTTCGGCGACATGCTTCTCGCCGATCTCCCCGCCCCAGCCGCCCCACACGGTGCGCGCCAGCGCGCCGGTCACGTCCTCGCTGAGCCCCATCGCCTTGCCCACCTCGCGGATCGCCATGCGCGGGCGATAGTGAATCACCGTCGCGCAAAGCCCCGCGCGCGTGCGGCCATAGCGATCGTAGATATACTGGATCACCTCCTCGCGCCGCTCGTGCTCGAAATCGACGTCGATATCGGGCGGCTCGCGGCGCTCTTCCGAAATGAACCGGTCGAACAGCAGCGCGTGCTTGGCGGGGTCGACCGAGGTGATCTCTAGACAATAGCACACCGCCGAATTGGCCGCCGAGCCACGCCCCTGACACAAAATCGGCGGGCTTTGGTTGCGCGCGAAATCGACGATGTCCTTGATCGTCAGCAGATAACGCGCGAGTACGAGCTTGCGATAGAGCTCCAGCTCGCGCAGCAAGGTTTCGCGCACGCCATGCGGCACGCCGTCCGGATAGCGGCGCGTCGCCCCCTGCCAGGTCAGCCGCTCAAGGTAGGCCTGGGGGTCGAGCCCCTCGGGATAGATGTCCTCCGGGTATTCGTACTCCAGTTCCTTCAGGTTGAAGCGGCAGGCGTCGGCAACATCGCGCGCAGCGGCGATCGCGTGCGGCCAGGCGGCGAACAGCTTCACCATGTCTTCGGGCGACTTCAGGTGCCGCTCGGCGTTGGGATGCAGCAGCATCCCGGCGCGCGCGACCGTGGTCTTGTGCCGGATCGCGGTCATCACGTCCTGCAATGGTCGCCGGTCGGGCGACGCATAGAGCACCTCGTTGGTCGCAAGGATGGCGAGGCCGTGCCGCTGCGCCAGCGCATCGAGTGCGTTGATCCGCGCGATATCGTCGCCGGTATAGAGATAGCTCGCGGCGATATGGCGCAAGGTGGGGAGAATGGCGGTGAGGTGAGGAAGGAAGTCGCGCAATAACCCCCTCTTCAGAGGAGGGGGCTGGGGGTGGTGCTTCTCCATCGGGCGCAGCGCCTGGGGCAAGACACCGCCCCCCTCCTCCTCTGAAGCGGAGGGGAAGAAGATCGGTACGACGTTGTCCTGTCGCTGTTGTGGGCCGCCCTTACTGCTCCCCTCCCGCTTGCGGGAGGGGTCGGGGGTGGGCTCTTCACTCGAACTCGCGCCAAGCTCCGGCCCACCCCTGACCCCTCCCGCAGGCGGGAGGGGAATCACGTTGCCCTCGACCTCAGCCTCTATGTCGAACTCACACTCCAGATCGCTCGGCGGGACCAGCACCAGCTGCACCCCCTCCGCCTGCGCCGCCAGCATCGCCAGCGTGATCTGGCAGACCCCTTTCTGCTGCCACGCGCCTTCGGGTGTCGCCATCCGACCCGTCGAGATCAGCCGGCACAAGCGGCCGTAGGCGGCGCGGTCGATCGGGTAGGCCAGGAACGCCAAGCCCTCGGTGGTCTCGATCCGGCAGCCGATCACCGGCTTGAGCTTCAGCGTCGTCGCCTCGGTATGCACGCGCACCACGCCGGCCATCGAGTTCACGTCGGCGATGCCGATCGCGTCGTAGCCGAGGTTGCGCGCGGTCATCACCAGGTCGACCGCATCGGACGCGCCGCGCAGGAACGAGAAGCAGCTCGCCAGGCTAAGCTCGACGAACGGCGCGCGCGGCGGCGGGTCGAGCGTGTCCGGATCGATCACCGTGCGGCGGCGATCCGGTGTGAGAGGAGCGTCAGGCATCGCGCGATTCTACAAGAGTTCTTACTATGTTCCTATATTTTCGCCAGCCCCTAAAAGGGAACTCTGTCCCGTTCCCGACATTTTCATCGCGAAGGAGACTTGCCATGCCGATGATCGAAACCCGCGACGGGACGCAACTCTACGTCAAGACATGGGGCCATGGCCGCCCCGTCGTGCTGATCCACGGCTGGCCGCTATCGGGCGCGAGCTGGGATCCGATCAGCAACGCGCTCGCCAACGCGGGCTTCAAGGCGATCGCCTACGACCGGCGCGGGTTCGGGCGATCCGACCAGCCGTCCGACGGATATGATTACGATACCTTCGCCGACGATCTGGCGGTAGTGATCGAACGATGCGCGGGCGGCGAACCGGTCGCGCTGGTCGGCTTCTCGATGGGCGGCGGCGAGGTCGCGCGCTATCTGTCGCGCCATGGCGGAAATGCAGGTGCAACGGGAGGCGTGACGCACGCCGCGCTGATCAGCTCGGTCGTGCCGTACATGCTCAAGACCGACGACAATCCCGAAGGCGTGCCGCAGGAGACCTTCGATAAGATCACGCAAGGCCTGATCGACGATCGCGCGCATTTCCTTCACGGCTTCCTCAAGGATTTCTACGGCGTCGGCTTCCTCGAACGGCCGGTCAGCCCCGAGGTGATCGACGCGTCGTGGGCGATGGCGATGCAGGCGGGGCTGCGCCCGACGCTGCTCGCGGCCAAGGCGTTCGCCACCACCGATTTCCGCCCTGATCTCGCAAGCTTCACCATGCCGACGCTGGTGATCCACGGCACCGGCGACAAGACCGTGCCGATCGACGCCACGGCGCGCGCGGTGGCCAAGGCGGTTCCGCACGCGCAGCTGCTCGAATATCCGGGCGAGCCGCATGGCGTGTTCGGCACGCAGCCGCAGCGGCTGATCGACGATCTGCGCGCGTTCCTAGAAGGGCACGATGTCGAGGCGGAGACCGCGCAGGCGGTGAACGACGCGCTGACCGCCGACGCGATGCTGTCGCAACAGACGATCTGAAGGGTATATAGGGGAAGGGCTGTCCTCACTGCTCCCCTCCCGCTTGCGGGAGGGGTTGGGGGGTGGGTCGATCCAGGCGCAGAACAGGATCAAGAGAGCCCATCCCCGACCCCTCCCGCAGGCGGGAGGGGAAAGAAGCGTTTAACCTCACCCGCACAACCCCTGTAAAAACCATTCGGGCGTGCCGCCGCGCCCGTCGCCGATCAGGCCGTCGCGATAGATCCAGTATCGTCGGCCTTCGTCGTCCTCGATCCGATAGTAGTCGCGCAACCGCGTCGTCGATCGTTGCCTCCACCATTCGGGCGCGAGCCGCTCGGGCCCTTCGGCGCGCGCGACCTCGTGCACCGCGCCGCGCCAGCGAAACCGGCGCGGCAGGCCGTCCGGCGTCTCGTAGATCACCGCGATCGGCTCGGCGCGATCGAGCAACTTCAGCGGCCGGGCGTGTAATTCCAAGCCATCCTGGCTTGCCGGAGCGGGGTCCAGCGGCGGCCGCCAGCGCTGCGCTCGTTCGGGCAGATGGCTCGCGTGCGGCACCGGCCGCCGCACCGCGTTCGCGCCGAGGCGCACGGTCAGGCGGTCGATGCATGCGGCAAGGCTGGTGCCGTGAGTTTCCGCCGAGGCATCGAGATCGGCCTGGCTGAGTCGCAGCGGTTCGGTCCACGAAGCGCGCAGCCGCACCAGCTCGATGCCGAAGCCCGCGTCGACATCGTCGAGCTTGGCGCCGAACAGCCTGGCGATATGCGCTGCCTCGCGGCTGGCGGCGGCAAGCTCCAGACGGCGGACGATCACCTCGCCATCGACGCGCCACATGCCGAGCTCGAGCCGGCGCGCGCCTTCGCCCTGCCCCTCCAGCATACGCGCCATGTCGGCGGAAAGGTCGGCGATCACGCGATCGAGCAGGTCGCGATGGCGGATCGGCTCCATCAGCCGGCGCTGCGTCAGCGGCGCTTGCCTGGCCAGCACCGGCAGCAGCGGCTCGGGCACGCGGCCGGTCAACTGATCGAGCCGGATCAGCGGATTGGCGGTGGGCGCGCTGCGCGTGCGGAACCGGCGCAGCAGATTATCGCGCGCGACGCCATGCAAGTCCGCGAGCCGTTTCAGCCCCAGCCGCCGGAGCAGCAGCACGGTATCGTCGTCGAGCCGCAACGCGGCGACGGGCAAGTCGCCCAGCCGCGTGGCCGGGTCCTCGTCCGACGCCACGATCGCGTCCTTCGCCCCGAAGTGCGCCAGCGCCCAGGCGGCGCCCGCGGTCGGCGCGATCGCCAGCCGCACGGCGAAGCCTCGGTCTGCAAACCGCGCGCGCGCATCGGCGAGCAGCGCGGGCTCGCCGCCGCACAAGTGCGCCGCACCGGTCACGTCGATTACCAGTCCGTCGGGGGGATCGATCGCGCTCCACGGGCCCCAGCGCTGCGCCCAGACCGCCAGTTTCTCCAACAAGTCGAGATCGCCCGCCGGATCGGACGGCGCGACCGCGAATCCCGGATACAACGCGCGCGCATCGGCCAGCATCATCCCCGCGCCCGCGCCCACGGCAAGCCCCGCCGCATTGGTCGCGGCGATCCGGGGCCCTTGCGCGGTTTCGGCGATCAGCGCGAGCGGCGCGGCATCGGCGCCATCACCGCGCGCGACCTGCGCCCGCAGCCGCCAATGGTCGATTGGGAAATCGCGGCACCAAATGGCGAGGATGCGGCGGGCGAGCATCAGGCACTACGCCGGGTCGCCATATCCGCCGAGGGCACCGCCGGCTCCACCATCAACCGATCGCCCGCGCGCAGAACCCATTCGCCCGGCGGATGCGCGCGCGAGCGGAACAGCTCGGCCTGCCAGCTCGCCTGCCCGGGTGCTTGCGGGTTCCAGCGCGGCGGCGGCGATGGCGCGGCGCGCACCTGCCAGCGCTGCCGCGCGGCGGCGAGGTCGCGCGCCGCGTCGAGCCGCACCAGCCACAGCGGCACGCCATGCCTCTCGACCGCCAGGCTCAGCCGGCGCGATGCGGTCATCGACAGCGCGCGCGGATTGCCGGTGATCTCGCCGATCACGAAGGCGAGATCGCGACAGCGCAATCCCTCTTCCAGCGCGAACAGCGCATCCTGCGCCGTGCGCGCGGCGACGTGGATCAACCGGTGGCGCAGGCCGCGTGGCAGGCCGGGCCAATAAGGCCGGCCGCCACGACGCAGCGCCTCGCGGTCCTGGACCCATAACCACGGCCGCTGCTCGTCGGCCGCCATCCCGCGATCGAGCGCGAAAGCCAGCGCCGCCGCCGATCCGCACGCGTCCTTCGACGATGCGAACACTTCGCCATGCGGCACGGCTTCGCTCGTCGGGCCAGGACGCCACATGACCGTTCGCGCGATGCCGATGGCTGCGATCGGGGCTGGCTGGGCGTTCGGGGAATCGGTCATCACGTTCGCATTATGTTCTTTTCAGAACGATTCGCCAGCCCAAAACTCGTCGCGTGATAGTCCGGTCTCGATTGCTTCGCCGCCGCCTCCAGCGCATGACGCTTCGCTCATGATCACCTTGTCAAACCCACCCGCAACACCGCGTGATACGCTGTCGCTCGCAGGCATGCGCCGCATCGCGGGCGGGGTGTTCGCGATGGGATCGGACCGGTTCTATCCCGAGGAAGCGCCGGTCCGACGGCGGCGCGTCGGCGGCTTCTGGATCGACGAGACGCCGGTCACCAACACGCAGTTCGCCGCCTTCGTCGCCGCCACCGGATATGTCACGACGGCCGAGATCGCCCCCGATCCGGCGCTCTATCCCGGCTTGGCGGCGGACCAAGCGCGCGCGGGATCGGCGGTGTTCCACAAGACGAAGGGGCCGGTCGACCTCACCGATCCGCTGCAATGGTGGCGCTTCACCATCGGCGCGGACTGGCGGCATCCGCTGGGCGCGGACAGCACGCTCGACGATCTCGCCAACCACCCGGTGGTGCACGTCGCCTATGCCGACGCGCAGGCCTATGCCCGTTGGGCGGGCAAATCGCTGCCGACCGAGGCCGAATGGGAGTTCGCCGCGCGCGGTGGCCTCGACGGCGCGGACTATGCCTGGGGCAGCGAGCTCGCGCCCGGCGGCGCGATGCTGGCGAACACCTGGCAGGGGCTGTTCCCGTTCGCCAACCAGATGCTCGACGGGTGGGAGCGCACGTCCCCGGTGCGCGCCTTTCCGCCCAACGGCTATGGCCTCTACGACATGATCGGCAACGTCTGGGAATGGACCAGCGACGCCTACGATCCCCCAAGCCACCCATCGAAGCGCCGCCGGACAAAGCACAACGGCGACTGCTGCGCGGCCGGCCACACCGGCGCGGCAAGCGAGCGCAAGGTGCTCAAAGGCGGCTCGCACCTCTGCGCCGAAAATTACTGCCGCCGCTATCGCCCCGCCGCACGCCATCCCGAAACGGTGGACACCTCGACCGGCCACATCGGCTTCCGCTGCGTGGTGCGCGAAGGCTAGAGCCAGATCACGCGACCGCCAGCGCGCGGCTTTCGCGCGCCGACGCATAGAGCGCCTCGCAGCGATCGAGCCAGCGGTCGGCGGTGAACAGCCGCTCGACGCGCGCGCGCGGCACCGCGCGGGGGATCGCCAGCGCGCCGTCGATCGCGCGCGCCAGCGCGTCGACATCGCCCGGCGGCGCGACGCATCCCGCCTCGCCCACGACTTCGTCCGCCGCGCCCATGGCGATCGCCGCCACCGGCAATCCGCAGGCCATCGCCTCGACCGCGACGAGGCCGAACGGCTCGTCCCAGCACGGCGTGAACAGGAACGCCGACGCGCGGCCGAGCTCCGCCGCGAGCGCCGGTCCATCGAGATGACCGCCGTACCGCACGCCAGCGCCGAGCAGCGGCGCGACCCAGCCGTCCCAATAATCGGGATCCTCGATCGCGCCGAACAGCGTCAGCGGCACGCCCGCGCGGATCGCCGCGGCGGCGGCCAAGTGAGGCCCCTTGTTGGGCGTGATCCGCCCGCTCCATACCGCGCCGCCATCGCCGGTCGGCGAGAACGGCCAGGCGGCGAGCGCGATGCCGTTGTGCAGCACCGCGGCTTCCGCTGGCGCGCCATCGGGCCACCAGGCGCTCAACTGCTTGCGCGAGGGCACCGTCAGCCGATGCCCGGGTGCGATGCTCGCCATCACGGACCAGCGCAACGCGTCGAACGGCGGCACGTGCAGCGTCGTCACCGTCGGCACGATCGCGGTCCGGCGCGGCTCGAGCGGAAAGCGATGCAGGCTGTTGTTGTGGAGCACGTCAAAGCCGCCCGCGCCGATGCGGTCGCACGCGGCATCGTACGCCGCATCGAGATAGGCGATCAGCGGCGGCGAGCCGCGATGCTCGTGCCACGGGAATAGCCGTTCGTAATGCTCGTCGATCACCGGATCGATGGCGAACGACGCGTCGCTGTCACCGCTGGCGAACAGCACGACTTCGTGCCCGCGCGCCTGTAAGCCCGCCGCCAGATACCAGCTGTGCGCCTCCATCCCGCCCAGGAACGGCTGCGCGATCGGATGCCGGACATGGGCGAGCAGCGCGATCCTCAAGCCGCGTCGCGTCCTTCCGCCGCCGCCGCCTCAAGATACCGGATCACCAGCGCGGTGCTGGCGAAGGGCCGATCGCTCTGCTGCTGGGTCAGTGCGAAATCGCGCGGGTCGGGCCGGCGCAGCACGCGGACCGGTTGTCCGGGACTGTCGTCGATCAGGCCCATCAGACGGAACGCATAGAGCCAGTGGCCCATCGTGCGATAGCCCCACTTCGCCTCGAACCGTTCGGCGTTGCGAATCACGCTGTCGAGGTGATGCACCGGCGGCATATGATGCGGATGATACTGATGATAGGCGAGCCCGCCCTTCATCCATGCGACCGGGATGCCCGCGCCGAACAGCGCCTTGCCGAAATCGGTATCTTCGCCGCCATAGCCGACATAGCCCTCGTCGAAGCCGCCGGTCGCCACGAACGTCGCGCGCCGCATCGCGAAGTTCAGCGACCAGAAGCAGCGATAGTCGGTGCAGATCTCGATGCCCTGTGCCGGCGGTCCGCCCCGGTCGGAATGCTGGACCGCGACGCGCGCGAAGTCATCGAAGCGCCAGTCGCCGGCGGTTTGGTCGCCAGTCGCGCCATCCGTCGCGCCGCCGGGAAGATACAACACCTCGCCCATCAACAGCCCGTCGAAGCTCGCCAAGTGTTCGATATAGTCGGCGATCAGCGCCGGGGTCGGAATGCAATCGATGTCGAGGAAGATCAGCACATCGCCCGCCGCCGCTGCCGCCGCCGCGTTGCGCGCCGCCGCCAGCGCGAGTTCGCGCGATCCGAGCATGATCTGACGCACGGGAAACGGCGTCGCAGCAATCGCGTAGGCTTCGCCCTGCATCACCGCGATGATCAGCTCGTCGGGCGGCGTCGTCTGCTGCGCCAGCCCGCGCACCACGTTGGTCAGATGATCGGCGCGACCGTGCGCGAGCGTGACGACCGAGACCGTCGGCCTGCGCGGCGAAGCGTCCGTCGGAACGGTCGGCGATGGTGTCTGCATGGTCTGATCAATTCCCCGGCACGCGCGTAGCGGCGCCTCGATCGTCAACGCGCCGAGCAGTCTCGGGTTCACTCGCCGATTCGCTTTCAGGTCCGGGATCGCATGACCAGAGTTCGTCCGCCAGCGACTCCAGCCACTGCACCACATCGCGCGCCGGGGTCTCGGCGATCATCGCGCGCTGGCGATCCGCGTCGTGCTGCGCGAACGCCTGTTCGATCGCGCTGAGCCAGGCGTCGGCCGACGACGGCGGATGCGGCCGCACGCAGGCGACGCCCGCCGCACCGAGCGCCTCGGCCTTGCGATGCTGCTCGTCGAAATAGCGCCACTCGGGGATCGCCAGCCACGGCCGTCCGGCGGCGAGAATTTGCTGACAGGTGGTGTTGCCGGTCGATGCGATGACGAGGTCTGCGGCGGCGACGTAATCGGCCGCGTTGTCCACCCAGCCCCGATGCTCGACATTGCCGGGCTCGGTCGCATGCCAATCGCGCGGCACCGGCCCGATCGTGATCCAGCGCCTCGTCGGCGTCGCGCGCGCGCCGACGGCCAAGGGCGCCTGGGTGAAGCCGCCGCCGCCGCCGCCCGACATCACGACGACCAACTGCTCGCCCGCGCCGACGCCGATCCGCCGCCGCGCCGCCTCGCGCTCGGGCACGCGCGTATCGACGCCGAGGCCACCGGCAAAGCAGGTCTTGGCGCGCATCTCCACGTTCCATTCGGGCTGCGCGAGCGCGGCATCGAACGGCGCAAGGAGGCCCGCCGCGCCATCATAAGCCGCGCGATGCCCGGCATCGCCGCGGTTCCCGTGCTGCAACACCTTGACGTGCGGCACGCTGCAGATGCGCGCCAGCTGCGCGATCTCGGCCGAAACGTCGCAGATCATCAGCGCCGGGTCGGCCGCATCGAACCATCGGGCGATCGTCGCCATCGCGCGGCGAATGCCCGGCCAGCCGAGCGGCGCGCAGTGCAGCGTCGCCGGCGTCGCGACATGATCCATGCCGGCTGCTTCAGCGCCGGTCGGCTCGAACAGCGATGGGATGCGCACTATGCTCGCGTGCATCGGCAGCGCCGGGAAGATATCGTCGCGCGCGCAGAAGATTGTCAGCGGACGGTCGACGGGCAGCGCGTTGGCGATCGCGGCGCAGCGCTCGGCATGTCCGCGTCCCTGATGGTGGACGAAATAGCCGAACGGCCGCTTCACGCGGCGACCGCACTGTTTATCGCCGCGTCCGCCGGATCCGGGTTCGTCGGGGCGCGGGTCGGCGTCACCGGCAGGATCAGTCCGACCCGCGCCAGTCCCTCGAGCACTCCCGCCGCGTGATGCAGGCGCGCACGATAGAGCCCCGGTCGCGGCGCGAGCCCGGCAAGCTCGTCATCCGCGTTGCCGACCACGATCGCATCGCCGCAGGCATCGAGCATATCGGCATCGTTGCCGCTGTCGCCGGCGGCGATGCACTGTTCGCGCGACAGGCCGATCGACGCCGCATAGGCGGCGATCGCTGCAGCCTTGCCCCCCGAGGGCGCGATGACGTCGATCAGCCGCCCGTGCGACAGGATCACGCGCGCGGAGAGCCCGGCCTCCGCCAGTTCCTGGCGAATTCGCGTCACCTCTCCCAGCCCGCCGAAGAAACTGATCTTGTGCGGGCCTTCGGTGCTCGCGGGCTGGGGTATGATCGCGAGCGGCCGCAGCGCCGCGACGATCGCCGGCCGGTCCCACGCCCGATCGAGCCGCGCCGCGTAGTCCGCGCACTCCGACCAGCGTCCGGTCGCGGCGCGCCGCATGATCCGCGTGCCCACATCGACGACATAGGCGTCGGGCTCGGGCAGCTCCCACTGTCGCAGGACGGCGCTCGCATCGTCGAACGAGCGGCCGGTCGCGATGATGAACGGCATCCCCGTCCGCTCATGCCAGCGCGCGAACGTGCGCGCGGATCGCCGGCACCCGGTCAGCGTGTTGTCGATATCGCAGGCGAGCAGCGCGGGACGCGGCTGAGCCCAGCGCGCGATCGATCGATAGACCGCGCATGATTCCTGCGCATAGCGCGTCCAGTCGTAACGGCCGACGTTGGCGGTGCCCGCCGCGCTCAACGCCGCGTGCAATTCGCGGTCGGTCAGGATGCGCAGACAGGCCGCGCCGATCGCCGCATCGTCCAGCGGATCGATCAGCACGCCGTGGCCGATCGTCGGCACGATCTCCTGCGGGCCGCCGTTGCGCGTCGCGACCACCGGCACGCCTGCCGCCGCCGCCTCGATCAGCGTCAGGCCGAACGGTTCGTGCAGCGCCGGGTTGACGAACACGCCGCCCGCCGCCGCGCGGGCATAGAGCGCGGTGACATCGGCCGCATCGTGGCGTTCGGGCATGGCGACGTGGCCGGCAAGGCCGTGTGTGGCGATCTGGTCATACAGCCCGGTGACGACGGCCTGCTCTTCCTCACCCAGTTCGCAGCAGGACGCGCCGCCGCGCTGGCCCGCCAGGATCACAAGATTCGCGCGCTCGCGCAAGGCCGGCGTCGTCGCGAAGGCGCGCACCAACGCGGCGAGGTTCTTCTTGCGCACCGGTCGGGCGATCGCCAGCACGATCGGCAGCTCGGGCCGGTCGAGCCCGCGCTCGAGCCGATCGACCAGCGTGCTATCGCGACCCTGCGGCGGACGGCATGGCACGCCGGGCGCAATGCGATGCACCCGGTCGCCGGTGCGTACGCCATAGGCACCGATCTGCCGATCGGCTTCGTCGCGGCTCGAAACGATGATACCGTCGGCGGAGGCGATCGCACAGCGTTCCTGCTCGATCCGCGCGCTCAGCGTGTCACCCAGCGCGTCGTTCGGCGCGACGTTGCGCCGCTTGTCGATGCCGAGCGCGTGCGGGGTGTAGACCAACCGGATGCCGAACCGGCGACGCGCCGCGATGGCGACCTCGGCCGCGTCGGCGAAATGCGCATGGATCACATCGGGCAGGCGGATCTGACGCGCGAGGTACTCGCAGAACGCCGCGCTGAACCGCGGTAGTTCCTGCGCCAGCGCTTCCTTCTCGAGATAGCGCGTGTTCGCCGTCGGCACGCGATCTATGCTGATCTTCGCCGCGATCGCCTGCGATGCCAGCGCGTGATCGGCGGGCAGCCGTGCTTCCTCGAACGCGCGCGTGACGATGGTGACGTGATCGACGTCGGCCTGCTGCGCCTGAGCAAACGCCGCGTCCAGCACATAGGCGATGTGGCCGCCGGTATCGGCGGTGATGCCATAATTGACCGGCGGGGCCTTCAAACATCCCCCGAGCGCCAGATGCAATATGCGCAAAAATCGCCCCTTTTTGCTATTGACCTATTGCCGATATGATCGATCGACGCCCGGATTTGCTCCCGAACCTCGAAGTTTTGTTCGATGCGCGGCAGGGCAACGGAGCGCAACGGGCTCGCCCACATCGGGGCTCACGTTCCTGCGTCGGCGCGTGCCAGCTTGAATATATCCGGAACGGTTGCGTCCCCGCGCACTATCCGCGCCCTGCGATGTTACGTATTAACCATGAGACAAGACCTGCTGATCAGCCTGATCGATGAAGACTTCCGCCGTCGCGCGACGATCTCGCACTGCTTGAGCGCAGGGCAAGTGCATGTCGAGCCGTTGGAAAACCCGGCCGAACTGATCCGGCGCTGGCCCCGCTCGGGCATGATCCTCGCGCACGATGACGGCGATACGCTGCCCGCCTTGCTTGCGCATGTGACTCGTTCGGGCGAATGGCTGCCGGTGATCGCCTATGCGCAGGCGCCCGCGCCGCAAGTCGTCGTCGATGCGGTGCTCGACGGCGCGATCGGCTATCTTGCATGGCCGTTTGCGCAAGGTGAACTTGACGCCGCGATCGCCGCCGCCGAGCATCGCTCGCAACGTTTCGGCAAGGCCGCGCTGCGCCAGGCGGTTGCGCGCAGCCGGGTCGACCGGCTGACCCGGCGCGAGCGCGAGGTGCTGAACGGCGTCGCCAGCGGCCTCTCGAACCGCCTGATCGGCGAACGCCTGGCGATCAGCCCGCGCACCGTCGAAATCCACCGCGCGAACATGCTGACAAAGATGGAAGTCAGCCACACGTCGGAAGCAATACGGATCGCGATCGAGGCGTCGCTGGTCGCTTGAGGGGATACCCCTCCGCCGGCCGCTGGCGCTGCCGCCACCTCCCCGTTTGCGCTGCGCGAAAACGGGGAGGATCGGATGGCGCGACGCGTAACTTTCGATCCTGCCCATTTTTGCCAAAGCATAAATGGGGAGGTGGCAGCCGCGCAACGCCTGACGGAGGGGGCGGATGCCGCGCTACCGCCAGGACGCGATCGTACCGTCCGCCCAAACGGGTCGCGCTGATCAGGGACCTGCACTCTCCCCACACCGTCATCCCGGGCTTGACCCGGGATCCCGCTTTCTCGCCTATTGCGCGGGGGATAGCGGGAACCCGGCTCGAGGCCAGGGGTACAAATGACCGAGACTGGTGGAAAGCGGTTGCATCGCCGGGTATGGTATTTCCGCGCATCGGGGCTAAAGTCCGACCGCCATTCGGCATGAGTGCTGAGAGGTTGTCGACTTTGCAAGATGCTACACTTAACTGGTTACGCGAAAGACCTTTCAGTGAAGTCACCGCAGGTGTTGTCAGCTGCTCGACCGATTTCAGCCCTCCTGTTCGGGGCAGCGGCTCCCCTTATGATGAGCGCGGTTGTAATTTCCACCTCGCTCGGTCGTGGGTGGGAAAACTCAATGTTTTATCGTGCATATGGTGTTGAGGTTGTATTCGTATTCTACGGTGCTTTCACGTTAGCTACTTTTCTAAATTTTTCTTTTTTAATACGACCAAAGGAATACGTTTCGATAGTAGATGGGAGCCTAAAAGTATTAGGTCAGCGCGCGCTGTTGTTGGCAGACATCGAAGGCACACGTATCAGACCTGGGGTGCTTCAGCGTCCGGCGTTATGCGTGTCTTCAAAGAACCGACAGGTTATAATCAGTTCGCTGATGGCAGCGTCTAGTTTGATTGAGCTTCAAGCACGGATAGATTCCGGGCGCGCCATGTCATCTAATGGGCGTAAGCGGTCCGGCCGCTGGTAACACACGCTTCACCAGTGACGCGGCACCATGTACGCGATGGAACTCCCAACATCACCGCCCCGCCCGCCTCGGCGCTTTGGTGAAGCTCCAGCCTTCGGCCATCGGTCGGGCGACGAGCGCGCCGATCGAGGCGGGGCGGCCGGCGACGAGCGCGTCGAACACGGTCGCCACCGCGCCACCGCGCGGTTCGGGCTCGCCAAGCGTCGCGACGATCCGAGCGATCACGCGCAGCGCCACCGCTCGGGGGGCGCGGGGGCGGTAGGTGATGGCGAGGCCGGTCTCGCGCACCTGCTCGTCCCACTCGCGCCGTGCGGCCCAATCGAGCGCGGTGTCGGCGTCGGCGAGGTGCGCGGCGCTCGCGGCGATCGCGGGCACGTCGAGCCAGTCGGCGTCGGTCAGTGCCCGGCGGATGCGCGCGCGATCATAGCGCGGATCATCGTTCGACGGATCGCTGGCGACCGCGACGCCGGCGGCCGCGACGATCGTCGCCAGTTCCTCGCGCCGCCAATCGAGCAGCGGTCGCAACAGGGGAAAGCGTGTATCGGGAACGAAGCCCCGCGCGCGCGTTCCGGCGAGCCCCGCAACCCCGCTCGCGCGGTTCAGGCGGAGCAGCAGCGTCTCGGCCTGATCGTCGGCATGGTGCCCGGTCGCCAGCGCCGCAAGCCCGCGCTCGGCGAGCCAGCCCGCCAGCGCCGCATAGCGAGCGCGCCGCGCCTGCGCCTGCACGTTTCCCGCCGGCACGTCGACGCCGAGCGTCGCGTGGGGGACGCCAAGACGCTCGCACAACGCGCGGACCTGATCGGTTTCGGCGGCGCTTTCGGGGCGAAGCCGGTGGTCGACGGTCGCGACCTCAATCGCGTGCGGCAGCGCGGCGTGCGCGAGCAGCAGCAGCGCGGTGCTGTCGGGACCACCCGAGACGGCGAGGCCCAGCCTGTCACCATCGCGCCGTTCGGGCCAGAGCCGCGCCAGCCCCGCCGCGTAGCGATCGATCAGCGGACTTTCGATCACACGGCTACTTGCAGGCGAGGCCCCGGCGGGTATCGTCATAATCACCCTTGAGCCGGCCCGCGGCTTCCGCGCTGTAGCTCGAGCCGAATTCGCCCAGCGCGACGCAGGCGCGCTTGCTATCGCCCGCCTGTTTCATCGAACGCGCGAGATAGAGCAGGCTGTCGGGCGCGCGCGCGCCGGTCTTGTCGGCCTGATAGTTCTGCAGGAACCACTTCGCCGCCTCGCGCGGATCGCCATCGTCGAGATAGGCGCGGCCGAGCAGGTTGCGCGCGAAGCTGACGCGCGGATGTTTGGGATACTTCTGCAGGTAGAGCCGCAACTGCTGCTCGGCCTCGGGGAAAAACTTCGCGTCCCACAGGCGATAGCCGTAGCTGTATTCGTCGTCGCCCGCATCGTCGCTGCGCGGCCGCTCGATCGCGCGCACCGCCGTGATGCGATCGGCGCTTGGGCCCGATGGCGATGCCGCCGGACCGCGCCCGGACGTCGCGGGCGCAGCGTCGGGGGCCTGCGTGTCGGCGCCCGGCGCGCCATCGCCTGGCGGAGGCGAGCCGGCGGGGCTGGCACTCGGAGAACCGTTGTTTTGAGAGCCGGCATCGGGCGAAGCGGCGTTCGCAGGCCCAAGCCGTGCCTGGATCTGCGCGATCGCGTTGGTGTTCTGCTCGTTCTGCGCGGTGACGCGCGCAAGCTGCGCCTCGATCGCGTCCATCCGCGTCAGCACGTCGGTCATCGCTGTGGTGGTCGCCGGGCCGACCGGCGGCGCGGTCGCGGCGGGCGGCGTGATCTCGGGCTCGAAGGTCTGGCCGCCGCCCGGGAACACCTTGCGCTGCAACGCGCGCACCTGCGCCTCGAGCCGGCGGACGCGCGCATCGGGCGACGTGTCTTGCGCCGCAACGGGCGCGATCCCCAGCGCCGATACCGACGCCGCAAGCAGCCCGGTTAACGCCAACCGGCCGACGTGCCTGTTGCCGGTCCGCGATCGTCTTGGGTCCACGCTCAAGTCCTCTTGCGCCATCAAAGCCGATCCTTGCCCGCTTGGCGCGCGTCCTGTCGAGCCACTCCCCAGGCGAAAGCGGTGGATTGCGCCCTGGGTCAGAGCGGCGGCGTCGATGTGGTCGTGGCGGACGCAGGAGGCGCGCCTGACATCGCGACCGGAGGCGCACCAGGCATCGCAGGAGCCGCGCGCCGCAACAGCGACGTCGCGTCGACCGGCACGTCCTTGACCTTGCCCGGCTTCGTGGTGATCGGCGCGACGGGCTTGCCGCCGATGGTGATCTGCAGCGCGTCGGCCCGGCCGGTCCAAAGCTTGGGACCCGTGGCATCGGCGGGAACCGTATAGCTTTCGCCCTGCGCCATCTGCTTCTGCATCAGCTGCTTGCCTGCCGCGTCGTAGAACTTCACCCACAGCGCGGGCTGCGTCGCGGTGAACACGACCGGACCCGATGTATCGGGCGTCGGCGCGGCCGTCGAAACGACGCGCGCGGAAGGTGACGCGGCGACCGCCGGATCGCTGGCGAGCTGGCTGATATCGGCCAGCGGGGCGGCCGGATCGTAATAGCTGCGCCACCAGACGAACACCCCGATCGCGACGGCGAGCGCGAGCAGCGCGGCGGTCCAGGCAAGGCCACGGCTCGGCACGCGCGTCAGATCACCCGGATCGAACGTGACCGGGCGCGGCCGTTCAGTGGCGGTGAAGCGATCCACTTCGGCGCGAACCTCGTCGGCGACGGCCGTTTCGTCGAGGCCGACATGGCGGGCGAATGCGCGGGCGAAGCCGATCGCATAAGTCCGGCTGGCGAAGTCGCCGAACCGGCCATGCTCGATCGCGCCCAGATGCCGTTCGGACACGCGCGTGCGCGCCGCCACGTCGGCGAGCGACAACCCCTTGTCCTCGCGCGCGCGCCGCAGACGCGCCCCGACCCCCGTCGGCGCGCCAGCTGTATCGACATCCACCCGATCGGCCATTCAATCGACGTTTCTAGTTGTGTCTCACCCGCGGGCAGACAACAGTCGCTACGCACGAATGTCAATCGCGCGATCGCCTTGGCGTCATTCCCGACACATCGCGCTATTCAACGGTCACGCCGCGAAACTGCGCCCATTGGCGCAACTCGCCGCGCAAATCGCGCGGCGGATGGAGCAGCCAGCCGCGCATCGCCGCCCCGATCTCGGCCAGATCGACCTTGCGCACCATCTCCTTGATCGGGCCGACCGCGGCCGGGGTGATCGACAGCCGGTGGATGCCGATGCCCAGCAGCGCGAGTGCTTCCAGCGTGCGCCCGCCCATCTCGCCGCAGACGGTGATGTCGACCGCGTGCCCCGCGCAGCCATCGACGATCCGCTTCAAGAACCGCAGCACCGAGGGGCTCAGCCAGTCGTAGCGATCGGCAAGCTTGGGATTGGCGCGATCGGCGGCGAAAAAGAACTGGGTCAGGTCATTGGTGCCGATCGACAGGAATGACAGCTTGGGAGCGAGCACGTCGAGCTGCTCGGCGAGCGAGGGCACTTCCAGCATCGCGCCATAGCGGATCGCCTCGGGCAGCGGCTTCTTGCGCCCCTTGAGAAACGTCAGCTGCCGCTCGAACACGTCGCGCGCCGCGTCGAACTCCCACGGCTCGCACACCATCGGAAACATCACGTTGAGCCGGCGGCCAGCCGCCGCTTCGAGCAGCGCGCGCGCCTGCGCCTTCAACAGCCCGTCGCGTTCGAGCGCGACACGCAGCGCGCGCCAGCCCATCGCCGGGTTCTCCTCGCCGCTGCCCGCCTCCTGGCGCAGATAGGGCAGCGCCTTGTCGCCGCCGATGTCGACGGTGCGGAACACCACGGGCTTATCGCCCGCCGCGTCCAGCACCTCGCGATAGAGCCGCGTCTGCTTTTCGCGCGCGGGCAGCGTCGCCGAGACCAAAAATTGGAATTCTGTGCGGAACAGCCCGATGCCATCGGCGCCGGTCAGCGCCAGATTTGGAAGATCGTCGCGCAGCCCCGCGTTGATCATCAGCATCACGCGCGTGCCATCGCGGGTGAACGGCTCGACATCGCGGAGCGCGGCGAACGCCGCCTGCCGCTCACGGTTGCGCGCGAAGCGGGTGTCGAACGCCTCTTCCATCGCCGGCGTCGCGCGCACCGTCACCACGCCCTGATCGGCGTCGAGCAGCAGCGCGTCGCCATCGCGTACGTGTCCGCGCAGGCCCCGCACCCGGCCGAGCACCGGCACGCCCATCGCGCGCGCGACGATCACCACGTGGCTGGTCAGCGAGCCTTCCTCAAGGATCACGCCCTTCAGCCGCCGGCGATCGTATTCGAGCAGTTCGGCGGGCCCCAGGTTGCGCGCGATCAGGATCGCGTCGTTCCTCAGCCCCATGGTAGCGGCGGTGCCGAGCTGGCCCGACACGATCCGCAGCAGCCGGTTCGACAGGTCTTCGAGATCGTGCATCCGATCGGCGAGCAGCGGATCGTCGATCTGCCGCATCCGCATCCGGGTGCGCTGCTGCACGCGCTCGATCGCGGCTTCCGCCGTCAGGCCCGAGCTGATCGCCTCGTTGATCCGGCGCGACCAGCCTTCGTCATAGGCGAACATGCGATAGGTCTCGAGCACCTCCTCGTGCTCGCCGCCGACGCCGAACTCGGCCTGGTTCGCCATCCGCTCGATCTGCTCGCGCATCCGGTCGAACGCGAGGTACACGCGCTGGCGCTCGGCCTCGGTATCTTCGGCCACGACGTGCTCGATCGTGATGCGCGGCTGGTGATAGACCGCGCCGCCCGCCGCCAAGCCCTTTACCAGCGTCAGGCCGCGCAGCAGCTCGGGCCCGGTCTGCCCGGCGGCGGCGTTATAGCTTTCCTCGTCGACTAGATCGGCGTTGGTGATCAGTTCGGACAGCACCATCGCTACCGTCTGCAGCGCCTCGATCTCCACCTCGTCATAACGGCGCGGGTCGACATGCTGGACCGACAGCACGCCGATCGCGCGTTCGCGCCGCACAATCGGCACGCCGGCGAACGAGTGGAACCGCTCCTCGCCGGTCTCGGGCCGGAACGCGAAGTCGGGATGCGCCGCCGCCTCGGCCAGATTGAGCGTCTCGATGCCGTCGGCGATCGTGCCGACCAGGCCCTCGCCGATCGCCAGCCGGGTGACGTGCACCGCTTCTTGCGCCAGCCCGCGCGTGGCGAACAGCTCTAGCATTCCCTCGCGCAGCAGGTAGATCGAGCAAACCTCGCTATCGAGGCCCGCGCCGATCAGCTCGACCACGGTGTTGAGCTTGGCCTGCACCGGACTGCGCGACGCCATCACGTCGTGCATCCGCGTCAGGATCATGCGCGCGGCGGCGGCGGCGGACTGGTCGGGCATCGCTCAGCCGCTTATCCCAAAGCGACCGGCTTGGAAACGCGCGGCCGCCGACAATACGGCGAGGCTCGTGTCTAACGAGACGGACGCTATAGTCGCGCGATCTCTTCTTTGAGGCGCAGCTTGCGCTTCTTCAGCGTCTGGAGCGTGACGTCGTCTGGCAGCGGTCGGTTGCGCTCAAGCTGGATCAAGCGGTCGATACCGGCATGCTTGGTCTGCAGCGCGATGACGTGCGAAGTCTCCATGGACATCTCCTTGCGGTCACGCCCGATCGCCTGACACCACCTGGCGGATTGCCGACTCGGCTGGCCAGCGGGCGAATTGTCATCGTCCCACATCTGCCGTAATGCGCGAACGCCGTTCGATGAGCCGCGCGAAGAAATGCGACGAACCGAAGCGCGGCGAACCGAAAACAGCCCCGCCCCACAAATGCTTGGACAGATCTGGCGTGACCGAAGAGGAAATGCGCAAGCGGCTGCAGGCGCTCAAGATCGAACACCGCGATCTCGACGCCGCGATCGACGCGTTAAGCTCCGCCAACGCCGGCGCGGGCGGCGGCGACCAGCTACAGATCGCGCGGCTCAAAAAGCGCAAGCTGCTGCTGAAGGACCAGATCCAGATCATCGAGGATTACCTGATCCCCGACATCATCGCGTGACCGCCCCCGTCGGACGTCAGCGCGCCGGGCCGCGGACCAACGCTTTCAGCCTGCGCCGGCTCGTGCCCGGACGACGCCGAAGCATACCGCGTGTTGCGCATCGAAGGCTTTCGGCAGGAGCAACGCAATTTTCGCTCGTCCGATCTCGACGAACTGGCGACGACGATCGATGCGACGCGCAACAGGCTGGCCAGTGAATACGTGGTGGGCGCGTTTGCCGATGACCGGCTTGTCGGCATCGGCGGCCTTACCCGACAGGCGGGGACGAAGCTCGATCACCGGGCATTGCTCTGGGGAATGTACGTTACCGCTGACGCAAGGGGACAAGGCATCGCCGACGCGATCGTCGCCGATCTGATCGAACATGCGATGCGCGTGGGTCTGCGCAGCATCATCTTGACGCTGATGCGCGACAACGAGGGTGCGCAGCGGCTTTATCGGCGCGCGGGCTTCGCGGTCTATGGGATCGAACCCGAAGCGATCAGGATGGCGGATGGCACGTTCGCGGACGAAATGCTGATGCATCGCGCGGTCGTGGCGCGAGCCCGGTAACCGGGGATGATCTGCCGATAGACTCCTTGATCGTCGGTCGCATGCCGCCCCGGGCGGACCCCCGGGGCCCAGCACGTCACCTCATGCCGCCGGAAAAACGGTGTTTTCCTCCGACACGATGAAGTCGCACCGCTCGAGATCGAGGAAGCTCGCCTCGTCGGGCCGGATGCGCTCGAGATATTCGGCGTCGGTGAACACCCGGCCGATCGCCGCGACATCGTCGAACCACAGCTCGGTGATGCCGTCGTACTTGAGCGGCGGCAGGCCCGGCAGCTCGACGGGCAGCGCGGCCTGCTGGACATAGCGGCGCACCGTCGCCTGCACGACTGGCACCGACATGAACAGCGCAGCGTGCGTCTCCCGATGGTGCGCGACGAACTGCGCGTGGGTGAGCGACGGCTTGCGCACGAGCAGGATGGTGAACTTGATCATGAGGGCTCCTGTGGCCCTCCCCGCGCAGCTAAACGCATGACAGATCATATGTTTCCGTCGCCTCCATAGCCGCGAACGGTTTGCGTGCGAAGCGGCTTGGCGCAGCGCGTCCTGCGGGGCATATGCCGATCATGAGCAGCGCTCCCGACACCCCGCCGCCTTATGCCAGCCCTGAGCGGCTGGAGCCGCTGGTGCGGCGCGTGCTGGCGCGCAATCCCTCGCCGTTCACCTATACGGGCACGCAGACCTACATCGTCGGCGATGCGGCGGAAGTCGCGGTGATCGATCCGGGTCCCGACGAGGCCGAGCATCTCGATGCGCTGGTCGCGGGCATCGGTGATGCCACGGTAACCGCGATCGTCTGCACGCACACGCATCGCGACCATTCGCCCGCCGCCGCGCCGCTGGCGCGCATGACGGGCGCGCCGATCATCGGCTGCGCGCCGCTGACGCTCGCCGATGACGGCCCGCGCGCGGACGCCGCGTTCGACGCGAGCTATCGTCCCGATCACGTGCTCGACGATGGCGAGCAGGTGACGGGGGCGGGCTTCACGCTCACCGCCGTTGCGACGCCGGGGCACACCTCGAACCATCTGTGCTATGCGCTCGAACGAAGCGGCGCGCTGTTCAGCGGCGATCACGTGATGGGCTGGTCGACCAGCGTCGTCTCGCCGCCCGATGGCGACATGACCGCGTACATGGCCTCGCTCGCCAAGCTGCAGACGCGTGACGATCGCGTCTACTATCCTGCACACGGCGCGGCGGTCGACAAGCCGCGCCAGCTGGTGCGCGGCATGATCGGCCATCGCCGCCAGCGCGAGGGGCAGATCCTGCGGCTGCTCGAAGCGGGCAGCGCGGCGATCGCGTCGCTGGTGCCGCAGATGTATGCCGGCATCGATCCCCGGCTCTATGGCGCGGCCGGACGTTCGGTGCTCGCGCACCTCATCGACCTCGAACATCGCGGCCGCGTAGGGCGCTCGGGCGAAAGCGAGACATGGACGCTCCGGGACTGACGCCCGCCCCCCCGACGCCCGCCCCAGCGGCGCCTGTCGTGCCCGCGCGGCAGGCGGCGCTGCCGTGGCTGCTGTTCATCGCCGCGCTGGCGCTCGCCGGCTGGCTCGGCTGGCGCGCGCTGCGCCACGATCCGCAGGGCGACGTGCTGTCCGCCTCGCTGACGACGTTCGCCAAGCAGAACCGGCTGACCGTGTTCAGCGCGCAACTGTCGCCGGTCGTCGGCAGCGACGCCTCGCAGCTTTTCGGCATGCTGAAGTCGCACCAGGTCGCGGTGATCCCCGCGCGCGTCGACTACACGCTCGATCTCGCGAAAGTCGGCCGCGACCGGATGGTGTGGAACGCGAGCGCCAAGCGTCTCGACGTGCGCCTGCCGCCGCTGACGCTGAGCCGTCCGAACCTCGATGAGGCGCGCGCGCAATATCTGCGCGAGGGCGTGTGGATCACCGCCACCGCGCAGGAGCAACTGAACCGAGCGAACACGCAACTGGCCGAGCGGACCGCGGCCGAGCAGGCAGCGAACCCGGCGCTGATGGACCTCGCACGCACTGCCGCCAAGGACGCGATCCGCCAGAACCTCGCCGTGCCGCTGCAAGTCGCGGGCTATGGCGACGTGACGGTCGCGGTGCGGTTCGATGGGGAAGCGTTGCCGCAGTAGCACGACGCCCCTCGACACCGCTTGTCCGCCACGCCAAAGCTGTACGCGGGGGCAAAGGTTGGGGGTGCCGCAGTGGTCGCGCTGGTTTCGACGGTCGCCTATCTAGGGCTCGAGGCACGCGCGATCGAGGTGCAGTGCCAGATCGCGCCCGGGATGCCGGGGTTCGCCGTCGTCGGCCTGCCCGACAAGGCGGTCAACGAAAGCCGCCAGCGCGTGCAGGCGGCGCTTTCGGCGATGGGCCTGGCGCTGCCGCCAAAGCGCATCACGATCAACCTGTCGCCCGCCGACCTGCCTAAGGAAGGCTCGCATTACGACCTGCCGATCGCGCTCGCGCTGCTCGCGGCGATGGGCGTGACCGATGCTGAACTGCTCGCGGACTACGTCGCGGTCGGGGAAATGGCGCTCGACGGGCGGATCGTCGCCTCGCCCGGCGTGCTGCTCGCCGCGATCCACGCGAGTGGTATCGAGAAGGGTCTGATCTGTCCGGCGGCGCAGGGGTCGGAGGCGGGCTGGGCCAGCGGCATCGCCGTACTCGCCGCGCCAGACCTTATCAGCCTGCTCAATCACCTCAAGGGCACGCAGGTGCTGAACCCGCCCGCGCCCGGAGAGGCGACGGCGATGCCGCGCGGGGCGGACCTACGCCAGGTCAAGGGGCAGGAGACCGCGAAGCGCGCGCTCGAGATCGCGGCGGCGGGCGGGCACAACCTGCTGATGATCGGGCCGCCGGGCGCGGGCAAATCGCTGCTGGCGAGCTGCCTGCCCGGCATCCTGCCGCCGCTATCGCCGGCCGAGGCGCTCGAGGTGTCGATGGTCGCCTCGGTCGCGGGCACGTTGGAGGAAGGGCGGATCAGCCGCGCGCGGCCCTATCGCGCGCCGCATCATTCGGCCTCGATGGCGGCGCTGACCGGCGGGGGCCTACGCGTGCGGCCGGGCGAGGTCAGCCTCGCGCATCTGGGCGTGCTGTTCCTCGACGAGCTGCCCGAGTTCCAGCGCCCGGTGCTCGATTCGCTGCGCCAACCGCTGGAGACCGGCGCGGTCACCGTCGCGCGCGCCAACGCGCACGTCACCTTCCCCGCGCGGGTGCAACTGGTCGCGGCGATGAACCCCTGCCGCTGCGGCCACCTCGGCGATCCGGCGCTCGGCTGCAGCCGCGCGCCCAAATGCGCCGCCGATTATCAGAGCCGCGTCTCGGGGCCGCTGCTCGACCGCATCGATCTGCACGTCGAGGTGGATCCGGTCAGCGCCGCCGACCTGGCGCTGCCGCCCGCCGCCGAAGGATCGGACCAGGTCGCCGCGCGCGTCGCCGCCGCGCGCGTAATCCAGAGCGCCCGCGCCGAAGAGACCGGCGCCCGCAGCAACGCCGAGCTCGAAGGCGACGCGCTGGACC
This sequence comes from uncultured Novosphingobium sp., assembly GCA_964242815.1. Taxonomy (GTDB): domain Bacteria; phylum Pseudomonadota; class Alphaproteobacteria; order Sphingomonadales; family Sphingomonadaceae; genus Novosphingobium. The sequence continues at coordinate 174,293 of CAXSZV010000001.1, forward strand.
GCTTCGCCACGCCCGATGATGCGGGCCGCAAGCTGTTGCTGCAGGCGGCCGACGCGATGCGCCTGACCGCGCGCGGCTACACCCGCATTCTGCGCGTCGCGCGCACGATCGCCGACCTCGCCGCGACGGAGGCGGTCGGCCGCATCCACATCGCCGAAGCGCTCAGCTATCGCCGTCAGGCGCCGCGCGCGTGAGCCCGCCGGTCTATGTCAAACTAATCCGTCCGTGCTGAGCTTGTCGAAGCATCGCACTTGTTCTTGAGCTTGGGAGGTTGGGGCAAAGCGAAGAACAGCCCTTCGACATGCTCAGGGTGGGCGGAAAGATGGATCACTCCCCGCAAGCACCTTGAACCGTGGCTACTTCGCCTTGTCCGCCTCGTGCTTCACTTCGGCGGCCGCGTCATTGCCCGCGTCCTTGGCTTTGTGGCCTGCGTCCTTGAGCGCCGCGCCAGCATTGTCTGCGGCCTTGTCCGCCGCGGTGCCGAGCGCGTTCGCGCCTTGCGTCAGCGATTTGCCCAGATCGTGGCCCAGGTCGGTCGCGGCGTCCTTCGCCTTGTCGCCGACATGATTGGCGGCGGTGGTGATGTCGTCACCCGCTGAATCGGCGGTCTTCGATGCCTGATCCTGCGTCTGCTGCGAACAGGCGCTCAAGGCGAGCATTGCCCCTGCGAGCATCATCGTGGTCGTGCGCATGTCGTCTCTCCCAACGCGCGTCTAGCGCATATCCATGGCAAAAACAGCTTCGCAGCGCGATCGGTTCCCACCCGGCCGATGAAGCGCCGCTATGCGTGGACCAGCGCGATCAGCCGCGCGAGCAGGCTCCACGTCGCGCCGGGCGTCTGCGCCTGCGCCCCGCCCGTCGCCGCGCGCGGCCCGACCGGACATTCGGCGCAATAGGCCTGCACGCCCGCGCCCTGACCCAGACGAAGCATGTCGTCGAGCGCGCCCTGGATCAGCGCAAGATGGCGCTGCGTGGCGATCGCGGTCCAGTCGCGCGCGCTCGTATCGGTGTCGGGGTCGGGATCGGGATTGCTGCGATCGGCGTATTGCCGCAACGCGCGGCCGACCGACGATTCGGGCCGAGCGAGATAGGCGGGATACCAATCGCCCTGCTTCAGCCCGGCGCGCTCCGCCGCATAGGCCAGCGCATCGTCGAGGTTGCCGAACTGGTCGACCAGGCCAAGCTGCCGCGCGGTGCCGCCGTCCCAGACGCGCCCCTGCGCGATCGCATCGACCTGTTGGGGCGTCTTGCCGCGCGCGCCGGCGACGATCGATAGGAAGCGACTGTAGATGAACTCGACGTTCGTCTGCAGCAGCGCAGACGCCTCGGGCGAGAACCCCGCGAAGAGATCGGGCTGACCCGCCAAGGGCGTGGTGCGCACGCCGTCGGCCTTGACGCCGATCTTCGCCAGCGCCTGCTCGAAACTGGGGATCACCGCGAACACGCCGATCGATCCGGTGATCGTCTCGGGCTCGGCGAACACGCGATCGGACGCGGTCGTCACCCAATACCCGCCGCTCGCTGCCAGGTTGCCCATCGAGACGACCACCGGGATATGGCGCACCTTGAACCGCGCGATCGCTGAGCGGATCTCCTCGCCCGCGACCACCGCGCCGCCGGGTGAATCGACGCGCACGACGAGCGCCACGGGGTTCGTCGCCAGCGCATCGTCGAGCAGCCGCGCGATGCGTCCGCTGGTCGCCTGCCCCGGCCCGCCGTTGCCGGGCACCATCAGCCCCGCGACGGTGACGACCGCGATCGGCTTGCCCGATTGCGCCACCGGATTGGCGTCGAGCCAGGTGCGCAGCGACGTGTGCGCATAGGCCCCTGGACGCCCGCTGACCGTGCTCGCGCCCGCGACCTGCGCGACGCGCGCGCCGAATTGCACCGGATCACCGATGCGGTCGGCAAAGCCCGCCGCGACGGTCGCCTTCGCGGCATCGCCCCCCGCCGCGCGCAGCAGCGCCAGCGGATCGGCGGTCATCGCGGCGATATTGGCGCGCGGCCGGGCGCGCGCGACGTCCTGCTTCCAGTCCTCCCACAGCGCACCGTAGAGCTGCGTGTAGTTCGCGCGCGCTTCGGGCGACATGTCGCCGCGGATATAGGGCTCGACCGCGCTCTTGTAGGTGCCGACGCGGAACACGTGCGGCGTGATCTTCAGCTTGTCGAGCAACGGCGCATAATAGAGATGCGTGCCGCCGGGGCCGGTCGGCAGCGCCGCGCCCATCGGATCGACCCACACCTCGCTGCCGTGCGCGGCGAGCTGGATCGCGGCGTCATCGTACATCGTGCCATAGACCAGCACCGGCTTGTGCGCCGCGCGCACGCCGTCCAACGCCGCGCCGACATCGTGCAGGCTGACGCGGCCGCCGCCGGTGAAGGTCGACAGGTCGAGCGCCACCGCCTTGATCCGCGCATCGACCGACGCGGAGCGCAGCGCGCGGATCAGGTCGCGCGCCGCATATTCACGGCTGCCCGGCTGGCCTTGGCCCTGCATCAGCGCGTCGAACGGCTGCTTCTCCGCCTCCTCCTCGACGATCGCCCCGTCAAGCTTCAGCAGCAACGCTCCGTCGCGCACCGCCACCGGCGCCGGCCGCGCGGACAGCGCCGCGTAGAGCAGCACGAAAAACAGCAGCATCAAGAGCAGGACGAGCAGGTCCTTGATCCCGACGAGAATGCGCCATGCGGTACGCGCGAATGCCATGCGGTGTGCGTTCCTATCGAGAGCACCGGCTTATGCGACGGCCGCGCGAGCGGGACAAGCGGAGTCGCGCAAGGGCCAAGAGATTGGGCAACAAGGGCTGTGACGCTCGGTGCGCAGGTCCTTGTCGTTCGTCGCTACTGTCGCCTTTCGAGCGAGACTAGCGGATATGCGATCCCCACCATTTGCTTGATGCAAAACTTAAAAGTTTTGCATCAGGGCAGCGGACAGAGCAACCGGGCAGGTGACGCCGCGTTGCAGTCATTCACAGCATTATGCCATAATCTCGGCTATGGTCGCTCGCATCGCTACTTTGGTCCTTGTTGCCGCATTTTTCGCGTTGTCCAGCCGGCCCGCGATTGCTCAAGAATTGCCTCCCGTACCTGCTACGCTGCTGAATAGATCGGGCATGGTCTGCATCAGCATCTCCAAGGAAGGGAGCGTCAGCGGAGCTTACGTCCTGAAAAGCATAGGTGATCCGCAAGCGGATCGGGATATGTTGGATTGGGTGCGTCAGTTGCATTGGCCGGTAGCAATGCCCGACGAGAAATTGCGGGACACGTGGTTCCCAATGCCAGTGTCTTTTGGTAACGCAAAGTCGGTCGCTGCTCCACCAAGCTGTTCGGCCCCAGCTTAGCTCTCCTACCGCAAGCGTCCAGTAGCGGACATACCGAGCGCGTGCGAGCATTCTCGTTATGGATGACCTTCCGGAACAGATCGACGTCGTGCTCAGCCCCGAAGGGTCGAAACGATGGGTGCTGCTACGCCGCCCTGATGGGTTACACAGCTACTCTGAACACTCGCTAGAGGATGCCATCTACTGGGTTGATGAAGACGGCGGTGAGCGCGACGTGGCCGCAACAGAACGATGGACACGAACGTATCAATCCGGGCTTTTCGATAGTGAGGATATCGCGCGATCGGATTCGTTTGACCGCATTCCGTGGCTTTTCGCCGCTATCATCTAGGCTCGGCCCAGCATCTGCGTTTCACCTGTTTGGCGTCCGTGATGCAGAATTCACAAGTTCGGCATCACGCAGGAAATGGCGCAAATCCCGACGCTTCCGCGATGCATATATCCGATGCACCACAATCCCTCCCCGGCGAGGTTGCGCGACGGTTGTGGGCGGGACGCGCTCGCGATCAACCGCTCGATGGTCTCCGGCTTGACCTCGATCAGCGCGACGCTGCTGCTCCCAATCGCGAACTTTGCCGCCTGAGTGCATCGCGCTACCCCGATCGAGAAGGAGCGCGATCATGCTCGCCATTAACCTCGAACCCGAACTCGCGAAACACTTGGCGCAGCTCGCCGCGCGCAACGGCCGCTCGGTGGACGAGCTGGCGCAAAAGGCGATCGAGCGGCTGGTCGAGGATCTGGAGGATATCGCCGCCGCCGAGGAAGTCATGCGCTATCATGATCCCGCGAAGAACATCACGCTCGACGAGCTGAGGCGGGATATTGGCCTGGACGATTGAAGTCTCCGACGCGGCTCGGAAGGCGATCCGCAAGCTGGGAAAGGCCGAGGCGAGCCGAATCGAACAGGCCCTGCGGGAGATCGGATCCAGGTAGTTCCTAATCCACCGCAGGCCGTCGACACGTGATCGGGGACAAAACCATCCCGTCGGTCTTGAGCGCGATCGGTTCATTCCATAACACTCCCGCTTCGATGACATCGCCGGGCCAACCTCAACCTTTTGGCACCTACCCCCCCGGCGCGGCGGCGTTTCCGCATCGGGGGTTGCTCGGCATCGCGGGGCTCGCGCCGCATGAGATCGCGTTCCTGCTCGACGAGGCCGAGCAGTGGGTCCGCCTCAACCGCCAGCCACACAAGCGCGACGATCGGCTCGCGGGCCTCACCATCATCAACGCGTTCTTCGAGAACTCCACCCGCACGTTGCTGAGCTTCGAGATCGCCGGCAAGCGCCTCGGCGCCGACGTCGTCAACATGCATGCCGCGACCTCGAGCGTGAAGAAGGGCGAGACGCTGATCGACACGGCGATGACATTGAACGCGATGCATGCCGACGCGATGGTGATCCGCCACGGTAGCTCGGGCGCGGTGCGGCTGATCGCCGACAAGGTCGATTGCCCGGTGCTCAACGCGGGCGACGGGAGCCACGAGCACCCGACGCAGGCGCTGCTCGACGCGCTGACCATCCGCGATGCCAAGGGCGGGTTCCTCGGCCTCAAGGTCACGATCTGCGGCGATATCCTGCACAGCCGGGTCGCGCGATCGAACATCCTGTGCCTGACGTCATTGGGCGCCGACGTGCGCGTCTGCGCGCCGCCGTCGCTGATGCCCGCCGCGATCGAGGCGATGGGCGTCGCCTGCTTCCACGATTTCGATGCGGCGCTCGCCGGCGCGGACGTCGTGATGATGCTGCGATTGCAAACCGAGCGCATGGAGGGCCGCTTCATCGCCTCGGCGCGCGAATACCGCCATCTCTATGGCCTGACGCTCGACCGGCTCGCGCGCGCGACGCCCGATGCGCTGGTGATGCACCCCGGGCCGATGAATCGCGGGGTCGAGATCGACAGCAACGTCGCCGACCTCGTCGACCGGTCGCGGATCACCACGCAGGTCGAGATGGGCGTCGCGATGCGCATGGCCTGCCTCGACGTGCTGACGCGCAAGGCCCGCGCGGTGGACGGCTGGGCATGAGTATCGCCGCGCCGACGACGATCCTGGGCGGACGCCTCGTCGTTCCCGGCACGGCGCCGGTGCCCGGCGGGCTGCGCATGGACAACGGCCGGATCGCCGCGATCGGTGCCGACGTGCGCGCGCACGATGGCGACGACATCGTCGAGGCGCACGGCGCACTGATTGCGCCCGGCCTCGTCGACCTCGGCGTCTTCGCGATCGACAAGCCCGCGTTCCATTTCGGCGGCATCACCCGCGCGGCGCTGATGCCCGACCAGGATCCGCCGCTCGACCATCCGGCGCGCGTGCGGTTCGCCGCGCAGTCGGGCAAGCCCGACTTCTGGGTCCACCCGCTCGCCGCCGCGACGCGCGCATTGGAAGGCCGCGAGCTCGCCGAGATCGCGCTGATGCGCGATGCGGGCGCGAAGGCGGTGGCGACCGGGCGGCGGTGGATCGCCGATTCGGGCATCATGCTGCGCGTGTTGCAATACGCGGCGATGCTCGACCTCGTCATCATCGCGCATGCGGAGGATGGCGGCCTCGCCGGCAACGCGGTCGCGACCGCCGGCGAAATCGCGACGCGGCTCGGGCTACCGAGCGCGCCGGCCGAGGCCGAGGCGCTTGCGGTCGCGCGCGACATCGCGCTGGCCGAGCTTGCCGGCGCGCGGCTGCATCTGCGAGCGGTGACCACAGCGCCCGCGCTGGCGCTGGTGCGCGCGGCCAAGGTGCGGGGATTGCCAGTGACTTGCGGCACGACGCCCGCCTACTTCATGCTGTCGGACCTCGCGACCGCGGACTTCCGCACCTTCATGCTCCTGTCGCCGCCGTTGCGGAGCGAGGCCGATCGTCAAGCGGTGCGCGAGGCGCTGGCCGACGGCACCATCGACGTGATCGGATCGGGCCACGATCCGCGCGGCGCGGAGGACAAGCGGCTGCCGTTCGCCGATGCCGAGCCGGGCATGGCGGGCGCCGAGACGCTGCTGCCGCTGACGATGAGCTTGGTGCGCGAGCGCGTGATCGACGTCGCGCGCGCATTCGACCTGCTGAGCACCGCGCCCGCCCGCCTGCTAGGGATCGAGAGCTCCGGCGTACTGCGCGCGGGCGCGGAAGCCGACGTTGCGCTGATCGATCCCGACCGGCCGTGGATCGTCGATTCGGCGCGTATGGCGGCGAGCGCGGGCAATACGCCGTTCGACCGCCAGCCGGTCCAGGGCCGCGTGATCGCGCTGTGGAAGGGCGGCGCGCGGGTGCGGCTGAAGGGCGCGGCGTCCTGAAGCGCGCTATCATCCCCTCCATCACGTCGCCAAGCGGCGACGCGCCAGCTCCCCCTTTGGGGGAGGATTGAAGAGCGTGTGCCCGATCCTCCCCCGCCGGGGGAGATAGCGGCCGCATAGTGGCCAACGGAGGGGTAGGTGCTCATGACGATATCCTCAAAGACGTCCGCCCGCATCGCCGCGCTCGATTTGATCCGCGGCGTCGCGGTGCTCGGCATCCTGGCGATCAACATCGCCGGATTCGCCGGGCCGCCGGCAGACGTCTACCATCCGGTCAGCCATGGCACGCCGCGCGGGCTCGACGCGGCGGTCTATGCGGCGTGGCTGGTGCTGTGCGAGGGCAAGATGCGCGCGCTGTTCGCTATCCTGTTCGGCGCGAGCATGGAGCTGTTCATCGCGCGCGCTGATGCCGCCGGCCGCAACGGACAGGCGCTGCAGCTGCGCCGGCTGCTGTGGCTCGGCGTGTTCGGCTATCTCCACTGGCTGTTGTGGTGGGGCGATATTCTGTTCAGCTATGCGCTCGCCGGGCTTGCCGCGCTGATGCTGCGGCAGACTTCGCGCGGGCTGCTGCTCGGCGGCGCGGCGTTCGTGTTCTGCCTGACGCAGGCGGACGCGGCGCTCGACATGCTGCCGCTGACGGTCGCCGAGGCGCATGTCGCCGCCCGCTCCGCGACCCCAGCCGAGGCCGCCGGCATCGCCAAGGCGCATGCGATCAGCGCGCGGACCGCCGCGACCGACCTGGCGCAGGCGCGGCTCGGCTTCGTCGCGCAAGCCGCCGACAAGCTCCGCGCCAACCCGCTCGGCCCGCTGTGGAACGCGATCGCCGAGATCGGCGAGGCGCTGCCCTACATGTTGCTGGGGATCGTGCTCTATCGGGCGGAGTTCTTCGTCACTTGGCCGCGCGCGCGCTTGGTGGCGATCGCAGTCATCGGCCTGGTGCTGGGCGGGTTGCCTACGATCGCCTTCGCGCAATGGGCGATGGCGCGGGGCTTTCCCTTCGCCGCGATGCACCTGACGATCGAGGGCGCGCTCGGGCCGGCGCACCTGGCGATGGCGCTGGGCTATGCGGCGCTGCTGGTGATCGCGACGCCATGGCTGATGGCGATCCCCATCGGCCGCCGCCTCGCCGCCGCCGGGCGGATGGCGTTCAGCAATTACCTGGGCACCAGCATCGTCATGACCGCGCTGTTCTGCGGCTGGGGCCTGCACCTGGTAGATCGCGTCGGCACGAGCGCGCAGGCGGGGTTCGTGCTGCTCGGCTGGGCGCTGATGCTCGGCGTGAGCGCACCCTGGCTCGCGCGCTTCCGCCAGGGGCCGCTCGAATGGGCCTGGCGGTCGCTAGTCGAGTGGCGCGCGCTGCCGTTAAGAAGATAGTTGCTACTGCGATCGGTTCGCATTATCGTGTGGATCACAACGAAGGACCGGCCGCATGTTCGTCTGCATCTGCAACGCCATTCGCGATACCGAACTGCGCGATGCGGTGCGGCGTTGCCGAAACGACATGAACGCCGACGGGATCTATACCGCGCTCGGCCGTCCGCCGCAGTGTCGCCAGTGTATCGACGATGCCGACGAGATCATCGTCGAGGAGCGCGCGGTCGCCGCCATGATGGCCATCCCAGCCGCCGCCGTGACCCCGATGCCGCTTCCAGCCTGCGGCTGAACCCTTTGCCTTCCGGGCGCAAACGCGGCATGTGACGGTCGTTTTTCTCGAGGGTGGGGTTCATGCAGGGCGATCCGCAGGTCATCGAATATCTGAACAAGGCGCTGCTCAACGAGCTGACCGCGATCAACCAGTACTGGCTGCATTACCGCATGCTCGACCATTGGGGCGTCGAGCGGCTCGCCGATTTCGAGCGGCACGAATCGATCGACGAGATGAAGCACGCCGACTGGCTGTCGGCGCGCATCCTGTTCCTCGACGGCCTGCCCAACTTCCAGGCGCTCGGCCGACTGCGCATCGGCGAATCGGTCGAGGAAGTGCTGAAGGCGGACCTCGCGCTCGAAGGCGACGCGATCCCCCTGCTGCGCGAGGCGATCGACCATTGCGAAAAGGTGCGCGACTACATCAGCCGCGACTTGTTCAAGCGCATCCTCGCCAACGAGGAAGAGCACGTCGACTACCTCGAGCGGCAGTTCGACATGATCAAGTTGATGGGCATCCAGAACTACGTCCAGCTGCAGAGCAAGCCGGCGGATGAAGAGAAGAGCGACGCCGCGAAAGGGTATTGAGTAAGCAGGCGCGCGATCGCTGGGCGCTCGATATTGCCCGACGCGCCTACTCCCCTTGCCCGTCAGTCCTGAGCTTGTCGAAGGACTGTCCTTCTTGATCCTCGCGGAGGACAAAAGGGAAAGCACGGTCTTTCGACAGGCTTAGGATGGACGGACTTGCGCCCCTACTTGATCCCCGCCGCCGCCAGCAGCGCTTCGGTCGACGCGTCGAACGTCGCGTTGCCCTTGTCGATCGACTTGGCGATTTCCTTGCCGAGCTCGACGCCGAACTGGTCGAACGAGTTGATGCCGAGCATGATGCCGTTCGAAAACGTGCGGTGCTCGTGGAACGCGATCAGCGCGCCGAGCGACGCTGGCGTCAGCTCGTCCATCAGGATCGTCGCCGAGGGGCGGTCGCCGGGATAGCTGCGCGCGGGATCGTCCGCGTGCTTGCCCGCCATCAGCGCCGCGCCTTGCGCGAAGCAGTTCGACAGGAGGATGCGGTGGTGCTTGGGATCGAGATCGTCGCCCGGCGCGATCGCGGCGATGAAGTCGACCGGGACGACGATCGTGCCCTGGTGCAGCAATTGGAACACCGCGTGCTGCGCGTCGGTGCCGACGCCGCCCCAGGTGATCGGCGACGACGGCCCCGACAGCGGCGCGCCGTCGAGCGTCACCGACTTGCCGTTTGATTCCATCTCCAATTGCTGCAGATAGAACGGCAGCAGCTTCATCCGCTCGTCATAGGCGAAGCAGGCACGGGTCTGGCAACCCTTGAGGTGCGTGTAATACAGGTCGGCGAAGGCCGCGCGCAACGGCAGGTTGTCGATGCCGTCGGTATCGCGGAAATGCTTGTCCATCGCGGCCGCGCCATCGAGGAATTCGGCGAAATCGGGCCAGCCGACCGCGAGCGCGATCGGAAAGCCGATCGACGACCACAGCGAATAGCGCCCGCCGACGCCTTCCGAGAACGGCAGGACGCGCGTGTCATCGACGCCCCATTCCGCCGCCTTGGCGGGATCGGCGGTCAGCGCCACGACCCGCCCATAGGGATCATCCACTCCGTTCTCGCGCAGCCAAGCGAGCGCGCTCTCGGCGTTGGTCATCGTCTCGGTGGTGGTAAAGGTCTTGGAGGCGACCGCGATCATCGTCGTCTTGGGATCGCACGCGCGGAACGCGTTCTCCAGCGCGACGCCGTCGATGTTGGAGACGACGTGCACGTCGACCAGCGCGCCGTCATGCGTCAGCGCGTCGACCGCGAGCGCGGGGCCGAGCGCCGATCCGCCGATCCCGATGTGAATCAGGTGGCGCACCTCGCCCAGCGAACCCTTGTGGATCGCATCGACCAGCGCCGCCATGCGCGCGTGGAACGCAGCTGCCTCGGCGACGCTCTTCGCGTTGCCGACGCCGCGCAGCGCGGTGTGCTCGACCGGGCGGTCCTCGGTGGTGTTGATATGCTCGCCCGCGAACATCGCCGCGCGCCGCGCGGCAAAGCCCGATGCCTCGGCGAGCTTGAGGAAGCCGGCGATATGCGCATCGTCGAGATGCGTCTTCGACCAATCGAACAGGATCGCGCCGCCAGGCAGGTCGAGCTTGTGCGACAGCTTGGCCAGCCGGTCGGCATCGGCATCGAACAGCTCGACCAACCGCGGCTGCGGCAGATCGCGCAGCGCCTGCCATTCGGCTGCATGCTGGCCATCGCTGGAGGGCTGGCTATCGGTCGCATCGGTCATTCGCGTGATCCCTGCTGTTCCCCACCGCGCGCCGCTTATGCATGGCGCACCGGCGATGTCCATGGGCCTGTTCGCATCCGCGAAGAAGCGCCACGCGGCCGATGTCGGCGGCGCCGGCGGATCGCGCAACGCCCTTGACGCACAGGGTGCGCGCAACCATGCCTGCGCCGCATGACCGATCCCGTTCCCGTCACCCCGGCCGCCCGCGTGAGTTCCAGCGCGGGCTCCACCGTGGACGCGCCCGCTAAACCGGGCAAGCCGGCGAAGCAGGAAGACAGCTTTCCGGTGTTCCTCGTAAAGCTGGTGCTGATCGTGGTGATCCTGCGCAGCTTCATCTTCTCGCCGTTCAACATCCCGAGCGAATCGATGCTGCCGCGTCTGCTCGACGGCGATTATCTGCTCGCGGCGAAGTGGCCCTATGGCTTCTCGAAGTATTCGCTGCCGTTCAGCCTGCCGCTGATCCCGGGCCGCATCCTGGCGCATCAGCCCGAGCGTGGCGATGTGGTGATCTTCAAGGCCCCCGCAGATCTCAGCCAGGACTGGATCAAGCGCGTGATCGGCCTGCCCGGCGATCAGGTGCAGATGATCCACGGACAGGTGTTCTTGAACGGCAAGGCGGTGCCTAAGGTCAAGGTCGCCGACTTCGAACTGCCGGTATCGCCGAACACGCATTGCTATGCGGCGCAATTCCAGAAGACACGGGCCGATGGCACGGCGGTGTGCAGCTATCCGCAATTCCGCGAAACGCTGCCGAACGGCAAGAGCTACGACGTGCTCGACCTCGGGCCGATGGCGCAGGACGATACGTCGCCCGTGCTGGTGCCCGAAGGCGATGTGTTCGTGATGGGCGACAACCGCGACAATTCGATGGACAGCCGCTTTTCCGCCGCCTCGGGCGGCGTCGGCCTGCTACCACAGCGCAACCTCGTCGGCCGCGCGATGGTGATGATGTTCTCGACCGACGGCTCCTCATCCTGGGTCAAGCCCTGGACCTGGATCACCGCCGCGCGGCTGCGCCGCATCGGCGGCGTGTTCTGAGCGCGCCGGGTACGCTGCCGTCCCAAACACGCGCGCTCATCACCGCGCTCGCGGGCGTCGCGCCGCGCGACGACGCGCTGTGGCTCGAAGCGGTGACGCACGGCAGCACCGGCGAGCCGCGCAAGTACGAGCGGCTCGAGTTCCTTGGCGATCGCGTACTCGGCCTGGCGATCGGCGAATGGCTGTTCGAGGCGAGCGGCGGCAGCCGCGGCGACGAGCGCGAGGGACCGCTTTCGCAGCGGCTCAACGCGCTGGTCAGCGGCGTGACCTGCGCCGAGGTCGCGCGCGCGAACGGCGTTGGCGCGCACCTGCGGCTCGGCAAGCAGGCGCGCGACGACGGCGGCGAGGATAGCGACAACATCCTGGGCGACGTGATGGAAGCGCTGATCGGCGCCTGCTTCATCGAGCAGGGCTTCGAGGGCGCCCGCGCCATGGTGCGGCATCTGTGGGCCGAACGCGTCAACGGCGGCACGACGTGTGGCGCGGGCTTCGCCAAGCATCCCAAGTCGGCGTTGCAGGAATGGACCGCGGGCAATCGCCGGCGGATGCCCGAATATCGCATCCTCGATCGCTCGGGGCCCGACCACGCCGCGCGCTTCACCGTCGCGGTCGCGGTGCACGGCGTCGGCGAGGCGGAGGCCAGCGGATCGAGCAAGCAGGACGCCGAGACCGAGGCGGCCGCCGCATTCATGCGCCGGTTCGGGTGAGGATGCGGCACAAATGCTCCCCGTACCGGGGAGGTGGCAGCGAAGCTGACGGAGGGGATTGGCCTCCAACGCTGCCGTTGCGTCCGGTCGAGACTCCCCTCCACCATGCTGCGCATGGTCCCCCTCTCCGTATCGGGGAGGACACTCCATGACCCATTGCGGCCTCGTCGCGGTGCTCGGCGCGCCCAACGCGGGCAAGTCGACGCTGGTCAACGCGCTGGTCGGCCAGAAGGTCGCGATCGTCAGCGCCAAGGCGCAGACGACGCGCGCGCGGCTGATGGGCATCGCGCTCGAAGGCGAGACGCAGATCATCCTCGCCGACACGCCCGGCATCTTCGCGCCGAAACGTCGCCTCGACCGCGCGATGGTCGCCGCCGCCTGGGAAGGCGCGCACGAAGCCGACGCGATCGTGCTGGTGGTCGACGCGGGCCGCAAACCGCGCGCGGAACTGCAGTCGATCCTCGCGGCGCTGAGCCACCGCGCCGAGCGCAAGCTGCTGGTGCTGAACAAGGTCGATGCGACCGCGAAAGAACCCCTGCTCGTCATGGCGCAGGAGTTGTCGGGCCAGGTCGCGTTCGACGAGGTGTTCTTCGTCTCGGCGCTGACCGGCGATGGCGTGCCCGAATTGAAGCGGCATCTGGCGGGGCTGATGCCCGCGGGGCCATGGCACTATCCCGAAGACCAGGTGTCAGACGCCAGCGAGCGACTCCTCGCCGCCGAGATCACGCGCGAGCAGCTCTATCGCCAGCTGCACGACGAGTTGCCCTATGACAGCGCGGTCCGGCCCGAAAGCTATACGCAACGCCAGGACGGCTCAATCGAGATCCGCCAGCAGATCGTCATCGCGCGCGCCAGCCAGAAACCGATCGTGCTCGGCCGGCGCGGCGCGAAGATCAAGGCGATCGGCGAGGCGGCGCGCGCGGAGCTCACCGAACTGCTCGGGCAAACGGTACACCTGTTCCTCCACGTGAAGGTTGAGGAAAATTGGGCCGAAGCGCGCGATCTGTACGAGGAAATCGGGCTCGACTGGGTGAAGTAGCTTGACGCGGATAACCATATCGGTTATATGCCCCGGCGTCGGCTAATCCCGACAAGCGGCGGGTGCGGGTGGACGAAGGCCTTTGTCCGAACCAGCCCGCACACGCGGTCGGCCCAAAATCGTCGGGCCCGCACGTGATGAGGTTTCCACCAGGCGGCACCTCCGGGCGCGGCCAGGGTTCGGCGGGCAGGGAGCGAGCCCACCCCGCCGGGCGCCTCATCTCCCCAATGGGCCAGCCGGTGAGCCCCGCGTCGCGTCTCACTCACCGGCCGTTCGCAAGCGAAGAGCCGCGCAGCCACACCCGTCGCGCCGGGCCACCAGCGCCGACCGCACCGTCGCCGCCGCTTTTCCCTGGGCGTTATCCCGCGTTCGCCGGCGGGGGTCGAGGTGTGTCTAGCTGCCCCTCCGTCAGCCGCTGCGCGCCTGCCACCTCCCCGTTGTGCTGACGCAAAAAATGGGGAGGATTATGCGTCACCGCCACCCGGCCGACGCTGCATCATGATGGCGATGTCGGGGTTGGCGGTCGGCGCGGCGGCAACGATCCGTTGCCAATAGAACTCGGCGTTCGCGATCACGCCGCGCCGTTCGGCCAGTTCCAGGAAAGCGCGCGTGGTCAGCACGTCGGTATCGAGATCGAGGCCGGTTTCGCGCACGAAGCGGGGGATCTTGCCGTTTTCGTAGACGATCAGCACGCCGTATCCGCCATCATCGGCATGTTCGACGTAGCCGCCCAACCATTCGAGGATCGCCAATTCACCGGCATTGCGCGGGCGGATGTTCGGATCGGACTTGCGGGCCTGTGCGAACAGCTCGCCGATCTCGGTCGGAGCCACAAGCACGGGCGCGTTCGAGCCTGGTTGCCGTCCCGCTGCGATCCACGCCTCGATCGCGCGTGCGCCAGGCTTCAGCATGTCCTGCGTCGCTTCCCAAGCCACCATATCGGCGACCACGACGCGCCCGCCGATCAGGTGCAGCAGGTGCAGCGCATCGGCCTGCGCCAGATGGGTCAGCGGCCGGTATCCGGCACGATCAGATCAGGACGTTCGATCTGGGGTTGATCGTTCATATCATCCGCCTGCCGTCCACCCGGTGACGGCCATCGCCTATTCAGCGCAGCTTGGCGATGCCGATGCCGTCCGATTTGGCACGGTCCTTGGTTGATTCCTCGCTGCGGTTCAGCGCCTTGGCGATTTCCTTGAGACCTTTGCCCTTGCCCGCCAGCACTCGAAGCTTGTGCAGCTCGTCGCCGGTCCACGGCTGGCGATGACGCTCGAACTTTTCGGCCATGGTCAGCCTTTCGACTTGGCGGCGGCCTTGGGCGAAGCCTTCTTTGCCGGCGCTTTCGTCACTGCGGCCTTCTTCGCCGGCTTGCCCTTCTTGGCTGGCGGGCCTTTCGCCGCGCGCTCGTCGATCAGCGCCACGGCCTCCTCGGCGGTCAGCGCATCGGGCTTGCGGTCGCGCGGCAGCGTCGCGTTGGTCGCGCCGTCAGTCACGTAAGGCCCATAGCGCCCCTCCATCAGCCTGATCTCGCCGCCCGAGGTCGGATGCGGACCGAAGGTCTTGAGCGGCTCGGTCGCCGTGCGCGCGGGACGGCCGCCCGCCGCCGCCTGCGCCAGCGCGACCACCGCCGCGTTCATGCCGGTCTCGAACACCTCGCTCGTCGAGCGAAGCTTCGCGTACTTGCCGTTGTGCGCCAGATAGGGCCCGTAACGGCCGATGCTCGCCGTGATAGCCTCGCCGGTTTCCGGATGCACGCCGATGCTGCGCGGCAGGTCGATCAGCTTGACCGCCCAGTCGAGATCGACCTCGGCCACGTCCTTGGGGATCGAGGCGCGCTTTGCCTCCTTGCCTTCGCCCATCTGGATGTAGGGCCCGAAGCGGCCGGTGCGGCGGAACAACGGCTCGGCAGTCGCCGGGTGGAGCCCGAGCGGTGCGTCTTCATCAGCCCCGCCATCGGCCTCGCCGCCGGGCTGCGCGAACTTGCGCGTATATTTGCATTCGGGATAATTCGAACACGCGACGAACGCGCCGTAGCGACCGCCGCGCAGCGACAGCCGTCCGGCATCGCGCGCCTCGGCGATGCACTTGGGGCAGACGCGCGGATCGCCGCCGTCCTCGCGCGGCGGGAACAGGTAGTCCGACAGGAATTCGTCGAGCGCCTCGGTTACCTCCGACGGCTTGCGCTCCATGACCTCGTCGCTCTTGGGCTTGAAGTCGCGCCAGAATGCCTCGAGCACCGTGCGCCATTGCGCCCGCCCGCCGGATACATCGTCGAGCTCGTCCTCCATTCCGGCGGTGAACTCATAGGCGACGTAACGCGGGAAGAACCGTTCGAGGAACGCGGTGAGCAGCCGGCCGCTCTCCTCGGCAAAGAAGCGGTTCTTGTCGGTGCGGACGTAGTTCCGGTCTTTCAGCACCTGCAACGTGGAGGCGTAGGTCGATGGCCGGCCGATACCGAGTTCCTCCAACCGCTTGACCAGGCTCGCTTCGGAAAAGCGCGGCGGCGGCTGGGTGAAGTGCTGGCTAGCATCGACGCCCTGCTTGGCCGGCATGTCGCCCTTCGCCATCGCCGGGAGCAGGCCCCCATCACCGGAAGCGTCGTCGTCCTCACCCGGTTCGGCCTTGGCGTCGAAGCTCTCCTCGTAAACCGCGAGGAAGCCTGCGAACTTCACCACCTGCCCGGTCGCGCGCAAGTCGTTGCGACCGGTGCCGTCGCGCAAAGTGACCGTGGTGCGTTCGAGCGCGGCCGACGCCATCTGGCTCGCCATCGCGCGCTTGTAGACGAGGTCGTAGAGCTTGGCCTCGTCGCCACCGCCGTACTTCTGCACGGCGAAGTCGACCGGGCGGATCGCCTCGTGCGCCTCTTGCGCGTTCTTGGCCTTGGTCTCGTAATGCCGCGGCTTCTCGGGCAGGTAATGCCCGCTGAACCGATCGTTGATCGCGGCGCGCGCGGCGGAGATCGCGCTCGGGTCCATCTGCACGCCGTCGGTGCGCATGTAGGTGATCGCGCCCGCCTCATACAGCGATTGCGCGACGCGCATCGTGTGACTGGCGGAAAAGCCGAGCTTGCGCGCGGCCTCCTGCTGGATCGTCGAGGTGGTGAACGGCGGCTGCGGATTGCGCCGCTGCGGCCGGGTCTCGACCTCCTCGACGCGGAACGCGCCAGCTTCGACCGCCGCCTTCGCACGCAGTGCGACGCCTTCTTCCCCCAGCGACAGCCGTTCGAGCTTCTCGCCCTCGAACCGCACCAGCCGCGCGGTGAACGGCGTGCCGGCGTGCTCCATCCGCGCGAGCACCTGCCAGTATTCCTGCGGCCGGAACGCCTCGATCTCGCGATCGCGCTCGACGATCAGGCGCAGCGCCACCGACTGCACGCGGCCCGCCGACTTCGCGCCGGGCAGCTTGCGCCACAACACGGGGGAAAGCGTGAAGCCGAACAGGTAATCGAGCGCGCGGCGCGCGAGATACGCGTCGATCAGGTCCTGATCGAGCTCGCGCGGCGCGGCCATCGCCTTCGTCACCGTGTCCTTGGTGATCGCATTGAAGGTCACGCGCTGCACGTCCTTGGGCAGCGCCTTCTTCTTGGCGAGCAGCTCGCGCACATGCCAGCTGATCGCCTCGCCCTCGCGATCGGGATCGGTGGCGAGGATCAGGCGATCGGCGGTCTTGGCAAGGTCGGTGATCGCCTTCACCTGTTTGGCCTTGTCGCCGTACAGCTCCCAGTCCATCGCGAAGCCATCATCGGGTCGTACCGAGCCGTCCTTGGGCGGCAGATCGCGGACATGGCCGTACGAGGCGAGGACGCGATAGTCCTTGCCCAGATACTTCTCGATGGTCTTGGCTTTGGCCGGTGATTCGACGATGACGAGCTGCATGGTTTTCCTGAATGATGCCGGACCCGGATCGGTTCCTCACGTATACGCGCGAGGGTGACGATCGGCCGCAAGGTGCGTCAAGACCATAAGGCGGGCTGGAATGTCTGTAGACGACGGACTATAGTGCCCGCAGGAACGCGATGATCGACACCCTGAAAACCGCGCGCGCATTTGAACATGCGGGATTGCCAAAGCCCAGCTGAGACGCTGGCCTCGACTATCGCGGAGGCCACGGCTGAATCGCGTGAGGATCTGGTCACGAAGGACTATCTGCGCGGCGAGCTCGCCGGATTGAAGAACGATATGGTGCGCTGGCTGCTTACGTCACAGATCCTGCTCGTTGCCTTGCTGGCGGCTCTCGCGAACTTCACCAAGCTGTTCCCCATTAAGGCGTCACGCCAAACTCACCCGCCCCGCCGCATGGCGCACCAGCCGCCCGGCCAATTCCAGCTCCAGCAGCGCCAGTT
This sequence comes from uncultured Novosphingobium sp., assembly GCA_964242815.1. Taxonomy (GTDB): domain Bacteria; phylum Pseudomonadota; class Alphaproteobacteria; order Sphingomonadales; family Sphingomonadaceae; genus Novosphingobium. The sequence goes on from CAXSZV010000001.1 coordinate 191,980, forward strand.
GCACCGACGCCGCGCTCGCGCCGCTCTGGCGGATCAGTTCGTCGACCGCCACGGGCGCGATCGTCAGCAGCGCGGCGATGTCTGCGGGTTCGTCGTTCCCCGGCTCGATATCGACGTCCCACGGCACGGCGATCTCGCGCACCCGCGACTTCGCGGTGCCGTCGAAGCCCGCGAGCAGCTCGATCACGTCTTCGGCGCGCTGCACCAGGATCGCGCCGTCGCGGATCAGCTGGTTGCAGCCGTGGCTGCGGCTGTCGAGCGGCGAGCCGGGGATCGCCATGACCTCGCGCCCCGCCTCGGCCGCGAGCCGCGCGGTGATCAGCGAGCCCGAACGCGGCGCGGCCTCGACCACCAGAGTTCCGCCCGCAAGCCCGGCGATGATCCGGTTGCGCGAGGGGAAATGACGCGCCAGCGGCTCGACGCCCGGCGGCTGCTCGGCGATGAGCAAGCCTTCGCGCGCGATCTGCTCCTGCAGCTCGGCGTTCTCGGGCGGATAGGCGATGTCGATGCCGCTGGCGATCACGCCGACCGTACCGCCGCCGCCCGCGCCAGCCGACAACGCCCCACGATGCGCCGCGCCGTCGATCCCGCGCGCGAGACCCGAAACAATGCAGAAGCCCGCTTCGGCCAGCGAAGCGCCGAAGTCACGCGCGAGCTTGACCGCGGCGGCCGAGGCGTTGCGCGCGCCGACGAGCGCGACGCAGGGGCGCGCCGCGACGCCCACATCGCCGCGCACCGTCACGATCGGCGGCGCGCCGTCGCTTGCCCGCAGCAGCGCCGGATAGTCGGGCGAATCGTGGAACAGATACCGTGCGCCGGCGCGCTTCACCGCCGCGATCTCGGACGTCACGCGCTCCTCGGGCGCTACGCGATAGCGAGCGCCGCCACGCGCCGCGAGATCGGGCAGCGCCTCCAGCGCGCTCGCGGCGTCGCCGAAGCGGCGCAGCAGTTGCGCGTAGCTGACCGGGCCAACGTTGGGCGAGCGCAGCAGGCGGATGCGCGCGAACGCCTCACCCTGCGCAAGCGCGGGCGCGGCGACGCTCACCGTCGCCCGGTTCCGCGCCGGCCGACTTTCGGCTCCGACCCCGTGCGCAGGCGGCCGATGTTGGCACGGTGCAGGACCACCACGAGCACCGCGAGCACCGCGAGGACCGGCGCGAAAGCCGCATGGCCGGTCGCCAGCGCGGCGAGCGGCGCGACGATCGCAGAAGCCATGCCGCTCAGCGACGACGTGCGGGTCAGCGCCAGCATCGCCAGCCACACCCCGGCGCAGATCAGCCCGATCGGCCAGGCAAGGCCCAGCCCCACGCCGAGCAGCGTCGCCACCCCCTTGCCGCCGCGAAACCCAAGCCACACCGGGAAGCAATGACCGATGACGACGCCGAGCGCGGCGAGCGACACCGCATCGGGAAACCAGCGCCAGGCGATCAGCACCGCCCCCGCGCCCTTGGCCATATCGAGCAGCAGCGTCGCCGCAGCCAGCTTCTTGCGTCCGGTGCGCAGCACATTGGTCGCGCCGATGTTGCCCGATCCGATCGCGCGCAGATCGCCCGCGCCGACGAGGCGCGTCAGGATCACGCCGAACGGGATCGAGCCGATGAGATAGGCGAGCAGGACGGCGGAAATCGAAGTCACCTTTGACGCATAACCGCCTACCCTGAGCTTGTCGAAGGGCTGTCCTTTCTTTGAGCGATGCGCACGAGTAAGGGCAATCCTTCGACAAGCTCGGGATGGTCGGGTTTGGATCAGAGCGCAAAGCCGACGGGACGGACAGGTCTTACGCAAATGTCGGACCCTGCCCCCACCGCGCCGATCCTCATGTTCGATTCAGGCGTCGGCGGTTTGTCGGTGCTCGCCGAAGTGCGCGCGCTGTTGCCCGACGCGCCCGTCATCTACGCCGCCGACAACGCCGGGCTGCCTTATGGCGGCAAGACCGAGGCGCAGATCGCCGCGCGGGTCGCCGGGCTGCTCGGGCGGATGACCGAACGGTTCGCCCCACGCCTTGTCTGCATCGCCTGCAACACCGCCAGCACGATCGCGCTCGGCATGGTGCGCGAAGTGCTCGAAGTGCCGATCGTCGGCACGGTGCCCGCGATCAAGCCGGCGGCGGCGCTGAGCGTGTCGGGCACGATCGGTCTGCTCGGCACCGAGGCGACGATCCGGCAGGGCTACGTCGATCGGCTGGAGGCGCGGTTCGCGCAAGGCAAACGCCTGCTGCGGGTGGCGGCGCCCGATCTGGTCGCGGCGGCCGAGGCCAAGCTGCGCGGCGAGGCGATCGATCCGGGCGACGTCTCAGCCGCGGTCGCCGCCTTGCGCGATCAGCCGGGCGGCGGCGAGATCGATACCGTCGTGCTCGCCTGCACCCACTTTCCGCTGCTGGCAGGCGAACTCTCCGCCGCGTTACGCCGTACGTTCGACCGAGAGGTCGCGCTGGTCGACGGCGCCGCCGGCATCGCCCGCCGGATCGCCACGCTGACCTATGGCCAGGCGTTCGCTCGCGCCGACGCCGACCTTGCGCTGTTCACGCGTGACGACGCGACCGTCGCCGCGCTCGTCCCCGCGCTGACGCGCGAGGGATTTTCTCGCCTCGCGTTTCTGTGATGCAGGCTATGGAAATGATCCCTTTATTGGCGTAACGCCGCCGCCCAGAAGACCGGATCGAACACGTCCGGCCGCAGGATGGCGCGCGTGAACTACGACAGGATCTTCGATCAGGCGATCGAGCGGCTGCACAGCGAAGGCCGCTATCGCGTATTCATCGATATCCTGCGCAACAAGGGCGCCTATCCCAACGCGCGCTGCTTTGCCGGGCACAACGGGCCCAAGCCGATCACCGTATGGTGCTCGAACGATTACCTCGCGATGGGCCAGCATCCCAAGGTCGTCGCGGCGATGGAGGAAGCGCTGCACGATGTCGGCGCGGGCTCAGGCGGCACGCGCAACATCGGCGGCAACACGCATTACCACATTCAGCTCGAGCGGGAACTCGCCGACCTTCACGGCAAGGAGAGCGCGCTGCTGTTCACCAGCGGTTACGTGTCGAACGACGCGACGCTGTCCACGCTGGCAAAGCTGTTGCCCGGCTGCGTGATCTTTTCCGACGAATTGAACCACGCGAGCATGATCGCCGGCATCCGCAACTCGGGCTGCGAGAAGCAGGTGTTCCGCCACAACGACATGACGCATCTCGAACACTTGCTGGCCAGCGCCGACCCGGCGACTCCCAAGCTGATCGCGTTCGAAAGCGTCTATTCGATGGATGGCGACGTCGCACCGATCCACGCGATCTGCGATCTGGCCGACAAATACAACGCGCTGACCTATATCGACGAGGTCCACGCGGTCGGCATGTACGGCCCGCGCGGCGGCGGCATCTCCGAACGCGACGAGGCAGCGGACCGCATCACGATCATCGAGGGCACGCTGGGCAAGGCGTTCGGCGTGATGGGCGGCTACATCGCCGCCGACCGCAAGATCATCGATGTGATCAGGAGCTATGCGCCCGGCTTCATCTTCACCACCAGCCTGTCGCCAGTGCTCGTCGCGGGTGTGCTCGCCAGCGTCCGGCATCTGAAAGGTTCGAGCATCGAGCGCGATGGGCAGCAGGCCGCCGCCGCGATGCTCAAGGCCAAGTTCGCGCGCGCCGGCCTGCCGGTGATGGCGTCGACCACGCACATCGTCCCGCTGATGGTCGGCGATCCGGTGCGCGCCAAGCGGATCAGTGATATCCTGCTCGCCGAATACGGCGTCTATGTGCAGCCGATCAACTACCCGACGGTGCCGCGCGGCACCGAGCGCCTGCGCTTCACCCCTGGCCCCGCGCACACTGAGGCGATGATGACCGAGCTGACCGAAGCGCTGGTCGAGATCTGGGACCGGCTGGAGATGCGCCAGGCGGCTTGAGTTGCGAGGGAAGCCCGCGCTGACGATCGCGGTGTTCGACAAGTCCCAGATCGCAAGCGTGCCGTCGCGCCCGCTGAACAGCACGTCGCTGGAAAAATCGCCGTTGAAGTCGCCATAGCCGACCACGCGAAACGCACTCCCCGGATTGCCAACCGCCCCGCCGCCGGTCACCGTGCCGTTGGTCGACAACCCCCACGTCGAAAGCGCGTTGGTCGCTGGCGACCGGTAGAGGATATCGTCAACCCCGTTGCGATCAAAGTCGACGATGTGGTTGGCGGTAACTGCCAATAGCGACACGTTCCATGCGAGCGCCCGAACGACAGCGGTCGTCCGTCGAGCGATACAGCGGAGTGAAGAGAGCCTGAGGGCGCTGGCCAAGCCTTACGGCGTCAACCAGAAGACCATCATCAAGTGGCGCAAACGGACGTCCACGGCTGATCTGCCTATGGGTTCGAAGGACCCAAGATCATCCTCGCTGACGATCGAGGAAGAGGCCGTAGTGGTCGCGTTCCGGCGTCATACGCTTTTGCCGTTGGACGACTGCCTCTACGCGCTCCAGGCCACCATAGCGCATCTCATGCTCGTCGCTGCACCGCTGCCTGCAGCGCTGTTGGATCAGCCGGTTGCCGCAGGTCGATGGCGACAAGCCGGCCAAGCGGAGGTTCAACCCCTACCAATCGGCTACTTCCACATCGACATCGCCGAGGTCAGGACTGCCGAAGGCAGGCTCTACCTGTACGCGGCTATCGACCGGACCAGCAAGTTCGCGTTCGTCCAGCTCGTGAAGACCACGAGCCGGGTGTCGGCATCCGCCTTCCTGAAATCTCTGATCGCGGCCGTGCCCTACAAGATCACACCGTGCTGACCGACAATGGCATCCAGTCCACCTTCCCCCCGCGCTACGTCGACGGACTGCCGACTGGTTTCGCCTGCGCGATCATCGGTCGACATCTGGCTCATGATCCTCCGCCGACCATCGCAGTCGCTTCGACGAGTTATCGGTATTGGTGACGCGCGAGCGGGCATTGGGGGGGCTCGCCCTGGTCATCACACCGCAAGCTTTCGCGCGGCGGATTATGGCAATCACACATGGCCGGCATGCCGTTTGCGTCCACTCGCTAGACAGGGAGCCCTCCCGTTCTCAGTGCGCGCGGCTCGTCAGGATGTTGCAACAGACGATCATTTACAGCATGCATCACGAGCATTGACGACAATCTGGAGCATAAACATGAATCGTAGGCTCCGAGGGGTCGTATGGCGATTCCGCGAACCTTCGTTGCCTGATCATCGAACGCGTGGTGATCGCGCTCGTGATGCAGGCAAATGGACCGACGCCGCCAGTGCGTACGAATCACATTTGGCCGAGGCCCCAGATGACGCGGCAATTTGGGTTCAGCTGGGCCACGCGTACAAGGAAGCGCGATACTTTGAGCAGGCCCACGTTGCGTACGATCGTGCTGCGGCGCTTCAACCGGCAGACGCTGACATCTATCTCAATCTCGGGCACCTGCACAAGCTGCGCGGTCGGCTAGATGAGGCGATAGGCGCTTATGCTCGATCGGCTAAACTCGCGCCCGATCTATTTGCTGGAGCGGCGATGATTGAGATCGAACGCATCCATTCGCGCATGACGTGGTCCAACTCAAGAAAGACGGCCGGCGATTTTGGACGACCAACGTCGCTTTCAGGGCTTCTAAATGTTGTCGAAAACGCCGAGGCGGAGGGTCGACGTCTGTTTTCTGATTATTACCGATCATTTGTGATGCGCTGAGCACTTGAGTAATAGGAGATTCGGCAAGTGGCTCGTATTTTGATTGATTGTTCCCATCTGGATTTTTCAAGTCAACCAACTGGCATACCTCGTGTTGTATTAAAATACATTGAGGAAGGATACGCTTGGGCGAAAACTACTGGAAACGACGTAATCCCTGTGACGCCGACGCCTGACGGACTTTTGCTGTACCGTCCAGTCCCTGGCATAGGTGCGCCCGAAGCGCTGATGAAAATGATGCGTGATTCTGAGCTAAATGACGCCCGTGGTCCCAAAGCTGTCGCACCACCACCCCATCTCCTGAATATCGGTCCGAATGACGTGCTCTTCGCTCCCTCATATTGGCATGACAACGATCCTAAGTATTACTATGATGCACGGAAGGCCGGTGCAAAGGTCGTTATCCTTATCCATGATATTCTACCGATCACCAATAAACAGCATTATCCGGCACCATGGCGTTATAGTTTCGCGGCGGCGCTCCTACATGCGATAGATTATGCCGATGAGTTGTTGTGCGTATCGCGTGCCACCCTCGAAGCTGTTACGGACTTTGCATTTAAACGGGGACGAACATTACCGCCGATTAATGTAGCGTACAATGGGTATCAGAATCTAGTCCCGCCTTTTTTAGCTAAAGCCATGGCGGCCGGGCGTATCTCGCCACATGTGACCGACGCTCCCACGCTAAGGGGGCTAGCCAGCGAGAAGCCACTTTTGATGGTAGGCACCGTAGAACCCAAGAAAGGTCATATTCCAGTCATTAAAACCCTTGAGGCGATGTGGGACGCCGGTTACGAACGAAACCTTATCATCGTAGGTCGCTCAGGTTGGATGGAGCGCGAGATCGTCGACTATATCGACAGATCACCGTATCGTGGGACCAAACTATTTTGGCTTACTGGGCTTGACGATCATGATCTTGCTTACGTCTACAATCGATCTCATACGTTGGTGTTTGCCTCAATCGCCGAAGGTTTCGGTATCCCGATGATAGAGGCGGCGTTGTTCAAACGACCCGTAGTGGTCTTAGATACTCCGATAGCGCGCGAGATACTCGGCGATTTTGGCTCCTACTTCGATGACAGCGCTGCGTTGATTCGCCAACTAATCGCGCTGGAAGATCCAGGCGTCTATGCAAATACTGTTGCGATGATGGGCAAATTTGAATGGCCGACATGGCATGCTTGTGTGCCAATTGTCATGAATAAATTAGCCGCTTTGGCCGGCCTGCAGTCCGAAAGCGCTGCCGCCTGATTTAGATAATTTTGGAGATATGGTAATGAACGAGCAGCTGGCGGTTCGCGCCTGCTTGGCCCAATTAACGCCGATGCGAGTAATCGGTGCCACTAAGATCCGCATAGGCGGACCTCAAGATGGTGGATATGTTATGATCGACGACACCCCAGCGGATCCTGTCTGTTACTCGATCGGTGTCGGCCCAGACGTTTCGTGGGATATCGACATGAGTAGCAATCGAAATGCGCAAGTGTTTCAATATGACCATACGGTCGAAAGTCCACCGGCAACTCATCCACAATGCTACTTTCATAAAATAGGCCTCGGTGCCAACGATTACGCACCTGATCTACGCCGGCTGGATACATTGGTAAATGATAATGGGCATGCAGGACGGAATGACTTGATTCTAAAGTGCGATATCGAGGGTGCCGAGTGGGAAGCGATGACCGATCTTGCACCGGGCTTCTTTGAGCGATTTGACCAAATCGTTATGGAGCTTCATTGGGTTGATCATCTACATGATGCCGCTTTTCGCAGTTTATGGCAGTCAGTCGTTGGAAATATGTACAATTCGCATCAATGTTACCATGTTCATGGAAATAACTACTCGCAGTTTTCGACTGTGTGCGGAATCTCGGTTCCGTCGGTAATCGAGGTATCGTTAGCGCGTCGTCGAAACCGCTCTTTTGGAGTGAGCGATGAAACGTATCCCGGACCTCTCGACTTACGCAATCGAATGGATATCGATGATCTTTATTTGGGCCAATTTAGATATTAGAAGTCCGCTCGAAGGTGAGCGATCAGGTTTATTGGATCTTGGCCAGTGAAGCCATCCATTCGTGCACATGCCCGCTCGAGTGATGTCCGAAATCAAGTGCTAGATTCTGCAGCAAAGTGGGCTGCGGTTTGATTCAAGCTCCGTAAAGGCGTTTGGCGATGAGCGCACATCGATATCCGTCATCGGATTTGGACTGCTACGCGATTCGCCGTTGCTGCCGAACAAGTCGCGCCGAGTGCCTCGGATCGACAACCAGCGGGGTGCTGAAAGGAATTTATTGGCGACTTCGGACGAGTCGCCGTGGGCCGATATCCCCGAGCGCGACGGGCGTACACGACCTGCTACGACCGCTTCCTCCACTGGCGCAAAGCAGGCGTGTGGGGACCGTTAGGCTTTTTTAGTTAGCGTGAGAGCGGCCGCATGAAGGCGGGTGTTCGTTTGCCGATTGGCAGCGGCGGAACCCCAACATCGACTGGCGATCTTCACGACGACGCGGCCAGTCGATCTTGCGACCGAAGATTTCGACTTTGCGATCCGGCATGGTTTCGGCGGATGGGCAGGTCTGGCGCAAACCCGGCTATTTGGAGAAACACTGCTTTCCATCGCGCATCCTGGCATCCTCGAACGTTCGTACAGCGCTATCATACGCGCACGGTCGCGATTTCGTGATTGGGACCGTTCGTGACGAGCTACGGGCAACGTCGGCAATCCATCCGACCGTAGCGTGGTAGTCGAGACCCGAGCGCAAGCGATGGATGCGACTTTGACCGGCGCGGGTATCGCAATGACGGATCGGGCCTACGCCATGTCACATCTTGCGGCTGGCCGGCTTGGCGCGCTTGGCTCTACCATTCGTCTTCCCGAAAGCTACTATTCCGTCAGGTCGCGCATGCGACCCCTATCCGACGCGGTCGAGCGCTGGGAAGCCTGGCTCGTCGATCAGGCGTCCTTTGACAGCAGCTTACCCGACGGTTGCATTTCATAGCGAGCAACTGCGCTCGGCCGCCCGAGCAAACGCTCGCGTGCTCCGCCCGCAAACGAAAAACCCGGCGGTCCTTGGGACCGCCGGGTCTGGCGCCGACGCGGAGGGCGGGGAAGCGTCGGCGCCGATCAGGATGGGCTTAGCGCAACAGCGTCAGGACGTTCTGCTGGCTCTGGTTCGCCTGCGCGATCATCGCGGTCGACGCCTGGCTCAGGATCTGCGCCTTGGCCATCGCGGTCGTTTCGGCCGAGTAATCGGTGTCCATGATGCGCGACCGGGCGTCGGACAGGCTGGTGGCGTTGGTCGTGAGGTTGTTCACCGCCGATTGCAGCTGCGATTCGGCCGCACCGAGCCCGGCGTCGTTTGTTTCGACATCGGTCAACGCGAGGTCGACGTTGGCGATCGTCGTGCCGGCGAGCGCGGCGGTCGTGACGTCGAGCGCGCTCGATGAAATGTTGGTCCCCGAGATGACCGAGCTGGTCACGGTGATCGCATCGGCGGTATTCGCGCCCGCCTGGATCGAGAATGTCTTGGCCGAGCCGGTCGTCGCGAACAGCGAATTGCCGTTGAACGAAGTGTTGGCCAGCACGTTGCCGATCTGCGTCTGCAGCGAGCTGACTTCGGACTGCATCTGCGTACGATCGGACGCCTGGTAAGTGCCCGACGCCGACTGCACAGCCAGTTCGCGGACGCGCTGGAGCATGTTGGTCACCTCGGTCAGCGCGCCCTCGCCCGCCTGCGCCAGCGAAATGCCGTCGTTCGCGTTGCGGATGCCCTGGTTCATGCCCGTGACCTGCGCGGTCATCGACGTGCTGATGGCGAGGCCGGCGGCATCGTCCTTGGCCGAATTGATGCGCTGGCCGGTCGACAGGCGCTGCATCGCGGTCTGCAGCTTGGTCGCCGCGCTGTTCGAAGCGTTGGCGGCACGCAGCGCGGAGATGTTGGTGTTGATGACGGTCATGCTCGTGGCTCCCTATGTGCTGGAAAAGTCGATCCAAATTCCGCAAGTCCGTCCGGTCGATCCGGTGCGTCTGCCAAGCCCAAGAGCGACCGGCGGCGGCGATGTTTAAGCGCCGGGCGATCATCCGCGCGGCTTCGCGACGACCCGGGACGGGACACGATAAGGGTAAATACGGGGCCTTAAATTGGCGAAGCCTTCGCCGTCGCGCGGCCATCAGCGTCTCCGGCGGAAACCATGGGGGACCTTCGAAATGTTCGCACTCGCATTCGATGCGGCGCTGGCGCGGCGACACGCGCCGCTGATCGAAATGGCCGCCGCGATATCGGGCGCGCCGCACGGCGAGGCGCGGGTCCGGCTGTGCGATGGCGACGACGGCTCGGCTGGCGAGCACGGTCGCGTGGTCAGGCTGGCGCGCGATGGCCGGCCGGCGATCCGCCGCGACGATCCGGAGCGGCTGACGCTGAGCTACGATCATCCGGCGAGCGCGGCGGCGCTCGCCGCGCTGCTCGCTTGCACCGCGCACCGATCCGATGGGCCCGGCGCGCCGATCGCCGCCGACGCCGAAAGCCTCTCGGTGCTCGCGCTCGCCGAGCGGCTGGCGGCGAGCGACATCCCGGTGCTGATCAACGGACCCACGGGGACCGGCAAGGAAGTGCTGAGCCGCTTCATCCACGACCGCAGCCCGCGCCGCAGCGCACCGTTCATCGCGATTAACTGCGCGGCCATGCCCGAGGCGATGCTCGAGGCGCTGCTGTTCGGCCACGTCAAGGGCGCGTTCACCGGCGCGGCGGCGGCGAGCGAGGGCTTTTTCCGCGCGGCGGACGGCGGCACGCTGCTGCTCGACGAGATCGCCGAAATGCCGTTGGCGCTGCAGGCCAAGCTGCTGCGCGCGCTGCAGGAAGGCGAGGTCACGCCAATCGGCGCGACGCAGCCGATTAGCGTCGATGTCCGCGTGATCGCCTGCGCCAACCGCGATCTGCCGACCGAGGTCGCCGAAAACCGCTTTCGCGCCGATCTTTATTACCGGCTCAATGTCTTCCCGCTGCTGTTGTTGCCCTTGCGCGAACGCACCGACGATATCGCCCCGCTCGCGTTCGCGCTGGCGCTGCGCCACACCGCCGTAGGGCGGACGATGCCGTGGATCTCCGACGGGGCGCTGGCGATGCTGCGCCGCCATGGCTGGCCGGGCAACGTGCGCGAGCTTGAGAACGTCGTCCGCCGCGCGCTGCTGCTCGCAGGCGATGCGCCGGCGATCACGCCCGCGCATATCGTCTTCGATCAGCCCGCGCGGCTGGTCACGCAACGCACCGAACCCGTGGCCACGACCGATGGCGAAAGCGCACCGGCAGCGGCGCGCAAGCTGTCGAACATCGTCCAGCTTTCGGAGGCGCGCGCGATCCTCGCAACGCTCTCCGCGTGCAACGGCAGCCGCATCGCGGCCGCGCGCCAGCTCGGCATATCCGAACGCACGCTGCGCTATCGCCTCGCCTCGTTCCGCGCCGCCGGGCTTTCGACCGACGCGCTTGCGATGGCGGGCGGCGGGGCGCGCTCGTGAGTGTAGGCGGACCTTTAGCCGCATCTGGCGGGATGAGCGGTGCGGCGGGAGTGCAGGACATCATCGCGCTGCGCCAGCAGATCATCGACCGGTCGCAGCTCCTGCAAAAGCTGCACGCTCCCGCGAGCGCGAGCGTCAATCCGGCCGCCACCTCGCCCGGCGGCGGTTTCGCCGATGCGCTGAAGTCCGCGCTCGACGGAGTCAGCGCGACGCAGGCCAAGGCAGACGTGATAACCGACGGCTATCAGCGCGGCGAGGTCACCGACGTGGCGAAAGTGATGCTCGCGCGCGAACAGGCGGGGGTGGCGTTCGAGGCGACGCTGCAAGTGCGCGGCAAGCTGCTGAACGCGTACCAGGACATCATGCGGATGGGGATTTGATCTAGATGGCCGACCTCGTTCCGGTCGCAGCATCGGCCGCGCCTTCTCCCGTATCGACGCCCGCGGCGTCGCTGCTCGCACCGCTGACCGATGGCGCTGGCGGACCGGTGCTGACCCGGCTGCGCGCGTTCGGCACCCAGCCCGGCGTGCGCCGGATGCTGCCCTGGTTCCTGGGCGCGAGCACGCTTGGCATCGCCGCGCTCGCCTGGTCGACCTTCGCGGCGGCGCCACAACGCACGCTTTACGCGCAACTGGGCGACGGCGATCGCGCCGGGGTCGTCGCCGCGCTCGACAAGGCGGCGATCGCCTACACGATCGATCGCGATACTGGGGCGCTGAGTGTCGGCGAAGGCGATTACTACAAGGCGAAAATGCTGGTCGCCTCGGACCACGCGCTGGCGACGCCCGAAAGCGGCGCGCAGATGCTCGACAGCCTGCCGATCGGCTCAAGCCGAACTTTGGAAGGCGAGCGGCTGCGCGAGGCGCGCGAGCACGACCTGATGCTGACGATCATGCAGATCGACGGCGTCGAAAGCGCGCGCGTGCACCTGGCGGAAGCGCAGCAATCGGTGTTCGTGCGCGACGAGACCGCGCCGACCGCTTCGGTGATGGTACGGTTGGCGCGCGGGCGGCACTTGGCGCAGAGCCAGGTCGCAGCGATCGTCGGGCTGATCGCGGGCTCGGTGCCCGGCCTGTCGCCCAACGCGGTGCGCGTGGTCGACCAGTCGGGCGAGCTGCTGTCGGCGCATGCGAGCGCGGACGCCGACCGGCTCGAGCTGCAATCGCGGATCGAGGACAAGCTGCGCGGCCAGGTGTCGCAACTCCTGACGCCGATGCTGGGCGACGGCAATTTTTCGAGCGAGATCCAGGTCGATCTCGACATGGATCAGGTCAGCTCCGCGCGCGAAAGCTTCGACAAGCAGGGCGTGATGCGCAGCGAACAGGCGCAGCAATCGCAGCAGCCCGCGCCAGCGCCGGTCGGCGGCGTGCCGGGAGTGCTGTCGAATACGCCCCCGCCCGCCGCTACTCCACAAGCGCGCGCGCCGGTCGCGACGCCTGCCCCAACGACATCGCCGACCCCGATGGCGAGCGATTCGACGTCCACCCGCGCCTACGACTTCGGTCGCGAGGTGCAGGTATCGAACGCCGCCCCGGGCAAGATCAAGCGACTGTCGATCGCCGTCGCGATCAGCGCGGGCGCGAAAGGCACGGTCAAGCCCGCCGATCTGGCGCAGTTGAAGAGCCTGGTCAGCGCGGCGGTCGGCGCCGATGCGGCGCGCGGCGATCAGGTCGCGGTGATCGTCCGGGGCTTTGATGCCCCCGCACCCGACAAGGTGCCGTTCTATGAAATGCCATGGTTCGCGATGCTCGCGCGCAGCGGCGTCGCGCTGGTCGCGGTGGTGCTCGTGCTGCTGCTCGGCGTGCGGCCGCTGATCAAGGCGTTCCGTCCGTCCGCGCGAACCGACGATCTGGCGACGGAGACAAGAGCCGATGATGCGGCGCTCGCAGCCGCGCAGGAAGCGGCCAACGATGCTCGGATACTCGCGACACCGACGCTCGATCCCGACACCGGCCGCGCCGACGCCGAACTGCTGAGCCGCAAGGTCGGCATCGCGCAACGGCTCGCCGCCGACAAACCCGACAACGCCGCCGCCGCGCTGCGCCAGATGCTCGCGGTCGAGCCCGCCGCCTGATGGACGCGATCATCGATCCGGCCGAACTGTCGATCGCGGCCCCCGTGGACATGGCCGCCGACGCCGCGGTGATGGTCATGCTGTTGGAAGACGATCAGGCAGCCGCCGTGCTGTCGCGCCTCGCGCCCGCCGAGCTTACCCGGCTCGGCGCGCGGATGTGCGAGCTCGGCGCGATCGGGCCCGAGGCGATCGGCGCGGCGGTGGTCGGCTTCGTCGAGCGAATCGAGGCGCAGGGGCCGATCGCGGACGATCGCATCGGGCAGTTCCGCCACAAGGTGACCCGCGCGGTGGGCCAGGTGCGCGCGGACAACCTGATGCGGCGCATCCAGCCCGATGTGCCGGCATCGTCGATTGAGATCATCCGCTGGCTGTTGCCCGATGCGATCGTGCCGCTGATCCGTGACGAGCATCCGCAGGCGATCGCGGTGCTGCTCGTCCAGCTCGACGCCGAGGTCGCCGCCGCGGTGCTTCATGCGCTGCCTGAAGGCCAGCAGTTCGATCTCGTCCGGCGCGTCGCGACGATCGGCAAGGTCAGCGCCGACGCGATCGCGATGCTCGACACGCTGCTGACGCGGCGGATCGGCGAGTGCCACGGCCAAGCAACGATGGCGATGGGCGGCCCGCGCGAGGCCGCGGCGATGATCAACGGCGCTGGCCGCGGGGTCGAGCGCCGCGTGATGCCGGCGATGACCAAGGCCGATAAGGTGCTGGCGAAGGCGATCGAGCACGAGATGTTCCGCTTCGAGCATCTGTACGAGCTCGGCACGATGGCGATGGGCGCGGTGCTGCGCGAGGTCGACAGCGACACGCTGATCGTCGCGCTGAAGGGGATTGCCGCGGACGAACGCACGGCATTCCTCTCGGCGATGTCGGCGCGCGCGGCCGAAGGCGTGACCGACGAGATCGACGCGCGCGGCCGCGTCAAGCTCGCCGACGTGATCGCGGCGCAGAAACAGATGGTCGCCACCGCGCGGCGGCTCGCCGCCGATGGCGTGATCCAGTTCGGTTCGGGCGACGACGATTATGTTTAGCGCGTCGGTGTGGACTGCCCAGGCGGGGCATAGCGCATCGCGACTGCCGATCGCGGCGCTCGCCGCATCGTCGGGGTTCCGTGGTGACGCGCGGTTCGCGTTGCCCGATCGCGTGGCCGATACAGTGCTCGCAGTGGCGGACGACGTCCCGCCGTTCGACGAGTTGCCCGCCGATCGCCATGCGCAAGGCTGGGCCGAGGGACACGCCGCCGGGCTAGCCGAAGCGAGGCGCGAAGCCGCACTGCGGCTGGTGGCCGAGGTCGCATCGCGCGAGGCGTTGCAACTCGGCATGGCGAGGATCGACGCCGCGCTCGAAGCGCGGCTGCGCGAGCAGCTGCGCGATACGGTGGCGGCGCTGTGCGAGGCGACGCTGGCCCCGCTCGCGCTCGACGAGGCGGCGCTGCTGCGCCGGGTGGAACGAGCGGCGGCGATGCTCGCGCGCGCCGACGACGATCGTCTCGTGCGGCTGCATCCCGACGACGCGGCGATCGTTGCCGAGCATATCGGCGATACGCTGGCGATCGTTCCCGACACGTCGCTGGCGCGCGGCGCGGTGCGCGTCGAAGGCGCATCGAGCGGGATCGAGGACGGCCCCGACCAATGGCGCGCGGCGATCGCGGCGGCGCTGGACGAAGGCGAGCAATCCGGCCCCAGCCATCCTCAACAACCCAAACCTGTCCGTCCTGACCAACCCAAACCCGTCCGTCCTGAGCTTGTCGAAGGACTGTTTTTCTCCTCCGAGCGCAGCGCCCCGCCGCAAGAAGTACGGTCTTTCGACAAGCTCAGGACGGACGGGCGGGGCGATAGCGGGGCGGGGTCATAGCGGTGCGGCCGGCGACCTGCGGCGATACGATCGACAGCGCGCTTTGTCATATGCCGACACCCATCGTGCGCGAGCCCGCGCGCTATGGCCTCGTCTCGGCCTGCGACGGCGGGCTGATCGAGGTCAGCGGGCTGTCCGTACCCGTCGGATCGCTGTGCAACGTCGCCTACGGCACCGGCGTGCCGACGCCGGCCGAGGTCATCGGCTTTCGCCAGGGGCGGATGCTGATGATGCTGCTCGGCGACGCGGTGCTGCTCCGCCCTGGCGCGCGCGTGCGCGCCGTAGGGCAGCCCGGCACGCTGCCCGTCGGCCAAGCGTTCCTCGGCCGCGCGGTCGATGGCGCGGCGCTGCCGATCGACGGCCTTGGCCCGGTACGCGCCGCCGCCGCCTGGCCCGCGCAGGGCGTCCGCGCCGGCGCGCTCGAACGCAGCACGGTGGCCGCGCCGTTCGCCACCGGCGTACGCGCGATCGATGCGCTGACGACGGTGGGCATCGGCCAGCGGATCGGCGTGATGGCGGGATCGGGCGTCGGCAAGTCGGTGCTGATCGACATGATCGCGCGTGGTGCGATCGAGGCGGATGCGGGAACCGGTGCCGACGTCGTCGTCGTCGGCCTGATCGGCGAACGCGCGCGCGAGGTGTCCGATTTCGTCCGGCGGCACATGACGGGCGAGCATCGCGCGAAGACCGCGCTGGTCGCGGTGCCAGCCGACCACGCGCCCAACCTTCGGTTGCGCGGCGCATGTCTCGCGACCGCCATCGCCGAGCATTTCCGCGCCGGCGGCAAGCGCGTGCTGCTGATCCTCGACAGCCTGACCCGCGTCGCGCACGCGGCGCGCGAGATCGGCCTGCTGCTGGGGGAGCCCGGCGCGGCGCGGGGCTATCCGCCGAGCGCGCTTGCGACGATCACGCGCCTCGTCGAGCGGGCAGGCAATTCCGCGGCGAGCGGCGGCGCGATCACCGGGCTCTACACCGTGCTCGCCGATGGCGACGATCCAGACGATCCGGTGGTCGATACCGCGCGCGCGATCCTCGACGGGCACCTGGTGCTGTCGCGCGCGCTGGCGCAACGCGGCCAATATCCGGCGATCGACGTGCCCGCCTCACTCAGCCGGGTGATGAACGATATCGTCGCGCCCGCGCACCGGCTTGCCGCGCGCCGGTTCCGCGCGCTCGCCGCCGCCTACGAGGCGAATCGCGATCTCGTGCTGATGGGCGCCTATCGCGCGGGCGCCGACGCCGAACTCGATCGCGCGATCGCGATGCATGGCGAACTGTCGCGCTTCCTCGCGCAGGATCGCGAAGAGAACGCATCCTTTACCGCGACGGTCAGCGCACTCGGCGATCTCATGGCCGTCCACGCATGACCGGGCGGGCCAGGATGTTGCGGCGGATCGGCTTGTTGCGCGATGCCGAGCATCGCAGCGCAGCGCGCGCGGCAGCGCAGGCCGAGGCATCGCGCGGCGACCTGGCGCTGCTCACCGAACGGACGCTGCGATTGACGCGCGATTATGCGACGCGCGACGGCGAAACCGATGGCGGCGCGCTGACCGAACGCGTGCGCTTCGCCGGCGCGCTACAGGCGATCCATCAGACCAGCCGCGCCGATCTCGATCGCGCCGACGGATTGGCCGACGCGCGGTTGGCGGCGCTGGCGCAGGCCGGCCGGCGACGTGACGCGGTGCGTGAGTTGATCGACGCGCAGGCGAGCGCGGATCGCGAGGCCGCCGCGCGACGCAACGCGCCTTCGTCGGGCTCGGCTGCTCGCCTGAGCCCGAAAGTCGCTGGCATGTTTCTTGAACGGCCTGGCACATGACCAGCATCGAGCCCCGCCTCCCCGCATCGCCGACCGCGCTCGCAGGGGCGGCACCCCAATTCGCCGAGCCGCCGTCCTCCCCGGCGGACCGTCCGGCACCGCCGACCGCGCGCTTCGCCGCGCTGCTGACCCGACGCGACGCGGCTTCGGGCGAGAGCGGCGTTATGCCGCCGGGCGACGGCAAAGCTCGGTCGGATGCCGGCAAGCCACCGCCGGATGATGACGGCGCGCGCGCGAACGATGGCCCGATCGTCGCTCCGTCGCCGACGCCGATCGCGGCGCTGTCGATGATCGTCTCGCCGATCGCAGCTTCGATCGGCCCATTCGCCGCAACGCCCACCGCGACGCCCGCCGCCCCGCCCGCCACAACGTCGTCGCCCGCATCATCGGGCCAGCGCGATGTCGCAACGCGTCCGGACCTGGCGAATTCGGCTAAGCCCGCGCAGCTTGCGCCGGCCGGATCGTCCCGGGGAAGCACGGATGCGCAGATGCGGCCGTTTGCGCGTGCCGCCCCGACCCCGACCGACGGAGCGAACGCGGCGGCGGTCGCGCCGGCGTTGCCTTCGCCGGCGACGGCACCGTCTCCCCCCGTAACATCTCACTCGGTTCCGGCGGTGTCGATCGACTCGCTCGACCCCGCCGCCAACACCGTGCGCCCCCCGGATCGGACCTTGCCCATCGGCCGGAGCCGCACGGCGGCGAAGCCCGGCGCGACCGCTCATTCGCCTTTGGCGCGGACCGAAGCGATGCGCGAGCCGTCGGTCGGCGGTGATCTGCGATCGACCATCGGCGCCCGCGAACCCGCATCGCTTGGGGAACCTCAGCCCCAGGCTCAGAGCCCCGCCCAGACCGTCACGTCCGCTTCCGCCCAGACCGGCACTCACGCAGCGCACGATCTCGACGCGATCGTCGATCGGCTGGTCGAGGCGCGCCAGGCCGGTGCATTGATCAATGCCGGCGCGGTTTTCGCGCACAGCGAATTCGGGCATGTGCGGCTGCGGGTCAGCGAGCGCGACGGCGCGGTCGCGATCGCGCTGAGCTCTCCCGACCCGAGTTTCGCGCCGGTAGCGGCGGGCGCCATCCAGGTGTCGTCCGCCTCCGATGCAAGTCGGCCGACCACGCAGATGCCGGGAGACGCGGCGACCGATGCCTCAAGCCCGCAGTCGGGCAATGCCGCCGACGGTCAAGTAGCCGCCGACGCGCGCGGACATCGCCGATCGCCATCGGGCGACGGTGCGCCGTTCGATCGCGCCACGCCGATCGCAAAAACCCGCGCATCGACGGCAAAACGTTCGGGCGGGATTTACGCTTGATTAACCAACGCCTGCGACAACCGGGTTCATGGCGGACAAACCCGAAGCTCCTCCGAAAGCGAAGAAAGGCGGTCTCGTCGTCAAGCTGGGTCTCGGCTTCGCGCTGATGGCGGCGGGCGGCGGCGCGGCGTTCGGCGCGATGAGCGCGGGTCTGTTCGGCGGCGGTCACAAGGCGATCGAGGACAATTCGCCCAAGCTCGTCCGCAAGGGCGAGAAAGACCCCTACGCGCCCAAACCGGCGGCGGGCGAGGAAGCCGGCGGCGAGGAAGAGGCGCATGGCGACGGGGGCAGCGAATATCGCACCGCGTACTTCAGCTTCCACGACGATTTCACCACCAACCTCAAGCAATCGAACCGTCTGCTGCAAGTCAGCGTCGCGTGTTCGACCCGGCGCGACGGACGCGTGCTCGCCTGGCTGAAGGAACACGAATTGGCGATCCGCTCCGATCTGCTCGACATCATCGCCGATACGCCCGAAGAGGATATCGAGACGCTCGCCGGCAAGCAGCGGCTGCAACGCCGCATGACCGCCGCGATCAACCAAGTTCTGGTCGCGCACGAAGGCTTCGGCGGTGTGGACGACGTCTATTTCCGCTCGTTGATCGTGCAATGAGGCCCGAGCCGATCCCCGTCGCCGCGCGGCCGCTCGCGCGCCACAGCGATGCGCTGATCAAGCGCAAGCCGATGGACGGTCCGCGAGGCGGCATAAGTGCGCGCGTCATCGACGAACGCCGCGTCGCCACGCTTGGGCTGGCGGGGCAGCGGATCGCCCGCGAACTCGGCCCCCGCCTCGCGCGACTTCTGGGGGGCGAGACACCGATGGTGACGAGCGTTGCTCCACGCGCCGCGACCGGCGCCGATCTTGCTGCCATCGCCGGACCGCTCGCGGGCAACAGCCTCTTCGCGGCCGTGGGCGGGGCCGTCCGGTTCATCGCGTCGGTCGAAGCGGTCGCGGTGCTGCGGCTGCTCGATCGGACATTCGGTGGGCGCGGCGATTTGCCCAGTCCGTTGCCGAGCGCGCTGCCGCTTTCGTCGCAACTGCTGATCGAGCGTCTGGAACTGGCGACCGCCGGGGCGCTGGCCGCCGCGCTCGATCTCGCCGGCGATCCGCCGGTCGCGCTGCGCCGTGATGGCGACCTTGCGCAGATCGTGCCGTTCGCCGGTGACGAAGCGCTGTGCATCTTCCGCTTCGACATCGCCGAAGCCGGCGCGAAACCCTGGCCGCTGACGCTGGCTTTCGCCGAAGCGGCGATCGGCGTGCTGTTCGATAGCGGCGCGTCGATGGTCGACGATGAAGCGCCCGTACCGCACCCGAGCCGCGGCGACCCGCGCATCGGCCCGTTCGCCGAAATGCCGATGCCGTTGACCGCGACGCTGATCGATATGGCGATGCCGCTCGCACGGCTCGCGCGGCTGCGCATCGGCGACGTGCTGCCGGTGGCGGTCGCGCGCAGCGTGCCGTTGCACCTTGGCGGCAAGACGATCGCGCGCGGCAGCATCGGCGCGCTCGACGATCGCGTCGCGGTGCAGATCAGCGAGGCATTCCGATGATGGCGAGCGATTTCACCGCCGGTGCAAGGCCGACGGCGCGCGGGTTCGATTTCCTCAAGGACGTCAGCGTGCGTCTGTCGGTCGAACTCGGCCGCACCGAAATGACGCTGCGCGACGTTTGCGCGCTCGGCGAGGACAGCGTCGTCGTGCTCGACCGCCTGACCGATGAACTGCTCGACGTGATGGTCAACGGCAAGCTGATCGCACGCGGCGAAGTCGTGCCGCAGGGCAACCGTTTCGGGCTGCGGATCGTCGAGCTGACGGGGTCGGACGACGCGCCGACGGCCGAGCCCGCGCCGGACACCGCGCCTGGCGGTCTCGACTTGACCAGCCTCGGGCTGGGACCCGAGTTCGCCTGATGGCGTGGTACGTGCTGAAATTGCTGATCGTGCTGCCGCTGATCGGCGCGCTTGCCTGGGGCAGCCTCAAGCTCACCCAGCGCCTGCAGACGCGCGGCCTCGCCCCAGGGGCGGAACGCAGCGTGCGGGTGATCGAAACGGTGATGCTGTCGCCGACGCTGCGCCTCGCGGTCATCGAGTTCCACGGGCGCGAGATCCTGGTCTCGGCCGGTAAGGGCGGCCTGACGCGGCTGGCCGAAGCGCCGGCGCGTGAGGCGGGGGCATGAGCGCGTTGACTATCCTCCCCAGCCTGCTGGGGCGGGGGACCACCGCAGGTGGTGGAGAGGTAAAGCTGTCCGCCCGCAAAGACGCTGGCGGAGAATACCCCTCCACCATGCTGCGCATGGTCCCCCTCCCCAAGCGAGCTTGGGGAGGGTTAGTGGCGACGCTCCTTATCGTCCTGCTCCCCGTCGCCGTACACGCCGAGACCGCGATCCCCGGCGCGCTCGACCGCGCACTGGGCTCGCTGAAGGGCGCGACGCCGGGCACGGGCCCGGGGCTCAGCCTCTCGTTGCAGCTACTGATCATCATGGGGCTGCTGACGCTGCTGCCCGGACTGATCCTGATGATGACGAGCTTCACGCGCATCCTCGTCGTCCTGGCGATCCTGCGCCAGGCGCTGGGGCTGCAGCAGTCGCCGCCCAACCAGGTGTTGATCGGGCTGTCGCTGTTTCTCTCGCTGTTCGTCATGGCGCCGACGCTGACGCAGGTGAACGCGCAGGCGATCGCGCCCTATGCCGCGGGCGCGATGAACGCCGAGCAGGCGATCGGCGCGGGCGGGGCGGCGTTCCACGGCTTCATGATCCGCCAGACGCGCCAGCATGACCTCGCGATGTTCGCCAATATCGCGCATTCGCCCAAGTTCGCGCGGGAAGCCGACGTGCCGTTCTCGATCCTGCTGCCCGCATTCGTGACGAGCGAACTGAAGACCGCGTTCCAGATCGGCTTCATGCTCTACCTGCCGTTCCTGGCGATCGATCTCGTCGTCTCTTCGGTGCTGATGAGCCTGGGCATGATGATGATGAGCCCAATGGTCGTCTCGCTGCCGTTCAAGCTGTTGCTGTTCGTGCTGGTCGATGGCTGGGCGCTGCTGATGGGCTCGCTCGCATCGAGTTTCACCTAGCGCGCGCCTTCCTGGGCCCCCGCCCGCGCCGAGCTTGTCGAGGACCGCAAATGGACGACATCGCCCCCATGCTCGCGCTCGCCGACCGGATGCTGTGGGTCACCGCGCTGGTCGCCGCGCCGGTGCTGATCGCGTCGCTGGCGATCGGCCTCGTCGTGGGCGTCATCCAGGCGGCGACTTCGGTGAACGAGCAGACGCTGACGTTCGTGCCCAAGCTTGCGGCGATCGCGCTGGTGCTGGTGATCTTCGGCGGATCGATGATGGCGCTGCTCGGCGATTTTCTGCAGACGATCTTCGCGCAGATCGCGACGATCTCGCGGTAGCGCGCGCAGCTATGTTGGCGCTCGATTTCGGCTTCGGCCCGGTCCAGGATCAGTTCTGGCGGCTGCTGTTCGTCATGACCCGGATCGGCGCGGCCATGCTTGCCGCGCCGCTGTTCGGCGCGTCGAGCGTGCCGCCGCAACTGCGCGTCGTGCTGACCGGCGCGTTGGCGGTATTCGTCTGCGTCTGGACCAAGGTCGCGCCGCCCGCCGCGCTGCTTTCGGCCGCGGGGCTGCTCGCGGTCGGCGGCGAGGTCCTCGTCGGCCTTGCGCTGGGCTTCGTGCTGCAGATCGCCTTCGCCGCGCCGCTGATCGCGGCCGAGACGATCGGCGGCAGCATGGGGCTGGGGCTTGCCGCCAGCATCGATCCGTCGAGTGGCGCGCAGTCGACCGCGCTCGGGCAATATTTCCGCGTCGTGCTGACGCTCGTGTTCTTCGGCCTCGGCGCGCATTTGCGCTGGCTTGGGCTAATCGTCGATAGCTACCGCCTGCTGCCCCCTGGCCACGCCTGGCTGGCGCCCGGCAAACTCGCCGCGATCGCCGGGTTGGGCGGCGAAATGTTCGCGACCGCCGTGGGAATCGCGCTGCCGGTCGTGCTGGTGCTGCTGCTGGTGCAGGTGCTGACCGGCGTGCTCAGCCGCTCGGCCCCCGCGCTCAATCTGTTCGCACTGGGGCTGCCTGCGGGCGTGCTCGCCGGGATCGCCGCGCTGATCGTCGCCGCGCCGCTACTGACCGACCAATGCGCCGATCTCGTTGGCATGGCGCTGGCCGAAGTGGCGACGGTGCTTGCGTCATGAGCGAGTCGGGCGCGGGCCAGAAGACCTTCGCGCCGACGCCCAAGCGCCGGCGCGAAGCCGCGCGCCGTGGCGACGTGCTGCGCTCGCGCGAACTCGGCACGCTGTTGGCGGTCGCGATCGGCGCGGCTTGGCTGCGTTTCGCCGGACCCTGGGTGCTCGATGCGCTGGGCAAAGCGCTGCGGCTCGGCCTGTCGTTCGATCGCGACGCGATCGCCGGCTTCGATCCGCCGCGCCTGCTGATGCCGCTGCTCTGGATCGCGCTGCCGCCGGCGCTGCTGCTCGGCGGCGCGGTGGCGCTGGTTACGATCGTGTCGACGATCGGCCTTGGCGACGGTCATTTCATCGCCGGCAACCTCGCCCCCAAACCCGCGCGGCTCAACCCGGCGAGCGGGCTCAAGCGCGTGTTCGGCATCGACGGCTGGATCGAGCTTGGGAAGGGGCTGATCAAGGTCGCTCTGCTCGGCGGGCTCGCGTTCGGCTGGGGCCGGCACGAGGTCGGCGCGCTGGCCCTACTCGGTCGCGCGACGCTGGCGGGGCAGCTTTCCACCGCCTGGGGGGCGCTGACGTCACTGCTGCTGGTGCTTGCCGCCGGGCTGTTGGCGATCGCGCTCGCCGACGTGCCGCTGCAGTGGGTGCGCCGTCAGGGCCGGCTGCGGATGAGCCTACAGGAGATCCGCGACGAGCAGAAGGAGGCCGACGGATCGCCACAGAACAAGGCGGCGATCCGCTCACGCCAGCGCCGCATTGCGATGAGCGGCATCGCCGGGCCGATGCGCGCCGCGCAGTTCGTGGTGACGAACCCCAGCCATTTCGCGGTCGCGATGGCCTATGATCCGGGCAAGGCGAACGCGCCGACGGTGGTCGCGAGGGGGCGCGGCGACAAGGCGCTGGCGATGCGCGATCTCGCCGCCGAGCTCGCGGTGCCGGTGCTCGAATATCCGGCGCTCGCCCGATCACTCTACTTCACCACGCGCGAGCGGCAGATGATCCGCGAGGAGCTCTATGCCGCCGTGGCGAGCGTGCTCGCGTTCGTCATGGCGCTGAAGCGCGGCGAGCAGCGCGACGCGCCCGATATCGAAGTGCCGGTTACGCTGCGCTACGACGCCGACGGCCGGCTGGAGCTGATCGCCTGACCCAACGCCAGCGGACGCGGCAGGCTTAACGCGGCGGGGCTTTTGCCGTTTTCTAGCCCATGACGACGACGGGCACGACGAGCGGCAGCACCGCCACTGCGGTGAATACGCTGGTGACGTCGCTGGGCGCGGGCAGCGGCATCGACATGACCGCGCTGGCGACCAACCTCGCCACCGCGCAGTTCGCCGCCCGCAGCGATCGGCTGACCGGCAAGGCGGCGACGCTCGACAAGCAGATTTCCGCCGCATCGACATTGAAAAGCCTCATGCTGCAATTGTCGTCATCGCTCGGCGACGCGGTGCGCACCGGCGATCTTGCCAGCAAGCCGCAAGTCGTCAACGTAGCGGTGGCGAGCGCCACCTTGTCGGGCACGGCGCGGACGAGCGGCAGCTATTCGCTCGAAGTATCGGCGCTCGCAGCCGGCCAGACGATGGCGAGCCCCGCTTACGCCAACAGCACCGCGAGCGTCGGCTCGGGCACGCTGACGCTGCGCTTCGGCACGGTATCGACGGGCGGTTTCATGCCTGACGGGGGCCATGCGGCCGTCGCGATCGCCATCCCCGCCGGCGCGACGCTCGCCGACGTGGCGAGCGCAATCAACGGCGCGGGCGCGGGCGTCAACGCCTACATCGCGCAGACCACTGGCGGCGCGCGGCTGGTGCTGAAGGGCGCGGACGGCGCGGCGCAGGGCTTTGTGATTGATGCCAGCGAAGCAGCCGGCGATCCCGGGCTCGCCAACCTCGCCTGGCGGCCCGGCGGCGATCCGGCTCGCCTGCTGCGCGCCGCAGCCGATGCGGCGATCAGCATCGACGGGCTGGTGGTCAGCGCGACCGGCAACACGATCAGCGATGCGATCCCCGGCGTGACGCTCAGGCTGACCGGAACCAACGCGGGCGCGCCGACGCAGCTGACGTTCTCGGATCCCGCCAGCGCGATCGGATCGGCGATGCGCGACTTCACCAGCGCGCTGAACGAGGTCGCGACCGAGCTCAATACCGATACCGATCCCGCGACCGGGCAGCTGGCGCGCGACAGCGGCGCACGCGGGCTTCGCTCAGCCCTGGCGCAGCTCGCGGGCCGCGTGATCATGCCCGGCGCCACTCAGGGCGTGCCGCGCACGCTCGCCGACTTGGGCCTGACCCTCCAGCGCGGCGGCACCTTCACGCTCGACACACAGCGGCTTGCTGCCACGCTTGCCGCCGATCCGCAGGGTGCGGCGGCGATGTTCACCAACGGGGTGAACGGGCTTTACGCCACGATCGATTCGCTTGCGCGCGCGACGTCGAGCGCGGGTAGCCCCGGCTCGCTCGCCGCATCGGTAACGAAGTACGCCGGGCAGAAGACGCAGATCACCGCCGATCAGGCGAAGCTGACGAGCCAGCAGACCGCGCTGCGCACGCAGCTGATCGCACGGTTCGCCGTAACCGACACCACCATCGGCGCGTCGAAATCGACGCTTTCGTTTCTGCAAAACCAGATCGCGGCGTGGAACGCCAAGGACTAGGCCAAGAACTAGGTATGTTACATCAGGGGGTTCGCCATGCTCATGCTTCGATCGCCGCAGGAAACCTATCGTCGCATCGATTTCGACGCGCGGGTCGAAGCATCCGACAGCGCCGATCTGGTCGCGCTATGCTTCGAACAGGTGATCGCCGCGCTCGGCACCGCGATCTTTGCGCATGACCGCAAGGATACCGCGTTGCGCGGCCAGACGCTGACCCGTGCCCTGTCGGCGGTGATGGCGTTGCGGCTGGGGGTCAGCGGCGACGGCGGCGTCAGCGATGCGCTGCACCAGCTCTATGAAGGCGCGGGCCGCACGATCCTCGATTGCGTGATGGACTTCGACGCATTGGCGCTCAGTCGGACGCGCGATGACCTGCGCGAGGTCGCGGCCGCGCTGGCCGCGACGTCGCCGGCGCGCGCCGCGGCCTGAGCCGCTACCGCGCGAACCACATCCGCTGCAGTTCGGGCTTGCGATCGAGCAACTGATGCTTGAGCGCGCCGGCGATGTGGAGCGCGAACAGCGCGTAGATCGCGTAGGACGCAAGCACGTGCACGATCGTGCCGCGCTCATGGATGCGATCCCTCACCTCCGGCGGCAGGTGCTCGATGAAGCCGATACGCGGAAAATCGAACAGGCCGAACAGCGACAACGGGTTCTGCGCCGCCCCGTCCCACGCCGAATCGAATATCCAGCCGGACAGCGGCATCACGAAGATCAGGAGGTACAGCAGCCAGTGCGTCGCGTGGCTGAGCCCGATCTCCCACCGCTGATAGCCTGACGGCGATGCCGGCGGGCGGTGCGTCAGCCGCCACAGCAGCCGCATGATGGCAAGGCCCAGCACCGTGATGCCGATCGACTTGTGCAGGTTGATCGCGGGCCGCACGCTCGCGTCCGCCAGGTACGGCCAGATCCAGGCCAACGCGATATTGATGAAGATACCGGCCGCGACGAGCCAGTGAAACGTCACGGCGGCGCGGGTATAGCGTCCCTGATCCATCGTCATCCCCCCTCAATCCGACGATCCCCGATCCAAATCGGGGCGACCGTCGCGCTTGCTTCCTTAGCGCAAGCCGGTGTTAGAGCCAGATCTCATCTGGCTCTGACGCCAGCGGTGGAGAAACGCGCATGGATATGCTGGTGACAGGCGCGACCCCGATGACAGCCCCCGCGACGCCCCCGCTGACGGCGATGGCCGAAGCGTTCGACACGCTGTCGCCTCGGCTCAACCCGCGACGCGCGCAGTGGCGCAGCCGCCTGATCGGCGCAGTCGGTCCGATCGCGCTGATCCTACTGGTGGCGCAGGCGTTCATCGCGCGCGGCCTGACCGTTTGGGGTATCGGCATCGTCTATATCCTCTATGACACCGCGTTGCTGGCGTTCACCGCGATCGCGATCCGGCGGATCACGCGCGAACCAGCGCCCGACAGTGGCCCCTCGAGCGCGCGACAGAGCCTCGCGGTGATCGTCGCCGCGCGCAACGAGGCGGCGGTGCTGCGTATCACCATCGATACGCTCGCCGCACAGGATAATCCGCCCGACCTCATCGTGCTCGCGGACGATGGCTCGACCGACGACAGCGCCGAGGTTCTGCGCGCGAGTTATGGCCTCACCCCGCCCCCGCTCGGCGCGCTCGGGCCACCATCGCCGGTGCTGCCGTCGCTGCGCTGGCTGCGCTTGCCCACCGGTGGCAAGGCGACCGCGCTCAACCGCGCGCTGCCGCTGATCGATACCGATCTGGTGCTGACCGTCGATGCCGACACGCTGCTCGCGCCCGGCGCGCTGTGCGCGATGCGCGCGGCGTTCGCGGCGGAGAACGATCTGGTCGCCGCGACTGGGGTGCTCGTGCCCGTATGCGGCGCACACGCGCGGGGGCGACTGTTCCAGTGGTTTCAGCGCTACGAATACGTGCGCAACTTCCTGTCACGCTATGCGTGGATGCAGCTCAACGGCCTGCTGCTCATATCGGGCGCGTTCGCGGCGTTCCGGCGCGATGCGGTGATCGAAGTGGGCGGCTTCGATCCGCTCAGCATGGTCGAGGATTACGAGCTGATCCATCGCCTGCACCGCCATGCGCACGATACCGGGCGCGATTGGCGCGTGCGCGTGATCGGCGCGGCGCGCGCGACAACCGATGCGCCCGCGAGCGCCCTCGGCTTCCTGCGCCAGCGTCGGCGCTGGTTCGGCGGCTTCCTGCAGACGCAGCACTGGAACCGCGACATGGTGGGCGCGGCGCACTACGGCCGGCTCGGCACCGCGATGCTGCCGGTCAAATCGCTCGATCGCGTGCAGCCGCTGTTCGGCCTTGGCGCGTTCGTGCTGCTGATCGGGCTGCTCGCGCTGGGGCGGTATCCGCTGGTATGGCCGATCCTGGCGATCATGCTCGCCAAGATCGTCATCGACCTGGCGTTCCATCTCTGGTCGCTCGGCATCTATCGCCGCTGGACGGGGATCGACGCCGATCCGCGTGGCGAACTGCACTGGCTTCCCGCGATCGCCGCCTCGCTGATCGAACCGGTGACGTTCCAGTTGCTGCGCCACGCCGGCGCGGCGTGGGGCTGGGTCGCCTTCCTGCGCGGTCGCGAGCAGTGGACCCGGCAGGTGCGCACCGCGCTCGCCAATGCGTGATTGCCGATCGCGCGACGGCACCATAAGCACTGGGCGTGCCACGGATGCCGACGAGATAGCGCAATGACGACGGCGGAACCGCGACAGCCTGATATGGCGATGCGCTGGACGCCGCTGCCAGGGTGGTCGGCGATGCCGGCGAAGCAGTGGCTGGGTCCGGCAGGGCGGTGGCTGACGGCGCCACGGCGGTGGCCCCGGATGCCAAGACTGTGGCCGACGTTTGCCAGCGGCGAGCGGCTCGGGCGATACTCACGCGCGGCTTGGCCCTGGCCGGTCGCGGCGCTGTGCTACCTCCTGCTGATCGGTTTCCTGCTGTTTTATGGCTTCGCGTTCGGCGTGCTCGCCGCGCTGACGGTCGTGCCGTTCCTGCTGCCGCCGGTTCTTCTCGCGATGCTGGCGGTCTGGGCGATGCCGCAAAGCCGCTTCGCCCCGGTAAAGACGCTGGCCACGCTGCTTGGCGCATTCACGCTGACGCTCCTCATCTGGCCGGACTACATCGCGCTGTCGATAGGCAGCCTGCCCTGGATCACGGCCGCGCGCCTGACCGGCGTGCCGATGATGGCGATCCTCTACGTCGCCTACGTCAGGTCGCCAAACTTTCGCGCGCAGCTTGCTGACATCCTCGCGCCGACCAAGGAGATCACGTGGTTCGTCGCGCTGTTTTTTCTGATCACGACGATCACGTTGCCAATGTCGAAGGAGCCGGGCTACTCGATCGGGCGGTACTTCGTACTGTTCTACACGTTCATAACGGTGTTCTTCGCCTCCGCCTATTGCTTCGCGAGGCCGGGCCGGGTGTTCACGTTCTCGATCGTCCTCGTAATAGCGACGTCGATCTCGGTCCTGACCGGGCTCTACGAGATGACGCACCAGCATCTGCCGTGGGTCGGGCACATCCCCGGCTTCCTCACCATCGAAGACCCGCGCGTGCTCAAGCTGCTCGAGGGCTCATCGCGTGCCGCCACGGGCATCTACCGCGTGCAGAGCAAGTTCAGCACGAGCATTGGCCTCGGTGAATTCTTCGGCGTGGCCATCCCGTTCATGCTTCACTTGTTCGTCGCCTGCAAAAGCCGCGCGCTGAAGCTGTTCCTGATCGTGCTCACGCCGGCGATGGCGCTGGTCGACCTGCAGACGCAGTCGCGCCTCGCCTTCGTCTGCTTCCTGTCGTCGTTCATGCTCTACATCCTGTTCCGCGCGATGATGGCCTGGCGCGATCGGCCGCAGAGCCTGTTCGCGCCCGCGCTGGCGCTGTCCTATCCGGTGTTTCTGGCGCTGTTCTTCGTGGCGACGCTCGTCTGGCATCGGCTGCGTATCATGGTGTGGGGCGGCGGGGCCGAACAGTTCAGCACCCAGTCGCGCAAGGACCAATGGGCGGGGACGTGGCCGCTGGTGGCAAAGAACCCGTTCGGCCACGGCCTTGGCGAATCGGGTCTGACGCTCAACTACTTCGCGCCGGGGTCCGACTTCCCCACCGTCGATTCGTTCTACATCAGCCAGCTGCTCGACGTCGGCATCCTGGGCTTTCTGCTCTATTTCGCGATGTTCGCCGCCGGCATCGCGCGCTCCGGCATGGCCGGGATAAAGAGCCGCGATCGCGAAAACCAGTTCCTGATCGCCGCCTGCATCGCGCTGATCAACTTCGTGCTGGCGAAATCGGTCTACAGCCAGACCGAAAATCATCCGCTGGCGATCATCATCCTCGGCATGGTCGTCGCGCTGACGCGGCGATACCGGTCCGAGGCGGGCGATCTGCCCCCGCCGCTGTCCGAGGACGACCTGATCGCCCCGGCGGCGACGCGGGCGCTTCATCGCGACGGCGAACGATCGCGATCGTCATAGCAAAGGACCCGGTGCCGGCATGAACCTCATATATTTCGACGAAGGCAACTTCGGAGACGACTTAAACGCGCTCGTCTGGCCGCAAGTCCTCTCGCAGGAGGTCAGGGAAACGCCGGGTATCGCCGCGCTCGGGATCGGCAGCATCCTCAACGATTCGTTCGTCGCGCCGGCGCTGGCGGCGGGCAACAAGGTGTTCGTGCTCGGATCGGGCGCGGAATACGGCAAGCTGCCCGCGCGCCTGACGGACCTGCACGTGATGGCGGTCAGAGGTCCGCTGACCGCGGCGGTGATCGGCCAGCCCGACAAGGCGGTGACCGACGCGGCGATCCTGCTGGCCGATATCCCCGAGGGTCGGCGGGGCACCGGGACCGGCGATGTCCTGTTCATCCCGCACTTCAAGACCGCGCGCGACAGCCGCTGGCGCGATGCGGCGCGCAAGGCCGGCGTCACCTACGTCGATCCGCGCTGGGACACGCGGCGGATACTCGACCTGATCCGCGACGCGCGTCTGGTGGTGACCGAGGCGATGCACGGGGCGATCGTCGCCGATATCCTGCGCGTGCCGTGGGTGCCGCTGCAGATCTCCCCGCTTACACCCTCATTCAAATGGGTCGATTGGACGTCGTCGGTGGATCTGCCTTACGAGCCGCAGCAGGTCGCGCCGGCCTCGGTCTGGGAGCGGCAGCGCTATGCGCGGCTGGCGCGCCAGCAGGCGGCGGCGGGGCTGCCGCTACCCACGATGACCGCCGACCATGATACGTTGATCAGCGAATTTCGTCGGAGGTACAAACCGGCGGGTGCCGCCTCGGCCAAACCCGCGCTCGCGCCCCCGTCCACGCCCGCTCCCCCGCCAGGCGGACCCGCGTTGCGGGGGCTCGCCAAACGCGGTGCTGCGGTCGGTCTCGCGATCGTCCAGCGACCGCTCGACCGCCCGCTGCTCGACGCCGCAGCCGAACGGCTGGCGCGCCTGAAGCAGCATCAGGGATACCTGAGCGACGAGCGCGTGTTCGAAGCGCGCCGCGCGATGATGCGTGACGCGGTGGCACGGTTCGAACGCGCGGCGTTGGGGCGATGATCCATCGCCGCTGAAGCGCGTTCGATTCTCCACTCGAAAGCCAACAATAAGCGTCGTGATCGGCGCTGCCGGCCCTCAATCCTGCGCGTGAGCTTGCCCGTCCGATGGGCGAAGCGAAGGCGACGGCGAGGCGCGACCCAGCACGGCGTCGGCCGCGGCGGCTTCGCTGTCGCGCGCGGCGAGTTCGGCGTCGATACCCGCCGCCTCGCTGCCGAGCGCGGCCCGCGCGCGCGCATAGCGCTCGTCGAAGGTCGGTTCGCGATGGCACGCGCCAAGCGCGAACGCCAGTGCCGCGCCCCCGCCGACCCACACCACCCTCGCCACGCGCATCAATAGTTCTTCTTGATGCGCACGTTGAGGTTGGTGACGCCCGAACCGCCGGCCTGGCCGAGCAGCGACAGCCACTTGGCGAAGCTCACCTCGATCTGCGTCGCGGTGAAGCCTCTCGCGTCTGTGATCAGCTCGACGTAGATGTTGCGCGTGATGTATTGCCCGGCGGCGATCGCGCTGCCGCGCCCGGTCGCCTGATCGGGGCCGAGGATGCGCAGCCGGTCGATCCCGGTCGCCGAGCGCAGCTTGCCCAGCGGGTTGAGCCCGCCGCCCGAACCGCGCAACGAATTGAGCGATGAGGCGAGCTGCACCGCCTGCAATGGCGACAGATTGCCGACCGAGCTGCCGAACAGGATGCGCGAAAGGATCTCGTCCTGCGGCAGCCCCGGCGTGCTGGAAAAGGTGATCTGCGGATTGAGCGCGGTGCCCGCGACGTTCACGTTGACGGTCACGTCCTCGATGTCCGAACTCGCCGCGATCGCCAGCGTCGGATCGACCGTCGGCCCGCCAGTGAAGGCGATATGCCCGGTGTCGACGTCGAACGATCGGCCGGCGAAGCCGAGCGTACCGCGGATCAGATCGACCTCGCCCGACAGCACCGGCGCCGAGCTGGTGCCCGCGACCTTCAGGTGCGCGCTCCATTCGGACTCCAGCCCCATGCCACTGACATAGAGCTTCTCGGGCGCATCGAGCGCGATATCGAGACGAAGTCCGGTGAAACCGGCGCTGGGCTGCGCGGGCTCGTTCCCCGTCACGCGGCGCGGACCCTTGGGGGCCTTGAAGCGCACGCCGGTGAGCTGCGGCACGTCGGCGGCGGCTTGGCGCACGATTTGGTAGCGCGTCTCGGGCAGCCGCAGCGTGCCCGACAACAGCGCGGTGTCGCCGGCCGCCTTGGTTAGCCTCAAATTGCCGGTCGCCGTCGCCGAGATCAGATCGCTGCGCGCCAGACGCGCATTATCGAGCGTGACCTGCAGGTCCATCGGGTAGCCGCTGTCCGCCGCGAGGCTGGCGAAGCCCTTGGCGCCGAGGCTGCCGTTGCCCGCTTTCGCGGTCAGGCTGTCGAGCTGGAAGCGCTCGCCGGTGAACTGTCCCTGGATGGCGAGGTTGGTGAGGCGCGTGCCGTACGTCAGGTTTTCATACGTCAGCGCATTGGCGCGCACGATGCCGTTGACGGTCGGGCTGGCGAGCCGCCCGGAGAAATCGGCGGCAAGGCCGATCGGGCCGGACAAGCGCTGTCCGGCGAGCCCACCGAACGAGGTCAGCGTATCGGCAGGTCCGTTGTAGCGGATACCGCCGCCGAGCGTGCCCGCCATCAACCGGCTGGTCCAGGTGCCCGCGCCGGGGCCCTCGGGCCGCAGGTTGACCGCCAGCCGCCCGATCACCGCGCCGCGCTGGCGGAACACCGCCCGTGCTTCGCCGCCATCGGACGACAGCTTGCCCTCGAAGTTCAGGTCGACCGGCTGACTGACGGTGGCGGCGGTGGTGCGCGTGAAATTCGACAGCGTGAGCCGCGCCTCCGCGCGTGGGAACGTCGTGCCGGCGCTTTGCGCGAAGTCGACGCTGCCGGTCGCCGAGCCGCCGATCCCCGCGCTGGGCGAGAACGCGTTGATCAGCGCAAGATCGAGGTTCTCCATCCGCGCCTGTAGCGACAGGCCCGCGCCATAGGTTCCAGCCACGACGATGTTGCCGCGTCCAAGGTCGACGCGCGTCGGCAGCAGTTCGTAGGTCCCCCTTCCCGCAATGGTGCGCGGTATGATCCGCGCCGGCGACGCGGTGCGGAACTCGATGCCGCGCGCGCGTCCGGTCAGCATCGCGCGCCATAGCGTCGGCTGCAGATCGGCGTTCGCGGCGATGCGGAACGGCACCCCGCTGGTCCCTTCGAGCAGCGCGCGCGCGTTGCCGCGTCCGTCGCGATAGTTCACGATCACCCGCGCGGCGTTGATGAACAGGCCGCCATATTGGGTGCCTGAGAGCTGCGCGTCGGCGATCACCAGCGGCTTGTCGTACAGCACCACGCGCGCGTCGATGATCGCGCCGCCGATCGTCAGGTTGGCCTTGCCCGGCAGCTGTGTGTTGCTGGCGCGCAGGTTTATGAGCGCTTCCTGATACTTGCCCTGCGCATCGAGCCGGACGACACCGCCAAGCCCATTGCCCTTGGCGGTAAGCTCGCCCGCGAACGGCCCGCCGCGCGTCTGCGCCAGCTGCCCGGCGAAGTCGATGCCGCCAAGGTTCGCGCTGTTGATCCGCAACGCGAGCGCGCTCTTGGTGGCGAGCGTGACGTCGGCGGTCAGCGCGCCGTAATCGGTATCGCCGCGCGCCTTCAGCCGATAGCCGTCGCCTGCGCCGATCACTTCGGCGTTGAGGTTGGCAAGCCCGATGCCGAGCCCCGGATGCTCGGCGGTGACGAATGCGTGCGGACTCGCGACGGTGCCGGTCACCCGCAGGCCGATGCGGCCGTACTTCGTCGAAACGGCTTGCGCGTTCAGCACCAGCGCGCCGTCGGGAACATAGCTGCCGGCGCCGCTCGTCACACGCAGCAGCGGCGCGGCGAGCCGCAGGTTGGCGAAGCGGACGATGGCGCCTCCATGCGGACCGCCGCCGGTGTCGTAGCGCACGTCGGTCGAGGCGACGAGATTGCCGCCGAGAAAGTTCCTGACCCCGGTGTTGAGCAATTGCGTCGAGCGCGCACGCACCTTGCCCACCATCGCGAAGCCGCCGTTCGGCACGGTCTTCAAATTGACGTTGGTGTCGATATCGAACACGCCGACGCTCTGCAGCCGATAGTTATCGATGCGGCCGTTCACCGCGCCGGTGTAAAGGCCTTTCGAGGCATCCGCGACCAGGATCAGCTTCGCGTCGATCCGGTCGGAGCGCAGCGCCATGTTGTCCGAAAGGACGCGCGTGCCGTCGATCGCGAGGTCGCCGTTCAGGCTGACGTTGGCGAGCGATCCGCCCGCGACGGTATCGAGCCCGGTGATCCGCGCGACGTGCGCGGCGACGGGCACGACGATATGCTTCGCGTCGACCACGGCAAGGCCATGCGCGATGAAGCGTTCGAGACCCATGTCGTTCATCACGATACGGTCGGCGCTCAGCACGTAGTCGACCGACGGCGTGCGGAACGCGCCGTCGAGCGTGGCGATCGCCTTGATGCTATTGCCCGACAGCCTGGGGGCGATCGCCGAGGGCTTGAGCAGCGCGAACGACAGCTTGAACGCGTCGAAAGTGTTGTTCGCCAGGTCGATCGTACCTTGGGAACCCAGCGTAAAGGCGTCGCTGGAGATCGTGCCCGTGACCTTGGCGCGGCGGTGGTCGAGCACGGTGGCGATGTTGACGTCGGTGTGCGTACCCAGCAGATCGGCGGTCGCGCCGTTGACCAGACGCGCGGCGCGCGTAGGGCCCCTGACGGTGAACGTCCCGTTGGTCGCGGTCAGTTTCAGCCGTGCGAACTCACCGCCGGCGAGATCGGCATCGAGATGGCCGCGCCACCCGCTCCAAGCGCCCGCGCCGGCGAGCCGCACGGTCAGCGGGTCTTTCAACCCCGCCAGCGCCGCGATCACGCCGTTCTTCGGCGCGTCGAGCGCGAGGTCTATATCGAGCTTGTCTTTCGCCGGCAGCGCATCAAGCCGCAGCTTGATCCGGTCGCCGCCGCCGCCCGTGCCCGTTCCGGCGATCGTATTGCCGTTGAACGTCACTTGCGCGCGGCCGCTGGCGATATGCGCGGCGCCATCGAGCAACGCGACGCGGCGCGCGCCCGAGACGGCGGGCTCGGCGACGAAGCGATCGATGCGCAGGCGGCCGATGTCGATGTTGAGGTCGGGCAACAGCGGCGCGTTGCTCGGCGGCGTGGCCTTGAACGCGGGGTTGCGCCGCAGGATCATCTGATGCGCGATCGCGCTGCGCACGTCGACATGCTTGTTGAGATAGGCGAACGGCCGCCAATCGACCGCGACCTCGGGTGAATAGAGGAACTCGCCTTTGGGATCGCGGATCGATAGATCGTGCAGCGTCATGCGGCCGTAGATCGATCCCTCGATCCGGCCGACGGTGATCTGCATACCGCTCTCGAACTTGAGCTTGGCAATTTCATCGGCGACGAAGCGATGGCCGGGCCCGGTGTCGATGCCGAGCAGCACCGCCGCCAGCAGCGCGACGAGGCCGAGCAGCGCGATTGCAACGTATTTGAGAATCAGCACGGGCCAGCGCCGCCGCCGATCGACGACGACTTCGTGCGCGGGCTCGCCTTCCGCGACATCCCCGCTGGTGGCGATCTCGTCCGCCATCAGAACGCCTGTCCGATCGAGACGTAGACGTTGATCCGCGCCTCGCCCTTGCGGCGCGCGAGCGGCGTCGCGACGTCGAGGCGCAGCGGGCCGAAATTGGTGTAGAACCGCCCGCCGATACCGACGCCGTAACGCAAATCGGTGAACCTGGGCGTGGTCGAGGCATAGGCCTGGCCCGCATCGATGAAGCCGACGACGCCATAGTTGCCGAAGCGATAGCGGACTTCGGCCGAACCCTCGGTCAGGCTGCGGCCGCCGATCGGATCGCCGTTGGGATCGAGCGGCCCGAGCTTCTGATAGGCAAACCCGCGCACCGATCCGCCGCCGCCCGCGTAGAAGCGGCGCGACGGCGCGAGATCGTCAAGCTGCGCGCCCTGGATCGTCCCGAACCGCACGCGCCCGGCGAGCACGAAGCTGCCCAACGGGAAATAGCCCGACGCGTCGAGCCGCGCGCGGACATAAGGCGTGAAACCACCCTTGATCGACCCTTCGGGCTCGATCAGCGTGGTGACGCGGAAACCTTTGGTCGGGTTGAGCAGACTGTCGCTGAAATCGAGCCCGAGCTCGCCCGATACACCGCCGATGAAATACGATTTATAATCGCGCCGGCCCAGATTGAAGTCGTAGATCTGCTCGCGCGAGGCGAGCACTTGCGCGCCGGCCGCCCAGGTAAACTTCTTCTGCCAGATCGGCGTCGAATCGCGGCTGATCCGCGCCGCGAGCCGCGCGGTGTTGGCGTTGTAGGCGTCATACGTGCTGCGCAGGATGCTGGCGTCCAGCTCGAACGTGCGATCGCGCCTGCCCGCGTTCGAGCGGCGGAAGGTGACGTTGACCCCTTGCTGCTTGGTGCCGACGATCGCCCCGGCAATCAGCGCTCCTTCGGGCGGAAACAGATTGCGATGCGCCCAAGATCCTTGCGCGGTGAAGCCTTCGCCGCTGCCATAGCCGATCGTGCCCGCGATCGTGCGTGGCGGCCCCGCGTTCTGCGTAACCTGCGAGGTCACATATTCGCTGCCGTCCTCGGCGAACTGCCCCGAATGTTCGGACACCACGCCGATCGTCGAGAACAGCCCCGTCGCGACCAGCGCCTGGCGCAGATCGTCGACCTTGCGGCTGTCGTAGGGGTCGCCGCGCTTGTACCGCGCCAGCACCTCGACATGGTGCGCATCGAAGGCAAGCTTGCCCGCGAGCTTGGCCCGCTGTTCTTCGGCGCGCCTTTGCCTGGCCAGCCGCTTGGCGGCTTTCCTCCTCGCTCGCGCCTGCCTGTCCGACCCGCCCTGATCCGCTTGATCCGGACTCACCGCAGGCTTATCCGTCGCGGCGAGCGTGAGGTCGACCTTGCCCGGAGCCGTGACGAAATCGCCGAAGCGGCCGCGATTGCCGACCTCGACGGGCAGCGTGTAGGCGCCAAGGCCGGTGTCCTGGTCGAGCAGGATGTCGCGCTGGCCGACCTTGGCGAACGGATAGCCGTTCTGCGGCAGCGCAACCGCGATCTGCGCCTCGGCCCCCTGCACGCGGTCGGCGACGATCGGTTCGCCGACCTTCAGCGCCATGTTGCCGGCGATCAGGTCGGGAGGGATCGTCGGGCCCGCGTTGACGGTGATCGCGCTGAACGCATAGCGCTTGCCCGGCGCGACGGTAATCACCGCAACGAGGCCTTGGTTGTTGGCCGCATCGCCAAGATCGAGCCGGGTCGTCACAACCGGCGAATACCAGCCTTCGGACGCGAGCAGCTGCTGCATCAGCTTGCTGTCCTCGGTCAGGCGCGCGGAGACCTGCGCGGAGTTGTCGGCTTTGCCACCGCCCTTCAGCGACGAAAGCCGCTTGAACTGGCTCGCAAGGTTGACTTCCGCTTCCTTATCCGCCGCCTCCAGACCCGTCACCCGCACGCTATAGCGCACCGAATGCGTCGCCCCATCGGCTTGCGAGCCCGCGAGTTGGACCGGCTCGACCTGGAAGGTATCGAGCGGCGGCAGCGGCTTGTTCAGTTCGGCATCCTCCGCCGGCAGGACCGGCGGTCCTCCAGCCTGCGCTGGGATGGCTATCGGCTGCGCGAGAGTGGCGGGGCCTGCGGTGGTCGTCGCGCCCGACACGCGTCGATCGAACGCGTCGATTGATTCGAGCGGCTTGTCGAGTTCCGGATCGTTGGCGACGTCGGTCGACGGGATCGCTTGGTTGAACTCGCGATCGGAGATGATCGGATCGACTTGTGGCAGATCGACACCGGCCGGCGGCGACGGGACAGGAACCGCGCCGGCGCGATCGACGACGTTTGCGACTGGCGCGGGTAAAGACGGCGCGGGCATTGTGCCGTCGGGCGCGGAAACATTCGCCCGCTGATCCCCCGACACGGACGCGGCCGACGCTAAGGCCCCCCACGGCACGAGCACGAACGCGATCGCCCAGGCGCCGGTGTGCGCGGAACCCAAGGCCTTCCTCATGACTTGCCCCGTAAACTTCTGGGCCGTTAACTCTTGGATTACGCGTCCCCCTGCGAGGCAAGCCCGTGATTCCGAATGTTCAAGCAGCGGCCGATCTGCCGGAAAACGATCGGGAAATCGAGCCCAAAGCGACGCATGGTGACATCGATCCGTCGCCCGATGCAGCGCCGCGCAGCCCGTGGACGATGCCGCTTTCGTTCTGGATACGCTCGCTGAAACGCGTGTGGGTTATGAGCGGATTTCACAATATTTCATTGCTCGCGGCCGGCACCGCGTTTTTCGCGTTCCTTGCCATAACCCCGATCATTGCCGCCACGGTGATGGTCTATGGCCTGGTCGGCGATGTTTCGACCGTGCAGGCGCAGATGCAGGCGATCATCGGCGCGGTCCCGCAAGACGTCGCCAAGCTGATCGAGGAGCAATTGCTGCGTATCGTCACGACGGGCACC
Organism: uncultured Novosphingobium sp.; assembly: GCA_964242815.1. Classification (GTDB taxonomy): domain Bacteria; phylum Pseudomonadota; class Alphaproteobacteria; order Sphingomonadales; family Sphingomonadaceae; genus Novosphingobium. The sequence goes on from CAXSZV010000001.1 coordinate 230,098, forward strand.
ACGACCAAGGGCTTCGGCCTGGTGTTGGCGCTGGCCTTCGCGATCTATGGCGGCATGCAGGCCGCGAGCGGCATCATCGGCGCACTGAACGTGATCAACGAGGAGAGCGAAACGCGCGGCATCGTCACGCTGACGCTACGCGCGGCGGTGCTGACGATCGCGGCGATCGCGATCGCCGCGATCGGGCTGTTGAGCGGCGGCGTGTTCGCCTGGCTGGAAACCCACGCGGGGGTCATCTTCGGCCCCTGGTCCGATTTCCTGTTCAAGATCCTGACCTGGCTGGCGGCGATCGCGCTCGGCAGCGCGGGCTTTGCGCTGATCATGCGCTTTGGCCCCGATCGCCGCCCCGCGAAGTGGCGTTGGCTCTCGCCCGGCGCGCTGCTCGCGACGCTACTGTGGCTGCTGATCTCGTTCGGCTTCTCATTCTATGTCGCGCATGTGAGCAACTACAGCGCGACCTACGGCTCGCTCGCGGCGATCGTCGTGTTCCTGATGTGGCTGTTCCTATCGGCCTACGGCATCCTGATCGGCGCTTCGCTCAACGTCGAGATCGAGCGCCAGATCGCGCGCGACACCACGGTGGGACCTGAGCGGCCCGCGGGCGAGCGCGGATCAACGATCGCCGATCTGCTCGATGGATCGATTCCCACCGCCGCATCGTTGGAAAAGCGCCGCCGCCGTCATGCCGAACATGCGCGGGGCCAGGCTCATGACGAGCCGATCGAAGCGGAGTAATCGACGATGGCTGATAAGCACAAATGGTCGCAGGACGTGACCGAGCATTCGGATGCGCTCGACCTCGATCATGGCGTCTTTACGCTCGATGATCCGAAGGAAATCGCGCAATCGCTCAAGCGATCGGCCGAGCACAGCACGCGCCGCAAGGGCACCCCGCTGCAATCGGCGATGGGGATGCTGACGTTCTACGTCAATCGCGCCGGCCACAACCTGTCGAAGGCCGATCACGCGAAGCTGGAGCAGGCGAAAGTCGAACTGCACGCGCTGTTCGACAAGGATTAGGCGCCCCTCGGGCGATCGGACCGTGAAAGTGCGGTTGCGGTAACCGTCCGGCTATCGTCTCGGACATGGTTCCCCGGCAAAGCGCTTGCCGCCGCTCTCGGGCTGCCATAGCCTTCGCATCGGGGGACACCGACCGAGCAGACGCATCATCGCGCGCGCCGGCTGCGGACCGTTTGGGGGACGACCGTGTCAGAGCAGACCACCGACCCGTCCGCCAGGCGCACCCCGGCGGCGGACATGCACGACCACATCATCGACGTGTTGCGCCATCGGGTGGGCAAGGACGAGCGCGCGGCCAAACCGCACGACTGGTTCACCGCCGCCGCGCTGACGCTGCGCGACGCGGTGATCGACAGCTGGATGGATTCGACCCGGCGGACATACGCCGCAGGCGCGAAGCGGGTCTATTACCTGAGCCTTGAGTTCCTGATCGGCCGGCTGATGCGCGACATGTTGAGCAACATGGGGCTGACCGACCAGATGGCCTCCGCGCTCAAGGAAGACCATCTCGACCTCGCGGCGCTTGAGGAGATCGAGCCCGACGCGGCGCTGGGCAACGGCGGCCTCGGCCGGCTCGCCGCGTGCTTCATGGAAAGCATGGCGAGCCTCGACATCCCCGCCTACGGCTATGGCATCCGGTACGAGAACGGCATGTTCCGCCAGGGAATCAAGGACGGCCAGCAGGTCGAGTTTCCCGAAACCTGGCTCGCGCACGGCAACCCCTGGGAGTTCGAACGACGCGAAAGCGCCTACCGGATCGGCTTCGGCGGCGAGGTGCGGCCCGACAACAAGACCGGCGGCGGCAAGGTGTTCTGGCGCGCCGCCGAGGAAGTCGAGGCGACCGCGGTCGATACGCCGATCGCCGGCTGGCGCGGGCGCCGCGTCAACACGCTACGGCTGTGGACCGCGACCCCGCTCGACCCGCTGCGCCTCGATGCGTTCAACGCGGGCGACCACGCGGGCGCGCTGACCGAGCAGGTCCGCGCCGATGCGCTGGTGCGCGTGCTCTACCCGGCGGACTCGACGCTCGCGGGGCAAGAGCTGCGACTGCGGCAGGAGTTCTTTTTCTCGTCGGCATCGGTCCAAGACATCGTCCGTCGACATGTGCAGTACCATCACGACATCCGCACGCTGCCCGACAAAGCCGCGATCCAGCTGAACGACACGCACCCCTCGATCGCGGTCGCCGAGCTGATGCGGCTGATGATCGACTTCCACGATCTCGATTTCGACGAGGCGTGGGACATCACCCAGCGCACTATCGGCTATACTAACCATACCTTGTTGCCTGAAGCGCTGGAGAGCTGGCCGTTGCCGCTGATCGAGCGGATGCTGCCACGCCACATGCAGATCATCTATGCGATCAACAGCCGCGTGCTGCGCGAGGCGCGCAAGGCGGAGTTGAGCGAAGGCGCGGTGGCAAACATCAGCCTGATCGACGAGGCGGGCGAGCGGCGGGTGCGGATGGCGAACCTTGCGTTCTGCGGCGCGCACAGCGTCAACGGCGTCGCCGCGCTGCATTCGCAGCTGATGAAGCAGACGGTCTTCGCCGACCTGCACCGGCTCTATCCAAACCGGATCAACAACAAGACCAACGGCGTCACCCCGCGCCGGTGGCTGCAGCAATGCAACCCCGGGCTGACGGGCGTGATCCGCGAGGCGATCGGCGACGCGTTCCTCGACGACGCGATGAAACTCGATGCGCTGAACGGCCTCGCCGACGATGCCGCGCTGGGCGAGCGCGTTCAGGCGACGAAGCGCGCCAACAAAGAAGCGCTGACGCGGGAAATCAAGGACATGCTCGAGATCCGCATCGACCCCGATGCGTTGTTCGACGTGCAGATCAAACGCATCCACGAATACAAGCGGCAGTTGCTCAACCTGATCGAGACGGTCACGCTCTATGACCAGATCCGCAGTCATCCCGAGCTCGACTGGGTGCCGCGCGTCAAGATCTTCGGCGGCAAGGCGGCACCAAGTTATCACAACGCCAAGCTGATCATCAAGCTCGCCAACGACATCGCCCGGCGGATCAACGCGGACCCAGCGGTCGGCGGGCTGCTGAAGGTCGTGTTCGTGCCCAACTACAACGTGAGCCTCGCCGAACGGATCATCCCGGCGGCGGACCTGAGCGAGCAGATCAGCACCGCCGGAATGGAAGCGTCGGGCACCGGCAACATGAAGTTCGCGCTGAACGGCGCGCTGACCATCGGCACGCTCGACGGGGCGAACGTGGAGATCCGCGATCGCGTCGGCGACGAGAACATCGTTATCTTCGGCCTGACCGCGCAGGAGGTCGCGCTCAAGCGGGCGAGCGGATACAACCCGCGTGAGGTCATCGAGGGCTCGCTCGAACTCAGCCAGGCGCTGCAGGCGATTGCTTCCGGCGTGTTCAGCCACGACGATCCCGACCGCTATCGCGAATTGATCGGCGGGCTGTACGATACCGACTGGTTCCTGTGCGCGGCGGACTTCGATGCATACGCGGCGGCGCAGCGCGACGTCGATCGGCGGTGGAACGATCCGGCGGCCTGGCGCACCAGCGCGATCCGGAACATCGCCAACGTCGGCTGGTTTTCCTCCGACCGAACGATCGCCGAATACGCGAAAGACATCTGGGGCGTGGTGTGAAGCCATCGGCGAGCGCGATTGAAGCCCTGCTGTGCGGCAAGCATGACGATCCGTTTTCGCTGCTCGGCGTGTTCGAAGGGCCCAAGGGCACCGTAGCCCGCGCGCTGCTTCCTGGTGCACGCGCTGCCGAGGCGTTCGATCTAGCAGGCAAACCCTTGGGCGCGATGAAGCCATTCGATGCGCCCGGATTGTTCGAGGGCAAGCTCGAAGGCAAGCCGCAGCCGGTGCGCTATCGCTGCACGGATGAAGAGGGGGTCGAGTGGACGCTGATCGATCCCTACAGCTTCGTGCCGGTGCTCGGACCCATCGACGATCACCTGTTCGCTGAGGGCAACCATTTCCGCCTGTTCGACAAGCTCGGCGCGCACGTGATCGAGCACCAGGGGGCCACCGGCACGCACTTCGCGGTCTGGGCGCCCAACGCTCGGCTGGTGAGCGTCGTCGCCGATTTCAACGGCTGGAACCCCGCGCTCCACCCGATGCGCGCGCGCCGCGACATCGGCGTCTGGGAAATCTTCGTGCCCGAGGTCGGCGTCGGCGCGGCGTACAAGTTCCATATTGTCGCGGCTGACGGGCAGGTCCAGCCGCAGAAGGCCGATCCGTTCGCCTTCGCGGCCGAATTGCGCCCGGCGACCGCCTCGATCGTCGCCAAGCTGGAACACGAATGGGCCGACGCCGATCATCGCGCGCACTGGCGATCGGTCGAGGCGCGACGCGAGCCCATCTCCATCTACGAGGTCCACGCTGGATCGTGGGATCTCGACGAGCACGGTTGGTTCCTTGGCTGGGATGCGCTTGCCGATCGGCTGATCCCTTACGTGGTCGATCTCGGCTTCACGCACATCGAGTTCATGCCGGTGTCCGAATATCCCTATGATCCGTCATGGGGATATCAGACCACCGGTCTTTACGCGCCGAGCGCGCGGTTCGGAGACCCGGCGGGTTTCGCGCGCTTCGTCGACGGCGCGCATCTCGCCGGCATCGGCGTGCTGATCGATTGGGTGCCCGCGCATTTTCCCGTCGACGCGCACGGGCTGGCCCGCTTCGACGGCACCGCGCTCTATGAGCATGCGGACCCACGCCTCGGCTTTCATCCCGACTGGAACACCGCGATCTACAACTTCGGTCGTCGCGAAGTGGCTGCGTTTCTCGTCAACAATGCGCTGTTCTGGGCGGATCGCTATCACGTCGATGGCCTGCGCGTCGATGCGGTCGCCTCGATGCTCTATCGCGACTACTCGCGCGCCGCGGGTGAGTGGATCCCCAACGCCGACGGCGGGCGCGAGAACTGGGAGGCGGTCGACTTCCTGCGTGCCACCAACCGCGCGGTCTATGGCCAGCATCCAGGTTGCATCACGATCGCCGAAGAATCGACCGCCTGGCCGGGCGTGACGGCACCCGCCGATGCAGATGCACCGCGCGGCAATCTGGGCTTCGGGTTCAAGTGGAACATGGGGTTCATGCACGACACGCTGCGCTACATGGCGCGCGATCCGATCCACCGGCAGTGGCATCACGACGACATCACCTTCGGCCTGGTCTATGCCTGGGACGAGAACTTCGTGCTGCCGCTTAGCCACGACGAGGTCGTCCACGGCAAGGGCAGCCTGCTCGCCAAGATGAGCGGCGACGACTGGCAGCAGTTCGCCTCGCTGCGTGCCTACTACGCGTTCATGTGGGGCTATCCGGGCAAGAAGCTGTTGTTCATGGGACAGGAGTTCGCACAGCGCGACGAATGGACCGAGACGCGCGCGCTCGATTGGCACCTGCGCGCCTCGCCCAGTCACGAAGGCGTGCGGCATCTGGTGCGCGACCTCAACCGGCTCTATCGCGACAAACCCGCGCTCCATGCGCGCGATTGCGAGCGCGAGGGGTTCGCGTGGCTGATCGCAGACGATGCCGGCTACTCGGTATTCGCTTGGCTGCGGCTCGCGCCGGGCGCTCGGCCGATCGCGGTGATCGCCAACATGACGCCCATCGTGCACGGTGACTATCGCCTGCCGCTGCCGCATGATGGTGTGTGGACCGAGGTGCTGAACAGCGACGCGCCGATCTACGGCGGCAGCGGACAGGGCAACCTCGGCTGGGTACAGGCGCGCGATGGCGTGGCCGCGATCACGCTGCCGCCGCTCGCGACTATCATGCTGGAGTACGCGGACTGAGCCTTGACGGTGACTGACGAGAGGCGGGCGGATGACACGCGGCAGCGGAAAGGACGTGAAGCGGATGAGCGACAGGACCAATCGCGCCGGGACGAACCAGCCGCTAGCACGCGAGGCGATGGCCTACGTGCTCGCCGGAGGCCGCGGCAGCCGTCTGAAAGAGCTGACCGATGGCCGCGCGAAACCGGCGGTCTATTTCGGCGGCCGCGCGCGGATCATCGACTTCGCGCTGTCGAACGCGATCAATTCGGGCATCCGCCGCATCGGCGTCGCCACGCAATACAAGGCGCATAGCCTGATCCGGCACATGCAGCGCGCCTGGAATTTCATGCGCCCCGAACGCAACGAAAGCTTCGACATCCTGCCCGCGTCACAACGCGTTTCCGAAACGTCATGGTACGAGGGCACCGCAGACGCGGTCTATCAAAACATCGATATCATCGCCGGGCACGCGCCCAAATACATGGTGATCCTCGCGGGAGACCATATCTACAAGATGGATTACGAGGTCATGCTGCGACAGCACTGCGAGAGCGGGGCGGACGTGACCATCGGCTGCTTGGTCGTGCCGCGCGCCGAGGCGAGCGGCTTTGGCGTGATGGCGGTCGATGCGGACGACACGATCACCGATTTCGTCGAGAAGCCCACCGATCCGCCCGGCATTCCCGGAGATCCCACGATGGCGCTCGCATCGATGGGCATCTATGTGTTCGATACCAAGTTCCTGTTCGCGCAGCTGCGGCGAGATGCAGCGACGCCCGGCTCGACGCGCGACTTTGGCGGTGATATCATCCCCTACATCGTCAGGCATGGCAAGGCTGTGGCGCATCGCTTCACCACCAGTTGCGTGCGCGCGCACGCCGAGATCGGCGAATACTGGCGCGACGTCGGCACGCTTGACGCCTATTTCGACGCGAACCTCGACCTCACCGACATCGTACCCAAGCTCGACATGTACGATCGAGACTGGCCGATCTGGAGCGACGCCGTCGTCGCCGCGCCCGCCAAGTTCGTGCATGACGAGGATGGCCGGCGCGGCGTCGCCATATCGTCGCTGATCAGCGCGGACTGCATCGTTTCGGGCGCGATCGCATCGCGCAGCCTGTTGTGCACAGGCGTGAAGATGGGCAGCTATTCGAACGCCCACGAAGCCGTGATCCTGCCCTATTGCAACATCGGCCGTCACGCCCGGCTGCGCCGCGTGATCATCGATTCGGGCGTGCGCATCCCCGAAGGCCTGGTAGTCGGCGAAGACCCCGAGCTCGACGCCCACCGCTTCCGCCGCAGCGAGAACGGCGTCTGCCTGATCACCAAGCCGATGATCGAGGCGCTGGGGTGAGCACGGTCGAAGTAAGAGCCCACCCCCAGCCCCTCCCGCTCGCGGGAGGGGAGCAGTGCACCTCAATCCCCCTCCCGCTTGCGGGAGGGGCTAGGGGTGGGCTCTTCTTCTTCCAACGCCAAGCGGATCGCCATCACGACGCTCGCGACGTTCTGCATCACCTCGACATTCGCAAAATGCAGGGCTCGATAGCCCAGGTCTTCAAGCCGACGATCCCGCCAAATATCCCGGCCGGGCTGAACATCGTGAGAGAAGCCATCGAGCTCGACGATCAAACGCCGTTCCCGACACAGGAAATCGGCGAAGAAACCGCCGACCGGCATTTGACGGCTGAACTTTGCGCCAAGCTGGTTACGCGAGAGATATCGCCAGAGCAGTCGCTCCGCCGGCGTAGCGGCATGACGCAGCTCCTTCGCGCGTTCGGTATCGCGCGATTTGAAAGTCGGCATAGGTCGACTTTGCCCACCCCCAACCCCTCCCGCAAGCGGGAGAGGAGCAAACGGGCAGCATTTCTTCTTCCCCCCTCCCGCAAGCGGGAGGGGTCGGGGGTGGACCGACGCAACATATGATCGACGTTCTTTCGGTCGCCTCCGAAGCAGTGCCGCTGGTCAAGACCGGCGGGCTCGCGGATGTCGTGGGCGCGCTTCCCGGCGCGCTCGCACCGCACGGCGTGATGCTGACGACGCTGCTGCCCGGTTATCCGGCCGTCCTCGCCGCGATCGGCAAGCCCCGGCGCATCCACGCCTACGATCGGCTGTTCGGCGAGCCGGCGCGGTTGTTGGAGGTGAGGCTTGGCGATCAGCCGATGCTGGTGCTCGATGCGCCGGGGCTCTACGCGCGAGACGGCGGGCCTTACGCCGATGCCTCGGGGCGCGACTGGCCTGACAACTGGCGACGCTTCGCCGCGCTGAGCCGGGTTGCCGCCGATCTTGCCGGCGGGCTTGTTCCGGGCCAGCGCTTCGACCTGCTCCACGCGCACGACTGGCAGGCGGCGATGGCACCCGCCTACCTGCGGCTCGCCACGCCAAAGGGCCGCGCCGTGCCGTCGGTGATGACGATCCACAACATGGCGTTCCAGGGCTCGTTCGACGCGGATACCTTTCCATCGCTGGGCCTGCCGGACAGCGCCTGGGCGATCGACGGGGTCGAGTTTTACGGACGCGTCGGCTTCCTGAAGGCGGGGCTTGCCGCCGCGAGCGCGATCACCACGGTATCGCCGACGTACGCCGACCAGATCCGCCTGCCCGAATACGGCATGGGTCTGGAGGGGCTGATCGCTGCGCGCGGCGGCGTGGTGCGCGGCATCGTCAACGGCATCGACAGGGCGCAGTGGCGGCCGGATGAGGACGGCGCGCTCGCCAGCCGGTACGGCGTCCGCTCGCTACAGCGGCGCATCGCCAACAAGCGCGCGTTGGAGAGCGAGTTCGGGCTGGAGAGCGATTCCGGCCCGCTGTTCATCGCGATCACGCGGCTGACCGGGCAAAAGGGGATGGACGTGCTCGCCCAAGTGCTCGACCACCTGGTGGGCTCGGGTGGACGGCTGGCGCTACTCGGTGCGGGCGACGCGGCGATCGAGGCGACGCTGCTCGCGGCCGCCGACCGCCATCCGACGCGGATCTCGGTGCGCATCGGCTATGACGAAGTGCTATCTCACCGGATGCTGGGCGGCGGCGACGCGATCTTGATTCCATCACGCTTCGAGCCGTGCGGGCTCACGCAGATGATGGGGCTCGCCTATGGCTGCGTGCCCGTCGTCGCGCGCACCGGCGGGCTGGCCGATACGATCGTCGACGCGAACCTCGCCGCGATGCAGGCGGGCGTCGCCACCGGCCTGCAGTTCGCGCCCGATCGGCCGGGCCAGGTCGACGCGCGCTCGCTCGTCACCGCGATCAGCCGCGCCGCCGCGCTCTATCGCGACAAGCGCGCCTGGGCCATGCTGCAGCGCAATGGCATGAAGAGCGACTTCTCTTGGGATTCCAGCGGCAAGGCCTATGCCGCGCTCTACGCCAGCTTGATCGAGGGAGCCCGATGATCGCCGTAATTCCAACCAAGCCGTTCGATGGCCAGAAACCGGGCACGTCGGGGCTGCGCAAGAAGGTGCGCGTGTTCTCGCAACCCGGCTATGCGGAAAACTTCATCCAGGCGACGTTCGATGTCGCCGCGCCCGAACTCGGTGCGACGCTCGTGATCGGCGGCGACGGCCGCTACCACAATCGCGCGGTGATCGAGACCGCGATCCGCATGGCGGCAGCCAACGGCTATGGCCGCGTGCTCGTCGGACGCGGTGGCATCCTCTCGACTCCGGCGGCGAGCCACGTGATCCGCCTATACGGCGCGAGCGGCGGCCTGATCCTGTCGGCCAGCCACAATCCCGGCGGTCCCGACGAGGACTTCGGCATCAAGTACAACGTCGCGAACGGCGGCCCCGCGCCCGAGGCGGTGACCGACGCGATCTTTCAGCGCACACAGGTGATCGATAGCTATCGCATCGCCAATGCCGCCGATGTCGATCTCGACCGGATCGGCATGGTCCATGTCGAGGGCATGGCGGTCGAGGTGATCGACCCCGTCGCAGACTATGCCACGCTGATGGAGCAACTGTTCGACTTCGCCGCGATCAAAGCGCGTGTCGCCGCCGGCTTCACGATGCGCTTCGACGCGATGCACGCGGTGACGGGCCCCTATGCGCACGCGATCCTCGAAGGCGCGCTGGGCTTTCCCCCCGGCACCGTGGTCAACGGCACGCCGCTCGAGGACTTCGGCGGGCATCACCCCGATCCCAACATGGTCCACGCGCACGCGCTGTTCGAGACGATGTTCTGTGATGAGGCGCCCGATTTCGGCGCGGCGTCCGACGGCGACGGCGATCGCAACCTGATCCTTGGGCGCGGCATCTTCGTCACCCCGTCGGACAGCCTGGCGATGCTGGCCGCCAACGCGCATCTCGCGCCCGGCTACGCGGGCGGACTCAAGGGTATCGCGCGCTCGATGCCGACCAGCGCGGCGGCCGATCGGGTTGCTACGGCGATGGGTGTTCCAAGCTTCGAGACGCCGACCGGGTGGAAGTTCTTCGGCAACCTGCTCGATGCCGGCATGGCGACGATCTGCGGCGAGGAGAGCGCGGGCACCGGCAGCGATCACGTGCGCGAAAAGGACGGCTTGTGGGCAGTGTTGCTGTGGCTCAACATCCTGGCCGTTCGCGAGCAGCCGATGGCCGAAATCGCGCGCGAGCACTGGGTGACGTATGGCCGCAACTATTACGCTCGTCATGACTACGAGGCAGTCGAGAGCGACCGCGCCGCCGCGCTGATGGATGAATTGAACGTCGCGCTGGCCACATTGCCCGGTCGGAAGTTCGAGCGCCTGACCGTCGCTAAGGCCGACAGCTTCGCCTATGCGGATCCGGTCGATGGCTCGGTCAGCCGCAACCAGGGCCTGCGCATACTGTTCGAAGGCGGCTCGCGCATCGTGTTCCGGCTGTCGGGCACCGGCACCGAAGGCGCGACGATCCGCGTCTATCTGGAACGCTATGAGCCGGTCGGCGGCAAGCTCGATGCCGATACGCCGACGATGCTCGCCGACCTGATCGCCGCGGCTGACGAGATCGCCGGTATCGCGCGCCATACCGGGCGGACGAGGCCCGATGTGGTGACGTGAGGGCTGGGTTTACCACACGAACCGCTGACGTCAGCTTTCAGGCGGGCGCGATCATGCGAGGTCGTGCCGAGCCGATGATCCCCTCAACCGCCTTTGGCGGTCCGCCTCCCCGCGCCGGGGAGGGTTGATGCTGGGCGCGCATGTTACCGGGGTGCTCACGCGGTTTGCGGTGCGCTCGCCGTGCGCGGGCGCGGTCACGCTTTGCCTGTTCGATGGCGATGTCGAGCGGCGCGTGCCGATGCGCCGCGATGGTTACGACTGGATCGCCGAACTGCCGGACAGCCTCGCGGGCGCGCGTTATGGCTATCGCGCGGACGGCGAGTGGGCGCCCGAACGCGGTCTGTGGTTCGATCCGGCGAAGTTGCTGGTCGATCCCTATGCCTGCGAGCTCGATCGCCGCTTCGTCTACGATCCGCGCCTTGCCATTCATGGCGAAGATACCGCCGCGATCGTGCCCAAGGCGATCGTGCCTGGCGCGCTATCCGACATACCGCGCCAACCGCCGTTCTTCCACGGCGGGGGGCTGATCTACGAACTCAACGTCAAGGGCTTCACTCGGCTCCATCCCGACGTGCCTGAAGCGCAGCGCGGAACGGTCGCGGCGCTCGGGCATCGGGCGGTCATCGCGCATCTGCGCAAGCTGCACGTGACCGCGATCGAGCTGATGCCGATCGTTGCCTGGATCGACGAGCGTCACCTGCCGCCGCTCGGCCTCGCCAACGCCTGGGGGTACAATCCCGTCGCGATGATGGCGCTCGATCCTGGGCTCTGTCCGGGGGGCGTTGGCGAACTGCGCGATACGGTGGCGGCGCTGCACACAGCGGGGATCGGCGTGATCCTGGATCTGGTGTTCAATCATAGCGGCGAAAGCGACGCGCTTGGGCCCTTGCTGTCGCTGCGCGGGCTTGACGACGCCTGTTATGCCAAAGGCTCCGACGGCGCGCTGATCAACAATACCGGCTGCGGCAACACGCTGGACTTCGGCAACCCGGCGGTGCGCGCGCTGACGATCGAGACGCTGCGCCATTTCGTCCGCCATTGCGCGATCGACGGCTTTCGCTTCGATCTGGCGCCGGTGTTGGCGCGATCGCCGGGCTTCGATGCGGCCGCGCCGATCTTCGCCGAGATCGCCGCGGACCCATGGCTTGCCGATCGCGTCATGATCGCAGAGCCCTGGGACATCGGCCCGGGCGGATATCAGCTCGGCCGCTTTCCGGGCGATTGGCTCGAATGGAACGACCGCTATCGCGACGACGTGCGACGCTTCTGGCGTGGTGATGGGGGCATCGGTGCTGTGGCGACGCGGCTCGCGGGATCGTCCGACGTGTTCGGGCACCATAGTCGCTCGGTCAACTACCTCGCCTCGCACGACGGCTTCACGCTCGCCGACACGGTGTCGTACGTTGAGCGGCACAATCACGCCAACGGCGAGGACAACCGCGATGGCCACGGCGACAACCATTCGCGGAACCACGGCGTCGAAGGGGTCAGCGACGATCCGGCGGTGTGCGCCGCGCGACGGGGGGACCTGAAAGCGATGCTGGGCACGCTGTTCGCCTCGACCGGCACGATCATGCTGACCGCCGGCGATGAGTTCGGCCGCAGCCAGCACGGCAACAACAACGCCTATACGCAGGACAACGCGAGCGCCTGGGTCGATTGGGCGCACCGCGATGCGGAGCTGGAGGCGCACGTCGCGGCGCTGTCCGCCTGGCGCGCCGTGCGGATTGGCTGGTTCGCGCAGTTCCCCGCCGAAGGCGAGTGGCTGACGCTTGATGGCGTGCCAATGACCGTGACGGAGTGGGAGGATCCGGCGTGCCAAGGCGTGGCCTTCGTCTCGCGCGATGCGCGCGCGCCCTATCGGTTCGCCATCGATCGCGCGGCGTACGCCGTCGATTTGCAGGACGCGTAAACCGGCGGCGTGCGATCCAAGCGCTGTGAGCCGCCGAGCCCGTTGCGGCTTTGCGCCGAGCCGCTACGAAGGCGGCCAAGCATCGGGCGCAACGAGAGGATGATACCGGCATGAGCGACATTTTGGGCTACGCAGGCAAGCGTGTGATCGTCAGCGGCTGTTTTTCCGGCATGGGAGAGGCAACGGCGAAGCTGCTGATCGAGCTTGGCGCAGAAGTCCACGGATTCGATTTCAAGGACGTGTCGTTGCCGCTCGCCTCGTTCACCAAGGTCGATCTGCGCGACAAGGCGTCGATCGAGGCAGGCGTCGGCGCGGTTGGCGGCAAGATCGACGCGTTGTTCAACTGCGCTGGGCTGCCCGGCGGCGGCGGCTTCACGCCGATGGATACTATGAAGGTCAACTTCATCGGCACGCGTTATCTGACCGAGCAGGTCGTGCCGCTGATGGGCCAGGGCGGCGCGATCGTCTCGATCGCCTCGACCGGCGGGCTCGGCTGGAGCCGACGCATCCCGGTGCACATGGAATTGCTGAAGACCAACGGCTGGGACGAAGCCGTCGCCTGGTGCGAGGAACACGCGGATCAAGTGAGCGGCGGCTATGCCTTCTCCAAGGAAGCCGTGATCGTCTGGACCCAGTTCATGGGCGCGCATCTGATCAAGCAGGGCATCCGCATCAATTGCTCGCTGCCTTCGCCGACGCAGACGCCGATGATGGCGTCGTTCCATGCGACTTCGGGCAAAGAGGTCGTCGATGCCGCCGCCGAGCCGCTCGGCCGCTACACCACGCCGATCGAGCAGGCCGGGCCGCTGGTGCTGATCTGCAGCGAAGCCGCCGGCGTGGTCAACGGCGTGGTGCTGCCGGTCGACGGCGGCTTCATGGGCGGGCTCGCAACGGGCCAGGTCGATATCGGCCGGATGCTGGGCGGCAAGCGACCAGAGGGCTGATCGACGCCCACGTCGATCATCTCCGATCCGGCGGTAAACCCCGCGCTTGCGCTTAGGCGGTGCTTAACCATCTGATGACCATGGTGGGCGAGCCTTGCGGCCATGAACCGCAACCCTCTCATCGCCCTTCGTCTCCTCGCCATTGGCGGTCTGCTCGGCCTCGCCGCGTCACCACCGGGATCGCCGTCGGCCACCGCGAGCGCGCAGCCGCTCGATCGGGCCGTGAGCCCCGCTCGGTTCGCGCCGTGCGTCGGATCGCACCGCATCACCTGCATCGTCGATGGTGACACCTTCTGGTATCGCGGCGAGAAGATCCGCATCGCCGATATCAACGCCTCCGAATTGTCCCACCCGCAATGCGCGGCGGAGGCCAGACTCGCGGCGGCGGCGACCGCGCGGCTGACGCAACTGCTCAATGAGGGCGCTTTTACGCTCGCGCCATGGCCCCAGCGCCCGATCGATCGCTACGGACGCAGCCTCTATGTCATCGAGCGCGACGGGCGCAGCCTGGGCCTCATGCTGACGCGCGAAGGGCTGGCCGAGCGGTGGAAGGGCTATCGCGGATCGTGGTGCACCGCGCAGGGTTGATCATCGGACCGTCATAGCATCGCGAAGATCGTCCAGCCGACATCGATCCATAACAGCAGCAGACACCCGACGCCGACCACGAACGCCACGCCGCGATGCGCGGGATTGTTGTATGTCATGTGCACCGCGCTCTGCGCGGTCCGCGCGAGCGCATAGCCCCAGGCGAACACCAGCATCGCATCGCTGACCTCGCCGAGCGCGAAGGCGGTCAGGCACGCGGCATAGAGCAGCACCGGCAGTTCGAGGAGGTTGCCGTAATGGCGGACGGCGGCGCGGGTCGCCTCGGGCTCGGGCTGGCCCAGGTGCGCGCGGTAATAGGCGGGATCGTGCCCCGACTTGATCGCCGCCTGCCGCGCGATCGCCAGCCTGACGAACGCGACGAACGTCAGCGCGACGACGAGCAGCATGGGCAGAAAGATCGTCGCGGGGTTGATGATGGCGATCATCGCGCGGCGCCCTTACGCGTCATCCCGCATATGTCTTGATCAGGTCGAACAGGTAGTCGCGTCCGGCGTAGACTCCGCGCGCCTCGATCCGCTCATTCAGGCCGTGGACGCCGTTGCCGTCGGGATCGCCCCATGGCCCCGGCACGCCATAGACGGGGATGCCGATCGCCTCGAGAAAGATGCCGTCGGTCGCGCCGGTGGACATCGCCGGCACCACCGGTACGCCGGGGAAATATTTCGCCGAAAGCCGCCGCATCGGATCGATTACCGCCGGCGTCATCGGCGGCGCCTTGGCCAGCGGCCGGACCGGCGGCACCAGGGTGACGCTGACCTTGGGATTGCCGATCGTCGCGATCAGCGCAGCCTGCGTCTCCGCGACGGTATGGCCGGGCAGGATGCGGCAGTTGACGTTCGCGGCGGCGCGTTGCGGTAGCGCGTTGTTCGCATGGCCCCCTTCGAGCAGCGTTGCGACGCAGGTGGTGCGCAGCATCGAATGGAACGTGCGATCGGTGTTGAGCGTCGTCTCAGCCGCCTTGTCGGCGGGGTTCTTGACGATCGCCAGCATCGCCGCGCCCATCGCGTCCTTCCGCGATGCGCCGGTCTGCGCGAAGAACGCGCGCGTGGTGTCGTTGAGTTCAATCGGGAACTCGAGCGCCGCTACCCTGTCGAGCGCGTGCGCGAGTTCGTAGATCGCGTTGTCGGGCACCGGAATAGAGCTGTGGCCGCCGGGGTTGGTGGTCTCCAGCTTGAAGTTCTGCACCGCCTTCTCGCCAACCTGCACCTGCTGATCGACGAGCGTGCCGTGTCCATCGGTATCGCCGCCGCCGCCCTCGTTCAGCGCGAACTCGGCGGCGATAAGGTCGGGCTTGTTCTGCGCCAGCCATTGCGCGCCATTGAACGCCCAGGTGGTTTCTTCGCCACAAGTCAGCGCCAGCTTGATCGTCCGCTTCGGTCGATAGCCCGACGCCTTCATGCGCATCAGCGTATCGATCCAGATCGCGTCGAACACCTTCATGTCCGAGGTGCCGCGACCGTAATAATAGCCGTTCTCCTCGATGAAGGTGAACGGATCGCGGGTCCAGTCGCTGCGCTTGGCCTCGACCACATCGAGGTGGCCGAGCAACAGGATCGGCTTGGCGGTGGTCGAGCTTCCCGGCAGCACCGCGACGATGCCGCCCTCCTTGGGATGATCGGGCGTCGAAAACTGCGTGATCTGCGCGTCGGTGAAGCCGGCGCCACGCAGATGCGCCGCGACCTTGGCGGCAAGATCGGTGCAGCTGCCCGAAGAAATGGTCGTGTTGGTCTCGACCATCTCCTTGAACAAGTCGCGGAACTGAACCTGGTCCGGCCGCAGCGGCGCGGACGCGACGGCGGCGGGTCCGCTGCCGGCCGATTGTGCGGCGGCCACGAGCGGTTGGAAAAGTCCGACGATGGCCAGCAGTTTGGTCAGGCGCGCGCGCATAAAGTCCCCTGTTGCAAGCGGCGATCCTAGCAAAGCGGGGCGGCGGAGCAATGGCGGCATGGGGTGCTTTCGCCAGGTCGCTTGCGCGACACCGCGCGCCGCCTACATCATGCGGCGCATGTCTGCGACCCGCCTTCCCTCCCGCGCCATCCTTCGGTTGTCTGCGGCCAGGCCGGGCGAGGACGTCGCCGACTTCCTGCAAGGCCTGGTGACGAACGACGTGACCGGCGCGCTGCCCGTCTGGGCCGCACTGCTGAGCCCGCAGGGCAAGGTGCTGTTCGACTTCCTGGTCTGGCCGGCGGATGGCGGCGGAACAGGCTTGCTGATCGACTGCGAGGCCGATGCGGCCGATGCGCTGGTGAAGCGGCTGTCACTTTACCGGCTGCGTCGTGGGATCACGATCGCGCGCGATGACACGCTTGCGGTGCATTGGCGGGAGGAAATCAATGGCGAAGGCGTGCCCGATCCGCGATTGGCCGCGCTGGGCGAACGATGGCTCGCCCCGGTCAGGAACGGCGATGACAGCGATGACGCCGATGCCGCCTGGCTCGTGCATCGGCTGACGCTCGGTGTGACCGAGGGTCGCGCCGAGCTTGGCGACGGCACGACGCTGTGGCTCGAATGCAACGCGGTCGACCTCGCCGGGGTGAGCTTCACCAAGGGCTGCTACGTCGGGCAAGAGAACACCGCGCGGATGAACTGGCGGCAGAAGGTCAACCGCCGGCTCATCGTCGTGCCGCTCGATGCGTCCGATCCGGCGCGGCAGCGCGTCGCCTATCCCGCGCTCGGCCTCGCGGTCGATCATTTGCGTGTCGAGGATATCGGCGACGAGGCGATGCCATCGTGGATGGCGCCGATCGCGCAGGATGCTGAGGCTAGCCGATAGGATCAGGCGGCGCGCATCTCGTCGGCACCGTCGTGTCCGCTATCATGCCCTCCGCCGACCTCCGCGACATAGACCGCCGCGATATGTTCGCCTTCGACGCGGCGTTCACCGGTCGCGCGAAAGCCGGCGCGCGTCAGCACCAGCAGGCTCGCGCGACCGTCGACCGACTGATTGGCGAACACCCGCGCATGGCCGAGCATTCGCGCGATGGCGAGCATCCCGCGCGCTGCCTCGGCCGCATAGCCGTGCCCCCAATATGACCGTCCGAGCCAATATCCCAGCCTTGCCTCACGCGAGCCGTCGCCGTGCTCGCTCGTCAACGCGATGCCGCCCATCAGCGTCGCGCCGGCGGGCGTCGGCAAGGTGATCACGAGGTCCGCAAGAGCATCGGCCCGGCGAACGCCGCGCTCGGCGCGGATCGCGTCGCCGTGCGGCTGATGCAGACCATAGATGTTCGACATCACGCCATCCGCGCCGCGCAGCAGCGCGGTGAGTTCGCCCGCATCTTCGGGCCAGACGGGGCGCAGGAACAGGCGCTCGCTTCGAATGAACATCGCACTTGTCTCCAGTCACCCGCACCCGAGCCGCTAGTCGTCCGTGATGACGCTGGCGTTACGCACTGGCGTTATCCGACCTGCTGACCGTCGGGATTACCGAGGTTAAACGCAAAAAAAGGGAGCCGGGTCTGAACCCTCTCCCTTGAAGCACCGAACTGGTCGATCAGTTCCGTGCTGGAAGGGCCATCCGCTGGACGGCCCCACTATGCCGTCAGCTTACTCGGCAGCCTGCGCCGTACAGTCGACCGAGACGTATTTGCGTCCCAGCTTGCCCGCGTGAAAGCGCACGCGGCCCTCCGCGAGCGCGAACAGTGTGTGGTCCTTGCCCAAGCCGACGTTCGCGCCCGGATAGACGCGCGTGCCGCGCTGGCGAATGATGATGTTGCCGCCGATCACCTGCTCACCGCCGAATTTCTTGACGCCGAGCCGGCGCCCCGCCGAATCGCGACCGTTGCGCGAGGAGCCGCCTGCTTTCTTATGTGCCATCTGAAGGTCTGCCTTATCAGTCTTGACGCAGCGGCTTACGCGGCCACATCGACGCTTTCGTTCGTGGTCTGATGCTCTTCACCGCCGACCGACAGGATACGCAGCACGGTCATCGACTGGCGATGGCCATTCTTGCGGCGATAGTTGTGACGGCGGCGCTTCTTGAACACGATGACCTTTTCGCCACGATCCTGCGCGATGATCTCCGCCGCGACCGTGATCGATGCGACATCCGCCAGCGCGCCGTCGTTGCCCGCAAGGATGACGTCACCCAGCGTAACGCGGTCGCCGGCGTCACCCGCCAGCTTCTCTACCGCGATCTTGTCTCCGGCGGCGACCCGATACTGCTTGCCGCCCGTGCGCACTACTGCGAACATGATATCCTTACCTGTCCATATTCCCGTCACGCCGCTTCAATCGTTCGGGCTGGCCCGAACGCACGACGCGCCGACCTTCGCCGCGAGGCGGGGTCGGTAAAAGAGCGCCGCCGATAGGCGAACGGCGGCGCGCTGTCAACGCGATCGCCGACAGCCGCGCGGTCCGATCGGCCACCGGCATAGCTGTCGCGCCGATGCGGCTGCGTGCTATGTGCGACCGATGAAAGCACCTGTATCCGTCCGCGTCATCCGCCTGGGCGGCGTCTGCGCATCCGTTCTGGCGCTTTACGCCTGCGTCAACGAAGCACGGTTTCCCTCGCTCGCGCGCCGCGCGGCGGAAACCGCCGGAGCCGAGGCGACGCCCGCGCCGATCGCCTCGACGCCAACCGTGACCGCGACCCCAACCGCGACCGATGACACGTCCGCAAAGCTCGCCAAGCTAAGCCAGACCGCACGCACGGCGCACGCCAGTTTCGCCGCTCGTCGCGCCGCCGGCGAGCGCGCGGTTGCGGGTGCCGGGCCGCTCGGCAGCGAAAGCTGGGCGAACGCGAGCGTCGCGCTGGCGGCATTGGAGGAGGCGCACGACCGGCAGACCGCCGCGCTCGCCGAGATCGATCAGCTCGAGGTCGAGCGGCAAATGGCGGACGCTGGCGCCGATGGTCCCGATGTCGCCGCGATCCTCGCGGCGCGTGATGCGATCGCGAACGCGGCGGATGAAGACGGCGCGGTCCTCACGCGGTTGCGCGCGCGGCTCGCCGGATAGCCGATCGCGTGGCGAGCGAATAGGCGCGCTATCGCCAGCGCGCCTTGTCGGTGAAATCTTCGGCGCGCGGCTCGATCCAGCGCCATTGGCCGCCGACCAGTTCACGCTTCCAGAACCAGCTCTCGCTCTTCAGGTGATCCATCGCGTAATCGGCGGCGGCGAAGGCGTCGCGCCGGTGGCGCGCGGCGGTCGCGACCAGCACGATCGGCTCGCCGCTTCGCATCGTGCCGGTGCGATGCGCGATCAGCAAGCCGGTCAGCCGCCAGCGCGTGAGCGTGTCGGCGGCGAGCGCCTCCATGCCGGGGAGCGTCAGCGGTCCGTAATGGCGCAGCTCCAGCGCCTCGACGCCCTCCCCGGCGCGGACCTGCCCGATGAAGCTGACGATCCCGCCCGCCTGCGGGTGCGCGTCGGTGAAACGCGCGATCTCGTCCGCCGGATCGAAGCGCGCGTCGAGCAGCCGAACATCGGACGCCACGCGCGCGCTACCCGCCGCTGACCGGCGGCAGGAACGCGACCTCGTCGCCATCGCGCACTGCGACATCGTCGCGCGTAGCGAGCAGCGTTCCGTTGATCGCGATCCGGATGCGCGGATCGGCGACCGCCTGGGCAAGATCCTCATCGAGGCCGGCGAGGATATCGGCGAGCGAGCCGATCGGCGCCTGTCGCTCGGCGCCGGCGATGTCAGCCAGACGCCCGAGGAATACCAGCTTCACGGCCATATTATCGGGACAGCGGCATGGCGTCGCCACGTCCATCGGACCCGGCCGGCTCGACCGGTAGATATTGACCGGTGACACCCGGCGCGCGGGCCAGGAACTCAGCGGCGGCGGCGATCGCGGCCTCGTCGTCACCAGCGATCGCATTGACCCGCGTCGGCGCATGGGCGCGCGCCAGCGCCTGAACCGCCACCAGCCGCCAGCCGCGATGCGCGTGATCGGCGCGCGGGAAAACAAGCGCGAGGTGACGGTCATCGCCCGAAGAGGACGGGGCGGCAGGCTCGGCAAGCAGCGCGACGATCCCAGGCAGCGCATCGGCATGGAACGCCGCCGCCGCCGCCAGCGCATCATCGGGCAGCTTCGCGATCCGCACCAGCGTCACTCGGGGCGTTCACGGTGCAGCGTGATGCCGATGCGCTCATTCTTCTCGGCGATCGCCAGCTTGACGATCTTCACCGTCACCGCCTCGACGCGCGCGTCCTGCACGAACAGCGTCTCGCAGATGTGATCGGCGATCGCCTCGATCAGCTTGAAATGAACCCCTGGCGGCAGCGCGTCGGCCGCGGCGAACTTCAGGTCCATATAGTTCTTGCTGGCGCCGAGCGAGGTATCGGCCGTGTAATGCCGCGCCGGTTTCAACCGCGCGGCGATGGTGATCCGCAGCGGTTGCGGCCGACCGGTCTCTTCAGAGTAAATGCCGGTGAGGACGTCGACGTCGAGGTCGGCCACCTCGAGCATCAGGCTATCGGTAGCGCGGCGATCAGGTAACATAGCCCCCGCGCCGATGGCACCGCCGGTGCAAGATGTCCATCATTGCGGGCACTCCGACCCGATACGCGGGCGGCGGACGATGCGCGCTGAACACGCCCAACCGCCCGACATTGCCGCCAGGCGTGCGCGTCGCTAAGTTGCGGCGCATGAGCAGCTCCACCGTCGTCGACGTCCCCCACTCGCTCGGACGTGAAGAGGCGCGGCGGCGCATCAAGTCGCGGATCGGCGATCTTGCGAGCCATATCCCCGGCGGGTTCGCGGAGGTGAAGTCCGCCTGGACTAGCGACTATACGCTCGCACTCGAGGTCAGCGCGATGGGGCAGGGCGTCTCGGCGAGCCTCGACATCCAGGATACACTGGTGCGCGTGACGATGCAGCTGCCGCTGATGCTGAGCTTCATGTCGGGCGTGATCGCCAACGCGGTGAAGGAACAGGGCGGGCGGCTGCTGCTTCCGGACGGGCGGGCATAACCGTCGTTCATCCTCCTCCCCGAGCCAGCTCGGGAGGAGGAAGCAAAGGGTCTACGCCGCCAGCTCGTTACCGCTCAACGTCACCACGTGCAGCAGATTAGTTGCGCCCGGCGTGCCGAACGGGACGCCGGCGAGCGTGATCAGCCGAGATCCCGCGCCGCCGAAGCCGTGGCGCAGCGCCATGCGCTTGCCCTTGGCGATCATCTCCTCGAAACTGCCGATATCGCGCGTCGTCACCGCGTGCGCGCCCCATAGCAGCGAGGCGCGGCGCGCGGTGGTCGTGCTCGGCGTCAGCACCAGCATCGGCACGCTCGGCCGCTCGCGCGCGACGCGGCGCGCGGTGCTGCCCGACCCCGTGAACATGATGATCCCCTCGATCGGCAGCGCATCGGCGATCCGCGCGCACGACAGCGCCAGCGCGTCTGAGATCGTCGGATCGGGATGCGTCTCGATGATGTGGACCCGCGCGCGGTACGAGGGATCGCGTTCGACCTCGCCGGCGATGCGATCCATGATCGTCACCGCCTCGGCCGGCCACTGTCCCGCCGCTGTCTCGGCCGAGAGCATGACCGCGTCGGCCCCGTCGTAGACCGCGTTGGCGACGTCGCTGACTTCTGCGCGGGTCGGCGTCGGCGCGGTGATCATCGATTCGAGCATCTGCGTCGCGACGACCACCGGCTTGCCCTGTCCGCGCGCGCGCGCGACGATGTGCTTCTGCAGCGGCGGCACCTGCTCGGGATTCAACTCGACGCCAAGATCGCCGCGCGCGACCATGATGCCGTCCGACAGCTCGATGATTTCGTCGAGCCGATCGATCGCGGCGGGCTTCTCGATCTTGGCCATCAGCGCGCCGTATCCGCCCATCAGCCGCCGCGCTTCGGCCACGTCCTCGGGCCGCTGGACGAACGACAGCGCGATCCAGTCGG
This sequence comes from uncultured Novosphingobium sp., assembly GCA_964242815.1. Taxonomy (GTDB): domain Bacteria; phylum Pseudomonadota; class Alphaproteobacteria; order Sphingomonadales; family Sphingomonadaceae; genus Novosphingobium. Next base: position 252,211 of record CAXSZV010000001.1, read on the forward strand.
CCTTGTGCTCGATGCCGAAGGCCAGGTCGCGCCGATCCTTTTCGGTCAGCGCGGGCACCGGGATCACCGCGTCGGGCACGTTCACGCCCTTGCGATCCGAGATCACGCCGCCGACTTCGGCGCTGCACAGGATCGCGTCCGGATCGGCGCGGATCACCCGCAGGCGCAGCTTGCCGTCATCGATCAGCAGCCGCTGGCCCTTGACGAGGATGCCGAACAGTTCGGGATGCGGCAGGCAAACGCGCTCGGCGGTGCCAGGCGTAGGATCGCGGTCGAGCGTGAAGTGCCGGCCATGCGGGATCACCGTGCGCCCATCGGCGAACGCGCCGACGCGCAGCTTGGGCCCCTGCAGATCGCACAGGATGCCGATCGGCCGACCGAAATCCTTTTCGGCGGCGCGCACCGCCGCGATCGTCGCCGCGTGCTGCGCGTGCTCGCCGTGGCTCATGTTGACGCGGAACGCATCGGCGCCCGCGCGCAGCAGCCGCGCGATCATCTCGGCGCTGTCGCTCGCGGGACCGAGCGTCGCCAGGATCTTGACCTTGCGGCCGCGCCGTTCCGAGATGGGCCTGTCGGACTTCGCCAAGCGTCGCTTCCTTTTCTGCCGCGCGGCAGCATATGCCCAGTCGGAGACGATAACCCAAGCGCGAAGCGTCGCGCGGCGAAGGAGAACGCAATGTCCTGTTCCGAATCGGCGGAGACCGACGACCACCTCGATAGTCTGAGTGACGCCACCGCCGCCGCCGCGTTCCGCCGGCTGGTGCTCCACCTGCGCCATCGCGATGACGCCGAAAACATAGAGCTGATGGGGCTGGCCGGGTTTTGCCGCAATTGCCTCGCCGATTGGATCCGCGACGCCGGATACGACGGCGACAAGGAGGCGGCGCGCACGTTGATCCACGGCATGTCGAGCGCAAAGTGGAAGGCCGAGCACCAGGGCGAGGCAAGCACCGAGCAGATCGAGCGGATGAAAACGAGCATGGCGAGGAACGCGTGACCCCCCAATGGATGCCCCTCGGTCTATCCACAGCCGGCAGCTTCCGCCCGCCAGCCTTCCGCTCTATCCGCAGCAGCCCGAATCACCCGACATCCGCGAGACCGATGAAATGGCCGAGACCACCGACGACCGCCTGCGCCTGCTGATCGAACGCGTCGAGCGCTTGGAGGAAGAGAAAAAGGGCATCGGCGACGACATCCGCGACACCTATTCGGAGGCCAAGGCGGTGGGGTATGACACCAAGATCATGCGGCAGATCGTGCGGCTGCGGAAGATGAAGCCCGACGATCGCCGCGAGATGGAGATGGTGTTGGATACGTACAAAGCCGCACTGGGTATCGGCTGAGCGATAAAAGTCCTCCCCGCCCCGGGGAGACGGCAGTCGCGAAGCGACTGACGGAGGGGATTCCCCTCCGGGCGAAAGGTAGGCGCGATAAGGCGAATCCCCTCCACCGGCTGCGCCGGTCCCCCTCCCCGTTCCGGGAGGATGCTACGCCAGCGCCTCGCCCAGGCGCCGGATCGCCGCTACCTTCTCCTCGAACGGCGCCCAATCGTCGTGTTCATCAATCGCCGCCCAGACGCGCTCGACCTCCTCGATCACCAGCGTCGGCGGCGCGGTCTCGGCCCAGAGCGGATGGTCAAGCGCGCCCGGCGTGGCGGTATAGCCCGAGAGCAACCCGCCAAATTCGTCCGTCCCGGCATCCCTGCCGCCGCGATGGCGGAAGAAGAACAGGTCGGGCGCTTCGCCGCCACCCTGCCCATCATCGGCCAGCATCGCGCGTTCGGCGGCTTGGACCAGCGCGGTGTCCGCCTCAAGGCCCAGCGATACGACGCCCAACCGGCGAATGAAGGTGTCGGCCATCGCCGCTTGATACACGCCGCCGAAGCGGTCGAGCGCGGCGACCAGCGGCTCGCTATCAACGAGCGGGCGAAGCGCGATCGCCAGCTGCGCGCTGTTCCACAGCATCGCCTCGGGCTGGCGGCCGAACGCATAGAGGCCCGAATGGTCGAAGTAGGCGGCGGTAAACGCAGGGTCCCAGCGCGGCAGCCAGCGCCATGGGCCATAGTCGAAGCTTTCGCCCGACACGTTCATGTTGTCGGTGTTGAGCACGCCGTGGACGAAGCCCGCCGCCATGTACCCCGCGGCCATCCGCGCCATCCGCTCGACCACCTGGTGGAGCAGGATCAGCGCCGGATGGTCGCGCCCCGGCACATCGTCCGGCGGCGGCGGGCCGGGAAAAGTCGCCAGGCAATAGTCGACCAGCGCCGACAGGTGGTCGATCTCGTCCAGCGCGGCGAGGCGTTGGAAGCTGCCGATGCGAACATGCCCATGCGACAGCCGCACCAGCACCGCCGATCGCGTCGGCGAAGGCTCGTCGCCGCGCATCAGCGCTTCGCCGGTCTCGATCACCGAGAACGTCTTGCTCGTGTTGACGCCCAGCGCTTCGAGCATTTCGGTCGCCAGCACCTCGCGCACCGCGCCCTTCAGCGTCAGCCGGCCGTCGCCGTCGCGGCTCCACGGCGTACGGCCCGAGCCTTTGGTGCCGAGATCGAGCAGCCGTCTGCGATCGTCGCGCATCTGCGCGAACAGAAAGCCGCGCCCGTCGCCGATCTGCGGATTGTAGTTGCGGAACTGGTTCCCGTGATACCGCAACGCCAGCGGTTGCGGCAGGTTACCCCGCAGCGGTTCGAACCGGCCGAAATGCGCGATCCACTCGTCGTCGCTCAACCCTCCGAGGCCGACCGTCGCCGCATGGCGATCGTTGCGGAAGCGCAATCGGTGTTGGGGGAACGTCGCCGCTTCGACCGGATCGGCCAACCATGATGCCAGCGCCAGGATGCACGGATCGGGACGATAGGCGATTGAATCGGCATGGTCTGGCATCTAGCGATAGTGGTGACCGGCCGGACCACCCGCAAGCAGGGGGCTGGCCTGAAGCTGGGGCAGATCGCGCGATGACTCGGTATGGTATGGATCGGTATCAGGATCGCTTCTGGTCGAGCCGCGACGGGCTGACGTTGCACGCGCGCGATTATGGCGAACCCGGCTCGCTTCCGCCGGTGATCTGCCTCCACGGCCTGACCCGTAACGCGCGCGACTTCGCCGATCTCGCCGAGCGTATCGCCGGCCGCTGGCGGGTGCTCTGTCCCGACCTGCGCGGGCGCGGCGACAGCGATTATGCCAAGGACGCAGCATCCTACACGCCGATGCAATACATCGACGATCTGCTGGCGCTGGGCGAGGATCGGGGGATTACCCGGTTCGTCGCGATCGGCACCTCGCTCGGCGGATTGATGACGCTGCTGCTGGCGATGACGCAACCCGATCGGATCGCCGGTGCGCTGCTCAACGATATCGGTCCGGTGATCGAGCCCGAAGGACTTGCCCAGATTGTCGAATATGTGGGTCAGGGGCGCAGTTTCCCGACCTGGATGCACGCGGCGCGCGCACTGCGCGAAACGCACGGCGATGCGTTTCCCAATTATGGCCTGATCGATTGGCTCGCCATGGCCAAGCGGACGATGACGTTGACCGGTGCGGGCCGCGTGGTGTTCGATTACGACATGAAGATCGCCGAGGCGTTCGCCGCGCTCGATCCCGATGCGCCCGCCGCCGATCTCTGGCCCGGGCTCGACGCGCTGAAGGATCGCCCCGTCGCGCTGGTTCGCGGCGCGCGATCGACGCTGCTGTCGGCGGTGACGTTCGCCAAGATGGGCCGGCGTCTGCCCGACGCGGAGCTGGTGACGCTGCCCGACGTGGGCCATGCGCCGATGCTCGACGAGCCCGAAGCCACGGCGACGATCGACCGCCTGCTCGCGCGCGTCGCCGCGCTCGGCTGAGCGCGCCCGGCTCGCGTGCACGCGCTGCATGTCCTCGATCGCGTGGGGCCCGACGAAGCGCTGGCGCTCGCGCGTCTGATCGCGGCGCTGGGACCCGCCTCGCGTCATACCGTCGCCGCGGCGACGCCGGTGCCAGGCGATCTTCGTCGGACTATCGGCGCGACCGCGTTCGCGATCGCCTTTCCGCCGTTGTCAGGCAAGGCGTCGTTCACCCGGCTGCGGCGGATCGGCGGCGCGCTAGCCGGGTTCGACCTGATCCTGACGCACGGGTACGATGTGATCGACGCGGCTATGGCGCATACGCTGTTCGGGCAGAGGTTGGGCCTGCCCCCGCTCGTGCATCACGAGACGCGCATCGATCGCGCGAGGTCGCGGCGGCGTGACTGGTACCGCCGTCTGGCGCTGGGCCGTGCCTCGGCCGTCATCGTCCCGACCGAACGGCTGCGCACGATCGCGCTACGCGACTGGCAGCAACCGAGCCCACGCGTTCATCTGATACCGCCGGGCGCGGACATCGCCGCCTTCGCGCGCAAGCCGCGCGCCGATGCGCTGCCCCGCCTGATCAAGCGCAAGGGCGAGCGCTGGCTCGGCGTCATGGGAACCTGTTCGGACGAATTGTTCGACGCGTTCGCAGCGCTTGCCGAAGCCTGGCAGATGATCTGGTTCGGTGAAGGACCCGCGCGCGAGACGTTGCGCGCCCGCGCCACCGACCGTGAAATCGCGCACCGGGTGCATACGCCGGGCGCCGTCGGCTCCGTAAACATGGTAGATGCGTTGAGCCTGCTTGATCTGATCGCTTTCACCGACCAAAGCCCGACCCTCGATACGATCGTCGCGGCGATGGCGGCGGGCCTCGCTATCGCGGCGAGCCCGACCGATGAGCTGACTAACCTGCTTACCGCCGAGAACGTGGCCGAGCTTGGCTCGACGATCGAGCGCTTTGCTGCCGATGATGTGTTGCGCGGCGGGATCGGCGTGGCGAACCGCGACAAGGCGCGCAGCCGCTACGCGCTCGATGCGACCCTGGCGGCGCGCATCGCGATCTATCGGGATAGCGAGGATCGCGGACGATAGCTTGCAGCCGGGTTCATTGCTGCTTCACACGGCGATGGCCAAGCGATCCTCACGCGGTGCCGGCGCGATTCATTGCGTTGAAATGACACCGGTATCCGCTAAACAGCGCCGTCCCGCCAACCAGCCGATCGAGCTCCCGACCCCTTGGCCCTGCCCCCGCAAACGCCCGCACGAAGTAACGGATCGATCCCGACGGCTGTCGCGCCGACCTCGCCCGGCGCCGAACGTCGCGCGAACGAGAACGCGGTTTTCCTGCGGGAGGTCGACGATGCGGTGCGCCAGGACCAGATGGCGAGCTGGGCAAGGCGCTATGGTCTGTGGACGCTTATCGCGGTGCTCGCCGCGTTGCTGGCGATCGGCGGTTACCTGTGGTGGCGGCACGCGCAGACAACCGCCGCGGGACAGCGCAACGAAGCGATGGCGCAGGCGCTCGACCAGGTGCAGGCCGGGCAGTTCGATGTCGGTGACGCCGCGCTGGAGCCGCTGGCGAAGGATCCGGACGACGGGTTGAGCGGTGCGGCGCTCGCGATGCGCGGCGCGATCGCCGATCAGAAAGGCCAGCATACGGACGCGGCCAAGCTATTCGGCACGCTGTCGGGCGCGGCGAGCGCGCCGCGGGCGTTGCGCGATCTGGCGACGATCCGCGCGGTCACCGCGCAATACGATGCGCTGCCGCCGCAGCAGGTGATCGATCGCCTGCGACCGCTGGCGGTGCCGGGCAATCCGTGGTTCGGCAGCGCCGGCGAGCTCGTCGGCATGGCCTATCTGAAGCAAGGCCGCCGCGATCTCGCCGGGCCGATGTTCGCGGGCATCGCGCGCGATGCGAAGACGCCACAATCGCTGCGTCGACGCGCGCGCCAGATCGCGGGGCTGCTTGGGGTCGATGCGATCGACGATGCCGCAAAGGCCGTGACCGACGCCGATGGTGGCGGCCAGTAAGCTGCGCGAGCGATAAGAATGCCGAGGGGATTTTGCATATGTTGAACGACAAGCGCGGCACGACACGCCGCATCCTGATGCTGCCGTTGCTGACGATCGCGCTGACGCTGTCGGGTTGCGGCGTGTTCGGCGGCAAGGGCAAGCCGAAGACGCCGACGGCGGGCAACCGCGTGCCGATCCTGTCGCGCATCGAATCGAGCGCGAAGGCCGACCCGAAGATGGACGCCATCCCGGTCTCCGTCCCCGCCGGCTCGCCCAATCCCGACTGGCCGCAAGGCGGCGGCAGCGCCAACAAGGCGACCGGCGCGCTCGCGCTCGCCGCCGCGCCGGCGCGCATCTGGACCGCCACGATCGCCGGATCGACGCCCAAGCAGCGGCTCGCCGCCGCGCCGGTCGTGGGTGACGGCAAGCTGTTCGTGATCGATACCGACGGCGTGGTCCATGCGTTCAACGCGAACACCGGCGCGTCTTTGTGGCAGCAGACGTTTCCGCTGGCGAAAGCCGATCAGAAGGCCTCGCGCTTCGGTGGCGGGGTCAGCTTCGATGGCGGCAAGGTCTATGTCACCACGGGGCTCGGCGATGTCGCCGCGCTCGACGCCAACACCGGCGCGCAAGCGTGGAAGGTGCGCCCGGCGGGGCCGCTGCGTGGCTCGCCGACGATCGCGTTCAACGCGGTCTACGTGATGACGCAGGACAACCAGATCGTCTCGCTCGATGTCGCCGATGGCAAGACGCTATGGCAGCAGTCGGGCTCGACGACGCAGGCGGGCGTGTTCGGCGTCGCCGCGCCGTCCGCCGGCCAAGGCACGGTGATCGCCGGCTACAGCTCGGGAGAGCTCGTCGCCTATCGCTACGAGAACGGCCGGCAGTTGTGGTCGGATGCGCTCGCGCGCACCTCGATCTCGACCGTGGTCGGCAGCCTGACCGACGTCGACGCCGATCCGATCATCGACGCGGGCCGCGTCTATGCGCTCGGCCAGGGCGGGCGCATGGCGGCGTACGAGCTGGTCACCGGCCAACGCGTCTGGGAGCTGAACCTCGCCGGCATCTCGACCCCGGCGGTGGCGGGCGACTGGATCTTCACGCTGACCGACGGCGGCAAGCTGCTGGCGATCCAGCGCGCCACCGGCCGCGTCCGCTGGCTGACCGAACTCGGCCATTACCGTAAGGAAAAGAAGAAGAAGGGCGAGATATTCTGGACCGGCCCGGTGCTCGCCGGCGACCGCCTGTGGCTGGGCAACTCGCGAGGTCAGATCGTCGCGGCGAGCGTCGCGGACGGCAAGATGACGCCGGTGTTTAACGTCAAGAAACCGATCACGCTCGCCCCGATCGTCGCGAACCAGACGCTATACGTGCTCGACGACGGGGGCCGCATCAGCGCCTATCGGTAGGGCAGTTTAGGCTGCATATCGTGCGGAACCCGTCGTCCCGGACTTGGCCGGGACCCCGCTTTCTTTTTCCACTGTCGTCTCGCACAAAAACAGCGGGACTCCGGCTCAAGGCCGGGGCGACGATGGGTGAAGGTGGGTGCGCAAACGCCAGCCGGCGTGGGGTTCAGCCTCTGATCAACCCTAACGCCTCATAAGCGCGCGCCAGCGTTGGCTCTGCCAGCGCGCGTGCTCGTGCCGCGCCCTCGGACAGGATCGTGTCGAGCGCCGCATGGTCCTGGAGCAGATCCACGAAGCGCGCGTTGATCGGCGCCAGCGTCTCGACCAGCAGTTCGCCGAGCGCCGGCTTGAACGCGCCGAAGCCCTGCCCCGCGAACCGGGCGAGCACCCCGGCGACGGGTTCGCCCGCCATCGCCGCGTAGATGCCCACCAGGTTCGCCGCCTCGGCCCGGCCTTCGAGGCCGGCGGGCTCGAGCGGCAGCGGCTCGGCGTCGGTCTTGGCCTTGCGGACCTTCGCCATGATCGTGTCGGCATCGTCGGTCAGGTTGATGCGGCTCATGTCCGATGGGTCGGACTTGCTCATCTTGGCGCCGCCATCGCGCAGGCTCATGATCCGCGCGGCTTCGGGCGGGACGATCGGTTCGGGCAGCGTGAACACGTCCGTTCCCGCACCGAAATCGCCGTTGAATTTCTGCGCGATGTCGCGCGCGAGTTCGAGGTGCTGCTTCTGATCGTCGCCCACCGGCACGTGCGTCGCCTGGTACAGCAGCACGTCGGCGGCCTGCAGCACCGGATAGGTGAACAGCGCGACCGATGCGCCTTCGCGGTTCTTGCCCGACTTGTCCTTGAACTGCGTCATGCGGTTCAGCCAGCCCATCCGCGCGGTGCCGTTGAGCAGCCATTGCAGTTCGGCGTGGGCTGGCACGCGCGCCTGGTTGAACAGTATCGACCGCGCCGCGCCGCCCGCGCCCTTGCCGGCTCCGGCCGGATCGATCCCGCAGGCGACCAGCGCCGCGACCATCTCGCGCGTGCCCGCGGCCAGCGTCGCGGGATCGTGCGGCTGGCTGATCGCGTGGAGGTCGGCAAGGAAATAGAGGCACTCGCCGCCCTGTCCGGCCGCATCGTCCTGCATCCGCACCCAGTTGCGGATCGCGCCGAGGTAGTTGCCCAGGTGCAGGCTGCCGGTGGGCTGGATGCCCGAGACGATGCGCATGGAGGGTGGCCGTTCGCTATTGCGCCGGCGGTGAGGCCGGCGCGCGTCGCACTAGCCGCGCGAGCGCGCGCTTGTCGAGCGCGCCGGTCAGCAGCGCGGCCGCGAAGAACACTGTGCCGCCGCCGCCGACGAGCGCGGCGAGGGCCAGTACCCGCCCGATCACGCCGCAGGCGCTGTAGGGCGCAAGCATTGGCATCGCCCAGGCCAGCGCGGCACCCATCACGCCCGTCGCCAAGATCTGCCGCGCGATGCGCGACAACAGGCGCGCGTCGATGCGGAACCAGCCCCGTCTAGCGAGCAGCACCGCCAGCAGCGCGGCGTTGATGCTGGCGGTGACCGCCGTCGCGCCGGCGAGGCCGACGATGCCGAACCGCGGCACGACCGCGAAGTTAAGCGCGATGTTGGCGAGCAGCGCGCCGCCCGCGACGACCATCGGCGTGCGCGTATCGTCGCGACTGAAAAAGCCCGGCTGCAGCACCTTCACCAGCACATAGGCGGGCAGGCCGCAGACCAGCGCGGCGACGAGGCGCGCCATCACCGCGCCATCGGCCACGGTCAGCTTGCCGCCGACGAACAGCGCGGTGACGAACGCGGGCGCGCAGATCGCGAGCGCGACGGCGGCGGGCAGCGTCAGCAGCAGCGCCATCTCTATCGCGTCGGCCTGCACGCGCATCGCCGCGCGCTCTTCGCCCCCCTGCACGTGTCGCGCGAGCAGCGGCAGGATCGCGGTGCCGAGCGCGATGCCGACGATGCCGAGCGGCAACTGGTTGAGCCGATCGGCGTATCGCAGCAGCGTCAGCGAACCTTGCGGCAGGCTGGTCGCGAAGAACGTGTCGACGAACTGGCTCGCCTGATAGATGCTCGCGCCAGCGGTCGCGGGCAGGATGCGCCAGGCGAGCTGCCGCACCTCAGCGTCGAGGCGCGGCGCGCGCAAGGCCAGCCGCAGGCCTGCGCGATGAAGCGACCAGACCAGATAGGCGAGCTGAAGCGCCCCGGCGACCGAGACCGCGATCGCGAGCACGAACGCAAGTCCGTCGTCCGCGCCTTTTCCTCGTCCGTATCGCCACGTACCGAGCGCCATCGCGGCGATCAGCGTAAGGTTGAGCAGCAGCGGCGCGATCGCGCCCGGGCCGAAGCGCGAGCGGGCGTTGAGCAAGCCCGACAGCATCGCCACGAGGCTAACGAGGCCGAGATAGGGAAACGTGATGCGCGACAGCGTGACCGCCAGCGCGAACTTGCCGGGCACCTGGCTGAACCCCCCGGCGAGCAGCCCGACGATGCCCGGCATCGCCACCATCGCCAGCGCCGAAACGACGATCAGCACCCAGAAGAAGATCGTCAGCACATTGTCGGCGAAGCGGCGCGCCGCAGCCTCTCCCTCTGCGTGCAGCAGCTTGGCGTACATCGGCACGAACGCGACCGAGAATGCGCCCTCCGCGAACAGCCGGCGAAAGGTGTTGGGCAGCACGAACGCCAGCTGGAACGCGTCGGCCGCCGATCCCGCGCCGAGCAGCCGCGCAAGCAGCATGTCGCGGGCGAACCCGAAGACCCGGCTGATCGCGGTCAGCCCGCCGATCGTGCCGACGCCGCGCGCGAGCGTCACGGGGGCCAAGGTCACCGGCCCGACGTCAGCGCGGGGCCCTCGTCAACCGCGCCGCAAAGCTCAAGCGTTGCCCATCGGTACGCCCGCCGCGCCGCCCTCGGCCTGTGCGGCGAGCTGCTGCATGTAAAGGCCGTTGAAGTCGATCGGCTCGAGCATGAACGGCGGAAACCCCGCGTCGCGCACCGCATCGGCCAGAATGCGGCGGGCGAAGGGAAACAGGATGCGCGGCGCCTCGGCATAAAGGAACGCATGCATCTGCGGCTCTTCGAGATTGCGCATGCCGACGAGGCCGCAATAGGCCAGCTCGACCACATAGGCGATCCCGGCCTCGGCCTTGGCGGTAAGACCGAGCTTCAGTTCGACCTCGTGGATCTCGCCCTCGACCAAGGTCGCGCCGATGTTGAACTGGATGTCAACATGCGGCGGATCCTGCCATTGAAAGCTCTGCGGCGCGTTGGGGTTCTCGACCGACAGGTCCTTCACGTATTGCGAGATGATTCCCGCGGCGGGCGAGGTATCCTCGCCGTTGCCCGTGTGACCGCCCTCGGGATCGAGATCTAGAGTGGTGATGACGTTGCCTTCGTCGGCCATGATCGCTGCGCTTTCCGGTGGTTCTGGTCGCTGATGCCCGCGCTTAGCTGCTGCCGCGCGCGATGCAAAGCGCACGCATGCAAAGCGACCGGGTCGACGCCGAAATCCCCGGCAAAATCAGGACGCCCAAAATCCGCACCTGATGCGCGGCTCGTGCGTTGTTCATTTGTAAAGCGTATCTATCTTTGGCAAGACCAACAATCGACCTGCGCCGAACGAGTTTCCGCGGAAGGTTCGCGAACAGGAGCCGAGCAAGCCCGTGACTGTCCAAATCGTGATCCTGGCGATGATCGCGGCGTTTCTGGGGCTGCGGCTTTATTCGGTGCTCGGGCGTCGCGCCGAACACGAGGAAGAACCGATTCCAGGTCGGCTCGACACGCCTGCGGCCAAGTCCGCGCGGCCGGGCGCCCGAGTCGTCGAAGGCACCGCAAGCAACGCGCCGCAGCGGCTTCAGGCCGTGCCGGCGGCAACGGCGTCGGTCGAACGTGGTCTGCGCGAAATCGGCGCGGCCGATCGCAGCTTCGATCCGTTCGCCTTCGTCGAGGGCGCACGCAGTGCCTATCGCATGATCCTCGAAGCGTTCTGGCGGGGCGACCAGGACGAACTGCGTCACCTTTGCGATCACGATGTCTACGAGAGTTTCGCGAGTGCGATCGACGCGCGCGTCGAAGCGGGCGAGACGCTCGATAATCGTCTGGTGCGGATCGAGGAATCGACGATTACCGACGCCGAATTCCGCGCTCCGATGGCGCGCATCACGGTCCGCTTCCACAGCGATATCGCTTCGGTGACGCGGGACGCGGGCGGGGTGATGATCGCGGGATCGCTCAACGATGCGCTGGAAGCGCATGATATCTGGACGTTCATGCGCAATGTCCAGTCGGTCGATCCCGATTGGGTGCTCGAGGCGACCGACGAAGGTTAAGTCGATGATCGCGCGGCGAGCGCATCGCCAGCGCGGGGCCTTGAGCCTGGCGATCGTTGCGTTGTTGCTGACAAGTTGCGTCCCCGCGCCGCTTACCCCTCTCGCGCGACCCGGCATCGGGGTCGCGACGGGTCCGGTAACCAGCCCCGTGGCCCCGACGCCGGGCCGCGCGACCTCGGCTCCGCTGCCTGCTCGTGGGACTGCAGCCTCTGTCGGGACCATGCCGGGCCCCCAGGTGGCGACATTGCGGCTTACGCGCGAGAACGCACAAGCCGCGCTCACCTCGTTTCGCACCAGTTGCCCAAGCCTTCTCGCTCGCGCCGACACCAGCGGCCTGACGCGCAACGATGATTGGCGGCCCGCCTGCGTCGCGGCGGCGGCCTGGCCGACCGACGATGCCCTGGCGTTTTTCGCGACGATGTTCGAGACCGCGCAAGTCAGCGACGGGGCCACGTATGTCACCGGCTATTACGAGCCGGAGATCGCCGGCGTCCGCGTGCGCCGACCCGGGTTCGACACGCCGATCTACGCCGCGCCGCCCGATCTGGTTCACGCCCGGCCGGGCGAAGCCCCGCCGCTGCCGACCGGCGCGATGCCGGCGGGACGCTATGACGCGCAGGGCCGGTTCGTGCCCTATTGGGACCGTGCCGCGATCGAGGACGGCGCGCTGGCAGGCAAAGGCCTGGAGATCGCGTGGGCGGCCGATCCGATCGAATTCTATTTTCTCCAGGTGCAGGGCTCGGGCCGATTACGCGCGCCCGACGGCAGCATCATGCGGATCGGCTATGCGGCGCAGAACGGCTATCCCTACACCGACGTCGGCACGATCCTTGCCGCGCGGGGACTGATCGGCGACAGCACGGGGCAGTATCGCCGATCGATGCAGGGGGTGATCGGCTATCTGCACGCTCACCCGGCCGAAGCCGATACGCTTCTGCGGCAAAACCAGAGCTGGGTGTTCTTTCGCGAATTGACCGGCGATGGGCCGATCGGCGCGCTTGGCATTCCGGTAATCGGGCACAGTTCGCTCGCCGCCGATCCGCTGTTCGTGCCGCTCGGCGCGCCGGTCTGGCTCGATGGCGACCGGGACGAGGCGAACGGGCTGTGGATCGCGCAGGATACCGGCGGCGCGATCAAGGGCGCGAACCGGTTCGATACGTTCTGGGGCGCGGGCGCGGACGCGCGCCGGATCGCCGGCGGCATGAGCGCGCGCGGCCAGGCGCTGGTGTTGCTCCCCACCGGAACGCTCGCGCGGCTGAGCCGATGACGCGGCGGCGCGTGCTGTCGCCGGCGGAAGCGGCGTTGTGGCGCAAGGTCGCGAGCAGTGTCACTCCGCTTGTTCCGGCAAGGCATGACGAAAGCGGCGTCTCCGGCGACACCGGTGATGTGCCGTTGGTCACGCCGCCGCCAAAGCAGCGCGCACCGGACGTGGCGGAGGCGCGCCGCGCATCTGACGTGGTATCGCGCCTGACCGCTGCCCGTTCTTCGCGTCCGCCCGACCGACACGGGCTCGATTCCGGCTGGGAACGGAAACTGGCGCGGGGGCTGGTCGATCCCGATTTCACGCTCGACCTGCACGGCGCGACGCTCGACGCCGCCCATGCGCGGCTCGGGCAGGGATTGCAGCAGGCGCGCACGATGGACGCGCGCGTGGTGCTGTTGATCACCGGACGTCCACGGCCGGTCGACGCCGCGGATCGGGGCCGGATGCGCGGCGCGATCCGCGCGAAGATCGGCGACTGGATCACTGCCGGCGAACATGGCGGCGCGATCGCCGCGATCCGCGTCGCGCATCGCCGCCACGGCGGCCCCGGCGCGCTGTATCTGATCCTGCGCCGCCGCCGATAGCGCGCGCCGGTCTAGGCATACGACGTTGATCGGATGCCGAAGATCACGACACCACACGAGCACGCGCGGCACGCTCGCGGATCAGCGTGCGTTCAGCGGCGTTTGTTCAACATATGGTCAACGATTCGGAGAGCATGCCGTGCATATCCTCATCAAAGCAATAGCCGCCACCGCGCTGTGCGGCGCGGCCCTGGTCGCCGGACCCGCCACGGCGCGTCAAAAGCTCGCGCCCGAACAGCAGCTCGACAAATTGCTCGTCGGGCGCATCGCCGGGCGGCCGGTGGATTGCATCAGCCTGCATCAGGCGAACCATACCCAGGTGATCGACAAGACCGCCATCGTGTATGACGCGGGCGGCGTCATCTACGTCAACCGGCCCGACAATCCGCGCGATCTCGATGATGACGACATCTTGGTCACCGAGCTTCGCGGCACCGACCAGCTGTGCAGCATCGACGTCGTCAAGCTGCGCGATCGAACCTCGTTCTTTTACGATGGTTTCGTCTCGCTGGGCGAATTCGTGCCATACCGGCGCGTCGCCGCGAACTGAGCGCTCGTACGCCAGCCGGATGACGCTTGCCGGTTGAGCAGTGACGCCGGTCTGATAGACCAGCCACCATGACCGTTCGCACGTCACTTCGCATCGGGCTTGGCCTGGTCTATGCCGCCGCCGGGACCCTGCACCTCGCCACCCCGAAAGCGTTCGTCGCGATCATGCCGCCGTTCGTGCCAGCGCCCGAGGCGGTCGTGGCGTTGACCGGCGTGGCGGAACTTGCCGGCGCGGTCGCGCTGTTGCAACCCTGGTCCGCGCCACTACGCCGCGCGGCGGGATGGAGCTTCGCTGCCTACGCGTTCTGCGTCTGGCCGGCGAACATCCAGCATATGCTTCTCGATATGGCCAGGCCCGATCACATTCAAAGGCTCGCCTATCACGTGCCGCGAATGCTGCTGCAACCGATCCTGATCTGGCTCGCGCCCTGGGTTGCCGGCGCGATCGATTGGCCCTGGCGCTCGCGGCGGATCAGCCCCAGCGCGGACTGACCGCCCACATCATTCCCACTCGATCGTACCGGGCGGCTTCGACGTGTAATCATAGACCACGCGGTTGATGCCCTTGACCTCGTTGATGATCCGAGTGGCGACGCGGCTCAGGAAGCCCGCGTCGAACGGATAGATATCGGCGGTCATGCCGTCGGTCGAGGTAACGGCGCGCAGCGCGCAGACGTTGTCATACGTCCGACCGTCGCCCATCACGCCGACGGTCTTCACCGGCAACAGCACCGCGAACGCCTGCCAGATCGCATCGTAGAGCCCGGCGGATCGTATCTCTTCGAGGTAGATCGCGTCCGCCTTGCGCAGGATGTCGCACCGCTCGCGCGTGACCTCGCCCGGGATGCGGATCGCGAGGCCGGGTCCGGGGAACGGGTGCCGGCCGACGAACGCGGCGGGCAGGCCCAGTTCCTGGCCAAGCGCGCGCACTTCGTCCTTGAACAGTTCGCGCAGCGGCTCGACCAGTTTCATGTTCATCCGCTCGGGCAGGCCGCCGACGTTGTGGTGGCTCTTGATCGTCACCGACGGTCCGCCGGTGAAGCTGACGCTTTCGATCACGTCGGGATAGAGAGTGCCCTGTGCGAGGAAGTCGGCCCCGCCGATCCGCTTCGCCTCCGCCTCGAACACGTCGATGAACGTCTTGCCGATGAACTTTCGCTTGGCCTCGGGATCGGTGACGCCGGCCAGCCCGTTGAGGAACAGCGGCGCGACCTCGGCGTGGACGAGCGGGATGTTGTAGTGTCCGCGAAACAGCCCGACGACCTCTTCGGCCTCGCCGCTGCGCAGCAGGCCATGGTCGACGAAGACGCAGGTCAACTGCTCCCCGATCGCTTCGTGTAGCAACACCGCGGCGACCGCCGAATCGACACCGCCCGACAAGCCGCAGATCACGCGGCTGCCGCCCACCTGCGCGCGGATCTCATCGATCTTGGTCTTGCGGAACTCCGCCATCGTCCAGTCGCCGGCGAGCCCGCAGACATGGCGGACGAAGTTCTTGAGCAAGCGCGCGCCGTCGGGCGTATGCGCGACTTCCGGGTGGAATTGCATGCCGTAGATACGGCGCGCCTCGTCGGCGATCACGGCGAAAGGCGCGCCCGCGCTCGAGGCGACCGGACGGAAGCCCGGGGCGAGGCGCGTGACCTTGTCGCCATGGCTCATCCAAACCTGATGCCGCTCGCCCTCACCCCACAGCCCGTCGAACAGCGCGCAGCCCTGGCCGATGTCGATGAACGCGCGACCGAACTCGCCGCCATCGCCGCCGCTGACCTCGCCGCCGAGCTGCTGCGTCAACGCCTGTTGCCCATAACATATGCCCAACAGCGGCAGTCCGCTCTGAAGGATCGTATCGGGTACATCCGGCGCGTCGGCATCGAGCACCGACGCAGGCGATCCCGACAAGATGACGCCGGCCGGACGCATCCGCTCAAACGCCGCCGACGCGGCGGTAAACGGCGCGATCTCGGAGTAGACCCCCGCTTCGCGCACACGCCGCGCGATCAGTTGGGTGACCTGGCTACCGAAGTCGACGATCAAAACGGATTCGGATGGGCTCGGGCTCATCCACAGCCGGTAGTGTCGCGCCTTTAGCGTGTCCAGCGGCCCGAGCGAAACCTTATGATTGCGTTTAGCGCAACTGCTCTTCAGCCCTTCGCACTTGCAGCAAGTGCTAACTATGGTTAGTTATGTCTCATCGAACAAACAGCCGCTGGCGTCGCCGGCGGTTCGTATCACAGGAGTTTGACATGAACCGTTATATCGTGACTGCACTGGGCGTCGCCGCCGCAGTCGGCGTGCAAAGCCTGCTGTTCGCCGCAGTCCTCATCTGAAGTTACGTCCGCACGGCGAATGCCGGAAGCGGGGGGCAAGCGTCGGGTCGCGCATCGGGGGGTGCGCGGCCCGATTGCGTTTATGAGCGCGTCGCTCCGCGGTCTCGGACTCCGGGACGGCAAATCTAACTGGCGGCTCGCTACGTCCCGGCCCGATTGCTGTGGGCAAACCGGGCCGCGCGCGCTGCTTTCGCTTGGGCCGGGGCGGGTCCGCTCCTATATGGGGTCGATGGCCACATCTCCGGACAAACAGCCCCGCACGGGTGAATACGGCGCGGATTCGATCAAGGTGCTCAAGGGGCTCGACGCGGTGCGCAAGCGGCCGGGCATGTATATCGGCGATACCGACGATGGGTCCGGGCTGCACCACATGGTATTCGAGGTCAGCGACAACGCGATAGACGAAGCGCTCGCGGGCCATTGCGACCTGGTGCTGATCGAGCTCAATCCGGATGGCTCGGTCTCGGTCGAAGACAACGGTCGCGGCATTCCCACCGGCATCCATTCCGAGGAAGGTGTATCGGCGGCCGAGGTGATCATGACCCAGCTGCACGCCGGCGGGAAGTTCGAGAACACCTCCGACGACAACGCCTACAAGGTTTCCGGCGGCCTCCACGGCGTCGGCGTATCTGTGGTCAACGCGCTGTCCGAATGGCTGGAGCTGACCGTCTGGCGCGATGGCATTGAGCACTGGATGAAGTTCGCGCACGGCGATGCGGTCGCCCCGCTGAAGGTCGTTGGCACCGCGCCTTCCAACGGCGATGGGGGCGTCAAGAAGGGCACCCGCGTCACCTTCCTGGCCAGCACCGACACGTTCAAGAACGTCAACGAATACGATTTCGACAAGCTCGAGCACCGCTATCGGGAGCTTGCGTTTCTGAACTCGGGCGTGCGCATCAAACTGCGCGACTTGCGCGGCGAGGAGCCCCGCGAGCACGATCTCTATTACGAAGGCGGCATCGGCGCGTTCGTCCGCTATCTCGATCGCAACAAGGCGCCGCTGCTGCCCGATCCAATTACGATCAGTTCCGAGCGAGACGGCGTCGGCATCGACGTCGCGCTCGAATGGAACGACAGTTACTACGAGAACGTCCTCGCCTTCACCAACAACATCCCCCAGCGCGACGGCGGCACGCATCTGGCGGCGTTCCGCGCCGCGCTGACCCGCACGATCAACGGTTATGCCGAACGCTCAGGGCTGATGAAGAAGGAAAAGGTCGCACTGTCGGGCGAGGACATGCGCGAAGGGTTGACCGCGATCGTCTCGGTCAAGCTGCCCGATCCCAAGTTCTCGTCGCAGACCAAGGACAAGCTGGTCAGTTCCGAAGTGCGCCAGCCGCTCGAAAGCCTGATGGCCGATCGGATGTCCGAATGGCTCGAGGAGAACCCCGCCTACGCCAAGGCGATCGTGCACAAGATCATCGACGCGGCCGCCGCGCGCGAGGCGGCGCGCAAAGCGCGCGAGCTGACCCGGCGCAAGGGCGCGATGGACATCGCCAGCCTGCCCGGCAAGCTCGCCGATTGCCAGGAACGCGATCCCTCCAAGTGCGAGTTGTTCCTGGTCGAGGGCGATTCGGCCGGCGGCAGCGCCAAGCAGGGGCGCGACCGCAACGTTCAAGCGATCCTGCCGCTCAAGGGCAAGATCCTGAACGTCGAGCGCGCGCGGTTCGATCGGATCATCGGCAGCAAGGAAGTCGGCACACTGATTCAGGCGGTCGGCACGGGGCTGCGCGACGAGTTCGACCTCGCTAAGCTGCGCTATCACAAGATCGTGATCATGACCGACGCCGATGTCGACGGCGCGCATATCCGCACATTGCTGCTGACGTTCTTCCATCGCCAGATGCCCGAGATCATCCGCGCTGGGCACCTGTTCATCGCGCAGCCGCCACTGTTCAAGGTCGCCAAGGGCCGCTCGGAGGTGTACCTCAAGGACGCGCCCGCGCTCGACCGCTATCTCGCCGAAGCCGGCGTCGCGGGTCGGGTTCTGGAAACCGCCGGCGGCGCGCGCGGCGCGGGCGAACTTGCGGGCCTGGTCGAACACGCGGTGCGGCTGCGCAACCTGATGGCCTTCGTGCCGCGCAAGTACGATTACGCGATCGTCGAGGCGATGGCGCTGACCGGCGTGCTCGCGCCCGATCTCGATCGTGCCGGCATCGACGCGGCGCTGACGCGCGCCGCACGGCAGCTGGCGATGGGCGATATCGAGGCGAACTGGAGCGCGGTGGTCGAGCGTGACGGCACAATCCGGTTCGAGCGCGTCTGGCGCGGCGTGACCGACGTGCGCCGTGTCGACGCGAGCTTCCTCACCAGCGCCGAAGCGCGCAAGCTGCATCGCGTCGCCGGCGAGCACGCCGACGTTTACGTCGCGCCGGTACGCCTGGTGAAAAGCGGCGGTGCCGAGACGCCAGAGCCCGCAGCGGACTTGCCCGAAGAGCAGGCGGGCGAAAGCGAGCCGGCGGTCGACACCGATGACCAGATCGCGGCGACGACCTCCCGGCCGATCGGCGACGGCGGCATTACGCGGCCGACGCAGCTACTCGAGGCGGTGCTGGCGGCCGGGCGCAGGGGCCTGGCCATCTCGCGCTACAAGGGCCTCGGCGAAATGAACGCCGAGCAGCTCTGGCAGACGACGCTCGACCCGGAAAACCGCGCGCTGCTGCAGGTCAAGGTTGAGGACGCGGACGTCACCGATGAGATCTTCACCCGCCTGATGGGCGACGTGGTCGAGCCGCGCCGCGACTTCATCCAGGAGAACGCGCTGAACGTCGCTAACTTGGATGTGTGAGCCTCGGGCGACCAGTCATTGCCCACTGATCCGTCCGTCCTGAGCCTGTCGAAGGACCGTACTTCTTGAGCTTGGCGCGTGGGGGCAAGTGAAGGACAGCCCTTCGACAGGCTCAGGGTGGACGGGTCCGGGTTTCGCTCAAGTCGAGCGGATTCTTTGATCCTACCATCCAATCAGCTTCGCGAACATGTCCTTAACCCGCGCGACATCGATCGCATAGACCACGCGTACATCGCGCTCGCCCAGGCCCGGTCCGTGCCCCGCCGGCCAGGTGAGTAGCGCGCCGTAGTTCGCGCCGGGCATCAGGTCGACGTCCATCGCCAGCGTGCCCGCGCTCGTCACCACGCGCGGATCGAGCCAGGCGGCAGCCTCCACCTCGTCCCACAGCGGGAAGCCGGGTTCGGCGATCCGTCCGACATAGCGGGCGACCGGCTTGCCGCTCGCGGTCGCACGATCGAGCAGAGCTTTGTCCGCGATCGCCGGGGTGGCGGCGTCGTTGGTGACGAGCGTCAGCTTCGGCCAGGCACTGGCGAAGACGATATGCGCGGCTTCGGGGTCCCAGTAATGGTTGAACGACATGCGCGGGCTGTAGGCGACCTGGTTGCCGAAGGTGTCCTGCTTCGCGGAAGGGTCCGTGCCCAGCAGGTTGCCGCCTTCGGTCACTAGTTCCCTAGTTCGCGCGGCAAAGCCATCGTCGAGCCGCTGCGCCAGCGCCAGATTGGTCAGCGGCCCCATCGCGATGATCGTCACCTGCCCCGGATAGCGCCGCGTCTGTTCGAGCATGAAATCGGCGGCGCTGATCGGAAGCGGGCGCGTCGTCGGCATTCCCTCGGGCATGGGCGGTACGAGGCCGGGTGCGTGCGCGCTGCGCCGGTTCATCGTGTCGCCGGCGGGCCACGTGTCGGTCCAGGCGCCGCGATAGGCGAGCGGACCGTACATCGCCTCGCGCGCGGCGTTGCGTGCCTTGCTGTTGATCAGCGGATATGTCGCGCCGGCGATGACGGGAATGTCACGGCGTCCGATCAGTTCGAGCATCCGCAGCACCTGCGCGGTTTCCTCGGGCTGCCAGCCGTCGCCGCTGACCGTGGTGATGCCCAGCACCTTCACGGTCGGGTCCTGCAACAGCATCAGGATCGGCTGCAGGCCGGGTCCGCCGAGCGCGTCCTGATCGATGATGACCTTGCGCTGGAGCTGCGCGTCGGGCGGCGCCGCGCGGGCCGGCCCTATCGCAAGGACGGCGAGCAGACCCGATAACCATACGCCCCAGATTTTCGCCATGCGATCCTCCCCTCGCGATCCCGCGAGCGCCGTCCTTGTGCCGACGCCGCCGTATGCTTACCGCGATTTGCATGAGCGAGGCAGACGCAAACGTGCCCGGGCGGACTGCGGCGGCAAGCGCCGGGCCATCCGCGCCGGGCGCCACGTTCGCGCCATTCGCCTATCCCACGTTCCGCGCGATCTGGCTCGCCAACCTCGCGTCCAACATCGGCTCGATGATCCAGTCGGTCGGCGCCGCCTGGATGATGACCGAGCTGACCCGATCGCATCAGCTGATCGCCTTGGTGCAAGCGTCCGCCACGCTGCCGATCATGCTGTTCGGCGTGTTCGCCGGCGCGATCGCCGACAACTTCGATCGCCGCCGCGTGATGCTCGTGGCGCAACTGGGGATGCTGGTGACGTCGGCGGCGCTTTCCGCGCTGACCTGGGCTGGGTTGATCACGCCCACCCTGCTGCTCGCCTTCACGCTGACCGTCGGCATCGGCAGTTCGCTCAATTCCCCCGCCTGGCAGGCATCGGTGCGCCAGCAAGTCCCCTTGCGCGATCTGCCGCAGGCGATCGCGCTCAATTCGGTGGCGTTCAATCTCGCGCGCAGCGTCGGCCCGGCCATGGGCGGCCTGCTGATCTCGCTGTGGAATCCGTCGCTGGCGTTCGCGATCAACACGGTGAGCTATCTTGCGCTGATCGTCGTGCTGCTGCGCTGGCGCCCCGAGGCGACGACGATCGAACGACACCCGATCCTGCCCGCGATTGCGCAAGGCATTCGGTTCTGCGCCAATTCCTCGCCGGTGCGCCGGATACTGGCGCGCGGCGGCGTGCTCGGTTTCGGCATCGCCGGCTATCAGGCGCTGACCCCGGCGGTGGCGCGCGATCTGCTGCATGGCAGCGAGATCGACTTCGGCCTGCTGCTCGGGTTGTTCGGCATCGGCTCGATCGTCGCCGCGCCGCAGCTTGGCGCGATGCGACGGCGCTTCGGTGTGGAAAACGTGCTCGCGGCCGGCGCGATCGGCTTCATCGTCGCGCAGTTCGGGCTCGCCGCGTCGCATACCATCTGGCAGGCGCTGCCCTCGGCGTTCATCGCCGGGCTTGCCTGGGTCGCGATCCTGACGAGCATCAACGTCGCGATGCAAATGCGTTCGCCCGATGCCATCCTGGGCCGGTGCCTGTCGCTATACCAGGCGGTGACGTTCGGCGGCATGGCGCTGGGATCGTGGATCTGGGGCGTGCTCGCCGATGTACGCTCGGTGCCGTTCGCGCTGCACGCGGCGGCGGGCTTCCTCGCCGTGGCGATGGTGCTGATGCGCGTGTTCGTGCCGATGCCAAAGCCCGGCGAGGGAGTCATCATGGCATGACTTTCAGCGCGCATTCAGCCGAGGGCCGCCATTCTAGCCGATTGATGCTTCGCCTGCCCGGTCCGTTCGCGGCGCTGTTCGCCGCCGCGCTTGCGATACAGCCCGCCGCCGCGCAGACGGTCTTGCGCGATGCCGAAACCGAGGCGCTGTTTCACGACATGGCGACGCCGCTGATCGCCGCATCGGGCCTCGATCCGAAGAACGTCGACGTCGTGCTGGTCAACGATCCCGACGTGAACGCGTTCGTCGCGGGCGGTCAGGTGGTCTACGTCAACAGCGGCCTGATCAACATGGCCGACAGCGCAAATCAGCTGCAGGGCGTCGTCGCGCACGAGCTCGGCCATGTGGTCGGCGGGCACGCGATCAACGATACCGGCGCAAAGCAGGCGGGGCGGATCAGCATCCTGTCGCTGCTGCTCGGCGGCCTCGCCGCGGCTGCGGGCGGCGGCGAGGCCGCGATGGGCATCATGATGGCCGGGCAGCAGGCCGCGCAAGGCAGCTATCTTGCCTTTACCCGGGGCGAGGAATCGTCGGCCGACGCGGCCGGCGCATCGTTCCTGTCGAAGGCCGGGATCACCGGCAAGGGATCGCTCGAATTCTTTCAGAAGCTGCAAAACATGGAGTACCGCTACGGCTATACCGTCAAGGGCGATGATCAGTTCATGGTCACGCACCCGGTTACCGCCGACCGGATCGCGACGCTCGGCGATGTCTACGAAAAGGATCCGGCCTGGAACAAGCCGCGCGATCCTGCGCTCGAAGCGCGGTTCGCGCGGGTCAAGGCCAAGCTCGCCGGCTATCTCGCCGAGCCCGCCGATACGCTGAAAGCCTATCCCGAAACCGACAACTCGGTCCCCGCGCATTATGCGCGCGCCTATGCCTGGCACAAGGATTCGCAGATGGACCGCGCGGTCGCGGAAACCGACGCGCTGCTGATGACCGCGCCCAACGATCCCTATTTCCTCGAACTCAAGGGCCAGATCCTGCTCGAACAGGGGCACCCGGCCGAGGCGCTGTCGATGCTGCGCCGCGCGACCGCGTTGACCAACAACCAGCCGCTGATCGCGACGACGTTCGGCCACGCGCTGATCGCGACCGAGAACGCCAAGAACTACGCCGAGGCGCAGACGGTGCTGAAAGCGGCGGTCGCGCGCGATCGCGAGAACCCGTTCGCCTGGTACGAGCTCGGCATGGTCTATGCCGCGAACGGCGACACCCCGCGCGCGCAGCTCGCCAGCGCCGAACAGCAGTCGCTGTCGGGCGACATGGCGTCGGCTTTGCACAGCGCGCAGGCGGCGCAGGCGGGGCTCCCTATGCAATCGGCCGACTGGGTGCGCGCGCAGGACATCGCCTTTCAGGCACGCGCGGCGCTGGAACGAAGCAGGAAGCGCAAATGACGATGCGAAAGTGATGATGCGAAAGTGATGATGGCGACGCAATCTCGACCCCGTAGTGCGACGACGATCGTCATCGCGTTGCTGATCCTCGCGCTCGGGCTGGCGATCGGCTGGATCGTGCGGGGCCAGCGGGCCGGTGGCGATGATCGCGCGACGATCGAGCGGACCGTGCACGACTACCTGCTCGCGCATCCCGAAGTGCTGCCCGAAGCAATGGCGCGTTTGCGCGACAGCGAAGGCCGGACGCAGCTTGCGGCGATCCGCGGCGAAGTCGCCCGCCCGTTCCCCGGCGCGGTGCTCGGCAATCCCGATGGCAGCAGGACACTGATCGAGTTCACCGACTACGCTTGCGGCTACTGCCGCCAGAGCGTCGCCGACGTCGCCGCGCTGGTCGCCGCCGACCCGCAGCTGCGGGTGGTCATGCGCGAGCTGCCGATCCTGTCGCCCGAAAGCGCCGAGGCGGCGCGCTGGGCACTGGCTGCGGCGGATCAGGGCAGATATGCCCAGTTCCACCAGGCGCTGTTCGCGATCGGACGGCCAAGCGCCGCGACGATCGCGACGGCGGCGCAAAGCGCGGGGCTGGATATGGCACGCGCCAGGGCGACGATCGCCGATCCGCGCGTCGATGAAGAGTTGAAGCGCAACGTCGGCTATGCACGAACGCTCGGCTTCCAAGGCACGCCGAGCTGGATCGCGGGCGACCAGGTGTTTTCCGGCGCGGTCGGCCGCGACAAGTTGACACAGGCGATGAAGGCGGCCGCCCCCGCCGGTTGAGCCCAGCCGATTAAGCCCGACCGGTCGAGCGATGCGTGGCACGGTCCGTCCCGCTCGTCGCGGACATCATGTTTCCCGATGGGGCATTTGGGCGTAGTATACCCAGATGCGCGTGCTGCCGTTTCAGCCTATTCCGTTCTTCGCGAACAAGAACCGCGCGTTCTGGCGGTTGCAGTTCGCCGGATGGGGCGGCGCGATGCTGCTGCGCGCGATGTCGAGCCTCGCCAACGCGCAGCCGCCATCGTTCCTGGTGCTCGTCCTCATCGCGACGATCACGGGGTTCTCAATCTCGCTGATCCTCGCGGTGATCTACCGCCAGGTAATTTCGCGCCGACCGCTTTTGACGTGGGGGGTCACCGCCCTGGTGCTGGCGCTCGCGGTCGCGCTGCATGCGTTCATGGATGCATGGGTAACCTCGCTCTACCGCGCGACCGGGGACACGAGCTTCACGCAGCTGTTCCTGGGCGTGTTCTATTTCGACGCGACGCTGCTCGGCGCATGGTCGGCGCTGTATTACGCGATCAACTTCTTTTTGCGCGTGGAAGAGCAGAACGATCAGATGCTGCATCTGGAAAACCAGGCGACCGGCGCGCAACTGGCGATGCTGCGCTATCAGCTCAATCCGCATTTCCTGTTCAACACGCTGAACTCGATCTCGACCCTGGTGCTCTTGAGGGAGACCGAGCCCGCGAACGCGATGCTGACGCGGTTATCGTCGTTCCTGCGCTATACGCTGGCGAACGAGCCGACCGGTCGGGTGACGGTCGAGGAGGAAGTCGCGACGCTGAAACTCTATCTCGATATCGAGCGGATGCGGTTCGA
This sequence comes from uncultured Novosphingobium sp., assembly GCA_964242815.1. Lineage (GTDB taxonomy): Bacteria > Pseudomonadota > Alphaproteobacteria > Sphingomonadales > Sphingomonadaceae > Novosphingobium. The sequence continues at coordinate 276,917 of CAXSZV010000001.1, forward strand.
AGAGCGGCTGCGCACGATCTTCAGGATCGAGGACGACACCTGCAACGCGCTGCTGCCCTCGCTGCTGCTCCAGCCGCTGGTCGAAAATGCGATCAAGTACGCGGTCAGCCCGCAGGAAAGCGGGGCCGAGATCACGATCGCCACGCAACTCGTCGGGCGCAACCTTCGCATTACCGTCTCTGATACCGGACCGGGGTTGCCAACCGGGCCGGGGGACATCAGGCATTCGCGGATGGCGGGCGAAGGCGGCGACCATCCTGTCGCCGGCGCCTCGACCGGCGTCGGCCTGGTGAACATCCGCGATCGTCTGAGCCAGGCCTATGGCGCGGATCATCATTTCGAGACGGTCGAGCCCGCCGATGGAGGCTTCGCCGTGCTGATCGATATTCCATTTGAGGCCAATCAGCGCGATCCGGGAGCGAATATCTCGACACCGCGCATGGCGGCCGAATGACCGACGCAATGCCCATGACCGACTTTACGAAGGCATCGAAATGACCATCCGAACGATCCTCGTCGACGACGAGAAACTCGCTATCCAGGGTCTGCGTCTGCGGCTCGACAAGTTTTCGGACGTCGACATCATCGACACCTGCTCGAACGGACGCGAGGCGATCCGCAAGATCAAGACCGAAAAGCCCGATCTGGTCTTCCTCGACATCCAGATGCCCGGCTTCGACGGGTTCAGCGTGGTCAAGGGCGTGATGGAGATGGAACCACCGCTGTTCGTGTTCGTCACCGCCTATCAGGAGCACGCGGTGCGCGCGTTCGAGGCGAACGCGGTCAATTACCTGATGAAGCCAGTGGAGGAAGACCGGCTCGCCGATACGCTCGACCGGGTGCGCACGCGCCTGTCGGAGCGGCGCTCGGTCGACGAGGCGGAGAAGCTCAAGAGCGTGCTCGCCGAGGTCGCGCCCGATGCCATGGATACGATATCGGAAGACAATGACGATGATGGAGCGATCGCCGCCGTCGGACGCTTTGAGAAGCTGATCAACATCAAGGATCGCGGCCAGATCTTTCGCATCGACGTCGATTCGATCGAGCATATCGAGGCGGCCGGCGATTACATGTGCATCCGCACCGCTGACAACTCGCTGATCCTGCGCGAGACGATGAAGGATCTTGAACGCCGGCTCGACCCGCGCGTGTTCCAGCGCGTGCACCGCTCGACGATCGTCAACCTCAATCAGGTCCGTCAGGTCAAGCCGCACACCAATGGCGAGTGCTTTCTGGTGCTCGGCTCCGGCGCGCAGGTCAAGGTGAGCCGATCGTATCGCGACGTGATCGCCCGCTTCGTGCATTGACGAGGCGCATCGGGTAGCGGTCGCGCGACGATGAAAGGCCGAACCGATGTGCGATGACCTGACCCGCGATGATGAAAACGCAGCATTGGCGGCGCGTGGCTTGAGCCGGCGCGAATTCGCCGCTCTGGGCGCGGCTGCCGCGGCGGTGACGATCGGAGGTTGCGCGGTGGCCGCCAGCGGCGACGGCGCGCATGGCGTTGTCGAGCGGCCCATTATTGAGCGAACAGTGCGGATCGCCACACCGGCGGGGACCGCCGATGCGGTGTTCGTACATCCGACCTCGGGCGCGCACCCGGGGATCGTGATGTGGCCCGACATCGCGGGCCTGCGCGACGTGTTCAAGGCGATGGCGCGGCGGCTGGCCCGACAAGGCTACGCGGTGCTGGTGGTCAACCAGTATTACCGCAATGCGCCCGCGCCGGTGCTGGAGAGCTTCGCGCAGTGGCGCACGCCCGAGGGACAGGCCAGGCTCAAGCCGATGATCGCGGCGATCACTCCTGCCGCGACGGTCGAGGACGCAAGGGCCTTCGTCGCGTTCCTCGATGGCGAGCCGGCGGTCGACAGGGCGCGGCGGATCGGCACCTGCGGATATTGCATGGGCGGCCCGTTCGCGGTGCGCACGGCGGCAGCGGTGCCGGGGCGCGTCTGCGCGGTCGCCTCGCTGCACGGCGCGAACCTCGCGTCGGATGATCCCGACAGCCCGGTTAAGCTGATCGCCGCGACGCAGGCGTCCTATCTGTTCGCGATCGCTCGCGGCGACGACGCGCGGATGCCCGAGGTGAAGGACAAGCTCAAGCAAGCCTGCGCCGCCGCGCATCGTCCGGCGGAAATCGAGGTCTATCCGGCCGAGCACGGCTGGTGCGTCGCCGATACGCCGGCCTACGATGCGGCGGCGGCGGAGAAAGCATGCGCGCGGATGGAAGCGCTGTTCGCGGGCCTATAGACCCAATTTGACTGCCCCTCCGCCGACGACCAATCCCCGTCTACCGTGAGCTTGTCGAAGGGCCGTCCTTCTTTGCTAAGCTCGCTAGAAAAGGGCAGTGCTTCGACAAGCTCAGCATGGACGGATCGTCAGCATGGACGGATCGTCAGTATGGGCGGGTCGTCGGCATGGGCGGGTCGGTCAGCGTGGACGGGTCGGCAAGTGGCGTTGCTGATCCGCTCGCCATGCCTACATTCCTGCGACACATCAAAGGTCTTACCCCGTGGCCATCTTCCTCGTCGTCGTCATCGTCCTCCTGTTCGTGCTGCTGGCGAAATCCGTGCGGGTCGTGCGTCAGGGGCACGTCTACACGATCGAGCGGCTCGGGCGGTTTTCGCTCGCGGCGAAGCCCGGCCTGCACATCATCGTGCCGTTCGTGGATCGGGTCGGCCATCGCATCAACATGATGGAGCAGGTGCTCGACATTCCGGGGCAGGAGATCATCACACGCGACAATGCGATCCTGGGCGTCGATGCGATCGTGTTCTTTCAGGTGCTCGACGCGGGCCGCGCGGCCTATGAGGTGTCGAGCCTTTACGTCGCGATCATGCAGCTCACCACGACCAACCTGCGCACCGTGATGGGGTCGATGGACCTCGACGAGACATTGGCGAAGCGCGACGAGATCAACGCCAAGATGCTGCTCGTGGTCGATCAGGCGACCGAACCCTGGGGCGTCAAGATCACGCGCGTCGAGATCAAGGACATCCGCCCCCCGGCCGACATCTCGAACGCGATGGCGCGGCAGATGAAAGCCGAGCGCGAGAAGCGCGCGTCGATCCTCGAAGCCGAGGGCATGAAGAGCGCGGCGATCCTGAAGGCCGAAGGTCAGAAGCAGGCGCAGATCCTCGAGGCGGAAGGCAGGCAGCAGGCGGCGTTCCGCGACGCCGAGGCGCGCGAGCGCGCCGCCGCGGCCGAAGCGAAGGCGACCGAGGTCGTCTCCGCCGCGATCGCCACTTCGGGAACGCAGGCGCTCAACTACTTCGTCGCGCAGAAATACACCGAAGCGGTCGCGCAGTTCGCCACCTCGCCCAACGCCAAGACGATCCTGTTCCCCGTCGAAGCGACGCAGCTGATCGGTTCATTGGGCGGCGTCGGCGAGCTTGTGCGCGGCGCGCTGAGCGATGGCGGCGCGAAAACGGGCGGCAAGTAGGGGTCCGACGCGGATGAGCGGACTCGATGGGATCGATCCGCATTGGCTGTGGCTTGCGGGCGGCCTGCTGCTGGCAACGGCCGAGGTAATCGCTCCCGGCTTTTTCCTCATCTGGCTGGCGCTCGCCGCGTTAATCACAGGCGTCGCCGCGTGGCTCGTGCCGATGGCGGCATGGGCGCAGGTCGCGCTCTTCGCCGAACTGGCGATCGTCGAGGCGTTGATCGTCCGGCGCTGGCTGCGCGACCATCGCCACGCCGAGCCGATCGATCCGCTGCTCAACGATCGCACCGCGCGGCTGGTTGGCGAAACCGTCGCGGTGACCCAGGCGATTACCGGCGGATCGGGCCGGGTGCGTCTTGCCGACGGCGAATGGATCGCGCGCGGCGCGGATGCGGCCGCCGGCTCGCAGGTACGGATCGTCGGCAGCGAAGGCTCCGCGCTGATCGTGGAACCGACAGCTACACTTCCGCCAGCGCCGACCGCAGGCCGAGATGCCTGACGAACGGATCGAAGTCGGGGTCGCTGAACAGCAGCGCGTGGTCGTCGACAATGCAGCGCGTGGCGATCAGCGTATCGATCGTCTTGCGGATGGTGATGCCCCGTTGGCGTAGCCGACGAAAGTTGCGCGCGGCTTCGACGGCGATGGCGGGGCTGGCAATAACGATCGTCTCGAAAGCGAGGAGTTCAGTCAGCACCACCTCAAAGGTCCGATCCGAGCGTATCCCTTGTAGAACCTCAGCAAGCATCAGATCGCCGATCGCCACTCTGGTGTTGTCGATTAAAGCGTGCAATCGATCGACCTGCGGTGTCGCGTGGGCGCCAAGGTAGTCGATCCAAACGCTCGAATCGACGACGATCACGACCGGTCGGGGAAACGACCCTCGCGCATCTCGTCAAGATCGCCTTCCCAAGTAACCTTGCCGCGCAAGGCCTTAAAGTCGGCCTGCCGGCGTATCTGCACAAACAGCCACAGTGCCGCATCGATCGTTGCCCGCTTGGTCGGGTGATCGCTCCGCGCGAGCGCCTCGGCCATCAACACGTCATCAATGTCGACGTTCGTCCGCATGTGTCGGATTATAGCGATCCTTACACATCGTCGCAACCGACAGCTTGTCGGTGGCGATCTCCATTCGCATATTAAGGCAAAGGAGCCATCATGCCCGACAAGATCGAACTGACCGACGCCGAGTGGCGCGAACGGCTTAGCCCCGAGCAGTATCATGTCCTGCGCGAGGCGGGGACCGAGCGGGCGTTCACCGGCAAATATGACAAGAACAAGGCATCGGGCGAATATGTCTGCGCCGGCTGTGGCGAGCCGTTGTTCAGTTCGGACGACAAGTTCAATTCGGGTTCGGGTTGGCCGAGCTATACCGCGCCGCTCGCGGCCGATGCGGTCGACGTGCATCGCGACGTGTCGCACGGCATGGTCCGAACCGAAGTGCGCTGCGCGAAGTGCGAAGGGCATCTGGGCCATGTGTTCCCGGACGGCCCCGGTCCGCAGGGGCTGCGCTACTGCATCAACAGCGCCTCACTCGAGTTCCAGCCGAAAGACTGACGGTCAAAAGACTGAAGGCTCGCGGCGACGACGCGGGCTTTGCCTTCGCTTCGCCTGCAATGTCCTGTTAAGCGGAACGCGCGCAGACGCCGCGCCGCAATCCGCGGCGCGCGTCGCGTGATCCGCAGTGGGGGTGTGGTCGAACATGGCAGTCTCCGGGCGGGCAGGCGGGCGGCAGACCGCGCCGGTGCCGCCACCCCCACCGCCGCCGGCCCGAAAGTCACGGTGGAAGCGTATGCTGCGGTCGCTGTTCGTCTGGACGCTCAGTATCATACTCCTCGCCGCACTGGGCCTCGGCGCGGCGGTGTTCGTGACGATGCAGTCGCTGCCGAGCTTTCGCGAACTGAAGAGCAGCCAGACCGGGCAGATGATCGTCGTGCGCGATCGCAACGGGGCCGAGCTCGTCTCGCTGGGTCCAAGCTACGGCAAGTGGATTCCCTACGATCGGATCCCCGGCCCGATGCGCGCCGCGCTCGTCTCGGTCGAGGATCGCCGGTTCCGCTCGCACATCGGCATCGATCCGGTCGGCATCGGCCGGTCGATCTTCGTGCGGTATCAACGCGGCAGCTGGCGGCAGGGCGCGTCGACGATCACGCAGCAGCTTGCGCGCAACGTCTTCCTCAACAACGATCGGACCTGGACGCGCAAGGTCCGCGAGATCGTCTTGGCGCTCGCACTCGAACGGCGCTTCACCAAGGATCAGATCCTCGAACTGTATCTCAACAAGGTCTATTTCGGCGGCGGCGCCTATGGCATCGACGCGGCGAGCCGCAAGTTCTTCGGCCATCCGGGCAGCGAACTGAACCTGCCCGAAGCGGCGATCGTCGCGGGCCTGGTCAAGGCACCCTCACGCTATTCGCCGTCGGCCGATCAGGATGCGGCGCGATCGCGCGCGCGCGTGGTGCTCAAGACCATGGTCGAAAGCGGCGCTATCAGCAGCGGCGAGGCCGATGGCGCGGACCTTGCCGGCGTGCGCTTTCAGAAGGAGCGCGGGCAGAACTCTGTCCGCTACTTCACCGATTGGGCGCTCCCGCAGCTCGATGCACTGCTGCCCGACAACAGCGAGCCGATCGAGGTGTGGACGACGCTCGATCTTAGCATGCAACGCGCCGCGACGCAGGCGGTCAACGCCAACGTTCCGACGGGGGCGGAGGGAGCGCTGGTCAGCATGGACCGCGACGGCGGCGTGCTGGCGCTGGTCGGCGGCACCGATTACGTCACCAGCAATTACAACCGCGCGGTCGCGGCGGTGCGCCAGCCCGGCTCCGCCTGGAAGCTGTTCGTCTACCTCGCCGCGCTCGAGGCCGGGTACAAGCCCGATGATACGGTGGTCGACGAACCGGTGACGATTCAGGGGTGGAGCCCGCACAATTCGGGCGGCGGCTTCGCCGGCAAGATCGACGTGCGCACGGCATTCGCTTATTCGAAGAACACCGTCGCCGCGCAGCTCGGCAACGAAGTCGGCTTCGGCACCGTCGCCAGCATGGCACGGCGCTTCGGCATCACCACGCCGATCAACACGATGCCGTCGATGGTGCTCGGCACCAGCGATGTCCGTTTGATCGACATGACCCGCGCCTTCGCCGCGGTTTCGGCCAAGGGCACCAGCGTGGAGCCCTATGGCATCGTCAAGGTCGCGACCACCAGCGGGCGGATACTGTATCAGCGCGAGGCACCCCGCTCCGACGTGCTGGTGCCGCCTTATGTGGCGGCGGGGATCACCGATCTGCTGCAGTCGGCGGTTGCAACGGGCACCGGCCGCGCCGCGCAGATCGGCCGCCCGGTGGCGGGGAAGACCGGCACCACCACGTCGAACAAGGATGGCTGGTTCCTCGGCTTTTCCAGCGGCATCACCACCGGCGTGTGGATGGGCCGGGACGATGCGAGGCCGGTCCCGGGCTTGCAGGGAGGGCACGCACCGGCGCGCGCCTTCGCCGATTACATGACGGTCGCGGTGGCGAAGCGGCCGGTCGAACAGTTCGACACGCAGCTGAAACTACCCTCGTGGCAGCTCGAGCCCGACGATGAGGCGCTGCGCGGCAACCCCGACGATTATTACTTCGTCGACGATCGGGGCAACCTGATCCGACCGAGCGGCGCGCCGGAGAACGATGCTGCTCCCGCCGATGACGCGGACGTCGATCGCCGGGATCGATCGGATCAGGATCAGAGCGGACGCGACCGTACCCAGGGACGGGACCGAACCGACGACGTGTCCGATCGCCGTCGCGCGCCGCCGGCCGCCGGCGGCGACTTCCTCGACCGCGCTACCGGCGGCGATCAGCGTCGCGAGCGAAATCGGGATCGCGACCCCGCATTGCGCGCCGCGCCGCCACCGGGTTATTGATCCGGCGCATCATCGCGCAGGCAGGCCGACATCGGCGTTTTCGCGATCGCCGTCGCCGCCCCAGACCGCGGCCTGATCGCCGGGCGACACTCGGTCGGCGAGCGTATCAAGATGCATCCACCGGCGCACGATCGGGGATAGCAGCAGGACGACTGCGCCGATGGCGATCGTGATCCAGCCGATCGTGCCGTAGATCGACAGCGTCCCCGCCTTCGTCATCACGCCGCTTTCGCCGCCTGTGGCCTCGCCGATCTTGCCCGCGACGAAGTTGCCGACCGCGGTCATGTAGAACCAGGCGCCCATGATGAAGCTGGCGAGGTGCAATGGCGCCAGCCGCGTCATCGCCGAGAGCCCGACCGGCGACAGGCAAAGCTCGCCCGTCGTCTGGAACAGATAGATCAGGAACACGAACAGCACCGGCGTCATCGCCGCCGGGCCGACGCTGCGCGCGCCCCAGACGAACACCAGGAACGAAAAGCCGACCTGCAACAGCGCCAGGCCGAACTTGGCCGGCGCCGACGGCTCGCGGCCCCGCTTGCCCAGCCATTGCCACAGCGCCGCGAAAACGGGTCCGAACACGACGATGTAGATCGGGTTGACCGACTGGAACAAGCTGGCCGGCACGCCCGCGCGGTCGACGTATTTGTCGGTGTACAGATTCAACGATCCGCCCGCCTGTTCGAACAGGCCCCAGAACACGGGGTTCAGCGCGATCAGGAACAGGATCGCATAGATCCGCTCGCGCGCGTCCCTGGGCAGCTTGAACGCTTCGTAGAGTGTATAGGCGAGCATCGCGAGGCCCGCGACGATCAGCAGGTTCTGAACCGCCCCCTGATACTGCACGAGCAGCCAGATCACCGCGACCGACGCGAGCCCGATCGCGTAGAGCGACCATTCGGTGCGCGCGCCAAGCGGTGCGGGCGGCTCGCCATGACCGCGTAGCGCCGGCTTGCCGATCGCGAAAATAATGAGGCCCGCGACCATGCCGATGCCGGCGAGGCCGAAGCCGAACGGCCAGCCGATCGTCTCGCCCAGATAGCCGACCAGGATCGTGCCCAGCGTCGCGCCGGTGTTTATGCCGATGTAGAAGATCGTGTACGCTCCGTCGCGCCGCGTATCGGTCAATCGGTAGAGCTGTCCGACGATCACCGAGATGTTCGCCTTCAAGAAACCCGAGCCGACGATGATCAGCGCCAGCGCCAGCCAGAACACGTCGATCGCCGGATCGGCCTGCTTGACCGCTGCATCGGTTACGCCGTGCAGGCCGTCGTAAGCCATGAACAGATGACCCAGCGCCAGCACGACGCCGCCGAACAGCACCGCCTTGCGCTGCCCCAGGTAATGATCGGCGATGTACCCGCCGAGCACCGGGGTGATGAACACCAGACTGGTATAGGCTCCATATATCAGGTTGGCCTTGCCGTCGGTGAACAGCCAGAACTTCGTCAGATAAAGGATCAGCAGCGCGCGCATCCCGTAGTAGGAAAATCGCTCCCACATCTCGGCATAGAACAGGACGTAAAGCCCGCGCGGCTGCCCGAGCACCTCCTCGCTTCGTCGGCCGGCGATAAGCCCGCCGATCACGAGCACGACGATCAGCGCGACCGCGCCGATCGCGCCGATCCAATCGCCCTCGTTCCAAGTTGCGATGTCCTTCATGCCGCGTATTGCCCCTCTCGCGGCAGGATGCCGATCGCATCAGCGTAGCGAGCAAACCGTACGCGCAAAAGGCGTCAAACCGCACAGGATCGTAATCCGCCCGTTACCGAAGAATTGAGGTCGTTCGATCGCGTTTGACCGAACATCCTATCAGATTCCCTCATCTATCCCGGTATTGCACAGTATAGGGCCAGCTGCCATCTTGCGCTGTCTTGGTCGGACAGGGTATTGGGGGATCAGCCCTTGGGAGAATTCCGAATGATCCGCTCTGAGCTGCTGCTGGCGCTGGCACGAGACAATGCCGGTTTGCGGCCAGAGGATGTCGAGCGTGCGGTTGATACGTTTTTTGACCAGATCACCGATCAACTCGCGAAGGGCGGCAGGGTCGAGCTGCGCGGCTTCGGCGCTTTTTCGACTCGAGCGCGGGATCCACGCACCGGCCGCAACCCGCGAACTGGCGAGCTTGTCGAAGTGCCGGGCAAACGCGTCCCCTACTTCAAACCGGGCAAGGAGATGCGCGCGCGGCTCAACGTCGAGTAGCGCGAGGCCAATCCTCCGGGCCGATCCTCAGGTGATCCCCCGTTCGATCCTGCACGCTCCCGCCGATTGCGCCACGCCGACGGTTCTGACACAGCGATCGCGCGAAGCGGACGTGGCGGAATGGTAGACGCAGCGGACTTAAAATCCGCTTGGGGTTCCCAGTGCGGGTTCGAGTCCCGCCGTCCGCACCAATATGATGCCGGCTAGGGCTTGCTGTCGGTACGCTGTCCTTGATGTTCACGGGTCGCTAACCACCTGGGCGGCATGAACCCTTCCCCCCGTCCGGAAAAGCCTTCCTCCCATGCGCCTTATCAAAAATGAATTCGTCCGTTTCTTTTCGCTCGGCTTTGCCGGCGGCGCGCTGCTCGTGGCGGTCACGATGGGGATCGGCTCCGCCGGCGCGGCGATGCCGTCTTCTCCTCCGGCTGCTTCGACGGTGCTGACGCGATGAAGCGCGGCCCATTGCTTGCCCCGCTGTTCGCGATCCTGTCGGCCTGCGTGCAGCCGGCTTCGGCGGAGTCGCTGGTCCGCGCGCCGACGGCCTCGGTGACCGCCGGCGAGACGCCGGGTTTGAAGACCGCGATCTTCTCCGGCGGCTGCTTTTGGGGGGTCGAGGGCGTGTTCAGCCACGTCAAGGGTGTGCGCAGCGCGGTTGCGGGCTATCATGGCGGCCGCGCCGCGAATGCGAGCTATCCGTTGGTGAGCACAGGGACGACCGGGCACGCCGAATCGGTCAAGGTGACGTACGACCCTACGCAAATCCGCTACGATCAGCTGTTGCAAGTGTTCTTCTCGGTGGTCGCCGATCCGACTCAGCTCGATCGGCAGGGACCGGATTACGGGTCGCAATACCGCACCGCGCTCGTGCCGGTGAACGACGTGCAGCGCCGGGTCGCGACGGCCTACCTCGCGCAACTGCGCGGCGCTCATTTGTGGAAGGCGCCGATCGTCGCCAAGATCGAGCCGGCCGACAAGTTCTATCCGGCCGAAGCGTATCACCAGGATTTCATGACCAGAAATCCGAACTACCCGTACATCCAGCAGTGGGATGCCGCGAAGGTCGCGGGACTGAAGCGGCTCTATCCTACCTTGTATAAGGCCGCACCTACCAAGGGCTGACAGGCTCCTACGACAATCCGCTTGTCATCGCGGATTTGCCGCGCGGCGCACCGCCGCCTATATCGACCGCGACATGGCCAGGCATCTTCACGACGAGCATAGCGGCGACGGGCTGGTCACGGCGGCGCGCGCGGTGCTGGTCGATGCCGGCGAACAATGGACCGACATGCGCGAGGACGTGTTCGCCGTGCTCGCCGATCGTCCGCGTCCCGCCTCGGCATACGATCTGGCCGAGGACGTTTCGCTGCGGCGCGGCAAGCGCGTCGCGCCGAACAGCGTCTACCGCATCCTCGATCTGTTCGTGCGCACCAACCTGGCGCGGCGCGTCGAAAGCGCGAACGCCTATATCGCCAACACCCACCCCGGTTGTCGGCATGACTGCATCTTCCTGATCTGTGACAGCTGCGGCCGTGTCGTGCATAGCGATGACGATCGGCTGACCCAGACACTTGTCGGCGCGGCGCGCGACGCCGGCTTCGCCGACATTCGCCCGGTCGTCGAATTGCGGGGCACCTGCGCCGACTGCAATTGACGCCCCTGCAATCGACGCCGCCTGTAATCGACATGGCGCGCACGATGACGCCGTCGGATTGCGCTCGGTCAATCGACACCCGCGTATCACCGGTGTAAGGCCACCGTCATGACAGCCAACCCGGCAACGCCGCTGCTCGATACGGTCGACACGCCAGTAGACCTGCGTAAGCTTTCTCCCGACCAATTGCGTCAATTCGCCGACGAGTTGCGAAGCGAGACGATCGCCGCCGTCGGCCAGACCGGCGGGCATTTAGGCTCGGGGCTCGGCGTGGTCGAGCTGACCGTCGCGCTGCACTATGTGTTCGATACGCCCAATGATCGGCTGGTGTGGGACGTCGGCCATCAGGCCTATCCGCACAAGATCGTCACGGGCCGCCGGCATCGTATCCGCACGCTGCGCCAGGGGGGCGGCCTGTCGGGCTTCACCAAGCGCAGCGAAAGCGAATACGATCCGTTCGGCGCGGCGCACAGCTCGACCTCGATCAGCGCCGCGCTCGGCTTTGCCATTGCCAACAAGCTCGCCGACAAGCCGGGCCGCGGCATCGCGGTGATCGGCGACGGCTCGATGAGCGCGGGCATGGCCTATGAGGCGATGAACAACGCGGGCGCGGCGGGCAACCGCCTCGTCGTGATCCTCAACGATAACGACATGTCGATCGCGCCCCCGGTCGGCGGGCTTTCGTCGTACCTCGCGCGGCTGGTGTCTTCCGAAACGTTCATGGGCATGCGCGACATCGCGCGGAAGATTTCGAAGCGGCTGCCCGGACCGCTGGCGCGCGCGGCGAAGAAGACCGACGAATACGCGCGCGGCCTCGCGATGGGCGGCACGCTGTTCGAGGAATTAGGCTTCTATTACGTCGGCCCGATTGACGGGCACAACGTCGACGATCTTGTCGCGGTGTTCGAGAACGTGCGCGACATGGCCGAGGGGCCGTGCCTGATCCACGTCGTCACGCAGAAGGGCAAGGGCTATGCCCCCGCCGAGCAGAGCGCCGACAAGTATCATGGCGTCCAGCGCTTCGACGTCATCACCGGCGAGCAGGTCAAGGCGTCGGCCGGCCCGCCAAGCTACACGGGCGTGTTCGGCCGCGCGCTGATAGCCGAGGCGCAGGCCGATCCGCGTATCTGCGCGATCACCGCCGCGATGCCTTCGGGCACCGGCGTGGACCTGTTCGCGAAGGCGTTTCCCGACCGCGCGTTCGACGTCGGCATCGCCGAGCAGCACGCGGTGACGTTCGCCGCCGGCCTCGCCGCGCAAGGAATGCGCCCGTTCTGCGCGATCTACTCGACGTTCCTGCAACGCGCCTACGATCAGGTGGTCCACGATGTCGCGATCCAGAACCTGCCCGTGCGCTTCGCGATCGATCGCGCAGGGCTCGTCGGCGCGGACGGCGCGACGCATGCTGGATCGTTCGACGTCACATACCTCGCGACGCTGCCCAACTTCGTCGTGATGGCCGCGGCCGACGAGGCCGAACTCGTCCACATGACGCATACCGCCGCGCTGCATGATAGCGGGCCGATCGCGTTCCGCTATCCGCGCGGCAACGGCACGGGCGTGGCCCTGCCCGAGCAGCCCGAACGGCTCGAGATCGGTCGGGGCCGCATCGTCAAGCAGGCCAATGCCAAGCAGACCGGCCCCAAACAGACAGGCAAGGTGGCGCTGCTGTCGCTCGGCACGCGCCTCGCAGAAGCGCTGAAGGCCGCCGATGCGCTCGACGCCAAGGGGCTCTCGACGACGGTCGCCGACCTGCGCTTCGCCAAGCCGCTCGACAGCGACCTGATCCGCCGGCTGATGGCGACGCACGAGGTGATCGTGACGATCGAGGAAGCCGCGATCGGCGGCCTCGGCGCGCACGTCCTGACGCTCGCCAGCGACGAGGGTTTGTTGGACGCGGGGTTGAAGATCCGCACGATGCGCCTGCCCGACGTGTTCCAGGATCACGATGCGCCCGACAAGCAATACGACATCGCCGGGCTGAACGCCCCGCAGATCGTCGAGACGGTCCTGAAGGCGCTGCGCCACAACAGCGCCGGGGTGCAAGAGGCGCGGGCTTAAAACCGCACGGATATCGTCCCTCCCGCTGCCGTGGCTATAACGCTTGACACCGTGAACCAGATGGGTTATACGCGCCGACGTTCGGGGGGTTTCCTCCGGACATGCGGCGGGCGCGGGGGTGTGATGCGCATCACCTCAGCCACCCCGCACGGCCGGCGCTCTTCGTGAGTCGAGCGCTCGCACCGGATGCGGTTTCACGAACCGGGGTAGGCCCCGGCGGCGGTGGCACGTTTCGCGAGCCTTGACCCACCGTCTCTCCGCACCATCACCAAGGCAGGCCGGACGAGAATCATCGCGTCGCTTCCCGGCCGCTCGCAGCCAAAGACACGCGGCGGCGTCCGCTCCCAAGCCGACGACGATCCCACGCGCCGGCCAGCCCGTCCGCGCTTATCCCCAGGCGTAACCCCGCGCTCGCCGGCGGGCAAATCCGCACGTCCGCCGCGCATGCGCTTGCCGCATCGCCTGGAGGCCAAGCCTGGCGCGCGCCTCAATCCCCCAAGATATGCATCACCAGCGGCGGCGCGGTCAGGCTGTCCGAGCCCTCCAGCAGCGCCAGCGCCTGCGTCACCGCGGCTTCCGGTCCCTCGTGCGTCACCATCGCCACCAGCACGTCGCCGCTTTCCGGGCCGTCTTCCTCGGGCCGGCCATGCTGGATCATGCTCTCGATCGAGACGCCCGCGTCGCGCATCGCGGCGGTCAGCTCGGCGAGGACGCCGATGCGGTCGGCGACGGTGAAGCGAATGTAGGCGCGCGATCGGCGGCGGCCGCTGTCGGCCGGAGCGAGCGTCTCCAGTTCGGCGACGGGCATCGAGAACGCCTGGCCGAACGACTGCCCCGTCCCGCCGCGCGCGATATCGATGAGGTCGGCGACGACCGCGCTCGCGGTCGGCCCGTCGCCCGCGCCCGCGCCCTGGAACAGCAGGCGGCCGGCGAAATTGCCCTCGCAGACCACCGCATTGGTCGCGCCGTCGACATGGCCGAGTGGGTGGTCGATCGGCACGAGCTGCGGTTGCACACGCTGGAACAGGCGGCACACATCATCGTAGCGCTCGGTCTCGGCCATGCCGATCAGCCGGATGACATAGCCGAGCGCCTTCGCCTGCGCGATGTCGGCGGCCAGGATCGACGATATGCCCGCGGTCTGCACCGCGTGAAAATCGATCCGCGCGCCGAACGCGATCGCCGCCAGGATCGACAGCTTGTGCGCCGCGTCGACGCCGTCGACATCGAAGCTCGGGTCGGCCTCGGCATACCCCAACCGTTGCGCCTCGGCGAGCACATCGGCGAAGTCGCGGCCGGTGTCCTCCATCGTCGAGAGGATGTAATTGCACGTGCCGTTGAGGATGCCATAGACCCGCTCGATCACGTTGGCGGCGGCGCCTTCGCTCAGGCCCTTGATCACCGGCACGCCGCCCGCGACCGCCGCCTCGAACTTCAGCGCGACACCCGCCGCCTCGGCCGCGCCGGCGAGTTCGATGCCATGATGCGCGATCATCGCCTTGTTCGCGGTGACCAGCGACTTGGCCGAGCGCAGCGCGTTGCGTGCGAGCGTCAGCGCGGGGCCGTCCGAGCCGCCGACCAGTTCGACCACCACGTCGACATCGGCGCGCGCGGCCAAGGCGGTCGCGTCGTCCTCCCATGCGTAGTCGGCGATCCGCACGCCGCGATCCTTGGCGCGATCGCGCGCGCTGACGGCGGTGATGACGATCGGACGACGCGCGCGGCGTGCGATCAGCGCGGCGTTCGTCTCGATCAGCCGGATCACTCCAGCCCCGACGGTGCCAAGCCCCGCCAACGCGATTCGCAGCGGTTCGCGTTTTAGCGGCTGAGCCTTCGACGCATCGACCATGGCAGCTCCCTCACCGACGCGCGCCTAAGCGAGCGTGACGCTGAATGCCAGCGCGGACCACCGCTAACGCCGCAGCCGGGGGCACGGGCCGAGCGCACCGATCACGAAGCGATAATCGTCGGCCGCCTGCGCGCGCGCGTCGGCGCCTTCCGAATGGTTGGCTTCTGCAGGGGCCTCGCGCGGCAGGAAGCAGGCGAGGCGATACCACGCCAGCGTGTCGCGCGCCGGCGGCGATGCGGTCGCCGCGACGAGTTCGGAGAACGACGCGCCCCAGCGCGGTGGCTGTCCAGGTCTGTGCTCGATCGACAGCGAGGCAGCCGAGCCGTCGGCAGTCGTCAGGAACACCTGCGTCTCGCTCGCTCCCGCAAGGTTGCCCGGCGTATTGACCAGTTCGCGCACGCCGGTGACTTTCGCGGGGCCGTCCGGCGCGATCAGCGCGGTGACGATCGCGCGCAGCCGAGCGTCGACATCGGCGTCCCACAACAACAGCGCGTCGGGCGCGATCAGCGCCAGCTCGCCCGGGCGACCGACCTCCGACCGCGCGAAGACAAATGCGTCGCGCTTCTTGATCGCGGGCGGACGGCGCTTCGCGTCGAGCGGCAGATCGACGAGGAACGCGACCGTCGCGCCAAGCGCCGGATCGCCGGGCGTCTTGCGCGCGATCAACGCGACCGTCTGCGCCTCGACATAGAAGCGGCCGGTGCCGGCGCGCGCCGCCGGCGCCGCGACGGGCGCGATCTTGCGCAACTGGACGCGCACGACCAGCGGCGCGGCATCGGCCAGATCGACGATATCAGCATAGCTCGCGATGAACGGCGGGCCGGACGGACTGGATGCCATGGGGCTTCCCCGCGATTCTCTTGCCGGCGAATCCTGCGCATGTCCGGGAACCATTGCGCTCAGCATCGCGGCGGCGGCCATCGATGAAACCTGCATCAATCGTCTCATTGGCCACCTCAAGCTCCGATAATGGGCCATCATGGCACAGCCGCGGGCCAGAATCCGCGCTTTATCACACGTCTGGCCCCGCATTGACGACAAGAGCGTTGCGCGGATTTCGCGAGCCCGCTAGGAATTGTCCCAACGGAGCACGCCAAGTAGCGCCGCGTATCCCCGCCCACCTTGCTGGGCGGCGGGTCGACAAAAATTCGGTCAGGGTGGTCTTACAGTTTGGGCATCATGGGCGTCGCTGCCGCGTCGCCCATGGCGCGACGGGATGCGTGCCGCTTGACGGCAATGGAGTGAAGGGACTGAATGGCTTACGCTGACCAGAAGATGAGCGGTAACAAGATAACCGCTCTGATCATCGTTGCCTTGATCCATGTTGCCGCGATCTATGCGCTGGTGACTGGGCTCGCCTATTCGGCGGCGCAGAAGCTGGTCGAGAAGGTAACCACGGTCGACGTCAAGGAGCCGGAGAAGCCCAAGGAACCGCCGCCGCCGCCGCCCAAGCAGAAAGAGGCACCGCCGCCGCCGGTCGCGCCGCCGGTGCGGATCAACGTGACGACGACTCCGCCCCAGATCACGACGACGATCACCCCGCCGCCAGTCGCGCCGCCGATCATCCTCGCCCCGCCGGCCCCCGTGCCGCCGCCGCCCGCGCCCAAGGGCCCGACCGCCGCGGCATCGCCGCGCGGCGATCCGCAGAGCTGGATCAGCACCGACGACTATCCGGCGCGCTCGCTGCGCGAGGAAAAGGAAGGCGTGAGCCGGGTGACACTGTCGATCGGCACCGATGGACGCGTGACCGGCTGCACGATCACCAGCTCCAGTGGCACGCCCGAGCTTGACGCGACAGCTTGCAGCGTCCTGTCCCGCCGGGGTCGTTTCAAGCCCGCGTTACAGGACGGGCAACCCGTACCGAGTTCCTATTCCCGTCCTGTCCGCTGGCAGATTCCCAAGAACTAGACGTCCCCCGATCGCTCGTCGCCGCGCGACGGGAACCGCCCACATTCGTAGTTGAAGAGGACTTAACGCATGCTCATCGTCAACCTTCTCGCCGCCGCGCCGAGCGCCGCGCCGCAAAACAAGTTCGGTTTCACGGAAGCCCTTCAGGCCGGCGGCTTCATCTCCTACGCGACCGTGTCGATCCTCGCGATCATGTCGTTCGGCTCGTTCTACATCCTGTTCACCAAATGGTTCGAGCAGTCGAAGATCATGCGCCAGGGCCGTGACCTGCGCACCAACTTCTGGCGGGCGAACTCGCTGCGCGAAGGGACAACCAAGCTCGACAAGAACAGCGCTTGGCGCCAGATCGTCGATGACGGCCTGTCCGCCGAAGATCAGCACACGAAGATGACGGACAGCACCGATGCGCACGATTGGCTACATGGTTCGCTCGCCCGCTCGGAAGCGACCGTCAACGCGCGGTTGGCGTCGGGTCTGCCGTTCCTCGCCACGGTCGGCGCGACCGCGCCGTTCATCGGACTGTTCGGCACCGTCGTCGGCATCTATCGCGCGCTGATCGCGATCGGCATCGCCGGGTCGGCCTCGATCGACAAGGTCGCGGGTCCGGTCGGTGAAGCGCTGATCATGACCGCGCTGGGCCTGCTGGTCGCTGTGCCGGCGGTGCTTGCCTACAACTACCTGCAAAGCCGCAACAAGCGCATCGCCGAAACGCTGACCGCGTTCTCGACCGATGTCCTGGCGAACATCAACTCGGGCGGTCAGGTTCGCCCTGCGGTGATCGCGCCCGCAACGCCGGTAACTTCGGCGGCACGCGCCAACACGCCGGCTTCGGCCAAGCCGGTCGGCACGACGCCAGTCAAACCCTGACCGTCACGCAACTTCGGGGACGGGGGTGGGTCGTGGCATGCGGGTCCCCCTCCCCCGGAAGATCGGTGAGCCGAGAGACGATTGTGCGAGTGATCGGGCGAAATACCATCACTTGGGCGAAGATAAGCCTGATCAGGCATAGGAAATTATAAAATGGCGATTTCGACAGGCGGCGGTGGTGCCGTGGAACGGCCGATGTCCGATATCAACACCACGCCGCTGGTCGACGTGATGCTGGTGCTGCTGATCATCTTCCTTATCGCGGTGCCCGTGGCGATCCAGACGATCGAAAAGCTGCGCATTCCGGTCATCGTCTCCACCGAATCGAAGGACAAGGTGGAAAACCTGCTCTTGACCGTGACGACGACCGACGCCGCCGGGCGCAGCGCCCGCGAGCCGGGGTATCAGGGCGCGTCGCGTAGTGGACAGTGCCGCATCTATTTCAACAACATCACCCCGGTCGATTCGAACGAGCTGCGCGATCAGGCGTTCAAGCGGCTCGACGCGATCGTCAAGGCGGCGGGTGGTGCCGAGGCGTTGAAGGCCGACCCGGAAAAGGTGCCACAGGTCCACATCCGTGGCGACGTCAACGCCCCGTGGCGCTGTGTCGCGGGCGCCATCTACGATGTCCAAGTCTCGGGCTATCCGACCGTCGGGTTCATTTCGAACCGCACCGATCCGAACGGCTGATCGCCGTTTCACAGCTTCCTTAGGAGTACGTTCCCATGGCAATGTCAGGCGGCAAGGACGACGGCTCGCCGATGATGGAGATGAACACGACGCCGCTGATCGACGTCATGCTCGTGCTGCTCATCATGTTCATTATCACGATCCCCGTCGCCACCCATGCGATCAACATCGATCTGCCGGTCGCCACCCCGCCGACGAATATTCCGCCGCCCAACACGATCAAGAACAAGGTGTCGATTTCGCCTGACAACAAGATCCTGTGGAACGGGAATGTCGTCGAACAGGGACAGCTACTCAGCCTGCTGCAACAGACGCTGACTTACCCGACCGAGCCCGAACTGCAGTATCAGCCGGATCCGAACGCAAGCTATGATCTGTCGGCCAGGGTGCTGAACATTATCAAGGGTTCGCACGTCACCAAGTTCGGTTTCGTGGGCAACGAGCAGTATTCGGAATTCGGCAAGGCCGGCGGCTGACATTTGCCGACGACGATGATTCCGACGCAAAGATGATCCTTACACAAAAAGGGGCGGAGCGATCCGTCCCTTTTTTTGCGCGAACACAAGGTCATACGCGGGCGACCAATAGCCGTGTCGCGCTGGATAGACGGCGATACGACGCATGACAGCGGCCCGCGCCCGCGCCCACCCGCGCGCACAAGTCATCGTTGGCATCAGCCTCATCAGCCCGCGATCCGCGATAGTCTGCGCCATGGTCGCGGCGGCGATCGTGCTTGGCGGCGGAGGCAGTTCCGCGCCGCTTAGCGAAACGATCCTCGAGGTCATCATAGCCATCATGGCGGCGGCATGGCTGTTCGTGAGGCGAACGGCGGACCGGGCTTGTCCGCGTTCGGCGGCGATCCTGGCCGGGCTCCTGGTCGTACTGCCGGTACTGCAGCTGATCCCCCTTCCCCCTGAAGTCTGGCAGCGCCTTCCCGGACGAGCGGTCGAGGCCGACGCGCTCGGCCTGGTGGGCGCACGCTCCGCCTGGATGCCGTGGACGATATCGCCGGCGCGGACCTGGGCGGCGCTCATCGCCATCGCACCCCCCGCTTTCGTGCTGATCGCCGCGAGCATGCTCGATCGCGCGGGACGGCGGGCGCTACTGGTGACCATCGCCATAATGGGCGTCGCATCGCTGTTGCTCGGCGCACTGCAACTCGCCGACGGGATCGAGCGTACCTGGCGGTTTTATGACGACAACCCGGGCTTCCTGAACGGCTTCCAGGCCAACCGCAACGCGGAGGCCGACGTCCTGCTCATCGCGTTCGCCGCGCTGGTGGGCCTCGTCGATCCGAACCCACGCGATGACGACGCCCGATCGTCGTTGAACGTCGCGATCGTCGTCGGGGGCGGGCTGTCACTGTTGCTCGGCTGCGTGCTGACCGGATCGCGCGCCGGGATCGCGCTTACCGTTCCACTAGTCCTGCTTGCGCTGATCCCGTGGCGGACGCGACTCGCGCGCGGCGCAGGCCGCGCGATGCTGGTGGCGGTGCCGTTCTTAGTGCTCGGCTGCGTCGTTTTGGTACAGCGGCGTGGCGAGGCGCTTGGTCTGGTGATCGACCGGTTCACGTGGAGCCGTGATGTCCGCGCCGACCTTTGGCGCGATACGTTGCCCATCCTGCGATCGGTCTGGCCGATAGGCAGCGGGCTTGGCACGTTCCGTCCGATGTTCATCGCTGGCGAGCCGCTGACCTCGGTCGACCCGACCTTCCCGGTGCGCGCGCACAACGATTATCTCGAAATCGTGCTCGAAGGCGGCATCGCTGCGGTAGTCATCGTGGCGGCCTATGTCGTGGCGGTCATGTCGCGCTTCATGCGTGCGAGGCGCGTCGCGAGCGCACGGGACGGGGGATCGCTCGGCTTCATCGCCGCCACGGGCCTCATCATCGCCGCGCATTCGCTCGTTGATTATCCGCTTCGATCCATGGCAATAGCCATCCTCGGGGCGGCGGCGTCAGGCATGCTGATCGGTATTGTCCGCGATGGGTCGGGCGAGCGCGAGGCACGGGCTGCGGCTTGAGGGAGTTATACGGGGGGTGCACAGGGCGAGCGCAGCATCGATCGCGATCTGTAGCCTAATGTTCGGCGTCAGCACTGCCGGCGCGGCGCGGACGCATCAGTCGGTTGCCGCACGATCCGACGCCGTGCAAGTTCCCGTGGGGCCGGATGCCTATGCGGCGATCGCGCCGGCGGTCCGACCGGACGGCGATTACGTGATGGTGCCCGGCGACGTGCTGATCGTCAGGGTGTTCCAGGAGCCTGACCTCAGCAGCGACGCGGTGACGATCGACGGCGGCGGCAACATCCAGATCCCACTGATCGGCGAAGTCATCGCGGCAGGACGCAGCCCGACCACGGTCGCGCGCGAGATCACGATGCGGTTGCGCCAGCGCTACCTGGTCGATCCACAGGTCACCGTATCGATCAAGACCGCGGCGGCGCGCACGGTCTCGGTCGAAGGCCAGGTCGTAAGGCCCGGCGTTTACGAGATCGATCGCAACGCCACGTTGCTGACCGCGATCGCCAAGGCGGAAAGCCCGACGCGCGTCGCGAAACTGACCGATGTCATCGTGTTCCGCACGATCCAGGGGAACCGCGCGGCGGCGCGGTTCAATCTGGCGGACATCCGCTCAGCGCGCGCGCCCGACCCGCCGCTGCTGGGTGGCGACGTCATCGTCGTCGGCTTCTCAAGCGCGAAAGGTGCCTTTCGCGACTTTCTCCAGGCGGCACCTTTGTTCAACCTGTTCTACCTTTTGCGATAGCGGGGCGCATGGCGACACTTTCCCAGCCTCGCGCGCGCGCATCGGCCGATCGCGATCGGCCGATCGACGATCCTCTGGACGACGCGGTTGTCGGGCGACCCGGCGCGTTCGATCTCCGATCGTTTCTGGCGGCCCTGCGCAACAACGCGTGGCTGATCGCGCTGCTGATCGGTGCCGCGCTGATCGTCGCGGTCATTCTCACGTTGTTGCAGACGCCGCGCTACACGGCGCTGACGACGGTGCAGATCAATGCGCAAGCCGACCAGGTGCTTGGCCAGAGCCAGGGCGCCGAGCAGGAAACGCTCAATTTCTACGATCAGGACCGGTTCCTGCAAACCCAGCTCGATGTCCTGCAGAGCCGCGGCCTCAGCGAACGCGTGGCGCAACGCCTGAGGCTGTCGGGCGATCCCGCGTTCACCCGGGCGATGGGGATCAGGCAGACCTCGGACGGCTCGGCGAGAGCCGCGCGGGAACAGGCGATCGCCGCGCTGCGCGATAACCTGACGGTCGATCTGCCGCGCAGTTCGCGCATCGCCTCGATCCGCTTTACCAGCACCAACGCGGACCTGTCCGCGCGTGTCGCCAACGCCTTTGCCGACGAATTCATCGCCAGCAACCTGCAGCGAAAGTTCGATAGCTCTGCCTATGCGCGCGGTTTCGTTGCGCAGCAGCTTGCCGAAGCCAAAAGCCGGCTCGAGAATTCCGAGGTCGCGCTCAACGGCTATGCGCGGCAGAACGGCCTCATCCGCACGCGCGACGCCGCCGTGGCCGATGGCGACAAAACGCAAGGCAGCGGATCGATCACGACGGCGAGCCTGCTCCAGCTGAACGAGGCGGCGAACACCGCGCGCGCCGCGCGCATCGCGGCCGAGGGGCGGTGGCAGGCGGTATCGGGCAACGGCGCGCTCAACTCGCCCGATGTGCTGAGCAATCCGACCGTGCAGCAGCTGCTGACCCAGCGTGCCGAAGTTCAGGCGAAGCTCGAGCAGGAGCGCGTCCGTCACCTCGACAGTTATCCCACCATCGTTCAGCTCCAGGCACAGGCGGGCGAAATCAGGCGTCAATTGAATGCGCTGGTCAGCTCGGTACGAGCGTCAGTGCGCTCGCAGTACGAGGCGGCGCAAAGCTCTGAACGCCGACTGGCCGATCAAGTCGCGGGCCTCAAGACCGCGACGCTGTCTGAACAGGACCGTTCGGTGCAATACAACCTGCTCGCGCGCGAGGCCGACACCAATCGCACGATCTTCGACGGCTTGCTGCAACGCTTCAAGGAATTGAACGCCGCCGCAGGGATCAGCGCATCGAACCTGCTCGTAATCGATCGCGCCGATGTGCCGATGCGGCCGTCATCGCCCAGCTTGTTCAAGAACCTCGCGCTGGCGCTGGCGGCGGGGGTTATCTTGGCGATCCTGGCCGTGGTGCTGCGCGATCAGTTCGACGATTCGATCCGCGTGCCCGAAGATGTCGAGAGCAAGCTCGGCCTGCCGTTGATCGGCGTCGTCCCGCGCGTTGCCGGAGCCGCGGCTGTCGAGCTTGCCGATCCCAAGTCGGCGATGTCGGAAGCCTATGCCTCGCTCGGCGGCGCGCTGCTTTATGCTACCGCGCAAGGCCTGCCCGAAACGCTGCTGATAACCTCGGCGCAGCCGTCGGAAGGCAAATCGATCACCAGCCTGGCAATCGCAGGCAATCTGGCGCGTATCGGCAAGCGAGTCGTGCTGGTCGACCTCGACCTTCGGCGGCCCTCGCTAGCGCGCAACATCGGGAGCGACAACGAGCGCGGCATCACCGGCCTGCTCACCGGACAGGACACGATCGACGGCGTGCTGGTGCAGACCGATCAGACCGGGCTCAGCGTCATCACCACGGGCCCGCTACCGCCGAGCCCCGCCGAACTGATCGCCGGATCGCGGTTGCAGACCGTGCTCGACGAACTTGCCGCGCGGTTCGACGTCGTGGTGATCGACAGCCCGCCGGTGCTCGGGCTTGCCGATTCGCCGCTGCTGTCGGCGCTGGTCGACGGCGTGGTGATCGTGGTCGAGGCGGGGCGCAGCCGTCGCGGCGCGCTCAAGGCTTCGCTCCGGCGCTTGCGCGCGATGCGGCCGATCCTGGTCGGGGCGGTGCTCACCAAGTTCGATCCGCGCAAGGGCGCGAACCGGTATTCGGATTATCAGAGTTATGCCTATTACGGCGAAGACAGCGAGCGGAGCCGTCCTTCGCGCGCCTGACGCCCGCATGATCGCGAGCAAGCGTTCGAACGGCCGATGGCGACCGGTCGTCGTTGGTGCAGCACTGGTGATGGTCGCGGTTTATATCCTGCTCGCGCTCAGCAGTGGCCTCGATCGCATCGCAGGGTCGGGCGACCAGGGCACCGCTCTGGCGATCCGGCCGTTCGCGGCGGGCCACGATCGCGCGGCAGCGAAAGGCAGGCTGATCGCCGGCGATGCGCCCGGTGCATTCGCGTCCGCGCAGCAAGCGGTGCGCCGCGATCCGCTCGACGCCGAGGCGGTCGGATTGCTCGGTGAGGCTGCGCACGTCTCGGGCCAGGACGCGTTGGCGGCGCGCGTGTTCGCGGTCGGCACACGGCTCGGCTGGCGCGAACCGTTCACCCAGAGCTATGCGTTCGGTGCGGCCGTGATGCGCGGCGACGCCCGCCAGGCGGCCGATCATCTCGACGCGCTGCTGCGCCAGTCGCCCGACCTTGCCGGGCGCAACCGGTTGCTCGGTCCGTTCGACGCGACGATGGTCGGCCGCCGCGAGCTTGCGGCGCGGCTCGCGCTGATGCCGGCGTGGGCGGGCGTGTACTTCGCCGACGCCGGGGCCGATCACGGCGATCCGCTGGCGCGGCAGGAGGTCGCGACGCTGCTCGCCCGGTCGCACGGTGTGCGTGATTGTTCGCTTATCGCGCCGTTGATCGACGGACTGATGCGCAATGGCCATTACGAACAGGCACTGTCGGCACGCGGTGATCATTGCGAGCGCCCCCCCCGACGGTCGATCGGCCTGCCGGTCGACGGCGACTTTCGCCTCGCCGATCCGGCGCATCCGGCGACCGTGCTCGACTGGCATTTTTCAGATGACGGCGCGATCAGCATCGCGTTTTCCGCGAGCGCGGGTGTGCCGCGCGCGGTCATCGTCGGCAACGCGAGTTCGACGACGCTTGCCTTCGCCGAGCAACCGATGATGCTGCCACCGGGGCCGGTCCGGCTGAGGTGGCGCGCGCGGGACGCGTCGCGGGCGGCCTCATCCGCGATCGAGGTGTCGCTGACATGTGACGCGATCGGTTCGTCATGGCTCGCCAAGCGGCGCATCGCGTCCGACGGCACGGGCTTCGAGGCGGACACGCGGATACCGGCCGACTGCCAGCGCCAGCGGCTCGTCCTCGGCATCGCCGGCGGCGCGAGCGGCATCGCGGTCGGACAGCTTCGGATGGTGTCCGGCCGCGAGGTGATCGACGCCGCCCGCCTCGACAACCACGGCCCGGCTGGGTAAGCCCCGTCGCATCATTCCCAGCCAGCGAGACGAACGCCGATGACCATCCAGACACCCGCCAGCGCCGTGCTCGATCGCGTCCTCGTGCTCGAGATGGTGCGCGTGACCGAGGCCGCGGCGATCTCCGCCGCCAAGCTGATCGGCCGGGGCGACGAGAAGGCGGCGGACGCGGCGGCGGTGGAAGCGATGCGCGCCGCGCTAAACGAGCTCTACATGGACGGCACGGTGGTGATCGGCGAGGGTGAGCGCGACGAGGCGCCGATGCTGTATATTGGCGAGAAGGTCGGGTCAGCGCAAGGCACCGGCCCCAAGATCGATATCGCGCTCGACCCGCTCGAAGGCACGACGATCACTGCCAAGGCCGGCCCTAACGCGCTCGCGGTGCTCGCCGTCGCCGAGCACGGCAACCTACTGAACGCGCCCGATGTCTACATGGACAAGCTCGCGGTGGGTCCGGGCTATGCCGACGGCGTGATCGATCTCAACAAGACACCGACACAGAACGTCCATGCGGTCGCGGCGGCAAAGGGCGTCGCGCCCGAAGACATCATCGTCTGCGTGCTCGATCGGCCGCGCCACGCCGATCTCATCGCGGAACTGCGCACGATCGGCTGCGGCATTCAGCTGATCCCCGATGGCGATGTCGCCGGCGTGATCGCGACGACGAACGACGATACCGGCATCGACATCTACATGGGATCGGGCGGTGCGCCCGAAGGCGTCCTCGCCGCCGCCGCGCTGCGCTGCGTCGGAGGGCAGTTCCAAGGCCGGCTCCTGTTCCGCAACGACGACGAACGCGGCCGCGCGAAGAAGTGGGGGATCGAAGATCTCGACTACGTCTACAAGCTCGAGGAACTCGCCAAGGGCGACTGCATCTTCGCCGCGACCGGCGTGACCGACGGATCGTTGCTCGGCGGCGTCAAGCGCACGCGCGATGGCCGGACGACCACCAGCAGCATCGTCATGCGCGCCTCGTCGGGCACAGTGCGCTGGGTGAAGGGCGAGCATCGGCTGTGAGGCGCACGGCCAGACAGCCGGCCCGCTAGAGCCCGGCCTGCTAGAACCCGGCCGCTAGAACCCGAAGCGCAGTTCGCCGCCGATCATGCGCGGGCGGCCGGGCACGCTGGTGTTGAGGCCCAGCGTCGGCCCCAGCGAGTTGCCGCCGGCGTAGTATCGCTTGTCGAACAGATTGCGCGCGAACACCGCCGCCGACACGCCGCTACCGGCGATGTCCGCCAGCGACAGTCGCAGATTGACCAGCGCGTAGCCGGCGATCGCGGTCTCCGGCGCCTGCGTCGCGGCGACATTCGAGAAGAAGAATCGCGACTGCGCGAACAGGTCGGCGCGCAGCGCGAGCCGGCCGGTGTCGCCGGACAGCCGATGCGACGCCTCGGCATAGAGCGTGCCCGACCACCTCGGCGCGTCGGCGAACGGACCGTAGAGCGTCGGCACGCCGAACAGGTCGACCACCCGATCGGTGTAGCGTGCGTGCGTGTAGGCGACCGATCCGCCGAGCGATAGCCAGGCGGCGGGTCGGATCGACAGGTCCGCCTCCGCGCCGGTGATCTGCGCCCCGGGCACGTTGGCGGTGACGATCGACGCGGTGTCACCGACACCGACGACATAGGCGGCGCGCTGGATGTTATCGACCCATTGATTGTAGGCCGCGACGTTCAGCGTCGCCGGCACGCCCAGCCCGCGTCCCGAATATTTGAAGCCCGCCTCGACATCGCGCGTGGTTTCCGGGCCGAAGCGGTTGCCGCCGTCCGCTGCGGTCGCATCGAGCGGAGTCACGCTGTAGTTATATCCGCCCGCGCGCCAACTGCCGCGATGCGCGACGTAGACGAGCAGATCGGGGGTGACGCGATAGTCGACGCTCACCGTCCAGCTCGGCTTGTCGGATTTGAGCTTCTCGTCGGGAAACGCCGTGCCGAAAACCGAGCCGGCGAGCTGGCGCGCGCGGCTGGTTTCCCACGTCCAGCGTAGCCCGCCGGTGAGGTTGAGCTTGGGGGTCAGTGCATAGGTGCCCTGCGCGAACAATGCACGCGAGGTGGTCCGCGAGCGCTGATGATAGCGGATCGCCTGGCCCGAGAAGATCGGGCTGAAATCGAAGGCAAAGAGGTTCGAATCGTTGATATCGCGCTGGTCGAGGAAATAGCCGCCGACGACGTAGGTCAGCGCGTTGGCGAACGCCTTGCCTTGGAGCTGCAACTCGTCCGACACCTGGCGCGTGCGCTGGATGAAGCCTGCAGGATCGGTGACCGAGGTCGCGTCCGGCGTCGGCGTGCCGCCCGTCTGAAAGATCGGGTAGGGCGTGCCGTCGTAATCGAAGCCGTCGTCGGCGCGGCTGCGGTTCCAGGCGAAGATGTTCTTGACCGTCAGTCCATCCGCCACGGCCCACTCGGTGGTGTTGATCGCGAAAGTGGCGGCGGCGTCGTGGAACAGCGGCACGTTGACGTCGGTCCGCCACGGCCCGAGCGCGCGCTGGCGGTTCGCCGCGGCGTCGACGCCGCCGGGGAACAGGTTCGGATGCGCGGCGACGAACGCCTGGAACGGCGGCGACAGCGGCCCGTAGAAGCAGTCGCCGGTGGTGTTGAGTGGCACGCCGTTGAACGTCTGGCCGCAGCCGTAGGCCGAGTAGACCTCGGTCGGCACGTTGTTGCCGCCCTCCTCGGTGTGCTGGACGACGAGCGTGTTGGTCAGCCCCTCGATCGGACGCAGCAGCAGAGTGGCGCGGCCGGAGCCGATGTCCTGCCGGCCTAGCCGGCGGCCGGTGGCGAGGTTGCGCACGAAAGCGCCGCCGCGCGTGTAAGCGCCTGCTAAGCGCAATCCCCCCGCCTCGCCCAAGCGCAGCGTTGCCGCGGCTTCGGTCTGGAGCAGATCGAAGCTGCCGTAGCGCGCCTGGATATAGCCATCGGTCGCGTCACCTGGTTTGGCGGTGGTGAACAGCACCGCGCCGCCGGTGGCGTTCCGGCCGAACAATGTGCCCTGCGGCCCCTTGAGCACCTGGATACCGTCGAGGTCGTAGAATAGCGTCGCCGAGCGGGTGACGATCTGCGCCTCGTCGATATAGGGCAGCACGCCGGGCGGCGATCCCGAATACGTGTCGACGCTCTGCCCGCGCAACGCATAGTTGAACTGGTTGGCACTGCCGTTCTCGCGGATGGTAAGGCCGGGCACCGCAGTCTGGAGGTCTGCCTCGGTCTGGATCTGGCGCTGCGCGATCGTGTCGCGGCTGAGCGCGGTGATCGAGATAGGCACGTTTTCAAGGCTTTCCGTACGGCGCCGCGCGGTGACAAGGATTTCGGGCTGAGCGGCCGGCTGCCCGGTCGGCTCAACGGTCGCGGACGGCTCGGGTGCCGGCACCGGCGCGGTCTGCGACGCGGCCGGCGCGGCGGCCAACACCCAGATCAGCGCCGCCGCGCACCCTACCCGTTCGGCAGCCCGCACGCGCCGTTCCATCGGCTTCCTCATCGCTCTCTCCCTCACACAGCCCGCCGCGACATTCTTTGGTCGCGATCGGCGCTTAGCCATGCCACTCGCCGGCAGCCCCGGTCAACAGGCCCCCGTCGTCGCTCGCGCGTGTCGGGTGTGGCCGTAGCGCGGACGATGCGCGATACGGATGCCCGAGCCGCTCGCTTCGAGCGGGTCACATCGCGACGGCGTCGAGCGACATTGCAATTGCGCGCCACCGCGATAGAGCCTCACGCCGGTGCCGGAGCACATGGTTACGGGGGGAGGACGCGCGCATGAAGATCATGGCCGGCAACTCCAATCTGCCGCTCGCCCGCGCGATCGCCGCCTATCTCGAGATCTCGCTGACCGAGGCGACGGTCCGCCGCTTCGCCGACGAGGAGGTGTTCGTCGAGATTCACGAGAACGTGCGCGGCGAGGACGTGTTCGTCGCGCAGTCGACCAGCTTTCCCGCCAACGACAACCTTATGGAGCTGCTGATCTGCATCGACGCGCTGCGCCGCGCGTCGGCGCGCCGGATCACCGCGGTCGTACCCTACTTCGGCTACGCGCGGCAGGATCGCAAGCCCGGGCCGCGCACGCCGATCTCGGCCAAGCTCGTCGCGAACCTGATCACACAGGCGGGTGCCGACCGCGTACTGTCGGTCGATCTGCACGCCGGGCAGATCCAGGGGTTTTTCGATATACCGACCGACAATCTCTATGCCGCGCCGGTAATGGCCGCCGATATCCAGGCGCGCAATTCGATGACCGATCTGGTGGTCGTGTCTCCCGATGTCGGCGGCGTCGTGCGCGCGCGCGCGCTGGCGAAGCGGCTGGACAACGCACCGCTGGCGATCGTCGACAAACGTCGCGATCGCCCCGGCCAGTCCGAAGTGATGAACATCATCGGCGAAGTGAGGGGCCGATCGTGCGTGCTGATCGATGACATCATCGATTCGGGCGGCACTTTGTGTAACGCTGCGGAGGCGTTGATGAAGGCGGGCGCGAACAGCGTCACCGCCTATATCAGCCACGGCGTATTGTCGGGCGGCGCGGTCGCGCTGGTCAACCGATCGGCGCTGAAGGAACTGGTGATCACCGACTCGATCCTGCCGACCGACGCCGCGCGCGAATCCGACCGCATCCGCATCCTGACCATCGCGCCGCTGATCGGCGAGGCGATCAGGCGCATCGCCGATGAAAGCTCGGTTTCGAGCCTGTTCGATTGACGCGTCCCGCGCTTATTTCCGTATCGGCAACGCGATATCAAGACGTTTGCTATCACCGGAGCGTCCAACGCCCATGAAGCTCGACGATGACATTGCCCTTGCCCACCGGCTGGCAGACGCCGCCGGCGCGGCGATACGTCCGCATTTCCGCTCGGGCGCCGATCCCGAGCGCAAGTCCGACGCGACGCCGGTGACGCTCGCCGACCGTGCGGCGGAAACGGTGATGCGGCGGATCCTGAAGGCGGAAGTCCCGCAGGATACCGTGATCGGTGAGGAGTTCGGCACGACCACCGGCGGCGCGGGCGCTCGATCGAGCCGTGCCTGGGTGCTCGATCCGATCGACGGCACGGTGGGATTCCTTGCCGGGCGGGCGATGTTCGGCACGCTGATCGCGCTGTTGGTCGATGGTTGGCCGGTGCTCGGCGTGATCGACCAGCCGATCACGTGCGAGCGCTGGGTCGGCGCGAGCGGCCGCCCAACGCTGTTCAACGGTCAACCCGCCCGCACGCGCGCTTGCCGCCAGCTTGCGGACGCGGCGATCGCGACAACCGGCCCGCACTACTTCGACGATCACGACGGCGGGCATTTCATGACGCTCGCCGCGCGGACCGATCACAAACGGATGGTGATGGGGGGCGATTGCTACAACTACGCGATGCTGGCCTCGGGACACCTCGACATCGTCTGTGAGGCGGGGCTGAAGCTGCACGATTGGGCCGCGCTGGTGCCCATCGTCGAGGGGGCGGGCGGCATGATGTGCGATTGGACGGGCGAACCCCTGCACACCCAATCGACCGGCCATGTGCTCGCGCTCGGCGATCCGGCGCGGTTGGAAGACGCTGTCGGCGCGCTTGGCTGCGATCACTGAGTCCCGGGACTGACCGCGACGCGCCTGTTCGTTTACGGCACGCTGCTTGCGGGCAGCGACACGCCGCTCGCCCGCTGGCTGAAGACGCGGACGCATCATGCGCAGCGTGCTAGCATCGCCGGTCGTCTGTTCGCCATCCGCGCCGCCGACGGCGCCTATCCCGCGCTGATACCGGGCCGCGCGAACGATCGGGTCTGGGGGATGGCCTATGACCTGACGTTGCGATCCGCCGATCTTGCCTGGCTCGACCGCTACGAGGGTAGGGAATATCGCCGCCGAACCTTACACGCGGTTGCCGAGAGGCCACCGGACAACCGCCGACGGATCACTCGACGGATCACGACGCAGGCTTATGTGTGGCGAGTTCGGTTGCCACCCGGCGCGGCGCATCGCGAGCGGCGATTTCCTCGCTTGGCTGGCGACGAGCGGGACGCACGCTTACGCGCCGCGCGCAACGCTCACCGGACGGGCGGCGATCATGGGACGGCAGCCGCATCGATCCGTTCATCCCGCATCCAGTTGACGCCGCATAGCCGTCGCGCGCAGATGGTCAGGCGCCCTCGGGGGAGGCGTGTTCGCCCGTTCGCGTTGGGAAGCCGCGATGACCAAGCCCATCTTCTACGATGTCACGGGTCGGCGCAGCCGTTGGTTCACGCGCCTTTCGGTCGCGGCGCTAGTCGCCATCGTGTTGAGCGCCGTCGCCTTCGCGATGACCGTCGTCAGCATGCCCGACAGGGCACCGCTCGACCTCGGCGGCGAACGCGCGCAGCCGCTGCCGTTCCTGCGCAGCATCGCACAAATCAAGCACAAGCTGCCCAGGCTGCGGACGATCGCGCCGGCATCGGGCGCCAGCCCGCAGCGCATGGGCTTCTACGTGCCGTGGGACCCCGACAGCTTGGAATCGCTGCGCCGTCATTTCGACGATCTCGATACGGTTATCGTCGCGGGCGCCTTGGTCGATACCAACACTGGAAAGCTCGTGGTGACGCCCGATCCGGCGCTCTCCGATGAGCTCAAGCGGCGGCTGCATCAGCCCGAAAAGCTGCTGATGGTGCAGAACCTGGTCAACGAGCATTGGGACGGTGCCGGCATGGCACGACTGCTCGCGCGCAACAACGCGTCCGATGCATTGGCGCGCCAGATCGCCGCGGCGGTCTTCGGCGGCGGCTGGCAGGGCGTCGTGTTCGACATCGAGGATATGCCCGATGGTGCCAATCCGGCATTCCATCGGCTGATCGCGTTGACCAACGCGTTGCTCGACAAGCAGGGGCGCAGCGTCGCGGTGACCGTTCAGGCCGGCGGTCCCGTTGGCGAGATGCGCGTGTTCGCCCGTCTCGCCGATACCGTGATCCTGATGAATTACGACGATCATTGGCAGGGCGGGGAGGCGGGGCCGATCGCGCCGCAGGACTGGTTCATGCGGCAACTCGCCGACGCGCGCGCCGCTGTTCCGGCAAGCAAGCTCGTCATCGCGATCGGCAGCTATGGCTACGACTGGCACGAGGGCAAGGCTGATGCGCTGACCATCGGCGAAGCATGGCAGGACGCGCACGATTCGGACGCGCTGCCGATCTTCGATCCCGTCAGCGGCAACAGCGGCTTTGCCTATTCGGATGGAACGGTACACCATACCGTCTGGCTGATGGACGCGGCGACAAGCTGGAACCAGCTGCGCCAGCTCAATGGTCTCAAGGGCGTCGCATTGTGGCGGCTCGGCAGCGAGGAGCCGGGGTTCTGGGAGGTGCTCGACGCTTCGCGAAGCGGTCGCCGGCCAAGCCTCGGTGCTATCGCGCCGTCGACCGGCACCGACGTCGAAGGTAGCGGAGAGATCCTGAATGTGACGGCCGAGCCGAGCGGAGGCGCACGCGCGATCGACTTCGCTGCCGATGGCGCGATTACCGCCGAACGGTTCGCGCGGCTGCCGACGCCCTACGTCATCGAGCGAAGCGGCGGCGGAGATCCCAGGGCGCTGGCGCTTACGTTCGATGACGGCCCCGACCCGTCATACACCGGCCCGATCCTCAGCGTGCTCGAGCAGAAACGCGTGCCCGCGACCTTCTTTGTGATCGGCGAAAACGCGGTCAACGAGCCGAGCCTGCTCAAGCGCATGATCGCCGACGGTGACGAAATCGGCAATCACAGTTATACGCATCCGAACATGGCCGAGGTTTCGTCGCTTGGCGTCCGGCTGGAGCTCAATGCGACGCAGCGGCTGATCGAGGCCTATACTGGCCGCTCGACGCGATTGTTCCGCGCGCCTTACTTCGGCGATGCCGAGCCGACCACCGCCGACGAACTCGGCCCGGCGGTCGCGGCGCAAAAATTCGGCTATACGATCGTGGGGCTCCACGTCGATCCGGGCGACTGGCGCACCCCCGGGGTGCAGGCGATCGTCGATCGCACCGTGCAGCAGGTGAAACAGGGATCGAGCGAGCGCAGCGCCAACATCATCCTGTTGCACGATGGCGGCGGCAATCGCGCGCAGACCGTCGCCGCGCTGCCGCTGATCATCGATAGGCTCGAGGCGGATGGCTATCGCTTCGTCACCGCTTCGGCGCTGACCAGGCTAACCCGCGACGCGGTGATGCCGAAGGTGTCGGGCGAGCAACTGCTGATGGTCAACGGCGATGTCGCCTTCTTTCGGCTGATCGCGGCGGTCAATTATGCGATCCGCTGGCTGTTCTTCTTTGCCATCGCGCTCGGCATCGCCCGCGCCGTGTTGTTGACCGCGCTCGCGTTAATAGACCGCCATACGCATCCCAAGCCCCCGGAGGCGATCGAGCACCCACCGATTTCGGTAATCATCCCGGCGTATAACGAAGAGCGCGTCATCGTCGATTCGATCGCGCGCGTGTTGACGAGCGATTATCCAGCGCTCGAGGTCATCATTGCCGACGACGGTTCGCAGGACCAGACGAGCGCGCTGGTGCGTGAGCATTATGGCGACGATCAGCGCGTGCGCCTGATGTCGCTGGCGAACGGCGGCAAGGCGAGCGCGTTGAACCGCGCGCTCGCGCTCGCCAGCGGCGAAGTCATCGTCGCGCTCGATGCCGATACGCAGTTCATGCCCGATACCATCTCCAAGCTCGTGCGCTGGTTCGCCGATCCGCGTATCGGCGCGGTCGCGGGCAACGCGCGGGTCGGCAATCGGATCAACCTGATCACGCGCTGGCAATCGATCGAGTACGTGACCGCGCAGAACGTGGAACGCCGCGCGCTCGACGCGATCGGCGCGATCACGGTGGTGCCCGGCGCGGTCGGCGCATGGCGGCGCGAAGCGCTTGACGCTATCGGCGGATATCCCGAGGATACCCTCGCCGAGGATCAGGACCTTACGATCGCGATCCAGCGCAAGGGCTGGCTTGTCGCTTACGATGTCGAGGCGATCGCGCTGACCGAAGCACCCGAAAGCTTCCGCGCGCTCGGCAAGCAGCGCTATCGTTGGTCGTTCGGCACGATGCAGTGCTTGTGGAAGCATCGCGCGGTGCTCGCCAAGGGCCGGCCGCGCGGCCTGGCCTTGTTCGGCATGCCGCAGGCGTGGCTGTTCCAGATCGTTTTCGCAGCCTTCAGCCCGCTGATCGATCTGGCGCTCGTCATCTCGATCGCCGGCACGGCGGTGCGGGTACACCAGCATGGCTGGCTGCAGACCCAATCTGACGTGTTGCGGATGGCGGTGTACTGGCTGGTGTTCACCGGCGTCGATCTGCTCGCCGGCTGGATCGCCTATCGGATGGAGCCGGCGTCCAAATCGGGCCGGCGTGAGCGTTTTCCCGGTTTCCTGCTCGTGATGCAGCGGTTCGCCTATCGCCAGCTGATGTACGGCGTTGTCCTGCGTTCGATCCGCTCGGCGCTGCAGGGTCGCGTCGTCGGCTGGGGCAAGCTTGAACGTAGCGGCCGTGTGAGCGTCACCGCCGGTTGAACGGCCTTTTGCCTGAGCGGCCTTGCCTTCGGACGTCGCAGCCACTACGCGCGCTCGCTCAATCGACACGATCGGATCTTTCCGAGGATTCGCGCGTCTGCCTGGCTGAAGGGCTGCCAGGGCCGACCGTACGTGTCTCGCCAAGGAGACGAAAATGCCCAAGCTCAAGACCAAGAGCGGCGTCAAGAAACGCTTTCGCCTGACCGCTACCGGCAAGATCAAGCACGGCGCGGTCGGTAAGCGCCACCGGTTGATCAGCCACAATGCGAAGTACATCCGCCAGCATCGCGGTGCCGACGTCATCTCCGACGCGGACGCCAAGACGATCAAGAAGTGGGCGCCCTACGGGCTCAATTGAGAGGTACTGACCGATGAGCCGTATCAAACGGGGCGTGACGACGCACGCCAAGCACAAGCGCATCCTCGATCAGGCCAAGGGCTATCGCGGTCGGCGCAAGAACACTATCCGCATCGCCCGCCAAGCGGTCGAGAAAGCCGGCCAATACGCCTATCGCGACCGAAAGGTGAAGAAGCGGACGTTCCGCGCCCTGTGGATTCAGCGTATCAACGCCGCCGTCCGCGTCGAGGGATTGACCTATTCGCAGTTCATTCACGGCGCGAAGCTGGCGGGGATCGAACTCGACCGCAAGACGATGGCCGATCTGGCGATGAACGAAGGCGGCGTATTCACCGCGGTCATCGCGCAAGCGAAAGCTGCGCTGCCGGCGTGAGCCTGGCCGGCGATGAATACGAAAGGCGCGACCGGCCTGTCGGTCGCGCCTTTTGCTGTTTGCCGCCGCGTCGCTCGCCCGCGCCGCCATGCTTCAGTTCCGGGCCATAGTCGGTTAGGGGGTCAGCGCGATGGAAACCGAGATCGAACTTGTGCGCACCGACTGGCTGACGCGCATCGGCGATGCGACCGACGTCGGAGCGCTGGAGGCGCTGCGCACCGCCGCGCTCGGCAAGAACGGCGCGATCAGCGCGTTGCTCAAGACGCTGGGTGGCATGACCCCGGAGGCACGCCAGGCCGAAGGTCCGCACATCCATGGTCTGCGCGAAGCGGTGGCGAGCGCGCTCGCCACGCGCAAGGCAACGCTTGAGGATGCGGCGCTGGAGGCTCGACTGGCAGCCGAGCGGCTCGACCTCGCTCTGCCCGCGTCCGAAATGCCGCACGGCTCGATACACCCGGTCAGTCAGGTGATGGACGAGCTGGCGGAGATCTTCGCCGACATGGGTTTTGCGGTCGCCACCGGCCCCGAGATCGAGGACGACTGGCACAATTTCACCGCGCTCAACATGCCCGAGAGCCATCCGGCGCGGGCGATGCACGATACGTTCTACTTCCCCGACCGGAGCGAAGACGATCGCGCGATGCTGCTGCGCACGCATACGTCGCCGGTGCAGATCCGTTCGATGATCGCGCAGGGCGCGCCGCTGCGGATCATCGCGCCGGGCCGCGTATACCGCTCCGACAACGACGCAACGCATACGCCGATGTTCCACCAGATAGAAGGTTTGGTGATCGATGAAGGCATCCATTTGGGCCACCTCAAATGGACGCTCGAGACGTTCCTCAAAGCTTTTTTCGAGCGTGACGATATCGTTTTGCGTCTGCGTCCAAGCTATTTTCCGTTCACTGAGCCCTCGGTCGAGGTCGACGTCGGTTATGCGGTCGAGGCCGGACGCCGGGTGGTCGGGGGCTCGGGTGATGCGCCGGGACACGCCTGGATGGAGCTACTCGGCTCGGGCATGGTCAACGCCCGTGTGCTGGTCGCGGGCGGGCTCGATCCCGATGTCTGGCAGGGC
The DNA here is from genome assembly GCA_964242815.1 of uncultured Novosphingobium sp. Classification (GTDB taxonomy): domain Bacteria; phylum Pseudomonadota; class Alphaproteobacteria; order Sphingomonadales; family Sphingomonadaceae; genus Novosphingobium. The sequence goes on from CAXSZV010000001.1 coordinate 313,017, forward strand.
TTCGCGTTCGGCGTGGGCGTCGACCGGCTCGCCATGCTGAAGTACGCGATGAACGATCTGCGCGCGTTCTTCGATGGCGACATGCGCTGGCTCGCGCATTATGGCTTCGCCGCGCTCGACGTGCCAACGCTGTCGGGCGGCGTCGGCGTGCCGGCTTGAAGCCGACTCCAAGGACGCTATCGCCGTGAAGTTCTCGTTGTCCTGGCTCAAGGATCATTTGGACACCAACGCGTCCAGCGATGCGATCGCCGCCAAGCTCAACGCGATCGGGCTGGAGGTCGAAAGCGTCAGCGATCCGTCGGCGCGGCTAGCGGGCTTCCGCATCGCGCGCGTGGTGAGTGCAGAGCCGCATCCCGACGCCGACAAGCTGCGCGTGCTGCAGGTGCGGCTCGATCCGGCCGACACCGCGCTGACGCAGGTCGTCTGCGGTGCGCCCAACGCGCGGGCGGGCCTGGTCGGTGTGTTGGGGCTGCCGGGCGCGGTCGTGCCAGGGAACGGCATGGTGCTGAAGCGATCAGCGATCCGCGGCGTCGAGTCGAACGGCATGATGTGTTCGACGCGCGAGCTTGAGCTCGGTGAGGATCACGATGGCATTATCGAACTGCCCGAAGACGCGCCGGTGGGTCAGCCGTTCGCCGATTATCTCGGAGCGGACCCGGTGTTCGACGTCGCCATCACGCCCAATCGCCCCGACTGCATGGGCGTGCATGGGATCGCCCGCGATCTAGCGGCCGCTGGAATGGGGACGCTTAAGGCGATCGAAGCTTCGCCGGATCGCGATCAGCCCCCCTGCCTGATCGCGATCCGGACCGATGATCCTGCGGGATGCCCGGCGTTCTACGGCCGCGTGATCAGCGGCGTGCGCAACGGTCCGTCTCCCGACTGGTTGGTTGCACGGCTGAAGAGCGCCGGGCAACGCTCGATCTCGGCTTTAGTCGATATCACCAACTACGTAATGCTCGCCTATGGCCGGCCATCGCATGCTTACGATCTGGCCAAGCTGACCGGCGCGGTGGTCGCGCGGCGCGCGCGCGCTGGCGAGCAGCTGACCGCGCTCAACGGCAAAGTCTACGTCCTCACGCCCGCGATGACGGTAATCGCGGACGATGCCGGCGTACTTGATATCGGCGGTATCATGGGCGGCGAGCATTCGGGCGTCAGCGATGCGACCACCGACATCCTGCTCGAGGTCGCCTATTTCGATCCGGCGCGCATCGGCGCCACAGGGCGCGAGCTCAACCTTGCGTCCGACGCGCGCGCGCGGTTCGAACGCGGGGTAGACCCTGGCTTCCTCGACGAGGGGCTTGCGCTGCTGACGCGGCTGATCATCGAGATCTGCGGTGGTGAGCCGACGCAGATCGTGCGCGCCGGCTCTGCGCCGACGACGCCCAATCTCGTTCATTACGATCCGGCGCTGGCGCAGACGCTTGGCGGCGTGGCGGTTCCCCTAACCGAGCAACGCGTGATCCTGGCAGCGCTCGGCTTCACGGTCGTCGGCGAGGACGCGGAACACGCGACCGATTGGGCCATCGCCGCGCCGACGTGGCGACCTGATGTCGATGGCGTGGCCGACATCGTCGAGGAAGTCGTTCGCATCCATGGGCTCGACAAGGTCGCGAGTGTCGCCCTGCCCCGTGCCGATGGCGTCGCCCGCCCGACTGCAACCCCGTCGCAGAAGCTTGAGCGCCGTGTGCGCCGCGCCGCGGCCGCGCGCGGATTGTGCGAGGCGATCACATGGTCGTTCGTGCCCGAGCCGGACGCAGACGCCTTCGCCGAGGGCAACGGAACGATATGGACGCTGGCGAATCCGATAAGCGAGGAGTTGAAGGCGATGCGACCGTCGCTACTGCCGGGGTTGCTCGCGGCGGCGCGGCGCGGCCTCGACCGCGGCGCGGATAGCGTGCGGCTGTTCGAGATCGGCTGTCGCTATCTGCGCGGCGATGGCGGCCGGAGCGACGAGCGACTGACGCTCGGCCTGGTGCTGGAAGGCGAAAAGCGTCCGCGCGGCTGGCAGGACGGGAAGGCCACGCACTTCGACGCATACGACGCGAAGGCCGAGGCACTTGCTCTGCTCGAAGAAGCGGGCGCGCCGGTCGACAACCTGCAAGTTTTCGAGGATGCGGGCCCTCAGTTTCATCCCGGGCGATCGGGGACGCTTAGGCTCGGCCCAAAGACGATACTCGCGCGCTTCGGAATATTGCATCCACGCACCGCGCACCACTTCGGGCTCGACGGGCAAATCGCAGTCGCAGAGCTGTACCTTGATGCGATCCCTGCCAAGCGCGGCCAGCCTGGCTTCGCGCGCAAGCCCTATTCGCCCGCACCATTGCAATCGGTCAGGCGCGATTTCGCGTTCCTAACGCCCAGCCACCTCCCTGCCGGCGACCTCATCCGTTCGGTGCGAGCCGCAGACAAGGCGAACATTATCGGTGCGCGTGTCTTCGACGATTTTCGCGGGACGGGGGTGCCTGATGGTCAGAAGTCGCTCGCCGTCGAGGTCCTGCTGCAGCCGATCGAACGCAGCTATGCCGATGCCGACCTCAAGGCTATCTCCGATAGGATCAGTGCCGCCGTTGCAAAACTTGGCGGAACCTTGCGAGGCTGATGCGACGCACGATGTCCGATCTCGTGACCATTTCTTCGGGCAAATTGACCGCGCGGATCAATCCGTGTGGAGCGGAGCTGTGGTCGCTCACCGATGCCGGCGGGGCCGAGTACATGACCGACGCCGACCCGGCGTTCTGGACCGGCCATGCGCCGGTGCTGTTCCCAATCATCGGCGAACTGAACGGTGGCCGATACCGGCTCGACGGAACGGTCTACCCGATGACGCGCCACGGCTTCGCGCGGACCAGCCTGTTCGATGTGGTCGAAGCGAACGCTGCCACCGTCCGTTTTGCGCTTGCCGATAGCGAGGCGACCCGAGGCGTATACCCGTTCGCCTTCACGCTTGACCTTGCCTATCAAATCACTGGCGCGACGCTTGGCGTGGTCGCCACGGTGACAAATCGTGGCGACGCGCCCATGCCGTTCAGCATCGGCTTTCACCCCGCGTTTGCCTGGCCGTTACCGGGCGGCGCGGAGAAGGCGGCGCACCACGTAACCTTCGCCGAGCCCGAGCCCGAACCGATCCGGCGGCTGTCTCAACCCGCTGGATTGATGCTCGCGGAGACATTCGCCTCACCCGTCGATGGACACGTTCTGATACCCGACGCCGCGCTATTCGAGGCGGATGCGTTGATCTGGGACGCGATCAACAGCCATTCGGTGGCTTTCGGGCCCACAGCGGGAACGCAGATCGCGGTCACCTTTCCCGATGCGCAGATGCTGGGCATCTGGCAGAAGCCCGGCGCGCCATTTCTCTGCATCGAGCCTTGGCAAGGCTTGGCCGATCCGGTCGGCTTCACCGGCGACCTTCGCGACAAGCCCGGTATCCTGTCGCTCGCGCCCGGTGCTGAATACCGCTTCCGCATGGACGTTTCGCTGGTCTCGTTCTAAGCGCCGCCCGTCCGTCGCCGTCGAGCGTGGCGGCGATCGATGAAGCTTACACTCTCGCCATGTCCAGCCGCCGCACCTTCGCCATCATTTCGCATCCGGATGCGGGCAAAACCACGCTAACCGAAAAGCTGCTGTTGCAAGGCGGCGCGATCCATCTCGCGGGTCAGGTCAAGGCGCGGGGCGCGGCGCGGCGCGCGCGGTCGGACTGGATGAAGATCGAGCAGCAGCGCGGCATCTCGGTGACCAGTTCGGTGATGACCTTTGCCAAGACGATGGACGATGGCGAGCGCATCACCTTCAACCTGCTCGATACACCCGGACACGAGGACTTTTCGGAGGACACCTACCGCACGCTGACCGCGGTGGACTCAGCCATCATGGTGATCGACGCCGCCAAGGGCATCGAGCCGCAGACGCGTAAGCTGTTCGAGGTGTGCCGGATGCGGTCGGTCCCGATCATCACGTTCGTCAACAAGATCGACCGCGAGGGTCGCTCGCCATTCGACACGCTCGACGAGGTCGCCGACGCGCTCGCGCTCGACGTCGTGCCGATGGGCTGGCCGGTCGGGATGGGTGGACAGTTCGAGGGTATGCTCGATTTCGCCACCAACACCATCGCGCGGCCCGAGGGCGCCAGCCGCGAGTTTCTGGGGCGGCGCGATCCGTTTGGGCAGGGCATCCCCGTCTCCGACGAAGTAAGCGAGGAGATCGAGCTGGCGCAGGGCGGTTACCCGGAGTTCGACGTCGCCACCTATCGCCACGGCGATCTGACACCGGTCTATTTCGGTTCGGCGCTCAAGAACTTCGGCGTCGGCGAACTGATCGATGCGATCGCGCGTTTCGCCCCGCCGCCCCGCGCGCAGCCGAGCGATCACGGTGCGATCGCACCCGAGCGGCCGGAGGTGACAGGCTTCGTCTTCAAGGTTCAGGCGAACATGGACCCGCAGCATCGCGACCGCATCGCGTTCATGCGGCTGGTGTCGGGAACATTCAAACGGGGCATGAAGCTGACACCGTCGGGGCTAGGCAAGCCGATCGCGGTCCATTCGCCGATCCTGTTCTTCGCGCAGGATCGCGAGATCGCCGACAGCGCCGAGGCGGGCGATATCATCGGCATTCCAAACCACGGCACACTGCGTGTCGGCGATACGTTGTCCGAACGCAACGATGTGCGCTTCACCGGCTTGCCCAACTTCGCGCCGGAAATCCTGCGCCGCGTCGTGTTGAAGGACCCGACCAAAACGAAGCAGCTCAGAAAAGCGCTCGACGATCTGAGCGAAGAAGGCGTGATCCAGGTCTTCTACCCGGAGATCGGCTCGCAATGGATCATCGGCGTGGTAGGCCAACTTCAGCTCGACGTTCTCGTGTCCCGACTGGACGCCGAGTACAAGGTCGAGGCTGTGCTCGAACCCGCCCCTTTCGACACGGCGCGTTGGCTGAAGGGAAGCGATCTGGCACTGAAGGGATTCGCGGACTTCAACAAGTCGAGCCTTGCTAAAGATCGCGATGGCGACCCGGTGTTCCTCGCTCGCTCAGCTTGGGACGTAGGCTATCAGCAGGAGCGCAATCCAGAGCTCGGTTTCAGCGCCACGAAAGAACGCTGAACGTCTGACCCAAGCTTGTCGACTCGCAACAGCAGGCTTACGAACGCATATGGCCGAACTCGCCAGCGATCGTGGGGACGTCATCGGCCTATGGTAATGCGTCAGCGGAGTGAGGCCTCGATCCGGGTGGCCAGATGCAGCTGACCTTTGCCAGCTACAACATTCACAAGGCGGTGGGGCTCGATCGCCGACGCGACCCGTATCGCATCCTCGCGGTGTTGCGCGAGATAGACGCGGATATCGTCGCGCTGCAAGAGGTCGATCGCCGTTTCGGTCGTCGCGAAAGCGTCTTGCCCCATGGTTCCATCGAGCAGCATACCGGCTATCGTCCGGTGCCATTCGCGACGCTGCCTGACAGCCTTGGCTGGCATGGCAATGCCTTGCTCGTTCGAACCGGGATCGAAGTGGTGACGGCGCGCGTCGTGCCGTTGCCCATGCTTGAGCCGCGTGGTGCGATCCGCGCCGATCTCGCCGCCGCTGGGCGTCGGATTCGCGTCGTCGGCATGCATCTGGATTTATCTGGGCTCAAGCGCCGACAGCAGATGCGCAGCGTCCTCGATCACATCGCCGGGTGCGGCGCATCGATCCCGACCGTAATCATGGGCGATACCAATGAGTGGGCACGGCGTGGCGGATGTTTTTCCGAGATCGACCGCACTTGGCACCTGCTCCATCCAGGCCGAAGCTTTCCCACCAGGCGCCCATTGGCACAACTCGATCGAATCATAACCTCGCCCGAATGGAGCCTGCTCGAAACAGGCGTCCACCATAGCGCGTTGTCGGCACACGCATCGGATCATCTGCCGGTGACAGCCGAGCTTGCATTGCCAAATATTTAAGCATTGCCTGTGTTTTGGGCGGTGGAGTTAACGCGATGGCGCGCGCGCCCACGTATTATCACGAGCGTCAAACGCCAGCGCGTTTGGCATGACCCTTGCTGTTCTCCATTGCCGGCACTTAGCCGGGGCAAACAGGGGATAGGCATGAAATTCATCATCGCCATCATCAAGCCGTTCAAGCTCGACGAAGTTCGAGAAGCGCTCGGTGCGATCGGTGTCGCCGGCATGACCGTATCCGAAGTGAAGGGTTTCGGCCGCCAGAAGGGGCAAACCGAAATCTATCGCGGCGCGGAATATTCCACGAACATGCTGCCGAAAGTCAAGATTGAGGTCGCTGCATCGGACGATCTGGCCGCCCAGATCGTCGAGACGATCCAGCAGACCGCCAGCACCGAGGCGATCGGCGATGGCAAAGTCTTCGTGCTCGATCTTATGAGCGCCACCCGCATCCGTACCGGCGAGTCCGGCGATACCGCGCTTTGATACGCGCGGCCACGCGATATTCTGACAACAGGAGGGACCATATGATCCGCAGATATGTTTGCGGCGCGGGGGCGATCGGAGCATCGCTTTTCGCCGCCACTACCGCGTTGGCGGAAAGCGCAGGCGCCGCCGCTTCTGAAGCCGTTGCCGTTCCCAGCGCCGCCGCTACCGCAGCCGCAACCGCGTTGATCAAGGCCCCGACCGCCGCGCAGATGGCGACCATGATGAACAAGGGCGACAACGCCTGGATGCTCACCTCGTCGCTGCTCGTGCTGATGATGAGCATCCCTGGGCTTGCGCTGTTCTACGGCGGCTTGGTCCGCACCAAGAATATGCTGAGCGTACTCATGCAGGTCTTCATGATCGTGTCGGTTGCCGGATTGGTCTGGGCTTGCTGGGGCTACTCGCTGGCCTTCACGTCGGGTTCAACGCCGTTTATCGGCGGCTTGCATAAGGCATTTTTAATCGGCGTCGACGGGACCACGATGGCGGCCACGTTCTCAAATAACGTCTACATCCCCGAGTTGACTTATTTCGTCTTCCAGATGACTTTTGCCATGATCACGCCGGCGCTGATTGTCGGCTCGTTCGCGGAGCGGATCAGGTTCACTCCCCTGATAATCTTCATGGTCCTCTGGATGACCATCGTCTATTTTCCGATCGCGCACATGGTCTGGTATTGGGCCGGACCGGACTTCTTCCCGGATGCGCCGACGGACGGCGGTTACTTGTATCTGAAAGGTGCGTTGGACTTCGCTGGCGGCACGGTCGTCCACATCAACGCAGGCATCGCCGGTTTGGTCGGCTGTCTCGTGATCGGTAAGCGGCTCGGTTACGGCCGCGACATCACCCCGCCGCATTCGTTGACCATGACCATGATCGGCGCCAGCCTGCTGTGGGTCGGCTGGTTTGGCTTCAATGCGGGTTCCAACCTAGAGTCGACCGGGGTTACCTCGGTCGCCTTCGTCAACACGATGCTCGCGACTTGCGCGGCGGCTGTGAGCTGGGCGGTTATCGACCAGATCGTCCACAAGAAGCCTTCGATGTTGGGGGCGGCGTCGGGTGCCGTCGCCGGTCTCGTCGCGATCACGCCTGCCTCTGGCTATGCAGCGCCGATGACGTCGATCGTCCTGGGGCTGGTGGTTTCGCCCATCTGCTTCGTGTTCGTCACCTACGTGAAAAACATCTTCAAGTATGACGACACGCTCGACGTATTCGGCGTTCACTGCATCGGCGGTATCACCGGCGCTCTAGGTACAGCGATCGTCGCGGATCCCAAACTCGGCGGACAGGGCTATTTCGATTACACGAAGTTCCCTGCGGTCGCGATTGCTCCCGCCGATTATCACATCGGGGCTCAACTGATCATCCAGCTTGAGGCGATCTTGATCACGCTGTTCTGGTCGGGGGTCGTCTCGGCGATCCTGTTCCTCGTGCTCGACAAGCTAATCGGCCTGCGTCCGACCAGCGATGACGAACAAGAAGGGCTCGACATTACCGAACACGGCGAGCGCGCCTATAATTATTGAGCATCGATAGAGCTTGGCGGGACGGGTTCTCTTCCTCTCCTCCCCGTTCCGCCATCCGTTGTTCCTCCTGCGAACAGCGCCTTAAGGGGCCGAAGCGGACGCTTCGGCCCCCTTTTTTATTGATCCGGAAAGGTATTACCGCTTTGCGCATATAACCTATCCGCCAGGTTTCGAACCGGCGCGATGTCATAGCCCGCAGCCGCCGCCGTGTCCGCTATGCCGTCTGGATCTGCACCACGCATAGCTTCCGCCAGCGCCCAAAGCAGCGTCGACCGCGTTCCTGATCGGCAATAGGCTAGCACGGGCCCCGCGGCGGAGCCCAGCGCGTCTGCCATAGCGCGCACCTGGCCATCGTCGATGCCCGCGTGGGTGACAGGGATGGCTACATAAGCAAGACCGGATCGATGCGCCTCCTGTTCGATCACCTCCCCGGGCGTTTGTTCGGGACTTTCTCCGTCGGGTCGATTGTTGATGATCAGTGCGATCCCGCTGGCTCCTGCCTCCGCTACATCGCCAGCTGAAATTTGTGAGCTAACGTAAATTGCGTCGGTTAGTCTGGAGAACATCATCATACCCTGATCTGGATAGCTGCGGTCTGACGCCGAACGCTCGCATGCGCAAGATTTCCTGTCCTGCTCTCCCTGCTTGAACGGCGTCTTAATTGTATTCGCCACGCCAACGAGAATCGTATATGCCAGTGGGCACAGGAAGTCCGTCCTTGTCTGACGTGGCGCTATCCCCTGACGACCGGCCCGTTTCGTCCACTTGCCGGCCGATCGAAGTGTTGGACGAAGAAGGTTTTTGAGCAGCATGAGTTTTGATAGAGGACGTCGCGGAAGGGGACGCGACAAGCGAGATGGCTTTGGCGAAGAGAGCTTGGACCCATTCGCGGGTAGCGGGGGTGG
>CAXSZV010000002.1:0-34384 GCA_964242815.1 uncultured Novosphingobium sp.
AGCAGCACCGCGATCGTCATCGGGCCGACGCCGCCGGGCACCGGGGTGATCGCGCCGGCGACTTCGCGCGCCTCGGCGAAGGCGACATCACCGACGAGGCGCGTCTTGCCATCCTCGCCCTCCACGCGGTTGATGCCTACGTCAATCACGCAAGCACCGGGCTTGATCCAGTCCCCGCGCACCATACCGGGCCGTCCGACCGCCGCCACGACGATGTCGGCGCGGCGCACGATGCCCGCCAGATCGCGCGTGCGGCTGTGCGCGATCGTGACGGTGCAGCTTTCGGCCAGCAGCAATTGCGCCATCGGCTTGCCGACTATGTTCGACCGCCCGATCACCACCGCGTCGAGCCCGGACAAGTCGCCCAACTGGTTCTTGAGCAGCATCAGGCAGCCGAGCGGCGTGCACGGCACGAACCCGTCGAGCCCGGTCATCAGGCGACCCGCGCTGGCGGGGGTGAAGCCATCGACGTCCTTGTCCAGCGCGATGCCGGCGATCACCTCGGCCTCGTCAAGGTGCACGGGCAGCGGCAGTTGCACGAGGATGCCGTCGACCGCCGGATCGGTGTTGAGCTTTGCGACCAGCGCCAGCAGCTCGGCCTGCGTGACATCGACGGGCAGCTTGTGTTCGAACCCCGCCATGCCGCAGGCGATCGTCTGGCGGCCTTTGTTGCGGACATAGACCTCGCTCGCCGGGTCGTTGCCCACCAACACCACCGCCAGCCCCGGCTTGCGCCCCGTGCGCACGGCGAACGCCGCGGCGACATCGGCGACGCGCGCGCTCAACGATTGCGCGAACGCCTTGCCGTCGATGATGGCGGCCGTCAGCTTCGGACCCGCGATGACATCCTCCACCGCACGCTTACGCTATTGCCGCGACGGCAAGGTTCTTGAGCACGATCTGCAAGATCGTCAGCCCGATGATGACCACCATCGGCGACAGATCGATCGATCCGGTCGCCGGCAGAATGCGTCGCACCGGCGCCAGGATCGGCTCCAGGATCGCATTCACCGCGCGCCAGATCGCGGCGACGAAATCGTTGCGCGTGTTGACGACATCGAATGTGATAAGGAGGCTCAGCACGAACTGAACGATCACCACCACCACGATGATGTTGATCAGGTAGCTGACGATTTCGTAAAGCGTGACGAACAGCAAGGCGCGGGCTTTCGTTGCGGGGAGCTCGAAGCCCAGATAGCGCAGCATGACGCGATGCGGCAAGCATAACGCCCGGGCATCCAGCCGCGCAACGTCATCCGAGCTTGACCCGGGATCCCGCTTTCGTCTCCATCGGGATCAGGGGCAGCGAGAACCGGACCAAGTCCGGAGTGACATGTGCCTGGTGTAAGCGCGGATGGACGGGCCACAAGTCGTGTCGCCGAGCGCTATCGCAACACCCGATTAGTTCGCGCGGATCAGCGTGCCCGCGCCATGCGCGGTAAAGAACTCGATCAGCATCGCGTGCGGCACGCGGCCGTCGAGCACGACCGCCGCCTCGCACCCGGCCTCGACCGCGGTCACGCAGGTCTCGAGCTTGGGGATCATGCCGCCGCTGATCGTGCCGTCCGCGCGCAGCCGGGCGATGTCGTCCGGGGTCAGGTCGGTCAGCAGGTTGCCCGCCTTGTCGAGCACGCCGGTGACGTCGGTCAGCAGGAACAGTCGCGCCGCGCCCAGCGCCGCGGCGACCGCGCCCGCCATCGTATCGGCGTTGATGTTGTAGGTCTGCCCGTCCGCGCCCGCCGCGATCGGCGCGATCACCGGGATCATGCCGGCGGCGCAGATCGTATCGATGACGGTGGTGTCGATGTGTTCGGGCTCGCCGACGAAGCCCAGATCGACGAGCAGCGGCCCGCCGCCATCGGGATCGGCGATCGCCTTGGGCTCCCGGCGCGCGCCGACCTTGGTCGCGGTGACGAGCCCGCCGTCCTTGCCCGAGATGCCGATCGCCCGGCCGCCGGCACCAGCGATCCAGCCGACCAGTTCCTTGTTGATCGTACCCGACAGCACCATCTCGGCGATCTCGGCGGTCGCCTTGTCGGTCACCCGCAGCCCGTCGATGAAGCGCGATTCGACGCCGAGCTTGCGCAGCATCGCGCCGATCTGCGGCCCGCCGCCGTGGACGACCACCGGGTTGATGCCGATCGCGCGCAGCAGCACGATATCCTGCGCAAAATCGCGCGCGAGCCCCGGATCGCCCATCGCGTGACCGCCGTATTTCACCACAAAGGTGCGTCCAGCGTAGCGCCTGAGATACGGCAACGCCTCGATCAGCGTTTCCGCTTTGGCCAGCAGCAGGGGATCGTGGGGATCAGCCATAGGCGCGGTCTTATCGTCGGCGCGGGCAAAGGGAAAGCATCGGGGCTTTGCATTATGCTCGCTCGTCATCCCGGCTTGATCCGGGATCCCGCTTCCTGCCCGCTCGAACAACAGCGGGGCCACGGCTCCAGGTGGGGTGACGAACGGTAGTATGCGACCGATCAGGTATAAGTCCTTCCTTTACCCGCGCGGTCGTGAAGCGCACAGGCGCGTCCATGACTGCTCATCCCGCGATCGTCATCCGCGACCTCGTCAAGCGCTATGCCCCGCCGGGCCGCGACGCGCCGGCCAAGCTGGCGCTCGACGGGGTGAGCTTCGACGTGCCGCAGGGCGGCATCTTCGGCCTGCTCGGCCCCAACGGCGCGGGCAAGTCGACGTTGATCAACATCCTGGCCGGGCTGGTCGTGAAGACATCGGGCAGCGCCGAGATCTGGGGCTTCGACATCGATCGCAACCCGCGCAACGCCAAGCGCGCGATCGGCATCGTGCCGCAGGAAATCGTGTTCGACCCGTTCTTCACGCCGGCAGAGGTGCTGGACAACCAGGCCGGCCTGTACGGCGTCGCCAAGCCGCTGCGCCGCACCGCGCAGCTGCTGCGCGAAGTGCACCTGGCGGACAAGGCGAACGCCTATGCGCGCGCGCTCTCGGGCGGCATGAAGCGGCGGCTGCTGATCGCCAAGGCCATGGTCCATTCGCCGCCGGTGCTGGTGCTCGACGAGCCGACCGCGGGCGTCGACGTCGAGCTGCGCCGCCAGCTGTGGGAACTGGTCGGCGAGATGAACGCCGAAGGCGTCACGGTGGTGCTGACCACGCATTACCTCGAAGAGGCCGAGCAGCTGTGCGACCGCATCGCGATCATCAACCACGGCAAGCTGATTACCAACCTGCCGACGCGCGAACTGGTCGGCCTGGCGCGCGAAAAGGTCGTCGCGCTGACGCTCGACCGCGCAGTGGGTGCGCCGCCGCAACATCGCGCCTTCCTCAAAAGCGAGGCGAAGGGGGAACGCGTGCTGGAGATCACCTATGACAAAGATCGCACCAACGCGGGCGAGGTGCTCGCGCTGGTGCAGGGCCTGGGGCTGAGCATCGTCGACGTGACGACGCGCGAGGCGGACCTTGAGGATGTCTTCGTCTCGCTGACCAGCGCGAAGGTCGGGTGAGGTAGGTGGCAAGCCCTTTTCCCCGACCCGCTCACCCGATTTGCCACCGCCGTCCGGCGCGGTTAGGCTCGGACGCATCCGCCAGCCAGACCGGACGCTCCGCATGAAAATCCTCTCCCCGCCCGCTCTCGTCGTCCTCACCGCCGCATCGTTGGCGCTGGCCGCGTGCGGTAGCTCTGAAAAAGCGACCGACGCCGCGACCGCCGACACCGTCGAGCTGCCCGCCGAGGACGCGATGAGCCAGACGAGCGCGATGCCGTCCGAGATACCGGTCGACCCCGCCACGATCGTCGCCACCGACGAGGGCGTCGATACGTCGGCAAGCGGCGACGCGGTCGAGGATTGAGGTTGGCCAACCAGCGCGATGGTGCATGAGCGTCGGGCTTTGCCATTGCGCGTGCCTGCCCGGGCGGGCATCACCGCAGGCCGATGCCCGATACGCTCAAGATCACCCTCGCGCAGCTCAACCAGTCGGTCGGCGATCTCTCCGGCAACGCGCAAGCCATGCTGGCGGCGCGGACGAACGCGCCCGACTGCGACCTCATCGTCTTTCCCGAGCTGCAGCTGGTCGGCTATCCGCCCGAAGACCTGATCCTCAAGCCCGCGCTGATCGAGCGCGCCGCCGCCGAACTCGACCGCCTCGCGCTGGCGACCGGCGATGGCGGCCCGGCGATGCTGGTAGGCTCGGTGTTCGTACAGGACGGCGCGCTGCACAACGGCGTCGCGCTCCTCGACCAGGGCAAGGTCGCCGCGATCCGTTTCAAGCATGAACTGCCCAACTATGGCGTGTTCGACGAGCCGCGCGTGTTCCAGCCGGGGCCGCTGCCCGAGCCGATCATCTTTCGCGGCACGATGATCGGCGTGCCGATCTGCGAGGACATCTGGCACCCCAACGTCTGCCGGCACCTGGCGGATTTCGGCGCCGAACTGCTCGTCTGCATCAACGGCAGCCCCTACGAGATCGACAAGGATACGCTGCGGATCGATGGCGTCGCCAAGCGGCGCGCGGTCGATACGGGTCTGCCGCTCGCGTTCCTCAACCGCGTCGGTGGCCAGGACGAGCTGGTGTTCGACGGCGCGAGCTTCGTCATCAACGGCGACGGCGGCCTCGCCGTGCAGATGCGCGACTGGGTCGAGGAACAGGTAGAGACGCGCTGGACCAAGACCGCGAAGGGCTGGCGTTGCGACCGCGGCGAGATCGCGCCGCCGAGCGAGCATCCCGAGGACATCTATACCGCGATGGTGCTGGCGCTGCGCGACTATGTCGACCGCAACCGCTTTCCCGGCGTGGTGATCGGCCTGTCGGGTGGGATCGACAGCGCGATCTGCGCGGCGATCGCCGCCGACGCGGTGGGGCCGGCGCGCGTGTGGACGGTGATGCTGCCGTCTGAATTCACCAGCCAGGAAAGCCTCGACGATGCAGCGCAATGCGCGGCGCTGATCGGTTGCCGCCATGACGTGCTCCCGATCCAGCCCGCGGTCGCGGGATTCGAGGCGATGCTGGCCGCGCCGTTCGCCGGGCAGCCGCGCGACCTAACCGAGGAGAACCTCCAGTCGCGCATCCGTGGCACGACGCTGATGGCGCTATCGAACAAGTTCGGTCCGATGCTCGTCACCACCGGCAACAAAAGCGAGATGAGCGTCGGCTACGCGACGATCTATGGCGACATGTCAGGCGGCTACAATCCGCTCAAGGACGCGTACAAGACCACGGTCTTCGCGATCAGCCGCTGGCGCAACGGCGCGCGGCCGGCGATCGGCCTCGGCCCCGACGACCCGGTGATCCCGGTGAACATCATCACCAAGCCGCCGAGCGCCGAGCTGCGTCCCGACCAGAAGGATTCTGACTCGCTGCCCCCCTACGACGTGCTCGACCCGCTGCTGCTCGGCCTCGTCGAGCACGAGAAGAGCGTCGACCAACTGGTGCGCGAAGGCTTCGACCGCGAGACCGTGACGCGCATCGAACGCCTGCTGCACGTCGCCGAATACAAGCGCCGCCAAGCCCCGCCGGGCGTGAAGCTGGGCACGCGCAACTTCGGCCGGGATCGGCGATATCCGATCACGCATGCGTTCAGGAGCGGGTAGCGCCGTTGCGGAGCGATCGAAAAGCGACGCGGTTGAGCCCGGAGCGGGCAGATGCTATATACGGCTTATGAGTAAAAGTCCGTCAGTTGAGAATGTTCTCGCGGCGATGCCGTCGGTGCGACGAGCGGTCGAGGCTGAGATCGCCCGGCGAACTGCGGCCGGGGAAGACATCGTTTCCGAAAATACATCGGTTATCAGGGCGTCGCTCGCCGAACGCCGGACAACGCAGGACCGCGAGCGAGGTGCTACCGATGCAGCATTCGGGATCGCCGTCACGTCCGAGATCACCGGGCCGATGCAGCGCAAGTCTGCGGCTTAATCTTTGCCGCTTGTGACGATGATCGCCGGGCCGAACGGGTCCGGTAAGTCCACCTTGATCGCCCGGTTACAGACGGCCGGCATCGACTTTGGACAATACCTGAATGCCGACGACATCGCTCACGACTTGGCCGAGGCGGCGGGAACCCAGGATATCGCCGAGAATATCTCACGCATCGCGCAAGTCAAAGTGCGCGAAGCCCGCGCCAAGGCAATAGATGAGCGCCGCGATTACAGCTTCGAGATGGTCATGTCGCACCCTTCGCACGTCGACCATCTCCTTCTGGCGCGTAGCGCGGGCTTTGAAACGCACGTGTATTTCGTCGCGACCGATGATCCAAGGATCAACGTCGGGCGGGTGCGCAACCGAGTGTTGCATGGTGGTCATGACGTCCCCGTTGACCGTATCGAAGAACGCTATCACCGATGCCTCTCGAACCTGCCGGCAGCAGTCGCGGCAGCCAATGCCGGGATCATCTTAGATAACAGCAGCGACCGATCGCCCTTTCGCGACCTTGCGCGGATCGACGATGGCAGGTTGACCGATATCGTCGATGATCACGCTTCGCCATTATGGTGGCGGCAGGTCTTGCCGGCCTTGCTTGGACGGTGATCACCACCCGTTTCGCCCCATCGCCGACCGGTCGGCTTCACTTCGGCAATATCCGCGCGGCGTTGCACAATTGGCTGCTCGCCAGACGGGGCAGCGCGGGCGGGGGTGGCCGCTTCCTGTTGCGGATCGACGATACCGATGCGGAGCGCAGCCGTGAGGACTATGTCGCGGCGATCCGCGCCGATCTTGCTTGGCTGGGGCTGGTGCCCGACGGCGAGGCGCGGCAGTCGGCGCGCTTCGATCTGTATGAGGCGCAATTCGCGCGGCTGGTCGAGGATGGGCGCGTCTATCGCGCTTACGAGACCGCGCACGAGCTCGATCTCAAGCGCAAGGTGCGGCTCGGGCGCGGCTTGCCGCCGGTCTATGATCGCGCCGCGCTCGACCTCACCGAGGCGGATCATGCGGCGAAGGCGGCGGCGGGGGACAGGCCGCACTGGCGCTTTCGGCTCGATCACGACGCGCCGATCGTGTGGCAGGACGGCGTTCGCGGCGAGCAGCGCTTCGATCCCGCGACGATGTCCGATCCCGTCGTGCGCCGTGCCGACGGATCGTGGCTCTACATGCTGCCGAGCGTGATCGACGATATCGCGATGGGCATAACCGATGTGGTGCGCGGTGAGGACCATGTGTCGAACACGGCGGCCCAGCTGCAGATGTTCGGCGCGCTCAGCAGCGAACCGCCCCGGTTCGCGCACGAGGCGCTGCTGGTGGGCAGCGAGGGGAAGCTGTCGAAGCGGCTGGGCTCATTGGGCGTCGACGAGATGCGTGCGAGCGGGATCGAGCCCGAGGCGCTGGTCGCGCTGCTCGCGCGGCTCGGTACCTCCGATCCGGTCGACCCGTCGCTCGATGCGGCGGCGTTGGCGGATGGCTTCGATCTCGCGCGCCTGGGCCGCGCGCCCGCGCGGTTCGATGAGGCGGATCTCGCGCGGGTCAACGCGGCGGTGCTGCATCGGCTGCCGTACGCGCAAGTCGCGCCGCGCCTGCCAGATGCGATGGATGCGGCGGCATGGGAAGCGATCCGCCCGAACCTGGAACGCGTCAGCGAGGCAGCCGACTGGTGGCGCGTCGTCACCGGTCCGGTCGATGAACCCGTGTTCGACACGGATACGCGGGATTATCTGACGTTGGCGACGACCGAGCTGGCGACGATGGCCTGGGATGACGACCCCTGGCACACGCTGACCGCGACGTTGAAGCAGATCAGCGGCCGCAAGGGCAAGGCGCTGTTCCTGCCGCTGCGGCTGGCGCTCACCGGCCGCGATCATGGCCCCGACATGGCCGCGCTGCTGCCGCTGATCGGGCGCGACGCGGCGCTGACGCGGCTGCGCATGGCTGCCGGTTTCGAGAGGAAGGCAGACACGGCCTAACCCCCGCCGGCGAACGCGGGATAACGCCTATGGAAGAGCGCATGCGGACGGGTGCGGCCGGCGCTTGGGTTCGCTCGCGCTGGGGTCGCGCGAACTATCGTGGTCTTCGTTCGCGAATGGCTGGACGAGCGACACGATGCTCTTGTCCGGCTCGGGCCTTCAAGGCGTGTGAGGAGACGACGGCAAAAGGCCTCGCGAGGCATGTCCGTCGCCGCCGGGGCATACCCCGGGTTCAGGAGCGCGATGGCTCCGTTTGCTCACATCGCGGGCGCGGGCACCCGGCTGTTAGGGTGCGCCGACCGCCAACGGAGGGGACAAAGGTGATGGCCATCACACCCCCGTTCCCGTCGCTGCACCGATCGGACACGCATGACACGCACTCGATCGACGCTGGCGCATATAACCGGTGTGGTTAGTTATGTCAAGCTTCAATGACGCGGTAACTCAACTACGGCAATCCTCGGTTTCATACGACAAGCCTCGATCGAGAACCCCTCACGACTGGGGCACGATGGATCGTAAACGGCATCAACGTTGACCGGGGTCGCCAAAATGGCCTCCTTTCCGTTCGGCCTATGTCCGATCAAATATGAGAACTGAGCATAGTTGATATGCATATCGATCGGATCATCCGACGTAATCCCCGGGCTAGCATAAAGTATAATATTTTGATCTCTACCCTTAACCCGTAAAGAGATAGTGCGATTGGCGAGAAAGGATCCGTGCTTTACATAAGCTAGATAACGCGGAGGTTGGTCAGACCCCTCAGGAACGCTTGTCCGCAGCAGGCTACCGGGCTTTTCAAACGGCGCCTTTTCTTGTTCTGCTCGTTCCCGAAGATCGACAATTGACGGCATAGATTTAAGCCTATCTTCGAACGCTCTAACTTGATCGACCGGATCCCCAACACTATGATCTATTGCCGCTCTTGTCGCAATAACATCAACAAAAGACGTTTGGTCAATCTGATAAAATCCTAGCTTGTTGAGCTGTGCTACCGTTCGATCTCGATCTACGCCAAGCGCCGTTCGGATCATAACATTGCCATTTACCTTTAGTGACATATAAATCGCGGAAAACGCCAGAAACAACATACCCCCGGATAGTAACAAAATAAAAGACCGCCGCGAGTCCTGTTTGCGCTTCTCAAATGTTCTAAGAGCAAGCTCGAATTGTTGATCAGGATTTAAAGATCGTACATCCAGATCGAAAACATTTATCAGAACTTTCGTCGCATCCAGACGAGATCGAGCTGGCAAAGCCCCAACCGACTTAACGCTATCGATACCCAGTTGAGCTACCCTTTGAATCACCCCAAAGTACATGGAAAAAAACAGTGCCGCCAACCCAAGCAGCGTCGTAACAACAGGTATTACCTTCTCCATAGGAGCCTCCTGCGAGGGCCAGACTGAAGGGTTTTAACAGCAGGCGCCCGACGGTCAAATGGCCTGCGTAAAACAAGCTCGTTACTCCATAAACCAGCCGTGGCTCACCACCAGCGACTGGCCGGTCAGCGCGTTGGTATCGAAGCTGGCGAACATCAGCGCGACCTCGGCGACATCCTCGATCGTGGTGAATTCGCCGTCGACGGTCTTGCCGAGCATCACCGTGCGCACGACTTCCTCTTCGCTGAGGCCGAGTTCGCGCGCCTGTTCGGGGATCTGCCGATCGACCAGCGGCGTGCGCACGAAGCCGGGGCAGACGACGTTGCAGCGCACGCCGTGCGCCGCGCCTTCCTTGGCGATCACCTTGTTGAGGCCGATCAGGCCGTGCTTGGCGGTCACGTAGGGGGCTTTCAGCGCGCTCGCTTCCTTGGCATGGACCGAACCCATCAGGATAATCGCGCCCCGCCTCGCGGCATACATGTGCGGCAGCACCGCGCGCGTCGTCAGGAACGCGCCGTCGAGGTGGATCGCCAGCATCTTCTTCCAATCTGCATAGGCGAATTGCTCGATCGGGCTGACGATCTGGATGCCGGCGTTGCTGACGAGCACGTCGATCCCGCCCCACGCGGCGACGACTTGCGCGATGCCGGCCTCGACTTGCGCCTCGTCGGTCACGTCCATCGCGACGGCGATGACCCGCTCGGCCGCGCCATGTCCGATCTCGTCCGCCGCGGCCTGTGCCATGTCGCCATCGAGGTCGGCGATCGCGACGCGTGCGCCTTCCCGCGCGAAGCACGCGGCGATGCCCCGGCCGATACCGCTCGCCGCGCCGGTGACGACGCAGACCTTGTCCTGAAGTTTCATGTGTGGAGGCTCCGGTGCGACTTTGGCTCCCCTAGCCGTCCGTCCTGAGCTTGTCGAAGGACTGCACGTGCGCTCAGCACCGTCGCGAAGAACAAGGACGGTCCTTCGACAAGCTCAGGACGGTCGGTTTTGCAGTGAAAACGCGCCGTCTAGGCCGCCTCCGCCAGTTGCGCGTCGCCGGCGGCTTCGAGCAGTTTGCGTTCGATCGTGCGGATGCGCGCGGGCGAATCGAGTTTGCCGCCGAGCAGGTCGGTGACGTAGAATGTGTCCGCCGCACGCTCGCCATAGCTGGTGACATGCGCCGACTGGACCATCAACTTGCCCTCGAACAGCACGCGCGCGAGGCGGTTGAGCAGCGCGGGCCGGTCGCGCGCGTTGACCTCGATCACCGTGAAGCGGCTCGACGCATCGTTGTCGAACAACACGCGCGGGCGCACGTCGAACGCCTCCGACCGCGCGCGGGGGCACGGGCGGCTGGCGAGTTGCGGCAGCAGCTTGACCTTGTTGGCGAGCGCGTTCTCGATGCCGGTGCTCAACCGCTTGAGCTGGGCGGGCTCGCGAAACGGCCGGCCGAGCGGGTCCTGCACGAGGAAGTTGTCGACCGCGACGCCGCTGCGCGCGGTGTGGATGCGCGCGTCGATGATGTTGCCGCCGGCCAGGTGGATGCCGCCGGCGATGCGGTAGAACAGTCCCGGATGGTCGGCGGCGATGACCGTCACCAGCGTCGCGCCGCGCGCGGGATAGTACTGCGAGGCGATCGTCAGCGGGCGTGAGCCTGACCCGGTGCCTGCTTCGGCGAGCTGTTCGAGGTTCATCGCAATGATGTCGTCGGGCTCGGCGATCCAGTACGGGTCGCCGAGTTGCGCGCCGACGGTCTCGATGAGGTCGGCGCGCTCGCCCAGCCGCTCGGCCACCTTTTCGCGCTTGGCGGCGACACGGACCGCGCGGCGGTGCTCGACATGGCCCAGCCGCAGCCGCTCCTCGGTCGCGCAATAGAGATCGTGGATCAGCTGGCGCTTCCAGCTGTTCCATACGCCCGGACCGACCGCGCGGATATCGACGACGGTGAGCAGCGTCAGCTGACGCAACCGATCGATCGACTGCACGTGGCCGACGAAATCGCCGATCGTCTTCGTGTCGGCAAGGTCGCGCTTGAACGCGGTCGCGCTCATGATGAGATGCTGGCGAACGAGCCAGGCGACCAGCGCGGTCTCCGCGTCGTCGAGCCCCAGGCGCGGGCACAGCTTTTCGGCGATTTCCGCGCCGAGCACCGAATGATCGCCGCGCCGCCCTTTGGCGATATCGTGAAGCAGTACCGCGACATAGAGCGCGCGGCGCGAGCGGACCTTGTGCACGAGCTCGCTCGCCAGCGGATGATCGTCCTTGAGATCGCCGCGCTCGATCCGCGCGAGCAGGCCGATCGCGTGGATCGTGTGCTCGTCCACCGTGAAATGGTGGTACATGTCGAACTGCATCTGCGCGTTGACGCGCGCGAAATCGGGAACGAAGCGGCCGAACACGCCGGCTTCGTTGAGCCAGCGCAGCACTTTTTCGGGATCGTTGCGGCTGGTGAGCAAATCGAGGAACAGCGCGTTCGCGCGCGGATCGCGACGGACGTCGGCCTTGATCAGCCGCGCGTCACGCGCGATCAGACGCAAGGTGTCGGGATGGATTTCGAGCGCGCGCGCGTCGGCGATCGCGAAGATCTCGATCAGCCGGACAGGATCGTGCGCGAACCAATCGTCGGCGGGCGCGCGCAGCTTGCCACCCGCCAGCTTGTATCCGCGCAAGGTCCGCGCGCGCGGGCGCAATCCGTCGAGCAGGCCGGAATCGAAACGGCTCTTGTCCAATAGGCCAGGACGACGCTTGGCCTCGCTCTGTTCGCGCAGCTGCGACAAAAATACGCCAGTCAGATGGCCGACGACTTTGGCCTGAAGGAAGAAGTACCGCATGAACCGTTCGACCGCGCTGCTGTGCGGCCGGTCGGAAAACTTCATCCGCGTGGCCACTTCGCGCTGCAGATCGAAGGTCAGCCGGTCCTCGGCGCGGCCGGTGATCGTGTGGAGGTGGCAGCGCACCGCCCAGAAGAACGTCTCGGCGCGGCGGAACTGGCGGTATTCGTCGGCGGTCAGCAGCCCCGCGTCGACCAGCTCGGCCGGATCACGCACGCGGTGCAGGTATTTGCCGATCCAGTAGAGCGTATGCAGGTCGCGCAGCGCGCCCTTGCCTTCCTTGACGTTCGGTTCGACGACATAGCGGCTGTCGCCGAGGCGCTTGTGCCGCTCGTCGCGTTCGGCGAGCTTCTGCGCGGCGAACTGGCGTTCGGTGCCTGCGGCGACGTCGGCCCAGAAGCGCGCCTGCGCCTCGCCGTACAACTTCTGATCGCCCCAGACGTAGCGTCCCTCGAGCATCGCGGTACGGATCGTCAGGTCCTGGCGGCACATGCGCACCATGTCGGCGAGCGAGCGGCTGGAATGCCCGACCTTGAGGCCGAGATCCCAGAAGAAATAGAGCATCGCCTCGATCACCTGCTCGCACCACGCGGTCTGGCGGGTCGGGGTGATGAAGGCGATATCGACGTCCGAATGCGGCGCCATCTCGCCGCGCCCGTATCCGCCGACCGCGAGGATCGCGACACGCTCGCCGGTCGATCGGTTGGGCGCGGGATAGACCGCGGCGATCACATGATCGTGGATCGTGCGGACCAGCTGATCGATCAGGAACGCCTGCGCGCGCGCCGCGTCGTGCCCGGCGCTCGGCGCGGCGGCCAGCCGCCGCTCGATCTCGGCGCGGCCTTGTGCAAGCGCGGCGCGCAGCAGCTCGACCACGACCGGGCGATGCTTGCGCCCGGTGCGCGAGCCCTCCTCGACCGCCGCCGCGAGCGCTTCGGCAAGCGCGCGCCGGTCGATCACCGCGCGCTGGTTGGGGATGCGGATCACGCTCATGCCGCAGGCGATGTAGCGTGTTGGCCCGGCCAGCAACAGGGGGTGCATCTGGGGTGTCCTCCCCGGCCGCGCCATGGAGGGGGGACCATCATAGACGGTGGAGGGGTATCGCTTTTGCATCAAGGAGGACCCCTCCACCATGCTGCGCATGGTCCCCTCCCCGAGCAAGCTCGAGAGATAGCGAATCGCGCCTTCCTTCCGTCATGCCCCTATGCCAAAGCGGGCGTGATGCTGCTTGAGACCCTTGCCGCCGTGTCCGCCGCCCCGGACCACGCGCCGCTCTATTGGGCCGATCTCGGCCTGCGACGCGGCATCGCGCTGGGGCCGCTGACGCTGCGCTGGTATTCGCTCGCATACCTCGCGGGGATCCTGCTCGGCTATTGGCACCTGTCGCGGATGGCGCGCGCGCCGGGCGCGCCGCTCCAACAGCGCAACGCCGACGATCTGTTCTTCTGGTGCACGCTGGGCATCATCTTCGGCGGCCGGCTCGGCTATGCGATCTTCTACACCGGCGGCGCGACCGGCACGCCGAGCATGTTCACGCATTTTACCCCTGGCGGCTTCGTAACGTGGGACCTGCTGCGGCTGTGGGACGGCGGCATGAGCTTTCACGGCGGCCTCGTCGGCACGGTGCTGGCGATCGCTTGGGTATCGTGGCGCGGGCGGCTCAATTTTCTGCGCGTCGCCGATTACATCGCGGTCTGCGTGCCGTTCGGGATGATGTTCGGCCGGCTGGCGAACTTCGTCAACGGCGAGCTGTGGGGCCGGATCGCGCCGGCGGGCCTGCCGTGGGGCATGGTCTTTCCCGACGGCGGACCGCTGCCGCGCCATCCGAGCCAGCTCTACGAAGCGGCGCTGGAGGGCGCGGCGATGATCGTGGTGATGCTGAGCTTGTTCTGGGCGACCCGCGCGCGATACCGGCCGGGGTTGCTGTGCGGCGCGTTCGCGTTGGGCATCGCGGTCGCGCGGTTCGGAATCGAGTTCTTCCGTGAGCCCGACGCGCAGCTTGAAGGGCTCGCCGCGCGGACCGGACTGTCGATGGGCCAATGGCTGACGGTGCCGCTAATGGCGCTGGGCGTGTTCCTGGTGCTGCGCGCGCTGATCCGCCCGCCGATCGCGTCGGCGGCGATGGCCGGGCTCGATGAGGCCGCCATCGATCGGGACGCGCCGCGAACGGCGTGAGCGATCCGTCCGAGAGCGAGCGCGATCCGGCTCGATCGCTGCGACGCCTGATCGCGACGCACGGGCCGATCAGCCTGCTGCAGTTCATGGGCGAGGCGAACGCGCGGTATTATGACAGCCGCGATCCGCTGGGCGGGGGCCATGACGGCCGGGGTGGCGACTTCGTCACCGCGCCCGAGATCAGCCAGATGTTCGGCGAGCTGGTCGGTCTGTGGCTGGTCGATATCTGGGACCGCGCGGGCCGGCCGCCGGGCGCGCGCTATGTCGAGCTCGGTCCCGGGCGCGGATCGCTGGCGCGCGACGCGCTGCGCGTGATGGCGCGCCAGGGTCTCGTGCCCGCGATCCACCTGGTCGAGCCATCGCGCGAGCTTCGCGCCGTTCAGCGCGCGGTGATCCCCGCCGCGACCTGGCACGAGGATATCGGCGGCGTCCCCGACGAAGGCCCGATGCTGCTTGTCGCCAACGAGTTCTTCGACGCGCTGCCGATCCGCCAGCTGGTGCGGACCGCGCGGGGCTGGCGCGAACGCCTGGTCGGGCTTGGCGGCGCGGACGACGGAGACCGGTTCGCCTTCGTCGCCGGGGGCACGCCGATGGACGCTGCGGTGGCGGTTGATCGCCGCGACGCGGACGAGGGCGCGATTATCGAGACCTGCCCCGGCGCGGCGGCGGTGACGGCCGAGATTGCGCGGCGGCTCGGCGTAAGCGGCGGCGCGGCGCTGGTGATCGATTACGGCCATGTCACCGCGCGCATCGGATCGACGCTGCAAGCGGTGCGCGCGCACGCCCGGGTCGATCCGTTCGCGACGCCGGGTGAGGCCGACCTCACCGCGCACGTCGATTTCGCCATGCTCGGCGAGGTGGCGCGGGCGCATGGCGCGCGGCTGCTGGGCACGACGCGGCAGGGCGCGTGGCTGACCGCGCTGGGGATCGGCGCGCGTGCCTCCGCGCTGACCGGGGCGGTGCCCGATCAGGCCGAGGCCATCGCGATTGCTCGCGACCGGCTTGTCGCCGACGATCAGATGGGGTGCCTGTTCAAGGTCATGGGGCTGGCGTCGCCGTCTTGGCCGGATGGGGCGGGGTTCGAGCGATGACCGATATCGACGCGGCGATCACCGCGCGGGCCTTGACCAGGCCTTCGCTCGCGCCCGATCGGACCGAGCGCGTGCTCGGCTGGCTGTCGCTCGTCATGCTCGCGGTGGTGCTGACCGCGATCGCGCGCGGTCATGCGGGATGGTCGCGCGTTTCTTGGACGATCTGGGTCCACCTCGCGACCATGGCGCTGGCGCTGGCGCTTACCCCCGCGATATTATGGCATCCGCGCGGCACGACGCGGCACCGGATGCTCGGGTACGTCTGGGTCGGATCGCTGGCGGTGACGGCTGTGCTCAGCTTCTGGATCCGCACCAGCCATCCCGGCCACCTGAGCCTGATCCACCTGATCAGCGCCTATGTGCTGGTGCTGCTGCCGATCATCGTCCTGACCGCCCGATCGCACAACCACCGCCGCCACCGCCGCGCGGTACGCGGGCTGGTGATCGGCGCGCTGCTGGTCGCCGGGTTCTTCACCTTTCCGTTCGGGCGCCTGCTCGGCGATTGGCTGTTCGGGTGATGTTGTCCTCCCCGCGACAGCGGGGAGGACATGCGCGTCAGTAATGCACGCCCGGCGGGCTGACGCGATTGGGGTCCTGCGCGTGTGCGGCGGGGCTGTGATCGATCTCGCGCGCGTCGGTCGGCACCGCGCGCGTGGGGGTGACCGCGAGCCAGGCGATCAGCGCCTCGAGGTCGATGGCCCCTCGCGTGCGATCGCCGCCATGCGTGAAGCCGGTGAAGCTGTCGCCACCGTTCGCGAGGTACTCGCTGGTGGTGACGCGATAGCCGCGCGCCGGATCGATCGGCTGCCCGTCGAGCGTGATCGACACGATCCGGCTGCCCACCGGGCGGGCGCGGTCATAGGCATAGACGAAGCCTTGCGAGGGCGTGAGCACCTGCTCGGGGCCGTCGCCGTCGAAGCCCTGTTCGAGGATCGCCTCGATCTGCGCGCCGGTCAGCGTCTGCGTGATCAGTTCGTTGTTGAACGGCTCGACCGCGTAGGCCGCGCCGTAGGTGACGGTCCCGTCGGGCTTCGGCGCGAGCGAGGTGCGCACGCCGAACGGGTTCATGAACGCGATCCGCGCGCCCGCCGCTCTGGTGGCGCCAAGCTGCGAATCGGCGATCAGCCTGCCGAGCGGCCCGCCCGTGTTGCTTTGCGCGCCTTCGGTCTTCGGCGCGGGGCCGGAGACGTGGCCGACGACGCGATCTGACACCGCCGCGGCGGCGGCGACGTATCTAGCGACATACTCGGCGATGTCGGGTCGCGCGACGAAGCGCGGGTACAACGGCGTGTTCGGCTTCGGCCCGCTGGCGCCAGTATAGCCGGGCGACTGGACGATCACGTTGTGCGCGCTGCGCGTCAGCAGCCGATGCGTGACGGGATCGAACTTGAGCGCGATGTCGGTGACCATCTCGCCCCACAGGCCCGCGCTGGTCAGCAGCACCGGCCGATCATGGCCGGGCGCGATGTAGTCGCAGATATAGGCCCAGTGCGTGTGCGCGGAGATCACCACCTCGATCCGGGGATCGAGCCGGTCGACGATTGGCCGGATATCGCCATAGAGCCCGTCGCAGCCGTTGGGATCGGGCACGCGCGGCGGCGCGATGTTCGTCCGCCCGCCCTGGTGGATCAGCAGCACGATGGTGTCCGCGCCCGCCGCCTTGAGGCCCGGGACCAGCGCATTGGCGGTGTCAGCCTCGTCGGCCCAGTGCAGCTTCGCGCGGCTCGCGGCGGTCGACAGCTCGCCGGTGCCCTTGAGCGTCTCGCCGATCACGCCGATCGTTACTCTGCTGGCGCCCGCGCCGAAGCTCCTGAGCCCGCTCGGCGCGAACAGCGGCTGGCCGTCGGCGGTCAGCGTGTTGGCGGCCAGGAACGGGAACTGCGCGCCGCGAAAGCGTTCGAGCGCACAAGGGCGGCGCGCGGTCAGCCTGGCGCAGCCGCCGTTGGCGACGCGCAGCAATTCGTCGGGCCCACGGTCGAACTCGTGGTTGCCGACCGCGTTGAAGTCGAGCTCGATGCGGTTCATCACCTCGACCGCCGGCTCGTCGAGGAAGAGCGACGAGGCGATCGGGCTCGCGCCGATCATGTCGCCCGCCGAAACGGTCAGGTGATTGGGATACTTCGCGCGCAGCGTGTCGATCGCGGATGCAAGGTACGCCGCGCCGCCCGCGGGCACCGAAACCGCGCCGCCGTGGCCGTCGGGCGCGATCACCGCCTGGCGCGGCGGCTCGAGGTTGCCGTGGAAATCGTTGATCGCGACGATGCCGACCTCGATCGCGTCGCGCGCTGGCGGGGCGGCGGCGTGCGGCCGAGCCGATGGCGGCACCACCGTTGTGCAGGCGGCGAGGAGCGGTAAGGCGGCAAGCGGACAGATTAAGCGTAAAGACATGCGGACCGAGTTTCCGAAACCAAACCGTCGATCCCGAGCTTGTCGAAGGACTGCCCTTCTGCCCTGATCGCGTGCCCGGCCGAAGAAGTGCCGTCCTTCGACAGGCTCAGGACGGTCGGGGATAGGAGTAGCGCTTGGGATGATCGGACCGGATGACACCCTCATGACCGTTGCGGAATCGGTTCGTCCACATCCTCGCCCGCGGGCTCGGGCTCGGTGATGATCCGCTCATGCAGCGCGGTCAGATCGCCGGTCTCGAACTGCGCGCGCAGCCGCTCCTTGTCGCGGCGACGATACATGTCCTCGGCGCGATCGATCTCCTCGGTCGCGACGCCCGCCCCCTCGAGCGCGAGCCGCGCCATGCGCACCGCCGATTCGAGCACCTCGCGCACGACATAGCGCGCGGGCGAGCCGCGTAGCGCGAGCAGCGCGCGCCGATCGAACGCGCGCACATAGATCGCCGCTTCGGGAAACGCGCCGTGCACGCTTTCGATCAGATCGGCGCTCAGCTGATCGCCGTCGATGCAGAACATGATCAGCTCGGCTTCGGCGGCGCCCGCCTGGCGCAGCAGATCGAGCCGCGTGCCGTCGCCGAAGTAGACTTTCGCGCCAAAGCCCTGCGCGATGTCGATCATCTCCGTATCAGTATCGATCAGTGTCACCGGAATGTTGCTCGCGTTCAGCATCTGCGCGACCGTCTGGCCGAAGCGGCCATAGCCGACGATCAGCGCATTGGCGCCGTCGGCCTTAGGGCCCTCGCGCTCCTGCCTGACGATCGGCTCCGCGCGAAGCTTGCGCGTCGCGCGCATCAGGAACGGCGTCGTCGCCATCGACAGCGTGACGATCGCGCCGAACATGCTCGCCGCGTCGGGCGAGACCAAGAGCGCCTTCTGCGCCTGCGTGAACAATACGAAGCCGAACTCGCCACCCTGGCTCAGCAACAGCCCGAGCGCGAGCGCGCTACGCCAGCGCATCCTGAACGCCAGCCCGATCGCGGTGATGATCGCGGCCTTGGCGACGATCACTGCCAGCGCCATGCCGAGTACGAACACCGGCCGCTCGGCGATCGCGTGCAGATCGAGCATCATGCCGACCGCGAGGAAGAACAATCCGAGCAGCACCGAGCGGAACGGCTCGACGTCGGCCTCAAGCTCGTGACGATAGGGGGTGTCGGCGAGCATCACGCCGGCGATGAACGCGCCGAGCGCGGTCGACAGCCCCAACGCCTCCATTACCGCCGCCGCAGCGATCACGGTGAACAGGCCGGCGAAGACGAACAGCTCGCGCTCGCCCAGCTTGCCGATCAGCCGGAACAGCGGGCGGATCAGGAAGCGTCCGGCCGCGATCAGCCCAACGATCGCGGCGATGGTGTGGAGCGCCAGCTCCCACCCGGGCGGGCCCTTGATGTCCGCGGGATTGCGGCTCATCGTCGCGATGATCGTGATCAGCGGGATCAGCGACAGGTCCTGGAACAGCAGGATTGCGAACGCGCGCTCGCCGAACGGCGTACGCAGGCGCCCCGACGATTGCAGCAGCGGCAGGACCTGCGCGGTCGAAGACAACGCCAGCGGCAGGCCCAGCGCGATCGCCGCCGCGCCACTGAACTGCGTGCCTACGAAGATCACGCCGACGATCGCCGCGCCGCACAGCCCGACCTGCAGCAGCCCGAGCCCGAAGATGTCGCGCTTCATCTGCCACAGCCGCGTGGGGTTGAGCTCGAGCCCGACCAGGAACAGCAACAATGTGATGCCGAGCTCGGCGACGCCGATCTTGGCCTCCGCGTCGCCGACCAATCCGAGCAGATGCGGTCCCAGCACCGCGCCCGCCATCAGATAGCCGAGCGTCGCGCCGAGCCCCAGTCGGCGGAACAACAGCACGAACGCGAGCGCCGCGCCGAGCAGCAGCGGCGCGTCGTGAAGCAGCGAGGCCTGGCCGGGATCGGGGGTCATGCGATGGAGCCTAGCAGCAAGCGGCCCGAGCGCGAAAGCATGCAGCGCATCTGATCCTCCCCCCGAGCCTGCTGGGGGAGGATACGACGACTTGCGCGTGTCTTGTCGCTGCGCCAATGCGCGGGCATCACGGCGGAAGGGGCCCACGCATGAAGCAGCTCGTAGCATTCGACCTCGACGGCACGCTGGCGGAAAGCAAGCAGCCGTTGAAGGATGACATGGCCAACGCGCTCGCCGACCTGCTCGGCGTCGCCGACGTGGCGGTGATCTCGGGCGGCGACTGGCCGCAGTTCGACAAGCAGGTGGCGAGCCGCCTGCCCGAACGCGCCGACCTGTCGAAGCTGTGGCTGATGCCGACCACGGGCACCAAGCTCTATACGTTCCGCGACGGCAAGTGGGGCGCGGTCTATGCCGAACTGTTCAGCGACGAGGAAAAGAAAAAGATCATCGACGCGTTCAACGCCAGCCTCGAGGCGACCGGGCAGAAGCCCGAGAAGACCTGGGGCGAGCGGATCGAAGATCGCGGCAGCCAGATCACGTTCTCCGCGCTCGGCCAGCAGGCCCCTATCGAGGAGAAGGAGCACTGGGATCCCGACTTCGCCAAGCGCAAGGTAATCCAGGCGGACCTCAAGCAGCGGCTGCCGGGCCTGGCGATCAACATGGGCGGCGCGACCTCGATCGACATCACGCGCGAAGGCGTCGACAAGGCGTACGGCATGCAGCGGCTCGCCGAGCACAGCGGCTTCGCGCTCGACACGATGCTGTTCATCGGCGACGCGATCTTCCCCGGCGGCAACGACTATGCTCCCAAGGAGAAGCTGGGCATGGACAGCATCAAGATCCGCGATCCACAGGACACCATCAGCGTGATCGCCGCGATCGTCTACTGCGGGAAGTAGCGGCGCTCGGATCTTCCCAAGCGCTGGGGAGGACATCCGCCGCTTGCCTACATATAAAGATATCTTTATATGACGGTTCATGCGGATCGATCCCCTGCTGCGCGCGCTCGCCGATCCGACTCGCCTGCGGATCATGCGGCTGCTCGCGCATATGGAGTTGGCGGTCGGCGAACTGGCGCAAGTGCTTGCGCAGAGCCAGCCGCGCGTGTCGCGCCACGTGCGTATCCTTTGCGATGCAGGGCTTGCCGAGCGCCGCAAGGAAGGCAGTTGGGTGTTCCTCAAGAGCGCGGTCGGCCAGCGCGGGCCATCCGCTGAGCGGTCGCCTTCGCTCGCATCTGCGGCGGTCGCGCTGATCGCGACGGCCGAGGCCGAGGATCGCGGCTTTGCCGCGCATTGCGCGGGTGATCGCGAGCGGCTCGCCGCAATCCGGACCGCGCGCGAAGCGACCGCCGAAAGCTATTTCGCCCGCCATGCCGAGCAATGGGACACGCTGCGCTCGTTGCATTCGCCCGACGAGCCGGTCGAGGCCGCGCTGACCGGCGCGCTCGCGGGCGGGATCGGCGCGATGCTCGACGTCGGCACCGGCACCGGGCGCATCGCCGAGCTGTTCGCGGACCGCGCCAGCCACGTGACCGCGCTCGACAAGAGCCCCGAGATGCTGCGCATCGCGCGCACTCGGCTGCAGCGGTTTCCGGCACGCAGCGTCGACCTGGTGCAAGGCGATTTTATCGCGCTGCCGTTCGCCGACGAAAGCTTCGACACGCTCGTATTCCATCAGGTGCTCCACTATGCGCAGGCGCCCGAGGCGGCGCTCGCCGAAGCGGCGCGGGTCACACGGCCGCGCGGACGCGTCGCGGTGGTCGACTTCGCCGCGCACGATCGCGAGGAGCTGCGCGATCTGCATGCGCATGCGCGGCTGGGCTTTTCCGACCCGCAGATGATCACGCTGCTCGGCGGCGCGGGGTTCGCCGCCGATCCGGCGATCGCGCTGCCCGGCACGCATTCGGGCCGGCCGCTCGACGTGATGATCTGGACCGGGCGCAAGCTCGATGCGCGAGGCGATATGGCGGGGGCGGCGCTGCAATGACCGTGCTGCTCGACGCCACCCTGTCGCACGTCGACGCGCCCGCGCCGATACCAGCGCCAGTACCTGCATTCGCGACGATGCCCGGCGATATCACGACCTCGTTCGAGTTCTTCCCGCCCAAGACCGCGAAGATGGACGAGCAACTGTGGGACGCGATCGAGACGCTTAGCCCCCTCGCGCCCGAATTCGTCTCGGTGACCTACGGCGCGGGCGGCACCACACGCGAGCGCACGCATGCGACGGTCGCGCGGATCGCGCGCGAGACGAAGCTGCCGCCCGCCGCACACCTGACCTGCGTCGGCGCATCGAAGGCCGAGATCGCCGAGATCGCCGGGCAATATTGGGACGACGGCGTGCGCCATATCGTCGCGCTGCGCGGCGATGCGCCGCCCGAAGCCGGCGGGCGCTTCGTCGCGCATGCCGATGGCTATGCGAGCGCGGCCGAGCTGGTCGCGGGGCTGAAGGTGCAGCACGATTTCGAGATATCGGTCGCCGCCTATCCCGAAGTGCACCCCGAAGCGGCAAGCGCGGCGCACGACCTCGATAACCTGAAGCGCAAGCTCGACGCCGGTGCGAGCCGCGCGATCAGCCAGTTCTTTTTCTCGACCGACGCCTATTTCCGCTTCCTCGATCGCGCGCTGGCGGCGGGCATCGACGCGCCGATCCTTCCTGGGATCATGCCGGTGACGAGCTTCGCCGCGATCCGCCGCATGTCGGGCAACACCGAGATTCCGGGCTGGATGGAGGCGATGTTCGCCGGGCTCGACGACCGCCCCGGCCCGCGCGCGCTTGTCGCCGCGAGCGTCGCGGCCGATCTGTGCCAGCGGCTCTATCAGGGCGGGGTGCGCGACTTCCACTTCTACACGCTCAACAAGGCGGATCAGGCCTACGCGATCTGCCACATGCTCGGCGTGCGGCCGAAGGAGATAGGATGATGAGCGACGCAAATGTCCTCCCCCTCCCGGCACGCCGGGGAGGACATCAACGATGACCCCGCGCCAATCCCTCCTCGCCCAGGCAGCGACGCGCATCCTCATTACCGACGGTGCGTTCGGCACCGAGATCCAGAACTTCAAGTTATCCGAAGCCGACTATGCGGGCGACCTCGGGCTAGCCAAGGACGCCAAGGGCAATAACGACATCCTCGCGCTGACCAAGCCCGAGATCCCTGAATCGATTCACCGCGCGTATTTCGAGGCGGGTGCCGATATCGCCGAGACCAACACCTTTTCGGCCAATCGCATCAGCCAGGCCGATTACGCCGCCGAGCATCTGGTGCGCGACATCAACCTCGCCTCGGCGCGGCTCGCGCGCTCGATCGCCGATGAATATCAGGCAAAGGACGGCCGGCCGAGGTTCGTCGCCGGCGCGATCGGCCCGACCAACAAGACGCTGTCGCTGAGCCCCGACGTCAACGATCCGGGCTATCGTGAGATCGACTGGGATACGCTGGTCGACGTCTACCACGAACAGGCGGTCGCGCTGGTAGAGGGCGGCGCGGATTTCGTGCTGGTGGAGACAGTGTTCGATACGCTGAACGCCAAGGCCGCGATCATGAGCGTGAAGCGGCTGGAGCAGGAGCTCGGCCGCGAAGTGCCGATCATGCTGTCGATGACGCTGACTGACCTCAGCGGCCGGAACCTGTCGGGCCACACGGTCGAGGCGTTCTGGCACGCGGTGCGGCACGCCAAGCCGGTGACGATCGGCCTCAACTGCTCGTTCGGCGCAACGCAGCTGCGCCCGCACGTGAAGGTGCTGAGCGAGATCGCCGACACGTTGATCATGGTTTATCCGAACGCCGGCCTGCCCAACGAGCTCGGCGCCTACGACGAGCTGCCCGAGACGACCGCGAGCCTCGTCAAGGAGTGGGCCGACGCGGGCCAGGTCAACATCCTGGGAGGCTGCTGCGGCTCGACCCCCGCGCACATCGCCGCGATGGCGCGCGCGGTGCAGGGCCTGAGCCCACGCAAGCTGCCGGTGCCGCCGACGGTGACGCGACTGGCGGGGCTGGAGCCGTTCACGATGGCGGCTTAATACTCCCTTCCCGCTTGCGGGAGGGGTTGGGGTGGGCCGATCCAGGCGGCAACCTCAGAAAAAATAACCCACCCCCGTCCCCTCCCGCAAGCGGGAGGGGGGAGTTGCAGATGAACACTTCCGCCTCCGCCCGTTTCGTCAATATCGGCGAACGTACCAACGTCACCGGCAGCGCCGCGTTCAAGAAGCTGATCCTCGCCGGGGACTACACCCGCGCGGTCGAGGTCGCGCGCAGCCAGGTCGATAACGGCGCACAGGTGATCGACGTCAACATGGACGAGGGGCTGCTCGACGCGCACCACGCGATGACCACGTTCCTCAAGCTGATCGCCGCCGAGCCTGACATCGCGCGCGTGCCCGTGATGATCGACAGCTCCAAATGGAGCGTGATCGAGGCGGGGCTGAAGTGCGTCAGCGGCAAGCCGATCGTCAATTCGATCTCGATGAAGGAAGGCGAAGCGCCGTTCCTCGACGTGGCGCGCAAATGCATGGCCTATGGCGCGGCCGTCGTCGTCATGGCGTTCGACGAAACCGGCCAGGCCGACACCAAAGCGCGCAAGATCGCGATCTGCGAGCGCGCGTACCAGCTGCTTGTCGGCATCGGCTTCCCGCCCGAGGACATCATCTTCGATGCCAACGTGTTCGCGGTCGCCACCGGCATCGAGGAGCACGACCGCTACGGGCTCGACTTCATCGAGGCGGTGGCCGAGATCCGCGAGCGCTGCCCGCACGTGCACTTCTCGGGCGGGCTGTCGAACCTGTCGTTCAGCTTTCGCGGCAACGAGCCGGTGCGTCGCGCGATGCACTCGATCTTTCTCTACCATGCGATCCCCGCCGGGCTCGACATGGCCATCGTCAACGCCGGGCAACTCGACGTCTACGACCAGATCGACGGCCCCTTGCGCGAGGCGGCCGAGGACGTGATCCTGATGCGCCGGCCGGGCGTCGGCGAGGACGGTCTGACCTCCACCGAACGGCTGATCGCGGTCGCCGAAACCTACAAGGGCCGCGACGTGGTGGCCGAAAAGGCGGCCGAGGAATGGCGCGGCTGGGATGTCGTCCGCCGGCTCGAACATGCGCTGGTCAAGGGCATCGACATGTACGTGGTCGAGGATACCGAGGAAGCGCGGCAGGGCATGGCGCGTCCGATCGAGGTGATCGAGGGCCCGCTGATGGACGGCATGAACGTCGTCGGCGACCTGTTCGGCAGCGGCAAGATGTTCCTGCCGCAAGTCGTCAAGTCCGCGCGCGTGATGAAGAAGGCGGTTGCGCACCTGATCCCCTTCATCGAGGCGGCGAAGGAACCCGGCGCGAAGGCGAAAGGCCGGATCGTCATGGCGACGGTCAAGGGCGACGTCCACGATATCGGCAAGAACATCGTCGGCGTCGTGCTCCAGTGCAACGGTTACGAAGTGATCGACCTCGGCGTGATGGTCGCCTGGCCCGCGATCCTCCAGGCGGCGAACGAGAACGATGCCGACATCATCGGGCTGTCGGGGCTGATCACGCCTTCGCTCGACGAGATGGTGACCGTCGCCGAAGAGATGCAGCGCGCCGAGATGCGGCTGCCGCTGCTGATCGGCGGCGCGACCACCAGCCGCGTGCACACCGCGCTGCGCATCGATCCGGCTTATGAGGGCCCGGTGGTGCACGTGCTCGACGCGAGCCGCGCGGTCGGCGTCGCCTCGCAGCTCCTGTCCGACACGCAGGCGAGCGGGTTCATCGAGAGCACCGCGAACGATTACGAAGCGGTGCGCGAGGCGCGCAGCGGACGCGAGGCGAGCGGCCTCGTTCCGCTGGCGGAGGCGCGCGCGAACGGCTTCAAGCCCGACATGGCCGACAAGCCCCCCGCGCCGCTGCAGCCCGGCCGGCACGTGTTCGCCGACTGGGACCTCGCCGATCTCGCCAGGATCATCGACTGGACGCCGTTCTTCCGCGCCTGGGAGCTCGCCGGCACCTATCCTGCGATACTCGACGACGCGGTGGTCGGCGAAAGCGCGCGCGGGCTGTGGGCCGATGCGCAGGCGATGCTGGCGCGGATCATCGACGAGAAGTGGCTGACCGCGCGCGGCGTCTGCGGCTTGTGGCCCTGCCGCCGCGATGGCGACGATGTGCTGCTGTCCTCCCCGCAAGCGGGGAAGGGGACCGCCGCAGGTGGTGGAGGGGACTCTCCGCTAGGCGCGACGGCCGTGCCGGAGGCCAATCCCCTTCCCCATCCCGCGGATGGTCCCCCTGCCCATGCGGGGGAGGACATCCGCATCCCCTTCCTGCGCCAGCAGATCCGCAAGAGCCGCACGCGCGCGAACTTCTGCCTTGCGGACTTCATCGATACCGAGCCCGACTGGATCGGCGGCTTCGCGGTCGGCATTCACGGCATCGAGCCGCACCTCGCGCGCTTTCAGGCCGCGCACGACGATTACAACGACATCCTGCTGAAAGCGCTCGCCGATCGCTTCGCCGAGGCGTTCGCCGAAGCGCTGCACCGCCACGTGCGCACGACCTTATGGGGCTATGCGCCGGGTGAGCAGCTGACCAACGAGGCGTTGATCCGCGAGCAATACCGCGGCATCCGCCCTGCCCCCGGCTATCCCGCCTGCCCCGACCACACGCTGAAGCCGATCCTGTTCGATCTGCTCGACGCGGGCGAAACGGCGAGCCTGACGCTGACCGAAAGCCAGGCGATGCTGCCGACATCCGCCGTATCGGGCTTCTACTTCGCGCATCCCGAAAGCCAGTACTTCGGCGTCGCGCGCATCGGCCGCGACCAGGTCGAGGATTACTCGGTGCGGCGCGGCATGGACGTGGCGAGCGTGGAGCGGTGGCTGCGGCCCAACCTCGATTGAGAGATGCCTTCGCTTTTAGGCAACGCTCCGTTGCAAATAAAACTTCGCCACAGTGGCGGATAGGCCACACGCATGACAAAAATATTGCGCGCTCTGGTGCTAAGCTTGCTCAACCCTGAAGCTTAGGAAATGATTGGGCATTCGCTCTGAATTCGGGGGGGCGAGGGCTATCATCTGCTGATCGCATGTCCTCCGAGCCGGAGCCTGGCGACGGTGCGCTTCGCGTGCACCGGTTCAAGGGGACGCATCACGTGCAGACTAAGTTATTTAACCTCCGCGCGGGCGCGGCGCCGCTTGCGTTCGCCGTCGCAACACTGTCGGTTCCGGCATACGCGCAGACGCCTAACCCGGTCGGATCGACCCCGGACAATACCGGGATTATCGGTTCCACGGCGGACGACAACACTGCGGCCGGCATAAGTGACGCGACCGTACACAACGAAGACCCATCCGCCATTGTCGTCACCGGTTCGCGTATCGCGCGTCCCGATCTGACCTCGGCCAGCCCCGTCAATGTGGTGACCGCCGATCAACTGCGACTGTCGGGCAAGCCTGGCGTTGAAGAGTTCCTGCGTCAAATCCCTCAAGCGGTTCCCAGCGTCGGTCAGAACAACAACAACGGCAACGAAGGTGTCGCGACCATCAATCTGCGCAGCCTTGGCGCGGTGCGCACTCTAGTGCTGGTCGATGGCCAGCGCTTCGTGCCTTATGACGCACAAGGCATCGTCGATCTCAACATGATTCCTTCGGCGTTGATCAAGCGCGTCGACATCGTCACCGGGGGCGCCTCGGCGGTCTACGGGTCGGACGCGGTTGCCGGCGTCGTCAACTTCGTGCTCGATCACGATTTCGTCGGCATCCAGGGCGATGCCAACCTAGGCATCAGCCAGCGCGGTGATGGCGCCCAGCATTATGCCTCGCTGACCGCCGGCATCAAGCTCGGTGACCGAGGCCACCTGATTGCCAGCGGCACCTATACCAAGACCGCCAAGGTCACGCAGGGCCAGCGCAACTATTCGACGTTCGCCTTGGCGGCGGCGGATTTCTCATCAGGTGGTTCGTCTACGAACGAGTTCGGCTCTCTGCAAACTGCCCTCGGGCGGTATACATTTACCAGCGGTGGCTTTCTGCCTTACGACTCCGATCGCGATTCCTTCAACTTCAATCCGCAGAATCTATTGCAGGTTCCGCAGGAGAAATACACAGCGACGGTGCTTGCCGACTATGAGTTGACCGACAACGTAGAATTCTTCGCGCGGGGCACCTACGGCAAGTCGAAGATACGCACCGAGATTGGTTCGTCGGGCACCTTCGGACTGACGTTTGATATCAACTATCTGACGAACCCTTACCTCAATCCCGCCATCTATCCGCAAACCGCCGGCGCGCGCGCGATCCTCGCGCTTTCCGACACCGGCCCCGGAGATGATGGCAAAGGCGTGGACAAAGTCGCGGGTGATGGCATCGTCAGCGTCGGGGTCCGCCGCCGCATCACCGAACTTGGGCCACGGGCTTCGGCCTACGACAGCGAAGCCTACCAAGGCGTCGTCGGGCTGAAGGGTGATTTCGGGGCCAACAAACAGCTCCATTGGCAAATATTCGGCCAATACGGCAAGTCGATCCGCAACCAAGCTTTTCTCAACGACGTTTCGCTGACGAAGCTGCAGCAGGCGCTGCTTGTGGTGAACGGTCCGAATGGACCCCAGTGCACCGATCCTTCAGGCGGATGCGTGCCCGCCAATATATACGGTCTCGGGACGCTTAGCCCGGCCGCTGCAAATTTCATCAAGTTCTCGATTTCCGAAAAGGATACCAATCAGCAGATCGTCGCTGGCGGCTTCGTCAATGGCGATTTGCCGTTCGGTTTCGTCGATGGGCATCCAGCGGCGTTCTCGCTTGGCGTCGAATATCGTAAGGAAAAAGCGTTCAACCTTCCCGACGACAACTACATTCAGGGCAATGCGGTCGGTTACGGCGCATCGTCTATCGTCAAAGCCAATTTCGACGTGAAGGAAGTCTACGGCGAAGTGAACGTGCCGATTCTGGCCGATCGTCCGTTCTTCCAATCACTCGGCGTCGAAGGCGGCTTTCGTTACTCAAGTTATCACAATGCGACGAAGGTCTATCTGAGCACGTTGGACCAGGGCTTCACCCAATATCGTAATAGCTTCAATAACTTCACTTACAAGGCTGGGGCCAACTGGCAAATCGATCGATCGGTGATGATCCGGGCGATGTACCAACGGGCCGTGCGCGCACCCAACCTGCAGGAAATCGGCCAGCCGGCGACCTCGGGCACCGGCGACGCGTTGTTCGATCCATGCGCTGCCGGAACATACAAAGCCACCGATACCACGTTGACCCAGCTTTGCCGGACCGTCGGCGGCGGCATCGCCGCCAACTTGGTCGGCAACATCCCGCAGCCAACTTCGGGGCAGGTCAACAATTTCTCCGGTGGTAACCCCAACCTAGTGCCCGAAAAAGCGGACACCCTGACCATCGGCGGGGTCTTTACGCCGCCATTCCTGCGCGGCTTCACCGCCTCGATCGATTATTATGATATCAAGGTAAAGAAGGCGATCCTAGCGACACCGGAGCAAGCCATTCTCGACGCGTGCTATTATGCGCAGCGCGACCCCAACGGCCTATTCTGCTCGTTAATCAAGCGTAACCAGGGCGATGGCTCGCTCGAAGGTGACTTCAAGTATGGCGTCGATTCGTCTAAGCGTAACATTGGCTTGATCCAATCGCGTGGTATCGACATTGCCGCCAACTATAATACCGAAGTGATGACCGATACGCGGCTCTTGCTTGGCATTAACCTGACATACACTTTGGAGAACAATTTTCAGTACGCGAGTGTTCTGCGCACGTATAACTGCGCGGGGTTAGTCGGTAAGACCTGTCAAGATACTCAACCGAGGTTGGCGTTTGTCCAGACCACCGGCCTTGAATACAAAAAGGCGCTAATCCAACTGACATGGCGCTACATCGGCAAGCTGACCAACGATACCATTACTGGCGACGTTGGTTATAACTTTCAGAGCGCCAGCGATTTCGTGGTGCCACGGATCAAGCCGGTCAGCTACTTCGACCTCAACGTCCGCTTTAAAATAAGCGACGATTTCAACTTCCGCCTCGGCGTCGACAATATCGGCGACGTCAACCCGCCAGTGGTCGGCAATGACTACGGCGGCACGACGCAGAACAGTGGCAACACATTCCCAGCGACGTATGATCCGCTGGGCCGCTACTTCCATGCGGGTGTGACGTTCAAGTTCTTCTGATCTATCGGCTCTGAACTAAAAAGGGGCGTCGGGCTTCGGTCCGGCGCCCTTTGCGTTGGCAGGCGAAGGTTACAACTCGTCACCCGCCGCGCGGCGGCGGCCGTAGTGGGCGTCGTAGGCGGACAGCACACGGGTCAGGTCTTCGCGTTCCGCCGCGTCGAGGCGGGAATGCCAGGCGTCGACGATCAGGATCAGGCGGGGCAGCTCGCTATCATTCCACGCCTCGTGTTCGATCGTGTCGTCGAATGCCCACGCCTCGCCCTCGCGCCACGCGCGCGTCTCGGGACCCACCCGGAACATGCAGCCATCCGGAACGATCAACGGCAGGTGTACGGTGACGCGCGCGTTGGTAACGCCGGTATGCGGCGGAATACGCGTACGCGGCGCGAGCGCCGACAGGAATGCATTGGGCGCACGGCCGTCGAGCGTCAGCAGCGGTAGCCGGCGCAGCAACGCGGTCGTGCGGGGCATGCGCGATTGGTTGGCCGTGTTCTCCTCGCCGTGTCGCCAAAGAAAGAACGCGCCCCAATCACGATTGTGGTCAAGCGCGGCCCACTGGTTCAACGGAGTCCCTGGCGGATTGGCGACGTAAGGCACAAAGCCATCGTCACTACCCGCTTTGCCGCTCATCAGTGCCACCGCCTCGTCCCGGATCGCCACGAACCCGGCTTCGAGCTCGGCCAGCCACGGCACCTCCACACGATCGATGAACGGGATCGACGGTAACTCTGGCAAGGTCAGAAACGTCGGCTCGGAGCGGTAGAGCGGCGCCGCGCCGGTAAGATGTGCGATCGCCGCGCCGACGTTGCGGCTTGGCTTGGCCGCCTCCCGCGTGATCCGGGCCAGCAACTGTCGGTCATCGGCGGCGACCGCCTCGCGCGCGCGCGTGAGCGGCGCGGTGAAACGCGGGTCGTCGGCGACTTCGGTCGGGACCGTATCCAGAAAATCGCGGAACACACGCGCTGCCCCTCGCGGGTCGCCTGCCTGGTCGATCAGCACGCCCTTCTGGAACAGCGCCTGAACAAAATAGGGATCGATCGCCAGCGCGCGATCGAGCGCGTCGATCGCGGCGACAAGATCGCCTTCGGCACGAGCCGCCGCCGAAAAGTTGAACAGCAACGCGGGTTGCGCGGGATCGGCGGCAAGCGCGATCTCGAACCAGCGTCGCGCATCGGCCGCCGCATCTTTTGCCAAAGCCAGATTGCCAAGCGCGTTCGCGGCTTCGGGATCGCTCGGACGCGCGGCGGTAAGCGCGCGCCAAGCCTGCTCCGCCGAGCGTTGATCACCTCCACGCGCCGCAGCACGCGCCTGCTCGCGCAGTCGCGAGATCGCCTGTTCCGATGCCATGGTCTAGACTACACCGCACCGGCGTCCGCCGCAAAGCGAGCGTGAACGATACAAGAAGGGCGGCCCTCGCGAGAGCCGCCCAACTCTACAAAGCCAGTCTAGATTGGGCTGGGCATACCGTGGTCTCGTACTTACTTGATCTCGACGGTGCCGCCGGCGGCTTCGACCTTGGCCTTGATGTCCTCGGCCTCGGCCTTGTTGACGCCTTCCTTGATCGCCTTGGGGGCGGCTTCGACCAGCGCCTTGGCTTCGGTGAGGCCAAGCTGCGTGATCGCGCGGACTTCCTTGATGACCTGGATCTTCTTGCCGCCGTCGCCGGTCAGGATGACGTCGAATTCGGTCTTTTCCTCGACCGGCGCGGCGGCGTCGCCACCACCCGATGGCGCCGCGACCGCGACGGCGGCGGCGGCGGAGACGCCCCACGCCTCTTCGAGCGCCTTGGCGAGGTCGGCCGCTTCGAGGACGGTCAGCTTCGAGAGTTCTTCAACGAGATTGGCGATGTCGGCCATGATAGTCACTCCAGATGGTACGGACCGGCGGCTGCCGGCGATAGGTTGCTTGAATTAGGCGGCGTCGCGGTCAGCCGCGGCGTCGGCATAGGCGGCGAACACGCGCGCCAGCTTGGCCGCAGGCGCGGTGGTGAGTTGCGCGAGCTTGGTCGCGGGGGCCTGCACGAGGCCGATGACCTTGGCGCGAAGCTCGTCGAGCGAGGGCATCGAGGCGAGCGCGGTCACGCCTTCGGGGGTGAGGACCTGCGTCCCCATCGATCCGCCGACGATCTCGAACTTGTCGGTGGTCTTGGCAAAATCGACCGCGACCTTGGCCGCCGCGACCGGATCGACCGAACTGGCAAGGCCGGTCGGCCCGGTCAGCATCGCGTCGAGCCCGGTATACTTGGTCTCGCCGATCGCGAGCTTCGCCAAGCGGTTCTTCGCGACCTTGTAACTCCCGCCCGCATCGCGCATCCGCGTGCGCA
Organism: uncultured Novosphingobium sp.; assembly: GCA_964242815.1. Classification (GTDB taxonomy): domain Bacteria; phylum Pseudomonadota; class Alphaproteobacteria; order Sphingomonadales; family Sphingomonadaceae; genus Novosphingobium. Next base: position 32,137 of record CAXSZV010000002.1, read on the forward strand.
GGTCGGTCGACTGCGCGACGCTCATGCCGAGGTTGCGCGTGACGACCACCACGCCCGCCGCGCCAAACACCGCGTTCAGCGACGCGACCGATTCGGCTTTCTGCGAACGATCCATGCGTATTCCTTCCTTATGGTCATGCGGGAAGCGTCCCCGCGCGGCCGGCTTCGATCCGCGACGCCGCTGCCGGCGCGCACGAAAAGTCCAGCGATGGGGAAGGAGCCGCGCCCGGGTCAGCCCCCGCGGCGGCAAGGCCCGTCGCGTGCGGCGAGCCGAAGAACCTGTCCCCGTCTAGGCTGGAAATTAAGCGGGCCGGAGCCCGCGCCAGCGGTCTTGGACGGACGACCGCGGCCTCAAGGGCTGCAATCAGGACGCGCCTCTGCGCGAAGAGCGCCCCCAAGTCAAGCGCCGCGAAGTCGAGCATCGGTCCGGTGGTACGCGCAGATCAGACAGGGTAGTCGGAGCCCAGTCGATCGATCAGCGCCATCCCGGCGGCTGGCGCGCGTTCCTTCGCGCCGTTGATGAAATAGGCGAACACCTCGCGGCCGTGCTCCGCCCAACCGGCGACTGTCCCCGCCCAGGCATCGAGCTCGGCGTCGGGATAGCCGATCGCGAGGTCGGCGCGCGCATTCTGCAACCGCGCGTAGACGAACGGCGCGGTCAGCTCGTCGAAGCACGCGTACTTCGTGGCATCGGCCACCACCACCGCCACCCCCGCCTCGCGCGCCAGCGCGAAGAACACAGGATCGGCAAAGCTTTGATGCCGCGCCTCGATCGCGTGACGCAACGCGACGCCTTCGTGCGCGGCCGGCAGCAGCGCCAGGAACGCGGCGATTTCTTGCGGGTCGAAGCGCTTGGTCGCGGCAAGCTGCCAGTTGATCGGGCCGAGCTTGTCGCCCAGCTCGACGATGCCCTGCGCGACGAAGTTGGCGACGCCCTCCCCCGCCTCGCCCAGCGCGCGACGGTTGGTACAATAGCGCGATCCCTTCAGCGTGAAGACGAACCCCGACGGCACCGCATCGCGCCACTTGGCGAAGCTCGCGGGTTTCTGGCGGCTATAGAACGTCGCGTTGATCTCGATTCCCGTCAGACGCGCGCCCGCATATTCAAGCTCGCGCGCCTGCGGCAGCCCGGCGGGATAGAAGTTGTCGCGCCACGGCGGATAGGTCCAGCCGCCGGTGCCGATATGGATGGTGCCTCGGGTCATGCGGACGTTCTGGCAGGGCGAGCCGTCCGGCGATAGGCGCGTCTCGGATTTGGATCGGCGCTCGACCGCTGTCTGGTTCGACCGACTCCTCTCGATTGCAGTGCAGCACATCGCATTGAGCTTGATCGACGTTAAAGCGGCGTGATCGTGCAGATCGGGTTTGCACGAGTACGTTACATGGCAGATATGGGCGGTGCTGCCGGCATCGACGAGGGCGCGCCGGGCGCGGTGACGGCTGCGGAAGGCAAGCGCCATTTTGTCGCGCTCGATGCCATGCGGGGGATCGCCGCGCTTTTGGTGGGGTGCCTGCACGCCAGCCAAATCCTGTTGGGTCATAAGGATTTCGGCCACGCCTATCTGGCGGTCGATTTCTTTTTTTGCCTAAGCGGCTTCGTCGTCGCTTATGCCTATGAAGAGCGGCTGCGCAGCGATATGGGGGTCGGCGATTTCCTCGTGCGTCGCATAATCCGGCTCTGGCCGCTGATCGTCATCGGATCGGCGCTGGGGACGCTGGTGTTTCTCGGCGGGGAGCCCAAGCAGCTGTCGTTCCTGGCGCGCGGGGCCGCGCTGGGCGCGCTGACCGCCTGCCTGCTCCCCGCAGGCCTGTTGTTCGGGCTTCAGGCCTATCCGGTGAACAACCCGATCTGGTCGCTGTTCTTCGAGGTCGTCGCGAACGGGGTTTATGCAGGGCTGGCGCGACGCGCGGGCGCGACGCTGTTCAAGGTTCTCCTGGTCCCGGCGTTCGCGGCGCTCGTGTGGGCCGCCGTTGCGTTCGGCGGCGTCCATCACATCGGATCGGACGATTGGCGCAGTTTCCTGGCCGGTTTCGCGCGGGTCGCGTTGCCGTTCCTGATCGGCGTCGTGATCTATCAGATGAGACTGTACCGAACGCGCCGGCGGATCAACGCCGCGCTGCCGATGTTGCTGCTTATAGCGATGATGGTGATTCCGGGGGGGGGGGGGGGGGGGAAAAGGGGGGGGGTTAGACCTTTGCTTGCGTCGGGTTGGTTTTTCCCTCGTTGTTGTGATTGGGGCCCGCGCCC
>CAXSZV010000002.1:34394-263555 GCA_964242815.1 uncultured Novosphingobium sp.
GTGTTGTTGGGTTGGGTGTGTGGGGGTGGGGGGGGGTGGGGGGGGGGGGGTGAGTGAATGATTGGATGGCTGTACGACCTGATCTGCATCGCGGTCGTGTTTCCGCTCGTCGTTGTACTTGGCGCCAACGCCGACGGAGCCGCTTCGCCTCGGCTGTTCGTTCTGCTGGGTGAACTTAGCTATCCGTTCTACCTCATCCACCAGCCGATCCTGCGCGCAGTCAAGCACCTCGCGCTGTTGCCGGTTCTCAGGGCGCTGCCGCCGATTGCGTTCGCGGCCATCGCCATCGCTATCGCCGCGGCAGTCGCTCTGATCGTTTCGCGGCTGATCGATGTCCCGGTGCGGCGCCGGCTAACCGCCATCGCCAAGGCTCGCGGCGCTTTCTCCCGCAATGCAACAAATGCTCGACGCGCCGCCGGCGCTTGAGCTTGACAATAGCAGGGGGTCTCATAAGCGTCGGTATCCGTAGGAGGAAGCGTCGATGGCCCGATCAGCCATAGCGGCTGTCGCTGACAGCACGCGCCACCCTCGCGGTGACACGCGCGTGCCGGCTGTCTCCATCGAAGGTGGTACTTTCATCGGCCATGGGCGTATCCGCCATGCCGGCGCGACGTGAGATGACCGGTTCCAACTTCCTGATCCTGTCGGGCCACGATTACCGCAGCAAGCGCAAGGCCAGCATCCACTTCATCGCCGACGAGTTCGCGAAACAAGGGCCGGTCCGCTTCTTCTCGGTCGGGTACAGTTTTCTGTCGTGGCTCAAGAAGGACCCCCGGCGCGGGGTGCGCGGGCCGCGCGGCGCGCCGCATCGTTCGGGCGGGGTGGAATCGTATCTCGATCGCACGATCGTCCACCCGGTCAGGATCAAGGCGATCGATGGCGGCCGCCTCGCGAGGGCCTGGCTGTGGCTGCACGCCGCGATGGCCCCCCGCCTGTTGAAGGACTGGGTGCAGCGCAGCGATGTCATCATCCTGGAAAGCGGGCTGTCGCTGATCTATTTCGATCTGATCAAACGGTTGAATCCGCGCGCGAAGACCGTCTATGCCGCCGCGGATCGGCTTGAGACGATCGGTTGTTCGCTCGAATTGTCGACGATCCTGCGTCGCTCCGCCGCCGAGTTCGACCTGATCCGAGTGCCTTCGCCCGTCATGCTCGATGATTTCGGGCCGCGCGCGAACACGCGGTATATCGAGCAGGGCTTTCAGCCGCCCCCCGCCAGCACGATGGCCAACCCCTATCGCGGCGGTAGAAACGCGGTCAGCGTCGGATCGATGCTGTTCGATGCGGACGCGATCATGGCGCTGTGCCGTGCCTGCCCCGACCTGCAGGTCCACGTGATCGGCGCGGGGCGAGGCGCGATCGGCCTTTCCGCCAAGAACCTTACGATCTACAACGAGATGTCGTTCAACGACACGCGCCCCTACATCGAATACGCGGACATCGGCGTGGCACCGTATGACCCGGCGAAAGTATCGCCCTATCTCGCCGATACGTCGTTGAAGCTCGCGCAGTTCGGCGCGGCGGGCGTTCCCGCCATCTGTCCGGCGGTGGCCGCGCGCGACTTCGCCTACCGGTTCGGATACTCCACGGTCGACGAGGCGAACCTGCGCGCGGCGGCCGAAGCCGCGCTCGCCTTCGGCCGCTTCGCCCCGATCGTGCCGCCGACCTGGCACGAGGTGGCCGAGCGGATCCTGCACGGGCTGGACAGCGCCCGGATCGGCCGCGATGCCGTGCGAAACCCTTCATCCTCTCTCATCACAAACTAGAAAGCGCGACAAAATGCAGATTGCGGTCATCGGCACGGGATACGTGGGGCTCGTGTCCGGCACATGTTTTGCGCAGTTCGGGCATACGGTCGTCTGCGTGGACAAGGATCCGGGCAAGGTCGAAATGCTGCGAGGTGGGCGGATGCCGATCTATGAACCGGGGCTCGATCAGCTCGTCGCGCGCAACGTCACGGCGGGGCGGCTGGCGTTCACCACTTCGACCGCCGAGGCCGTCGCCGAGGCCGATGCGGTGTTCATCGCGGTGGGCACGCCTTCGCGCAAGTCGGACGGCAACGCCGACCTGTCGTACGTCTACGCCGCCGCGCGCGAGGTCGCCGAGGCGATCGGTCGCTCGCGCGCGGGCAAGCCGACCGTCGTCGTCACCAAGTCGACCGTCCCCGTCGGCACCGGTGACGAGGTGGAGCGCATTTTGCGCGAGGTCGCGCCGAATGCGAGCGCCTGGGTCGTCTCGAACCCCGAATTCCTGCGCGAAGGCGCGGCGATCGAGGATTTCTCCAAACCCGACCGCGTGATCGTCGGCGCGAACGAGACCGAGCCGGTCGAGGTCATGCGCGCGATCTATGCGCCGGTGGCCGATGCGGGATATCCGGTGATCTTCACCGATCGGCGGACGAGCGAACTGACCAAATATGCCGCCAACGCGTTCCTTTCGATCAAGATCACTTTCATCAACGAGATGGCCGATCTATGCGAGGCCGCGCAGGCGAACGTCGTCGATCTGGCGCGCGGCATCGGGCTCGACCAGCGGATCGGCTCGCGCTTCCTCAATCCGGGGCCCGGCTATGGCGGATCGTGTTTCCCCAAGGATACGCTGGCGCTGCTGAAGACCGCCGAGGACTTCCAGTCGCCGGTGCGCGTGGTCGATGTCGTGGTGCAGGTGAACGAGGCGCGCAAGCGCGCGATGGGACGGCGCGTGCTTAAGACGCTAGGCTCCGCCCCGCGCGGCAAGCGCGTCGCGGTGCTGGGGCTGACGTTCAAGCCCGAGACCGACGACATGCGTGAGGCCCCGTCGATCGCGATCGTCCAGATGCTGGAGGACAACGGCGTTGAGGTGATCGCGCACGATCCCGAAGGGATGCCGCAGGCGCGCCAGATCATGCCCGGCGTCGCGTTCGCCGATGGTGCGGAGCAGGCGATCGCCGGCGCGGACGCGGTGGTGATCGTTACCGAGTGGCAGCAGTATCGCGACCTCGACCTCGTCGCGATGCGCGACGCGATGCGCGGCGATGTCCTGGTCGACCTACGCAACGTCTTCGAGCGCGAACAGGCCGAGCGCGTGGGCCTGCGCTATCATTGCATCGGACGGTGAGGGTCGCGGACGCGGATCAATCGATCTTGCGGATCGTCTCTTCGAGCGTCGCCACCGTCATGCCGTACTTATGCACCTCAAGCGTATTGTGCGCGCTGCGGCCGTCGGCGGCGAACGTCAGCCACTGTTGATAGCCGTTACCGTCGAGCCCGGCGAAGGCGAGATGGAGCCGCTCGCCGGTCTTCCCATCGGAGTCCAGACGCTCGGCCATGACCGGCCCGCGCGCATCGCTGAGTGTGCCGACGAAGCGCCCCGGCGAAACCTCGCGCAGCCGCCACGTCCGCGTCCGCGCCGGCTTGTCGCCCTCGTTGACGACCTGCGCGAGCACCAGCGTGCCGTCCGGCTCGGTATGCCCGACCCCCTGGACCCGCACGGTCACCGGCCCGCGCATGATGATCTTGAGCCGCCCCAGCCCCTCGGTCCGCCCGCTGAAGAAGCGCGCGAAGTCGCTGGTGTGGACGGCGGCGGCCGTCGCGCTCGGCGCGCCGATGGCGACTGACGCGACTGTCAGCGCAAAGAGCGCCGCGACGCGTGACGAACGTGGTCGGGTCATACTTTGCCAACGTGCCACGATCGGCGCCGTTCCAAGCGATTGACGTTGTCCAGAACGTCGACCATGTTCGGTCTATGCAGACAAAAACGTCGTGCTGATCTCGGCCAGCGAGTGGGCGGGCATGGAGGAGACGCTGCATCTGCTTTCGTCGCCCGCCAATGCCAAGCACCTGATGAACGGGATCGCCAGGTTGGATGCCGGCGAAGGCGAGGAGCACGAGCTTATCCGGCCTTGAAGCCGATCTTCGACGAGGATGCTTGGGCGCGATATCGAGCTTGGCAAGTCGATGATCCGAAGGTCGTGGCGCGGATTAATAGCCTCATAGACAAGTGCTTGCGCCATCCATTCAGTGGCACCGGAAAACCCGAGCCGCTGCGTCAGAACCTCGACGGCTGGTGGTCACGTCGCATCACGGGCGAGCACCGGCTGGTGTATCGCGTGCGGGGCTCGGGCGATGCGCAGGCGCTGGAGGTGTTAAGCTGCCGCTTCCACTATTGAACACGATCGATCGCCAACGCGGTCGACCAGTTCGAGGTAGGCTGCAAACGCATCGCGCAGCGAGAGCGGATCGGGCATCCTCGACATTCCGCGCGATCGACCATGCAGATGGTCTGGCCGAGATGCTTCATCAGGATATGCAGTTCGACGAGGTCGGCGGCGCTCCAGGCATGCGTGGATGCCATCACCGCGTCGTAGGCGGCCACGGTATCTGCCTTTACACGGACCATCCCGAACCGCCGCAGCACGCGCAGAATATGCGTGTCGATGACGAACGCCGGCATAGCCAGCGTGCTGAAGTTGAGCGTCGACGCCGCCACCTTGCGGCCGACTCCCGGTAGCCGCTCGAGCCAGGCCAACGCGCGCGAGACACCCAGCCTGGCGAGGAACGCCAGGTCGAAGCTCGGATGCTCGACCGCGACCGCACGAAGCGCCTCGCCGAGATGCCGCGCCTTGACGTCGGCGAACGTAACCTCGCCGATCAAAATCTCGACGGCGTCGGCCGGTGCCAAGGCCAGATCGCGCCACGTTGGGTAAGCCACAACCAGCTGCCCGTACGCCCGCAGCGATACCGCGTCGCGCGTACGGCCGCTGATCGATGACTTGACGAGTTGCCCGATCGGCGTGCGCACGGAGATCGGCGGCGGTCGTCCGAGACCCGACACCAGCCTGTCTCGAAGCCACGCGATATCCTCATCGATACCTAGGCCAAGCACCATCTGCATCGACATACGATAGAACAAATAAGGAACTAAGCAAGCGTATACTCGTGGCGATGCGATTACGCGTCAGAGGGTAGATACAGCTCGCTTCCCCCCTCGCGAAACACCTCGCTCATCGCCGCCATCCCCGCTTCGGCTTCCTCGGCCGCCACGAAGGTATCGATCGGCGCGTTCTGCTTGGCTGCGAAGTCGCGGACTTCCTGGCTGATCTTCATGCTGCAGAATTTGGGCCCGCACATGCTGCAGAAGTGCGCGGTCTTCGCGCCTTCCGCGGGCAAGGTCTGGTCGTGGTATTGCTCGGCGGTGTCCGGATCGAGCGACAGGTTGAACTGGTCGCGCCAGCGGAATTCGAAGCGCGCGCGGCTCAGCGCGTCGTCGCGGACCTTGGCCGCCGGGTGCCCCTTGGCGAGGTCGGCGGCGTGCGCGGCGAGTTTGTAGGTGACGACGCCGACCTTGACGTCGTCGCGATCGGGCAGACCCAGATGCTCCTTGGGCGTGACGTAGCAAAGCATCGCGGTGCCGTACCAGCCGATCATCGCCGCGCCGATGCCGCTGGTGATGTGGTCGTAGCCGGGCGCGATGTCGGTGGTGAGCGGCCCGAGCGTGTAGAAGGGCGCCTCGCCGCAGGCGGCGAGCTGCTTGTCCATGTTCTCCTTGATCTTGTGCATCGGCACGTGGCCGGGGCCCTCGATCATCACCTGGACGTCCTGCGCCCAGGCGCGCTTGGTCAGCTCGCCCAGCGTGTAGAGCTCGGCGAACTGCGCCTCGTCGTTGGCGTCGGCGATCGAGCCGGGGCGCAGACCGTCGCCGAGCGAATAGGCGATGTCGTAGGCTTTGCAGATCTCGGTGATGTCGTCGAAGTGCTCGTAGAGAAACGATTCCTTGTGATGCGACAGGCACCACTTGGCCATGATCGAGCCACCACGGCTGACGATGCCGGTCACGCGCTTGGCGGCGAGCGGCACGTAAGGCAGGCGCACGCCGGCGTGGATGGTGAAGTAGTCGACGCCCTGCTCGGCCTGCTCGATCAAAGTATCGCGGAAGATCTCCCAGGTCAGCTCCTCGGCGACGCTGCCGACTTTCTCGAGCGCCTGGTAGATCGGCACGGTGCCGATCGGCACGGGGCTGTTGCGGATGATCCATTCGCGCGTGTCGTGGATGTTGCGCCCGGTGCTGAGGTCCATGACGGTGTCGGCGCCCCAGCGGATCGACCAGACCATCTTGTCGACTTCAGTGGCGACGTCGCTCGCCACCGCCGAATTGCCGATGTTGGCGTTGATCTTGACCAGAAAGTTGCGCCCGATCGCCATCGGCTCGCTCTCGGGATGGTTGATGTTGCTCGGGATGATCGCGCGGCCGCGTGCCACTTCGTCGCGCACGAATTCGGGGGTGACATGATCGGGGATGCTCGCGCCCCAATCCTGCCCGTCACGAATGTGGTCGGCGATCATCTCGCGGCCGATGTTCTCGCGGATCGCGACGTATTCCATCTCCGGCGTGATTATGCCGCGCCGCGCATAGTGCATCTGGCTGACGTTGGCCCCGGCCTTGGCGCGAAGCGGCCGGCGGACGACGTTGGGGAAGGCGGGGACGCCGGCGCTGCGATCCGGACCCTTGAGGCCATTGTCCTCGGGGCGGATCGTCCGCGCGTCGTATTGCTCGACATCGCCGCGCGCGACGATCCAGTCGCGGCGCTTGGGCGCCAGACCCGCGTGGATGTCGATCGGCGATGTGGCGTCGGTGTAAGGCCCGGACGTATCGTAGACGCGGATCGGAGGCTCGCCGCACGAAGGTTCGAGCGCGATCTCGCGCATCGCGACGCCGAGGTCGGGCATCGTCGGCGATCCGACGTAGACCTTGCGGCTGCCGCGGATCGGCCCGGTGGTCACGCCAATCTCGATGCTGCTGTTGATGTCGGCCATGCGCGCGCTCCTTGCGATAAGCGGAGCGCGGGCGGCATGGTGACCGGCCCTCCCTCCGCCCGTGCTAACGGGTTCAGGTTCGACGGGTCGCGGGACGCCCGTCATCGCCAAGCAAACGCTTTGCGAAGACAAACGAACCCGCCTCTCAGCCGCTCGGCTCCCCGGGGTAAACTTTGTGTCTACGCTTGGTCGCGCCGTGCGTCCAGCAGCAATCGGCGTCGAGCAGGGAACCGACGGTCGGCAGCATGGGTTTTCACGCCGATGGCTAAAGGGGCGGCCGAACCCGCAGCGCGAAAACTCAAGGTCTATCGCACCGCGATCGGCTTTCACGATGCTTATGTCGCCGCGCCGAGTAAGAAGGCGGCACTGGCCGCATGGGGCACCGACAAGGATCTGTTCGCGCGCGGCGCGGCCGAGGTGGTCGATGATCCGGCGCTGACCGCCGATGCGCTGGCCGCCGCGGGGACGGTGATCCGCCGCACGCGCGGCTCGCTCGCCGAGCAACTGCATGCGGCGGGCGATGCTCCACGAAGCGCGACGGACCCAAAGGCGTCGCACACCCCACCGCCCAAACCGCGCAAGCCCGTGCCCCGGCCGAGCCGGACGAACCTCGATGCGACCGAGGCGGCGCTGAGCGCGGCGCAGGCGAAAGCCGAGGCGGATCGCGCGGCGCTGCGACGTGAGGAGGACGCCTTGCGCCAACGCCGCGAGGCGCTGGAACACGACCAGCGCCAAGTCCTGGCAAAGCTTAGCGATGATCGCGATCGCGCGCGCGACGCCTACGAAGCGGGGATGACGCGGTGGCGCGCGGACGGCTGAGCGCCCGCGCGCCACCAGTCAGAACGTATAGGCGCTCAGAAGGTATAGGCGACGCCCAGGCCGACGGTGAACTGATTGTCGTCACCCCGGATCGAGGTGTAGGGCGAACGCTTCGCGTCCTCTAGCAGCTTGGTGTAGTTGGCGATGCCGAACAACGCGAAGCCGCCGTCGCGCAGATCGCCGCCGAGGTCATAGCCGACCAGCAGGCTCGCGCCGACGTTGTCCCAGCCCTTGCCCGCGCCATAGATCGGCAGGCCGCTGCGTGTGCTCTGCAACGGCGTGACCGAATAATAATACCGCGCATAATCGCCGTCGATATATTTGGCGGACACGCCAACGGTGACGAGCATCGCCTTGCTCAGCGGCGTAAGATAGCTGATCGACGGCACGACGATCATTCCCTTCGACGCCCCGTTGACGTTCCATTTGACGTCGGCGGACAGCGTCAGGTTGTCGTACGGATCGAGCACCTGATAGGCGGTGACGCCGACGTTGACGCCCACATCGATCGCGCTCTTCAACCGGCCCGCGGCGATCACCACCGGGTCCTTGATGTTGTGCGCGCGGTTGCGCGTATAGGTTGCCACGGGGCCGAGCGAGAAGCCGATCTTGCGATCCTTGTCATGCCCATCGGGGATCAGGTTGATCGCGATGCCGCCGGCGCGCGGAGTGATCGAGAAACCCTTGATCTCGCCCTGGATCAGCGGCAGCGCGCCGAACGTATAGTTGTCCGATCCCTCGTAGCTCGGGCCGTAGACCCCGCCCGCGCCGATCGTGATGTGATCGCCGTCGAGCACGTTCTTGACCGGCGCGTCGCTGCCCTGCGCGTCGACGCTTTGTGCGATGGCGCTCGAGGGAAGCCCCAGCGCGGCGGCGAACGCGGCGAGCGGAAGGACGGACATGGCGGACGGATGGCGCATAATGGTTCCCCTGTTAATGGCGCGCTAACGCATCGGCATGCGCGCGGTTGCATCTGCGAACGGGAGGTAGGCGTACCGCGCTGAGCGACAATGCCCGGCGCATTCGTTTGCGATGCCGCAACGCAATGCCTACAATAGACGATACATGCAACCGCGTGACATCGATATCGCCGTGCTGGGCGGCGGGCTCGCGGGCGGGCTGATCGCGCTTGCGCTGGCGAAGCTGCGACCCGAGCTTGCCGTGCAGGTGTTCGAGGCGGCTCCGCGCGCCGGTGGCACCCATGTCTGGTCGTGCTTCGACAGCGATGTCGCGCCGGGCGATCGCTGGCTGGTCGATGCGTTCACCGTCTCGCGCTGGCCCGCATATGACGTGCGGTTTCCCGGCCATGCGCGGACGCTCGCCACACCCTATCGCAGCCTGACGGGCGAGGCGCTCGACATAGCGTTGAAGGCGGCGCTTCCACCGGGCGCGCTGCGCTGCGGGGCACGGGTCGTCGCCGCGACCGCGACCGGCGTCGGCCTAGCGGACGGCACAACCATAGGCGCGGGCGCGGTGATCGACGCGCGCGGCAACGCGGGGCTTCCCGCGATGGCGGGCGGCTGGCAGAAGTTTGCCGGGCAAATGCTGCGCACGACGCGGCCCCACGGGCTGACGCGGCCGCTGGTGATGGACGCGAGCGTCGAGCAGATCGACGGCTATCGCTTCGTCTACTGCCTGCCGTTCGACGCAAGCACTGTGTTTGTCGAGGACACTTATTATTCGGACAGCGCGGCGCTCGATCGGCCGGCGTTGCACGCCCGGATCGCCGCCTACGTCGCGGATCGCGGGTGGGACGTCGCCGAGGTGTTGGGTGAGGAGGCCGGCGTGCTGCCGGTCATCGCGCGCGGTAATTTTAACGCGTTCTGGCCGGGAGAGGACGACATTGGGGGAGACGGCATCGCGCGCGCCGGCGCGCGCGCCGCGCTGGTCCACCCGCTGACCAGCTATTCGCTGCCCGACGCGGTGCGCCTCGCACGCCACATCGCCGCGCTGCCCGATCTATCGGGCGCGGCGCTGGCGCGCGCAACCCGCGCGCACGCTTTGCGCGAATGGCGCGCGCGCGGCTTCTATCGCATGCTCAGCCGGATGCTGTTCGGCGCCGCCGCGCCAAGCGAGCGCCGCCGTGTTCTCGAAAGGTTTTACACGTTGCCCCAACCGTTGATCGAACGCTTCTATGCCGGTCGCTCTACCACCGCGGACCAGGTGCGCGTGCTGTCGGGCCGTCCGCCCGTGCCTTTGCGCACCGCGCTCGCCAGCCTGACCGGCGGCGGCCGGCCGCTGGCGAGCCTCGATCTCACCGCGGCGGCGGCGATCCCTGCGCCCGAGGCCATCCGATGAAGCGCGCCTGTGTCATCGGCGCCGGTTTCGGCGGCCTCGCGCTGGCGATCCGGCTGCAATCGGCTGGTATCGCCACCACGTTGGTCGAGGCGCGCGACAAGCCAGGTGGCCGCGCCTACGTCTGGCAGCGCGAGGGGTTCACTTTCGATGCCGGCCCGACCGTGATCACCGATCCCGCGTGCCTGCGCGAATTGTGGGCGTTGTCGGGCCATGACATGGCGCAGGACGTCACGCTGATGCCGGTGATGCCGTTCTATCGGCTGAACTGGCCCGACGGCACCAACTTCGACTATTCGAACGACGAGACGCAGCTGCGCGAGCAGATCGCCAGGCTCTCGCCAAAGGATGTCGAAGGGTACGAGGCGTTCCTGCGCTATTCCGCCGCGGTGTTCGAGGAAGGCTACGTCAAGCTCGGCGCGGTGCCGTTCCTCGACTTCGGCAGCATGATCAAGGCCGCGCCCGCGCTGATCAAGCAGCAGGCCTGGCGCTCGGTCTATTCGATGGTGTCGAGCTATATCGAGAGCCCGAAGCTGCGCGAGGCATTCTCGTTCCACACGTTGCTCGTCGGCGGCAACCCGATGACGACGAGTTCGATCTACGCGCTGATCCACAAGCTGGAAAAGGACGGCGGCGTCTGGTGGGCGAAAGGCGGCACCAACCAGTTGATCGCCGGCATGGTCCGCCAATTCGAGCGGATCGGCGGCATCGTCCGCCTGGCAGATCCGGTGACGCGCATCCACGTGCTGGGCGACCGCGCGACCGAGGTCGAGACGAAAAGCGGCTGGCGCGAGCGGTTCGACGCGGTCGCCAGCAACGGCGACATCGTCCACACCTATCGGGATCTGCTCGGCGAGACCGCGCGCGGGCGGCGGCAGGCGAAGTCACTCACCGCCAAGCGCTTCAGCCCCAGCCTGTTCGTCGTGCACTTTGGCCTCGCCGGATCGTGGCCCGGCATCCCGCATCACATGATCCTGTTCGGTCCGCGCTACCGCGAGCTGCTCAAAGACATCTACGATTACGGCGTGCTGCCGCAGGACTTCTCGATCTACCTGCACCACCCGACCGTCACCGACCCGTCGATGGCGCCGCCCGGACAAAGCACGTTCTACGCGCTCATTCCCGTGGCGCATCAGGGCAAGCTGCCGATCGACTGGGCGGAAGTAGGCCCGCTGTTGGAAAAGCGCATCCTCGACGAGGTCGGCCGCCGGCTGATCCCCGATATCCACGACCGCATCGTCACCAAGTTTCACTACACGCCGCAGGATTTCTCGAACGACCTGTCCGCGTTCAACGGCAGCGCGTTCAGCCTCGAGCCGCTGCTGACCCAAAGCGCATACTTTCGCGGGCACAACCGTGACGATGACATTCGCAATATGTACCTGGTCGGCGCGGGCACTCATCCAGGCGCGGGCATCCCGGGCGTCGTCGGCAGCGCCAAGGCCACCGCGGGCCTGATGGTGGGGGATTTGCGTACATGATCCTCCTCGCTTTCGCGGGGAGTGGGACCATGCGTAGCATGGTGGAGGGGTCTCCTTTGCGCGAGCACGGCGTATCCCTCCACCAGCCTGCGCCTGATCCCCCTCCCCAACAAGCTGGGGAGGACCAAGCATTGTGAAGCGCATAGCGGTCTATTGCGGCTCGGCCACGCCCGGCGATCCGCGCTATCTGACTCTCGCCAACGAAGTCGGCGCGGCTTTGGCGTGGGCTGGCATCGGCGTGGTCTATGGCGGCGGACGCCTCGGCCTGATGGGCGCGCTGGCGAACGGTGCGTTGGATGCGGGCGGCGAGGTGATCGGCGTGATTCCCGAAGCGCTGGTGGCGCGCGAGGTCGCCAATCCCGCCTGCACCGAACTGCATGTCGTCCCCGGCATGCACGCAAGGAAGCTTGCCTTCACCGAACTCGCCGACGGTTTCCTGACGCTGCCCGGCGGGGTCGGCACGATGGACGAATTGTGGGAGGCGGTGAGCTGGGCGCAGCTCGGCTACCACGCCAAGCCCGTGGGGCTGCTCAACGCGTTCGGTTTCTTCGACCTGCTGCTCGCATTCAACACGCACATGGCGACGGTCGGCTTCGTCCGGCCCGCGCATCACGGGCTCATCATCGCCGAGCCGACGCTCGCCCCGCTGCTCACGCGCATGGCCGCGCATACCCCCACGCGCAGCATCGTCGCGATGGAGGCGAGCGAGTTGTGAGCCCGGCGCGACGCGGTCTCCCTCCCGCCCGCGAAAGGAACTAGGGGGTGGCCAGCGACGACCGTGCCGATGTTCCATTGGGCGAAAGGCAAGCCCGCCCCCGGCCCCTTCCGCAGGCGGGAGAGGAGCTGCATCGCGCCGCGCTGGTCGCCCATGCACGCGATTCGATCGCGCGTGGCTCGAAATCCTTCGCGCTGGCGAGCCGCCTGTTCGATCGCGTCACGCGCGAACGCGTATGGCTGCTCTACGCCTGGTGCCGCGCGTGTGATGACATCGCCGATGGACAGGACCACGGTGGCGCGCTGAGCCAGGTCTCCGATGCGCCCGACCGGCTCGCGACGATCCGCGAGCGGACCGCGCTGGCATTCGCCGGCAAGCACACCGGCGCGCCTGCGTTCGATGCGCTCGGCCTCGTCGCGCGAGAGACCGGGCTGACGCCGGCGATGGCGCACGACGTGATCGGGGGCTTCGCGCTCGACGCCGCCGACTGGTCGCCACGATCCGAGGCGGACCTGCTGCGCTATTGCTTCCACGTCGCCGGCGCAGTGGGCGTGATGATGGCGGTGGTGATGGGCATCGCGCCCGATGACGGCGACCCGCTGGCGCAAGATACGCTCAATCGCGCCTGCGACCTCGGCATCGCGTTCCAGCTCGGCAACATCGCGCGCGACGTGCACGAGGATGCGCGCGCGGGTCGCTGCTATCTGCCCGCCGAGTGGCTGGCCGAAGCCGACGTGCCGCCGGGCGAGCTGTTGAAGCCGCACTTCCGCCATGTCCGCGCCGGGCTCATCGATCGGCTCGCCGCGCTCGCCGCGCGGTATGAAGCGTCGGCGCGCGTCGGCGCGGCGCGCCTGCCCTGGCGCTGCCGCTGGGCGGTGCTGTCGGCCGCGGGCATCTATGGCGGGATCACGCGCGAGGCGGCGGCACGCGGCGCGGCAGCGTGGGATGCCCGCGTCGTCACCACGCGCGGGGAGAAGCTCGGCCATGTCGCGCGCGGGCTCGCCGGGATCATCGCGCGTCCGCCGGACGCTTCCGCGCCGGAGCTGTCGCGCGGCAAGCTGGCCGCGCTGGCCCGGCCTTAGATCTTCAGCGGCCGCGTTACGCCGGCAGCACCTGTCCGTGCAGTCGGCGGAACAGGCGACCGCGCTCGCTGAACAATACTAGACCGAGCGAGCCGATGCCCGCGACGAGCAAGCCAAGCGCCAGCGGTCTGGCCGTGCCGTCATAGCTCTGGCCGATCGCGATGCCGATCCCGGCGGCAAGGATCATGCGGATGAACACCTGGACCGACGCCGCCGACCCGGCGATCCGCGCGAACGGCTGCAGCGCGATCGCCGCGAAGTTCGCGCCGATGAAGGCCATCATGCACATGCTGAGGATCATCAGCGGCACGAAGGTCCAGATCGTTTCGTGCGGACCGCTCGCGAACCACAGCTGCATCGCCGCGAGCGCGATGAACCCCAGCAACGCGATTTGCGACACGCGCCGCGCGCCGAACCGCTCGACGATGCGCGAGTTGCCAAAGCTTGCAAATGCCATGCACAGCGCCATCCCGCCGAACACCAGCGGAAAGCGCGTTCCCGCGCCGAAGTGCTCGCCGATCAACTGCTCGACGCAATTGATGAAACCGAACAACGCGCCCTGCACCAGCGCTGCCCCGAAGGTATAGCCGACCGCCGCGCGCGTGGTGAGCGCCAGGCGCAGGTTGGTGGCGATCACCGGCAGGCTGATGCGCTGGCGAAACCCGGGATGCAGCGTTTCAGGGAGGCGCAGCGCGGTCCAGATAGCGACCGCGAAGCCCATCGCCGCCATGATCCTGAAGATCCACCGCCAGCCGGCGATCTGCAGCACCGCCTGGCCGAGCGACGGCGCGATCATCGGCACGACCATGAAGATCACCGAAATCAGCGATTGCAGCCTCGCCATGCGATCGCCCTCGAACCGATCGCGAATGATCGCGAGCGGCAGCACCGCCATGCCGCTGGCGAACAATCCTGCGCCCGCGCGCGCGACGAGCAGCATCGCGAAGCTGCCCGCGATCGATGACAGCAGCATCATCGCGACATAGCCGAGCAGACTGATCAGCAGCACGGGCCTGCGCCCGAAGCGATCGGCGGTCGCGCCGGGGATCAGCGAGCCGAGGCCCGAGAACAGCAGGAATATGCCGACCACGAACTGCCGCTGGTTGGCATCGCTGATGCCGAAGTCGGCGGTGATCGCGCCGAGCGCGGGCAGCATCGAATCGATCGCCAGCGCCTGCATCGCCTGCATGCTCGCGAGCATCGCGACGAATTCGGCAGGATGCATCGGAAAGTCGGTGGTCTTGGGAGATCGCATCTGTTCGCTCTTGCAGCATTACGACGCGCGGGGCCAGCCACGGCTGTCCGGTCAGTCGAACAGCGACGCACCCGCGATGCCGGCGGGTCGATCGACCTGCCAAACGACAAGGGCCGCGATCTGCTCGCGGCCCTTGCGTTCGATAGGCTGGTCGGGCGCTCAATCGTCCTTGAGAAACGCCGGCATGTGGTCGACGTCGCCGGCCGGCTCGCGATCGCGGCGCGGCTCGGCGCCGCCGTCGCGCGGACCACGACCACGCTCGCCGCCCCGGCCACCATCGCGTCCGCCACGATCGTTGCCGCCCGGACGACGACGGTCACCGCCGCGATCACCACGATCACCCCCGCGATCGCCGCCACGATCGCTTCGGGGCTCACGCGCCTCGCGCGGCGGACGGGTGTCCTCCAGCGCCTCGCCGGTCTCCTGATCGACGACGCGCATCGACAGGCGAACCTTACCGCGCGGATCGATCTCCAAGACCTTCACCTTGACCGCCTGGCCTTCCTTGACGACATCGCCGGGCTTCTCGACCCGCTCGTTGCGCATCTCGGAGACGTGGACCAAGCCGTCCTTGCCACCCATGAAGTTCACGAACGCGCCGAAATCCACGATGTTGACGACCTTGCCGTCGTAGATCTTGCCGACTTCAGCCTCCTCGACGATGCCGAGGATCCAGGCCTTGGCCGCCTCGATCTGCGCGGGATCGCTTGAGCTGATCTTGATCAGGCCCTCGTCGTCGATATCGACCTTCGCGCCCGTCTCGGCGACGATCTCGCGGATCACCTTGCCGCCGGTGCCGATCACTTCACGGATTTTCGACTTATCGATCTGGATCGATTCGATGCGCGGTGCGTGGCTGGATAGCTCGGTGCGAGCCGAACCCAGCGCCTTGGTCATTTCGCCCAGGATATGCGCGCGGCCTTCCTTCGCCTGATTGAGCGCGGCTTCGAAGATCTTGCGCGTGATGCCCGCGACCTTGATGTCCATCTGCATCGTGGTGATGCCTTGTGACGTGCCGGCGACCTTGAAGTCCATGTCGCCCAGATGATCCTCGTCGCCGAGGATGTCGGATAGCACGGTGAACTGTTCGCCTTCGAGGATGAGGCCCATCGCGATGCCGCTGACCGGCCGCGTGATCGGCACGCCCGCGTCCATCATCGACAGTGCGCCGCCGCAGACCGTCGCCATCGACGACGATCCGTTCGACTCGGTGATGTCGGAGACAACCCGAATGGTATAGGGAAACTCCTCCTTGCTCGGCAGCACCGCCCGCAGCGCCCGCCAGGCGAGCTTGCCGTGGCCGGTATCGCGCCGGCTGGGCGCGCCGAAGCGCCCGACTTCACCCACCGAGTACGGCGGGAAGTTGTAGTGCAGCATGAAGTTTGAGTAGCTCAGCCCCTCCAGCCCGTCGATCATCTGCTCGGCGTCCTTGGTGCCGAGCGTCGTCGTACAGATCGCCTGCGTCTCGCCGCGCGTGAACAACGACGAACCGTGCGTGCGCGGCAGGAAGCCGACCATCGCCTCGATCGGGCGGACCTGCGTGGTCGCGCGGCCGTCGATCCGGGTGCCGTCCTTCAGGATGGCGCCACGCACGATCTCGCCTTCGAGCTTCTTGACGACCTTGCCCGCCGCCATCTGCGACTGGCCGTCCTCGTGCGCGAACGCCTCGCGGGCCTTGGCGCGCACCGCGTAGAGCGCGTTCGACCGTTCGGACTTGTCGGTCAGCTTATAAGCGGCGGCGATATCGTCGCCGACCAGCGCGCGCAGCTTGTCCTTGGTAGCGCCATTGTCCGCCTTGGCGACGTCCCAAGGATCCTTCGCGGCCTTCTCGGCCAAGTCGATGATCAGCTCGACCACCTTCTTGATCTCGTCATGCGCGAAGATCACCGCGCCGAGCATGACCTCTTCGGTCAGTTCCTTGGCCTCCGATTCGACCATCATCACCGCATTGCCCGTCGCCGCGACGACCAGGTCGAGCGCACCGGCGGCGGCCACGTCCTGCTTGGGGTTCAGCGTGTACGCGCCGTCTACATAGCCGACGCGCGCCGCGCCGATCGGACCCATGAACGGCAGGCCCGAAATGGTCAGCGCCGCCGAAGCCGAGATCATCGCCAGGATATCGGGCTCGATCTCGCCGTCAAAACTCAGCACCTGCGCGATGACGTTGATCTCGTTATAGAACCCTTCGGGGAACAGCGGCCGCACCGGCCGGTCGATCAGCCGGGAGACCAGCGTCTCCTTCTCGGTCGCGCCGCGCTCACGCTTGAAGAAGCCGCCCGGGATGCGCCCGGCGGCGAAGAACTTTTCCTGGTAGTGGACGGTGAGCGGGAAGAAATCCTGCCCCTCCTTTACCGACTTCGCGGCGGTGACCGCGCAAAGCACCACGGTCTCGCCATAGGTCGCGAGCACCGCGCCATCGGCCTGCCGCGCCACGCGGCCGGTTTCGAGGGTGAGGGTCTTTCCGCCCCACTCCATCGATACAGTCTTTACATCGAACATTCGTTTTCCTTCAGCCCGCCGGCCAGATTGCTTGGGCAGGACATAGCGCCGGGGGTTCCGTCCCGGTCCGGTGCGGGGCGCTTCATCGGCCCCATGGTCCCGCCCGCCTTATTGCGGACGGGAGCCCCATGCGAAAAGCGGCCCCGCATGGGAGCCGCTTCAAGCGTGTCTATTTGCGCAGACCCAGCTTCTGGATCAGCGCGTTGTAGCGGGCGACGTCCTTTTTCTTCAGATAGTCGAGCAGCGAGCGCCGCTTGTTCACCATGGTCAACAGACCGCGGCGCGAATGGTTGTCCTTGGCGTGCGTCTTGAAATGCTCGGTCAGGTTGACGATCCGCGTCGTGAGGATCGCGACCTGCACTTCGGGGCTACCGGTATCGGTCGCGCCGCGCGCGTTGTCCTGGATGATTTCCTGCTTCTTTTCGGCCGTGACCGACATAGGCGTTACTCCGCGACATCGAGGTTGAAGCCTCGCACGACCCGCGCGTTTCCGCCGGTAAGCGCGACCAGCGCAATGGGAGTGGTGCCCGATCGCGCTAGGTGCAGCCCGTCGTCTTGGGGCAATCCGGTCAGAACCCGGCCCTCGCGGACCGCCCTTGCCTGCTCCGGGTCGAGGGAGAGAGCCGGGATGTCGTCCAGCCCCGCCTCCAGCGGCAAGATTGCATGTTCAAGCGGCGCGCCTTGACCGATTTCGTTCAATCGGTCCAGCGATATCGACCGATCGAGCGCGAACGGCCCGGCGCGCGTGCGCCTGAGGTAGGTGACGTGGCCGCAGGTTCCAAGCGCGCCCGCGATATCGCGGGCGAGGCTGCGGATGTAGGTGCCCTTGGAAACGTGGGCGGTGAGCGTAATGCTGTCCTCCCCGGCACGGGGAGGTGGCAGCCCGTAGGGCTGACGGAGGAGACAGTCGGCCGGCACGCCATCGCGAGATCGTTCCGGCGGCGAGTCACCTCCACCGCCTTCGGCGATCCCCCTCCCCGTGCCGGGGAGGATTTGCAGGTTCCACACCGTCACCGCTCGCTCGGGCAGGTCCACCGCCGCGCCCGAGCGCGCTAGGTCATAGGCGCGCCGGCCATCCACCATCAGCGCCGAATAAGCCGGCGGCACTTGCGCGATCGGCCCGGTGAAGCGCGGCAGCACCGCTTCGACTTGGCTGAGCGTCGGCCGCGCGTCGCTTTGAGCCACCATCTGGCCCTCAAGGTCGAGCGTGTCGGTCTCCACTCCGAAGCCTATCGTGAACTCGTAGACCTTGCTTGCGTCGAGCATCCGGCCGGCAAGCTTGGTCGCCTCACCGATGGCGATCGGCAGCACGCCGGTCGCCAGCGGATCGAGCGTGCCGCCGTGGCCGACCTTGACCTTGCCGTATCCGCCCTCACGCAGGTTGCGCTTCACCGCGCCGACCGCCTGCGTCGAGCCGAGACCGAGTGGCTTGTCGAGGATCAGCCAGCCGTGCGGCGTCACGCCCCCAGCAGTCGCGCGGCATGTGCGGCGTGGTAGGTCAGGACGCCCGAGCATCCCGCCCGTTTGAACGCGAGCAGCGTCTCGAGCACCAGCGCATCGCGGTTCCCCGCGCCGGCGGCCACCGCCGCCTCCAGCATCGCGTATTCGCCGCTCACCTGATAGGCGAACACCGGCACCTCGAAGCGGTCTTTCACGCGGCGGACGATGTCGAGATAGGGCAGCCCCGGCTTGACCATCACGCTGTCCGCGCCTTCGGCCAAGTCGAGCGCGACCTCGCGCAGCGCTTCCTCGGCGTTGCCCGAGTCCATCTGATAGCCCGCCTTGTCGCCCTTCAGCAGCCCGCGCGAGCCGACCGCGTCGCGAAACGGACCGTAGAACGCGGAGGCGTATTTCGCTGCATAAGCCATGATTTGAACGTTCTGGTGGCCGTTAGCCTCGAGCGCAGCGCGGATCGCGCCGATGCGGCCATCCATCATGTCGGACGGCGCGATGATGTCCGCGCCCGCCGCCGCCTGGTTCAGTGCCTGCCCCACTAGCACCTCGACCGTCGCGTCGTTCAGCACGCGGCCCGCCGCGTCGATCAGGCCGTCCTGCCCGTGACTGGTGTAGGGATCGAGCGCCACATCGGTGAGCACGCCCAGATCGGCGCCGACCGCGTCGCGGATCGCCTTGATAGCCTGGCACATCAGGTTATCGGGATTGAGCGCCTCGGCCCCGTCCTCGCTGCGGCGATCGGCTTGCGTGTTGGGAAACAGCGCGACGCACGGGATGCCCAACGCCACCGCCTCCTTCGCCCGCGCCGCGATCCCGTCGAGCGACCAGCGCGAGACGCCAGGCAACGAAGCGATCGGCTCCGCGATATCCGCGCCGTCGGTGACGAACAGCGGCCAGATGAGGTCCGCCGGCGTGAGCACGGTCTCGCGATGCAGCGCACGGCTCCAGCCCGTGACGCGGGTGCGGCGCAGGCGCAGCGCTGGATAGGCGGCTTGATGGTTGATCATCGCCGCCACCTGCCGCAAATCATCCACCGCTTCAATCACGCCAGCCGCTTGTGAGCCGCCGCGGGCGATGCCACATTCGGCGTGCGATGGCCCGCGACGATCCTCCTGGTAAGGTCAAGGCCGTGCTCGGCCCCACCAACACCGGCAAGACGCATCTCGCCATCGAACGGCTCTGCGCGCATTCGAGCGGCGCGATCGGCTTTCCGCTGCGGCTGCTGGCGCGCGAGGTCTATGACCGCGTCGTCGCGATCAAGGGTGAGCGCGAGGTCGCGCTGATCACCGGTGAAGAGCGGATCGAGCCCCCCGGCGCGCGCTGGAAGCTGTGCACGGCCGAGGCGATGCCGGTGAACCGCAACGAGTTCTCGTTCGTCGCGCTCGACGAAGCGCAGATCGGCGGCGATCGCGAACGCGGGCACATCTTCACCGATCGGCTGCTGCACGCGCGCGGGCGTGACGAGACGATGATCCTGGGCTCGGCGACGATCGAGCCGCTGGTCAAGGCGCTCGTCCCTCAGGTCGAGGTGGTCGGCCGGCCGCGCTTCTCGACGCTGCGCCACGTGGGCGCGAAAAAGCTGTCGCGCATCCCGCCGCGCAGCGCGATCGTCGCGTTCAGCGCCGAACAGGTCTACGCGATCGCCGAGATGCTGCGGCGGTTCCGTGGCGGCGCGGCGGTGGTGATGGGCGCGTTGAGCCCGGACACGCGCAACCGCCAGGTCGCGTTGTTCCAGTCGGGCGAGGTCGATTACATCGTCGCCACCGACGCGATCGGCATGGGCCTCAACCTCGATGTCGGGCACGTCGCGTTCGCCGGCCTCTCCAAGTTCGACGGACAACGCCAGCGGCGACTAACCACGGCCGAGATGGCGCAGATCGCCGGGCGCGCCGGGCGGCATCAGCGCGACGGCACGTTCGGCACGCTCACCGGCGCGAACGGGATCGGCGACCATGGTCAGGGACGTAACGCGGAGTTCACCGACGAGGAAGTCTACGCGATCGAGGAGCATCGCTTCGCGCAGCTGACGCGGCTTTACTGGCGCGACGCGAACCCGCGCACCGATAGCCTGGCGCAGTTGATCCACGATCTCGAGACGCCCCCCGAGCAGCCCGAGCTGATGCTCGCGCCCGAAGCGATCGACTTGGCGGTGCTGAAGCGACTCGCCGAGGATGAGGGCATCGCCGGCGGCGTGCGCGGGCGCGCGGCGGTTGCGCGATTCTGGGAAGTGTGCCGCCTGCCCGACTTTCGCCAGCAGGGAGCAGAGACGCATTCGCGCTTCGTCGCACGGCTCTGGCAGGACCTGCATCAGGGCGAGCTGGGCGCCGATTATGTCGCACAGGCGATCGCACAGCTCGATCACACCAGCGGCGACATCGATACGTTGCAGGGGCGCATCGCGGCAGTGCGCAGCTGGGCCTACATCACGCAGCGCCCCGACTGGGTGCTCGCGCGCGACGAGATGGCCGCGCGCGCGCGCGGCGTCGAGGCGCGGCTGTCCGATGCGCTGCACGCGCGGCTGACCGAACGCTTCGTCAACCGGCGCACCGCGGTGCTGATGCGCAAGCTCGGCAGCTACGCCGCGCTGCTGCCGGTGCGGATTGCGGACGGCGATGCGAATGGTGATTTAGGCGGCCACGACGACGTCTTCGTCGATGATGAACATATCGGTCGGCTCAAGGGCTTTGCCTTCGTCGTCGATCCGCTGGCGCGCGCGGCCGATCGCAAGCTGCTGCTCGCCGCCGCCGAGCGCCACCTGCCCGCGCTTTTGGCGGAACGCGCGACGACGCTCGCCGCGGGCATCGCCACGCAGCACGACACGCTGGCGCTCGGTCGCGGCGTGATCTCTTGGCGTGGCGTGCCGCTCGCGCGGCTGCGCACCGGTCGCGGACCGTTGGCCCCGGCGCTGGCCGGCGATCCGGCGCTCGATGCGATACCGCCGGCGGCGCGGCGCGTGCTCGACACCGCGCTCGCACACTGGCTCGCGGCCACGCTCGCGCCGCTGGCTCCGCTGCAGCGGCTGGAACAGGCGTGCGGTGCGATCGCCGCCGGACCCGAGCTGCGCGCGCTGCTGATCCGGCTGGTCGAGCGCGGCGGCGTGCTGGCGCGCGACGGTTCGGGCATCGATCGGCTCGACAAGACGCAGCGCGCGGGGCTCGCTCGGCTCGGCGTCACCGTCGGCGCGCTCGACCTGTTCTGCGCGGCGATGCTGCGTCCGGCGGCGCGTGCCGCCTGGCAGGCGCTCGGTGGGGGCGACACCGCCGAGCCGACGCCGGCCGTCATCCCCGCGCCTGCCTCCGAAACATGGGGTTACCGACTGTTGGGCCGGCAAAGCGTGCGCGTCGATGTGGCCGAGAAGCTGCTGCGCGAGGCGCACGCGACGCGGATCGCCGGTTCGACGAATGGCTCGACGCGTGCCTTCACGATCGATCCGGCGCGCGCGATCTCGACCGGACTGACCACCGCGAGCTATGCGCGCCTGCTTCGCCTGGGCGGCTTCGCGCCGATACCCGCTCGGCCGCTCGCCGCCGGCGCGTTCGGCCCTCCGGCACCGTTGCTCTGGCGCTGGCGACCGTCGCATCGCCCGGCCGAACACAGCGCGCCCGCCTCCGCGCAACGCAGCGACAGCGCTTTCGGCAGCCTAGCCGACCTGTTCGGTTGATGCGGATCGACAAGCTCCTGTGGTTCCTCCGCCTCGCCAAGACGCGCGCTTTGGCGCAGGCGATGGTCGCGGCCGGCCACATCCGCCGCAACGGCGCGCGCATCGAACGCGCGCATCAGGCGGTCGGCGTCGGTGATATCCTGGTGATCCCGCTCGGCCTCACCGTGCGCGTGATCGAGGTGCTGTCGCTGCCGCCGCGCCGGGGGCCCGCGTCCGAAGCGCTTGCCTGCTATCGTCTGCTTGGTGACGACGGACCGAGCGTTCGCGCGCGCGACATGGGCAACCTTGACGTGGCCGGCCATTCTCCCATAGCAGCCGGCGCGTCAAACGATGCCCGCGTGGATTTGGGCGAAAGGGATTTGCAGCCATGACCTATGTCGTCACCGACGCGTGCATCCGCTGCAAATACATGGATTGCGTCGAGGTGTGCCCGGTCGATTGCTTCTACGAAGGCGAGAACATGCTGGTGATCAATCCCAGCGAGTGCATCGACTGCGGCGTGTGCGAGCCCGAATGTCCGGCTGAGGCGATCCTGCCCGATACCGAAAGTGGCCTTGAGCAATGGCTTGAACTGAACGCCAAGTTCTCGGCCGACTGGCCCAACCTTACCTCCAAGCGCCCTTCGCCCGACGATGCCGATGAGTTCAAGGGCGTACCGGGCAAGTTCGAGACCTATTTCTCGGCATCTCCGGGCACGGGCGACTGACGGCCGACCCGGGGCTGATGGCGACTTGCGGCGGAAAAGCCCGCCAGCGTCACCGATACCGACGACAAGTTCGGCAATCCCGCATCCGGGCGCGTCGCTATGGCATTTATGGCGCGGGCGTGTTATATGAATCGCACCGGCGGAGCACTCGCGGTCTCCGAACCGATGTGTGGACATCAATCACGCGGCTGACGATCGACATGATCGCCGGTCGTTTGTGTTTGGAACTTCACCTGCCCGGTATTTCAGCGTGCGGCGGCGCGCATTCGCCTGCGGAAAGGACGATACATGGCACTCAAGGCTGACGCCTTCGATGTTGGAGATTACGTGGTTTATCCAAAGCACGGCGTCGGAAGAGTGATCGAACTCCAGAAGCAGGAAATCGCCGGCATGCAGCTGGAGCTGTACGTCCTGCGCTTTGAAAAAGAGCGCATGACGCTGCGCGTGCCGGTGAACAAGGTCGAGGCGATCGGCATGCGCAAGCTTTCGTCGGACAAGACGCTACGCGAGGCACTCGATACGCTGACCGGCAAGCCCAAGGTCAAGCGCACGATGTGGTCGCGCCGCGCGCAGGAATATGAGGCCAAGATCAATTCGGGCGATCTCGTGTCGATCGCCGAGGTGACGCGCGACCTGTTCCGCGCCGACGATCAGCCCGAGCAGAGCTATTCGGAGCGGCAGATCTTCGAGGCGGCGTCCTCGCGTCTGGCGCGCGAGCTCGCGGCGATGGAGAAGACCGACGAGCCCGCCGCGCTGAATAAGATCCTGGCGATCCTCAACGAGCACGCGCCCAAGCATTATGAGAGCGCGGCGGTCGAGGTCTGAGCTTCGTCTTGCCGAGAGTTATGATGATCCATGATCGCCGCGCGATGTCGCCGCGATGGTCGATCGTCGTCGCGTTCGCGCTGGGCGTCGGCCTGTCGGGTTGCCTCGCGAAGACGGTCGCCGACGCCGTGACCGCACCTGTGCGCCTTGCCGGAAAAGGAGCCGGCAAGGCGGCCGATTGGGCGACCACGAGCCAATCGGAGGCTGATCGCAACCGGGGCCGCGCGTTGCGTCATCGCGAGGAACGGCTCGCCAAGCTCGATCGCGCCTATCGCGACAACCGCGTCGCCTGCGGTCGCGGCGATCGGACGGCCTGCGACCGC
Organism: uncultured Novosphingobium sp.; assembly: GCA_964242815.1. GTDB lineage: Bacteria > Pseudomonadota > Alphaproteobacteria > Sphingomonadales > Sphingomonadaceae > Novosphingobium. Next base: position 58,302 of record CAXSZV010000002.1, read on the forward strand.
GCCCGCGCGCAGTACGAGCAGATCCAGGCATCGGCCCCATGGCACTCCCAGACCCGCGCTGATAATGCGAAGGCCACTCGGCTCACGCCGACGCGCGGCACAGCCGGTCGTTGATCGCCGCGCCGATGCCATGCTCCGGGATCGGTGCGACCGCGATTCGCGGCTGCGATGACCGCGCGGCTTCGTGCAGCACCGCGTAGAGCCGCGCCGCCGCCTCGACCGGATCGCCGCTCGCCGACAAGGTGACGTGCCCGGCCACGGGGCCGAAGCCGACGTGGAATTCGTCGTCATCTGCGGCGAAGGCATTGAGCCGCACCGGCTTTCCAGGCGCGTAATGGCTGGCCATCTGCCCCGGCGCTTCGATCGTGTTCGACGCGGGTCGGTCCTGCGACGGGCCGATCACGCTTGCGATATCGACCGCGTCGATCGGGCCCGGGCGAAGCACCTGCCATCCGCCCTGCCGCATCGCGACGATCGTCGATTCGACCCCACGCGCCGATGGCCCATCGTCGAGGATCAGGTCGACACCGTTTGTCAGTGAGCCCGCGACATGCGCGGCGGTGGTCGGGCTGACCGCGCCGCTGCGGTTGGCTGAGGGTGCCGCGAGCGGCAGCGCGGCGGCCGCCAGCACCGCGCGCATCACCGGGTGCGCGGGTATCCGCAGCGCCACCGTCGGCAATCCCGCCATGACCGCGGCTGCGAGGCCGGCGTCGGCGCGAACCGGCAGCACCAGCGTCAGTGGGCCTGGCCAGAACTCGCGGGCCAGCGCGTCGGAGCGATCGTCGAAGGTCGCCAGACCACGCGCCTGATCGACATCGCGCAGGTGGACGATCAGCGGATTGAAGCTCGGACGCCCCTTCGCGCGATAGATTGCCGCGACCGCGCGATCATCATCGGCGCGCGCGGCGAGGCCGTAGACCGTCTCGGTCGGCACCACGACCAAATGGCCCGCGCGCAGCATCGCGCCGGCCTGTGCGATGGCGGCGGCGTCGGCCTGCCGTATCCGGGGATCGCGGTTGCCCTCCATGAACACCGGCTATAGGCGCTGTCCGATCGATGGAAAGGCCGACCCGCCGGCCGGGGAGCACGTCCACGCCATGGCCTCGTTCGATCGCCCGCCGCGCCGGAAGTCGCTCGCACGTATCGCCGCCGCTCTCGAACGCCTCGCGCCGCCTCCGCTCGAGCCGGTCGATTGGCGGGCGCATCCGGCCTATGCGTGGGATGGAGCGGAGGCGCGGGGGCTCAATGCGATCGTCGCCCCGCCACTCGACCTGTTGCGCGGGATCGACGCGCAGAAGGCGACTGTGGCACGCAATGTCGATCGCATCGCGGCGGGCCATGCGGCGCATGACATGCTGCTGTGGGGTGCGCGCGGCATGGGCAAGTCCGTGCTGCTGCGCGCGAGCGTCGCCGCCGCGCAAGCCGAGCGACCTGGGTCACTCGCGCTCGTTCAAGTTGCGCCCGCCGCGATCGCGGGCTTTGCGGCGCTGTTCGCCGAGCTCGCGCGCCAAGACCGCCAATTCCTGGTGTTCATCGACGACCTGGGCTTCGACGAGGGCGAGGAAGCACCGCGTGTGCTGCGTTCGCTAATCGAGGGCGGGGTGCAGGCGCGTCCGGCGAACGTCCGGCTCGCGGTCACGTCGAACCGTCGCGCGATCGTCGCGCGGCAGGCGAACGAACAGGACGATCCGCTGAACCCGCGTGATACGGTCGACGACCGGCTTGCGCTCGCCGATCGCTTCGGGCTGTCGATCGGCTTCCACAATTGTTCGCAGGATGATTATCTGGCGATCATCGCCGGTTATGCCGAAGCTCACGGGCTGACCTGGGAGCCCGACGCAGCGCTCGAATGGTCACGCCGACGCGGGGCTCGATCGGGCCGTGTCGCCTGGCACTTCATCACCGAGATTGCGGGGCAGGCCGGCCGCTCGCTTTAGCGGTTAAACCAAGGTTTATTGGGACTTCGCGGCGTCTGTTGCCCCGAATTTGTAGTTCGCCTCCAGCTGATCGCCCGGACTGCCCTTCAGCTCGCGTTGCGGCGGCATGTGGGATGTGACGACAGGTTTGGGGGCGATCGACGGTGCCGCACCCGGTGCGAGCACGCGCCAGATCACCCCGGCGGTATCGTCGCTGACCAACAGCGCGCCCGCCTTATCCCATTGCAGCCAGACCGGGCGCCCGTGCGCCCCGCGTTGATCGGCGGCGAGAAACCCGGTCAGCACCGGCACGGGTAGGCCATGCGGATTGCCGTTCGCATCGAAGGCCACGAACACCACGTCGTAGCCCGACAGAGGCTTCCGGTTCCATGATCCGTGCCGTGCGATGAACGCACCATTGGCGAACTGCGGCCCCATTAGGTTGCCGCCGGTCGAGAACGCGAGGCCGAGCACCGCTGAATGCGCGCCCATCGCGTATTCGGGCTTGCGCGTGTAATCCATCATGAATTGCGGCATCGGCGCCTCGACCCGGTCATCGATGTGGCTCTTCCAATAGACCCACGGCCAGCCGTATTGCGCCCCGACCGGCACATTGGTCAGGTAGTCGGGCACAAGGTCCGACCCCAGCATGTCGCGTTCCTGTACCGTCGCCCACAGTTCGCCGGTCGCGGGGTTCCAGGCCATGCCGTTGGGATTGCGCATGCCGCCCGCGAACTGGCGATGCCCGCCCTTCGCCAGGTCAGTCTCCCAGATGCCGGCGCGGCCTTGTTCCACCACCATATCCTTATCGCCGATGTTCGAGGCCGAGCCGACCGCGACGTAGAGCTTCGCGCCGTCGGGGCTGAGCGCCAGATTGCGCATCCAGTGCTCCCCGCCGCCCGGCAGGTCCATCAGCTTGCGCGGCGCACCCGTCAGCGCGGTAGCGCCGGGCGTGAAATCGAACGCCAGCACCGCGTCGTGCGTCGCGACATAGAGCTTACCCGCCGCATAGGCGAGGCCCGACGGCGAGGCGAGCCCGGTGCGGAAGGTGAAACGCTGCTCGGCGCGCCCATCGTCATTGGCGTCACGCAACAGAACGAGCCGGTCAGGCGATGGCGTGTCGGCGCCGACCTGCTTCATGAACAGTTTCATGAAGAAGCCGGTCAGGCCGCTTGCGTGCTTATCCGAGGGCGCATTGGTTTCCGCGACCAGCACGTCGCCATTGGGCAGCGTCAGCATCGTGCGCGGATGCGTCAGCCCTTGCGCGAAGCGCGCCACGGCGAGCCCACGTCCCGGAGTCGGTGCCTCATTCGCCGCCCAGCCGATCGGCTTCGCGAGCCCGACGGTGGGGAACAGCCGCGTCTGCGGATCGACGAGCGTCGGCGTGGTCCCCTCGGTCATCGTCAGCGCGTTGTCCGACGGCGATCCGCGCCAGGCCCAGACGCCGACGAGGATCAGCGCCAGGACGACGATGCCGATGCCGATCGACAGCTTGCGAAAGGTGCTCATAGGCCCGAAGTAGGCCGCGCCCGTCTAGGCGGCAACCCAAACGTCGGTTACCAATTAATCGATGTATACGTTCGCGCCAGACGAGACGCAGGATCACGCGACGCGCTATGCCGAACTGCGGCAAGCCGCGCGTGCGCTGGTCGATGGCGAACCCGACGCGATCGCCAACATGGCCAATGTCGCGGCGTTGTTATGGCAATACGTCCCGCGCCTGAATTGGGCCGGCTTCTACCGGATGATCGGTGGCGAGCTTGTGCTCGGCCCGTTCGTCGGCAAGCCCGCCTGCCGTCGCATCGCGCTCGATCAAGGCGTCTGCGGCGCGGCGGCGACAACCAAACGCACGCAATGCGTTGCGGATGTCCGTGCGTTTCCCGGCCATATCGCCTGCGATGCGGACAGCCGGTCCGAACTGGTCGTGCCGGTGCTCACCGCCGATGGTCGCATCGCCGCCGTGCTCGATCTCGACAGCCCCGAGTTGAACCGCTTCGATCCCGATGACGTCGCGGGAATCGAAGCGATGCTAGCGGCAATCAGCCCCGCACTGGTCGGGGCTGCCTCCTGATCAGATCGCGCCGCCGCTCAGCCGTTGGCACACAAGGTCCAACTGATCGAGCGTGCGGTAGCCGATCGTCACCGCGCCCGAATTCGCCGATCCATCGGTGACGATGCGGACCGGCAGGCCAAGCAGTTCTTCAAGCTGTGTCTGGACCGCTATCAGGTCGGCGTCGTCGGCAGCTGTCGCTTTCGCGTGCGGCGCCGTCTTCACACGCTTCGCGGCCCCCCCGCGCCGGGCCAACGCCTCGACCTGGCGCACCGACAGTTGGCGCGCCACCGCCGTTTGCGCGATATCGGCCGCGCTGTCGGCCCCGATCAGCGCGCGCGCATGCCCCATCGTCAACGCGCCGCTCTCGACCAGCGCGATCACCGGGTCGGGGAGGGCGAGCAGGCGTTGCAGATTGGCGACATGGCTTCGGCTCTTGTCGACCATTCGCGCGATATCGGCCTGCGTCATCCCCTCTTCGTTGGCGAGCCGTTGATAGGCCCGCGCTTCCTCGATCGGGTTCAGGTCCTCGCGCTGCAGGTTTTCGATCAGCGCAAGCGCCAAGACGTCGCGATCGGTCAGATCACGAACTAACGCAGGTATTTCAGCAAGGTGCGCTCGTTGCGCGGCGCGCCAGCGGCGTTCGCCGGCGACCAGGCGATATCGATCGACCGCAAGCCGGCGGACGATGATCGGTTGGATCACGCCACGCTGGGCAATCGATGCGGCCAACTCGTCGAGCGCGGCCTCGTCGAACTGCCGCCGCGGCTGCCCGGGATCGGGTTCGATCTGCGCGATCGGCAGCATCGCCAAACCATGTGCTGATCCGCTCGGCGTCGCAGCGTCCTCGCGCATATCGCCGAGTAACGCGCCGAGGCCGCGTCCGAGCGCCGCCGGCTTGCGCTTCGCGGGCGCGGATATGCGGATGATCGTGTCGTCGGTCATGCCGCCTCGCGCAGCTGGGGCAAACGTCCGATTAACTCGCGGGTGAGCGCGACATAGGCGCGGCTGCCGGCGCAGTTCTCGTCATACAGCAACGCGGGCAGGCCGTGGCTCGGCGCTTCGGACAGGCGCACGTTGCGCGGGATGACGACATCGAACACCAGCTTACCCAAGCAGCCACGGACATCATCCGCGACTTGATCGGTCAGCCGATTGCGCCGGTCGGCCATCGTCAGGACGATGCCTAAGATGCCAAGATCGGCGTTGAAGCGCTGCTGGACCTGCTCGATCGTCGTCAATAGCTGACTCAAGCCCTCAAGCGCGAAAAACTCGCATTGCAGGGGGACCAGGACGGTATCAGCCGCGGTAAGCGCATTCAGCGTCAGCAGGCCAAGCGACGGGGGGCAATCGATAAAGCAGATGTCATACCCGCCCTGGTGCGCAAGCGCGCTCCGCAACCGGTGGATACGGTTTTCCACTCCGATCAGCTCGACTTCGGCGCCCGACAGGTCGACCGTCGCGGGAACCAGATCCAACCCCGGAACCGAGGTCGGTTGCGTGCAATCGGCGATCGAGGCCTGATCGACGAGCACCTCATACGATGAGTGTACCCGATCCGGTACGTGGACACCCAGGCCCGTCGACGCATTGCCCTGCGGGTCGAGATCGATCAGCAGCGTGCGCCAACCCGACGCCGCAAAAGCGCTGACGACGTTGATCGCCGTCGTCGTCTTGCCGACGCCACCCTTCTGATTGGCGATCGCAACGCAAATCATGCGCGTTACTCCTTTCGATCGAGCAAGCGACCAACGATAATACCGGCGTCTGGATCGGTCAGCGACTGTTCCACGTGAAACGTATGCCGCCACCCGCGCAGCGTAACGAGTTCATCGCGCGCCGAGCGACCTTTAGGCAAGAGCCATATCGTGCCGCTTGTGGAGAACCGCGCCGCACGCTGCACGAGGCGATCGAGCGGCGCGAACGCGCGTGCCGATATGACAGCTACCGGATATGCTGTGAGAGCCTGAACTCTATCTGATCGCACCTCGACATTGTCCAATCGCAAGGCCGCTGAAACGCGACGTAGCCACGCCGCGCGCAACGGTCTGCACTCGACAAGCATAACCTTCGTCGCCGGTATTAGGATGGCAGCGATGAGCCCGGGGAAACCCGCCCCTGAGCCTAGGTCAAGCCAAGTCGGCGTTTCACGTGAAACATGGGGGATCAGCTGGGCGCTATCGGCGATATGACGGCGCCAGAGCGCGCCGACCGTCGATGCGGCGATCAGGTTCTGCATGCGGTTTTCCTCGACGAGCAGTGCCGCGAATTCCTCCAGGCGTCGGTCAACGCTCGCATCGTAGGATGGCAGCGTACGAAGCCATGCTCTCGCCTCTTCCTCGCTGGAGATCACGCGGCCTGCCGTCGTGCCTGTACCAACAGGCTGGCGAGCGCCGCCGGGGTGACGCCGGGAACCCGGCTGGCCGCGCCGAGCGTGGCGGGGCGCGCGCGTGCGAGCCGTTCGATCATTTCCTTGGACAAGCCAGCAACATGATCGAACGCGAAGTCGTCCGGCAGCGCCAGCGAGTCGCCAGCCCGCAGATCACGCAGCTCGGCATCCTGCCGCGCGACGTAAGGCGCGTAGGTTATGTCTTCGGCCAATTCATCGGTAACCGTACTATCGCGCAGCGCGTCGTCACCGATCCACGGGGTCAGTTCGTCGATGCCGAGCGCGTCGAAGCGCATCCAGTCCGCTGCCGACTGACGTGCGATATCGCGTCGCACCTGGTGGCCCGCGAACGCCAATTCGCTCGCCTCGATTTCGCGATCGAGCCGCGCACGCAGCGTCTCCCGGATATCCTCGCGCCGATCGAACCAGGCCTTGCGCTCATGCCCGACGCAACCGGCATCGATCGCCATCCCGGTCAGGCGCGTCGTCGCATTGTTGGCACGCAGCCGCAAACGGTACTCGGCACGCGCGGTCAACATGCGATAGGGCTCAGTGACGCCCTGCAAGGTCAGGTCGTCGGCCATGACCGCCATGTACGAGTTCGCCCTGTCCAACGGGGGTGGCCGTCGGCCCAGGATCGCGGCGGCGGCATGCGTACCAGCGAAAAGCCCCTGCGCGGCCGCTTCTTCGTATCCGGTCGTCCCGTTGATCTGCCCGGCACAATAGAGCCCAGGGATCGCCCTGACCTCAAGCGTCGGGCGCAACGCGCGTGGATCGACGTGATCGTATTCGACCGCATAACCGGGGACCGCCATCGTAACTGCCGCAAGCCCATCGATGCTGCGCAGCATCGCCAGCTGGACGTCGGTGGGCAACGAGGTACTGATGCCGTTGGGATAGACCAGCGACGTATCAAGACCTTCGGGTTCGAGGAAAATCTGATGCCCGTCGCGGTCGGCGAAGCGGTGAATCTTGTCCTCGATCGACGGACAATAGCGGGGTCCGCGCGCATCGATCGCGCCACTGAACATCGGCGAGCGATCGAGATTGTCGGCGATGATCGCGTGCGTGCGCGGGTTGGTCCGTGTGATCGCACAGAAGACCTGCGGATTCACGCGCGATCGTGAGAGCGGGGACATGGTCCAGAGATCGTCGTCCGATGGCTGCTGCGCCAAGATGGCCCAGTCAATCGTCCGCCCATCAAGGCGCGGTGGGGTGCCTGTCTTCAATCGTGCGATCGGTAGATCGGCATCGCGCAGTTGCCATGCCAAGCGCGCTGCGGAAGCTTCGCCGATGCGGCCACCGCTCATCCGCTCTTCGCCGCGAAACATTGTGCCGCCGAGGAACGTTCCAGTGCACAGTACCACCGCGCTGGCGGTGAGTGTGCCACTGTCAGCCAGCACCACGCCCGCCGCCCGTTCGCCGACCAGGCGCAAAGCGGCGACCTCGCCTTCGATCACTGTCAAGCCGTCTTGTGTTGCGAGCGCCGATCGGATCGCCGCGCCGAACAAGCGTCGATCGGCCTGTACCCGCGGACCGTGCACGGCACTGCCCTTCGAGCGATTGAGCATCCGATAATGGATTGCGGCGGCATCGGCGGCTCGCGCGATCAGGCCGTCGAACGCATCTACCTCGCGAACCAGATGTCCCTTTCCAAGCCCGCCGATCGCAGGATTGCAGCTCATCGCCCCGACGGTCTTCGCGTCGAACGTCAGCAGCGCCGTGCGCGCACCCATGCGCGCCGCGACGGCCGCAGCCTCACAGCCGGCGTGGCCGCCGCCTACGACGATGACATCGAAGCTATACATCGCGCACCCTTACGCGCGGCGGCGATTCAGGTCAAAACGTTCCACGTGAAACGGCGCTCACTTGCCGATGCAGAAGCGGGCGAACAGTTCATCGAGCATATCTTCGGTCGTCGCGCGGCCGATCAGTTGGTCGAACGCGAGCCGCGCGCGACGAAGGCACTCACCAACAATCAACGGATCGCTTTGCCCGCTACCTGCGATCAAAGCATTATATGCGCCTTCGATATGTCGGCGTTGCCGTCGGTTTATCGCCACATCGCCAGGATTGGGCGTCATCGATCGCGCCGTGGCGGTAAGGTCTTGCATAAGCGCGGAAATTCCGACGCCGGTCAGTGTGGACAGCCGGTGTCGGGGCGATTGCTTGCGCGGTTGGACAAGATCGTCGATCTTTGCCTCGATCTCCCAACTCCCCCCAACCCCCTGGCCCTCCGACCCGAGCCAGAGCACGATGTCGGCATCCTGGGCCTCGCGCGACGCGCGCGCCATGCCGATCCGCTCGATCTCGTCATCGCCGTCGTCACGCAGCCCGGCCGTATCGGCGAACACGAACGGCACGCCCGCCAGCGCGACCGGACGGCTGACGACATCGCGCGTCGTCCCCGCGATCGACGAGACGATCGCCGCATCGGTGCCGACGATCGCGTTGAAGAGCGAGCTTTTACCGGCGTTCGGCGGCCCGGCGATGACCACGCGTAAGCCGTCGCGCAGCAATTCGGCGGTCGGTCGCGACAGCCAAATTCCTAGGTTCGACGCCAACGCGGTGATACGGCCGGTCGCCTCTGAAGCGTCGAAAGCGTCATCCTCTTCAGTGAAGTCGAGCGCAGCCTCGATCAAAGCGGAGATGTCCAGCAACTCGCCGCGCCACGTCTCGACTTGGCGTGACAACACTCCGCCCGCTAGGCTCAACGCGTTGCGGCGTTGCAGTTCGGTTTCGGCGGAAAGCAGATCGGCCAGCCCTTCGGCTTCGGCCAGATCGATACGCCCATTGACGAAGGCGCGGCGCGTGAACTCTCCCGGCTCGGCTTGGCGCAGCTCGGGCATCTCCGCCAGCGCGGCCTCGACGGCGGCGATCACCGCACGGCCGCCGTGGCAGTGAAGCTCGACCATATCCTCGGCCGTCGCCGTCGCGGGACCGGGCAACCACAACACCATCGCAACGTCGAGGATTGCGCGATCGCCGCCGCGCAACGTGCGCAACACGGCTTGTCTCGGCGCCGGCATCGTCGTGACGAGGCGCGATAGCGCCTGGCCCGATGCGGGCCCGCTCAATCGCACAACGCCGATCGCTGCCGGCGGAGCGCCGCTCGATAATGCGAAGATCGTGTCCGCCATCTTCGAAGCGGCTTACCCCGGGAACCGGACGACCGAAGCGTCAGGGTTCGTCGCGGCGCGTCGATCCAGGGCCCATCGCCATCGACGTGCCGCTTTCCATCAACTGGCGGAACATCTTCAGGCCAAATTCGCCCATCGGCGTGACGCGGCGGACGATATCGCTCATCTGTTCGAAGCCGCCGCCCTGCATCGCCTGCGTCACCGCATCGATGAAGGCTTTGTTGACATCGGTTACGTCGGGCAAGCCCATGAACTTTCGAGCTTCTTCCGGCGAGCACTCGACGTTGACGGTGATCTTCATCGCGTCGCTCCCATCAAGTGAAGGGTGCCTGACACACAGTCATGGCAAAGTCCACCGTCCGCGCTTAGATCGTCCGCTCGACAAGCCGACGGAGTACCGCGCGATGACGACAAGCACGCAGATCCCCACGCTCACCGGCGAAGGCGCGATCCCTGCCTATGTCGCACGGCCCGATAGCGCGCCCAAGGCGGCGGTGATCGTCGTCCAGGAGATATTCGGCGTGAACGCGGGCATTCGCAAGAAAGCCGATGACTGGACGGCGCTCGGCTATCTGGCGGTCGCGCCCGACGTGTTCTGGCGGCAGCAAGCCGGGGTGGAGTTCGACCCCGACCTTCCAGAGCAGTTCCAGCAGGCCGCCGGTCTGATGATGAAGCACGACTTCGACGAAGGCGTGCGCGATATCGAGGCGGTGATCCGCTGGGTGCGCCGCGATCAGGGCATCGCCAAGGTTGGATTGGTCGGCTTCTGCATGGGCGGCCGCGTTGCCTACATGGCTGCGACGCGCACCGATATCGACGCCAGCGTCGGCTATTACGGCGTCGGGATCGACCGACTGCTGGGGGAAAAGCATGCGATCGCCGAGCCGCTGATGCTGCATGTGCCGACCGCCGACGGGTTCGTTCCGCCCAAGGCCCAGCAGGCGATCCACGCAGGGCTAGATGATCATCCGAAAGTGACGATCCACGATTATGAGGGACTCGATCACGGCTTCGCCAGCGAGTTCGGGGCCCGCCGGGTCGAGGACGCGGCGGTACTCGCACAGGAGCGCACCGCCGCTTTCTTCGCTCAAAATCTGAATTGAGCCACCTGAACCGAGCGCACTGGCAGGTGGTCGAATGCCGGCGATCCGCGCGTTATAGAACGTGCGGCGCGACCTCCTGCCAGCCTTCCCAGATCATCTTGCCCGCGACGTAGACGATCACCGCGAGGCCGACCCAGGCGATCCAGCGGAACCGCTCGATGTAGCGCGCGATGACGTTCGCCGCGACGCCCATCAGGATCACCGCGACGATCAGGCCGACGATCAGGATGCCCGGATGCTCGCGCGCCGCGCCGGCGACGGCGAGCACGTTGTCGAGACTCATCGACACGTCCGCGAGCGCGACCGACCAGGCGGCGGCGGCCAAGCTCTTCGCTGGACGGACGTCCGCGCCTTCTAGTTCGCCATGCGATCCGCCTCGGATGTCGCGATACATCCGCCAGGCGACCCACAGCAGCAGCAGACCGCCGGCGAGTACCAGCCCGACGATCCCGAGCAGCCACGTGACCATCAGCGCAAAGGCGATGCGCAGTACCAGCGCGGCGGCCACGCCGATCATGATCACGCGCCGACGTTGCTCGGCGGGCAATCCCGCCGCGAGCGCGCCGACGACGATCGCGTTGTCGCCGGCCAACACCACGTCGATCATCAGCACCTGCAACAACGCCGCAAGCGCCGAAGTGGTGCCGATCTGGCTCAGGTCGCTGACGATCGTCGCCCACATACCGCCCGGGCCCTACTGGTTCATCGTCGCGAAGAAATCCTCGTTGCTCTTGGAATCTTTCATCTTGTCGAGCAGGAATTCCATCGCGTCGATCGTGCCCATCTGCATCAGGATACGGCGCAGCACCCACATCTTGCTGAGCTGGTCCTTGGGCACCAGCAGCTCTTCCTTGCGGGTGCCGCTCTTGCCGACGTCAAGCGCGGGGAACACGCGCTTGTCGGCGACTTTGCGGTCGAGGATGATCTCGGAATTGCCGGTCCCCTTGAACTCTTCGAAGATCACCTCGTCCATGCGGCTGCCGGTATCGATCAGCGCGGTGGCGATGATCGACAGCGATCCGCCTTCCTCGATGTTGCGCGCGGCGCCAAAGAAGCGCTTGGGCCGCTGCAGCGCGTTCGCGTCGACACCGCCGGTCAGCACTTTGCCCGAGCTCGGCACCACGGTGTTGTAGGCGCGGCCGAGGCGGGTGATCGAATCGAGCAGGATGACGACATCCTTTTTGTGCTCGACCAGCCGCTTGGCCTTTTCGATCACCATCTCGGCGACCTGGACGTGGCGCGTCGCCGGCTCGTCGAAGGTCGATGAGACGACCTCGCCCTTCACCGAGCGCTGCATATCGGTGACCTCCTCGGGCCGCTCATCGATCAGCAGCACGATAAGGAAGATCTCGGGATGGTTGTCGGTGATCGCCTTCGCCATGTTCTGCAGCAGCACCGTCTTGCCGACGCGCGGCGGCGCGACGATCAGCGCACGCTGGCCCTTGCCTTGCGGGCTGACCAGATCGATCACCCGCGCGGACTTGTCCTTGACCGTCGGATCGAGCGAATCGAGCCGCAGCCGCTCGTCGGGATAGAGCGGGGTCAGGTTGTCGAAGTTGACGCGGTGGCGCACCACGTCGGGATCGTCGAAGTTGACCGTACTGAGCTTGGTGATCGCGAAATAACGCTCGCCGTCGCGCGGCGCACGGACCTCGCCTTCGACGGTATCACCGGTGCGCAGGCCCCATTTGCGGATCTGGTTGGGCGAGACGTAGATGTCATCGGGGCCGGCGAGGTAGTTCGCTTCGGGGCTGCGCAGAAAGCCGAAGCCGTCGGACAGCACCTCGATCGTGCCCATCCCGACGATCTCCTCGTCCTCGGCGACTTCCTTGAGGATCGCGAACATCATGTCTTGACGCCGCATGGTCGAAGCGCCCTCGACGCCCATATCCTCGGCCATCTCAACGAGCTCGGCGGAGGTTTTCTTTTTCAAATCTTTCAGATGCATAGGAATTTCCGGTTAGGGCCGTGTCGGCGCGCCAGTGGTCGGATGTCGATCGTGGGCTTGGGGAAAGCGGATCGGCGGGGGGCAACGTCTGCGCGCTGCCAGCTCGACTGCGATTAGGTCGCAGGCCGAACGAAGTCAATCCGTACGACGTGCGCAAGCAAAGCCCAAACCCCCGGGTTAGGGGGCTCAGAACGGCTTGACGATCACCAGCACGACGATCAGCGCCGCGGCGATGCCTGGCACTTCGTTCAGCAGGCGGAGGCGCTTGCCCGATAGCTTGCGGCGGCCTTGCGCGAGGTTCGCGGCATAGCTCGCCAGGTACAGATGGTATGCGGTCAGCAGCAGGACCAGCGTCAGCTTCGCATGGAACCAGCCCATCGTCATCGCGCCGATCATCACCGCGAGCGATAGCCCCAGCAGCCAGGTGACGATCAACGCCGGCCACAGGATGATCTTGAGCAGCTTGCGCTCACGATCGATCCACGCGGCTTCCTCGGGCGATCCGGGCGCGGTCTCCTGATGATAGACGAAATAGCGCGGCAGCATGAACAGGCCGGCCATCCAGAATATCACGAAAATGACATGGCCCGCCTTGAGCCAGAGGTAGGTCATCGCCAGCACCTGTTGCATGAGAACGCCATATCAGGATCCGCTCCCGCCTGGCCAGCCGCGCACCACGTCGAGCAGCCGCGCGACATGCTCGACCGGCGTCGTCTGGCCGATGCCATGACCCAGGTTAAACACGTGCGGCCGATCGGCGAAGCATTCGAGGATCGCGATCGCGCGTCGATCAAGCTCGTCGCCGCCCGCGATCAGCAGCAGGGGATCGAGGTTGCCCTGCACCGGGAGTTTTGCGGGCAGTGTCTTCGCCGCCCAGACCGGATCGATCGTCTCGTCGAGCCCCAGCGCGTCGACGCCGGTGCCGGCGGCATAGGCGGGCAGTTTCTCGCCTGCGCCCTTGGGAAAGCCGATCACCGGCACCCCCGGATGGCGCGCCTTCAAGGCTGCGACGATCCGCGCATTGGGCGCGATCACCCATCGGTCGAACTCGGATGGAGCTAAGCTTCCGGCCCAGCTGTCGAAGAGCTGGACGGCTTCGGCCCCCGCCTCAATCTGACCGGCCAGATATTCGATAGTCAGCGCGGTGATCGCATCGATGATCGCCTGGAACGCGGCCCGGTCGACATAGGCCATCTCGCGCGCATCATGCTGATCACGGCTGCCTTCGCCCGCGACCATGTAGGTGGCGACGGTCCATGGGCTACCCGCGAAGCCGAGCAACGTCTGGTCGGGACGCAACGCCGCTTTCACGCGCGACACGGTGGCATAGATCGGCGTCAGGCGATCGGGCGCGGCGGTCAGTGCGCCCAATGTTGTGTCGACCAGGCGGGGGCTGAGCTTCGGGCCTTCGCCGGCGAGAAACGCCAGGTCCTGGCCCATCGCATAGGGCACGATCAGGATATCGGAAAACAGGATCGCGCCATCGAAGGCGAAGCGGTGAAGCGGCTGCAGCGTGATCTCGGCGGCGGCATCGGCATCGTAGACCAGCGCCAAGAATCCACCTTTGTCGGCACGCAACGCGCGATATTCGGGCAGGTAGCGCCCGGCCTGACGCATCAGCCAGATGGGGCGCGGATGGACGTTCTCGCCCTGAAGGGTGCGCAGTAACGGGCCCGGCATCGCTTGCGAAGACTCAATCAAAGGATTTTCAATAAGGTTTCTGTAGGTTGTAGGCCTGTGGAAACCGGGGACGTGCGGACCTTGCCCGATTTGTCCGGCACTGAATAGGCTGCGCGTCACATGCGACTCCGCGCATGGCTTGCGTCAAGCGCGAGTTGTCCCCGAAGCTCACAGGCTTGATGCTCGCCTATCCACATGTCGGCAAGTCGCGCATCGGATCGAGGGAATCGCGAACGACTTCGTGGCCGCGAGTTGTCAGTCCCACGCCCGCATGCTTATCCCGTACCTTGTCCACAGCTTGGAGCGACGCGGACGCGATCATGGCCCGCCTGCATCTGCACCTTCTGTCGGATTCGACCGGCGAAACGCTCGAGATGGTCGCGAAGGCCGCGCTCGCGCAGTTCGAGGACGAAGGCGTCGTCCGGCACTTCTGGCCGATGGTGCGTTCGCTGCAATATCTCGACCGGATCATCGCCGATATCGCCGCGCATCCGGGGCTCGTGCTGTTCACGCTGGTCAATCCCGAGACACGCGGGCGGCTGGAGGAACGCTGCCGCGCGCTCGGCCTGCCCGCGGTGCCCGCGCTCGACGCGGTGACCTATGCGCTCGGCGACATGCTGGGGCAGGAGGCTAAGGGGCGTCCCGGCCGGCAGCACACGATGGACGAGGCATACTTCGCGCGCGTCGATGCGATCCATTACACGATCGCGCACGACGATGGCGTCGGCTGGGAGGAATGGGAAGAGGCCGACCTCGTGCTCGCCGGTGTATCGCGATCGTCGAAGACGCCGACCAGCATCTATCTCGCCAACCGCGGCTACAAGGTCGCGAACGTGCCCGTGGTGGTGGAAAGCCCGCCGCCGCCCGCGCTGTTCGGCCTGCGCCGGCCGCTGGTCGTCGGGCTGACGACCGCGCCCGAACGGCTGGTGCAGGTGCGGCGCAACCGGCTCTTGACGCTCAAGCAGGCGCCCGAGACCGCCTATGTCGATGTCGAGAAGGTGACGCGCGAGCTGCAGATGGCGCGGCGCATCTTCGCCGACAACGGCTGGCCGGTGATCGACGTCACGCGTCGCTCGATCGAGGAGACCGCGGCTGCCGTAATCAACCTGCACAACGAACGCATTGCCTCGGGCGACACGACGCCGAGCGGTCCCAAGCCGTGAGCGGCGCGTGATCATCCTTGCCTCGCGCAGCGCGTCGCGTCGCGCGATGCTGAAGGCGGCGGGCGTCGAGGCGATGGCGCAGCCGGCCGACGTCGACGAACGCGCGATCGAAGCGTCGCTCGCCGGTGCGGCGACCGGCGCGATCGCGCTGGCGCTCGCCGAAGCGAAAGCATCGGCGGTATCCACCGATCTCAGCGCGGCGATCGTGCTCGGCGGCGATTCGATGGTCGAGGTCGAGGAGCGTCGGTTTGCCAAGCCCGACACGCGCGAACAGGCGGCCGAACACCTGCGTTTCTTCTCCGGCCGCGCAATGCGCCTCTACAGCGCCGCCGCGATCGCGCGCGGCGGCGCTGTAGAGTGGCGTCATGTCGATATCGCGACGCTCACGGTCCGCGACC
The DNA here is from genome assembly GCA_964242815.1 of uncultured Novosphingobium sp. Lineage (GTDB taxonomy): Bacteria > Pseudomonadota > Alphaproteobacteria > Sphingomonadales > Sphingomonadaceae > Novosphingobium. The sequence continues at coordinate 74,089 of CAXSZV010000002.1, forward strand.
TGTCCGACGCGTTCATCGCCGCATATCTCGACGCCGAATGGCCCGCGGTCGCCGGCTGCGTCGGCGCGTTCCGTCTCGAAGCGATGGGCGTGCAGTTGTTCGAGCGGATCGATGGCGATCACTTTACCGTGCAGGGCCTGCCGCTGCTGCCGGTGCTCGGCGCGTTGCGCGAGCGGGGCCTGCTGCCGTGATGAACGACGAACCGCCGGTCAGGCGCGACGCCAAGGTGCCGCGCGCCGAAGTGATCGGCTGTCCGATCGCGCACTCGCGCTCGCCCGCGATCCACGGCTTCTGGCTGGCCGCCTGCGGCATCGTCGCGCGGTACGAAGCGTGTCACGTCATGCCGGCCGAGCTCGTCAGCTATCTCGGCGTGCGCCGGCACGACGAGGCGTGGCGCGGTTGCAACGTGACCCTGCCGCACAAGCAGACGGCCGCTCTGGTTGTCGACGCGCTCGATCGCCGCGCCGCCGCGATCGGCGCGACCAACACGATCGTGCGCGTCGAGGATGGCAGTCTGGTCGGCGGCAACACCGACGTCGATGGGATCGCCGAAGCGCTGGCCGGCGCAGAGGCGCATGGGCCAGCGGTGGTGATCGGCGCGGGCGGCGCGGCGCGCGCGGCGTTCGTCCATCTGGCCGCGACGGGGCGGGAGACGCGCGTCCTCGCGCGCGATCCGGTCAAGGCCCGGCGTGCCGCCGCCGAATGCGGGCTTGCCGCGAACGTGCTGCCGCTGGTGGCCGACAGCGGCGCGTTCGCGGACGCTGCGGTCGTGATCAACGCGACGCAACTCGGAATGGACGGACAGCCGCCGATGCCCGACTTCGTCCTGGCCGAGCTGGCCGGCATGAGCGCGGATGGGCTGGTGTTCGACATGGTCTATGCGCCGCTGCGCACCGCGCTCCTCGTTGCGGCGGAACGCGAAGGGCGGAAATCGGTCGACGGGCTGACGATGCTTATCGGCCAGGCGGCGACTGCGTTCGCCCGCTTTTTCGGTCGGCCCCCGCCTCGCGAAGACGATGCGCGGCTGCGGCGGATGTTGACGTGATGAGTGTCGACGAGGGCAAACGCCCGTTCGTCCTGGGCCTGACCGGCTCGATCGGCATGGGCAAGTCCGAGGTCGCGCGGATGTTCATCGCGCTCGGCGTGCCGGTGTTCGATGCCGACGCGGAGGTGCATCGGCTCCAGGGGCCGGGCGGCGCTCTGTTGCCCGCGATCGAACACGCCTTTCCGGGGGTGACCGGCGTGGCGGGCGTCGATCGGCCCAGGCTGGGCGCGGCGGTGTTCGGTGATGCCGAGGCGCTGCATCGGCTCGAGCGGATCGTCCATCCGGCGGTCGCGGCAAGTCGCGCCGCGTTCCTGATCGCGCACGCGGCCGCGCCGCTGGTGGTGTTCGATATCCCGCTGCTGTTCGAGAAAGGCGGCTACGCGACGGTCGATGCGGTCGCGGTGGCCTCCGCCTCGGCCGAACAACAGCGCGCGCGCGTGCTCGCGCGGACGGGGATGACCGAGGCGAAGTTCGCGCAGATCCTGGCGCTGCAGGTGCCCGACGCAGAAAAGCGCGCTCGCGCGGACCACGTGATCGATACCGGCGGTTCGTTCAAGACGACGCGCGCTGCGGTGGCCGCGCTGACCGAGCGGCTGATTGCCGCCCGGACGACCGTGCAGGGCTGACGTCTGCCCTCTTGCCACCCGTTTCTTGCCGGCCGATATGTCGCGCGATGCGCGAGATCGTCTTCGATACCGAAACCACCGGGCTCGACCCGCGCGGCGGCGATCGGATGGTGGAGATCGGCTGCATCGAGGTGATGAACCGGGTGCCCACCGGGCGCACGTTCCACGCCTATTTCAATCCCGGCCGGACGATGCCGCCCGATGCCGAGGCGGTGCACGGGCTCAGCGACACGTTTCTGTCGGACAAGCCGCCGTTCGATCATCACGTCGCCGATCTGCTGGCGTTCCTGGGCGAATGTCCGCTGGTCGCGCACAACGCCGGCTTCGACTTCGCCTTCCTCGACGCCGAGCTCGCGTTGTGCGGACATCCGCCCGTCTGTCGCAGCCGCATGGTGGATACCGTCGCGCTGGCGCGCGTGCGCCATCCTGGGGCCAAGTTGTCGCTCGATGCGTTGTGCACGCGCTATGGTATCGATCGCAGCCATCGGGTGCTGCACGGCGCGCTGCTCGATGCCGAGCTGCTCGCCCAAGTCTACATCGAACTGCGCGGGGGGCGGCAAATCGGCCTCGACCTCGCCGCCGAGGCCGGAGCGCCAGGCGCGGGCGTCATCGGCGGGGCGGTGGGCACGTTCGTCGCCGGCCTGCGGCGGCGCGTGTTTCGCGCCGCCCGCCCGCACGCCGCCAGCGCGGAAGAGCGCATCGCGCACGCCGCCTTCTTGCTTTCGATCGACACGCCATTGTGGGGAGAGGCCCATAGCCCGCCATCACCAGCCGACCAGCGCGTCGCAGCAGGAGAGTAAGCTCATGGATATCCGCGTTTCCGGCCATCAGATGGCCACCGGCGAGGCGCTGCAGGGCCATGCCGAAACGCGGCTGACGACGATCGTCGCCAAGCATTTCAACCGCGCGTTGTCCTCGGCGGTCACCTTCGGCCGCGCGCCGGCCAACGCGTTCCGCTGCGACATCATCATGCATGTCACGCATGGCTTGGTGCTCAAGGGTTCGGGCGTCGCGCCCGATGCGCATCATGCGCTCGATGGCGCGGCCGAGAAGATCGACAAGCAGCTGCGTCGCTACAAGCGGCGGCTGACCGACCACCACGAGGCGTCGGTGTACGCGCAGCGCGCGGAGGACGCGGCCTATGTGATCTTCGAAGAACCTGCGGCCGAGGCGGCGGAGATCGTTGCCGAAGCGCCGGTGGTGATTGCCGAGACCCGAGTCGACGTTCCCGAAGCTTCGGTATCGGACGCGGTGATGATGCTCGACTTGCGCAACACCACCGCGCTGCTGTTCAAAAACGCTGGAACCGGCAAGCATAATATGGTTTACCGCCGCGGTGATGGCTCGATCGGCTGGGTCGAACCGTCGTGACGCGCGTCCGATAGACGTTCGGACTTCGCCGGGTTTTCAAGATGTGCTGGGTATGGTCGCCACGGTTTCGTGCGCGTGATCGGAGCGCGGATGGGCGGCGGGCGTCGCGAAAGGGTTTAATGGGTTCTCGATCCTGATCATGACCGCCCTGTTTACCCTTCAACCCGAAGCCGTCACGACGATCCGCGCCGAAACCAAACCGGCGATCCTGGAAGCGTTGGCCGCGCGTTTCGCGCATGTCTATGGACTGGGGCACGACGCGGTGCTCGGCGCGATCCTGGACCGTGAGAGCCTGGGCAGCACAGGTTTCGGGCGCGGTGTGGCGATCCCGCACGCGCGGCTTGACGGCGTTGCCCGTCCGGTCGCGGCGTTCCTGCGGCTCGATGCGCCGGTGGACTTCAACGCGGCCGACGGCATCCCCATCGATCTGGTGTTCGGCCTGCTCTCTCCCGACAGCGCGGGGGCCGCGCACTTGCAGGCGCTTGCGGCGATCTCGCGCCTGATGCGCGACGAGCGGATGCATGTCGCGCTGACGCAGGCGCCGGGCGCGGAAGCGCTCTACAGCCTGCTGTCCAATGTCATCGACCGAAACGCCGCCTGACGCCGCGCCCGCCGCGATGATCGCGCCGCGACCGGATGTGGCGGTGCCTGCTGTGGAGGGGGCTGCCGACACGACCGGCGCGGCACCGCACTGGCGCGCGCTGGAGGGTCTCTATGCATCGGCGCCGATCAATCACCTGTTCCGCTCATCGCTGCAGATCGTCGCGCCGGGGCGGGCGCGGATCACCTTCGATATCGATGAGCGCGCGTTCCATGCCGCCGGCGCGGCGCATGGTACGGTCTACTTCAAGATGCTCGACGATGCCGCGTTCTATGCGGCGAACACCTTGATCACCGATCGTTTCCTGCTGACGAGCGCGTTCAACCTGCATCTGACCAAGCCGTTGCGCGCCGGGCCGGTGGTCGCCGAGGGGCAATGGGTCAGCGGCCGCCGCCGCGTATTGGTCGCCGAATCGCGGCTGCTCGATGCGCAAGGCGACGAGGTCGCGCGCGGCACGGGCACGTTCGTGCGCTCACGTATCGCCTTGTCGGGGCTTGAGGGATATGCGCGCGCGGCGACCGAACGGAGCCGAGCATGACGGCGCGCCTGCCCGCGCGGGTCGAGGCGATGGGGCTGATCCGCGCGGTGCAGGCGGCCGGCGGTTTCGGCACGGTGCTCCATCGCGGCGAGCCCGATGCCGGCGCGCTGATGGTGGTGCTGACCGACGGCGGCCGGGCCGATCGCGCATTCGAGCGCGTGGCCGATCTAGGCAGCGAGGGCCCCGATGGGCGCGCCTGGCGCTGCGCACGCGAATATGATTCGCAGGATCCCGGTGCGTTTGCCGCGTGGCTTGATCGTCGGTCGAGGCAGGACGCCGATCTGTGGATCGTGGAACTGGATATCGCGCAGGGCGAACGGTTCATCTCATAGCAAGGCGCGACGGGTTGACCCGATTGAGCGCGGTCGTAACGGCGGCACCATCAACGCGACGGACCGGAAAAGGCAGAGCGGCCTGACCGGCGGTGCGCAGACGGGGAATCGACGACGAGGGCAGCCCACACTGCCACTGCGAACCTCAACGCCCATGCGGCGCGGATGGTTCCCGCTCGTGACAGGTCGTTTCACCGCACTCGAAACGAGTTGAATGTCGTTCAAGGTAAAACTGGTCAGCGCCTTCGCGGTGGCCGCAAGCATGATGATCGCCGCCTTTGGCGCCACCGATGGCGCGGCGGCGCAGAGCCGCGATCCAATCGTACTTTCCGTCGTTCAGCTGCCCGACGTATCTACCTCGGTGGTGGCAGAGCCCGCGCAGTCGCAGACTGGAGCCGGCGACACCGGATCGCTTGAGGGCATGGTAGCCGCACAGGCACAGCCCGCCCGCCTGTCGCCAGAGCTGCAGTGCCTGGCCGGCGCGATCTATTTCGAAGCCAAGAGCCAGGCGCTCGCCGGCCAACTCGCGGTCGGCCGTGTCGTCATCAACCGCGCGAAATCGGGGCGTTTCCCGGCCAGTTATTGCGGCGTCGTCTATCAGCGCGCGCAGTTCGGCTTCGTCCACGGCAGCGCGATGCCGGCGATCGCGCTCCAATCGCGCGCCTGGCGTACCGCCGTCGCGGTCGCGCAAATCGCCGATGCCGGCGCTTGGCCCAGCGAAACCGAAGGCGCGCTATATTTCCATGCGACGCGCGTCGCGCCGAACTGGCATATGGTCCGCATCGCCCGGCTTGAGGATCACGTGTTCTATCGGTGAACGACGGCCGGTTCGGCCACCGTTCTAACCTGAAGGCACCAGCTCGACGTCATAGCGTGCGCAACGGTTTGTGCTGCGCGATCCGCGTTCCTACATTCGGTATGTGTCCGAGACTCCCACAGACGTCCGTCATCACACGATGTCCGACGACCGCCGGATCGCCTATCGCTTCACCCCCGCCACCGCGGGCCGCGATGGACCGGCGCTGGTATTCCTATCCGGGTACAAGTCCGACATGGCCGGCGGCAAGGCGAGCGCGGTGTTCGAATGCGCCCAACGAAGCGGCGATGCCTGTCTGCTGCTCGACTATTCGGGATGCGGCGCAAGTTCGGGCGAGTTCGCCGACGGCACGCTATCGCGCTGGCGGGACGAGGTGCTGGCACTCGTCGAGGCTGTGTGTCCGGGAGAGATCCTGCTGATCGGCTCGTCAATGGGCGGGTGGTTGATGCTGCTGGTCGCGCGGGCGATCCCCCAACAGGTCGTCGGCCTGATCGGTATCGCCCCGGCGCCCGACTTCACCGACTGGGGCATCGTCGCCGATGACGCGGCGCGATTGCAAGCCGGCGAAGTGCTGCTGAAAGCGAATCCTTATGGCGAAGAGCCGACGCCGACTTACCCTGCCTTTTTCGCCGACGCACAGGCGAACCGCGTGCTGGGTGCGCGGATCGGGTTCGACGGCCCGGTGCGGTTGCTCCACGGCCAGGCGGACCGCGACGTGCCGTGGGCAGTCTCGCTGCGGCTGGCCGAGGCGCTGCGTTCAGACGACGTTCGGGTGACGCTGATCAAGGATGGCGACCATCGCCTGTCGCGCGATGCCGATATCGCCCTTCTGCTCGCGGCGATCGCCGATGTCCGCGCGGGCCCGCGCTCGCCGCAAGGGAACGCCTGATGCGCATGGTGCCGCTTCCCGTCCTTGCGCTGGGAATCCTGCTTTCGACCGGCCCGGCACTCGCGCAAGTAGGTCCGTTTCCCGCGGTCGGCGAGCAACCGGCTTCGCCGCTACCGAGGGAGGATCAGCAGCGCGAGGAACGGTCGCGCGCACGGGCGCGGGCTGACGCTTCGTCGTCGGCGGTCGCCGTCGCGCGCGGGCAGGCTCCGGCGGGCAAGCTATCCGCCTGCCTGTCGACGATCGACGCCAATGCCGACGGCGCGCAAGACGCGGCGCGCGCGTGGCTGACCGACGCCAAAGGGGCCGAGCGCGTCGATGCGGCGCAATGCCTGGGCAGCGCGCAAGTCGCGCTCGCGCAATTCGACGACGCGCGCGGTTCGTTCATCGCCGCGCGCGACGCCGCTGCCCCCGGCGACCACGGGTCGCGCGCGCGGCTCGGCGCGATGGCGGGCAACGCCGCGCTTGCCGGTGGCGACGGCGCGGGCGCGCTTGCTGCGCTCGACACTGCGCGCGCCGATGCAGACAAGACCGACAAGGCGCTGACAGGCGGCATCGCGATCGACCGCGCGCGCGCCTTGGTGGCGCTGAACCGCCTGGACGAGGCCAGCGCGGCGCTTGCCGAAGCGCGAACGTTGAACCCCAGCGATGCCGAAGGCTGGCTGCTGTCGGCCACGCTGTCGCGGCGCGCGAACCGGCTCGCCGATGCGCAGGCGCAGATCGAGCGCGCGGCGGCGCTGGCTCCTGTCGATCCGCAGGTCGGCGTCGAGGCGGGAGTGATCGCGATGCTCGCGGGCCACCCGGAAGCGGCGCGCAAAAGCTGGCGTTCGGTGGTCGCCGCCGCGCCGCAAAGCCCGTCCGCCGATATCGCGCGCGGCTATCTCGCCCAGCTCGGCGTTGACGCTCGCTCTGACTCGCCAGTCAATCCCGACCAGATTCCAGCAAAGGATGCCAGCCGATGATCCCTATATCGGTGCTCGATCTCGTCCCCGTGCGCGAAGGCGACACGGTGCGCGATGCGCTCGCGCAGACCGCCGCGCTCGCGCGGACGGCGGAGCGGTGCGGCTACCGGCGGTTCTGGGTCGCCGAGCATCACGGCATGGCGGGGATCGCGGGTGGCGCGACTTCGGTCGTGCTCGCGCATGTCGGCCATGCGACCAACAGCATCCGCATCGGCGCGGGCGGGATCATGTTGCCCAATCACAATCCGTTCGTGATCGCCGAGCAGTTCGGCACCCTCGACGCGATGTTTCCCGGGCGCATTGATCTGGGGCTCGGACGTGCGCCGGGGGCCGATGGCCGCGTCGCGCAGGCGCTGCGCAAGGATCTGATGCGCGGGGCCGACGAGTTTCCGCGTGACGTCGTCGAGTTGCGCGCGCGCTTCGCCGGCGATCCGCCGATGGCGATCGCCGCGACCGCCGGGGTCGGCGCGACCGTCGAGACGTGGATTCTTGGATCGAGCCTGTTCGGCGCGCAGCTCGCCGCGCACCTGGGAATGCCGTTCGCGTTCGCCTCGCACTTCGCGCCGGCGCAGCTTGATCAGGCGTTGGCGACGTATCGCGACCAGTTCCAGCCATCCGAAGCGCTTGGCCGGCCGCACGTCATGGCGGCGATGACAGTGATCGCGGCGGACAGCGACGAGGAGGCGGTGCTGCTCGCCACGTCGTTCGACCAGAGCTTCGTCGCGCTGCGCACCGGCAATCCCGGCAAGCTCAAGCCGCCGCTGCAAGGATATCGCGATACGCTGCCGCCGCAGGCCAACGCGATGCTCGACCATATGCGCGAGGCGAGCGCGATCGGCGGGCCCGATACGGTACGCACCGCGATCACACGCTTTGCCGAGCGGACGCGGGCGGATGAAATCATCGTCGCCGGCCAGATATTCGATCCCGCCGCGCGTTGCCGCTCACTCGAACTGACGATGGCGGCGATGCGGGAAGCTGTGATGGCATAGCGGCGGATATACTTGCGAACCGTGTAGGTCGAAGGGGGCATCGCAACACCGCAAGCCCTACCCGGCCACGAACTTCATCGCCGCGCCGTTCATGCAATAGCGCTTGCCGGTCGGCGGCGGGCCATCGTCGAACACGTGGCCCAGGTGTCCGCCACAATCGGCGCAGTGCACTTCGGTGCGGCCGAACCCGAGCAGATGGTCGGTCGAGGTGCCGATCGCACCGGGCAGCGGCCGCCAGAAGCTCGGCCAGCCGGTATGGCTGTCGAACTTAGTGTCCGACGCATAGAGTCGATGACCGTCCGCCGCGCAGACGAATGTGCCGCGCCGATGCTCGTCGTTGAGCGCCGACGTGTAGGGGTGCTCGGTGTCCTGCTGGCGAAGGATCGCGTATTGTTGCGGCGTCAGCAGCTTGCGCCATTCGGCATCGGTATGATGGACGCGGAACGTCGGCGCCGCCGTCGCCCCGCCCGTGCAGGCGGCGATGATCGGCAAGGCGCTGACCGTGGCGCACCAGCCGAGCACACGTCGGCGAGAGGCGGTTTGAGACGAACTGAACTTGACCATGCGCGAGCTCCGGCAGTCGATACCATCATATAGTTACGCGCAGTCGGCCCGGCGAGATGCTGCTATGGCCACGCGATGGCGACCACCGTATCTTCCGGCGATCGCGCCGCCTCGGTCGCCGAAGACGCGCTGGCGTCGCTCCGCATCGCGTTGGCATGCCAAGCGCGGGCGTTGGGCTTTGTCGCCTGCGGTATCGCTCCCGCCACAGCGGACGTGGCGACCGCGATGCGGCTGGCGCGCTGGCTCGACGATGGCATGCACGGCGACATGGCCTGGATGGCAGCCCGCGCGCACCATCGCGGGTCGCCAAAGGCGTTGTGGGCGGAAGCGGGCAGCGTGATCGCGCTGGGCATGAGCTATACGCCGGCGGCGGACCCCTTGGTGCTCGCCGCGCGCCCCGATCACGCGCGCATATCGGTCTACGCGCAGGGCGCGGACTATCACGACATCGTCAAGAAGGCGCTGAAGGCGCTGGCGCGCTGGCTGATCGACGAAGCGGCCGCGCGCGGGCTGGGTGACGTCGGCGTGAAGGTGTTCACCGACACCGCGCCGGTGCCCGAAAAGCCGCTCGCCGCCGCCGCCGGGCTCGGCTGGCAGGGCAAGCACACCAATCTTGTCAGCCGGGCGCATGGCAGCTGGCTGTTCTTGGGCGAGATCTACACCACGCTGGCGTTCGCGCCCGATCGCCCGGCAAGCGATGCCTGCGGATCGTGCGACGCGTGCCAGCGCGCCTGTCCGACCAACGCATTCCCCACGCCCTATCGCCTCGATGCGCGGCGCTGCATCAGCTATCTGACGATCGAGCACCCCGGACCGATCGCGCACGAGTTCCGCCGCGCGATCGGCAACCGCATCTACGGCTGCGACGATTGCCTGGCGGTCTGTCCGTGGAACAAGTTCGCCGATGCGGCGCACGCGAACCGCGCGTTCCTGCCGCGCGCCGAACTCGCCGCGCCGCGCCTCGCCGACCTGCTGACCCTCGACGATGCCGGGTTTCGGCGATTGTTCTCGGGCTCGCCGATCAAGCGCATCGGCCGCAACCGGTTTATCCGTAATTGCCTGATCGCTGCGGGGAACAGTGGCGATCGCGCGCTGCTGGCGGTGGTAAACGGCTTGCGTGACGACGCCGATGGGGTCGTGGCCGAAGCGGCGGACTGGGCGTGGGGCGAGTTGAGCGGTCGGACGGCACCAGCTTGATGATAGCGCCGCGCTCGGCATTGCGCGCGTCGCCAGAGCTTCCTAACGGGTCGTCATGGTCGCGAAGATCGATCCGTTTCACGCCATCGCGATCAGCCGCATCGCGCATCGTCTCGCCGTGGAAGGCAGATCGATCATCCACATGGAGTTCGGTCAGCCCTCGACCGGGGCGCCGCAAGCCGCGATCGCCGCCGTCCATCGCGTGCTCGATCAGGATCCGATGGGCTATTGGGAGAGCCCGCGGCTGAAGGAGCGGATCGCGCGACATTATCTCGATCGCTATGGCCTCGCCGTCGATGCCGAGCGGATTATCCTCACCTGCGGCGCCTCGCCGGCCTTCGTGCTCGCACTCTCGTGCCTGTTCGAGCCGGGCGCGAGGGTCGCGTTCGCGCGGCCGGGCTACGTGGCCTATCGCAACGCGTTACGCGCGCTCTACCTCGAACCGATCGAGATCGGCTGCGGCGCGGCCGAGCGCTATCAGATCACCGCCGCCGCGATCGAGGCGCTGGAGCCGGCGCCTGACGGGCTGATCCTGGCGAGCCCCGCCAACCCTACGGGCACGATCATCGCCGCCGCCGAAGTCACCGCCATCGCCGATATCTGCCGGCGGCGCGGCATCCGCATCATCTCCGACGAGATCTATCACGGGCTGTCCTATGTCGGCGCGGCGCGATGTCTGCTGCAAGAGATGGACGACGCGCTGATCATCAACAGCTTTTCCAAATACTTCAGCATGGCGGGATGGCGATTGGGCTGGCTGGTCGTCCCCCCCGATCTGATCGACGCGGCGCGCTCGCGTATGGGCAATCTGTTCCTCACGCCGCCCTCGCTCGCGCAACATGCCGCGCTGATCGCGATGGATTGTCGCGATGAGCTGGAAGGCCATGTCGCGACCTACGCGCGCAATCGCGATTTGCTGCTGCGCGCGCTGCCTGGGATGGGCCTGAGCGAGATCGCGCCGCCCGATGGCGCCTTCTACATCTATGCCGATATCGGCCATCTCACCGACAACAGTTTGGCCTTCTGCGAAGAGCTGCTGCGCGACACCGGCGTCGCGACCGCGCCGGGGATCGACTTCGACCCCGTCGAAGGGCACCGCTTCATCCGGTTCAGCTTCGCGGTATCGACGGAACTTGTCGCTGAAGCCATCGCGCGCATGACGCCCTGGTTCAACGCCAAGGGTCGCGTGGCTGAATAAGGTCGAGTTCTGCGCTAAGCCCGATGGCAGGCGCACACCCCGCGCTACACCAGTTCCTTCAACGCTACCCCGGCATCCGCCAGCTTCGCGCGATCGGGCGTCGCACCGGCTTCGACCAGCTTACGGCCCTGGACGTAATCCTTGACCGTGTTGACGCAGTCGAGCGCGATCACCCGCCCGTCCTTCAGATACACGACGGAGAAGGCGCGCGTCGCCGGATCGCCGCGCGTCACGGCATCGGTATAACCGACTGAGAGCCCGGCGGTCTGCAGCCGCAGGTCATATTGGTTCGACCAGAACCACGGGAACGCCTTGTACGGCTGGGGATCGCCACAGATCGCTTTCGCCACGCAAGTCGCCATGTCGTTGGCGTTTTGCACCGATTCGACGCGCATCACCGCGCCACCCGCATAGTCGGCGGCGAACGCGGCGCAGTCGCCGATCGCATAGACATGCGGCAGCGAGGTGCGGCAGTATTCGTCCACATCGAGGCCGTTGCCCGCCGCCGCGCCCGCGGCCACCAATGGCTCGATTGCGGGGATGATACCGATGCCGGCGATCACCGCCTCGGCGGGCAACACCTCGCCATCGGCCAGGCGCACACCGGTGACCTTGCCCGGATGGCCGGCATCGCCTTGGCCGAGAATGCAGTCGACGGTCACGCCGGTGCGCAGATCGACCCCGTGCGCGCGGTGCTCGGCTTCGTAGAACGCCGAAAGCTCGGGCCCCGCCACGCGCGCGAGCACGCGCGGCAACGCTTCGAGGACCGTAACATGGCAGTCGAGCTTGGTCAGCACCGCCGCCGCCTCCAGCCCGATGTAGCCGCCGCCGATCACGACGATCCGCCGCGTGCCCGCGTCGATCTCGCTCATCAGCCGGTCGCAGTCCTCGCGCGTGCGCACCGCATGGACGCCGATGTAATCCGCGCCGCTGCACGACAGGCGCCGGGGATCGCCGCCGGTCGCCCAGACCAGCGCACCATAGCCCATCGACGATCCGTCAGAGAGCGTCAGCCGCCTCGCGTCGGCATCGACCGCGACGACCTCGGTCGACAACAGCAGCTCGACGTCCTTTTCGGGCCAGAAATGCGGCGGGCGGATATAGAGCCGGTCGAACTCCTTAGCCCGCGCGAAGTATTCCTTCGATAGCGGCGGGCGTTCGTAAGGCGGCTCGGGCTCGCGCCCGATCAAGACGATCGAGCCGGTGAAGCCATTCTGGCGCAGCGCGATCGCGCATTGCGCCCCGCCGTGGCCTGCGCCCACGATGACGACATCTGCTGTTTTCATGGCCGCTATGTTCATTGGCGCGGGTTCGGCGAAATCGGCGTCAGGGTCAATGGGGCGCGCTTGCGCCGGACATGACATCCTGCGAGCCCTGGCCGAGCAGCGCCTCCGCCTGGCTGGCGAGCTGAGCCAGCATCGCCGGCGACGCGCTCACCGCGCCCTGCGCGCGCTGAACGACCGCGCGGAACCTGCCGATCGCCGCCGCGTCATCCTCGGCCCAGCGCGCCACCAGCGCGCGCGGATCGCCGCCGGCGCCTGCGCGATGCGCGCCCGCCAGCAGCAGCTCCAGGAAGCGCAGGCGCATCTGCTGGAAATCGCGAGCGAGTCCGCCGACGAGCAGGCGCTCCCACGGATCGCTCGGGTTCATCCGCGCCGCCTTGCCCTGCGCCCAGTCGAGCCCCAACAGACCGCCGAGATCGACGAACGCGCCGGCAAGCTCGCCGGCATCGACCCCGGTCCGCGCGGCAAGCGCGGCGATGCCGATCGCGCCGTCGAGATCGAACAGGTCCGCGACGAGCGCCGCCTGTTCGACCGGCGCGCCGGCGGCGACGAGGTTGTCGCGTATCTGTTGCGATTGCGCGCGCGTTTCGGCGCCCAGCGTCTGCGCGGCGCAATCGAACAACCGATGCATGCCGCCTTCGAGCCCGGCGATCAGCAGCGTCGGGCCGCCGGATGCCGCGCCGATCCGCAACAGATCGGCGATGTGCGGTCGCAACGCGGACGCGGCATAGGCGAACAGCATGATCCGTGCGGGCTCGGGCATCAGCGCGCTTTCGATCGCCCGCCAGCGCGCGCGCATGTCGAACAGCCGTTCGGCGGCAACGAAGGCGGCGGCGAAGCGCACGGCCGAAACGCCTTCCTCCTCGATCAGCTCGAACGGGTGGATCAGGCCCAGGCGGTTGACGATGCGATTGGCAAGCTTGGTGGCCACGAGCTCGCGCCGCAGCCGGTGACCCAGGATATCCTCACGATAGGCATCGCGCATCGTCGCGGGGAAGGCGGCAAGCAGCTCTTCGTCGAGCAGCGGATCACCGATCAGCGGATTGGCCGCCATCGGTGCGGCTTCGAGCGCTGCCTGCAGCGATAGCTTCGAACTCGACAGGATCACCGCCAGCTCCGGCCGGACGAGACCCGTGCCCCCATTCGCACCCGCGCCAACGCCCGCACCCCCGCGGGTATCGTCGATCGCGCGGCGTGACAGCGTGTCCGCGTCCGCCAGTCCGTCGCCGCGCCGATCGATCTGCCCTTCCTGTTCCAGCACGTCGATCAGTCGCAGATAGGCGGGCAGCTGTTCGGTGCCGCCGGCTTCGGCGATCGACAGCGCGAGCGCCTGAAGACGGTTGTCCTCGAGCACCAGCGCGGCGACCTCGTCGGTCATGCGGGCAAGCAGCGCGACGCGATCGTCCTCACTCAGCCGACCCGCGCGCTTGGCCGAGGCGAGCGCGATCTTGATGTTGACCTCGTTGTCCGAGCAATCGACGCCGGCCGAGTTGTCGATGAAGTCGGTGTTGATCCGCCCGCCGATATCGCCACCCGGCCCGTCCGCGCCTTCAAGCGCGAACTCGATCCGGCCGGCCTGCGTGACGCCAAGGTTCGCGCCCTCGCCGATCACGCGCGCGCGCACCTCGCGGCCATCGATCCGCAGCGTATCGTTCGCCGGATCGCCGACTGCGGTGTTCGGTTCGCCCGCCGCCTTCACGTAGGTGCCGATGCCACCGAACCACAGCAGATCGACCGGCGCGGTCAGGATCGCGCGGATCAGCGTCTCGGGATCCACGCTCTCGGCCGCGATGCCCAGCAGCTCGCGCACTTGCGGCGACAGCGGAATCGCCTTCATCGTGCGCGCGAACACGCCGCCGCCCTTCGACAGGATCGCCTTGTTGTAATCGTCCCAGCTCGATCGCGGCAGGCCGAACAGACGCTTGCGCTCGTCATAGCTGCGCATCGTGTCCGGGTCGGGATCGAGGAAGATGTGGCGGTGATCGAACGCCGCGACGAGCTTGATCGCGTGGCTGAGCAGCATGCCGTTGCCGAACACGTCGCCACTCATGTCGCCGCAGCCGACCACGCGCACGCTTTCGCTTTGCACGTCGATACCGAGCTCGAGGAAATGGCGGCGGACCGATAGCCAGGCACCGCGCGCGGTAATCGCCATCGCCTTGTGATCGTACCCTTTCGACCCTCCGCTGGCGAAGGCATCGTCGAGCCAGAAGTCGCGTTGCGCGGCGATCGCGTTGGCGATGTCCGAAAAGCTCGCGGTCCCCTTGTCGGCGGCGACGACGAAATAGGGATCGTCGCCGTCGAGGATCAGCGTGTCCGCCGGATGGACGACTGTCTCTCCAGCGATGTTGTCGGTCAGCGACAGCAGCGAGCGGACGAACAGGCGATAGCTCTCGGTGCCTTCGGCCATCCAGCCCTCGCGGTCTCGCGCCGGATCGGGCAGATGCTTGGGAAAGAAGCCGCCCTTCGCCCCCGTGGGCACGATCACCGCGTTCTTGACGCGCTGCGCCTTCATCAGGCCGAGCACCTCGGTGCGAAAATCGTCGCGCCGGTCGGACCAGCGCAGGCCGCCGCGCGCGATCGGCCCCGCGCGCAGATGGATGCCCTCGACCCGCCGCGCGTGGACGAAGATCTCGCGCCACGGCACCGGTCGGGGCAGCAGCGGCACGAGCGCCGAATCGAACTTGAACGCCAGGGCGATCTCGGGCGCGCCGGGAACGATCGGCTGGAACGCGTTGGTCCGCACGATCGCATCGACGACGCCGCGATAGCGCCGCAGCAGCCGATCGTCGTTGATCGCCGCCACCTCGACTAGGCCATCGCGGATTGCATCCGACGCGCGCGCCAGCGCGGCGGCGCGATCGCCGACGAAGGCCGGGTCATGGCGCGCGACGAACAGCTCGACTAGGCCGCGCGCCACCATGGGCGCGGCGACGAGTGCATCGACCACCGTGCCGATGCCGAAGTTGAGCCCGGTCTGGCGCATGTAACGATAGAGCGCGCGCAGCCAGTTCGCCTCACGCGCGGACATGCCGACGCCGACGATCAGCCGATTGAACGCATCGTCGTCGGCCGCGCCGTTGAGCACCGCGCCAACCGCACGCTCGACCGCATCGGCGCGCGCGAGCAGCGAGCTGGCTGTGACACCAGGCGGCAGCGCGAGCTGGAAATCGTGGATCGCGCCCAAGCCCGTATCCGGCCGGCCTAACAGCGTCGGCGTCTCGCCGATCACGCGAAAGCCGAAGTTCTCCATCGCCGGCACCGCGTCGGACAGCGCGAGCACGCCGCGCCGCTGATAGAGTTTCAGCCGTAACTCGCCCCCAAGCTGATCATCGGCGGCACAACCCGCGAAGCAATGCAACCGCGCGTCACGCGCTTGCTCGGACCCATCGCCGAGCGCGTTGAGCCGGCGGATGTCGGCTGCCGCCTCGCTCGCGCCATAAGCGGCGCGATAGCCATCGGGGAACGCATCGGCAAAGCGCGCCGCCAGCGCCGCGGCGCGACCCGGCGCCTCGCTGTCGCCGAGCGCGGCCTCGACCGCCTCGGGCCAGCCGCGCACCATCGCCCGCAGCTGCGCGTCGAGCTCCGCCTCGTCGATCAGCGCCCGGTCGATGGCGGAGGAGCCCTCGCGCAGGCCAAGCACCGCGCGGATCGTCGCGAGCGCGCCATCGACTTCCATCGTCCAGTCGATCAGGCGCGCGTTCGCGGCCTCGGCGATCATCGCCAGCGCGCGCTCGCGCACCTCGCTCGACAGCGCGTCGCGCGGCAGCCAGACGAACGCGAACAGATGCCGCTCGAGCGGCGCGCGCACGAGCGTCAGATGCGCGCGCGGCCGGTCGAGCAGGCTGATCATCGTCGTCGCGACGCGCGCGAGCTGATCGCGTGGGAAACCGATCAGCAGGTCGTGCGGCAGCGAGGTCAGCGCATGGACCAGCGCCTTGCCCGCGTGGCTCGCCGGATCATAGCCCGACTCGCGCATGATCGCGTCAAGCTGTCGGCGCAACACCGGCACGTCGCCCGGCGGCGCGGCGAGCGCGGCGCTCGTCCAGATCCCGGCGTGGACCGACAACGCGACGATCGCCTCGGCACCATCCGCCGTCCTGGCTCGCCGCGGCACGATCAGCAGGTCGAGCGGCACGCGCCGATGCACGCGGCTGACGTGGTTCGCCTTGACGATCAGCAACGGACGCGCGCTATCCGCGTCGAACCATTCGATCGCGTGGCGATAGCTGGTGGCGGAGAGCAAGCGATGTCCGCCATCGGTGCAAATACCGAGCGTATCGCTTTCGCCGCCATCGCGATGGTGCAGCACATGCCCGAGCAGCGTCAGCTTGCCCTCGCCGAGCCAGCGCAACAACGCCGCCACTTCGCCCGCGCCTTCCGCCAGCGCGGCCGCGTCCGCCGCCAGCGCGGCTTGCAGCGCTCGCCAGTCGCGCACCGCGGCGTGAACGTCGGCCAGCGCCTGCGCCAGCGCGCCGCGCAGCTTGACTCGATGGCGCGCGTCGATGCGCTCGGCCTCGATGTAAACCCAGGATTCGGCCGCGCCGCCATCGCCCAAGGCGACAAGCTCGCCATCGCCGTCGCGTCGCGCTGCGATGATCGGATGGACCAAGCGATCGATCGCGACACCCTGCGCGGCGAGCGTCGCCGCGATCGAATCGACTAGGAACGGCATGTCGGCGTTGATCGCGGCGATCCGCGTCGCGCGTTCGGCGACCGGCCCGGTCACCGATTCGACGACGATCGCGGCTTCTTCCGGCTTCCGCCGCGATCCCGACACCAGCAGGAACCGCGCCGCATCGCGCAGCGCCGTATCGGTAAGCTCCGCGCCGTCGAGCGATGCGCTGAGTTGCGCCGCAAGCGTCTCCGCCAGGTCTTGTCGCGGTGCCGCATTCGCCACTAGCACATCGTCAGCGGGCTCGATCGCCATCATCATATCTCCATCGCGCTTCGACGCCTGCGGAAAGGCCTATGTAGCCATTTGCAGCATCATTCTGACGAATATGCGGTCGATGTCTCGCGGCCCACCCCCTAACCCCTCCAGCAAGCGGGAAGGGGACGCCTCAAGCTTCGACCAAATCGCCCCGCGCGATTTCCTCGGCCGGCTCCGTTCGGATCAGGTAATCGAACGCGGTCAGTGCGGCCTTCGATCCTTCGCCCATCGCGATGACGATCTGCTTGTAGGGGACCGTCGTCACATCGCCCGCAGCGAATACGCCGGGGAGGTTCGTCGCCGACTTCGCGTCGATCACGACCTCGCCGAACCTGGTGAGTTCGAGCCCGGAGTCCTTCAGCCATTCGGTGTTCGGCACCAGGCCGATCTGGACGAAGATGCCTTCGAGCTCGATCCGATGGTGCTCGCCGGTCTCGCGGTGCTTCCAGTTGAGGCCATCGACGCGCTCATCGTCGCCGGTGACCTCGGTCGATTGCGCCGAGACCAGGATGTCGACGTTCTTCATCGAGCGCAGCTTGTCGACCAGCACCTGATCGGCGCGCAGCTTGCTGTCGAACTCGACCAGCGTCACATGCGCGACGATGTTGGCGAGGTCGATCGCGGCTTCCACCCCCGAATTGCCGCCGCCGATCACCGCCACGCGCTTGCCCTTGAACAAGGGCCCGTCGCAGTGCGGGCAATAGGCGACGCCACGGTTGCGGTATTCGAACTCGCCTGGGACGCCGAGATTACGCCAACGCGCGCCGGTCGCCAGGATCAGCGCGCGCGCCTTGAGGCTCGCGCCGTTCTTCAGCACGACCTCGTGATAGCCGCCCGCTTGTGACGCCGGCACGAGGCGCTCGGCGGTGGCCAGGTTCATCACGTCGACCTTGTTATCGGCGACATGCGTGTCGAGCGCGGCGGCCAGCTTTGGCCCTTCGGTATAAGGCACCGAGATGAAGTTCTCGATCCCCATCGTATCGAGCACCTGCCCGCCGAAGCGTTCGGCCGCGATGCCGGTGCGGAAACCCTTGCGCGCGGTGTAGACCGAAGCCGCCGCTCCAGCCGGCCCGCCGCCTACGATCAAGACCTCGAACGGGTCTTTCGTCGCAAGCTTCGCCGCCGCCTTCTCATCCGCGCCGGTATCGAGCTTGGCGAGGATTTCTTCGACGCTCATCTTGCCGCTGGCGAAGAACTCGCCGTTGCGGAAGGTCGCCGGCACCGCCATCACGTTGCGGCCCTCGACCTCGTCCTTGAACGTGCCGCCTTCGATCAGCGTCGCGTTGATGCGCGGATTGTTGAGCGCCATCAGCGTCAGCGCCTGCACCACGTCGGGGCAGTTGTGGCACGAGAGCGAGAAATACATCTCGAACTCGTGATCGCCGTCGAGCTGTTCGATCTGCGTGATCGTCTCGGCCGAGACCTTGGGCGGGTGGCCGCCGGCCCATAGCAGCGCCAGCACCAGCGAGGTGAACTCGTGCCCCATCGGGAGCCCCGCGAAGCGCACCCAACGCTCGGTATCGGACGCGCGGCGGATCACGAAGCTCGGCCGGCGATGGTCGTCGCCATCGAAGCTCGCGCTGACCATCGGGTGCAGCGCGGCGATCTCGTTCAGCAGTTCGCGCGTTTCAGCCGAACGCCGATCATCGCCGAGCGATGCGACGAGGTCGATCGGTTCGCGCAGGTTGGCGAGATATTGCTTGAGCTGCTGCGTCAGGTTGGCGTCGAGCATGAGATGTTTCCTCGCCTCAGTGGCGTGAGAGTTGACCTGTTGACCGTTCGTCCTGAGCTTTTCAAAGCACTGTCTTCGCTTCGCGGCTACGTGCCCAACTCAAGAACAAGTGCGGTCCTTCGACAGGCTCAGGACGGACGGTTTTTATATGGCGCGGATAGAACGCATCTTACTCGGGAAAGATAACGGCTTCGGAAGCAAACCGGTATCGGTTGCCGCCGAAGCCGTGTGCGATCCATCCCGCGCTAGGGCGGATGGGCTTATCGCGTCAGATCTTGCCGACGAGGTCCAGCGACGGCGCCAGCGTCTCGCCGCCTTCTTCCCACTTGGCGGGACAGACCTGACCCGGATGCGCGGCGACGTATTGCGCGGCCTTGATCTTGCGCACCAGTTCCTTGGCGTTGCGGCCGACACCCTCGCTGGTGATCTCTAGAATTTGGATCACGCCGTCGGGATCGACCACGAAAGTCGCGCGATCGGCCAGCCCCATCGTCTCGCGCAGCACGCCGAAGTTCTTCGATAGCGTATGCAACTGGTCGCCGAGCATCGGGAAGTTGATCTTGCCGATCGCGTCCGACGTATCGTGCCATGCCTTGTGACTGAAATGCGTGTCGGTGGAAACCGAGTAGACTTCTACGCCCAGGCCCTGCAGCGTCTCGTACTGGTCGGCCATATCCTCGAGCTCGGTCGGGCACACGAAGGTGAAATCGGCAGGATAGAAGAAGAACACCGACCATTTGCCTTTGACGTCCAAGTCGGTGACGTCGAAGAAATCCTTGCCGGCCTGGAACGCGGTCGCCTTGAACGGCTGAATTTCGCTGCCGATGATACCCATGTTCGATCTCCCAATGTGTGAATTGCGAATATACAAATAGGCTTGGCGATGGCGCGCCGCCAGCGATAAGGCGCGACTTCGGTAATCGGTTTTTTAGATCACGGAAGACCCCTGCCGAGCGGCGCAAGCGTATCCGCCCAGGTCAGCGATCGTCGCGGATGATGCTGAACGGGTACGAATTGCCGCCCGCAATGCAGGTCCCATCGACCGTGTTGCCATCCGCCGAGGCGAGGCCGTGACAGACCCCGCCCTCGCCGGTCGCATCGACGACGAAGCGATAGAGCAGCCGACGCCCGCTGATCGTGCCATCGCCGGCGCCGACGCGCACGCCGTTCCGCATCTGGATATAGGACATGTGGCTGCCCTGCGTGCTGACCTGATAGGTATAGGCCTCGTCGCTCCATCGGCCGCTGAGATCGACATCCGCAGCGGTCGCGGCGGGTGTCGAGACCGGGGCGGCGCTCGGTATCGCGTTCGCCGGTTTCGGGCCGTCCGGCGGCACGGCGGGCGTGGCTGCGTCCGAGGGGCTGGGGGACGCGGCGTCGGTCGGGGTCGAGCGGGATGTGGCCGGCGTTCCGTCGCGGCTTTCGCGCAGCACCGCGGTGGCGAGGCCGATCACCGCCAGCAGGATCGCGCCGAACACCCACAGCTTGACCCGATCGTCCGATCGCCCGAAAAACAGATAGGCGAGCACGCCGATCCCGATGACGCACAGCGACAGCACGCCCAGCGTGCTGGCGGCCGCCGCGCCGATGATCTTGTCCCAGGGAAGCCGATGATCTTGTCCCAGGGAAGTTGAGTCGCCTCACCCATAGGGTCTCGTCCTCGCCTACGCCGCTGCTATCCAGCCAACTGGATCATGCCATCGCCGCTGCTTCATCCACATTGGCCGCGATGGAGCAGTTTATGATCGGCCAGCACCAGCGCCATCATCGCCTCGACCACCGGCGCGCCGCGGATGCCGACGCACGGATCGTGGCGGCCGCGTGTGGCGATCTCCCTCGCCGCTCCATCCCGCGTGATCGTCGGTGCAGGGGTGAGGATCGAGGATGTCGGCTTGAACGCCGCGCGCACCACCACCGGCTGCCCGGTGGCGATGCCGCCGGCGATGCCGCCCGCGTGGTTCGCGGTGAACTCGGGCGCGGTTTCCCCCGGCCGCATCGGATCGGCGTTGGCTTCGCCGGTCAGCCGCGCGGCGGCGAAACCGTCGCCGATCTCGACTCCTTTAGCGGCGTTGATCCCCATCATCGCGGCGGCGAGATCGGCGTCGAGCTTGGCATAGAGCGGCGCGCCCCAGCCCGCCGGCACGCCGGTCGCGACGCACTCGACCACCGCGCCGAGCGACGATCCGGCCAGCCGCGCGGCGTCGAGCCGTTCCGCCCAACGCGCGGCGGCGGCCGCATCAGGGCAGAAGAACGGGTTGCCGGCGATCTCCTGCGCGTCGAACCGCGCGGGGTCAATCGCATCGCCGCCAAGCTCGACCAGGTAGGCGGCGATCGTCACCTCGGGGATCACCAGCCGGGCGACCGCGCCGGCGGCGACGCGCGCGGCGGTCTCGCGCGCCGAACTGCGCCCGCCGCCGCGATAATCGCGCAGGCCGTACTTGGCGTCATAGGCGTAGTCGGCGTGGCCGGGACGATAGGCGAGCGCGACGTCCGAGTAATCCTTCGAGCGCTGGTCCACGTTGTCGATCATCAGGCAGATCGGCGTTCCCGTCGTGCGGCCTTCGAATACGCCCGACAAGATGCGCACCGCGTCGGGTTCCCGTCGTTGCGTGGTAAACTTCGATTGCCCGGGGCGGCGCGCGTCGAGGAACGGCTGGATCGCGCGCTCGTCCAGCGCCAGCCCCGGCGGGCACCCATCGACCACCGCGCCCAGCGCCGCCCCGTGGCTTTCGCCCCACGTGGTGAAACGGAACAGACGGCCGAAAGTGTTGACGGACATGGCGCGAGACTTTGACGGCGCGGTACGCCGCTGTCCAGAGCGGGGCATGACAGCCATCGTCGCGGCCGCTAGCGTCCCCGCATGTTCCTGGTCGTCTTTCGCAATCGCAAGCACGCCGACATCGACGCCGCGCGCTATCGTGCCGATGCCGAGCGGATGGAAATGCTCGCAAACGCGCAGCCCGGCTTCATCGCGTTCAAGAGCTATATGGCGGACGATGGCGAGGTCGTCGCGATCTCCGAGTGGGCGGACGAGGCAGCGGCCCAGTCGTGGCGGCGCAATGTCGAACATGCCGCGGTGCAAGCCCGCGGCCGCGAGCGGTACTACGCGCAATACACGCTATTCTCCTGCCCCGAACCCCGCGTGCGCCGGTTCACCGCGACGCATGATGGCGCGGGCGCATGACCATCGTCGTTTACGGCATCGCCAATTGCGATACGGTGCGCAAAGCGCGCGCCTGGCTCGCCGCCGAAGGAATCGAATACGCGTTTCACGACTACAAGCGGCAGGGGCTCGATCGTGATCGCCTGGCGCGATGGGTTGTGATGACGAGCTGGGAGCGGCTGCTCAATCGCGCGGGCACGACTTTTCGCAAGCTCCCCGAGGCCGATCGCGCCGATCTGGATGCGTCCCGCGCGATCGCGCTGATGGCGGCGCATGCGAGTGCGATCCGGCGCCCGGTGGTCGAGTATCCAGGCGGATTACTGGTCGGTTTTGACCCTGCGGCTTGGCGCGTCTTGTCGGGCGGCACTATCGCCTAAGAATTCTTTTGTAAAAAATCGGGCGTGATCGCCGTCACGCGCAACCTTGATGATTCGCGGCCAGAAGCGCCCTGCCAAACGGGCATGCAGGAGAGTTCGCCGTGACCAAGTTCTTCACCATCATTCGCCAATCGATCGCCACTACCGCCGCTGTCGCCGCCATCGCCGCAGCCGGGGGCGCGCTGATCGCCGCGCCGGCGTTCGCCGAGACCGCTGGCATGACCACGACGACGACCAGCGTCAGCTACGCCGGCCTCGATCTGTCGAGCAAGGATGGCCAGGCGAAGATGCAGAGCCGCGTCCGCGCCGCCGCGCGCCAGGTTTGCGGCTACAATGCGGGCGAGCGCGATCTGAACGAAATCGCGCATCAGAACGTCTGCATCGCTAAGGCGATGGACGGCGCGCAGGTCGAACTCGCCGCACTGACGACCACATCGAATTCGGGCCAGCGCATCGCGGTGAGCGAAGCGGCCGACCGGAACGTCCCCGGCACCGCGCGCTGAACCGCGCGAAGTCGAGGGCGGGAGCGCGCCGGGCCCCGGATCCCGGCGCGCTCCTTTTTGCGTTACAGGTGCTCTGTCGTGCGACGTGCGCGAAGCGCCGACGCTTCGATGAAGACGCCTCGGCTCAGAAGCGGCCGCGCGGTAATCGGCGTAAGCCTGCCGTATCTCGGCTTCGGTGTTCATCACGAGGGGTCCGCCGAGCGCGACCGGCTCGTGCAAGGGACATCCGGCCAATAGGATGACGCGGGTCGCGACATCGCCCGCGCCGATCGTCACCATCGATCCCATGGCTTCGTCGTCGCGGGTCAGCCAGGCGACTTCGCCCGCCGCTACGGCGGTCGCGCTAGGCAATGATCAAACAGCTATGAGCTCGGTGTATTCACGACAGTGCCACCGCGAACCCGCGCTGGACTCCTGGACGGTCCATCAGCGCTGCGTGCCAACGCGCGACATGCGGGAACGCGACCAGGTCGATCCGATGCCGTTCGTGGCGCCAGGTCCAGCCCAGGATCGCGAAATCCGCCACCGAGAGTGCGCCCGCCACATATTGGGTCGTTGCCAGCCTGCGGTCGAGCACGCCGTAAAGCCGGCGCGTCTCGGCCGAGTAGCGTTCCAGTCCGTAACGCTGGTCCGCCGCGTCCTCCACGCCGAGGAAGTGGTGAACCTGGCCCGGCATGGGGCCGAAGCCGCCCACCTGCCACATCAGCCACTCCACCACTGCGATACGCTCGCGCAGCGCGACGGGCAGGAAACGGCCGGCCTTCTCGCCAAGGTAAAGCAGGATCGCGCCGCTTTCGAATACGCTTATCGGTTTGCCCTCCGGGCCGTCCCGGTCGACGATGGCCGGGATGCGGTTGTTCGGGCTGATCGCAAGGAAGTCGGGTTGATGTTGTTCACCCTTGACGATGTTCACCGTGCGGACGCTGTAGGGCAGTCCCATCTCTTCCAGCGCGACGCTGATCTTGCGGCCGTTCGGCGTGTCCCAGGTATGAAGCTCAATCACCGTCTGCACTCCCGAAAGAATGGCATCGTCGGCGAAAGTCGGCCGCTTGCCAGCGGACCGCGATAGCGGCCCGACCGGCGGATTGCATACCGCTCGCGTTCTCGCCGGGCGTCGATCCGGCCAAGCACTTGTTCGGCCCGGGCAAAGCGTTTCAACGTCTCAGCGGTTCAGGCCAATGGGATCGCGAAGATCGTGAACGGAGGCTGCGTCGTGGCCGCCGTTCAATCCCGCGGTACGATCGAGTTGCGCCGCGCGGCGCGCTGTTCGAGGGTCAGATCGTAATAGTGCGCGCGCCTACCTGGAGGGGCTCGATCTACTCAGGCACCGGCGTTATCGGTTCACTGCTTTGTTAAGGCAGTCATGGCTTATGGACCATAGCACCCAGACGCAGCATTGAGGACGGATGCCGGCACATATTCCAAGCGGGAAGCGGCTGCGTCGGAATACGTCGGCCCCAGTAGCGCCGTTGGGAGTGAACATTTGCCATGACGTCATTCGCATCCGGGAATGCCCGCCGCGTAGGGTTCGCGCATATCGCGCTGGCCCTGGGCGGTTTCGCGATCGGCACGACCGAGTTCGCGACGATGAGCATTCTTCCGCTGTTCAGCCGCGACTTGGGCGTATCGATCCCGACCGGGGCGCAGGCGATCAGCGCCTATGCGATCGGCGTCGTGGTCGGCGCGCCGTTGCTGGCGATGCTTGGCGCGCGTGCCAGCCGGCGCACCATGCTGCTGCTCCTGCTCGGATGGATCGCTCTCGGCAACCTGCTGAGCGCGGCGGCGCCATCGTTCGGCTGGCTGCTCGCTTTCCGCTTCGTCAGCGGGCTTCCGCACGGTGCTTACTTCGGGCTCGCCGCGCTTGCCGCCGCAAGCCTGGTTGGCGAAGCCGAGCGCACGATGGCGGTTGGCCGCGTGCTGACGGGGCTGACCGTCGCCATCATCGTCGGCGTGCCCGCGACGAACCTGTTGGCGGCCTCGCTCGGCTGGCGCGCATCGTTCGGCGTCGTCGCCGCGCTGGCGATCGTGGCTGCGGCGGCGGTCCGTGCGGTCGTGCCGGCCGACCGGGGACGCGCAGACGCCGCGTTCCTGGCCGAGCTTGCGGTCCTGCGCAACGGACAGGTCTGGCTGACGCTCGCGATCGGCGCGATCGGTTTCGGTAGCCTCTTCGCGATCTATACCTACCTGGTGCCGACGCTCGCGGCGGTAACGCGCGCGCCCGCTTACGCGATGCCGATCGTCCTCGCGCTGTTCGGCGTCGGCATGACCATCGGCAATTTCGTCGTGCCGCGCTTCGCAAGCCGCGCGCTGGTGCCGACCGCCGGCGTCGTGTTGCTGTGGAGCGCGATCGTCGCGGCGGTCTACACGATCGCGGCGCATCATCTCTGGTCAATCGCCGCCGTCGTCACGGCGGTGGGTCTGGGCGGATCGCTCGCGCCGGTGCTTCAGACACGGCTGATGGATATCGCGCACGAGGGACAGGCACTCGCCGCCGCGCTCAACCATTCTTCCTTCAACGTCGCCAACGCACTGGGTCCGTGGCTCGGCGGCATGGCGATCGGCGCGGGCCTGGGCTGGACGTCGACCGGCTGGGTGGCGGCCGCGCTGGCGCTCGGCGGCCTGGCCATCTGGGGCGTCGCGCTCCTCGCCGACAGGCGTAGCGACGCGTAATCGCGCAAGTACCGACAAAGCTTTTGTCGTAGTCAACCAATATCCAGCCTTCGCCCATTAGGCGTGCAGCGTCCATCCGTGGCGCCAGCATCGGCCTGGCCGCGGGCCAATATCGGCTGGCGCGCGCCCTGATCTTGGCGGTTGCATTGCCAGCGGCGTGGCAGCTACATCCTTGACTTGACGCAAGAGACGGCTATCCGCCACTCATGTCGAGGATGGAAGCATGACGAAGAGCCATGACGGGCGTGTAGCGTTGGTTACCGGGGCGGGCCGCGGCATTGGGCAGGCGATCGCCAAGACTTTGTCCTCGCGGGGTGCGGCCGTCGTCCTCGTGGACCGCGCCGAGCCGAGCGAGACGGCTGCGCTCATGGCGGGGGACAGCTTGTCGATCGTCGCCGATGTTTCGCAGGAAAGTGGCTGGGCGCAGATCGCCGAGCAGACGCTCGGACGGTTCGGCCGCGCCGACATCATCGTGAACAACGCCGGCATCTTCGAGCTCGGGATCATCGACGACATCGACTATGCGCTGTGGCGCCGCGTCCTATCGGTCAACCTCGACTCTCATTTCTTCAGCGCCAAGGCGTTCGTCCCGACAATGCGCGCCCGGGGCTGGGGACGCTTCGTGGGCATCGCCTCCAACTCGATCGCTTTGGCCGATCAGGGCATGAGCCCGTACATGGCGAGCAAAATGGGCATCCAGGGCTTCACGCGCGGTCTGGCGAACGATGTCGGCGGCGATGGCATTACCGTCAACGCGCTTCTGCCGTCGCTGACGAGGACGCCCGGCACGGCACATGCGATCGACGCCATTTCCGCGCCGGTCGTCGCCGCCCAGGCGATCAAGCGCCTCGCAGTGCCCGAAGACATCGTTGGCACGGTCGCATTCCTGACCAGCGACGACGCGGCCTTCATCACCGGCCAGTCGATCGTGGTCGACGGCGGCCTGTACAAGCTTTCCTGACGAGAGCCCCGTCACGCCGGCACGCGCAAGGACTAGGCCAAGCCGATGCAGACCCGCGTTACCAAGCTCCTCGCGATCGAGCATCCGATCGTCCAGGGCGGTATGCACATGGTCGGGATGGCGCCGCTCGCGGCCGCCGTATCCAACGCGGGCGGGCTCGGCATCATCACCGCCCTGTCGCAACGCACGCCGGAAGACCTGGCGGATGAGATCGCGAAGTGCCGCGCGCTGACCGACAAGCCCTTCGGCGTCAATCTCACCTTCCTGCCGATCGTCAACGCGCCCGACTATGCCGGTTATATCCGGGTCATCATCGAGCGCGGGGTCCCGGTGGTCGAGACCGCGGGAAACGATCCGTCCGCCTGGATGCCGATGCTCAAGGATGCCGGAATCAAGGTCATCCATAAATGCACCTCGGTCCGGCACGCGCTGAAGGCCGAGGCGATCGGCTGCGACATGGTCTCCGTCGACGGGTTCGAATGCGCGGGCCATCCCGGCGAGGAGGACGTGCCGAATTTCATCCTGCTACCCGCCGCGGCGAACAAACTGCGCATTCCGTTCATCGCGTCGGGCGGAATGGTCGACGGTCGTTCGCTGGTCGCCGCCCTGTCGCTCGGCGCGGACGGCATCAACATGGGCACGAGGTTCGTGGCGACGCGCGAAGCACCGGTTCACGACCGGGTGAAGGCGGCCATCCTCGAAGCGAGCGAGCGCGATACCCGCATCATCATGCGCCCGCTGCGCAACACCGAGCGGGTGCTTCACAATGCAGCGGTCGATCGCGTGCTCGAGAAAGAACGAGAGCTTGGACCTGCCGTCACGTTCGAGGATGTCGCGCCCTGGGTCGCGGGCGTCTACCGCGAGATCATGATCGACGGCAATCTTGACCGCGGTGCCTGGTCGTGCGGCATGGCCGCCGGGCTGATCGGCGATATCCCGACCTGCAAAGAACTGCTCACTACCATCATCGGCGATGCCGAGCGGATCGTGCGCGAGCGGCTGAGTTCGCTGTTCGATGCCTAGCCCAGACAGGTGCCGCTCAACTGCTTATGCTTGGTGCCACATGCACTCGTCCGCCCCAGCGTAACCCCGGAGATTTCTGATGCCTTTCGTTCCCGTGATCGCCGAGCAGCGTTTCGTCCTGGGCGACAATGCCGGGTTCGCAGCGCTGGCGAACACCGAGCGGTTCGCCGCGGCGAGCGAGGACATGGTCGACGCGGTGCTTGAGGGGGCGGGCGAGTTCGCGACGGGAGAGTGGGCGCCGCTCGCGCGCGCCGGGGACACGATCGGCGCGCGCTGGACGCCTGAGGGCGTACACATGCCCGAGGGCTATGCGCAGGCCTATCAAGGGTATGTCGAGGGCGGGTGGGGCACGATCGCCGCGCCCGAAGATTGGGGCGGTCAGGGCCTGCCTTTCTCATTGTCGACGGCGGTGCTCGAGACGCTCGGCACCGCGAACATGGGCTTCGCGCTATGCCCGATGCTGACCGCCGGCGCGATCGAGGCGCTTGTCCATCACGGCACTCCCGAGCAGCAGGCGGCTTACCTGCCGCACCTCGCCACCGGTGAATGGACCGGAACCATGAACCTGACCGAGCCGCAGGCCGGCAGCGACGTGGGCGCGCTGCGTGCAGCCGCGACGCGGCGCGTGGACGGGACGTGGTCGATCAAGGGCACGAAGATCTTCATCTCGTTCGGCGACCACGACATGACGCCCAACATCGTCCACCTCGTGCTCGCGCGCACACCCGACGCGCCCGAGGGGACGCGCGGCATCAGCCTGTTCCTCGTCCCCAAGTACCGGCTGACCGAGCAAGGCACGCCAGGAGCCTTCAACGACGTGCGGGTGGTGTCGATCGAACACAAGCTCGGGCTCCATGCCTCTCCGACCTGCGTTCTCTCCTTCGGCGATAATGACGACTGCATCGGTGAGCTGATCGGGCCCGAGCACGGCGGGATGCGCGCGATGTTCACGATGATGAACAACGCCCGGCTCAATGTCGGATTGCAGGGTGTGCAGGTCGCCGAGGGCGCGACACAGGCGGCGATCGCCTATGCGCTGGATCGCGTCCAATCGGCGAGGGCCGGGGGAGCAAGCCGCGCATCCGTGCCGATCGCGGAACATCCCGATGTCCGGCGTACGCTCATGCGCATGAAGGCGCAGACGCAAGCGGCGCGCGCGCTCGTCTATTATGCCGCGGGCCAGGTCGACCGGTCCTCGCTGGGACAACCGAAGGCCAAGGACCGTCTCGAGGTCGTCACCCCGCTGGCAAAGGCGCACGCGACCGACCTCGCGAACGAGGTCGCGAGCCTTGGTATCCAGGTCCACGGAGGCATGGGCTATGTCGAGGAAACAGGGGCGGCGCAGTTCTTCCGCGATGCCCGCATCCTACCGATCTACGAAGGCACCAACGGTATCCAGGCCGCCGATCTCGTCGGCCGCAAGCTCGGCCTCGCCGGCGGTCACGCGTTCCAATCGCTGATCGACGATATGCGGGGAGAGGCGGAACACGAAAGCCTCGTCGCGCTCATCGATACAGTCGAAGCTATCGGCCATCGCCTGGTGAACGCCACGCACGATGATCGTCTGGCCGCGAGCTATCCGTTCCTCACGATGACCTCGGTCGCGGTGTGCGGCTGGCTTTTGGAGAGGCAGGCGCGTGCGGCGGGAAACGACGACTTCGGCAACGCCAAACGCGCCACGGTGCGCTTCTACCTTGGGCAGATCGTTCCCGAAGCGCACGGCCTGCGCGCCGCGGCGACCGCCGATGCCGACGTGCTGTACGCAATTCCGGCGGAGAACCTCGCACTGTAAAGATGTCGGCATCAGGCGGAAGCGCGGGGGGGGGGTTGGCCGGCACATGGTCACTGCCAGCAG
Organism: uncultured Novosphingobium sp.; assembly: GCA_964242815.1. Lineage (GTDB taxonomy): Bacteria > Pseudomonadota > Alphaproteobacteria > Sphingomonadales > Sphingomonadaceae > Novosphingobium. Next base: position 103,718 of record CAXSZV010000002.1, read on the forward strand.
TTAGGGCGGGATGAGGTTTGAGTGGATCATTGGCGATCCACAGGGGATGCCAACTGGGGCTCCTGGTTTAGGGGCCGCAGCGACGAGCCGGCCTTATTCGATAGATTTGCGTGAGCGTGCGGACATGGACTATTTAACTATCGCTTTAACTGTCGCCGGGAGTGCCGAGATCGTGACCGCCGATCTCGCGATCTGCGTGCCGACCAAACCTCGGATACCTCCAGGCCGCCATACTTGCCCTTCCAGGCATAGTAGGTCGCGCTCGACATGCCGTGCTTACGGCACAGCTCCGTCACTACCGCACCCGCCTCGGCTTCCATCAGGATGCCGATAATCTGCTATTCCGAAAACTGCTTCTGCTTCATCTGTCCGTCCCATCAAGGGGCCGGTCTCTAGGTCTAAGTGGATGAAGAAACGGGATCATATCACAGTCGACACGTTCGGCCCACTCGTCCGCTTAATCCTGACTGGCGGCAATACAGCGACGCTGATCCGCCATCCCACTGCAGACCGGGCGTGATGCGATCTACGTCCTAGCTGACAAGGCATATGATGCGCTGTCAGGCAAATCGTGGGCCGCTATTAACTCGCGAATTCTGATCCAATAAACGAATGTCGCATTATCCGAAGTAACTCGACCAATATCCGTTCCCGAATGCAGGATCGTAGCTCGGCGTCAGGGTGGGCATCGTCCTGAGCATGTGCTGCACGCACTCGTCACTCAGGATGTCGCCCGCGAACCAGGCCGTGTCCATCCACATGATGCAGCGCTCATACCCGTAGCGCATCAGTTTCGCGTCGAGCTCGCGAAGACGGATCGGCGGGATATGGATATGCTCGATGTTGATCATCATCGGCCGATGGCGGTCCAGATCGACGAAACCGACGATCTTATCATCATAGCCCTCAGCATCCGTGATGAGAACATCTAAGCGATCGATGTCGTAACGCTTGCACAGGTCGTCCATCGTCAGCGACTCCACTTCGATCATCTCGATGTGGTCCTCGATGTCAGGCCAAGTAACCTTTTGCTTCAAAATCACGTTCAGGTCGAAGCTCGATAACATCGGCAACCACACGTCGTCCTGACGATCGCGCTTGCCAATCACCTGATAGAAAGGCAGCGTGCCTGAACGGTCGCCGATCGCCGCGTTGACAGCGGCTACCCGCTCATAGTTCTCTACGTTGGCCGCCAGCCTTGCGAAGACGGAAGGCACCGGTTCGACCAGAAGGCCGCTCCATTCATGATGGCGGATCATATCGATCGTCTTGCTTGAGCTCACGCCGTCGTTGGCCCCAACCTCGATAAACACGGGTCGGCGCTGCCCGCGGCCGTACATATGGTCGGTGACCTGCTGGAATAACGCGGGAAGCACCGCTTCCTCGATCTTGTTGAAAAAGCTGTTTCGATGCATTAGCAAGCTCCCATAGCGTGGTTCGATTAGCATGATCCAAAACCGGGACGCCAGATGCTCACTTTAACTTCACCGCTCTTTGCAGTCGGAGGCGTCAACTTACAGCACGTCTTATCAGACCATGTTCTACTCAGACCATTTTCTACATATGATCAGCAGATGTGTTGGATTCGCTGAAGGGGCGCGGGTCAACGCCATAGGCCACTCGCGCGGGGGGTCGACGACCAAGCTGGACGCGCTAGACGACAGAGCAGGACGAATGGTCGCTTTTATTATCGCTCCCGGCCAGCGCGGCGACGCGCCGATGGCGGCGCAACTGGTCAAGCAACTGCCGGCCTACACACGCTTGCCGCCGATTGCGCATACGAAAGCGACGCCTTGCGCCACATGTTGATCGACCGCGGCACCACGCCCGTGATCCGAACGGCCAACGCCGCAAAAACCTGCATCCCTTCGACCGCACCGCCTACAGGCGCCGCAACCTGGTCGAGCGCGCTCTTGCCGCATCAAGGACCTCCGACGCGTCGCCACCGGCTACGACAAGCTCGCCGCAACTTACGCCGCCGCCATGAGCCTTGGTGCCATCATCGCTTGGTGGGATATGAGTCCGAGCCCCAACCCGCACAAGCGTTCGATTTCATCGAACGTACTTGTCGAATGTATTCTGATAACCAAAATGCTGTTGAGCGGCCAACTAGATTGAGGCTCACAGACCGGCGATCGGGTGCCGTAAGTTTAAGGGGATAGTCATGAAGCATGTCATCGTCGCCGCCGCGCTCGCCGCCACCACACTCATCACCGCGTCCGCCACCATCGCGCAGACCGCGCCATCGAGTGCGCCGGCGTCGGTGAAGGCGGGGACTTACACCATCGACAGCCACCACACGCTGGTGCAGTTCGGCGTCACGCACTTCGGCATCAACGAATTCTTCGGCACCTTTCCGGGCGCGGCGGGAACGCTGACAATCGATCCGGCGAACCTTGCAACCACGCGGCTCGACGTGCGTGTGCCGGTTGCGAGCGTATCGACTACCAACGCGACTCTCGACCAGGAACTAGTCAGCGCCGACTGGATCGACGCGGCGAAGTTTCCCGACATGCGCTTCGTCTCGACCAAGGTGACGCGGACCGGGACGCATACCGCGGACGTCGCGGGCAATCTGACGCTGCATGGCGTGACGCGGCCGATCGTGCTGAAGGCGACCTTCAACGCCGCGGCCACCAATCCGATGAACAAGGCCTACACGCTCGGCTTCAAGGCCAGCGGTGTGATCAACCGGACCGAATTCGGCGTCAGCAAGTACGCGCCGCTGGTAAGCGATGCGACGACGTTGACCATCACCGCCGCTTTCGAACTCAAATCCTGATGGTCCGACAAGGCTATCATACGCCGTTCCGACGATGCGGGCGAGGCATGACGATCCGGTCTGACACGTGTCTGCGTCAGGCCGCATGAGCGTCGAGGGGGTAGTCTTACGCTCGATCACCCGCGTTTGTCGTTGACCTTGCTGGAGGTAGGCCGCGTTGCGGCCGCCGTGGGCAAGCTGAACAGGCCATGTCGGTCGTCAGTTGTACGATCGCCAATCTCCAGTGGATGGCATTGAGCGTATCGCGATCTGGGCTGTTCGCTTGATCCCGTTGCCGCGACTTCGTTCCTTTGGCAGTCGCGGAGCGCATCCACTTGCGCAGGACGAAGTACATCTAGTTAGGCCTTGTTGACATAGTCGGTTATCCAGATCTTGGCAGCAGCGAGTGAGAGGAAGCTTAGGAAGGATGCGGCGTTTTTGTTGTACCGAGTGGCGATGCGGCGAGACTGCTTGAGCCGGTTGAACAGGCGCTCGACCTGGTTGTGATCGCGATAGCGACCGCAAGTCGCAAGCTGGCGGGTTGCGGCGCTTGGCCTTGAGTGGGATGATCGGGAGGACGCCACGGCAAAGCAGGTCTTCCCGCACGGCATCGCCATCATAGCCTTTGTCGGCAAGCAAGGCCTGGGGCTTGGACACGGGCATATCGAGCAGCGCCGAACCGCGCGGTAATCGGAAGACTTCGCCGCCTGTCAGGACGAAGCCAAGAGGGCGTCCCTGACCGTCACAACGGGCGTCGATCTTGCTCGTAAAGCCGCCGCGGCTTCGACCAAAGCCTTCCTTGCAGGCCCCCCTTTAGCGCCCGCTGCTTGAGAGTGGCCGCGGACAATCGTGCTGTCGATCATGTGCTGCCAGTCATCCGTCAGCTCGAGATCAACCAGCGTTGCAGGTAGTGCATCCCAGACGCCCTGCTCCGGCCAGCGGCGGCACCGCACATAGACCGAGCTCCACTTTCCATAGCGCTCATGCATGTCGCGCCAAGGGCAGCCGACCCGCAACACGTGCAGCATGCCGTTCAAGAACCGTCGGTTGTCATGCGATGGCCGAGCCTTACGCCCCCGTTCGACGGGAAGCAGCATTCCGATGATCGACCACTGCTCGTCCGACACATCGCCTCAACCCAACACAGCCTGCAAAACGCAGCTTGAATCAGAAATCACACCGGCTGGAATCCGGTATGTCAACTGGGCCTAAGTCCATCGGTAACGCAGCCTGCCCTCGATAAGCGCGCGTTGAGATGTGACATATCTGAGACATTCTCCGGCCCGCGGTAATTATGCGACAAAAGCGTTTGCGCCATGTTAAATTTTTGGATAGCCTCGTCAAATCCCGGTCATATTCGGCGATATTCGAGACGCGATTGATGGTGGGTATGTAACCAAGAATTAGGCTTAGGTATACACGGATAGGGTGTCGAGAAGGCCAGACCAATAATTGGGGGCCTTATGCACGTATCAAGCCTTTTCTCGCAATCCGCGATGGCACTTGTTATTGCCGCTACGGCGACAACTTCCGCGAATGCGCAATCTGTCGATCCAGATACTGCGGCAAGCGGCAATGCCGCTGGCGTGACTTCCGGTGCGTCATCTGGGCCCGACGCATCGGACATTATCGTCACCGGTACGCGGTTGACTGGCTTGACCGCTGCGGAAAGCGCGGCTCCCATCAAGCTGGTCGGCGCCGAGGCGATGAGCCATGTCGGGCAGCCCAACTTGAACCAGATTCTTACCCAGCTGGTCCCATCGTTCACAGCACAAGGTTTCGGTGGCGATGCCGCCAACCTTACGCTCTCAGCGGCGCTGCGTGGGCTCAATCCCAACGAGACGCTGGTACTGCTCAACGGCAAGCGGCGACACGGCACTTCGAACCTGCAAGTGCTCGCGAGCCCGTTCCAGGGCGGCGCGGCGCCCGACCTCGACTATATCACGCCGGCATCGATCGAGCGTGTCGAGGTACTCGAGGACGGCGCCTCGGCCCAATATGGTTCCGACGCCATCGCAGGCGTCATCAACATCATCCTCAAGAAAAACCCCGGCGGGCAGTTCTCGGCGACCGCCGGTCAGTATTACAAGGGTGACGGCAAGACCGCATCGGCTTCCTTGAACTATGGCGTGGCGAACACCAACAGCTATTTCAACATCACGGGCTTCGTTCGCTATCACGATTTCAGCCAGCGCGGCGGGCAGGACATTCGTGTGCTGGATCCGGTGACTGGGCTAAACCCGGCGATAGGTGCGTTGGCCGCCGACTACGAGGCGCTTAAAAACTATCCGCGCGTGAACCCTATTGTCGGCGATGCGCGATCCAAGTTTGCGGTCGGCACATACAATCTTGGCACGCAGATCAGCGACGCGCTGCAGGTCTACAGTTTCGGCACTGTCGGTTATCGTCGCGCCGAATCGTATGAGAACATCCGCCTGCCCAACCGCATCATCCGCAGTGCGGTCCTCGGCGTCGATCCCGGCACCTCGAACGCGCTCTACAATGCCACCGTGGCGACAAACCCAAGTTTCATCTTTTCGCGTTCAGGATTTCGGCCGCAGGAAGCGTTTCGCGAACTCGACTTCGGTTTCACCGCCGGGGTGAAGGGCACCCTGGATGAGTGGACATACGATCTGAGCGCCACGTATGGCCTCAATCAGGCACGGGTATATACGCTCAATTCGGCCAACCGCGCGCTTTTCCTCGACACCGGAGGCACGCCGACTGATTTCTATGACGGCAAGTTCACCAATTCGGAATTTACCGGCAATCTCGATGTCACGCGCAAGCTCGGAGACATCGGCCTGCTTGCTGCCGGCGCCGAATATCGTGACAATAACTATCGAATCTCGTCGGGTAGTCCTGTTTCTTACTACAAGACCGGCGCCCAGTCATTTCCCGGCTACAGCCCTGCGGCCTCGGGATCGCACAGCCGCCACGATTACGCTGTCTATGGCGACCTGGCGCTGACGCCGGTGGAACAGTTGAAGCTGGACGGCGCGGTCCGCTATGAGGATTATTCGGACTTCGGCCACAAGCTGACGTGGAAGGCCACCGGTCGATTTGACTTTACCGATCAAATCGCGATCCGCGGCACCGCCTCCACCGGCTTTCGCGCACCGACGTTGGCCGAGGAATTCTACACGCAGGTCAACGTTTCGCCCAATTCGGCGTTCGTGCAACTCGCGGCCAACTCAGCCGCCGCCAAGGTGCTGGGCATCCAGAACCTGAAGCCCGAAAAGTCGACAAACTACTCCGCGGGTGTCGTGCTTCGTCCCGCGCCGCGTTTCACCATCACGGTCGATGCCTTCCAGATCAAGCTGCGTGATCGCATCGTCGGGTCGGGCGAGATCGACGGCCGGACCGACGGAGATCTGGTCGCGCAAGCGCTCGCACTCTCGGGCTACACGCTCGAGACCTTCGACAACTCCGGGATCGTCGCCTTCGTCAACGGACCCAACACACGGACGCGCGGCGTCGATGTCGTCGCCAGCCTCGACACCGACCTCGGTTCGCTCGGCCGCGCGGCCTTTTCGCTCTCGGCGGCGTACAACAAGACCAAGATTACCAGACAGGGCGTGAACGCGGCGCAGATCCTCGGATTGGCCGGAAAGCCGCAAAGCCTGTTCGACTTGCAGCAGAGCAGCTTCCTGACGACCGCGCAGCCGCGACTGAAGGTGATCGGCGGCGTCAACTGGACCATCGGCGCGTTCACCATCGTCGCTCGCGAGACGTTCTATACGAAGGCGCGAGCGGTGCTGAACGACGGCGGTGGTACGTTCACGCCGACCCGGGTCAAGGCGGCGGGCATCACCGATCTCGAGATCGACTACCATGCCAACGACCGCATCACCATTGCGGGCGGCGCCAACAATCTGTTCAACCATGAGCCCGAGGTCGAACAATATATTGGCGGCGAGACCGCGGGCGGCGGGGTCGTGTACAACCCGCCGCTGAGCTACTCACCGTTCGGTATCAACGGGGGCTACTATTATGCCCGGCTCGATGTGAAGTTCTGACACTGGATAGGCCCGGCCGGTCTCGCCAGGCAAACGCCGTGGCGAGACTGGGCGGCACTTCGGCAATTCTGCGATGACCGCTGGGGGTTCGGTTCCCGCGCTCGGCGATAATTAACGGTACCTGCGCCCTTCGTCGCGCCCGCAAGCAATTGATACCACGACGCAGATCGGCGTTGCGCATCAATGATAACGACGGCGAGAGGATGCCGAGCAAGAAAGGAATGTTGTGTTCCATACGGTCCCATGGCTTGTCCCGCTGGTCGCCTTGCTCGTGGCCGGGCTGGTCGCCGGTTTCGCGGCGGGCATCTTCGGCATCGGCGGCGGGTTCGTGGTCGTGCCGGCGCTGTTGCTCGTTCTCCCGCTGCTCGGTGGGGACAAGTCGCAATATGCGCATGTCGCAATCGGCACGTCTGCCGCGACGATCATCGTCACGTCGCTTCGTGCTCTCCGTGCACATGCGAAACGCGGTGCGGTCGAGTTCGAGATCCTGCGGTCCTGGGCGCCGTGGCTGATCGCGGGCGACGTGATCGGCGTCATCCTTGCCAGTCATTTCGACGGTCGCGTGCTGACGCTGGTCTTTGCGACCGGCGTGCTGCTGATGTCGATCAACTTTTTGGTGCCGCGGCTTGGCAACAAGGTCGTTTCCGACGAGATGCCCCGCGGCGTATTGCGCGCGAGCATCGCCGGGGGCCTCGGCACGTTCTCCTCGCTGCTCGGGATCGGTGGCGGCATCATCGCGATCATGGTCATGACGTTTTGCGGGCGTTCGATCCATCGCGCGATCGCGACCGCGTCGGGCATCGGCACGCTGATCGCCGTCCCGACCACGATCGGTTTCGTCATCATCGGCTGGGGCGAGCCCGCGCGGCCCTGGGGATCGCTCGGTTACATCAACCTGCCGGCGGCGCTGGCGATCGGCTCGATGTCGATATTGACCGCACCACTTGGTGTCGCGGCCGCGCATGCAATGCCATCCGCGCCGCTGAAACGCGCGTTTGGCGTATATCTTATTTCGGTTTCGTTCCTCATGTTCAGGAATGCGCTTAAATTCTGACGAAGCGATAATGATGAATGCGCCATGCTGCGCCCACGGAAGGGACCAAGCGATGATCGATGACATCAAGAACGAGAGCGACGAGGATCTGCTGGTTCGCGGCTATTCGCGACGCGATCTCAGCCGGATCGCGGCGGTGTTCGGCGTCGGTCTCGCGGCGGCGAACCTGGGTCGGCCCGCCTGGGCGTCGGGGGGCACGCCCGATCCTGCGCCGACGGCGAAGACGCGGATCGGCTCCAACGAATGCTGGACGGGTCCGCTGGCGCCGGGACAGGCCGCGGCCGCCGCGATGATCGGTTCGGGCAACCGGTACGAGCCGCGCAGCGTCCGACCGGACTTCATCAACGCCATCAGCAAGATCGAAGGGGTGCCTGAGGACCATATCGCGCCATGGCCGGGCTCGAGCGATCCCTTGTCGCGCGCGGTCGTTACATTCTGTTCGCCGACGCGCGCGCTGGTGATCGCCGATCCCACCTTTGAACTCGCCGGGCGGACGGCCGAATGGCTGAATGCGCCGCTGAAGAAGGTGCCACTGAAGGCGGACCTGACACATGACATGAAGGCGATGGTCGCGGCCGACAGCAATCCGGGCCTGATCTACATCTGCACGCCGAATAACCCAACCGGTACGGTGACACCGCTGGCGGACATTGAGTGGCTCATCGCCAACAAACCCGCGGGCACCACCGTCCTGATCGATGAGGCTTATACGCACTTCGCCGGTGTGCCCGTGGCGAGCTATATGGCAGCCAAATATCCTGACGTCATCGTGATGCGGACGTTCTCCAAGATATTCGGCATGGCGGGGCTGCGGCTCGGCTACATCATGACTGCCCCTGCCAATATCGACCGCATGATGCGCTATGACGGCGGAATGCAGTCCGGTTCGCTGCCGGTTACGACGGTCGCCTGTGGCACCGCCAGCATCCTTGCCACCGACCTGATCGTAGCGCGTCGGCGCGAGATGGAGGCCGCACGCGCGATGACGCTCGACCATCTGCGTAGACGTGGTGCGGCGGTGATGCGCACCGACTCGAACATGTTCATGATCGACTGGAAGACCAAGGCTGGCCCCGACATGCAGGCGGCTTTTCGCAGCCAATCGGTAGAGATCGGGCGTTCGTGGCCGATCTGGCCGACGGTCAGCCGCATCACCGTCGGGTCGATGGACGACATGAGAAACTTCTGCATGGCTTATGACAAGGTGGTCGTCTGATACGAGAATGGCTCATGCACCGGGCGGTCATGCTGCGGATCTCGGCACCGCCGGTTTTACGCACCGCCTGGCGACTGAGCATGATTTGCCCGCGCTGCTTGCCTTGGTTGAGCGCGCGATCGCGGAACTTCAGAACGGCTTTCTGACGCCCGAACAGGTGCGCGCGAGCCACGACGTGATGGGGCTTGACAGCCAACTGGTTCGCGACCGGACCTATTTCGTAGTCGAGCAAGCCGGTCGCCTGGTCGGTTGTGGCGGGTGGAGCCTTCGTGCGACGCTGTATGGCGGGGATCAAAGCGTCGTCGTCCGCGAGCCTGCGCGCCTCGACCCCGCCATCGACGCGGCGAAAGTGCGCGCGATGTATACCGATCCCGCCTTCGTCCGGCGTGGTATCGGTCGATTGCTGCTATCGCTGTGCGAAAGCGCGGCACGGCGCGCGGGGTTCTGTCGTGTCGAGCTGATGGCGACAATGGCGGGTGTGCCGCTGTATAGCAGCGCCGGTTATCAAGCGGTGCGCGAAGTGGCGTCGGCACCGATCGACGGCATCAGCGTGCCCCTGCTGTTGATGCACAAGTCGCTTTGAACGAAGCGGGTCAATCAACGTCCGTCATGCGACCCACGATCGCCTATCGCGTCCCACTAAATCTGCTGGTATCTCGGCTGAGCACGACGAATTTGGCGTCGCCCAGCTTTTCATCAGCCATGGACGATGTTCGTCAACCAAACCGTACAGGTTCAAACGCGACCGCGACACGACGAACGAAGGGGCTATAGTGCTGCCGCTCAGGATCGTCGGCCCCGGCTGCCGGTCCGACGCGGCAATGATATCATCATCGCTCCATGAGTACCGGAATCAGAGACACAACCACGAGCGCCGCCATCGTCCAATTGAATGCGGTGCGCCGCGTGGTCGACGTCAGATATTGCCGGATCATCTGGCCAAAGAACGCCCATGTCGCGCCGCTTGCCGCACCGACGACGGCGAACACCAGCGCGAGCAGCAAGACCTGCGCCGCCAGATGATCCTTCAGCGTGATGAACGCCGCCGCCGCCGTCAGCGTAATGATCCAAGCCTTGGGATTGATCCACTGGAAGGCTGCCGCCGCCAGGAAACTCATCGGCTGCGCATCGCCACCCTTGGCTTTCGCCGCTTCGGCGGTCGCGATCTTCCACGCGAGGAAGAGCGTGTAGAGCACACTGGCGATTTTCATCGCCAGATAGAGCGGTGGCACGGCAACGATGATCGCAGCGATGCCGAAGCTGACGCAAAGCATCAGTATCACGAAGCCAACCATGACGCCCATCTGGTGCGGCCACGTTCGCATAAAGCCGAAACGTGCGCCGGCGTTCGCAAGCATCAGGTTGTTCGGTCCCGGCGTGAACGACATCGCGACCGCGAACGGCAGGACACGGACGAAAAATACACTCACGTCGATAGCGGATTACTCCGTTCGGGCAGTCCATTCATACCCGATCCCACGATTTCCGACCATCGCGAATGCGTTATGCACCAGCACAGCCCGATCGGCGACATCAAGATGCGCGAACCAGAAGACCATCATCAAGTGGCGCATGCGGACGTCCACGGCTGATCTGCCTACGGGTTCGAAGGACCCAATCATCCTTCGCTGACGATCGAGGAAGAGGCCGTGGTGGTCGCGTTCCGGCGTCATACGCTTTTGCCGTTGGACGACTGCCTCTACACGCTCCAGGCCACCATCCCGCATCTCACGCTCGTCGCTGCACCGCTGCCTGCAGGCCATGGGATCAGCCGGTTGCCGCAGGTCGATGGCGACAAGCCGGCCAAGCGTAGGTTCATCGCGACAACCAGCGAGGCCCTGTTAGCCATTTAAGGGACAACCACAGCTGTCGCCCTGTTCGGCAAAGGCAGGTTCGGCCAACCACTTTTTGCCAGCCGTCAGCGAAGTCCGCTTGTGTCGTGGACCGTCTCCATCGCCACGAAGGTCGAGGTGCTTGCGAGATGCGGCAAGCTTGAGATCTTTTCGCCCAGTACCACGCGGTAACGGCGGATATCCGACGTACGGACCTTAAGCAGGTAGTCGAAACGGCTGGCGATCATATGGCATTCCTCGACCTCGGGGATGCAGCGAACCGCGGCATTGAACTCGCGTAACGCCTGCTCGCGGGTGTCCGACAACTTCACCTCGGTGAACGCAATGTGATCGAGGCCCAGCTTGCCTGGGTCGATCACCGCGCGAAAGCCCAGGACGTATCGTTCGTCGATCAGCCGACGCAGCCGTACCTGCGTCGGTGTTTTAGACAGGCCGACCCGCTGAGCCAGCTCGGTCACGGTCACGCGACCATCCTGCGTGAGAACCTGAAGGATCGCGAGATCAAATCGGTCGAGGCGACTGTTAAGAACGTCATTCATGGGAATAATATCCCGCATTTTGGATGGTCAGAGGAAGTTCGAACTAAAATTTGCAAAGCTTTGGTCAGATCGTCTCCCTAAAGTCCGCTATGGGAGATGCCAGCCCAATCTGAACCCGGCGATGGATTTGACTGCGCACTTTTCCACTTTCGCTCCCGCCGTGCGCAAAGCGACGCCGTTGCGCGCCGCGATCACCGCCGCCGTTCGCAGTCCCGAGCCCATATGCGTGCCGAACCTGGTGGAAGCGGCGACCCTTCCGGTCGAGACAATGCGCGCGGCGGCCGAGACCGCGCGGACGCTGATCACGCGGCTCCGTACCAAACCGTCGCGTTCGGGCGTTCAAGCCTTGGTGCAGGAATACGCACTGAGCAGCCAGGAGGGCGTTGCGCTCATGTGCCTCGCCGAAGCGCTGTTGCGTATACCCGATAACGCAACGCGCGACGCTTTGATTCGCGACAAGATCGGCGGCGGCGACTGGTCCGCTCACCTCGGGGATGGTCGTTCGTTGTTCGTCAACGCGGCGACTTGGGGTCTGGTGGTCACCGGCAGGCTGACCGCGAGCGTGGACGATCGGGGTCTTGCAAAGGCGCTCACCCGCATGGTCGCGCGGCTCGGCGAGCCGGCGATCCGGCGCGGCGTCGATCTCGCGATGCGGATGATGGGCGAACAGTTCGTCACCGGCCAGACGATCCACGAGGCGCTGAAACGCTCGCGCGACCGCGAGGCGCGCGGCTTCGCGTTCTCCTACGACATGCTTGGCGAAGCCGCGACCACGGCCGCCGACGCGCAGCGCTATTACGAGGATTATGCGCAGGCGATCCACGCGATCGGCAAGGCAAGCGGCAAGCGCGGTCCAATCGGCGGCCCCGGTATCTCGATCAAGCTTTCGGCTCTCCACCCGCGCTATGCCCGTGCGCAGGCCGAACGTGTCATGGCCGAGCTCCTGCCCCGTGTCGCCGCGCTGGCTTTGCTCGCGCGCAGCTATGACATCGGCTTCAACATCGACGCGGAAGAGGCTGACCGGCTGGAGCTGTCGCTCGACCTGCTGCAATCGCTCGCCGAAGACCCGGCGCTCGATAACTGGAGCGGGCTGGGCTTCGTGGTCCAAGCTTATGGCAAACGTTGCTCGCTCGCGATCGATTTCGTGATCGATCTGGCGCGCCGGACGGGTCGGCGGATCATGGTCCGGCTCGTCAAAGGCGCCTATTGGGACAGCGAGATCAAGCGTGCGCAGGTCGATGGCCTCGCCGATTATCCGGTCTATACGCGCAAGATCTATACCGACGTCGCCTATATCGCCTGCGCCAACAAGCTGCTCGGCGCGCGAGACGCGGTCTTCCCGCAATTCGCCACTCATAACGCGCAAACGCTGGCGACGATCTACCGTGCGGCAGGCCCGAACTTCAGCACCGGCGATTACGAGTTTCAGTGCCTGCACGGCATGGGCGAGCCGCTCTATGACGAAGTGGTCGGCCAGGACAAACTGGACCGCCCGTGCCGGATCTATGCTCCGGTCGGCACGCACGAGACGTTGCTGGCTTACCTGGTGCGGCGCCTGCTGGAGAATGGGGCCAACTCTTCCTTCGTGAACCGCATCGCCGATCTCGCGGTGCCGATCGATGCGCTGGTTGCCGATCCGGTCGAGATCGTCCGCGCGATGCCGGTGCCCGGCGCCCGGCACGAGAAGATCGCGCTGCCCTCAGCCATTTACGGCGCGCGTTGCAATTCCGCCGGCCTCGATCTCAGCGACGAAGCAGTGCTGGCGGTGCTGACGAAGGCGTTAGCCGATAGCGCTCGGCGCGACTGGACGGCGGGTGCGGCTGAGGGCGAGCGCAAGGAAGTCCGCAATCCGGCCGACCGTCGCGATGTCGTCGGCCATGTGGTCGAGGCCGACGAAGCTACCGCTTACGCTGCTGCGCGTCGCGCGCACGCGGCGGTCGAGGTCTGGCGCTCAGTGCCCGTCGCGGATCGTGCCGATTGCCTCGATCGCGCGGCGACGATCTTGCAAGCGCGGATGCCGACGCTGATCGGCCTCATAATCCGCGAGGCCGGCAAGTCCGCCGCCAACGCGGTTGCCGAGGTGCGCGAGGCGATCGATTTTCTGCGTTACTACGGCGGCGAGGCGCGGCGGACCATGGATAGCGGCACGCGCCCGCTGGGACCGGTCGTGTGCATCAGCCCGTGGAACTTCCCGCTCGCGATCTTCACCGGTCAGGTCGCCGCCGCGCTGGCTGCCGGAAACAGCGTGCTCGCCAAGCCGGCCGAGGAAACCCCGCTGATCGCCGCCGAGGCGGTGCGCATCCTCCATGAGGCGGGCGTTCCCGCCGACGCGGTGCAGATCGTTCCCGGCGACGGAGCGATCGGGGCCGCTTTGGTCGGCGCGCCGGAGACGGCCGGCGTCATCTTCACCGGCTCGACAGAGGTCGCACGCCTCATCCAGCGGCAGCTCGCCGGGCGCCTGACCGCCGACGACAAGCTGATTCCGCTGATCGCCGAAACCGGCGGGCAGAATGCGATGATCGTCGATTCCTCGGCGCTCGCCGAGCAGGTGGTGGCCGACGTGATTGCGTCCGCATTCGACAGCGCCGGCCAGCGCTGCTCCGCGCTGCGGCTGCTCTGCCTTCAGGACGAGATCGCGGGCCGCACGCTGGCGATGCTGGAGGGGGCGGTGAGCGAGTTGCGCGTCGGCCGTACAGACCGGCTGGCGGTGGACATCGGCCCGGTGATCACCGCCGACGCCCGCGACGGGATCGAGCGGCACATCGCGGCGATGCGCTCCGCGGGGCACAAGGTGCGGCGGCCGCCGCTGGATGAAGAAACCGAGCATGGCACGTTCGTCGCGCCGACGATCATCGAAATCGACGATGTCGCCGAACTCGGCCGCGAAGTGTTCGGCCCGGTGCTGCATGTCGTGCGCTATCGCAGCGGCGAACTCGATGCGCTGATCCGCGCGATCAATGCGACCGGATACGGCCTAACCTTCGGGCTGCATACCCGGCTCGACGATACCGTCGCGCGAGTGACAAGGCAGGTCGCGGCGGGCAACCTCTATGTCAATCGCAACATCATCGGCGCGGTAGTGGGCGTACAGCCGTTCGGCGGCCGCGGGCTTTCGGGCACCGGCCCCAAGGCGGGCGGGCCGCTCTATCTGACGAAGCTGGTCGCCAATCCCGAACGGTCGGCATCCCCGCTTCAATCGGCAAACGATCCCGTTATCGACGCCTATATCGGCTGGCTGACCATTCAGGGCGACGGGGTGGCGGCGGCCGTTCGGGACATCGCGCGACGTTCACGGCTCGGTCAGGAAATCGAGCTGCCCGGCCCGGTCGGCGAACGCAACCTTTACGGGCTGCATCCGCGCGGTCTCGTCGCGCTGTCGGCGCGGACCCCGGCCGGCTGGCGTATCCAGCTCGGGGCGGTGTTGGCGACAGGCAACAGCGCGGTCGTCGGCGCTGATGGGGCGGACGCTCTGGCCGGTCTGCCCGATGTCGTCCTATCCCGTGTCCGCTTTTCCGATGACGCGCTCGGTGATGACATGCTCGCGGCGGCGCTGGTGGAGGGCGATGCCGAGGATGTTGCAGCGGCCTCGTGGCGGATTGCCGATCGGGGTGGCGCGATCGTCTCGCTTCAAACGATCCCGGCCGTCGCGCCCGCCGGCGGCGAACACTACAATCTCGACTGGCTGCTCGAGGAGGTATCGACGTCGATCAACACCACGGCCGCGGGCGGCAACGCCAGCCTTATGGCGCTCGCCTGATGCCCGCCACGCCATCGGGTCGAGCGCACATCGGGCGGCACCGTCTGGCTCCCTATCGAGAGGGGGTCGAATGGACCTGACCCTCGACGGCGAGGAGCGTGCGATGCTGGCCGGGGAGAGCGGCCCCGCCCCGGCGATGGCGATGCGGATCCTCGCATCTTATGCGCGCGCGATCGGCGCGGATCGCCTGCTGCCGATAACCAGCGCGCATGTCGATGGGTGCTTGTACCACGGCGAGGCAGGGCTCGACTTTGTCGAGATGCTGCACCAACGCGGCGGCAGGGTGCGGGTCCCGACCACGTTGAACGTGGGATCGATCGACCTCATCCATCCCGAGCTGATGCAACTGCCGGTGCCCGAGCAGGACAAGCCGCGGCGGCTGATGCGGATCCACCAGGAACTCGGCTGCGTGCCTTCCTTCACCTGCGCGCCTTACCAAACGCTTTTCCGACCGCGTTTCGGCGACCAGATCGCTTGGGGCGAATCGAACGCGATCGTCTTCGCCAATTCGGTCATCGGCGCACGGACGAACCGCTATGCGGACTTCATCGATCTGTGCTGCGCGCTCACCGGTCGCGCACCGGCATGGGGACTGCACCTCGATGAGAACCGGCGGGGACAGGTTCTTTTCCAGCTCGATGGATTCGCGGACCAGCTGGAGCCAAGCGATGCGCTGTTCATCGGAGTGGGCCTGGCGGTCGGCGCGCGATCGGGCGATCTCGTGCCCGTGATCGAGGGGCTGCCGCCCCCGCGCGACGAGGATCAGCTGAAGGGCCTGGGCGCCGCGGCCGCTTCGACCGGGGCAGTGGGGATGTTCCACGCAGTCGGCATCACCCCCGAAGCCCAAACGTTGGCACAGGCGTTCGGCGGCGAGCCGCCGAGCGCGGTCATCAAGCTGAACGCGGCGGAGATACAGGTTGCCCTTGCCGCGCTTTCCACCGTGCCCGACGGGGAGCCGCTCGCCGCCGTCTGCCTCGGCACCCCGCATTTTTCCCGTGCGGAGTGGAACCGTCTCGCCGGCTTGCTGGACGATATCGCTCCCGATCGCGGAGTGCCGATCTATGTCAACACCGGCCGTGAAACGCTGCAGGAACTTCAAATCGAAGGCGTGCTCGATCGGCTGCGGCGGTACAACGTCATCGCCGTCGCCGACACCTGCACTTATGTGACCGCGATCCTCGAACGGCTGACCGGCGCCGCGATGACGAACTCGGGCAAGTGGGCGTTCTATGCGCCGGGCAACATCGGCTGCGCAGTGGCGTTCGGGGAACTGGACGAGTGCGTCCTGTCGGCGGCGCGCGGCCGGGTGACGCGGAGCGGGCATGCAGCGTGAGGGAAGAGGCGTCGCGCCGGGCGAGGCAAGCGGACGCGCGCTGGTGCTTCGCGAGCCCCTGAGCTTCTGGGGCGGCGTGGAACCCGAGACCGGCGAGATCATCGCGCCGGCGCATCCCGACGTCGGCCGGATCGTGACCGGACGGGTGCTGGTCGCACCGGGAGGGCGCGGGTCATCCTCCTCGTCATCGGTGCTGGCGGAAGCGATCAGGCTGCGCACCGGCCCGGTCGCGATCGTGCTCGCGCGGCCCGACCCGATCATGACCGTGGGCTGCATCGTCGCGACCGAGCTCTATGGTTTGCGGGTGCCACTGATGGTGTGCGCCATCGACGGTCTGACCGACGAGGACCTGCTCGATATCGTCTGCGATGAAGGCGCGCGCGCGATGCTGACGCGGATGGACGGGCAGTGAGGATCGTCGACGCCGCCACCGTCGCCCGTAGCTTGCCGTACCCACAGCTGATCGCCGCCCTGCGCGAAGGGTTGGCGGGTCCGATCGCCGCGCCTCGGCGGGTGGCGTTCGATATCGACGGGCGGGCAAACGTATTGGTCATGCCAGCATGGACCGATCGCTACCTCGGCATCAAGACCGTCAACGTGTTTCCCGGCAACACGGCGCTGGGCAAGCCCGCCCTCAATAGCAGTTATCAGCTGAGTGACGGCGCCACCGGCGAGGCGTTGGCGCTGATCGACGGTGATGCGCTGACCGGCCGGCGCACGGCGGCGGTGGCGGCGCTGGGGGCTTCGTTCCTGGCATCGCCCGAAGCCGACCACCTGTTGCTGGTGGGATCGGGCCATGTCGCGCGCGAGATGCCGGCGGCCTTCGCCGCCGTGCGCCCGATCAGGCGGGTCAGCGTCTGGTCGCGGAACGATGATCATGCGGGGGAGCTGGCGCGCTCGCTCGCGGATCAGGGGTTTGCAACACGGGTGTGCCGCGATCTCGCCGCGGACGTGGCGGGGGCACCCATCATCGTGTGTGCGACGCTTGCCACCGAGCCGCTGATCGCGGGCAACAGCTTGCGCGCAGACGCGCATCTGTGTCTGGTCGGAGGTTTCCGTCCGACCATGCGCGAGGCCGATAGCGAGGCGATCACGCGTGCCTTCGTGGTGGCGGACACCGGCGACGGCGTGCTCGCCGAGGCCGGCGACCTGCTTATACCCATGACCGAGGGCCTGATCGGCCGGGAGCACGTCCGCGCCGATCTGCCCGAGCTCTGTCGCGGCGATCGGACGGTGCCGCCCGGCCTCGACCAGCCGACGATCTTCAAGTCGGTCGGCCATGCCGCGCAGGATCTGATCGCCGCGTCGCTGATCGCGAGAATGCAATGAGAGGAAGAGCCGACATGATCGTCATCGCCAATCGTGCCGGCACCGCCGGCGTGCCGCTTACCGCCCAGATGGTGGCGCGCGATGCTTCCGCTCTGGACGCCGTCGAGGCAGGGATACGGCTGGTCGAGAGCGACGAGGGGGTGCGCTCGGTCGGTCGCGGCGGCTGGCCGAACCTGCTGGGCGAAGTGCAGCTCGATGCGTCGATCATGGACGGGCGGACGCTCAGGGCGGGGGCGGTCGGCGCGTTGCAAGGCTATGCGCATCCTATCAGTATCGCGCGTGCGGTGATGGAACGCCTGCCGCATGTCCTGCTGGTCGATACGGGCGCCGCGCGGTTCGCGCGGGAGATCGGCGCCGAGAACGGTGACAATCTGGTGCCCGATTCGCGGGCCGCGTGGGAGCGGTGGTTCGATCGCGAACTGACCGCGGACGAGAAGGCCGGCTGGCCGGACGTACCGCTAACCGAACTGTGCAAGCATGCGATCGATCCCGAGATCAGCCGCGACACGACCGTCTTCCTCGCGCTGGACGGCACGGGCGACATCGCGGCGGGTACCAGCACATCGGGCTGGGGCTGGAAATACCCGGGTCGGCTCGGCGACAGTCCCCTGATCGGCGCCGGTTCCTATGCCGATAACCGCTACGGCGCTTGCGCCTGCACCGGCATGGGCGAGATGACCATGCGGGCGGGCACCGCGCGATCGGTAGTGCTGTACATGAAGAAAGGCGCGTCGGTCGCGGACGCGGTGTACGAGGCGGTCGAGGACATGCGGTCGCTGCAAGGAGGTGTCTTGGGCTGCGTGATCGTGCATGCGATCGACGCGCGGGGAGATGCGAAGGTCGTCTCCGTCAACGGCGAGCCGGCGCACCATTACTGGCTGTGGCGCGACGGCGATCAAAGCCCGACGGCCCATGCGGCCGAGATCGTCCCGATCTCCTCCGATCCGGTCAAGAAGACGGTGATGGACACTTATGGCATCGAACAGCGCTGAGGCGTCCGCCCTCGCCGGGCCGCTTGCGGCGAACCCGCAAGCGGGGACCTGGCTCGGCCATCCGCCGCAGCTCGCGCGCCTTTTCGTAGTCGAGGCGGGCGAGCGGTTCGGCTTTTTCGGCATGCGCGCGCTGCTGGTGCTTTATCTCACCAAGCACTTCCTGTTCGACGATCGGCAGGCCGCCGCGTTGTATGGCGGTTTCGCCAGCCTGATCTATCTGACGCCGCTGGTCGGCGGCTGGCTCGCGGATCGATATCTTGGCGTCAAGCGATCGGTGACGTTCGGTGCCCTGCTGATGGCGGCAGGCTATCTCGTCCTCTGCTTCGGCGGTCAGGCCGCCCGACCCTACGCGGTCGTCGAGGGCACGCGGTACGAAGTTCAGATCGACGGCAGAAGCCGTCAGCAATATCTGATCGAGGGCGAACGGCGTCTTGCGATCAAGGGGCAGCCGGACGGGACGGTGCTGCTCGTCGCGCCCGACGGTCGGCCCGCTCGCCGGGTGGCGTCCGACCGCTTTGTCCCCGCCGGGGAGCGGTCGCCATTCTATACCATGGTGATGCTGCTTGCCTTATCCACCGTCGTCGTCGGCAACGGCTTCTTCAAGCCGAACATCGCGACCGCGGTTGGCGCGCTATACGCGACGGGGGATCGACGCAGGGACGCCGGCTTCACGATTTTTTACGTCGGCATCAACCTCGGCTCGCTGCTCAGCCAGGCATTGTGCCCGTGGTTCGCCGATTGGTTCGGCTGGTGGGCCGGGTTCCTGCTCGCCGCCTGCTCCATGCTGTTGTCGTGGAGCTTGATCCAGTTCGACGGCGGCAGGCTGGCGGGCGCAGCCGACCAGCCCCGCCCGCGGAGTGACCGGCGGGCGATCATCTATGGCCTGGCGATCGTCGCCATCCCGGTCGTCTGGCTGCTGCTGCACAACCAGATGGATCAGCCGCTCAAAGTCGGGTCACAAGGCATCGGCGACTACATTTCGGGCCTGCCAGTGTTGGCGAAGGTATTGTTCTGCACCTTCCTGTTGTCCGTCATCGGCATTCCGTTGTGGAGCTGGCGCGCGGGCACACGACAGGAAGCGCAGATGATGCTGGCCGCGACCGTGCTCGTGATCTTCAATGTCGTTTTCTGGGCCTTGAGCGAGCAGGCGGGATCGTCACTCACCTTTTTTGCGAGCCGCAATGTCGACCTGTCGGTGTTCGGCTGGTTTTCGCTCCGTCCGGCGCAGGCGCACATATTTGTCGCGATCTTCGTGATTGCATTGGGCCCGGTGTTCTCCGTCGTCTGGCTCGCGCTGGCCAGGCGGGGACGCGAGCCGTCGATCCCGCTCAAATTCGGCATCGCGCTGACGCTGATGGGATTGAGCTTTCTGTTGCTGGTGGCGGCCGGTCGGATCGCCGCCGATGCCGCGTACCGGATTTCGCTATGGTGGCTGGTGCTCGTCTACCTCATGCACGCGGTTTCCGAGCTGTGCATCTCGCCCGTCGGCCTATCGATGATCACGAAACTTGCCATGGCGCGGGTCGTGGGCATGATGATGGGGGTATGGTTCCTGTCCATTGCAATGGCGCAGTATTGCGCCAGCATCGCGGCGCAGGTCGCCTCGGTGCCGACCGTTGCGGGCGAAGTGACCAATGCCGCCGTAAGTCTCGACATCTATCTGCGCGTGTTTCGGATGATCGGCATCGTCGGCGTGATCGCCGGCCTCGTGTTGGCGGGGCCGGGAAGCTGGTTGCTCAAGCGGTGGATGAACGGTGTCCGCTGATGCGCCGCGATCGCCCGCAGATCCGGCGCGGAGCGTCGGGCGGAGTGACGTGAACGCGCGTGATATACGCGGGAGCGCCTCCTACCGGGAAGCGCACGACTTCTACGCAGCCGTTCGGCGGCCAGGGACCGACCGGATCAGCGATCTGATCGATCTTGATGCATCGCCCGACGGCTCGGTGGCGGTTTTCACCGCGTTTATCGCCGAAACGCTGGACGAGCCGCCGATCAGCCGGATCGCGCACATCGATCTGCTGACCGGCGAGACGCGCATGCTGACCGCCGGCCCCTTCGTCGACCGTCTGCCCAGATATTCGCCCGACGGGAACCAGGTCGCGTTTCTGTCGGACAGGAATAAGCCGGGCGACTTCCAACTCCACCTGCTGGACCCGCACACCGATGCGATACGCGCGGCTCCCACGGTCGATGGCTGGGTCGAGTATCTGCATTGGTCGCCGGATGGCGGCCGTATCCTGCTCGGCGTCGCCGGCCACGGTGCAGATGTGGCGGGCGGGCAAGGCGCCGTCACCAGCAAACCGGTTAGTGACGGCTTGCCGTCCTGGCTGCCGCACGTCGATGCGGGCGATGGCGACCACCGCTGGCGTAGGGCCTGGATCTACGATCTTGACGACGGCAGCGTACGGCAGGTGGGCTCGCTCGACCGAAACGTCTGGGAAGCGATATGGTGCGGTGACGGCACCATGGCCGCGATCGTCAGTCCGGAGCCGGGTGAAGGTGCGTGGTACACCGCACGGCTGGCGGTGCATGACCTCGCGGGCGATCACTGGCGCGAGCTTTATCGGCCGGCCGACCAGCTTGGCTGGCCCGCCGCTTCGCCGGACGGTCACCACCTGGCGCTGGTCGAGGCGATCTGCAGCGATCGCGGCATCGTCGCGGGCGACCTGCGGCTGATCGACGTCGGTACGGGGACGGTGTGGACCCCTGATACCGGCGGCGTCGACATCACTTACTTGGGATGGCGTGACAACCGGCGGCTGCTCGCCGCGGGTCACCGCGGGCTGGAGACCGTGGTTGGTCTTTACGACGTGGCGACGGAGCGCTTCGACGAAATCTGGGCGAGCGATGAAATCGGCATGGCCGGTCGGTATGCCAGGGTAAGCGGCGTCGACGAGACGGGGGACTGTGTCGTCATCGGCGAGGGCTTCAAACGATCGCCGGAAGTGGCGGTGATCCGATCCGGCCGTTACCGTAGCGTCAAGAGCTTCGACCTGGGATATGCCGCGCAGGCCAGCGCGATCGCCGCGATCGACGAGGTGCGCTGGACCGCTCCCGACGGCCTCGCCATGGAGGGGTGGCTGCTACGGCCGGAGGGCGAGGGTCCGCATCCGCTGGTGATGAACATCCACGGCGGGCCCGTGCTGTTGTGGCGCCCGATGTGGCTGGGGCGTAGCCGATACGCGCCTTTGAGCCTGCTGGTGCGTCACGGCTATGCGGTCTTCCTGCCCAATCCTCGCGGCAGTTCGGGTCGCGGCCAGGACTTCGCGCGTCGGGTCGTCGGGGCGATGGGTGATGGCGATGCGCAGGATTGCCTGTCGGGGCTCGATCATCTCGTTGCGCGGGGCGTCGCCGATCCCTCCAGACTGGGCGTGACGGGCGTCAGCTACGGCGGCTTCATGACGTGCTGGCTGATCACGCAGGACATGCGGTTCGCGGCGGCCGTTCCGATCGCGCCGATCACCAACTTCGTCACTGAGCACCTCCTGTCCAACATCAGCCATTTCGTGACCCTCTTCGCGCAGGACAGGATCGGCGACCTGGGCGGCCGATACCATCGCTACAGCCCCGTTCTGCACGCCGACAAGGTGACGACGCCGACGCTGACCATCTGCGGCATGCTCGACCGATGCACGCCGCCGGAAGAAGCGATCCAATTCCACAACGCCCTGCTGGAGCACGGCGTCCGGTCGACGCTGGCGCGCTATCCCGAGGAAGGGCACGGGATCGAGACGATGCCGGCGGCGATCGACTTCGCGGCCCGGCTGATCGACTGGTTCGAGGAGTTCATGCCCTCTGGTACGAAGCGATGACGGTCGGCCTCACCGACGAGCGGGCGCTCTGGCTCGCGCGCAACATCCTGCCGCACGAAGCGTCGCTACGGACCCATCTCGCGACGTGGCGGTTCCCGCACGATCTGGACGCCGATGACGTGATCCAGGAGGCCTATAGCCGGTTCGCGGCGATGGCGTCGGTTGATCAGCTCCATAACCCGCGAGCCTATCTGTTCAGCGTCGCCCGATCGATCGTGCTGATGCACCTGCGGCATTCGCGGGTCATCTCGATCCGGGCGATGGAGGAGAAGGATGCCTTCACGCTGGCGATCGATGAACCGTCGCCTTACGTCCAGTGCTCTGATCGCGAGCAGCTGCATCTGCTTGCCATCGCGGTATCCCGATTGCCCGAGCCGGGGCGAAGCGCGTTTTTAATGCGGGTGATCGACGAACTGCCGCACCGGGTGATCGGCGAGCGGCTCGCCATGAGCGACAACGCCGTGCAGAAATCGATAGCGCGGAGCCTTCGGCACCTGATGACCGTTATCGGGCGAGGCGGAAACGACCACCCTGACGCATCTAGTGCAAGGGATGAGCGGGCAGAAGCTTAACATGATGGCGCGGAAGACCAGCGAGCTGATCGACGCGACCGCTGCCGACTGGGCGGTCCGTGTCGACCACGCTCCGCTCGATCCGCTGGAACGATCGCAGCTTGAAGCCTGGCTCGCCGCCGATGTCCGCAGGCTCGGCGCCTATGCCCGTGCTCGCGCCGTGATGGCGCATGCGCATCGCGCCAAGGCGCTCGGTGCCGGCTTCGATCCCGACGGCTTTCTCGTATCGCAGGCGCGAACGCCTTCGGCGGCTACGCCAAGCGACGACGAGCGACGCAACGAGCCGCCCGAACCGGGGCGCCACATGCCCCGCCGGGCACTTCTGACGGCGGGGACAGGCGCGCTGGCGGCGGGCATCCTGGTGGCTGCCGGGATCAGCTGGCCGGCTGCCGCCCTGACCTACCGGACCAGAAAAGGCGAAGTCCGGCTCGTGCGGCTGGCGGACGGCTCCGGCATGACGCTGAATACCGCGTCAGCGGCGCGGGTACGGTTCACGGACGGGGAGCGGCGGGTCGAGTTGCTCGAAGGCGAGGCGCTGTTCGATGTTTGCAGAAACCCGGCGCGGCCATTCGTCGTCGCGGCGGGCGATACGCGGGTACGTGCGCTGGGCACCAGCTTTGCGGTAAGCCGACTGGCCGCCGAACCGGTGCGGGTGCTGGTTCGCCAGGGGACCGTGGAAGTCGAGGGTCCGAGGTCTGTACGGCTGACAACGCGCGTTCTCGCGAATAGCAGTGCGACAGTAAGCGAAGCCGGACCCATTCGAGTGACGCCGGTCGCATCCGGCGAGGTGTCCCGCGAGCTGGCGTGGCACCAAGGCATGTTGTCGTTCGAGGATCGGCCGCTGCGTGAGGCGGCAAGCGAGTTTGCGCGTTACGCCGATACCCGGATCGGCTTCGCGGACCCGGCGATCGGCGACGAAACGGTGACGGGACTGTTCGCGGCCAATAATCCGGCGGGGTTTGCACGGTCGGCCGCGCTCAGTCTCGGGCTCAAGGCGCGCTTCAGCGCCGATGTCATCATTCTCAGCCGTCCAAAATGAATTTTTGCTGAAGGCGGGCGGATCGGCGTCTTTGACGCATCTATTACACGAATGCGACAGGGGGATGTCGCTCGGCCAGGGGGATATATGACAATCACGACGACCGGGAAGCTGATGATTTGCAGCGCCGCGCTGGCGAGCCTTGCGTTGCCCAGCGTCGCTTGGGCGCAGCAGCTCACATTCGATCTTCCCTCACAGGCGGCGAACCGTTCCATTCCGGAGTTCGCGCGCCAAGCAGGCGTCCAGATCGTCGCGCCTGGCAAGACGTTGCGGGGCGTTACGACCCGCCAGATAAGGGGACAGTATGACGTCCGCGCGGCGCTAAGCCTGCTGCTCCAAGGGACCGGCCTGCGGATCGTGGCTGACGATGGGAAAAGTCTTACTTTAGGCATCGTTGGTCGGGGTGCCGGGACGGGCGATGCGTCGGACGAAAATGCGTCGGCCCGCCTTGCTGCCGCCCAATCGACACCGGATCCGGGCACCGCGGCCGCGGTGCCAGCGGAGTCCGTCGCCCCCCAGGACGACGCCGGCTCAGCGCAGGATATCGTCGTCACCGGTACCAACATTCGCGGTGAGAAGCCGATCGCGCCGACGGTGAAGGTGACGCGCGAGGATATCGCCCGGTCGGGCTACAACCAAACCTCCGATCTTCTTCTCGCGCTTCCGTCGAACTTCGGCGGTGGCCAGAACCAAGGCGTTCTCGCCACCGGCACCGCCGGGTTCAACCAGAACTACAGCAACGGCTCGTCGGTCAACCTGCGTGGCCTGGGGGCCGGTGCCACGCTGGCGCTGCTGGGGGGGCGGCGCCTGCCGCAGGATGGTAATCTGGGTGCCGCGGACATTTCCGTCATTCCGATTGCGGCGATCGATCACATCGACGTCGTCACCGAAGGCGCGTCGGCGCTCTATGGTTCGGATGCCGTCGCAGGCGTGGTCAATTTCATTCTGCGGACGGACTTTAACGGTTTGCAGGTCGCCGGCACCGAGGGCAGAACAACCGAAGGGGGGCCGTCGCACAACTATTATGCAATGGGAGGCCGCACGTGGGCCTCAGGCCACTTGCTGGCAAACGTGGAATACACGCATCAGGGCGCCATCTATTCGGATCAGCGAGACATCACGTCCACAGCGGGGCGGAACAGCCTCCTTCCCCGATCCACCAAATGGTCCTTTCTTGCCGACGGCGAGCAGGACCTGAGCGATAACGTGTCGCTACGGCTCACCGGCCTGTATTCTCGGCGCACGTCACTGCAATATACACAGGTGAGGCCCGGCGCCGTTTTGTACAGACGGGACATCAAGTCGAAAATGTACACCATCAATCCCTCCATCCTTTTCAAATCCCTGCCATTCGGATGGTCGGGTTCGATCGATGGGTCGTACTCGCGCGATACCGTCAATTACATTTCCACTCCCGCCTCGACGGAGCCGACGCTCTACGACAACAAGGTCCGGTATGTGGAAGCGACCGCAAGCGGACCGCTCGTCACTTTGCCCGGGGGGCAGGTCAAGCTGGCGGTTGGCGGAGGCTATCGGTGGGAGGGATACCGCCAGGCGGCGACGACAAGCTCGGGCGTCGTCGCCCCGGTGTCACGCAAGATTTCCTATGTATTCGGTGAGGCAAACGTCCCCTTGGTGGAACCTTCGGCGACCAGGCTTGGCCTGAACAGCCTGACGCTCGATGCCGCGGTGCGCTACGAACATTATTCCGGGTTCGGCGGAACGACTAATCCGAAGGTTGCCGTGCGCTATGTCCCCGTTCGTGACCTCGCCATTCTCGGTACGTGGGGAACGTCCTTCAGGGCGCCGACCTTCTACCAACTGTATTCTCCAGCCCGCATCTATCTCTTCGATGAGGCGGATATCGGCGGGACGGGCACGGGAACGGCGCTATACACCTTCGGCGGCAATACGGCGCTTACGCCTGAAAAGGCGAAGAGCTGGACGGCCGGGATCAACTTCACGCCGCAATTCGCGCATGGTTTGAGTGTGAACGCCACGTATTTCCACATCAAATATACCGATCGGATCGCCTTCCCGATCTCTTCCGCCGGGCAGGCGCTGTCCAACCCGGTGTTTGCCCAATTCTTGGTACCCAACCCGACCGCCGCGCAGCAGGCGGCGGCGATCGACGGTCGGCAATTCTTCGATCTGACCGCGGCCGGTGCCTATAACACCGCTGATGTCGTCGCCATTATCAACGGGGCCTATATCAATGCCGTGGCACAGACCGTCGAAGGCGTCGACGGGGAAGTCAAATACCGGTTTGATCTTGAGAACGCCAGCGTCGATCTGTTCGCCAACGCGACATTGCAGAAACTTGTGCAGAAGACGAGCCTGAACAGCCCGAACGTGAAATTGTCGGGTACGCTGTTCAACGTGCCACGAGCACGTTTTCGTGCGGGCGCCACCTTCAGTTCCGGTGGGTTCACGGCGACGGGGATCGCAAACTATATCAGTTCCGAAACGGACACGGGCATCAATCCGAGCGCGAAGATCGGTTCATGGACCACGGTGGACGCGAACATCGGCTACCGGTTTCAGCAGCAGGGTCCGATCCTGTCCGGCCTGGAACTATCGGTCGCCGCGATCAATCTGTTGAACGAGGCCCCGCCTTACGCGGCGGGTGCCGGCGTCTTCAGTCGAGGGCTGAACTTCGATTCGACTAATACCAGTGCGATCGGTCGCGTGCTCAATTTCACCGTGCGCAAGACTTTCTAGCCGTGCCGTCCATACCCGAAGGATGACCATGATCGCGCCGCTGACCCGGATCGTGATGCTGACCGCCGTCGCGTTCGGTGCAGCTGCCACTTCGCAAGCGCAGGACTCCCCTGCGCCGCGCGAGCTGCCGCAGAGCGATGTCCGTCCGTATGCCCGCGCGCGTACGGAACAGTGGACGCTGCGCTCCAAGGCGGGACGGACCTATCAAATCTTCGTTTCGCTGCCAAAAGCGCCCCCGCCTGCCAGCGGCTATCCGGTTCTGTACGTGCTCGATGCGGACACGCACTTCGCCACGCTCGCCGACACGGTCCGGATGGGTGAGCGATCGCTGGGTCCGGTGGTGGTCGTCGGGATCGGCTATCCCAACGAAGCCGACGTCGACAATCGCGCCTTCGATCTTACGCCCAAAGCCGGTTCGGACCCGGCGAGCTGGTCGCCCGCGAGCCGCAAATGGTCACCGCCGGGCGGCGGCGCGGAGGCGTTCTTCGATTTCATTGAGAGCGATCTGAAGCCGGTGATCGCAAGTTCGTTCAAGATCGACGCGACGCGCCAGGCCTTGTTCGGCCATTCGCTCGGCGGATTGTTCGTGCTGCACGTCCTGTTCAGCCATCCCGACGCCTTCTCTACCTATGTCGCGGCAAGCCCGTCGATCTGGTGGAGCGGGCGTCACATTCTCACCGAAGCTGCCCCGTTCCTGAAGGCTCAGGCCGGGACGGGGGGCCACCTCCATCGCCTTCTGATCGCGGTCGGCGCGCTCGAAAGTCAGCTCAGCCCCGAACAGCTTCGCAACAAGGCGACCGGCGGCCAAGTGCCCGACGTGGAGGAGATGAAGGAGCTGGACATGGTGGGGAGCGCCGCCGCGCTGGCGGCCGGGTTGCGACGGGCGAACAGCTCGGCTCTGAAAGTCGAATACGTGATGTTTCCTGACGAGACCCATCTGTCGATCGTTCCCGCCTATCTTTCGCGTGGTGCGCGGTTCGCGCTGAACGGCTGGGCGGAAGATCGCCGACCGTAGGCCGCGCGGCCAAGCCCTTGCGAAGGAAACCGCCGGCCGTCGCGAGCGTGAAGAGAGAAGAACCCATGCCGTACATGATCACCGTGCCGGGAGCCCCAAGCCGGCGAAGCTCAGCCGGGCTTCTCCGCCTGATGCTGATCGCCGGCCTGTCGTGCCAGTTCATGTCTCCCGCGTTCGCGCAGGATCAGACCGACACGGCGAAGCTCAGGCAGCTCTACACGGACGAGTGGTCGTGGCGTCAGAGCCAGTTCGCGCGCGTATCGGACGACGATCAGTCCGGCGCGACGGCCGACCACTTGCCCCGCGTCGACGCGGCGGCCCAGCATGAGCGGCTCCGTTATTGGACCGACGATCTGTCCCGCCTGAAGGCGCTCGACCGATCGAAGCTGCCTCCTGAGGAGGCGGTCAATTACGAAGTGTTCAAGGAGGTACTGGAGGCCAATGTCGCCGACCTCGCATTCAGGACTTATGAAGCACCCTTCAACAGCGATTCCAACTTCTGGTCGAACCTGACGCCGCGCGCCGAAAGCTTCCCCACCGCCGAGCAATATCGCCATTACCTCGGCCGTATGCGTGACATCCCGCGCTATTTCGACGAACAGATCGAAAACATGCGCGCTGGCCTTGCGCGCGGCTTTACCATTCCCCGGATCACGCTGACCGGTCGGGATAATACGGTCGTTCCGTTCACCCGGCCCGAAGTGGAGCAGAACCCGTTCTACGCCGCCTTTAGGCAGATTCCCGCGACGGTCCCCCCCGCCGAGCAAGCCGCTTTGCAGGCCGAAGCGCGTACGGTCATTCGAGAACGGGTCGTGCCGGCCTACGCCAAGCTGCTGGCTTTCCTGCGCACCGAATATTTTCCCCAGGCGCGCACGACGATCGCGGCGGAAGCGCTGCCCGACGGAAAGGCTTTCTATCGCTCGCAGCTTCGCCAGTTCACCACGCTCGATCTGACACCTGAGGAGCTGCACGCACTCGGGCTGCGCGAGGTCGCACGGATCGATTCCGAGATGGACCGGACAATGCAGCAAGCGGGTTTTACCGGCACGCGGGCGGCGTTCATCGCCTTCTTGCGGTCCGACCCGCGATTCTATCCCAAGACCCCCCTACAGCTTCTATCGTTTGCGGCCTATGTGACCAAGCGCGTTGATGGTCGGCTCAAGGACTTTTTCGTCACGTTGCCGCGCTATCGCTTCGCCATCCGCCCGGTGCCGGACCTGATCGCGCCCTATTATACCGCGGCGCGCGGCGGCCTCGATGCCTGCTATCTCAACACCTACAACCTTGGCGCGCGGCCGCTCTATCAATTGACCGCCGTGACGCTGCACGAGTGCAATCCCGGTCATGCG
The DNA here is from genome assembly GCA_964242815.1 of uncultured Novosphingobium sp. Classification (GTDB taxonomy): domain Bacteria; phylum Pseudomonadota; class Alphaproteobacteria; order Sphingomonadales; family Sphingomonadaceae; genus Novosphingobium. The sequence continues at coordinate 133,079 of CAXSZV010000002.1, forward strand.
CTGCAATATGCCTTCTGGCACGAACAGACTGAGCGGCCCGCCTTCCGGCGCGTCGATTACTTCGCGGTATTTGGCGAGGGGTGGGGGTTATATAGCGAATCGCTCGGCGTCGAACTGGGCGTCTACGATACGCCGTACGAAAATTTCGGCAGACTGAGCCTGGAGAGTTGGCGGGCCTGTCGTCTGGTCGTCGATACGGGCATCCATCATATGGGATGGACCCGCCAGCGGGCGATCGACTTTCTGCTGGAACATACCGCGCTCGCGCCCGCGGATATCGAGATCGAGGTCGACCGCTATATAAGCTGGCCCGGTCAGGCCGTCTCCTACAAGGTCGGGGAACTCACGATCAAGCGTCTGCGCAAGCAGGCCGAAGAGGCGCTTGGTCCGAAATTCGATGTACGGGCTTTCAATTCGACAGTCCTGTCGCTCGGATCTGTGCCGATGAGCGTGCTGGAAGCGCGGATCGGTAAGTATATCGCTGATGGCGGCAAGCCGCCCCAGGAGGCTGATCATTAGCTCGTTTGGGAGACCGACCGACCTCGCATCCGCACTTTGACGGCGCAGGAGGGCTGGTTGCCGCTTTCAGTGCCGATGATGTCGTCGCCAGCGGAACGGCGTCTCACCGACTTCCTGCCGCATCAGCGACGTCAAATGGCTCTGGCTGGAAAAGCCGCAGGATTCGGCGATGGCGCAGACTTCGAGATCGGTCGAAGCAAGCAGGTCCTGAGCGCGGTCGAGCCGACGTTGCATCAACCACTTGTGCGGCGTGACGCCGAGCTCCGCCGCGAAGCTCCGCGCAAAGTGGCGTCGGCTTAGCCCGGCGGCGCCCGCCATTCGGTCGAGACCAATCGGTTGCGACAAGTGCTCATCGACAAAGTCCACCACGCGGTTCAGCCGCCACCGGGGCAACGCCACGGACGCACCGCCAGCGTTGCCGCCGCCCGCGCGAAGAACAAGATGCGATAGGATGGCGGTGACGATGGCGTCGGTCAGCCGCCCGGCCAAGGGTTCACGTGACAGCGATGCGGCCCACAATCGCGTCATCAGCGGCTCGACGAACGGGTCGCTCCAGGTGCTTTCGGCCAATGACCAGAACGCATCGCGGATCCGTTCGGGTGAGGCCGTGCCCAATACGCCGCTGACAGTCCCGTGTGGAACCGAGAGGATCAGCAAGTGGCGATCAGCGTCCACGTCCCAATGGCTGTCGGTTTCGGCCGGCACGACCAGCATCCCGCCGGGCCGCGCGATGTCGTGGTAAGAGCAGCCGCCGATGGTCCAGTTCCACTTGCTGCCGTTGCTGACCGACAAGGGCAAGGCGAGCACCGTTTCGCTGACCTGCGGGTCGGAAAAGCGATGCGGTCCCTGCTCCACGTCGATCATGGTAAAAGGCAGCCGGCCGACAGACCGGCGATGCTCCTGCGGAAAGCTGCCATACTGAGACCGTCGGTAGAATTCGGCATAGCTTTGCCAGGCCATCGCGTTCCTCTCGGCGGCGCTGATCGATCGTCCGAGGGTCTATCAGCCGGAGTAACAGCTTTCAAACGCTCCGACCCGGTCTGCTCGCCGATAAGCGCCATGGCCCTCAGGTGCGATCCGCGGCCTTTTGATGAAAGAACGCGGGGGCGCAATCTCATATCCCGCCAACTCAAGGAAGCCGTAAGGCGCGGCTGTGTCGAGGCGATGCAAGGAACGTATGTCCGGCCATTTCGCTGCCCGCATGTCGCGCGTGAAGCCTTCGGCCATCCGCGAACTGCTTGCACTTGGCGCTCAACCCGACATCATCTCGTTCGGCGGAGGTTACCCCGACCCGTCGCTGTTTCCACTCGAAGAGTTCGATGCCATCTTTCACGAGGCGGTGAAGGATAACGGCCGCGAGTCCCTGCAATACACCGTTTCGACCGGGCTGCCGCGGCTTCGCGATCAGATCGCCGAACGGGTCACCCATGACGGTATGCCCAGCGGAGCGGAAAATGTCCTCATCCTCCAGGGGGCCCAGCAGGGGCTCGATCTGGTCGCCAAGCTGCTGATCGATCGGGGCGACCTGATCGTCACCGACGATCCGACCTTCCTCGGCGGACTGATCGCGTTCAATCCGTACGAGCCGCGCTATGCGGGGGTGCCGATGGACGAGGACGGCATGATCATCGAAGAGCTGGAGGCGGTGCTGAAGACCGAGCGACCCAAGTTCATCTACACCATCCCCGACTTTCAGAACCCGACCGGCAGGACGTTGAGCGCCGAGCGTCGCCGCGCGATGGTGGAACTCGCTAACCGTTATGACACCTATATTCTCGAGGACGCGCCGTACCGCGAAATCCGTTACCGGGGCGAACGGATGCCCTCGATCCGCAGCTTCGACACCGAAGGACGCGTCATTCACCTCGGCAGCTTCTCGAAGGTCTTGGCGCCTGGCCTGCGCACCGGGTGGGCGGTCGCGGACGAGGCCGTGATCCATCAGCTCGCGCTGTTGAAAGTCGCCGCGGATACCCAGTGCAGCACATTGAACATGACCGCGGCATCGATGTTCCTCGACCGCTATGACATCGACGCGCAGATCGCCGCGATCCGCGATGCTTACCGGCGGAAGAAGGAACTGACCCTGGCGGTTATGCGAGAGACCTTTCCGCCAGACATTACGTTCACTGACCCATCCGGCGGCATGTTCACCTGGATCACCTTTCCACACGGCTTCGACAGCGCTGTCTTCATGCGCGAGCAGGCTCTGCCCAAGGCTAGGGTCGCGTATGTTCCAGGCGCGACATTCTTTCCGACCGCCGAAGAGCATAACCATGCGCGGCTGAGCTTCGCGACGCAGAGCGACGAGAGGATCCGTGCGGGTCTCGAAGCACTTGGCGCGCTGCTCAGCCAAACCCCAGATCTGCGCTGATATAGAGGCATGTCCATGGAAACGGCGATCGTGCTGCAGGCGCATGGCGGACCCGAGATGCTCCGGCTTCAGCCAGTCGCCGTCGGCGACGCGGGCCCCGGCGAGCTGCGCATCCGCCACACGGCGATCAGCGTCAACTTCCACGACACATATGTGCGCACGGGGCAATATCGCACTCTGACGTTGCCCGGGATACCCGGCATCGATGCCGTCGGGATCATCGAGCAGGTCGGCCCGGGCGTGACCGGTTTCGTTCCTGGGGACCGCGTCGCCTACATCGAGCCGGCTTACGGTGCCTACAGCAGCGCTCGGCTGCTTCCGGCAACCAAGGCTTTCAAGATTCTGGACACGCTCGGTGATGTCGCAGCGGCGGGAACGCTGCTGCGCGCAGCGACGGTCGCCATGCTCGTCGGCAGGGTTCACCTGCTCAGGACGGGTGACAAGGTGCTGATTCAAGCCGCGGCGGGCGGCGTGGGTCGGCTGCTTTGTGCCTGGGCGCGTCATCTCGGCGCTTATGTCATCGGCACGGTCGGCAGCCGAGACAAGGCCGCGCTCGCCCGCGCCGCCGGCGCCCATGAGACGATCCTTTACCACGACGAGAACGTGGCCGAGCGTGTCCGCTCGCTCACCGGCGGCGGGGGAGTGGCGGTCGCTTACGACAGCGTCGGGCAGGATACGTTCGCAGGATCACTGTCGTCGCTCGACTATTGCGGACACCTCGTGCTCTTCGGCCAGTCCTCCGGCCCGATCGCCACGTTGTCGCCCAGTATGCTGGCCGAGCGTTCGCTGACCGTCTCGCGCCCCATCCTGTTCCACTATTTGCGTAAGGAGAATGAAACGCGCGAGCTGATCGGGCAAACGCTGCACGCGCTCGCTTCGGAAGTCATCGTCCCGGTCGAAGCCATCACGCTCCCGCTCGCCGACGCTGCCGAAGCGCACCGAATGTTGGAGGGACGCCAGTCGCCCGGCGCTATCGTATTGATCCCCTAGATCCAGGGCTTGGGAGCGAAGACAGCATGACAGAACAAAGCGCCACTCGGGTCGACTTCAATGCGATGCCGCTGGACAAAATGCGCGGGGGGATCACCAGACGGTTCGCGCATACCGACCGCACCATGCTCGCTGAAGTGCGCATGCAGGCTGGCGACTTGGTGCCGGCGCATCGCCACGACAACGAACAATTTACTTACGTCATCACCGGCCTCATGAAATTCCTGCTCGGTGAGACGGGGGAGCAAATCGAGTTCATCGGTCCTGGCCAGATGCTCGTCATCCCGGGCGGCCTGCTCCACGCCGCTGAAATCGTCGAGGACACGTTCGAGCTCGACATATTCAACCCGCCTCGCGCGGACTGGATAGACGGTTCCGACATCTATTTGCGGCAATAATCCCGGATGGCAGTCGGATGGCAGCATTGTTCGGTACGGCGTGCATCAGAGGCACGTATCGTCTTTAGGTTTTGGTGTGGTGCCTTAAAGCGGCACTGGTTTCGAGAGCGTGGTCTCTGCAATCAACGCCTCGACTAGGTGTTTCCATCCCAAGCTTTGATTGGTGAATCATTCACTGGCAACTGGAAGAAGCTATCGCTCGAATACTCTATGGAACGCTACAAAGACTGGGGGACTTCTCAGATCACGTGGTAGTGTCCGCAGGCGTGGTGTAGGAAGCGGCGTAGATTTGGTGGCCATCGCCGGTCTTCGGCTAGAGCAGATTCACGGTGAGGGGAATTGTTGAGTGATTCCTATTAGCGCGATCGTGTGATTCATAGGATGCCGTCACGAGGGCGGCGGCGATGGGTTGGCGTTCAAATTGTGACCGATAGTGCTATTACGATCGTGTCGCGTTGCGTAGGCTGCACCGGGTTGGGGTCCATCAGCGGGTTGCGCGAGCGTCTACACGGTTCCGATCGGCGTGACGGGTGAGCCGACCGCGCCGGGCAGGTTGAGCGGGGGCGCGGTGAGCAGGAAATGCGCGCGCTGCTGCTCGGCGAGCCAGAGCGCGATCTCGCCGAACCACCAGAACTCGCCGAGATGCACGCCGAGCTTGACCAGACAGTGCTCATGCAGCGGCAGGCCAGTGCGGCCCGCGCAGCGCGTTACGCCCTCAAGCTTTTCGACCATCGCGTTATCGGCGCAAATCGCCGCGATCCCCGTACGATCGATCCATTCGAGCAGCGCGGCGTCGCCGCCGTCGAGGCCCGGGCACGCCGACAGCGCGGCGGGATCGACATGCTCGCCATCGCGCAGCAGCAGATCGCCATACCCGGTGTAAGTGCAGAGGAAGTCGCCTTCCTCAACGTCCGCGCGCTGATCGTCGAGCGCGCGCATCAGGGCATCGTAACCGACCGCGTTGTGCGGCCCCGAGCCCGACCGCCGCAAATCGACGAGCACGCCGCGCCCCTGCACGCAGGTGCGCGCGAGGTTCTCGATCCCAAGCGCGAGCGCGCGAGGCCCCCCCGGCTGCGAGGGCAGGAGAAAGTCGCGGTCGGCGCGATAGCCGTTGTAGAACACGTGCTCGGCCACGCCGTCGCCGTCCGCGTCGAACACCGCGCCGATGTGGCTGAGGCCGTCCCATTGCGTCGAGAACTGGAGCGTCATCGTAACGCGGTCATCGTTGACGATGTCGCTGCCGCCCCCCGGCATCACCCAGTCATACATCGGCTGGCCGTCGCTGGCCGTCGTCGCCCCGAGCACCGGCGGCGTGCGGCCCGGAAACATGCCGCCGCGGGGATAATCGAGCGGCAAGCCAAGATTGAAGGCGATACCCTCGCGCGCTTCGACAAGCGCGCGCCGGCGACATTCGGGTGTCACCAGGTTCATGCGGCCGACCTGATCGTCGTCGCCGAAGTCGCCCCAGTTCGAGCCCTCAGGACGTTTCAGCCAGCGTCTCACGAACGGTCGCTCCCTATCGGCTGGCCCACGCAGGGCCGCCGGCCGGGGTGAAACAGTTCACCTCGGCCGGCGGATGCGGCACGCCCCGTCGCCGCTCGCTATCGGCGACGGCGCGCCTTAGAAATGCGCACGCAGCTTGCCGCCGACGACGCGCTGCTCGCCATAGCGGGCGAATTCGAAGCCGGTGGCGTTATAGATGCCCGCGACCTGCGTCCGGTATGCCTCATTGGTCACGTTGGTCGCGAAGACCGCTGCGTCGATCCCCGATCCTGCCACGTTGTTCCAGTTGAGATTCAGGTTGAGCGTGTTGAACGAGTCCATCCTGGCGTAAGGCGACGCTGTTTGCGAAACCGCCAGCTGCGAACTGCTGTAGCTGTAGGTCGCGGCAAGGATCACCTGGCCGATGCTCGCATCGAGCGGCAACGTATAGCTGCCCGTCACCGTGACACGGTTGTGCGGCGAATAGGCCAAGTCTGCGCCCTCGTCCGCCGACAAGCTGACGAGATTATAAGGGGGGGGTGCCATAAGGTCGGGACGGCCCCTCACCAGTTTGGTCCGAAGATACGTGTAGGAACCGTTCAGGTTGAAACCCTGGAAAGGATTGACGCTAAACTCCGCCTCCAGACCATAACTTCTAGACTTGCCCACATTGATGATGCCCGATGCTTGGGACACCGCGCCAGTTGTATCGGTAAAGGCGGCGTTAATCTGCTGACCATAAAGATTGTTGTAGAAGAAATCGAGATTGAAGTAGCCGCGCAACGCGCCACGGAAGTCGGTCTTCGTGCCGACTTCAAACGCGTCGATTTTTTCCGCTTTGAACGTGCGATAGATACCAGCGCCGGTTGGCGTAATACTGCCTTGGCGATAACCACGCGCGTATTTTCCGTAGATTAGAATGTCATTTGTCGGCTTGTAGTCGAGGTCGATAAGCCAGGTCGGCTTCTGGCTTTTCGTCTTTGGCGTGATCAGGCATCCGTTGGCAACGCTAATACCAGGGTCGACCTGGATACACGTCAACCGCGGATTGTTCGGACCGAAGCCCGGTCCCCCGAAGATGTTGTTAAACCCTTGCGAAGTGACGTGCACCGTATCACGGGTGTAGCGAATACCGCCGGTAAGCTTAAGTTGTTCGGTCAGCGCATATGTGCCCTGAGCATAAATACCAAGATTGCGATAGGCGATCGTGGTCAGATTATTGCCAAGTCCGCCGAGCGGAAAGTCATAGCCCGGGTCGGCGAACGCGGCCGGTATGCCAAACTTATTTCCGAAGTAAATCGCGTTACCGGCGCGAAAGATTTGGCCGAGCGGAGAGTAGCATTGCTTGTTAACCGCATCGGAGCAGTTGACCAGCTGGGTCGAGAAGTTCTCGGTCGGGCCATGTGGTGCAGAGCGTTCGTAATAGACACCGGCCTGCCAGATGAACTTGCCGCCATCGGTCCGCCCCTGGAACTGCAATTCCTCGCTGAAGGTCGACTGGTCGGTGTTGTGGTTTCGCGTGTTGGCGAAAACATCGGTGAACTGAAGCCGCGTGCCCGCCAGCGCACCGGTCGGCGTCGGCTGGATGGCGACCGGCGGAGTATTCGGCGCGAGGATAATAGGCACGAAGACCACGGGCGGGATCTTGATGTCGGTCGAAAACACGTCGGACACGTAATCGCCGGTCAACTGCGAATAGCCAATGATGTTCTTGATCGTCAGCGAATCGCTCGCCTGCCACGTCGTCGTGTTCACCACGCGATATTCGCGGCGATCGTTGGTTGGGTTAGGCAGGTCGGTGCTCACCAAATGTGGCCCGCTGGCCTGCGTCGTGGCGCCCGGACCGCAGATCAACACGCCGAGGAAGGTGCCTGGGTTGCAGCCGATCAGCGAATAGCCCGAACCATTGCTCTTGGTGTGGAGGAATGACAGGATCGTGTAGTTCTCGATGCTGGGCGTGACATCCCAGACCACGCTGCCGCGCACCGCGATATAGTGGCGATCGTCGAGATTGGGGCCGATGCCCACGTTCCTGGTCAGCCCGCTGCGGTCCTGAAAATCGACCGCGAGGCGCGCGCGGATCGTATCGGTGATCGGCGCGTTGATCGCGCCCTGGATGCCCTTCCAATTGTAGCTGCCGTACAGCCCTTCGACGTATCCCTCGAACTTGCTGCTCGGCTTCTGCGGCACGAGCAGAACCGCGCCGCCGGTCGTGTTGCGGCCGAACAGCGTACCCTGCGGCCCTTTCAGGACCTGGACGTTCTGCAGGTCGTAGAACGAGCCCGGACCGGCGCCGTCACCCTGCGGGATCGAAGCGCTGCTGCGCGGCGCGACGACATCGGCGAAATAGACCGCGACCGATGGCGACGTGCCGATTTCCTGCGTGAACCCGCGAATCGAGTACGACGTGTTCTCGCGACCCGTGACGCCGTTGGTCGACAGCGAAGGCGTATACAGCGCGAGGTCTTCGGGCGCTACGATGTTGCGGTTGGAAAGCTGCTGCGGATTGAACACCGTGATCGAGATCGGCACGTCCTGCAGCCGTTCCTCGACACGCCGCGCGGTGACGATGATGTCGCCCACGTCGCCCGGGTCGCCCACGTCGCCGCTCGCCGCGGCAGGCGCGGCGGTAGGGGTCGCCGTCGCGGCATTGGGCGCGGTCTCCGGGGTCGTCACCGTAGTCTGGGCGCCAGCCGAAGCGCTCAACAGGAGCGCGGCACCGCTTACCGAACACAGAAAAAGGGATACGCACGTCGAACGCATTTCTAACCTCCCCGAATTCGGCGTTCGATGGCGACGCCGCTAATGACCCGGCATTTTGCCCGGGCGCTTCACTGCTCGAGCGTAAAGCAGAATGGCGAAGCCCCGGCAACCGGCCGCGAAATAAGACTCTCCATCGTTGCCAACCGGCAACACATCGGTCTCGCGTGACTTTGGAATGCTCGGATTTACGAGGCCGTCAGCCTGGCAGTCCCGATTTTGACGCCCGCGCGGAAAAGGGCGCTTGTCATTTGCTTAAAGATCGCTGAATAGCGCCAACCGCCATGGTCCGGATACGGGAACAGGCGGGGAGAGGATGCTAATGGCCGCGCGGGATGGGCCGCGCGGCTCGTCATGCAGCACCGATTATCCCTTGTTGCACCCGCGCATGAACGACGTGCGCGCCGCGCCGTGCAGATTCTTGGCATCCGCCTGCTTGGAGCAATCGAGCGACTTTGCCGAACGCGGACCGCGCGGGCCGGTGTGCGCATGGCCAGACTTTGCCGCCGGGGTGGGCTTTGCTGCGGGTTGCGCGGCCGCTGGTTGCGCTGCGGACGCGATCTCGATCGTCGCGGGCACGGCGACCAGCATCGCTAGCGCAGCGGCGAGCGGACGGTGGATCATCAAGCTTCTCCCCAGCAGACGCCCGACGCTGGGCGAACCCGCCGATCCTATCACCGCATGGCGCGGGGACAAGCCGACTTCGCGGGTCAAAGCGCCCGCGATGCCTCGATCCGCGCGAGCAGCGCCTCGACCTGCACCTGCGCGCCGGCAACCGCGTTCACTTCGGCGACGGTCCCGTCGAACGGCGCGGTCAGCGTGTGCTCCATCTTCATCGCCTCGAGTGTCAGCAGTTTCTGACCCTTGGCAACGGTCTGGCCGACGACGACTTCGACCGCGACGATTCTGCCAGGCATGGGCGAGAGGATCGCGCCGGAGGCGGCGTTGGCACCCCTCACACCGTCAGTGCGATAGGGCAGGAATACATGCGGCCATCCGCGCTCGACGATCGCGACGCCACCCTCGTATCCCCTGACCAGTCCTCCGGCGACTGCATTGCCGTTCGGCTGCGTGCCTATGTCCGCTTCGATCGGTTCGCCGTCCGCGACGAGCCACATCGTCGTCTTCGGCTGACGGTTCAGCCGGAATCCGATGATGTCGCGCCAGACACCCTCAGTCCTGTAGCTGTCTTCACGATCGACGCCGGCAAGGCTGCCGCCGGCCTCGCGAAAGAGGAAAGAGGCCGCCGCCGTCTTCGCAGCGTCGCTGGCGACTGTCGTTTCGAGCAATGCGTCCATGCGGCTGCCGATGGTGTTCGTTGTGACATCTCCGGCAATGAAGGCCGGGTCACGCAGCAGCGAAGAAAGAAAGCCGGCGTTGTTCAAGACCGGCAGGCTGAAGACCCCATCAGTTGCGCGCGCCAGGCTGTGCAATGCATCCGAACGGCTCTGCGCGTGGACGATGAGCTTGGCGATCATCGGGTCATAGAAAGGCGACACCTCGCTCTTCGTGTCTACGCCCGTATCGATGCGGGCGCTGCCATGTGGGAGGACGAGTTCTGTAAGCGGACCGATTGACGGCAAAAACCCCTTCGCAGGATCCTCAGCGTACAGTCGTGCCTCCATCGCCCAACCGTCGATGCGCAGCTCCTCCTGCCGCCTGGGCAGCGGTTCGCCCGATGCCACGCGGAGTTGCCATTCGACCAGATCCTGGCCGGTGATTTCCTCCGTCACCGGGTGCTCGACCTGGAGGCGGGTGTTCATTTCCATGAACCAGATGCGGTCAGCGCTCAGCCCCTCGCTCGCATCCGCGATGAACTCGATCGTGCCCGCGCCTTCATAGTCCACCGCGCGCGCGGCCTTCACCGCCGCGCCGCAGACCGCCTCGCGCGTGGCCTCGTCCATGCCCGGCGCGGGGGCTTCCTCGATCACCTTCTGGTGGCGGCGCTGCAGCGAACAGTCGCGCTCGAACAGGTGGACGACATTGCCGTGGGTATCGCCGAACACCTGCACCTCGATATGGCGCGGCGAGAGGATGTATTTTTCGAGCAGAACGCGGTCGTCGCCGAAGCTGGACGCGGCCTCGCGGCGACACGATTGCAGTGCGTCAAGGAACTCGGCCGACGCGTGGACCTGCCGCATGCCCTTGCCGCCCCCGCCCGCCACGGCCTTGATAAGCATCGGGTAGCCGATCGCGTCGGCCTCGGCGTGAAGGCGTTTGGACGACTGGTCTTCGCCCAGATAGCCGGGCGTCGTCGGGACACCAGCGTCCTGCATCAACTTTTTGGCCGCGTCTTTGAGGCCCATCGCGCGGATGCTCGCGGGCTTGGGCCCGACCCAGATCAGCCCAGCATCGATCACGGATTGCGCAAAGTCCGCGTTCTCCGACAGGAAACCGTAGCCGGGGTGGATGGCTTCCGCCCCGGTCGCTAGTGCGGCGCCGATGATGCGTTCGCCGACGAGATAACTCTCGCGCGCAGGGGATAAGCCGATATGCACCGCCTCATCGGCCTGGCGGACGTGCAGTGCGTTGGCGTCGGCGTCCGAATAGACCGCGACCGTGCGAATGCCGAGCCTGCGCGCGGTGCGGATGACGCGGCAGGCGATCTCGCCGCGATTGGCGATCAACAGCGACTTGAGCATGGGTTCCTCCGCCCTGCGGCCGCAGCCGCTCCCGTCGATGGTTGATCGAGCATCATGCCTTGCTTGCGCTTGCGCCTACCGAATCCTCGGGATTGTCGATAAGTGCGTCCGTGCGCGAGGCGGCGGCTTTCGCGAAGCGCCCGGGTCGATCACCCGGCACGAACAAGAGCGAGCGCAGCCTCACGCGGGCCGCCGCAGAAGCAGCGCGCTGCGCAGGCAGCGGCATACCACCTCGTCGCGCTGGCTCGTGAGCGTGTGCGCGAAGGTGACGATGCCGGCGTTGGGCCGGGTGCGACTCTCCTTGAGCTCGACCACCTCACTCGCCGCGCGCAGCGTGTCGCCGATGAACACGGGCGCGGGCATCACCAGCTTGTCATAGCCAAGGTTGGCGACCAGCGTGCCCAACGTGGTGTCGCCCACCGACAGCCCTATCATCAAAGCGAAAGTGAAGGTTCCGTTGACGAGGATGCGGCCGAACTCGCTCGCCTTCGCCGCCTCGGCATCGAGGTGAAGCGGCTGCGGGTTGTGCGTCATGGTCGAGAACAGAAGGTTGTCCGTCTCGGTCACCGTGCGACGGATCTCGTGTTCGAGCCGATCGCCTACGCGCCAATCGTCAAAGAATTTTCCGGCCATCGATCACCCCCGGCTCACATCCGGAACACCCCGAAGCGGGGTGCCTTCGGGATCGGCGCGTTCAGCGTCGCCGCCAACGCCAGGCCCAGCACGTCGCGGGTCTGCGCGGGGTCGATGATGCCGTCGTCCCACAGTCGTGCGGTGGCGTAGTACGGATTGCCTTCGTCCTCGAACTTTTGGCGCACGGGCGCCTTGAACGCTTCGGCTTCCTCGGCAGTCCAGCGGTCGGCGTCGCGATGCACCGTCGCCAGCACCGATGCCGCCTGTTCGCCGCCCATCACGCTGATCCGGCTGTTCGGCCAGGTGAACAGGAAGCGGGGTGAATAAGCGCGGCCGCACATGCCGTAGTTGCCCGCGCCGAAGCTGCCGCCGATCAGCACCGTGATCTTGGGTACGCTGGCGGTGGCGACCGCCGTCACCAGCTTTGCGCCGTGCTTGGCGATGCCCTCCGCCTCGTACTTGCCGCCGACCATGAAGCCCGAGACGTTCTGCAGGAACAATAGCGGCACGCAGCGCTGGCAGGCAAGCTCGATGAAATGCGCGCCCTTGAGCGCGCTTTCCGAAAACAAGACGCCGTTGTTGGCCAGGATCGCCACCGGCATCCCCCAGATGTGCGCGAAGCCGCAGACCAGCGTGCTGCCATAGAGTGCCTTGAACTCGTGGAATTCTGAACCGTCGACCAGCCGCGCGATCACTTCGTGCACGTCATAGGGCGCGCGGACATCTTCGGGAACGATCGCATAGAGGTCTTCGGCCGCATACTTGGGCGGACGCGGCGATTGGCGGGCAATGCCGGCGTCGTGCGGTGGCCCGAGCGTGCTGACGATGTCGCGCACGATAGTCAGCGCATGCTCGTCGTTGTCCGCGACATGATCGACGACGCCGGACTTGCGCGCGTGCAGGTCGCCGCCGCCCAAATCCTCCGCGCTGATCTCTTCGCCCGTCGCCGCCTTCACCAGCGGGGGGCCGGCGAGGAAGATCGTGCCCTGACCGCGCACGATCACGCTCTCATCGCTCATCGCGGGCACATAGGCTCCACCCGCGGTGCAGCTGCCCATCACGCAGGCGATCTGCGCGATACCCTTGGCGCTCATGTTGGCCTGGTTGAAGAACACGCGGCCGAAATTGTCGCGGTCGGGAAACACCTCGGCCTGATGCGACAGGTTGGCGCCACCGCTGTCGACGAGATAGACGCACGGCAAGCGGTTGGCCTCGGCGATCTCCTGCGCGCGCAGGTGTTTCTTCCCCGTCAGCGGATAATACGTGCCGCCCTTAACCGTCGCGTCGTTGCACACGATCATCACCTGGCGGCCCGCAACGCGGCCGATGCCCGCAATGATCCCAGCGCCGGGGATCGTCTCGCCCGGATAGACTCCCTCGTCACCAAAGCCGGCGGCGAGCTGCCCGATCTCTAGGAATGGCGAACCCGGATCGAGCAGCCGCTCGACCCGATCGCGCGGAAGCAGCTTGCCGCGCGCGGTATGCCGATTGCGCGCGCGCGCATCACCGCCGAGCGCGGCGGTGGCGATCCGCGTGCGTAACGTTTCGGCAAGCGTGCGATTATGCGCCGCGCGCGCGCGCGCCTGCGGGTCAGCGGGATCGAGCGTGGTGGCAAGAACGGGCGCGCTCACGCAGGGTGGGCCACGCGGCAGGAGCGATGAGTCATCTGAGGGTCATCCGGCTGTCGTTCCTTTCAATCCGCATATGCGGGAAGCGCGCGCCGGCGCAAAGATCATCGCGCGCGGATGAGCGTGTGGGGCGCGCGTTCGTGCCGCCGCAAGCGGCTCATTCCGCGCTGGCATGGCCTCGCGACGAGGCGAATGCCTCGATCCGCTCGCGGCGTTGCAGAGCGGATAGGCCACCCATGCCTGGCTGATCGGCGGCCTCGCCCCAGTTAACGGTCGGCCCGTGCGGCAATCGTTCGAGGCCCAATGCGGCGACATCGTCGGCGGACGCACAGTCGCCGGGGAACGGGACGCCCAACCGCTCCATCAGCGCGCGATGCGCGGGCGTATCGGTTCTGCCCATGATCAGGTTGAGGACATCGACGCCATATGGCCGAAGCTCGGCCCACAGCGCTTCGCCGAGCACCAGATCGAACGCCTTGGTCGCGCCGTAGACCGCGATGCCGGGCAGCCCCAGGTAACACGCGCCCGAGCCGACCAGGATCAGCCCGCCGCGTCCGCGATCACGCATCGGTCGGGCAAAGCGGTGACAGGCATCGATCGCGGTCATCACGTTGCGGCGGGTCAATGCGAGCCAGTTGTCGAGCGCATTATCGAGAAACGCGGAGCCATTGGTGTCCGCGCCGGCGTTGAGCACGAGCAGTCCGATTTCGCGTTCGCCCGCCGTCGCCGCCATCCGTGCGGCCGCGTCCTCACGCGCGAGATCGATCGACGCGGTCATGCACTGCACGCCATGCCGCGCGCCGATCTCGGCCGCGAGCGCATCGAGCGGTCCTTGTCTGCGCGCGACGAGCACCAAGTGCAGCCCCGCCGCCGCGAGCTGACGTGCGAACGCCGCGCCGGTCCCCTCCGAAGCTCCCGCTATCAGCGCCCAGGGGCCATAGCGCGATGCGAATTGGGCTGGCGGCATTATGCTTTCCCGATTCCCCGGCGATTGACGCTGGCGCGCGCCGTCGCCCGAGAACAGAGCCGATGGCCGCGCGATCCGCAAGCGCCGCCCCGCCTATCGTGCCGATTGGTGCTCGATCAGCGATTGATGATCGACGGATCGAGCTTGCCGTGACCCCGGCATCCTTCGGCCTTGATCCGCAGGCAGTATCGATAGTGGCCGTCATCGTCGTTCTGATCATCGACCGTCAGTCGCGACCGGTTGGCCCGGTCTGGAAAGAATGGCCGGAATTGTCCGGGCGTCGGGCGTCCGCCTCCTTCGCGGCGGATGCGGAAGGCGATACGGGCACAGCGCCGGAACCGTACCGGGTGCTCGCCGCCGTGGCATCGCACGCTGCCTACGAGTTCAAAGGTGATTTCAGTGCGCGAATCGAAGTCCAGGCTGGCGCGTATCTGCCGCAGGTTGACGTCGCCATCGGACGATACGATGCCGTCGGCGGCTATGCCGGGTTCCGCCTTGATCAGCGTGTAGACGGCTTTGGGATCGGCGAGTTCTCCCGAAACCCTGACTTCGATGTGCAACTTCGACGGTGGCGGGCGGGTCCGCGTCCGGCTGCCGAAGATGCGCTCGATCAGGGACATGACGATTCCAGTGGCTGCGGTGTCGGTGCCTATTCGATAAACTAAAACGGAGTTATTGCGCAAATCACCCGATCGACTGGTTGCCGTTTACCCGAACGGCACGAGGTTCGAGCCGAGCAGCAAGCCGAGGCTGGCGGGGTCGGACAGCGGAACCGATTGCTCCAGCGCGGCGAACAGCGCATCGAACGCCGGCGTGCCGGTCAGCAGGGCATCGCGTTCCTCGGTCATCGGCGAGGCAACCGGCAGATCCTCTTCGCGGTCCATATGCACCCTCAATCGCAAGCCCTTTGACGGGCCGATCCGGTTTGCAGGTTTATGGTTAAAGTTCTGCTAACGCAAAGCTCGCGCGTCAGGCGGTGACGCGATCGAGGGCGGCCGCCAAACGGGGAACTTCGGCCAGCGCGCGCAACGCGTCGTTGAGGTGGGTGCAGCCTTCGGGCCCGCGCAGCTGCGTCAACACGTCCTGGCGAACGTCGGCGGCGCGCGCGCCGATCAGCCGCGCGGTGTTGTGGATCGCGCCTGGGCATTCGGCAAACGGCAGGATCCGCGCTTCGGGCTCGATCGAGACGAACGCGCCGGTATCGATCGCGATGCTCGCGGAGAGCCGATATTCGTGGATCGCCGTGCGGCCACCCGCGGGCGTCGAGGCGCTATCCTGGAACATCGCGTCCACCCGGATCAGCCCGACGTCCTCGTCGCGCGTCACGTCGATGCGCCGGGCGCGGCGAAAGCTCGGACCCGCGCTCGCCGGAAAGTCGTGCCAGCCGTCGGGATCGGCGGGATTGCGCAGCTCGCCCGCATCGGCATGGCCCGGCATCGTGCGCGGCCCATCGAAGGTCGTGCCGCTGTTGCCGGGTTTGAGGCCCCAGCAGACGCCCTCGCGCGTCTGCGTCGCGGTGTCGACCCGGCCGTTTGGGATGCGCTCGCGCACGTTCGCCGCCCAACCGGGGTCCCATTGCGACCAGGCCCAGCTCGAAACGAGCGCGACGCCCGACAGATCATCGAGCAGCAGGTAGAGCGGCGAAGCGGTGGCGATCAGCTCGGGCATCGCCTGGCGCAGCGCGGTGCGCAGGTGGTTACCCGCGCGCTCGCCGATCAGCGCGCCGATTCGCGCGGGCTCGGGATAGGCGCCGATCGCGGTGATCATCTTCGCGGGATCGAGCGTCGCCTCGATCGACGCGGCATCGAGGACGCGGCTGGCGGGTACGCGATCGGCAGATGCGCTCTGGCCGACCCCATCAGCGCCGGTCAGGTAGTCGCGCGCACGGCCGACGACACGGCGGTCGCCCGCCGCCCCGTCGGGCCAAATCACGTCGAGCGTCGCGGTGCGGCGAACCGACCCGGCCGGGCGAAGCGGCGCGGGATTGGCCGTCAGACGTGGTGCAGGGGGGTAGGGCGCGGGAGGATAGGATGCCATGGCGCCGCGAGTGTTTCCTGTTTCATCCCATCGTTCAAGCCGCGTGTTCGATCCTCAGCTCGCGCGAGCCGCGGCGACCGCTTTGTCGAGGCGCCTCACAAACGCCGTTTCTCACGCCGGGACGCGCCGCCACTGTGGTTGCCAGTCGGTCGACGCAGCCTTAAATCGCGCTGACCACCGAAGGCCCCGAGGAACCCTCACATGAGCTACGCCGCCTTCCTCAAGCAGCAATGCTACATCGACGGCGCCTGGCTCGACGCCGACAGCGGCAAGACGCTCGGCGTGACCGACCCCGGCACCGGCCAACAGCTCGGCACGGTGCCGAGCATGGCCGAGGCGGAGACCGCGCGCGCGATCGCCGCCGCCGACAAGGCGCTGCCCGGCTGGCGCGCGAAGACGGCGGGCGAGCGCGCCAAGATCATGCGGCGATTGTTCGATCTGATGATCGCCAACCAGGACGCGCTCGGCGAACTGCTCAGCCGCGAGCAGGGCAAGCCGTTCGCCGAGGCGAAGGGCGAGATCGCCTATGCCGCAAGCTTCGTCGAATGGTTCGCCGAGGAGGGCAAGCGCGCCTATGGTGAGGTCATACCCAGCCACGCGGCCGATCGCCGCATCGTGACGCTCAAGCAGCCGGTCGGCGTCGTCGCGGCGATCACGCCATGGAATTTTCCTACCGCGATGATCACGCGAAAGCTCGGTCCCGCGCTGGCGGCGGGCTGTACGATCGTGATCAAGCCCGCGTCGGCGACGCCGTTTTCGGCGCTCGCGCTCGCCGCGCTGTGCGAACAGGCGGGGGTTCCCGCCGGGGTGGTCAACGTCGTCACCGGCAGCGCTCGCGCGGTCGGCGCCGAGCTGACGCGCAACCCGGTGGTGCGCAAGCTGACGTTCACGGGCTCGACCGAGATCGGCGTACAGCTGATGCGCGAATGCGCGGAGACGGTGAAGAAGGTGTCGATGGAGCTCGGCGGCAACGCGCCGTTCCTGGTGTTCGACGATGCCGACATCGACGCCGCGATCGAAGGCGCGATGATCTCCAAGTTCAGGAACGGCGGCCAGACCTGTGTCTGCACCAACCGGTTCTACGTGCAGGACGGGGTCTACGACGAGTTCGTCGGCAAGCTCGCCGCGCGCGTGAAGGCGCTTCGCATCGGCTATGGCATGGATGCGGGGACCGAGATCGGCCCGCTGATCGACGAGGCGGCGATCGACAAGGTCGAGGAGCACCTGGCCGACGCGGTCGCCGGCGGCGCGACCGTGCTGGCGGGTGGGACAAGGGACGCGCGCGGCGGCAGCTTCTTCCAGCCGACGGTGGTCGCCAACGTGCGCGCCGACATGAAACTCGCGCGCGAAGAGACGTTCGGGCCGCTCGCGGGGGTCATCCGCTTTGCGACCGAGGCGGAGGCGATCCGCCTCGCCAACGATACCGAATTCGGCCTCGCCAGTTATTTCTACGCGCGCGACATCAGCCGCGTCTGGCGCGTCGGAGAAGCGCTGGAGGCGGGCATGGTCGGCATCAACACCGGGCTGATCTCGACCGAAGTCGCGCCGTTCGGGGGCATCAAGCAATCGGGCCTCGGCCGCGAAGGATCGCGGCACGGGCTCGATGATTACATGGAGATCAAATACCTGTGCCTGGGGATCGAGGCGGACAGGCCGGCCGAGGCGAATACGGGAACGGATTGACGGGCGGTCGGCGCGGCCCACGGAGCGAAGCGATGCGAATGCCGATCAGCGAACTCCCGATGCGGTCCTGGCTCTTCGCGCCGGGCGACAGCGAGAAGAAGATGGGCAAGGCCACCCGGAGCCCCGCCGACATCGTGCTGATCGATCTGGAGGACGCGGTCGCGCCCGAAAACAAAGCCATGGCGCGGCGGCTGGCGGCGGATTTCATCGCCGCCCATGCCGATCAGCGCCACCGGCTGTGGGTGCGCGTCAATCCGCTCGACGGGCCGTACACGCTGACCGATCTGGCGGCGGTGATGCCCGCGCGGCCGGGCGGCATCATGCTGCCCAAGGTCAATGGCCGCCAGGACGTCGAGGCGATGGATCATTACCTGTCCGCGCTCGAAGTCGTGAGCGGGATCGAGTTGGGCTCGACCCCGCTGATCGTGCTGGTGACCGAAACAGCGCAAGCCATGTTCCATTGCGGCGACTACAAGGGCGCGCCGCGCGTGGTCGCCTTGACCTGGGGCGCGGAAGACCTCGCCGATGCGATCGGCGCCGCGTCCAACCGCAACCCCGACGGATCGTATGGCTTTACGTATGAGCTTGCGCGCACGATGTGCCTGCTCGGCGCGGCGGCGGCGGGCGTCGTGCCGATCGACACGATCAGCGCCGACTTCCACGACCTCGACGCATTGCGCCAACGTGCCGAGAAAGTGCGGCGCGACGGCTATCGCGGGATGCTGGCGATCCACCCCGCGCAGATCGAGGTGATCAACGCCGCCTTCATGCCGAGCGCCGACGAGATCGCCGAAGCGCGCGAGATCGTCGACCTGTTCGCCGCGAACCCCGGCGTCGGCGCGATCGGCTGGCGTGGCCACATGCTCGATCGCCCCCATCTGGCGCGCGCGCAGACGCTGCTGCGGCACGCCGGCGCGTAAAGGCGCCACGGGATGGGGTCGATCCAGCTGCCTACGCTCAGTACCTGTTAAATTGCCTGTCGGTGATTGGTTGATCCGGTGATGGCGTCGGAGAGGCGCCGCCGCGAGCGATCCGATTCGGTTGTCGGGAGGCGCAAAGAGTCCTGCACCAGAGTTTCGACGCTAGAGTTCCGATGAGTTCGGCAAGATCGAACATCATCGATACGGTCATGCCAAAACTTTCGCATCGCCCCTGTCGGTCGCCAATGCCGCGAGCACCAGGATGGCGGCGACGCCCATCAGCGCCCACCGTTCGCCGACGATCGAGCCAGCCGCCCCCGCCGTCGCGCCCCCAGCCAGCGCGATCCACAGCCCGACGAAGGGCCACAGCGCGGGCGGGGCCTTCCGCGCCGCGAGGCGCGCGGCAACCGCGCGACCGACATGCACCAGCGTGCCGGTGACATAGGTGAGCGCGACGCCGATGCTTTCGGCACGCAGGACCAGCGCATTGTGCATGCCCATGGCGAAGGCGAGCAGCAGGCTCGAACCGATGCCTGCGCCGAGCAACGCCGCCGCGAGCAATAGTGTTGCCTCCACCAGAAGCGTCGCCTGGCGCCGACGCGGCGGCTCGCCCGTCAGCAGGTCGCCCGCCACGACGCCGGCGAGGAAGCATGCGATGATCGCGCCGCCGCGCATCGCCAGCCCGAAATCGGCTTCGGCCAGAGCCACCGCCATGCGCGTCGTGTCACCGCTCATGAACGAGACGTAGAAGGTGTGGAAGTGCAGGAAACCGATTGCATCCACGGCACCGGCGATCGCCGCTAGAACCAGGGCGGCGGCGTACCGGCGGGGATGCGCCAGCTCGTCGTCCCCGGTCACGTGATCCCGGCCTCCCCTGTCATCGGTGCGCCGAAACGCACGTGATCCGGTGCGCGCGTTGGATCCGCGACGCACGCTCGCACCCGTCCGTTAAGCACCCGCGACGCCATGTCCCACGAGTTTGTGCGGATCGACTACGTCGTCGAACGTCTTCTCGTCGACCTTGCCCGATTTCAGCGCCGCCTCCTTCAGCGTCGATCCGTCCGCATTGGCCGCCTCGGCGATGTGTGCTGCGTTGTCGTAGCCGATCACCGGCGACAGCGCGGTGACGAGCATCAGCGACTGGCCGACCTTGGCGTCGATGTTGGCCCGGTTCAGCTCGGTTCCCTCGATCATCGTTGAGGACGAGGTATTTGTCCTTGTAGCGGGCCAGCAGCCGGATCACGTCGGTGCCCTTCCAGTCCTCGAAATGGACGCAAACGCCTGGGAAGACCCGGTTCGCCGCTTCCATGAACTCATCGACGAGCGCATCGAGCTCATCGGTGGGCGGCGGCTCGTCGCGGAGGCCGATGTAAAGCGGGTCGGCGCGTAAGGCGGCGTTGGTGGTGCCGATGTCGAAGTGTATGGGCAGCAGCCTGTCAGGCGGCACCGCCGCGCAGGCGGTGTAGAGCTGGAGCTTGCCGATCGGGATCGGCGCGCCGTTGGCGCCGATATCGCCGAGCCCGAGGATGCGGCCGCCTGACGTCACGCAGATGAACTGAACGTCCTTGACGGGCCAATTCGAGAGCGCCTCGGCGATGCCTCCCTTCATCGTCTTGTTGAGGTACATCCCCTGCGGCCGACGTTAGATATGGCCATAGGTCAGGCATGCATCCGCGATCGTAGGATCGTAGACAGTCTGGGCGAACCGTGCCGGATCGCTCATGCACACGGCATAATAGAGGGTCCGGTTCCGGTCGCAGAGCTCCTGGAGATAGATATATTGTTCGAGGTCGCTCGACTTGGCGGACAGATGCCTCATGACACGGGCGATCTGCGTCGGCAGGTCCTCGATAGCCACAGGAATCAGCCCCTCAAGCGCATCCGAGTGCCGCTCCTCCGACGAAAAGGCGGTTCCCTTGTTCGTGAGCGGGTTCTCCAAGACTTCCTTTGGCAAAAGCAGAACGCAGATTTAGGGAGATATGGAGACTCTAGGTCCTAGTAATAACATAGATAAGTCTATGTTCAGAACTTGTTAGATTGCTTGTGGCGCGATCGATCGGTTGATTTAGCGGCGGCGTCGAAGAGGCGCTGCCGTGAGCGATCAGATCCGGTTGTGGGCGGCGCAGATGCGCCGGATCGAGCCATACCTCCTGCGGCCGCACCCGAGTGCCTCGTGTGGACGACGGCGGGGTTCTGAGCGGGATCGCGAAGAGTAGGCGAAAGGCGCGGGACCCACCCCCGATGCCGCAGGCGGGGGTGGAGCAGCAAGGCGCACCGTCGTCCTCACGCCGGGTGGCGAGACAACTTCCATCGTTTCCCCTCCCGCACGCGTGAGGGGTCAGGGGTGAGGCCTCCCCCTCTTCCATCTTGCCCCCGTCCCCCCACCCCGGCACAGACGCGCGATGAACCAATACGACGTGATCATCGTCGGCTCGGGCGCGGCGGGACTCACCGCGGCGCTGGCGCTCGCCGAAAGCCTCAAGGTCCTAGTGCTCGCCAAGGGTGACCTTGCCGGCGGCTCGACCGCCTGGGCGCAAGGGGGCATCGCCGCCGTGCTCGACGCGGGCGATACGTTCGACGAGCATATCCGCGACACAATGGTCGCCGGCGCGGGGCTCAACCGACGCGACACGGTCGAGTTCGTAATAGAACGCGCGCCGCACGCGATCGATCGGCTGACCGCGCTGGGCGTGCCGTTCAACATGGACGGCAACACGCTGCATCTGACCCGTGAAGGGGGCCATTCGAAGCGCCGCATCGTCCATGTCGACGACGCCACCGGCTGGGCGGTGCAGGAGGCGCTGTTGAAGGCGGCGCGCGCCAATCCGAACGTCACGCTGCTGCCCGGGCACGCCTGCATCGACCTCATTACCGGCCGGAACGAGCTGCGCTATTCGGGCTCGGGCCGCGTCTGGGGCGTCTATGCGCTCGACGAGGCGACCGGGCGGGTCGCGGCCTACACCGCGCGCGCGACGATCCTGGCGAGCGGCGGGGCGGGCCGTTGTTACCTTTTCAGCACCGCGCCGCGCGGCGCGACGGGGGACGGCATCGCCATGGCTTGGCGGGCGGGTGCGCGCGTTTCCAACATGGAGATGATGCAGTTCCACCCGACCTGCCTCTACAACCTCGAGGTCAAGAACTTCCTGATCACAGAGGCGGTGCGCGGCGAAGGCGGGCGGCTGATCAACCCGCGCACCGGCCATCGCTACATGCCCGATTACGACGAGCGCGCCGAACTCGCGCCGCGCGATATCGTCGCGCGCGCCAACGATGCCGAGATCAAGCGCGACGGGCTCGACTACGTCCACCTCGACATCAGCCATCAGCCGCCGGAGTTCGTCCGGCATCATTTCCCGATGATCCATCAGAAGCTGCTCGGGCTCGGCATCGACATGACGACGCAGCCGATCCCGGTAGTGCCCGCGCAGCATTACACCTGCGGCGGAATCGTCATCGATCTCGATGGGCGCACCGACCTGCCCGGGTTATACGCGGCGGGCGAATGCACCGAGAGCGGGCTGCACGGCGCGAACCGGCTCGCGTCCAATTCGCTGCTCGAATGCTTCGTGTTCGGCGAGGCGGCGGCGGCGGACATCCTGGCGCATTGGGACGCGTTCGACACCCCGCCGCCGGTGCGCGGATGGGACGAAAGCCGCGTGACCAATTCGGACGAGGAAGTGATCATCAAGCAGAACTGGACCGAAATCCGCCGCTTCATGTGGAACTATGTCGGCATCGTGCGCACCACGCGCCGGTTGGAGCGCGCACGACACCGGATCGCGTTGCTGACCGGCGAGGTCGAGGACTATTACGGCCACTTCCGCGTCGGCACGGACCTGATCGAGCTGCGCAACCTGCTGCAGTGCGCTGACCTCATAGTACGTTCGGCGTTGGCGCGGCACGAAAGCCGGGGGTTGCACTACACGCTCGATTATCCCAAGACGCTCACCAAGGCGAGGGACACCGTGCTGGTGCCGTGATGCCGATAAGGTGCGCCGGTCACAGCGCACCGGCAAAGCGCAGCGGCTCGCCCTGCGCATCGCCTAACTCCCCTTCCATCATCGCCACGTGTCCGCGCACGATCGTGCCGATGACGCGGCCTTTCAGCTCCATGCCGGTAAACGGCGACCAGCCGCAGCGACTGGCAAGCCAGTCTTCGGTGACGATGAAATGCCCCTTGCGGTCGACGATGGTGAAATCCGCGTCATAGCCCGCGGCGATCCGCCCCTTGCCGACCAGGCCGAAGATGCGCTGCACCCCCGCGCTGGTCATGTCGATCAGCCGTTCGAGGCTCATTCGCCCATTCGCGACATGATCGAGCATCAGCGGCAGCAGCGTTTGCACGCCGGGCATCCCGCTCGGGGTGTCGGGATAGGTCTTCGCCTTTTCCTCGGCGGTGTGCGGCGCATGGTCGGACCCGAGTACGTCGGGCACGCCCTGGCGCAGCCAGTGCCACAGCCCGTCGCGATGCGTGGTGCTGCGGATCGGCGGGTTCATCTGCGCATGGCTGCCGAGCCGCGGATAGGCGTCCTCGGCGGCGAGCGTCAGGTGCTGCGGCGTCACTTCGCAGCTGGCGATGTCGCGGTGCTGCGCCAGTAGTTCGAGCTCGGCGGGCGTTGTGATGTGCAGCACGTGGATCGGCCGGCGCGCCGCGCGGGCGAGCCGCAGGATGCGCCGGGTCGCGAGGATCGCGCTCTCGTCGTCGCGCCACACTGGATGCGACGAGGGATCGCCGGCGACGCGCAGGTCCTTCCGCGCCTGCATCCGCGCTTCATCCTCGGCATGGATCGCCACGCGCCGCCGCCCGCTCGCCAGCACGCGCGCGAGCGGCTCGTCCTCGGCCACCAGCAGGCTGCCGGTCGATGCGCCCATGAAGATCTTGACGCCTGCAGTGCCCGGAATGCGCTCCAAATCGGCCAGCGCTTCCGCGTTATCCGCGGTCGCGCCGACATAGAATGCGTGGTCGCAGTGCATCCGGTGATAGGCGCGCGCGAGCTTGTCGTGCACACGGTCGGCGGTGTCGGTGTTGGGATTGGTGTTGGGCATCTCGAACACCGCGGTCACCCCGCCCAGCACCGCCGCGCGGCTGCCGCTCTCCAGGTCCTCCTTGTGTTCGAGCCCCGGCTCGCGAAAATGCACCTGGCTGTCGATCACGCCGGGCAATACGTCGAGCCCCGCGCAGTCGATCCGGTGCCCCCCCGCCGGTCCGCCCGCGTCGGGATAATGCCCGATGCCGATGATGCGCCCGTCCCGCACCGCGATATCGGTTTGCGCGGCGCCCGACGGGGTATGGACGGTGCCGCCGGCAAGCACGAGTTCGGGGGGGGGGACTTCAGTCATGCGCACCAGCCTCTCGCCGCGTCTTCGATCGTATCGATGCGATACTTGTGACGCCAGCGGCCGAACCTGTCACGCGGTTCCCGGCGTTTCCTGTAGCGACTTTGCGGGATCGCACAGGACGGCCGGAGGCTTGTCCGACGCGGAATGCATCCATTTTCGATATCGTACTAATACGTCACAGGCATGTTTCGTTTCTGGACGAATGACCCTCGGCTTCGCCCACGACTGTGCTTAACCGGTTCATGCCAAACGATTTATCGGGCAAACTTGGTTCGCACACAACACCCTGTACGGATCGCGCCGGCGCTGCCAGCAGCCGATCGGTTGCTTAATGTTAATTTAATCTCTGCCAACCGGCAACCACCCGATCGACCCTTACGAGCGCCGCAAGATGACCGCGATGAGCACCGATGATCCGATAGCCGTCGCGACGCTACCGCTCGCCGACTTGCGCATCGCCATCGTTCATCCGTTCCTGGTCAGCCAGGGCGGCGGCGAAAAGGTGGTCGACGCGCTGGCCGCGCTGTTTCCGCAGGCCGAACTGTTCACAATGCTGCTCGACCGCAATTCGCTCTCTCCCGCGCTTGCCGGCCGGCGCATCCATTCAACCTTTCTCGACCGTATTCCGGGCGCGGCTCGTCGCTATCAGCATCTGTCGCCGCTGTACGATCGCGCCGTCGCCAGCCATCGCCTCGATCGGTTCGACATCGTCATCAGCTCGGGCGGACCCGGAGCCAAGACGGCGCGCGTTCCGGCGGATACGCTGCATATCCATTATTGCCATTCGCCCGTGCGCTTTCTGTGGGATCAGTACGAGACCTGGCGCGATCGCCTGCCCGCGCCGCTCCGCCCTGTGTTCGCGTCGAGCGTCCGCGCGCAGCGGCGCCGCGATCTGGCCGGCGTGCGCAGGGTCGACGCGTTCATCGCCAACTCCGATTACATCGGTGAGCGGATCGAGCGGTACTACGCCCGATCGAGCGAGACGATCTATCCGCCGGTCGCGATCAACCGGCAGTGCGTGGCGGCGCGCGGCGGCGACTATTATCTGACCGTCGGGCGTCTGGTGCCGGGCAAGCGAACCGAATTGATTATCGAGGCTTGCAACGCGCTCGGCCGCAGGCTGATGGTCGCGGGCGGCGGTCCCGAACTCGATCGCCTGCGCGCGATGGCAGGGCCCACCGTGACCGTCTTGGGCAGGGTGCCCGATGCCGAGCTCGCCGCGCTGTATCAGGGCGCACGGGCGTTCGTGTTCGCGGCCGACGAGGATTTCGGCATCGCCACGGTCGAGGCGCAATCGCACGGACTGCCGGGCATCGCATTCGGCCACGGCGGCTCGCTCGAAATCCTCGACGGTGACGATGGCGTCCCCAGCGCGGTATTTTTTTCCGAGCAAAGCGCGCCGGCGATCCGCGAAGCGATCGAACAATTCGAGCGTACCGAACACCGGTTCGATCGTATCGCGATCAGTCGCCGCGCCGAGCGTTTTTCGCAAGAGCAGTTCTCCGCGCGAATTATCGAGTTCGTCTCGCGTGAATGGGCACGCCATGGCGCGGCGCAGCGGGTTGGCGCCCGTCCTGTCGATCGACGAATGGAATAATCGGCGGGCGAGCTGCATCCGCCGATCAGCGGACTGCGTAAAGGACGGGTG
Organism: uncultured Novosphingobium sp.; assembly: GCA_964242815.1. Taxonomy (GTDB): domain Bacteria; phylum Pseudomonadota; class Alphaproteobacteria; order Sphingomonadales; family Sphingomonadaceae; genus Novosphingobium. The sequence goes on from CAXSZV010000002.1 coordinate 159,097, forward strand.
AGGTCGAAAATTGATAAACATTAATGGTCGTTAACGATTGATAGTAACGTCCTTGGCGGATTTGCGGCGCAAACAAGATCAATAGAGCCACGTTCCAGCAGAGGGGTTCAACGGGGGGTTGTTCCAAGTGTCGGATATGTTCATGAATTTCAAAGCGCACGTCGGCGACAAAGACGGGGCGTCGATCGTGTTCGGGATGCAGATCAGCCATCTCGATGTCGCCGGCGTCGCTCGCCGGATCGCCGATCGTTCACCGCACGGGCCGGGCGCTCGGCTGTTCGTCACCCCGAACATCCAGCACGTATCGCTGATGCGGCGCGATTCAGAATTGCGCGATGCGATGGAAAGCGCTGAGCTTGTGACGTGCGACGGTTTCCCGGTCGCGCGCTATGCGCGCTATCGCGGCGCGCAAACGCCCGGGCGGGTTACCGGGCGCGAAGTCGTCGACGAACTGATGAACCATACCGACATCGCTGGCGATCACCGGTTGTTCTTCCTCGTCGATAACGACGAGACCGCCGCCGCTGTCCACGCCTGGGCCGCGCCGCGCGATTTCGCGGTCGCGGTCGAGATCGCGCCGATGGGTTTCGGCAAGGATCATGTCTACTGCGCCGAGCTTGCCGATCGCATCGCCGGGTTCGGCGCGACGATCCTGTTCCTCGGCGTCGGCGCGCCGCGCAGCGAACTGTTCGCCGCGCGCTATCGCTATCGCCTGCCCGATGGGTGCTGGGCGCTGTGCATCGGTCAGTCGATCAAGATTGCGCTGGGGCTCGTGGTGATGCCGCCCGCGCCCGTGCGCGCGCTCAATGTCGAGTGGCTGTGGCGCTTGCTGCTCGAGCCCAAGCGGCTGATCGGCCGCTATTGCGACGGCGGCGTCGGATTCGCGCTATCGGTCTATGACGAGGTGCGCGAATCGTCGCCTCCACCTCTGCCCCGCCGTGATCCGGCCGAGCGTGGGCGCCCCCAGAGCCCGTTGCGCAAAGCCTGATCCACCGAAGGAGTTCGACGGTCAGACCGGCAGGAAACGCGGCCAGGCCAGGCGGCAACCGGTGAGCAACAACCCGGCGACCGGCCGACCGCTTCGCTCGAACAGCGCGGCGACTGCTTCGAGCGCGGCGCGATGCGTATGTTCGGTCCGTGCGACGAGCAGCACCTGATCGGCACTCGCGGCGATCTGCGCACGCGATCGCGCGGCGACGCCGGTGGGTTCGCTTGCCGGGATCGGCGGCGGCACCAGCAACAACCAGCCGAACCGCTCGCGCATCGCCGCGATCTGCGCCGCATCGGCCTCTTCGATAAACCACGCCTGATCGCCGAGCGCCAATATCTGCTCGGGTGGAAGGCCCGCGGTCGCCATGCGCGCGACGCCGCGATCGCCGTCCGAACCGATCGTCACGATCCCGACGCCGCGCTCGGCATCACGAAGCTGATCGATCAGCTGCGGGACGCTGGCGTCGAGATCCTCGGCCGAACTCGCGACGATCGCGATGATGCGCCCGCGATCGGCCGGTAAGCGATCGGTAAGCGGGCGATCGGTCATCGCCAGTGCGTGCGCGACCGCACCGTGCGCCGCGGGGGCGAACGGCTCACGCAGATCGGCCACGATCGGCGCCTGCGCGCTGGTCGCCGCCTCGACATCGTCGAGCAGCACTTTGCGCCCGAGCGCGCGCAGCAGCAGCAGTGCCCCCGCCACCACGAGCGCGGCGAACAGCGCGCCGGCGATGATCAGCCACGCCGGATTGCTCCGCGCGGTCGGCACGTCGGGCGCCTGGATCACGCGAACGTTGCTGCCGCCGGCAAGCGCATCGCTGGTCCGCGCGCGTGCCTGATCGACCTGCCGGTCGAGCAGGCGAAAGCGGTCCTGCGCGACGTCGCGCCGCAGCTTGAGATCGCCGATCCGCGCGGCAAGCCCGTTCAGCTCGCGCAGCCGCGCGTTCGACGCGGCGATATCCCGGCTCAGCCGCGCGCGCTTCGCCGCCTCGCTCGATGCGGCGGCGTCGGTATCGCGCAGCTGGCCGATCGCCGCGTCGTAGGCGGTGTTGCGCCCGGTCCGCCTTGCGGCCTGCAGCCGCCCGCTTTGCTGGACCACCGCCTGGCGCAGCGCGACGATCTGCTTGTCGGCCTGGACGATTAGCGGAGAGCCCGCCATGTAGCGGCCGGCGAGGTCGGCGCGCTTTGCCTGCAGTTGCAGGATCTGGTTCTGCATATCGGCCACGCCCTTGGCGGCCTCGCTATCGTCGCGGTAGATCTCGATCGTGCGCGGCACTTCGCGCGCGGTGGCACGCAGCCGCGCCAGGCTGCCGCGCGCGCCCGACAGGCCCGCCTCGGCATCCGCCAGCCGTTCGCGCAGCGACGTGTCGAGCGTGACCGCGCCGGTAATCTGCGCATCGATATCGGCGATGCCGTGTTCGGCCTGAAAGACGCGCAGCGCATCGGCGGCGGCGGCAAGATCAGCCTGCGCCACGCCGCGCTGGCGCGCCAGTTGCGCCGCCTCTCCCGACAGCAGCAGCCGCGCGCGGCTTTGCTGATAGACGTCGATCAATCGGCTGAGCGCCGCATTGGCGCGCGCCGGATCGCGATCGGTGAAGGCCAGTTCGATGACATTGGCGTCCGCCGCCTTGGTCACCGACAACGATCTGGTGAAGGCATCACGCGCGCGCTCGATCGCCGCCGCGTCGGTCGGCGCGACGGGCATCCGGCGCAGCGCCTCACGATGTAGATCGTGGCTCGCCAGCAGTTGCATCTCCAGATTGACGACATCCTCGGGCTTGAACGGCTCCGATTTCGAATCGGAAGAGTCCGAGCGGACGTCGTACGAATCGGAAGTCAGCGCGAGCAGCTTCGCCTCGCTGCGGTAGCGCGCGGGCATCACCAGCGCGACGAGCACGCCGAACGACAACACCAGCGCGAACGCCCTGATCGCGCCGCGCCGATAGTACCAGAACCCCTTCGTCAGCGACGCGGTGGCGGAGCCCAACCCAGCGCCGCCTCGCTCCAATCGGCGCCGGGTGACCCCAGGCAACGCCAATTCAGCAGGATCGAGATCGGACATCATCTGCATGATGCGCGCGTCGCTGATGGAAACACGTAAAACCCCTAGCTACCGAAAATATGTTTTTCGGCCCCCTCTTCGGCTATATCGGTAAACGTCGGGTTAGAGAAGCTATGCGATCCGCGCGTAGTCGCGCCGGCTTCGGGTTGGGGATACGGGACATCACCAGGCTATTCCTCTTGCCGCGCGCATCGATCGCGGCGTCATTCGCGGCAAGTTTCGCGGCGTTCGCGCTGGCGCTCGTCGCGTGCGGGCCATCGCCCGCGCTGGCGCAGGATCAGGCTGACTATCGATTGATGCCCGGCGACCAGATCGCGATAACGCTGCCGCTCAATCCCGAACTCAACGCCGCCGGACCGATCGGCCCCGACGGCCGCGTCGGCATGCCGCTGGTCGGGCGGCTGCGGCTGGGCGGGCTGACCGTCGACGAGGCGCAGGCGGTGGTGACGCGCGCGCTGCGCGACGGCGGCATCGTCGCCGACGCGCGGCCGAGCCTTGCGGTCACCATCTATGGCGCGTCGGTCTATGTCGGCGGTGAAGTGCGCAATCCGGGCGAAGTCGCGTTGCTGAAAGCGCCGAACGCGATGCAGGCGGTGATCCTTGCCGGCGGCATGCTCGACACCGCGCGCGCCAAGCAGGTCGCGATCATCACCCCTTCGCTGACCGGGCCCGCGCGCGTCCGCACGGTCGATCTCCACGCCTATGCGCGGCGCGGCGTCGCCGCAACCCACGCCGACGTGCCGTTGCTGGCGCCGGGCGAAATCGTCTTCGTGCCCAAGTCGAAGATCGCCGAGGTCGACCTGTGGATCGATCAGCATATCAACCGGGTCATCCCCACGTCGGCGCACTTCAACTACAACGCCGGCGGCGGCGGGGTGACGACCGACACCAGCGTCACGCCGTGACCGCGCTGGCCGCCGCGACGGGCTGGACGCGCGTACGGGATGGAGTCCCGCCCTTCACGTCGTCGATGAGCCGCCCACGCGTCGCGCTGCTCATCGTCGCGCTGCCGATCTTCGGGCAGACGTTCCATTACATGAAGGACCTGCAGCCGCTCTGGGCGCTGTCCAAAGCGTTCCCGCTACTGTCGCTGCCGCTCGGCGCGGCGCTTCTGTTGCGCAGTCAGGGTGCGGGCCGACCGCCGATGATGGCGCTCTGGCTCGGCGTGTTCCTGTGGCTGGTGCTGGTGTCGAGTTTTGTCGGCATGTTCAGCTTTGATCAGGGGTTCTTTCGTGGGCTGACCGCGCAGATCAAGCTGTTGCCGATGCTGTACTTCATCTCGTTTCTCGGCATGTTGTCGCTGCTGCGACCGACGATCGACGAGCTGCTGACCGCGTTCGCCTGGGTCGGCGCGCTGACATTCGCCGCGCTGCTGCTGCTATGGGCGTTCGCGCCGCAATCGTGGTATGCGACGAAGTACGAGTTGGGCGACGCGCCGCTGCTCAGCGTCGATGATCGCGGCAATCGCATCCGTATGCCGATGTATTTCGCGATGATCGCGCTTTTCGCGCTGGTGCGGCGCGCGCTGGGCAATCCCTTACCCGGTGCCACCGGGGCGACCCTGACGCGCAAACGTGCCGCGCTGCTCGCCGCCATCGCGCTGGCGATCATCGTCGGCGTGGTGAAGACGCGCGCGACGGTGCTGGCGACCGCCGCGACGCTGGCGGTCGTCGCGTTCCTGGCGGCGAGCGGGCGCTGGCGGATCGGCGCGCTGGCGATCGCCGGCATCTGCGCGATCGGACTGCTGCAGGTGCCCTATGTACAGAGCGCGTTCGACACGAGCTCCGCCTCGGGTTTCGACGTGCGCGCGATCACGGTGGCGAAGGCGAGCGGCTTCCTCGGGCTCGATCCGCTGCGCTGGCTGTTCGGCGTCGGCACGATCAGCTCGCTCGATCCGACCGGGTTGCCCAAGTTCTTCAACCACTTCTTCTTTCTCGCCGACATATCGTGGCTCGGTATCGTCTTCGAGTTCGGTCTCGTCGGCGCGGCGTTGATGGTCGTGCTGATGATATCGACGCTCTTGTTCGGCGCGCGGCTGCGGCGTCGGATCGATTCGCCGATGCTCGCGGGATTGCAGGACTATGTATTGTTCGTGCTGCTGATGAGCCCACTCTATGCGACGATGACGCTGCAGCCGGGCGAGATCGCGGTGATCGGCGCCACGTTCGTCTATTGTGCGATGATCTTGAAAGACGCATTCGCAAGCGAGGGGATCGGTGGTCGATGATAAAGCCCGTTCTGGCCTCGCTCGGAGCCGCCGTGGCCGCCGCCGCCACGCTGCCCTTCGTGGCTGGAGACCAGACCGGATCGTCGCCGACCGAGACCAGCACGAACATGGCTGGGCAAGCGCGGCAGACCGAGACCGGCACGAGCAACGCGGCAGCGCCGACGACGACGTCCAACGCCGCATCTTCGCCGACGGTGCTTTACGTCACGACGACCGGACCGACCAAGCCGATCGACCCCCGCATCTACGGCGTCGCCTTTGCCACGACGCAGGTGCTGACCGATCTCAACTTGCCGCTCAACCGATCGGGCGGCAACAGCGCGACGCTGTTCAACTGGCAGGCGAATGCGCGCAACACCGGCTCGGACTTCTATTTCGAAAGCGTTCCGACCTCGACCTCGATCACCGATCAGTTCGAGGACGGCTTCGTCAGCGCGACCAAAAACGGCGCCGCCGCGCCAATGATCACCATCCCCTCGATCGGCTGGACGGCAAAGCTCGGGGTCAACGGCGCCAAGCTCGCGGCGTTTTCGATTCTCAAGTACGGCGCGCAGGCAAGCGCCGACTATTCCTGGTTTCCCGACGCGGGCAACGGCACGCGGCCCGACGGATCGCTGGTGACCGGCAACGATCCGACCGACGCAGCGATGGCGGTAACCGATAGCTTCGCCACCAAGCGCGTCACCGCGCTCGTCAAGCGTTGGGGGCAGAGCACTGCGGGCGGCGTATCGTATTACGTCATCGATAACGAACCGAGCCTGTGGCACCTCACGCATCGCGGCGTCCATCCCGCCGGCGCGCATGCGGAGGAGATCGCCTCGCGCACGATCGCGACCGCCGCCGCGATCGCGCAGAGCGATCCCACGGCGCAGATCGTCGCGCCCGAGGAATGGGGCTGGGGCGGATATTTCGACAGCGGCTACGATCAGCAGGGGCACGGTCAGAACCGCCCCGCCGGCACGCTGGACCGCGCGACGCAGACCGGGGGGCTCGACTATCTGCCGTATCTGCTTCAGCGCTGGAGCGCGGCGGGTCATCCGGTCGATATCGTCAGCGTCCACTATTATCCGCAAGGCGGCGAATACGGCAGCGACGATGCCGGATCGCGCGAGATCCAATTGCTGCGCAACGTCTCCACCCGGTCGCTGTGGGATCCGAACTACGTCGATCGCAGCTGGATCAACGCGAAGGTCATGCTCATCCCCCGGCTGCGTGGCTGGGTGAACCAGTATTATGCGCCGGGCGCGCCGATCGCGATCACCGAATACAACTGGGGTGGCGGCAACAGTATGAGCGGCGCGGTCGCGCAGGCCGATATCTGGGGCATCTTCGGACGCGAGGGGCTCGACATGGCCGCGCGCTGGCAGGCGCCGCAGCCGGGCACGCCCACCTATCTGGCGATGAAGCTGATCCGCAATTACGACGGCAACGGCGGCGCGTTCGGCGATCGCTCGCTCCCGACCGCCGTGCCCGATCCAGATACCATCTCGGCGTTCGCCGCGCGGCGTAGCGGCGACCACGCGGTGACCGTCCTGGTGATCAACAAGGACCTCGACGCCGCGCGCGCGGTGCGGTTCAAGCTCGCGGGTGTATCGGGGCCAGCCGCCGTCTATCGCCTGGTAGCGGGCGCTCTCACGCCCCCCGCCGCGATCCCGATCAAGTACGGCGTCATTGCCGATACCCTGCCCGCGCAGTCGATCGCGCTCTATGTCGTGACCGATGTCGATTAGCGAACCTTCGATTGGCGAAGCTCCGATGTCCGATACTGCGTCGGTCGAGTGCGCGGCGCGCAAGCCGGGCGCCGCGCCCGATACGCCGGTGTCGCTATGGCGCAGTGCCGCCGGGATCCTTGGCACGCGCGCGATCGACCTGCCATGCCGCTACGGCTTCCACCTGCTCGTCGCATGGAAGCTCGGGTTGCTGCCGGCCGGCGCGTTCTACATCGCGTTCAGCTTTCTGACGCTCGCCGCGGGTCTGGGTCGGCTCGGCGTCGACCGCGCGCTGACGCGCGAGGTCGCTCGCGCCCGCGCCGAGGGTCGCGCCGCACAGAGCCGGGCGGTGATCGCGCGCGGCCTGTCGATCATTGCGGGACTGTCGGCGCTCTCGGCGGCCGCGATGGGGTTGCTAGCACCGGTGCTGGCTGACCGATTGCTGGGTAATCCGGCGTTGGCGCGGCCGATCCTGCTCGGCGCGACGACGATCATCCCCTTGTGCCTAAGCGCGGGGATCGCCGGCGCGCTTGCCGGGCTCGATCGCGTGTCGCTGAGCCAGATGGTCTATTCGTGGTTGTGGCCCGGATTGTTCTGCCTGCTCGCCATCGCGATCCCGTTGACGCTCGACCGCGCGATGATGCTGATCATCGTCGCGATGACGCTCGCCGCGCTTATCGCCGCGGTCGTCCTGTGGCGACTGCTGCCCCATTCTCCCCGGCGCGGAGAGGGGGGCCATGCGCCGCATGGTGGAGGGAATGTTCGGCCGGGTACGTCGCCGCCAGGTCGCCCCGAGCCGATAGTTCCCTCCACGACTCCGCAAGCGGTTCCCCTCCCCATGCCCGTTAGGGCTCGGGCGCTGATGGCGCTCGGCTGGTCGCTGTTCACCACCGAGATCATCCAGCTGCTGATGGCCGCCTTGCCCGCGCTGGTGCTCGGCGCGACGGTCAGTGAGGCGGCGGTCGGCGCCTATGCGCTCGCCTGGCGGGTCTCGCTGATCTTCAACCTTCTGGTCGTCGCGATCGCGGCGATGGCGAGCCCGCGCTATGTCGCGCATTCGGTGCGCGGGGACGGGCGCGCGATGCGGCAAACGGCGGCGCAGTCGGTGGGGCTGGTGCTCGGCGCCGGACTGCTTCCGCTCATCGCGCTCGCGATCGGCGCGCCGTGGATCCTGGCGCTGTTCGGCCGGGGGTTCGATAGCGGCACGTCGGTACTGCGGCTGCTGCTGCTGGGGCAGTTGGTGCTGATGGTCACTGCGACGACGCCAGAGCTGCTCGGCATGACCGGGCACGAGCGCGCGATGAGCCGCGCCAACGCCTGGTCGATCGCAATCTTCGTGCCCGCGCTTTACGGCCTGTCGCGCTGGCTCGGCGCGGACGGCGCGGCGCTGGCGACGGTGATCGTCGCGCTGATCAACGCCGGCGCGGCGAGCGTGCTCGCGCGCAAATGGCTGGGCTTCACCCCGATCGGCGCATTGCTCACGCGTCTGGGCGGCCAGCGCCGTCCCGTTCGCGCCGGTTGACCCGCGCGCGGGGGCCGTGCCGGTGAGATCGAACGCGGAACCCGGCCTGATCCGCATCATCGCGCAGACGCTGTGCGTGCTGATCGTCATGAACGGCGCGCTGCTGTGCATCGTCGCGCGGCTGAGTGGCCTCGCGCCCTGGTCTTTCCTCGCCAAGGCGTTCGACCTGCTTAACACCGCGCTCGCGCCGACGCTGATCGCGATGACGCTGGCGGCGGTCGTCGCGGCGCTGCTGCGGCCGGCGCTGGGCCTGTGGCTTTCGGTCGTCACGGTCGCCGCCATCGCCTGGCAACTGACCGCCGTGCTCGCCGATGCCGCACCGCGCCGGAGCGCGACGGGCGGCGAGGCGATGCTTCGCGTGCTGACCGTGAATGCTTTCTACAACAACACCGATCCCGATCGCCTGCGCTCGGTGATCGAGGCGGCCGAGCCCGATGTCGTGACGATCGTGGAGGGCGATGGCTTCGCCGGCGATGCGATCGAGCGCACGCTGCCGCGCTTCCATCGCCTGGGTTCGTGCGACAGGCCGCCGTGCTCGATCACGATCCTGTCGCGCTGGCCGGCGGTGCGCGTGGAAACGCCGATGCCCGCCGCGCCCGAGCTTCCCGACATGCTGTCCGCGCGTCTTTCGCTGCCGGTCGCGATGCGCGCCGGTGGAACTATCGATGTCGTCGCGGTGCATCTGCCGCGCGGATATCGGCCGGTAGCCGGGTATTTTCGCGCGCTCGTACTCGACGCGCTGCGGCGTTCGTCCGTCACGCCGGGGGTCCTTGCCGGAGACTTCAATCTGCCGACCGGCTCGGCGGCGTTATCGCAGTTCGCGGCACAGGCGCGTCTGCGCCGTGCCGATCGCTGGATCGCCACCTACCCGGCCGACCGGCCGTTCCCCGCCTTCGCCGCGATCGATCACGTGTTCGTCGATCCCGCGTTTGGCGTCCGTACGTGCCATCGCCTGCCGTTCGCCGGGTCCGACCACTACGGCATCGTCTGCAACGTCGTGCTGCCCCGTCCGCGCTAGATCGCCGAGCGAGTTCCAGGCGGAACGTCAGGCCATCCAGTTCGGTCGTTTCGCAGCGAAGATCGAATCGTCGATGCCGCCGCCCCAGCCGCGGATCAGGTGGGGGATGCCAGCGGCGGGCGTCGGCATTCCGAAGTAATACCCTTGCGCGTATCGGCAGCCGAACTCGCGCAGCGCCTGCGCTTGGGCTGGCGTTTCGATCCCCTCGGCGATCACACTCATGCCAAGGTTGTGGCCGAGCGTGACGATCGCCGAGACGATCGCGCGATCGCCGTCGGCATCGGCGAGGTGCGAGATGAACGAACGATCGATCTTGATCGCGTCGACCGGCAGCGCGCGCAAGTGTGACAGTGAGGCGAAACCGGTGCCGAAATCGTCGAGCGACAACGGAATGCCGGCTTCGTGCAACTGGTGGATCGCGCGCTTCGCCTCGTCCGCGCCACGACCCAGGAACACGCCTTCGGTGACCTCGACCTCCACCGCGCCAACGGGCATCCCGGCGTCGCGCAGCGCTTCGATCAGGCGGGGGGCGAAGCCGCCTCGACGCAGTTCGGCGGGCGCGACGTTGATCGCCACGGTTCCGTAATCGAGCCCCTGGCGGGTCCACGATCGAAGGTCGGTGATCACGTGCGCGAGCATCGCCGTGCCGAGCATGTCGGCAACCTCGGGATCGTCGAACGCCGCGCCGATCGACCCGGGCGAATTGATCTTCCCGCACGAATCGCGCCAGCGGAGCAGCGCCTCGAAGCCGACCAGCGCGCCGGTATCGAGCGAGACCTTGGGCTGATAGTACGCGAGCACATCCCCGCTGGCGGCGGCGGTGCGCGCGCGGCTGACCATCGCCGCCCGTTCGCGTACCTCGTGCTGCATCTGCGGCTCGAACAGGAGGCTCTTGCCGCGGCCGCTGCCTTTCGCGGCGTAGAGCGCGATATCGGCGCTGCGCAACAGCTCTGACGGATTGCGACCGTGCTCGGGATAAAGCGACGCGCCGATGCTCGCGCGGCAATCGGTCTCGCTCGACGCGCCGGTAAGCGTCTGCCTGATCTCCAGGATACGCTGCGCGCTGGCGAGCAGGGCCTCCGCGTCGCCGATCCGGGGGATCATCACCGCGAACTCGTCGCCCCCGAAACGCGCGGCCGTGGCGCCCGGGGGAAGCGCGCGGGTCAATCGCGCGGTATAGCTGATCAGCAGCTCGTCGCCGGTCTGATGACCGTGCAGGTCGTTGACCTCCTTGAAGTGATCGAGATCGATCAGCAGCACGCCGACGCGTTCGAGCCTGTGCAGCGACTGGTCGAGCGCGCGTTCGAGCAGGACGTTGAAATGCGCGCGATTGGTCAATCCGGTCAGCGGATCGTGCTCGGCGTTCCAGCGCGTGCGCTCCTCGGCCAGCACCTGTTCGTGAACGTCCTCGGTATAGCCGTACCAGTGGGTTATCACGTCGGCGTCGCGGTGCGGATAGGCGCGCGCACGCATCCAGCGATAGTCATCGCCGATGCGCATCCGCGCGACGACGTCGAACGGCTCGCCGCGCGACATCAGGTCGCCGATTTCGGCCATCATCTGCTCGATGTCGTCGGGATGGGTCAACGCGATCCAGCCATCGCCCATCGCCAGTTCGCGCGTCATCATCGTCGCCGCGAGCCAGCGATCGGTGACTTCGAGCATGTGGCCTTCGTTGTCGGCGATCCACGGGCACTGCGGATTGTAATCGACGATGCGCCGCCAATGCGCCTCGCGATGGCGCGTATCCTGGATCGCGCGGCGGTACTCGGTGATGTCGAGCAGCGCCAGCCAGGGCGCGCCGCCGGGCCCGCGCGGCGCGACGACGCGCAGGACGATGGGCTGCGCGCCGGGCGGCAGCAGCCGTACGTGCCCGACAAGATCCAGGTTGCGCGGATGCCGCAGCGCGCGCGCGAACGCCAGGAACTCGGCCCGGAAATCGCGGTCACACCGCGCGATCAGGTCGCGCGGACGACAGGGCGTGCCGACGCCGAGCCGCGCGGCGAGCGCGCTGTCGAGCGTGATCGCGCCATCGGGCGATACGGCGCATCGATTGACGCCGATCGCACGAAGCGCGTCGTTGAATGGATCAGCCTGCCCCAAGATACCCCCGCCGCTCGCTAGAGGCCGCTTGCGCGAACCGAGCCATGCTGCGCTAAGCACAGGGTTATCAGATCGAGTTAACCGCCAAATCAGTGGCTTTGCGTAGTGCGATCACGCCGTCAGTCGTCGTGCCGCACGGTGCGGCGACCGGCCTTCACCGTACCGCGCAGCTTCTTTGCCCCGAGCCGCTGTTCCTTGCCGATCCGGTTGAGCCGGCTTTTAACGCGCCGCTCGGGCAATCGCTGCGCCGCCATCAATAGCTCGGTGAGCCGATCGCGTGCGTCGGCGCGGTTCGCCTCCTGCGTGCGAAAACGTCGCGCGGTCAGCACGAGCTCGCCGCCGGTCGTCATGCGGCTGCCGGCGAGATGCTTGACGCGGGCGAAGATGGCGGGGGCCAGCCGCAAGGCATAGAGATCGAGCCGCAGCTGCACCGCCGTCGCCACCTTGTTGACGTTCTGCCCACCCGGCCCCGACGCCGCGATGAAGCTTTCGCGCGACAGCGTGAGCGCGCGGTCGACAATCGTGTCATCCATGATCGAAGCCCAGAAGCACAAAATCGGGCGGTAACGGCGCGACCGCCGCCGCATCACGCTTCCCCTCCCGCGCGATCGACAGTTCGGCGGCGTGGAGCATCGTGCGAGGGCTGTCCTTGCGGCCCCCGTCATTGTGGCCATAAACCGGATCGCCGATCAGCGGCAGGCCGAGCCCGGATGCGGCGTGCACGCGGATCTGGTGCGTGCGTCCGGTCTCCGGGCGGAACTCGATCAAGGTCAGCCCATCGTGCGCGGCAATACGGCGCCAATGCGTGATCGCTGGCTTACCCCGTTTGGCCGGGATCATCCGCCACCCCTCGCTCACGCTGCTGATCTTGGTGAGCGCGAGCTCGATCGTCCCGCCCTCTTCCGCCGGCGCACCATGCACGATGCCCAGATAACGCTTGGCCACCCGCCGCTGCTCGAACGCCGCGCCGAAGCGCTTGAGCGCCTTGGGATTGCGCGCGAGCAGTAGACATCCAGACGTATCCGCGTCGAGCCGATGGACGATCATCGGCGCGCGCTGGAACCCCAGACGCAGATCGTCGAGATAGTCCGACAGGCTTGGCCCCCCGGCGCGGGGGCCGGTCAGCGGCAGGCCGCCGGGCTTGTCGATGATCAGCGCCTCGGCATCCTCGAACAGGATGGGGATGGCGCTCACGCCACCGCGCTCGCGATCCGCCGCAGCGCCTCGTCGAGCTTCGCCTCGTCGGCCGCGAAGCTGATGCGAAATCCGTCGCGCCCGCCGAACGCCGATGCGGGGACGATCGCCACGCCGTGGTCGAGCAGATGCAGCGCCAGTTCGGCGTCGTCGGCGAACCGGGACATCAGCGGCACGGCATCGACCATGCAGTAGAACGCCCCTTCGGGCGTCGGCGTGGACAGGCCCGGTAGCGCATTGATCGCCGCGACCACCCGGTCGCGCCGGGCGCGCAGCTGTGTCCGCCAGTCGGCGAGGAAGTCCTGCGGGCCTTCGAACGCGGCCACCGCGGCAGCCTGGCTGATCGAACTCGGATTGCCCGAACTGTGCGACTGCAATCGCTCCATCGCGGCGATCAGCCACGCGGGGCCGCTCGCGACGCCGATGCGAAAGCCGGTCATCGCATGGCTTTTCGAGACGCCCGATATGGTCAGGATGCGTGGAGCAAGGTCGGGGCACAGGTTCGCCAGCGTCGCGTGACGTTCGCCGGTATAGATCAGCGGCGCGTAGATATCGTCGCTGAGCACGAGGACATCGGGTCTCTCGCGTAGCAGATCGCCGATGTCGCGCAGCAGATCGGCCGGATAGCAGGCGCCGGTCGGGTTGCCCGGGCTGTTGAGCAGCAGCCAGCGCGTGCGGGGCGTCAGCCGGGCCGCGAGGTCATCGATTGTGACGCAATATCCGGTCGCAGCGCTCGTCGGCAACGGCACGACCCGCGCGCCGGCAAAGCGGACGATCTCGGGATAGCTGACCCACCAGGGCACGGGGATCACCACCTCGTCGCCAGGATCGAGCGTCGCGAGCAGCGCGTGGAAGATCGCCTGCTTGCCGCCCGCGCTGACGGTCAACTGCGAGGGCGGCGTCTCGATGCCGAGGTCGCGCGCGAAATGCAGCGCCGCCGCCGCCTTCATCCGCGCGGTGCCGCCGACAGGGGTGTAGCGGGTGTCGCAGGCGTCGAGCGCCGCCTTCGCGGCGGCGATCACGTGCGGCGGGGTCGGAAAATCGGGCTCGCCGACGGAAAGCGATATGATATCGCGGCCCTCGGCGCGCAGGACGGTCGCACGATCGGTCATCGCCGTGGTCTGCGACGGAGCGATGCGGGCGAGATTGCCCGACAATCGGGTCATGACAACGATCCCATTACGCCAGAAGCTTGGCCGGCATCAGCCCACGCAGCGCGTTGCCGATCAGGAAGCCATCCGCCAGGTCATCGGGCCGCAGTTCCGCCTCGACCGCGCGGCCGCTGTCGAGCAGCGAACGGCGCAACACGCCGGGCAACAGGCCCAGCGCGGCGGGCGGGGTCAGCAGGACGCCGTCGCGCTCGATGAACAAGCTGGTGAAGCTGCCCTCGGTCAGCAAGACCCGATCGTCCGGCAGGTCATCACGCAGCAGCAGCGCCTCGTGCGCGCCCGCGCGGTGCGCGACATCGAGCGCGCTTGCATAAAAGCCGCGATCGCTGGTCTTGTGCCGCAGCCGCCAGTCGCCCGCATCGACCGGCAGCCTCAGCACCACGCAGACCGCTGGATCGGGCAGCGCCGGCGGCAGGTCGCCAAGCTCCAACGTCCGCGCGCCGCCACGCGCTACCATCATCCGCAGCCGTCCGGGCGCGGGTCCGCGTCCGCCGCACAGCGCAGCGATCGCGGCGGCCGTATCCGCGCGATCGAATGCGAAGCCGAGAATGTCCGCGCTGTGCTCGGCGCGCGTCAGATGCAGGTCGAGCAGCGGCACGCGGCCATGTTCCACGCGCATCGTCTCGATCAGATCGAACGTGGCGACGCGGTGCCCATGCGGCCCTCGGTCCGCCGCCGTTGCGCTCGACGTCCGCACGAAACCCCCCTTCAGCACGCATTCGCGCCATTCGGCGTCCGCCCGCGAATCGGCGACGATCGCCGAGCCGACGTTCAGCACCGCACGACCCTGATCGCCCCCATCGGCGGTGAGCCGCAGCGTGCGGATTGCCACATTGAACGCCGCGTCTCCAGCGGCATTGCGCGAGGGATCGATCCGCCCGATCGCGCCGCAATAGACGCCGCGCGCGTCGCGCTCGACCTCGGCGATCAGTTCCATCGCGCGGATCTTGGGCGCGCCGGTGATCGATCCGCAGGGGAACAGCGCTTCGATCGCATCGATCGCGTCGAGGCCGTCGCGCAGCCGGGCGCGAACGGTAGTCACCATCTGATGCACGGTCGGATAGCTTTCGACCGCGAACGGCGCTTCGACCTCGACGCTGCCAGGCGTCGCTATGCGCGACAGATCGTTGCGCATGAGGTCGACGATCATCAGGTTCTCGGCGCGGTCCTTGATCGACGTGGCAAGATCGGCGCGCAGCGCGGCGTCGCCGGGCGCATCGGTGCCGCGTGGCCGTGTGCCCTTCATCGGGCGCGCGGTTATGCGTCCTTCGTCGATGGAGAAGAACAGTTCGGGCGAAAAGCTCAGCACCCAGTGCGTTCCATCGTGGATCACCCCACCGTGTCCCGCCCCCGCCGCCGTGCGCAGCGAAGCGTAGAGCGCCAGCGGATCGCCATGCCATGGCCCGGCCAGCGCAAAGGTCAGGTTCGCCTGATAGATATCGCCGGCCGCGATCGCTTCGGCGAGCCGCGCGAAGGCGATACCATAGCCGCCACGCGATAGCTGCGGCGTCAGTGGCCCGATGCTCGCGCCGCCCGTCGCGCGTTCGGCGAGCCACGCCGGCATTGCGTCGGCGGCGATCGTTTCCACGCGCGAAAATGCGCCGAACCACAGCAACGGCCCTGCCGCCCCGGTCCGCTCCGCTGCCAGCGGGGCGAGGCGCGGCTCGAGCGCGAGTCCCGCCTCATAGGTGATGTACCCGGCGAGATGGTGCTCCGCGCGGCTCAGCGCGCGCATCCTCGCCAGCGCGGGAACGACCTCGTCAACCCGCCGGGCGATGATCAGCTCGATCGGATCGGCATAGCATCGCGCCGGCTCCGCGCCATCGTCACGGGCATCGTCGAGCAGGATGAACGGCGATGCCACGATGCGCGGCTTAGCACGCCCGTCGGTATCGGCGAGGTATTCAAGCCGCCCATCACTGGCTATCGAGCGTTTGATATCGAAGGGACTGGCATGGACGACATCCTGATCGGGCTCGGCGCGGATGGCGAGCGGCAAGTGCTGCGGCTCGATCGCGCGAACCGGCACGGACTGGTCGCGGGCGCGACCGGCACCGGCAAGACGGTGACGTTGCAGACGATCGCCGAGCAATTCAGCGCCGACGGCGTCCCCGTCTTCCTCGCCGACGTGAAGGGTGATCTGTCGGGCATCGCGATGAGCGGCAGTTCGCAGGCGAAGAACGCCGCCGCGTTCGAGCAGCGCGCCAAGGACCTTGGCATCGCCGACTATGCCTATCGCGATAACCCGGCGATCTTCTGGGACCTCTATGGGCAAAAGGGTCATGCGATCCGTACGACGATATCCGAGATGGGCCCGTTGTTGCTCGCGCGCCTGCTCGGCCTCAACGATACGCAGGAAGGCGTGCTCAACGTCGCGTTCAAACACGCGGACGACGCCGGCCTGTTGCTGCTCGACATGGCCGATCTGCAATCGGTGCTCGCCGATTGCGCCGCGAACGCGAGCGTGCTGTCTGCCAAATACGGCAACGTCAGCAAGGCGAGCGTCGGTACGATCCAGCGTCAGCTGCTGTCGTTCGCGGCGCAGGGGGCGGACAAGTTCTTCGGTGAGCCGGCGCTCGAGATCAACGATTTCATCCGGTGCGACGATCAGGGCCGCGGCTACGTCAACATCCTGGCCGCCGACCAGCTGATGCAGAGCCCGAAGCTCTATGCGACGTTCCTGCTGTGGCTGCTGAGCGAACTGTTCGAGGCGCTCCCCGAAGTCGGCGACCCCGACAAGCCGAAGCTCGTGTTCTTCTTCGACGAGGCGCACCTCTTGTTCGACGATGCGCCCGACGCGCTGATGGACAAGGTCGAGCAAGTCGTGCGGTTGGTGCGGTCGAAAGGCGTCGGCGTCTATTTCGTCAGCCAGAACCCGATCGACATCCCGGAAAAGGTCGCGGGGCAGCTCGGCAATCGCGTGCAGCACGCGCTGCGCGCGTTCACGCCGCGCGACCAGAAGGCGATTCGGGCGGCGGCGGAGACGTTCCGCATCAATCCCAAGCTCGACACCGCGACTGCGATCACCGAGCTGAAAGTCGGCGAGGCGCTGGTCTCGACGCTGATGGCCGACGGCAGCCCGTCGATCGTGCAGCGCACGCTCGTGGCGCCGCCGCGTTCGCGGGTCGGCCCGGTAACCGACCAAGAGCGCGCGATCGTCCAGTCGGTCAGCCCCTATGACGGCAAGTACGACACCGCCGTCGATCGCGAGTCCGCCGCCGAGGTGCTCGCAAAGAAGAGCGTTGACGCGGCGCAGGCAGCGCAGGTCGTCGCGACCAAGGGACCCGAAACACAACGCGCGCAGCCGCGCCAGACCCCGACGATGTGGGAAAAGGCCGGGCGCGCGGCGTTGGGCGCCGCGGCGGCGAGCGCGGG
Organism: uncultured Novosphingobium sp.; assembly: GCA_964242815.1. Classification (GTDB taxonomy): domain Bacteria; phylum Pseudomonadota; class Alphaproteobacteria; order Sphingomonadales; family Sphingomonadaceae; genus Novosphingobium. The sequence goes on from CAXSZV010000002.1 coordinate 176,466, forward strand.
CGGCATGGTCGCCCGGCAGATGAGCGGGCGGCGCGTGGGCGGCTCGCCGATGGCCTCGGCCGCGAGCGCGGCTGCAGGAACGATCGGCAGCGCGATCGGCGGCGCGGCGTTCGGCCGCTTCGCACGCGGACTGCTCGGCGGTTTGCTGCGCTGACGGACGCGACCTTTCAGAAGTCGCACTATCCCAAAGCTCGCGTCAGCCCTGCCAATCGCCGACGACATCCTCGAACCGGGGGCGGGGGCGTTCCTCGAGGTCGCGCTCGACACTGCCGATGAACATGAAGCCCGCGATACGTCCGGTCTCGGTGAAGGCCGCGCGCACCGTGTTCGAATATGCCGGCCACTCAGTCAGCCAGCCGCCGACGAAACCTTCCGCATGGGCGGCGACGAGCAGGTTTTGGCACGCCGCGCCGGCCGACAGTTCCTGCTCCCACACCGGGATCTTGCTCGGCTGCACGGGTTCGGAGATCGCGACGATCAGCGTCGGGGCCTGGCGAGCGAATTCCTCGGCCGCTTCGAAATGCTTGTCGCGCGGTTTGTCGCCGCCCGCCTTTTCCTCGGCGATCAGCGCGCGCTTGAGCAGGTCGGCGAAAGCGTCGCGCCGATCGGGGCCGATCACCACGAAGCGCCACGGCGAAAGCTTGCCGTGATCGGGCACGCGGATCGCCGCGGCGAGGATGCGGTGCAGCTGCGCCTCGTCAGGCCCCGGCCCGGTCATCATGCGCGGCTTGGCCGAGCGGCGCGTCGCCAGCAGCGACGCGGTGGAGGAGCGGTCGTTGAAGTCGATCGTGTCTGGCTTGCTCATCCGCGCGTCCATGCCACCCCCGCCATCATCGGGAAAGGGCGAAGGCGAGTCTCGCTTTCCGCGGAAAATCAGTAGGCGTTCTTGTGGAACACCACGCTCAGCGTGCGCAGCACGATCACGACATCGCGCCAGAGGTTCCAGTCGCGCAGATATTCGAGATCGGAATGCAGGCGGTTGAGCAGGTCCTCCTTGCATAGCGTCGCGCCGCGATAGCCGCGGACCTGCGCGAGGCCGGTCAGGCCGGGCTTCATCACGTGGCGTTGCCAATACCGCTCGTCGATATCCCAGAACAACAGGTCCTCGGCGGTCGAGCCCAGCGCGTGCGGACGCGGACCGACGATGCTCATGTCGCCCGCCAGCACGTTCAGCAGCTGTGGCAGCTCGTCGATGCTGGTCGCGCGGATGATGCGGCCGAACCGGGTGATGCGATCATCGGTGCGCGACGCCGATCGGTTGCCCGCCTGATCCGATCCGGCGACCGACATCGAGCGGAACTTGAAGATCTTGAACTGGCGGTTCGATTTGCCGACGCGGACCTGGCGGAAGAACACCGGGCCACCGTCCTGCAAACGGATGATCAGCGCGGCGACCAGCATGACCGGCGCGAGCACAAGCAGCGCCGTTCCCGCGATCGCGAGATCGAACGTGCGTTTCAGCACACGGTGACGCAGCCCCAGCGGCGCGCGCGACACGACCAGCGTCGGCACGCCCAGGTGAAAGCTGCAATCGAGCGTGTTCAATTCGGCCAATTCGGGCGCCAGCAGCTCGCCTTGCAGGTCGGCGCCTTTCAGCGCGTGCGTCCAGTAGACGCGACGCTCGGGCGCGCAGCGCACGACGATCCGATCGGCGTGCTCGATCGCCTGCGCGAAGCGATCATACGATGCGGCCGACAACTGCGTCGGATCGAATTCCTCCTGCAAGAACGCCGTGGTGGTGGGGTGCGCGGGAACGGCTTGCCCCAACGCATCGTCGATGACGAAAACCTCATACGGTTCGCCGCCGATCAGGAACCGCGCATGCTGGCCGAACGAGTTGCGCAATCCCGCAAGCAGCGCGCCGGCGAACACCGCGTGGATGACGAACCCAACACGCGACCAATGATCGCCCAGTCGCGCGAAGAATGCGATCAGCGCCATCGCCCCGCACGACAGCACCAGCGCCCGCAGCGATCGTCCGATGCTCGCCCAGCGGTCCTGGATCAGCAGCGGCGAATAGCATCGCGTCAGCGTCGCGATGAACAGGAACACCGGGATCAGGATCAGCAGCTGCTCGCGCGCGGTGCCGGGATGATTCCTGCGGCCCAGATGCAGGATGCTGACCATCGCGAACGAACAGACGATCGCGAAGATATCGAGAAACGCGAGCGTCACCCGCATTCGCGTGCGCAAGGTCGCCTTGCTGACGCCGCCACGCGGATGGTCATCTGATTCCGCGATGCGCGGGACAACGGATTGATCCATCAAGCACCGCCGGATGTCGCACATTCAATCGCGACCGCACCCCACGCCGATCGCCTCATGCGTGCTCTGAGCGTGCTTATGTCACAACGATGTTAAAATTCCGATGCTTTTCGGTCGCGATTTGCCAATACGCGTGCTTATCGCGAGCCGGATAGCGCGATAGGCCCGGCGTCGGACCTGACTCGCGGCGCTTCGGCTCGCGGGAAGAGCGGCGAGACGGTGGCTGAGGCCGATCGGTCAGGCAGGAATTGGTTACTAGTTCAAGATAAGGCATGGCATTGCGCAAAGGCATCATTCTGGCGGGCGGATCGGGAACGCGGCTCTATCCGCTCACCCGCGCGACGTCGAAGCAGTTGATGCCGGTCTACGACAAGCCGATGATCTACTATCCGCTGTCGATACTGCTGCTCGCCGGCATCCGCGACATCATGATCATCACGACGCCGCAGGACCAGGCAGCGTTCCACGCGCTGCTCGGCGATGGTGCCGACTTCGGCATCTCACTGAGCTATGCGATCCAGCCAAGACCCGAAGGGCTGGCGCAAGCCTATCACATCGCCGCGGATTTCGTCGGCGATCGCCCGTCCGCGCTCGTGCTCGGCGACAACATCTTCCATGGCCATGGCCTCGTCGATCTGCTCGGGCGCGCGACGCGTCGCGAGGACGGCGCGACGGTATTCGGCTATTACGTCGCGCAACCGACCGCCTATGGCGTGATCTCGTTCGATGCGGCCGGCCGCGCCGAATCGATCGAAGAGAAGCCTGCGGTTCCGCGTTCGAACTATGCTGTGACGGGGCTCTATTTCTACGATGGCGATGCGGTCGCCCTGGCGCGCGACCTGAAGCCAGGCGTGCGTGGCGAGCTCGAGATAACCGACCTCAATCGCTTGTATCTCGAAGCCGGGCGGTTGTCTGTGGAGCTCATGGGCCGGGGTTTCGCGTGGCTCGACACCGGCACCCACGCCTCGCTGCTCGATGCCGCGACCTATGTGCGCGTGACCGAGGAGCGGCAGGGTCTCAAGATCTGCTGCCCCGAGGAGATCGCCTGGCGCCAGGGGTTCATCGACGACGCCAGGCTGGAAGCGATCGCGATACCGCTGCGCAAGAGCGGTTATGGCGAATACCTGATGGCTTTGCTGCAAGGGCGCGGGGCGATGGCGTGATCGGGCGCGGCGGCATCATGGTGCACGCATGAAGCGGATCGCCACCGGCATCGCTGATCTGTGCGTGATCGAGCCGACCGTGTTCAGCGATGAGCGCGGGTTCTTCCTCGAAAGCTGGAACGCGCGGGGCTTCGCCGACGCCGGGATCGACCAGACGTTCGTGCAGGACAATCACAGCCGGTCGGCGCGCGGTGTGCTGCGCGGACTTCATTTTCAGAACCCCAACCCGCAAGGCAAGTTGGTACGCGTGACGGCGGGCCGCGTCTGGGATGTCGCGGTCGACCTCAGACGATCGTCGCCGACCTTCGGGCGATGGCACGGGGTCGAGCTGTCGGCCGCTAACAAGCGGATGTTCTGGGTTCCTCCGGGCTTCGCACATGGCTTCATCGCGTTGGAGGACGGCACCGACTGCCTCTACAAGTGCACCGCATTCTACGAGCCCGCCGACGAACACGCCTTGCGGTGGGACGATCCGGCGATCGGCATCGCCTGGCCATTGGAAGGAGTCACGCCGACGCTTTCAGCCAAGGACCTTGCGGGCAAGCCGCTCGGCGAGGTCGCGGCGTTCGCGTGAAGGCGCTGGTCGTCGGCGGCGACGGGCAGCTCGGCCGCGCGCTCGGCGCGACGGTTCCGGCGAACGTCGAGCTCGTAAGCCTCGCCAAAACCTCGCTCGACATCACCGACGCGCGCGCGGTCCAGGCGATGCTGGCGCGGATCGGGCCCGATCTCGTGCTTAACGCCGCCGCGTACACCGCGGTCGATCGGGCGGAGACCGACGAGGACGCGGCCCACGCGGTCAACGCGACCGCTGTCGGCATCCTCGCCGATGCCGCGCGCCGAGACGGAGCGCGCTTCGTCCATGTCTCGACCGACTTCGTGTTCGACGGCAGATCGGGCTCGCCCTACGCCCCTGAGGCTCCGACCAATCCGTTGTGCGCCTATGGCCGCACCAAGCTTGCCGGCGAACGGCTCGCCGGACCCGACGCGCTGATTGTGCGCACCGCATGGGTCTATGCGCCGACCGGCGGCAACTTCGTGCGCACGATGCTGCGGCTGATGCGCGACGATGATCAGGCGGGGCGCCCCGAAGTGCGAGTCGTCGCCGACCAGATCGGCACGCCGACCTACGCGCCCGGCCTGGCGGCGGCCTTGTGGACGCTGGCCAGCCAAGGGCTGAGCGGCGTGTATCACTACACCGACGCGGGCGTCGCCAGCTGGTACGATTTCGCGGTCGCGATCCGCGAAGAAGCGCTCGCCGCCGGATTGATACGAGCCGCCCCGGTGGTCCCGATCTCCACGAGCGACTATCCGACCCCGGCGATACGGCCCGGCTATTCGGTGCTCGACAAGCGTTCGACCTTCGCCGCGCTTGGCGGCGCGGTCCCGCATTGGCGCGAGAACCTGCGCGCGATGATCGCGGAGATCGTGGCCCATGGCTGATATCCTGGTTACCGGTGGCGCGGGGTTCATCGGCGCGAATTTCGTGCGGCATTGGCGTCGATGCGCGCCGGGCGATGGGATCGTGGTGCTCGACGCGCTGACTTATGCGGGCAACCGCGCCAACCTTGCGGGGCTCGACCAGGTCGAGCTGGTGGTCGGCGATATCGGTAATACCGAGCTGGTCGCGCGCCTGCTGACCGACCGCGAAATCGCAACGATCGTGCACTTCGCGGCCGAAAGTCACGTCGATCGTTCGATCAGCGGGCCCGACGCGTTCGTCACGACCAACGTCGTCGGAACGCACAGCCTGCTGAAGGCCGCAAAATCGGTCTGGCTCGACGGTCGGGGTCGGCCTGGCGGGGGCAGCGGCGTGCCGCACCGGTTCCATCATGTCTCGACCGACGAGGTCTACGGCTCGCTCGGCCCCGAGGATCCGCCGTTCGCCGAGACGACCGCCTATGCGCCCAATTCGCCTTACTCGGCGTCGAAGGCGGGGTCCGACCATCTGGTCCGTGCCTATCACCATACCTATGGCCTGCAGACGACGACGAGCAATTGCTCGAACAATTACGGCCCGTACCAGTTTCCCGAAAAGCTGATCCCGCTGTTCACGCTTAACGCGTTGTCGGGCAGGCCGCTGCCGATCTACGGCGACGGGATGAACGTGCGCGACTGGCTGCATGTCGAGGACCATTGCCGGGGGATCGAGCTGATCCTGCGGCAGGGGCGCATTGGCGAGACATATAACATCGGTGGCGGGCAGGAACTGCCCAATCTCATGGTGATCGAGGAGATCGGACGCGGCGTCGATGCGGCGTTCGCGGCCGATGCCTCGCTCGCCGCGCGTTTTCCTGATGCGCCGCCGGCACGCGGGCGGTCGAGCCTCGAGCTGAAGACCTTCGTCACCGACCGCCAGGGGCACGATCGTCGCTATGCGATCGACGAGGCCAAGATACGTAGCGAACTCGGCTATGTCCCCGCACGAGATTTCGCGCGAGGTTTCGCCGAGACGCTGCGCTGGTTTCTCGATTCGGAGGACTGGTGGCGGCCCTTGATCGAGCGGGCTAGGCTGTCGGCCTGACGCGCGTTTAAGGCGCGAGGTTGGCGGTCTCGCGCTCGACGGCGGGCAAGAACGCTTCGCGCGGCCGGCCCGACAGGCGCAGGCCCAGCGCGATCCCCGGTCGCTCGATCACCATATGCGCGGCGGCACTGATCAGCACGACCATGATCGCGGCGAGCGGCAGCGTCGCATAGAGCAGCAAGGGTGGCAGGTCGGGCGGCACGATGAAGGTGAACAGCCCATAGAGCGCCAGCCCGTGGATCAGGTAGATCGCGAACGACATCTCGCCGAGCACGATCGAGCCGCGCCACGCGAACAGGCCGCCGAAACTGTTGCCGGCGGCGACGCAGGCGAAGAATACCGCGTAAGCGGCAAGCTGCGGCAACGGATAGGGATCGGTCGCCCGCAGCATCGCCACGATCAGCAGCAGCGCCGAAACCACGGCGGCGGGCACGCCCGCGAGCAGGTGGCGGACCCCCGCACGCTCGCGCAATTCGAACGCGATCATGCCGCAGGCGAATAGCGGTAGATAGAAAACCACGGCCGGGTGGCGAAGGAAAGGCCCGACCGAAAGGCCGGCCAGCGGCACGATCGTGGGAATCGCGAACCGGGGGAGCCTATCGCGGGTGACGTCGCGGATCAGCGCGAGCAGCGGCAGCACGAACAAATAGAACATCCATTCGTACCACAACGACCACAGCACGTAGGCGTTGATCGCGCCCGCGTCGGCATAGCCGAACAGCGGTGGCTCGGCGTAGCTCGTCGCCCAGCAGATCAACGATCTGGCGTTGGCGATCGGCTGACCGAACGGTCCGGGCCAGGCCATCGCCAGTGCGATCGCCACCACGACCGCAACTATGACGAATTGCAGCGGCAGGATGCGGAACACGCGCGAGACATAGGTCGCGCGCCAATCGACTTGCGCGAAGCCACGGACAATGCGCGGATAGAAGACGAGCCCCGTCGCCATGAAGAACAGTGCCACGCCACCCGGCCCGAAGTTGTGCAACAGCAGCATCGTGCTGTCGCCCCACGGCGCGCCGAGCCGCGTGCGCGTGGTCCACAAATCGAAGTGGTGCATCATCACCAGCAGCGCGAGATAGCCGCGCAGGCCGTCGACGCAGCCGATCCGCTTCTCGGGCGCGGGTATCGGAAAGCCGCGCGCCGCCAGAACTTGCCCGGTCAGCACCGCCGCGATGAGCGCGAGCGCGACGGCGATCAGCAGACGCGCGTGATCCAACCGCTGCTCTCCATCCGCCGAGGCATACCGACTTGACCGATAGGTCCCGGGCGGGCGGACAACGGCCCAAATCGAGTCATATCACCTTCACCCGTCGGGAGATGGGCTCACGCCTATCCGCAGCCTTTGGAAATCGTTGAACACCTTCAGAAATCGTTGAAAACGGTGCCGATCACATCGACCTGATCGCCGATCAACTCGGTGACCAGCGTGTTGACGTCCGCGGTGAAGGTCACGTTTTTGCGTGCCACGACGATCGCGTTGCGCAGGACCGAGGCGACGCGGCGACCGTCGGCGAAACGGTTCGCCGGTGCGGTCGTGGCGATCGTGAAATCGAATTCGCGCAGGCACGTATCGATGATCGTCGCGAACCGCGCGCCGCCCAGGAGATCGAGCGCGTTGTCGCGCGCCGCGCCGGCGTACATCAGCGACAGATCGGGCAGCACCGACTGCACCGCGCTGCCGATCGGCAAGTCCGCCTGCTCGATCGCGTCGGCAAGGCCCAGCGGCGTTCGCGACGGCTCGATAAAGTTTGCAAGCTCGGGATCGCGCAGCCTGGTGTCGATCAGCAGCGTGCGCACGCCCGCCTCCGCCAGCGACATCGCGAGGTTGACCGCAAGGAACGATCCGCCCGCCTGCTCGGTCTCGCACAGGGCGATACCGCGCAGCCCTTCCTGGATATGCCGCGCGACGACGTGCGTACGCAGCGCGTGGATCGATTCTGCCGTCGTGCTCTGCGGTAGCGACTTGATCACGACCTCGCGGTTCAGCGTGAACGTCGCCGGCGGCTCCCCCTCATCATCGGGCGAGATGCCGTCGGGCGAGGTGCCATCGGTCGGCGCGCCGTTGGGGGTTTCGATCGCGGTTTCGACCGTCGTGTCGTCGAGCGAGCCGGTCATCGTCATGATGAGCTATCAGAAAAACCGCTCGCCGACATTGATCGTGTCGCCGGGCTGCAGTTTTTCGCCGAGGTTGATGCGCTTCAGCTCCTTGTCCCCGCGATAGATCTTGATCTTGCCGGTCGAGCCGAGCGCGGAGAGCCCACCCGCGCGGGCCAAAGCGTTGCGCACGGTCATGTCGGGCTCGATCGGATAGGCGCCGGGCGAGCCTACCTGCCCATAGATATAGAACATCTGCGCTTTCTGGACGTAGACCTTGGTGCCGGGCGTGACGACCGGATCGGGGCTCGCATTGGTGGCGATCGCCTTCAACGAGAACTCGCGCGATTCACTGCCCGGTGCCGATACGGTGACGATGTCGGCGCCCGGCTTGACCCCACCCGATCGCGCGATCAGTTCCGACAGACGATACGGTCGGTCGAGCGCGGCAAGCCCCGGCGTCGCGATATCGCCGAGCAGCACCGCGTACTGGCTGGCCGCGCCCGCGAGCGTGACGGTCACTTCGGGCTTGAGATAGTATCCGCCACTGCGCAGCCGCGCCTCTATCGCCGCCTTCAATTGCAGCGGGGTGAGGTTGGCAGCGGTGACCGAACCGATCAGCGCGAGCGAGATCGTGCCATCGTCCTGCACCTGGACCTGCTGATTGAAATCGGTGCGGCCCACGACGGCGATGTTGAGCACGTCGTGCGGCCCGAATAGATATCCGGCTGGCTCGGGCGTCGTCGCTCCCTGCGGCGAAGCGGCCGAGACCGCCGCAGCGCCAGCCTGGGGCTGGGACTGGGCTTGGACCTGGGCCGATACGGCTGGCGCGATTGCCAGCAATGCGGCGCCGGCCGCCGCGCCGCCCCCGACCAAGGCGATGGCCGCCGGGAAAGATGTGATCGATGTGCGCATGAAGCGGCTCCTCGTCGATGCTGTAGCTCTAGATGCGGACATTGACGCCGACCGTGCCGCGCGTGCCCGAGTAATCATAGATCGCGTTGTTGGTGGTGCGGCGCTCGTGCGTCACCGCCAACAACAACGAGATACGGGGGGAAATGCGGTAGGTCACGCTCCCGAAATAGTCCGTCAGATTGTCGCGCGTCAGCAATTCGCCGGGCAGCGCGACCGCGCCGTAGAGCTTGCGATGCATGTGCTCGTAGCCAAGGTTCGCCTGCACCCGCTCGCTGATCCGCGCGGCCGCAGTTCCGCCGTACGAGGTCGTGAGGTTGTAATCGCTGTTGAACTCGAGCGACGGCGATGCGGCGCGATCGGCCGTGAGCGTGAAGACGAAGCGGCTGCCGGGCATCAGACGCAGGAACACGTCGCCGGTGACGCCGTCGAACGATCCGCCGCCGCGGCCATCGCGGACCGCGGTGTAGTTCACCTGGACGCGCGATTGCAGGATACGCGCGGTCTGGCGCGCGAAGGACAGGCCGATGCTTTTCGTGCGCACGAAGGTCGCGCCCACCGGGCGGTTCGCGGCGCGGTTGGGATAATCGGTGTCCTCGATGCTGCCTACCACGCCGATCTCGCCGATCGTGCTGGTATCGACGAGGCCGCCGCCGAACACCTTGGTGTCGTGATCGGCGTAGCTGCGCGTCACCGACGAGTTGCGTGCGTGGATGAAGTTGAACGAACCGAACGGGCGCAGCCCGGCGGTGACGTTGCATGCGAGCGAAACGCCGATCGATTCGGTCGACTGGATGTTACGGCGTGCGTCGAGCAGGCCAATCCCGATGAATCCAGTCTCGTTGAACTGGGTGCGGTTGCGCGCGAGGCCGCCGTCGAACCCGCCGCTGCAACTCCGGAAAGCGCGGCGGTATCCGCCCGACAAATCGATGTTCTCGCTGTTGAGCCGGGTATCATGCAGATAGAAGTCGTAGCCGATCAGTCCGTTGAGCGAATAGGTGTTCGCCCCTGACGGGATCACGATGTCGAGCCCCAGCCCGACGGGAAAGATGAAATCGTGCCGGCGCAAATCAGGAATCGGGCGGAGCGCGTTCGTTCGCGCCGCATTCGTATCGTAGGTGACCGCAGCGTTGGCCCGCACGTCGATGTGCCGGACGATCCGGCCCGTCGTACGTGGCACTAGGACGCCTTGTTGACCCGGCGCGCCATCGCGCAGCCCGGGCAGCGTTCGGCCGTAGCCGGACCCGGTGATCGTAGTGTCGATGACGCGCGGCGAGCCGCCGATCGCGTTCTGCCCCGCGGTCTGACCCAGATCGGGCAGCGGCTGCGCACCCGAGCCGACGGCCGACCGATCGGCCGGCGGTGGTGGCTGTGTGTCGCCGCCGGGCGTTGTGCTGCTCGATGCATCGCCGCTCGATGGATCCCCGACCCCAGACGCCGTCTGCGCCAATGCGTGGCACATCAGCGACGGGCTCAACGCCAAGATCGCAACGATTGCTTTCGCGCTCCCTGAACGTCTTTGCAAAACTCGCATTCCTCCCACGCGCTCGTCGGTATAGCCCGACGCCGACCGCGATCAAGGCGTCGCGCCGGCTTCGTGTCCGATACGGCGCTTATCTTCGGGAAGTGGTTTACCCGTTCAGTCACTACGCTTATTGACCGTGATCATTTGGGCACTACTCGGAACGCCACATGGGCGTGGCCTGTGGTTGCGGGCCACCACGCGTCCCACGACAAGGCGGATGCGTTTGCCTCGATGATGCGGGCGGAGGTCGGCATGATTACCGGGGGGATCGCGTGAACATGACCGGAGGGATTGCATGAACATCGTCCAGTTCTTCCGCATTCTGTGGGCGAGGCGCATGATCGTCATCGTCGCCACGGTCGCCTGCTTTGCCGCCGGCCTCCTCGCGATCGCGATCCTCCCGCGCACCTATGCCGCGACTTCGCGCGTCATGCTCGATGTCAACAAGCCCGATCCACTGGCGGCGGACGAGATTTCGGCGAACTTTGCGCGGACGTATATTCCAACCGAAGCGCAGGTGATCATGGATTACCGCGTCGCCGCGCGCGCGGCGGAAAATCTGGGCTGGACCAACGATCCCAACCAGCAGGCGGCCTATCGCGATTACCGCGATGCCAATGCCGATCGCGCCGACGTGCTCGATTTCGACCACTGGATCGCGCAGCAGATCACCAAGAACGTCGTCGCGCAGCAGTTTCAGCAGACGAACTTCATCGACATCACATATGAAGCGCCGTCCGCCAACGATGCCGCGACGATGGCGAACGCGGTGCGCCAGGCCTATGTCGACGAGGCTACCGCGGGCAAACGGCGCGACGCGGTGCAGGCGGCCGAATTGCTTGGCCGGCAGATGGACGAAGTGCGCACCCAGCGGGAGGGCGCCGAGCAGAAGCTCGTTGCGTTCCAGCGCGCGAACGGCATCGTGCTGCTCGACAACAATTCGGACGCCGCCTCCGCGCGTCTGCAGGCGCTCGCCAACGCCGCGCCCAACACGGGAGGTACGACGATCGTCGGCGGATCGGTGGCCAATCCGAACGCCGCCGGGATCGCCGCTATCGACGCGCAGATCGCCAACCAAGCGTCACAACTCGGCCCCAATCATCCCGCGATCCAGGAGCTGCGTCGGCAGCGCGCCGCGCTCGCTTCCGCGCCGGTCGGCAGCGCGCCGCGCACGGTCAATTCGGGTCCGTCGGTCGCCAGCGCGGTCCAGGCCGAAGGCGCACGCGTCCTCGCGCAAAAGGACAAGGTCGAGGAAGCGAAACGGATGGCGGCGGACGTGCAGGTCCTGCGCGACCAGTACCAGACGATGGCGGCGCGCGCCGCGGTGCTGCGCCAGCAATCGACCGCATCGGACTTCACCGTGGTGCCGATGGCGGCGGCGTCTCCGCCGACCTGGCCCGAATCGCCCAAGCTGCCGCTGGTGCTCATCGGATCGTTCGGCCTGGGTCTCGTCATCGGGGTGCTCGTGGCGCTGATCCTCGAATTCCTGCGTCGGCGGGTGCGCGGGGTCGATGATCTGGTCTCGGCGGCCGATGTGCCGGTGATCGGCGTGATTAACGCGCCTCCCAAGGACAGTCTGTCGATCACCTGAATGCCGCGCAACTTTTGTCCGGAAAGGGCGAGCGTTTCAACCGGGTCTGAAAGTGACGAGGATAGACGGGTAGGTCGTCCGATCAAATTCTATCGCATCGCCGCGAGACAGGGGCCGTGTTCGGGGCTGAGCTTGGGCGCATCGACCGTGTTGCCGCAGACGATCGCGTCACCGCCGCCGATCAGCTTGATCCAGGCGGTGACCGGCTTGAACGGATAGTTGAGCATCCGCGCGCCCGGTATAGTCCGCACGGTGTTGCCGGTGACGCGCGCGCCCCGCGCCTCCGTCAGCGCGATGCCGTTGAACAACGACAGGTCGAACGTATTACCCTGCACCACGATCCCATCGATCCCGCCCTGGCCGGGGTTGCCGAAAAACACGCCTTGCATCCAGCCGCGTCCGCTGTTGCCGATCACGGCGATCCGGGCGTTCGGCGGGCGTCCGACGATCGACCAGCCCTGCACGCAGTCGGGATGGTTGCCGTCCTTCACCAGCTTTCCCGCAGCGTCATAGATCGGCAACGTCGGGGTGAAGTTGCGGCAGACGTTGCGCTCGATCCGCACGTCCTGCGATCCGGCGATGTTGACGCCGTCCGAACGCATGCCGTCGAACACGCTGTCGGCAACGAGCACCGCGCGGCTGCGCGACACCGAGACACCGACGACCGATCCGCTCGTGCGCATGTGGCGGAGCGCGATGTCGTGCGAGAAATCGACCGTGATGGTCGCGGCGCGCTCACGCGGACCTTCGACCGTGCCGCCTTCGATCGCTACGCCGCCCACGTTGCGGATCATCAGGCCGGTGAAGCGCGCCCTGGTCGCGTCGATCGCCAGCGCCGGCGCGAAGGTGCGGCGAGGAAGCGTGACGTCGCCGTAAGTGCCCGGCGCCAGCACCACCCGCTGCCCCCCGCGCACCGCCTGGAGCACGGCGGCGAGCGTGTCGGGGGTGGCGGTCAGCGCCCGCGCGCCCGCCTGCACGGCCACCGCGCCGACGATAGTCCCGGCGGCGGCGATGATGGCGAACGTGCCCGCACCGATGGCAGGCCACGCGCGACCCACGCCGGGTTTCCAGTCCATGGGTATGCTCCGTATCGGCGAAAACCTTGTCGCGCCGCGCTTATTAACCGTTTTTGCAGGATAGAAAATGTCTGTACGGTCGCCGCGTTGGGGCAATCTGCAATCGCGAAGCGTTGGAAGCGTGCCGGCCACGCATGGCGGCGGCCGAGACGCAACGGGAGTTACGGTGTGGACGACGTCATTCTCGACAAGATCCGGGACATCATGATCGACACGTTCGATCTCGATGACCTGACGATAACGCGTGAAACCACCGCCGCCGATATCGAGGAGTGGGACAGCCTCAGCCACATCCGCTTGATCGTGGCGATCGAACGCGCGTTCGGCGTCAAGTTCACCAATGCGGAGATCGAAGGCCTCGGCAACGTCGGCGAACTTGTCGACACGGTGCGGGCCAAGCGTTGACCGCCCTGGCTGAACAGCGTTCCTGCATCGGCGCGCCGGGCTAGTGCTCTCCGATCTAGCTTGGCTACCGCCCTTGTCGGGCGATCTGCGCCAGCTCGCCAAGACTATCGGTGATGACGTGACGGCGGGCGGCGCGGCGGGCCAATCGGCGCGCGAACGACTGATCGGCCTCGCGTGCCATCGCCTCGACGACGCACAACTCGCCAGGATCGCGAAGGTCGCCGGCAAGCTCGCCGCGTCGATCGATACCGCCGCCCGCGCCGACATCGCGCCCTTCACGCGCGTCAAGCTCGGGCTGATCGGCGACGGCACGCTGGCGTTGCTGGCGCCCGCGCTGATCGGCTCGGCTGTGCGCCACGGTGTGCTGCTCGATGTCGTCGAGGGCCGCTATGGGAGCGCGGTGCAGGAAGCGGCCGATCGCACCGGGCCGTTGCACGCGGCGGGCCTCGACATGGCGCTGGTCGCGCTCGACCGACGCTTGGCCGGGCTCGATGAGGCGGCGATCGCGGGCGAGGTGCCGCAGGCGCGGGTCGACGCCGCGCTGCACCGCGTGCGGTTGATCGTCGAGGGGCTGCGCAGGGCGGTGACGGGCCCGATTCTAGTGCAGACGATGTCGCCGCCGATCGAGCCGTTGTTCGGCAACCTCGACCGGTGCGAAGCGGGCTCGGTCTTCGCGATGGTCGGCGAATTCAACGCGCGGCTTGCGCAATGGGCGCGAGAAGGCGGAATCGTGCTGGTCGACGTCGATCGGCTCGCCGCGGGCATCGGCCTCGAGCGGTGGGACGATCCCGGCCATTGGCACGCCTCGAAGCTATCTTTTTCGCCGCATTACATTCCCGCCTACGCCGATCTCGTCGCGCGCATCGTCGGCGCGGCGCGCGGCCGGGCGAAAAAGGCGCTCGTGCTCGATCTCGACAATACGCTGTGGGGCGGGATCATCGGCGATGACGGGCTCGAAGCGATCGCGCTTGGGCCCGGCTCGGCCGCCGGCGAGGCGTTCGTCGCGATCCAGCGCATGGCCCTGGCGCTGCGCGCGCGCGGCGTCGTGCTCGCGGTATGCTCGAAAAACGAGGATGCGGCCGCGCGGCTGCCGTTTCGCGAGCACGTCGAGATGCTGCTGCGCGAGAGCGATATCGTGGTGTTCCAGGCGAACTGGGCCGACAAGGCGAGCAACTTGCGCGCGATCGCGCAAGCACTGAACATCGGCGTCGACGCGCTGGTGTTTCTCGACGACAATCCGGCGGAGCGCGAGCAGGTGCGGCGCGAACTGCCGCTGGTCGGCGTGCCCGAGCTGCCCGACGATCCCGCGCTGTTCCCCCGCATGCTCGCGGCCGCCGGGTACTTCGAGACGATCGCATTCCTCGACGAGGATCGCGCGCGTGCCGATCTCTACCAGTCGAACGCCGAACGTACCGCACTGATGGCGACGGCGTCCGACATGGACGGCTATCTGGCCTCGCTCGCCATGGTTTGCACGATCGGCCCGGTCGATGCGCGCAATCGGGCGAGGGTGGCTCAGCTGATCAACAAGTCGAACCAGTTCAATCTTACCACGCGGCGCTATGGGGAGACGGAAATCGCGACGCGAGAGGTCGATCCCGCGCGGTTCCTGGTACAGGCGCGGCTCGCCGACCGGTTCGGCGACCACGGCTTGATCGCGGTGGTGATCGCCGACAAGCGCGGCGCGTGGTGGGAGATCGACACCTGGCTGATGAGCTGCCGCGTCCTCGGCCGCCGCGTGCAGGAGGCGATGCTCGCTCATCTGGTCGCGGCGGCGCGCGCGGACGGCGCGACGCGGCTGGTCGGCGTATACGTTCCGTCGGCCAAGAACGCGATGGTCGCCGATCATTACGCAAGCCTCGGCTTCGCGCCCGATGGCGAGGCACCCGGTGGCGGCACGCGCTGGGTCCTCGACCTGTCCGGATACCCGGCGCCCGCCTTGCCGATGCGGATATTCGCCGCGCCGCGGCCGGCATCGGCATCGGGGGAGACGGAGGCGGCATGAGCGATACGGCGATCGCCTGCGCGATCAGCGCATCGCGGGCCTGAAGGCTGATCCGCCCACGCGATGCTTTTCAATTCGATCCCGTTCCTGTTCGGCTTCCTGCCGATCACGCTGGCGATCTACTGGCTGCTCGCCGCGACCGGGCGGCGTCGCCCGCGTCTCGCCTGGCTCGCGGCCGCGAGCATGTTCTTCTACGGTTACTGGGCGCCGCGTTACCTGCTGCTGCTGCTGTTCGCGATGATGGTGAACTATGGGTTCGCCACCGCGCTGCAGCGTGCCAAAGACAGCGCGATGCAGCGCGCCAAAGACAGCGAGCTGCAAGGCGCGTCGCGCGGCGGGAGGAGGGCGCGCTGGCTGCTCGCGGCGGGCGTGTCGTTCAACCTTGGGTTGCTCTTCTACTACAAATACTTCGATTTCTTCATCGCCAACCTGGACGCCGCGACCGGGCTGGGGCTTGCGCTGCATTACATCGTGCTGCCGCTGGCGATATCGTTCTTCACGTTCCAGAAGATCGCGCTGCTGTTCGATATCGATCGCGGCAAGGTGCGCCTTGGCCGGATCAGCGAATTCGTCACGTTCGTACTGTTCTTTCCGCAGCTGATCGCCGGGCCGATCGTGCACTATTCGGAGCTCGCGCCGCAACTCGCGCTGCGCCCCGAGCCCGCTCGCGCCTCGCGGCACATCGTGATCGGCCTCGCCATATTCGCGATCGGATTGTTCAAGAAGACCGTGCTGGCGGACACCGCCGCGCTCTATGCGAGCCCGCTGTTCGATGCGGCGCGCGGATCCGTGGCGAGCGGGGGCGCACACGGCCTCGGCATGGCCGGCGCGTGGCTCGCCGCCGCCGCCTACACGTTGCAGATCTACTTCGATTTCTCCGGCTATTCGGACATGGCGATCGGCCTCGCGCGCATGTTCGGCGTATTGCTGCCGCTGAACTTCCATTCGCCGCTCAAATCCGCGAACATGGCCGAGTTGTGGCGGCGCTGGCACATGACGCTGAGCCGGTTCGTGCAGAGCTATATCTTCCAGCCGATCTCGATCCCGCTCGCGCGGTTCGCCGCCGCGCGTTTCCGTGACGTGTTCGCCTTCCTCGCGGTGTCGACGCTGCTGCCGACGCTGCTGGCGATGATCATCATCGGCGCATGGCACGGCGCGGCGTGGAATTTCTTCATCTTCGGCGCAATGCACGGTGTGTTCATCGCGACGTATGAAGCGTGGGCCTTCTGGCGCAAGAAGCCGCGCCGCAAGTACCCGCAGGGGCGGGCCTCGATCGCCTTCGCGCACGCGCTGACGGTGGCGTGCTTCGTCGCGGCCATCGTGCCGTTCCGCGCGGCGAACGTCCACGTGACCGGATCGATGTTCAGGGCGATGCTGGGCTTCGATGGGTTTGGAGGCGGCTGGTCGGTGCTCGTGCCGCTGGGATCGGGCGCGATGCTGGCAATGCTGGTGACGGGCGGGCTGATCGTCTTCATCCTGCCCAACACGCAGCAGGTCATGACCTATGCCGAGCCCGCGCTCGAATGGGCGAAGTGGGAAAAGGTCGCGCAGCCGCGGCTCTGGCCGCGCTGGCGGCCGAACGTCGGCTGGGCGATCGTAATCGGCGTATTCCTGTTTTTCGGCATCGCCTTCATCATGCGTGGCACCACCGAATTCATCTATTTCAACTTCTGAGGACGAACGAAGGACGATGCCGAGCCCATCCTCCACGCCGGACGCGCCAACGGGCCTGCGCTGGACCTCGCCCGCGCTGCTGTTCGCCGCGATCGCGCTGACGGTGCTCGCGCTTTGCGCGGTCACGATCGCGCTGCCGCACGATCCGTACATCCGCTATCAGCAACTTGCGAAGACGATCCAGTTCCGCAGCCGGTGGGTTTACGAGCGCATCACGTTCGACAGGACGCCGATCGACGTCGCGATCGTCGGCAATTCGCGGCTCGGCGCGGGGATCAGCGGGCCGCAGTTGCAGCGGGCGTTGCGCGCGACGTTCGATCGGCCGATCGACGTCGCGAACCTGTCGATGCCGCAGGAAGGTGGCAACATGCGATACGCCATCGTCAAGCGGCTACTGCACGATCACCCCGAGGTGAAGCTGCTGGTCGTGTCGGTGGTCGAGCAAATGCCGCGCGAAGGGCATCCCGCGTTCCGCGATCTCGCCGATGCGCGCGACGTGCTCGCCGCGCCCAAGCTGATCAACCTCGACTATGCGAACGACGTCGCGCTGTTGCCCTATCGCCAGCTATCGCTGTTCGTGCAAACGCTCGCCCCCGCGCTGTTCGGCGATGCGACGCGGCTCGACCCCGTCGCCTATCCGGGAACCGATTTCGATTCGACCACGACCATCCACTTGCCCGACGGCAGAATCGTCGACCGCGATCACCTCGTCGATCCGGTCGCGCTTGCGGCGGCGGCGCGAAAGGCGGTCAGCCGTCGCAACGCGCCGGTGCTGCCCGCGCGTCTGGCCGAATACGAGTTCGCGCCGGAACGCGCGTACACCCGCGCGATAGCGGCCCTTGCCCGCGCGCACGGCGCGACGCTGATCTTCGTGCAGCTGCCGGTCTATCACGACAACAGCCCGGTCAGCGAACAGGACTTCTATCGTTCGCTCGGGCCCATCCTGCGTCCCGATTTCGTCGCCAGCGACTATCGGTTGTACAGCGACTATGGCCACTCGAACGCCAATGGCACGCGGGCGATCACCGCGTGGCTTGGCGAGCGGATCGCGCAAGACGATGGGCTGCGGCGCGCGCTCGAAAGGACGCTCGCACATGCTCGATAATCCGCCGCTGCACCATGTCGGCATCGTCCAGCCCGACGAAGCCGCGGTCGCGATGCAGATGGAATTGCTCGGCCTGACCGAAAGCTATCGAGGATATGTCGCCCAGTTCCAGGCGCTGTGCATCTTCACCAGTCCCGTGCGTGGCGGATCGCCGATCGAGTTCGTCGTGCCCGACGGCGGCTCGCTGGCGCGGTTCAACAAGGGCGCGGGCGGCATCCACCACATCGCCTTCGCGGTGCCCGACATCGCCGCGCTGACCGCCGATTTTGCGGGCCGGGGCATCGCCATGGTCGAGCCCGTCGCGGTGAAAGGCGCAGGCAACTTCCTGTGCAACTTTCTCGGCCCCGCTCCCACACGCGGAGTGATCGTCGAATATGTGCAGGTGCTCGGGTAGATTGCGGTTCGTCCAGCCCGCCTATCCTGAGCTTGTCGAAGGAACGTACTTGATCTTCAGCGCAGGGCTCGGCGCGAATGAAAGACAGTCCTTCAACGAGCTCAGGACGGACGGGTGCGGGAGTTAAGCGCAGCCCGTTCGCTCACAGATAGATCGAGCTCGCGACGATCGTCGTCATCCCGGTCAGGTGGATCGCGAGGTCGGCGATCCTGTCTCCGTTGGTGTCGCCGGTGACCGTGATGCCGTCTCCGTCAGCGAAATAGCGCAGTTCGCCCGCGATGCCGTGGAATGCCTGCGTGCCGATGAAGGTGAACGCGTCGTCGGCGGCGGTTCTGGTGTTCGCGTCGATCGCGCTCAGTGACAGCCGGTCGCCCTCGGTGGGCTTGAAATCCGTGATCACGTCGCGGCTGCCGGTCATGTCGGACGCGTTGAAATCCCCGTTGCGGAAGACGAACGTATCCGCGCCCGCGCCGCCGGTCAGCGTGTCGACGCCCGGACCGCCCTCGATCGTATCGTTACCGGTGCCGCCGAGAAGCACGTTTCGCCCCGCGCCGCCGACGAGGACATCGTTGCCCGCGCCGCCTTCGATATAATCGTTGCCACCGCCGCTCGTGATGCGATCGGCGCCGTCGCCGCCGAACAACTGGTCGTTGCCCGCGCCGCCTTGGAGCACGTCGTCGCCGCCCTCGCCGTACAATACGCTACCGCCCGCGTGCGCGACGAGAGTGTTGGCCCTGTCGTTGCCGTGCAGCGTAAGCCCGCCCGCCGAGGCACGCAGCGCCTCGACGTTAGCGCCGAGCGTGTAATCGACCGACGTATATATGGTGTCGTAGCCGCTGTTCGCTTGCTCGATCACGACATCCTGTGGCTGATAGATCGTGTACGTATCATCGCCCTTCCCGCCTTCGAGCGTGCTGACGAGGCCGTTCTTGCCGCCGTTCAGGCTGTCGTTGCCATCGTACCCGTAGAGGTGCGATGCGCCGATCGTGGCGGCGCTTAGCCGGTCCGCCCCGCCGGTGCCGTCGATGCGCGTCTCGGCGAAGTTATAGGTATGTCCGGTGGTCGAAGGGCCATCGACGAAGCCCAGCAGCGCGACGCCGAAATAGCTTGCCGCGCTCGAGGCATCGAACTTCGCGGCGTTGCCCGCAGCAAGGCGCGGGGTCGCGACGACTGCAGTCTGTACGTTGCCCGACGATGTGACGCCTGAATTGACGAAATTGAAGCTCGACGCCTCGTTGTCGGTGATGGTCACCGCAGCGACATCCTTGACCCCGATCCAGCTTGGCTGGTCGCCCGCGCCGATCACGACGTTGCCCGAGATCGTCGCGTTCCTTGCGCCGGTCAACACGATGCCGTTGTAAGCCCCGCCGACGACCGCGTTGTCCGTGATGGTCACGTTCCGGTACGGCAGCGTGCCGACGTCATCCTTGATCCACACGCCCTGGATGACGCTGCCCGTCCCACGCGAGAACACATTCCCGGTGACGGTGATGTCGCTCGCCGAGGCCGTGGTGTTGGTGGTCCAGAACTGGATCGCGTCGGGATGGACATCGCCAACATGATCGAAGTTGGTGAAGGTGTTGTTCGACACGGTGATGTTCGACGTACCCCCGCCGACGATGCCGTTGTCGCGGATCGTATCGAAGCTGTTGCCTGAAAACGTGATGGCGCGCGAATCGATGTGGCCGAGCGCATCGGTCAGTTCGTGGAAATGCGAGTTACTGACCGTGACGTTGTTGCTGTTGCGGATCAGCATACCGCGATAATCGTCGTGCGACGTACCGTTGAGCGAGCCGTGGACGTCGAGCTTGTCGAGCACGATGCGGCTTGACGACTGCACCTGGAACGGCAGATCGCGAGAGCCGGCGAACTCGACGCCGCTGAACGTCAGGCCGGCGCTGTTCTTGACCGTCAGATCGGTCAGTACTGCACGATGCGCTAGGTCCGCGGACGCGATCGTTACATTGCCCGGCTTCACGACGTTCGCGATCGATACAGCGCTATAGGTGCCCGGTTTTAGCAGGATCGTGTCGCCGCTGACGCTTGAGCCGGCATATTTCAACAACTGCGCGGTGGTCGTGACGGTGTAGGTCGTCATGGGGATCACTCCTGGATCAGGGAAAACCCTTACAAGGTTCACCTGCGTTAATCCAAGAGTGGCCCAAACGACTTGCCGCGATTTTGAACCGCTTGGTTAGGATAAAGGGTTAATTTCGCAAGGTTTTCCACTGGTTGCCGGCGTGGGCACACCCGCTCAATGGCGGAAATGGCGCATCCCGGTGAACACCATCGCCAGCCCGGCCGAGTCGGCCGCCGCGATCACCTCGTCGTCGCGAATCGAGCCGCCCGGCTGTATGATCGCGGTCGCGCCCGCCTCGGCCGCGGCGAGCAAACCGTCGGCGAACGGGAAGAACGCGTCCGACGCGACCGCGCTGCCTTGCGTGCGCGGCGCGTCCCAACCCTGCGTCTCGGCGGCTTCCCGAGCTTTCGCGGCGGCGATGCGCGACGAATCGCGCCGATTCATCTGCCCCGCGCCAATCCCGGTGGTGACGCCATCGCGCGCATAGACGATCGCATTCGACTTGACGTGCCGCGCGACGATCCAAGCGAACAGGCAATCGTCGATCTCGCGCGGGGTCGGCGCGCGGCGCGTCACGACCTTGAGGTCATCGCGCGTGATCGTGCCGGAGTCGCGCTCCTGCACCAGCACGCCGCCCGCGATCACGGTTTCGGACTGCCCCTGCCGGCGCGGATCGGGCAGCGCATTGACCAGTAGCAGCCGCAGGTTCTTCTTGCGCGCGAAGGTGGCGAGCGCTGCGTCGTCGGCGCCCGGTGCCACCACCACCTCGGTGAAGATCGCGCAGATCGCCTCGGCGGTCGGCCCGTCGAGCGGCGCGTTGGTGGCGACGACGCCGCCGAAAGCGCTTACCGAATCGCAAGCCAGCGCTTCGTGCCACGCCTCGACCAGCGTCGCGCGCGTGGCGACGCCGCACGGGTTGGCGTGTTTGACGATCACCACCGTCGGCGATGATCCGGCGAACTCGGCCGCCAGTTCGAGCGCCGCGTTGGCGTCGTTGTAATTGTTGTACGACAACGCCTTGCCCTGAACCTGCCGCGCCTGCGCGATGCCCGAAGCCTGCGTCCCGCCCGAACGATAGAGCGCGGCCAGTTGGTGCGGATTCTCGCCATAGCGCAGCGTGCTGACGAGCGTGGACGCCATCGTCCGCGTCTGCGGGAACGGCGTCGGCTGGTCCACGCCCGCGAACCATCCCGCGATCGCCGCGTCGTAGGCGGCCGTCGCCGCGAAGGCCCGCGCCGCCATCGACTTGCGAAACGCCAGCCGCGTCGCGCCTTCGGCCGAGTCGAGTTCGTCAAGCAGCGCTGGATAATCGTGCGGATCAGTGACGACGGCGACGTAGGCGTGGTTCTTCGCCGCCGAGCGGATCATCGCGGGGCCGCCAATGTCGATGTTCTCGATCGCCTCGTCGCGCGCAGCCCCGCGTGCCACGGTCTGCGCGAACGGGTAGAGATTGACGACGACGAGGTCGATCGCGCCGATACCGTGCGTCGCCATCGCCGCCGCGTGCGCCGTATCGTCACGCACCGCCAGCAGCCCGCCGTGCACCATCGGGTGCAGCGTCTTGACGCGGCCGTCCATCATCTCGGGAAAGCCGGTCAGGTCGGCGACGTCGCACACCGCCAGTCCCGCCTCGCGTAGCGCCGTCGCCGTACCGCCCGTCGAGACCAGCTCGACCCCGCGCGCCGCCAGCGCGCGGCCGAGATCGGCGAGGCCGGCCTTGTCCGACACCGACAGCAGCGCGCGGCGGATCGTCACGTCGGTCGTCACGTCGGTCATCGTTCATTCCCTTCATCGTCGGCAAGCGCGCCATGCGGCAGCCACGCAAGCTCGCCATCCAGAAACGCCGCGACATCATCGAGCACGACGTCGCGCGCCAGGAATGCAGCCCCGATGCCGCGCATCAACACGAACGGCAGCGTGCCCGCGTCCATCTTCTTGTCGTGCAGCATGTGTGTGACGAGCGCCTGGCCGCGGCAGGCGACTCCCGCCTCCGCCAACGTGGCGGGCAGACCGACAGCGGCGAAATGCGCGGCGATCCGCCCGGCTTGCGCGCCGGTCATCAGGCTTAGCCGCGCCGAATAGCGCGCAGCAAGCACCATGCCGAGCGCGACCGCTTCGCCATGCAGCAACCGGTCGGAGAAGCCGGTCTCAGCCTCGAGCGCGTGGCCGAACGTGTGGCCAAGGTTCAGCAGAGCGCGCAGTCCGGTGGTCTCGCGCTCGTCCGCCGCGACGGTCGCCGCTTTCGCCGCCACGCTATGCGCGACTGCAAAAGCCCGATGGTCCGCCTTCCCGGCGATCATTGCCGCGCCGTTCGCCTCGCACCAGGCGAAGAAATCGGCATCGGCGATGAGGCCGTACTTGACCACCTCGGCATAGCCCGCGCGCAATTCGCGCGCCGGCAGCGTGTTGAGCGCGGCCAGATCGGCCAGCACCAGCGCCGGCTGATGGAACGCGCCGACCAGGTTCTTGCCTGCGGCGGTGTTGATCGCGGTCT
The DNA here is from genome assembly GCA_964242815.1 of uncultured Novosphingobium sp. Lineage (GTDB taxonomy): Bacteria > Pseudomonadota > Alphaproteobacteria > Sphingomonadales > Sphingomonadaceae > Novosphingobium. The sequence continues at coordinate 199,773 of CAXSZV010000002.1, forward strand.
TGCCGCCGACGCTCGAATCGACCTGCGCAAGCAGCGTCGTCGGCAGCTGGATGAAATTGCACCCGCGCTTCAGGATCGCGGCGGCGAACCCCGTCAGGTCGCCGATCACCCCGCCGCCGAGCGCGACGATGGCATCACCGCGCTCGACCTCTTCTCCCAGCAGCCAGTCGACCGTGGCGGCGAGGCTCTCCCAGCTCTTGGTCGCCTCGCCCGGCGGCAGGACGTGCCAGACGGGTTTATGCCCGGTGGCGGTGAGCGCTGACGCGAGTGTCTGCCCCCAGGCGGCATGCACGTTATGATCGGTAACGATCGGCACGCGTCGCTTGCGCAACAGGCCGCCGGCCTGCGCGGGCAGATCCGCGAGCAGCCCCGTGCCGACGCGCACCTCGTAAGGCCGCCCAGCGATGCCGACGGGTATCGTCGCCATGGTCACAGCCATGCCGCGATCTCGCGCAAGACGCTGGCCACGGTCCGCTCGTGCGCGCCGCCGCCGCTGGATACGTGGATCGGCGCCTGCGCATAATCGACCGCGCGTTCGGTTCGCAGGCGGGTGAGCACTTCGCGCGGATCGCCCGCTTGCAGCAGCGGACGATTGACCTTGCGCGCGGTGCGTTCAAGCAGCGTCTCGACGTCGGCATCGAGCCATACCGTGATCGCACGATCGAGGAGCAGCGCGCGCGTCCGATCGTTGCAGAACGCGCCGCCGCCGGTGGCGATCACGCCGTGCCCGCCGTTGTCCTCGATCAGCCGCGCGATCACGCGCCGCTCGCCATCGCGAAAATACGCCTCGCCGAAACGCGCGAAGATCTCGGGGATCGTCATCCGCGCCGATGCCTCGATCTCATCGTCGACATCGGCGAAGGTCAGACGCATCTGCGCCGCCAGCCGCCTGCCGACGCTCGACTTGCCCACCCCCATCATGCCGACGAGCGCGATCGGGCGATCGATGCGTCGGACGATGGCCTGCACCTCGGACGGCGAGAGCGGCGGATCGACGACATTCATTGCGATCCCGCCTATAGATGCGCTAGGTCGCAGCGCAAGCGGACGCCCGCGGCGGCCTACGCCGATCCTGGTGTTCGGGACGAGCAGATGTCTGGACGGGCAGGGTGCGGGTGGCAAAGCGGATGCGGGGGCCGTGGAGGATGGGCATCGCGGCGATCCTGATCGTTGTGCTCGCGGTGATCGCCTATGCCTGGATCGATGGCGGACGCCGGCCGTTGCGCGCGATCGTCGAGCCTGTCCGACCCCAAGCCGTCAGCGACGCGGCGTCGCGATGACTCGCGCGGCGCTCATTCGTGCCGCCGTCGTCGGTGGCCTGATGCTGACTTCCGCGCTGGCCCTGGCGCAGCAGGCACCCGAATCGCTGCTACCACCCGGCTTCGATACCCCGCCGCCGCCGTCGCGAACGCGCCCCCCTCCGTCGCGCGCCCGCGCGACGCCCGCGACCGAGCCGACCTCGCGCGCGGCTCGCTCGCCTCGGGCAAGAACGCCCGCGCCCGCACCATCGCCATCCGCATCGCCGCCCCCGCCGCCGTCATCGTCGGCGCCGGCCCGGACCATTGCTGCCCCGGTCGTGCAATCGTTGCCGCTCGCGCCGCAGGGCGCGCGCGCGGGGCGCGTCGTCGCGCCCACACCTGGACAGCTGCCCTCGATCGAAGCGCTCGAGGCGATGTCACCCGATCAACTTAGCGCCGTGCTCGGCCAGGCGGGTGCCGTCGATGCGACGCTCACCACGGCGGGCCGCGCGCTGACGCAAGCGGGCGTGATCGATGAAACCGAAGGCGGGTTGCCGCAAGGCTCGCTGGCGGCGCAGGACGCCTCACTCGTGCGCGCGGCGATCGTCGGCAATCGCGGCCGGCTGGTGTCGCGCTGGGGGCATATCCTGCTGCGCCGCGCGCTGGCCTCGCGGCTGACCGCCCCCATGGGCATGGACCCTGCCGACTTCGCCGCGATCCGCGCGGCGCTGCTGGTGCGCATGGGGGAGGGCGACGCGGCGCGCGCGCTGGTGCAGGATATCGATCCCGCCGAGTATACGCCAGCGCTCAGCGACGCGGCGTTCGACGCCTATGTGTCGACCGCCGACTTCACCGGCATCTGCCCGCTGATCGCCGCTCGGCCGGGCGGGCGCGCCGATCCGCCGTGGCAGGTAGCCGATGCGATATGCGCGGCGTTTCGCGGCGACGGCGGCGCGCTCGCGCGGCTCGATCGCGCGTTGTCGCGTGGCCTGATGCCCCGCATCGACATCCTGCTCGCGCAGAAATACGCCGGTGCCGCAGGCAAGGCGCGACGCGCGGTGACGATCGAGTGGGATGGCGTCGATGACATGACCCCTTGGCGCTATGGGCTGACGCTTGCCACCGGGCTGACGCCGCCCGATCGGCTGATGCGCGGGATAGCGTGGACTTACGCCGATACGGCCGCGCTCGCGCCGATGTTGGGCCTCGCCGCGCGCGCCGCCGCCGCCGATCAGGCGGGCGCGGACGGCGTGCTGTCGAGCGTGGCGATGGTCGACCTCTACGGCCAGATCTACGCGACCGACGATGTTACCGGCGACTGGTCCGATCGCTCGGGCACCTTGCGCGATGCCTATGTGGCGGAGACGTTGGCGGCGCGCGTCGCGGCGATGCGCTCGCTGTGGAGCGACGTCGATACGCCTGCGGCGCGCTATGCGCGGCTCGTGCTGACCGCCTATGCGGCCGCGCGTATCCCCACCGGCGATGCGTTCGCCGATGACGCCGACGATCTCGTCGCCGCGATGCTTGCCGCCGGGCTCGATGCCAACGCCGCGCTTTGGTCCGCCACGGTGAAGAGCGGCGGCCTCGCCTGGGCGCAGCTCGTGCTCGCCGCCCCGCAACCCCTGGGCGGGGTCGACGGGCGCGCGATCCAGGGCTTCGCGAGCGGCGATCGCAGCCCCCGCCAGCGCAAGTCGGGATTCCTCCTCGCCGGGCTTGCCGGGCTTGGCCGCATCCCGATCGATACAGCGAACGATCAGGCGCGCCGGCTCGATGTCGGCTTGGGCGGGAGGACTCACTGGATACAGCTGATCGATCGCGCGGCGCAGACGGGCAACCCGGAACTCGTCGCGCTGCTCGCCGGCGTCGGGATGCAGGGCGACGGGTGGGACAGGATGACCCCGCGCTTCCTCTATCACATCGTCTCGGCGCTGCGCCGCGTCGGGCTCGAACCCGAGGCGCGGATGATCGCGGCCGAGGCGGTGGCGCGTGGTTAGGCCGGCCTGCGTCTGACATGGCGGCCGGTGCGATTGAGTCGGCGATCGAGGCCTTCCTGGCGATGTTGTCGGCGGAGCGCGGCGCGGCCGCCAACACGTTGGCCGCGTACCGGCGCGATCTTGCCGGTGCCGCGCGGATCGTCGGTGACCTTGTGCGGGCGGACGCGGCGGCGATCGGCGCGCTGAGCCCGGCGTGGGCGGACTTGGCTCCATCAAGCGTCGCGCGCAAATGCTCGGCGCTGCGCCGGTTCTACGGCTTCCTCGTCGACGAAGGCTGGCGGCCCGACGATCCTTCGCAGGCGCTGCCCTGCCCGCGCGCGCGCCGACCGTTGCCGCGCGTGCTCTCACACGGGGGGATCGACGCGCTGTTCGCCCGCGCCGAGGCGGAGGCGGTCGGCGATGCGCCACAGGCGGTGCGATCGCTCGCCCTCATCGAGCTTTTGTACGGCAGCGGCTTGCGCGCGAGCGAACTCGTGTCGCTGCCGCTGTCGGCCGCGCCGCGCGACGCGCCCTTCCTGATGATTACCGGCAAGGGCGGCCAGCAGCGCATGGCCCCGATCGGCGAGCGCGCGCGCGTCGCGCTTTCGCGCTGGCTGTCGCTACGCGGGACAAGCAAGCAACGCGCATCGCGGTTCGTATTCCCCGCCGGCGTGAACCGATCAGGCGGCGACGGCGCGGGCGGCCCGAACGGCACGCCGCACCTTACTCGCGTGCGTCTGTTTCAGCTGTTGCGCGCGCTGGCGTTGCGTGCCGGTCTCGCGCCCGAAACGGTGTCGCCGCACGTGCTGCGCCACGCCTTCGCCACGCACCTGCTCGAAGGTGGTGCCGACTTGCGCGTGCTGCAGACGCTGCTCGGCCACGCGGACATCGCGACGACGCAGATCTATACCCACGTCGACAGCGCGCGGCTCGTCGCGCTGGTCAACGCGCGGCATCCGCTGGCGATCCGCGCGGGGCGCGGCTCGGGCGGCGTGTGACGCTGCCGGCGGACGCACTTGCCGCGAGCCACCCGCTGCAGGTGGTCGCAGCTTGAAGTGACGGACAGGGTGAACGAGGCGCTGCTCGGCTTTCTGCGAGAGGTCAGCTGACGCGTGCGCGGTTTTCCCGAAACGCAGTCGCTTGAGGGCAAAGGGCTACTTTGATTAGGCAGCGGCTATCGCCCGCTGATCAGGCAAACGCTGCGCGAATTGTCGATTGCCTTCGCGAGCGTTCGGCGGGCTGAATCGCCGATCAGCGGCAGGCCGCAAGCCCACCGAGACTGCCTCCTCGATGCTCATGCGATTTTGCGTTAACGCCGTTCGCATAACCATCATGTCGCGCTTCGGCGGTCGGCCGAACATGCGGGCATACTCGCGACTGAACTGCGAAGGGCTTTCGTATCCGACCTGGAAGCAGGCTGTCTCCGCGCCAGCGGTGATCGATACCATGAGCCGCCGCGCCTCGAGCAAGCGCTGTTGCTTCTGGTACTGCAGCGGCATCATGCAGGTCAGCGCCTTGAACTGGCGATGAAAGGCCGATGGGCTCAGCCTTGCGATCCCGGCCAACTCCTCGATACGGACCGGCTCGTTGAAGCGGGCCTTCAGCTCGTGCAGCGCTTCCATCACCGGCCACGACGGGCTGTTCGCAAGCGTCATCCCGACAATGTCGGCGCCATGAGGACCGGTCAGCAGCCAATAGCAGATCTCGCATGATGACGGGATAGAGGACCAGGATGGCCTGCGGCGTATCGAGCAGGCGAACCATGCGTAACGCGCCGTCGGCCAGCGGCCCCAAAAGTCGGTGACGACGTCGCCGCGAGCCTGATCGCCGCTCGATCCCAGCGGCGCTTCGATTTCTTGCGACGCTCTGCAACTCGACGTGAGCGATGCGACGACGTTCGAAGGTTTCGCAGCGAAGCTGGCCCAAACGCTGGCCGAAGTGGGCGTCGAGCGGTCGTCAACAATGCGGGAACTTCGTCGGGTGCCGGCCTGGAACCAATTACCGAGACGGAAATGGCGATCGCCGGGCACACGGCACCGGGGCGCGCCGGACTGCCCGACGATGTGGGCGCGGTGATCGCCAGACCGCTCTCCGACGATTTCGGCTTCGTCAACGCGCAACGGATCGAAGTCGCGGGCGATGTTTAGATCTGACGGGCGGGAGCGATATGCGCCTTCGCGTTATCGGATGAGCAGAAGTCCGCCGCGCCCTTCAATCGTCCTTCGTCACCGGCGTCTTCTTCTCGGTCGCGTAGACGCCTTCCTTGTGGTCGCCGACGCCAGGTGTGCCCGACCGGACGGGGTTGCCGGTCTTGTTGCCAGAGTTGTAGAGGTCGGCGCCCGCCGCCGAGGGATCGCGCAAGGGATCGGCGGCGGTTTCCTTGGCGCGTGGGCTTTCCTCACCCGATTGGCTGCCGACATTGTCGGGCGATGACTGCTGATGCGGTTCGGTCATGTTCGGTCTCCGTGATCGAGACTTAACGGGCCAGCCGCGCGTTCGTTGCGACGGGCGACGCCGCCACCGGAGCAAGCTTGCGCGCCGCCGTCCCCGCCGCCACCTTGGCGGGCGATGTCGGTGCCCCCAGAGATCGAGGCGTGGTTCGCCGCGAAAGGCTGGGCGCCGCGCCGGCATCAGGTGGAGATGCTCGCCGCCGCCGATGCGGGCGATCACGCGTTGCTCGTCGCCGATACCGGCGCGGGCAAGACGATGGCGGGGTTCCTGAAGACGCTCGCCGATTTCTGCCCTTCGCGCCTGGGTGATGCGCCGCCGCCCGAGGGGCTGCACACGATCTACGTCTCGCCGCTGAAGGCGCTGGCGACCGACGTGGCGCGCAACCTACTGACCCCGATCGCGGACATCGGCCTTAACATCACGGTCGAGACGCGCAGCGGCGATACGCCGTCCGATCGCAAATCACGCCAGCGCGCGAAGCCGCCCAACGTGCTGCTGACCACGCCCGAATCGCTGTCGCTGCTGCTGAGCTACCCCGAGGCGGCGGCGATGTTCGCGCAGTTGCGCCGGGTGGTGGTGGACGAGGTGCACGCGTTCGCCACTGACAAGCGCGGCGATCTGCTCGCGCTGGCGCTCAGCCGACTGCAGGCGCTCGCCCCCGACATGCGCCGCGTCGCGCTCTCGGCGACGCTCGCCGATCCCGAAGCCTATCGCGGCTGGCTCGCGCCATGGGGCGAGATCGATACCGTGCGGCTGATTGTGGGCGATGCGGGCCACGATCCCGTGGTGACGATCCTGCTGCCGATCGATGAGCGCATACCATGGTCCGGGCATGCCGCGACCTGGGCGATCCCGCAGATCTATGAACAGATCAAGGCGCACAAGACGACGTTGATCTTCACCAACACGCGCTTTTTGGCCGAATACATCTTCGATCACCTGTGGGACGCGAACGAGGACACGCTGCCGATCGGCATCCACCACGGCTCGCTCGGCGTGGAGGCGCGGCGCAAGGTCGAGGGCGCGATGGCCGAAGGCCGGCTGCGCGCGCTGGTCTGCACCGCCAGCCTCGATCTCGGCGTCGACTGGGGTGACATCGACCTTGTCGTCCAGATGGGTGCGCCAAAGGGCTCGTCGCGGTTGATGCAGCGGATCGGCCGCGCCAATCACCGCCTCGACATGCCGAGCAAGGCGATCCTGGTGCCCGGCAACCGGTTCGAGTTCCTGGAGGCGACCGCCGCGGTCGAAGCGATCGCGGAAGGTCGGCGCGACGGACAGGACTTTCGCGCGGGCTCGCTCGACGTGCTGGCGCAGCACGTGATGGCGATCGCCTGCGCCGCGCCGTTCGACGAAGCGACGCTGCTCGCCGAGGTGCGCTCGTCGCTGCCCTACGCATGGATCGATGCGGCGGCGTTCGCGCGCGTGCTGCAATTCGTCAGCACCGGCGGCTATGCGCTCAAGAGCTACGACCGGTTCCGTCGCATCACGCAAGACGGCGACGGCAAATGGCGGATCACGCATCCCGAGCAAGCCGCGCGGTTCCGGCTCAACGCCGGGATCATCGTCGACAACGAAATGATCGACGTGCGTTTCCGCAACGGTCGCTCGCTCGGCCGGGTCGAGGAAAGCTTCGGCGCGACGTTGAGCCCGGGCGACGCGTTCCGCTTCGCCGGGATCGATCTTGAGGTCGAGGCGATCAAGGACCTCGAGATGATCGTGCGCGCGGCGCGGCGATCGTCGACCTTCGTCAGCTATGGCGGGCTGCGGCTGCCGCTGACCGCGCATCTGGCCGAGCGCGTGTGCGCGCTGCTCAACGATCGCGCGCACTGGGGCACGTTCCCCGACGACGTGCGGCAATGGCTGGAGATGCAGGACTTGCGCTCGCACATGCCGGCGCCGGGGCACCTGCTGGTCGAAAGCTTCCCGCATCACGGGCGACAATACACCGCGTATTATTCGTTCGAGGGGTGGAACGCGAACCAGTCGCTGGGCATGCTGATCACGCGGCGGATGGAGGATCGCGGGCTGTCGCCGCTGGGCTTCACCGCGACCGACTATACGCTGCTGGTCTGGGGGTTGAAGCCGGTCGAGCGGCCGATCGAGCTGCTGAGCCCCGATATCCTGGCGCACGAATTCGTTGACTGGGTGCAGCAGTCGCACCTGCTGCGCCGTGCGTTCCGCGAGGTCGCAGTGATCAGCGGGCTGGTCGAGCGCCAGCATCCGGGCAAGCGCAAGACGGGCAAGCAGGTTACGTTCTCGACCGACCTCATCTACGACGTGCTGCGCAAGTACGAGCCCGACCACCTGCTGATCGAAGCGGCTTGGGCCGACGCGCGATCGAAGATGACCGATGTGGGCCGCGTCGGCGACCTGCTCGACCGCGCCGCGCGCGAGATCGACCACGTGGTGCTCGAGCGCATCAGCCCGCTCGCGGTGCCGGCGTTGTCGATGATCGGACGCGAGAACCTGCCCGCGGGTTCTGCGGACGACGACTTGCTCATCGAGGCGGAGAGCCTGGCGGCTCAGGCGATGCGGGTGGATTGAGCGGGGCGACGCCGATTAGTTTTGCCACGAACCCGCAACTTGTGACGTGGCCCGTCATTGATCGTCAGCAAGTTTTTAACGGACAGGCCATGGATACTAAAGACACTACCCGCCGCCAGGCGCTAACCATCGCGACCGTCGGCGCTGCCGCCGCCGTTGCTGCGCCGGCGCTCGGGCAGGCGACCGACGCCGCCGCGCGCGGTGGCAAGACCAACCCGCGCGACAAGCATCCCAAGCCTCCGTTCAAGTCGCAGTCGCAGCCCTGGCCGGGGTTGGCGGGCAAGATGGACCCGCGCCCCGATCACGGCGAGGCGAGCTATGTCGGCAGCGGGCGTTTGCGCGGTCGCCGTGCGTTGATCACCGGCGGCGATTCGGGAATGGGCCGCGCCGCCGCGATCGCGTTCGCGCGTGAAGGTGCCGATGTCGCGATCAACTATCTGCCCGAGGAGGAGCCCGATGCCCGCGAGGTCGTCGGCTATATCGAGAGCGCGGGGCGCAAGGCCGCGCCGATCCCCGGCGACATCAGAACCGAAGCGTTCTGCCGGCAGTTGGTCGATCGGGCGATCGCTGCGCTCGGAGGGCTCGACATCGTGGTCTGCAACGCCGCGCGCCAGCAGTCGATCCCCTCGATCCTCGATGTGACGAACGACGAATTCGACCGGACAATGAAGACCAACATCTACGCGCCGTTCTGGATCATCAAGGCCGCGCTCCCGCATCTGGAGCCGGGATCGGTGATCATCGGCACGACTTCGGAACAGGCGTACAATCCCGACCCTGACCTCTATGCCTATGCGCAGACGAAGGCGGCGACGATGAACTACGTGAAATCGCTGGCAAAGCAGCTTGGGCCCAAGGGCATCCGCGTGAACGGCGTCGCACCCGGCCCGATCTGGACGCCGCTGCAGGTCTCGGGCGGCGCGAGCCAGGGCAAGCTCGTGACGTTCGGCGCGACCTCGCCGCTCGGTCGTCCGGGCCAGCCGGCGGAGCTTGCCGGCATCTTCGTCCGGCTGGCCGAAGACGACGGCAGCTATACGACGGGCAATATATACGGGGCCGGCGGCGGCCAAGGCCAACCATGACGGGCGCGTCGATGCGGACGGTGCTGATCGCCATCGCGGTGAGCGGCGTTATGACCGGATTCTTGCAAGCCCAGGAGAAAGGCTCGCAGCCAACGCGCGAGTTCGTGGCGGAGGCCGCGCAGTCCGATACGTTCGAGAAAATGGAGGCGTACAGTGCACTGGCGGAAAGCCGCGATCCGCAGGTGATCGCGTTCGCCAACCAGATACTTCGCGATCATGGCACGACCAGCGCGTCGCTCGCCGCCGCCACGGCGAAGGCACAGCTCGATCCGCCGCCGATCGAGCTGAACACCGGCCAGGCCGCGTTCCTCGCGGCGCTGCAGAGCGCGCGAGGGGAAACGTTCGACCGGCTCTATTGGCGGCAGCAGGCGCTGGGTCACCGGTCCGCGCTGACCGTGGAACAGCGCTATGCCGCGACGGGCGATATGCCTCCGCTGCGCGATGCCGCTCGGCAGGCGATCCCCGTCATCGAAGCGCACCTTGCCATGGCGGAGCGAATGACGTTGGGCGCCGGCGGCGAGTAGCCGTGGCGACATCGCTGCGGACGCAGCGTAAGAACATACCACATCAGAACATATAGCGCATTCGGATCGCCTGATGCTCGGTCGCCGGGTCGACCTGGAACGCCGCGCTGCCGAAGCTCGGCGGACCGAAGCGTAGCGGCGCGTCGCGCGAAAAGCCGAAGCCTTCGCTCGGCAGCATCAGCCGCTTGTCCATGCGGCCGTTGCCGTTCTCGTCATGCACGAGCGCGATCGCGAAGCGGCCTTCGGGGACTAGGCCGAAATCGAAACGCACGGTCGCGGCGCCTACGGGCACCGTGCGGCGGAACGCCTGCGGGTCCTTGTTGCAATCGGGAAAGGTCTGCGGCCGCGCGGTCAGGCAGGCGAGCATCTGGCCCCGCGCCGAGCGCAGTCCCGTTACCGTCACGTCGACATCGACCGGCGATGGCGCGACCGCGCTGACCAGCGGCGTGGCGCCGAGCAGCAGCGCGGCAAGCGCCGGGGGTTTTACCGACAACCGCCTCATGGACGCGACAGGCCGCGATCGGTGCCGCACACGTGATCCCAGAAGCGAAAATAGAGGCCGTAATTGCATCGGTACATCTCGTGATGACGGTGGTGATGGCTCGCGGTGATCAGCCAGTGGCCGATCGCGGAGCGTACGAGCGGGCGGGGGAACATTTCCCAACCCATGTGATTGGTGACGCCCATGAGCGTCATGATCGCCAGCACCAGCCCCAGCACAGCAACATGGATTGGGATCACGAACACCAGCGCCGGGATCACCAGCGCACCGGTCAGCGCCTCGATCGGGTGAAAGCTCATCGCCGCCCAGGCGGTGGGCGGACGGCTGGCATGGTGGACGGCATGCGCGATGCGAAATGCGAGCGGCCGATGCATCAACCGGTGCGTCCAGTAGAACCACGTGTCGTGCGCGAACAGATAGACGAACAGCGACAGCGGCAACCACCAGAGCGGCCGCGCGGCGACGTCGGTATAGATCAGCGTCCAGCCACGCGCCTGCCAGCCCCAGGCGACGATGCCTGCGGGAATGCCATAGATCGCCGCCGAAGCCAGCGACCAGGCGATCTCCCGCTCGATCTGCGGCCCCAGGCGATCGTATTGCCCGGGCCTGACACGGCCGGTCAACCAGGCGAATAGTCCGCTGACGAGTAGATACCGCGCCGCGACGATCAGCGTCAGCGCGGCCGCTGACAGCAACGCCGCTTTCCATACCGGCGCTGGATCGATCATCGGCATCCCGCTTTGTGGTGGGCCACAGTATACGGCGGATGTCCCGTCGCCAAGCCGCGCGGCGCTTGCCATGTCCGGCGCCGGTAGTCATGCGTCATTGATGCCAGCCGGTCCGCAATCGCCCGAGCCGCCTTCACCCTGCACGGGCGTCTGCCGCCTCGATCAAGCGTCGGCGCGATGCGCCGGTTGCCTGCGCAGCATCGATGAGATCGCGATGTGGCCGACGTTGTCCGCAAGGGACAAGCGCGCGCTGCTCGATGCGCTCGCGATACGGACGTCGGTTGGAAGGCGGGATAAAGCATCGAAGCGTTCCCTCTTTCCCTCAAACATCATTAAAGGGTAGGGGTTCCCAACCGGGAACGATAGCGGAACGCGGATGACGGCTCAGGTACTTTCGACAGGCAGCGACGGGCTCGACCGGATCCTCAAGGGTGGTCTGCCCGCGCGGCGGCTGTACCTGGTGGAAGGGGCACCCGGATCAGGCAAGACCACGCTGGCGATGCGGTTCCTGATCGAGGGCGCGAAGGCCGGGGAACGCGTGCTGTATATCACGCTGTCGGAGACGGAGGAAGAACTGCATGCCGTCGCCGCCTCGCACGGGTGGACACTTGACGGCATCGACGTGTTCGAGTTCGAAGCGGCTGCCAGCATTCTGGGCCATGGGCGCGACCAGTCGATCCTGCACAGCTGGGAGATGGAGCTGACCCAGATCGTTCAGCTGATCGAATCGCAGGTGGAGCGTGTCCGGCCGACGCGGGTGGTGTTCGATAGCTTGTCGGAGATGCGGCTGCTCGCGCAGGACCCGCTGCGCTATCGGCGGCAGGTATTGGCGCTCAAGCAGTTCTTCGCCGGCCGCGACACGACGGTGCTGCTGGTCGACGATCTTTCGGGCAACGTCGATGGCCGCGACAGCCACCTTCACAGCCTGTGCCATGGCGTCGTCACGCTGGAACGGCTGACCCTCGACTTCGGCGCCGCGCGCCGGAGGTTGCAGGTGCAGAAGCTGCGCGGGCTCGACTTCATCGCCGGCTATCACGATTTCTCGATCCGGCGGGGAGGGCTTGACGTCTATCCGCGCCTGATCGCCGCCGATCATCACGCCGATTATATCGGCGAGCCGGTCGCCAGTGGCATCCCCGAGCTAGACCGGCTGATCGGCGGCGGCCCGTTGCGCGGGACCAGCATGCTGATCACTGGCCCCGCCGGAACGGGCAAGACGACGATCGCGCTGCAGCTCGTCGACGCCGCCTGCCGACGGGGCGAGAACTGTACGGTGTTTCAGTTTGATGAGCGAGTGGGAACGCTGCTGCTGCGGTCAAAGGCGTTCGGGATCGATATCCAACAACATGTCGACAGCGGCCGGCTGACTATCCGCCAGATCGATCCAGCCGAACTGTCACCCGGCGAATTTGCCGCGGCGGTTCGCGACGAGGTGCAGGATCGGTCGAGCCGCATGGTCGTGATCGACAGCCTCAACGGATATCTGGCGGCGATGCCGCAAGAGCAGCAACTGATCCTGCAGATCCACGAGCTGCTGTCATACCTCAGCCAACAGGGCGTCGTGACGCTGCTGATCAATCCTCAGCATGGCTTGGTCGGCACGATGGCGACCAACCTCAACGTCTCCTACGTCTCCGACGCCGTGTTGCTGTTGCGCTTTTTCGAGGCGGAAGGCCGCGTCCGCAAGGCGATCTCCATCATCAAGAACCGGGGCGGTCTGCACGAGGATACCATCCGAGAACTGCGCATCGATGCCGAAGGCATCCGCGTGGGCGAGCCGCTGAGCGGTTTCGACGGCGTGCTGACCGGCACGCCGCGCTATGGGGGCGAGCAGGCACCGCTGTTGGAAGATCGCGGCTAGATGGACAGTTCGGCAAAAGAAGGGTGCCGGGTACTTGTTGTCGCGCCCTATGGCCGTGACGCGGAAAGCGTGGTCGAGCTCCTGCAGCGAGAAGGCTATCATGCGCAAGCCGAGCCCGACCTAGCCAGCGCGGCCCGCGCCATCGGCGATGACATCGGCGTCGCTTTGGTGACAGAAGAGGCGCTGGCCAGCGGATTGCTTGAGCTGGTCGATGCGTTGGGCCGGCAGCCGTCGTGGTCCGACGTTCCCTTCATCCTGCTCGCGACGCCATCGAAGGGGGGAGCTCAGCAAAGCCTGCGGCTGCGCCAGGGCTTGCCCGAGGGGATATCCAATCTCGTCGTGCTTGAGCGGCCGCTGGGATCGGCATCGCTGTTGACCGGCGTCGCCGCGGCGATGCGCGCGCGACGCAGACAGTTCGACATGCGCGATCGCCTGAGCGAACTGGCTGAATCCGAAGGGCGGCTGCGCCTCGCCACCAGCGCCGCCGATATCGGCACCTGGGACCTTCATCCAGCGACCGGCACGCTGACCTGGGATGACCGCTGCAAGGCACTGTTCGGTCTGCCGCCCGACCGCGAGATAACGCTGGAGGGCTCGTTTTATGCGGGCCTTCATCCCGATGATCGCGACGCCGCCGCAGCGGCGGTGGCCCGGGCGATGGATCCGTCCGGCCCGGGCGAGTATGATATGGAATATCGCACGATCGGCGTCGAGGACGGGTTGGAGCGCTGGCTCGACGCGAAGGGCGGCACCATCTTCGAGGACGGCCGCCCTGTCCGCTTCATCGGCACAGTGATCGATATCACCGAACGCAAGCGTACCGAGCTTTCGCTCGCGGCCTCGGAGCGGGCGCTGAAGGAAGAGCGGCGCGAGCTCGACCATCTCGCCCGCACGCTGGAACAAAAGGTCGTCGCCCGAACCGCAGAGCTCGAAACCGAGATGGCGAACCGCAGCCGTATCGAGGCGACATTGCGCCAGAGCCAGAAGATGGAGGCGGTGGGCCAGCTTACCGGCGGCATCGCGCACGATTTCAACAATATGCTGACGGGCGTGCTCGGCGCGATGGATATCATGAAGCGCCGTCTGGCCTCCGGCCGGATCGATGACCTTGGTCGGTTCATGGATGCCGCTGTCGCATCCGCGCAGCGCGCGGCGGCGCTTACCTCGCGCCTGCTCGCGTTTTCGCGCCGCCAGTCACTCGACGCAAAGCCGCTCGATGTCGACGCGCTGATCATCGGGCTCGAAGAGCTGCTATCGCGGTCGATCCGCGAGGATATCGTCCTGGCGCTCGTCCCGGGCGAGCGCCTGCCGTTGGCGGTGGCCGATGCGAACCAGCTTGAAAACGCTATCCTCAATCTCGTCATCAACGCGCGCGACGCGATGCCAGATGGCGGCGAACTGACGATCGAGACGAGCGCGATCGATCTCGACGCGGCCTATGGCGCCGCGCATCCCGAGATGACGCCGGGGCGCTATGTGGTGATCGCGGTATCCGATACCGGCGTCGGCATGACGTCCGACGTGCTCGAAAAGGTGTTCGAGCCGTTCTTCTCGACCAAGCCGACCGGGCAAGGGACCGGGCTCGGGCTGTCGATGGTCTATGGCTTTGCTCGGCAATCGGGTGGACAGGTCCGCGTGCACAGCAAGCTGGGGGTGGGCACGGGGGTCAAGATCTACCTTCCCGCCGCCGCGGCCGGCGAGCTGGGTGAGCCGACGGCGATCGCTGCCAGCGTACGCGAGGGCGATGGACAAACGGTGCTGCTGGTGGAGGATGATCCCGAGGTGCGCCTGTTGGTGCGCGAGGTGCTCGAAGAGCTGGGCTACCACGCGCTCGAAGCCGAGGACGCGGACGTCGCGCTGCCGATCATCCGCTCCGATCGGCGGATCGACCTGTTGGTGTCCGACGTCGGCCTGCCGGGAATGAACGGGCGACAGCTGGCCGAAGTCGCGCGCGTGCGGCGCCCCGAACTGCCGATCCTGTTCGTGACCGGCTATGCCGAGAATGCCGCTATCCGCGCCGGATTTCTCGGCACGGGCATGAGCATGATCACAAAGCCCTTCGCGATCGAAACGCTGTCCGCCAAAGTGGCCGAGCTGATGACCGCCTGACCCAACGTGGGCGCCACATCACTAGACGCTGGCCGCGATCTTGTGCATGGCGCGAACGAGGCCACGGAAGCGCCGGAAGCCGAACGGCGAAGTGCTTCATCAACCTATGCGGGTGTGGTGGAATTGGTAGACGCGCCGGATTCAAAATCCGGTTCCGCAAGGAGTGCCGGTTCGATCCCGGCCACCCGCACCACTTAATTTTGACGTTCTGCTTCCTGGGGCTGTCGATAGCTTCCAGACTTGTTCGGTGGTAGCCCGGAATCGGCAGCGACACAGGTTAGGACGGCAATATGTCGCTGTTCAACAATGCTTGTGCAATCGCATCGCACTGAAGCGATGAAAGCAACCCATGACGACAAACGCGCTATGGTGGGCTGACACGCCCTCTCACCAGATCGACAAGGAGCAAGACTATGCCGAAGGCGATCCGTTTTCATGACCTGGGCGGCCCCGACGTCCTCCGCATCGAGGATGTGCCCCGGCGCGCGCCCGGCGCGGGCGAGGTCCAGCTCGCGGTCGAAGCGGTCGGCCTTAACCGCGCCGAGAGTGCGTATTATCACGGACAGTATGTCGAGCAGCCCGAACTGCCTTCGGGGCTCGGCTACGAGGCGGTAGGACGGATCACGGCGGTCGGCGAGGGCGTTGACGCCGCGCTGGTTGGCACGCGCACCGGCACGGTGCCAGGCTACTCGATGAACAAGTTCCCGGTACTCGGCGAGCAGGCAGTGGTGCCGGTGGACGTGCTCGCCCCCATCCCAAACGACTACTCCGCCACGGGCGGAGCGGCGGTCTGGATGCAGTATGCCACCGCCTACGGCGCGCTGGCCGCATCCGGCCGGGCGGTGTCGACCGGCGACGCCGTGCTGATCACGGCCGCCAGCTCGTCGGTCGGTCTTGCTGCGATCCAGGTCGTACGCGCGCAGGGCGGCATCTCCATCGCGACCACGCGCACGAGCGCCAAGAAGGATCGGCTGCTGGCACTGGGCGCCGACCACGTGATCGTGACGGAGGAGGAGGACCTCGTCGCCCGCGTGCGCGAGATCACCGGCGGCGAGGGCGTGCGCGTGGTTTTCGATCCGATCGGCGGCGAGGGGATCGACGCTCTGGCACAGGCGACCGCTAACGGCGGCTCGATCTATCTCTACGGCATGCTCGCGGGCACGCCGACGCCGTTCCCGCTGGCCGCGACGTTCGGCAAGCGGATCGCGGTATACGGCTACACCTTCCTGGAACTGCGGGACACGCCGGAATGGGACGTGATGAAGCACTACATCTTCGAACGGCTCGCAGACGGCTCGTTCCGGCCGACGGTCGCGAAAGTCTTCCCATTCGCCGAGGCTAGGCAGGCCTACGAGTATCTTGAAAGTAATCAGCAGGTCGGAAAGGTGGTAATCGCCTTGTAAGCCAGATTGGGTCGGTGGAACGCCGATCCGGTCGATGCTTCCATCGCGGGATCGGAGTGTCACTCTGCCAAGGGCAGCACTTTGGACAGCATCGACGCGCCAGCGCGACGTTCCGCGTAGGCCAGACGCGCCGCGTCCATTCGGTTCGAATTGGCTAGCACCCATTCGGCAAGCCCCCAGACTGGCACGAGGAACTCACGACCGAATTCAGTCAGCGCGTATTCGACCTGCGGCGGGGTGACCGGCGCGACGGTGCGCGAGACGAAGCCGTTCTCTTCAAGATCGCGCAAGGTCGATGCGAGAACCTTCTGGCTGATCTCGCCGACCTCGCGACGCAGCGCGTTGAAGCGGCGGGGTTGCGCACCAAGCACCCGCACGACCAAGATCGTCCACTTATCGCTGATCCGCGCGAGCATGCGGCTGATGTGCTCGAGGCGGGCGGTATCCGCGCAGTTAGCTGGTGTCGCCAAGGTGCCTCCTTGTTAACTCGTGAAAACATCTTGTAATCAGGTTTCCCGACAACACCATCATAGACGAGATTGCCATGGCCGCGAAACCCCGGATCGCCATCATCATCGGCTCTACCCGACCGACGCGTTTCGCCGACGCTCCGGCCGGGTGGATGCTGAAACAGGCGCAGGCGCGCGCCGACATAGAGGTCGAACTGATCGACCTGCGCGACCACCCGCTGCCCTTTTTCGACGAGGCGGCATCGAACCTGTGGGTGCCGAGCAAGAACCCCGAGGCGATCCGCTGGCAGCACACGATCGCCCGTTTCGACGGCTTCATTTTTGTGGTCGCCGAATATAACCACTCGATCACCGCCGCGCTCAAGAATGCGTTGGACGAAGCCTATACCGAATGGGTGCGAAAGCCGTTCGCCGCGATCGGCTATGGCGGCGTCGGCGCGGCGCGCGCGATCGAGCACCTGCGCGCGATCGGGATCGAACTGCAGATGGTGCCGGTCCGCACGAGCGTGAACATCGCCGGTCCGGACTTCATCGCGGTCGCGCCGAACTTCGGCAAGCAGCCGATCGAAAGCATCGAGGACCACCTGTTGTCGCCCGCGAAGTCGATGCTCGATGAACTGGCGTGGTGGGCCGGGGTGACGATGACGGCGAGGCGCGCGGCACAGCCGAAGGACGGGCAGCGGCCCCGCGTTCTCCTGATCGGCTTGAAACCCGAAGCAGTGAACTATGCCGATCCCGACCTGCCGCCGGGCGTGGACGAGGCGAAGGTCGCCGCCGGGATCGAAGCGACGCTCGCCGACATGAAAAAGCGCGATTGGGACGCGGCATTTTGCCCGATCGCCGACGACGACAGCGTCGAGGCGACGATTACCGAAGCGTTGCGGCAGCCATGGGACTGCATCGTCATCGGTGCCGGCGTCCGCGCCCCTTCGGCGAACTTGCAGCTGTTCGAACGCGTGATCAACACGGTTCATCGCGAGGCGGCGGATACGCCCGTGGCGTTCAACAAGGAGCCGACCGACACGGCGATCGCGGCCAAACGGTGGCTGAACGATCAGGCGACTTGAACACCACGGAAGTTTGTGGTTTCTCTTACGGCGTCGAAGGCGTCGCCCTCAACGAGTGTTCGGGCGACGTCCGGGGCGTGGGCGCGGGACGCAAAAGACACTTTGCGCCCGCCATTTCACGTGCCGTCATCTCCCCGAATCACGGTTCGCCGGCCAGGCGCCGCTCCGTCAGCGTGCGCGATGCGTCTTTCCATTCGTTGGCGCGCGCGGTGGTCGCGGCGAGCACCTGGCTCCACAGGCTGGGATCGTTGCCGCCGAACCGGAAATGGAATTCGGTCGCGGTGCGGAACTCCATGACTTCCACGCCCTCGGGTCCGGCGCGATAGCTGTAGAAGTCGTCGGCGGGGACGACGAATGCGTCGCCTGCCTTCAGCACCGCGCCGCCCAAATGCGCTTCGCCCGATATCACATAGTACGCACAATGCGCGTCGTGGCTGTGCCGGGGCAACACGAAGCCCGCGCGGAAGCGCGCGTACGTGAGGCTCATGCCGGTCGCCTCGTCGGCCATGATCAGCCGCGAATTCGCGCCGTCGGCATAGCCCGCCGCCATCGCCGCGCCCATGCCGGCGGCGTCGTCCGCGGTCATGCCGATGGTCGGCATCATCTCACCATCGACCTCGCGCGAATCCTTCGCCCGATAGATGCGAAAGCGCGGACGCGGCGGCTTGTCATGCGCGCCGCTCATGCGAAGAAGGCCAGCACGCGGTTCTCGATGCTTTCGCGAACCGGCGCGTCGGGTGCCGGCACCGGATGGTCGAACGCCGAATGGAGGCAGCCCATCGGTCGCGTTGTGTCGGCGTCGAAGCCTTTGAAGACAATCACCTGGTCTGCCCTCGTCTGCGGAAAACACCACCAGCGCTGCGCCGGATTGTACGTTGCGGTAACATATTCGATCGAATGGTCGAGACCCGGCTCGACCAGATGGCCGATCACCATGTCGGCGCGATCGAAGCTGCGCTGGTCGCACAGCGCCAGTGGCGTGTTCTGCGGCGGCGGCGAGACGCAGCGCCAGATGTTGTAGCCGCGCACGGTAGTGAACCGATCGCGCCAGTCCTCGCCGGCCGCCTGCGCCAGCATCGGGCCGATGCTGTCCGCGCTCTGGTCGAAGTGGACGAAGCGCGCGGGCGGGACGTGCGCCGCATCGTTGCGCGATGGATCGGCGCGGCGCCGGATCACGCCGGGATGGACGACCCCGACGAAATCCGCGTCGGTCATCGCCCGCACCATTTCCAAGCACGCCGGCACGTAGACGCGATCGATCCAGTCCGCGTCCACCCACGCGGCGTCGCGAAACGGCCGGTCGAGCAGGGTGAAGCCCTCGCGGTCGAGCCGGGGCGGTTCGGCGAGCCTGGAAGCATCGCCGATCGCGATCGGGCGACCGCCGGTGCGCACCGAGGCGCGCGCGGGATCGTAATTCGACCATACGCCGCCATCGGTCCGATCGCGCGCGAAGTTCAGCGTCGCCATAAGCGCGACTTCGCGCATGTCGCCAGGGATCGCCATACTGATCATACGTACGATCCACACTGCGCATCGTCGGGCGCGACGGCAAGTCCACGACTCGTTACCGGGGTGTCGGTCGGACAAGATGCGTGGCCCGCCCCTGACAGTCTTGACCGCCTTGACTTGGCCCTCGGCATCTCCGACGCCGCGCAATGTCCCCGCTTCGCTCCCATGCCCGGATCCTTGGTGCCGCCATGGTCGGCACCGCCGTCGAGTTCTACGATTTCTATATCTACGCGACCGCCGCCGCGCTCGTGCTCGGGCCGCTGTTCTTTCCCGCCGGCTCGCACGCTGCGCAGACGCTGTTCGCGCTGATGAGCTTTGGCATCGCGTTCGTCGCGCGGCCGGTCGGCGCGATCGCGTTCGGGCATTTCGGCGACCGGCTGGGGCGCAAGTCGACATTGGTCGCGTCGCTGCTGACGATGGGCGGATCGACGCTGCTGATCGCGTCCCTGCCGCCTTACCAGATGATCGGCTGGGCCGCGCCGGCGCTGTTGTGCGTGCTGCGCTTCGGCCAGGGCTTCGGCCTTGGCGGCGAATGGGGCGGCGCGGCGCTGCTGGCGGTGGAAAATGCGCCGCCGGGATGGGAGGCGCGCTTCGGCGCGGCGCCACAACTGGGCGCGCCGCTCGGCTTCTTGTTCGCCAACGGACTGTTCCTCGCGCTGGGCCTCGCATTGCCCGAGGCGGCGTTCGTCGCGTGGGGCTGGCGGGTGCCGTTCCTCGCGAGCGCGCTGCTGGTCGGCGTCGGGCTGTGGGTGCGGTTGCGCATCGGCGAGACCGCCGCGTTCCGCGCGGCGCAACGGCATGAACCGCCGCCGTCCGCCCCCTTCGCGCGGCTGCTGTCGCGCCATCTTGGCGCGGTGATCGCGGGCAGCGCGGGCGTGGTCGCGTGCTTTGCGATATTCTATCTCGCCACCGCCTGGGCGCTGTCGTTCGGCACCGCCACGCTCGGTGTCCCACGCGCGACGTTCCTGCTGATCCAGCTTGGCGCGAACTGCTTCTTCGCGCTGGGCATCGGGCTGTCGGCGATCATGGCCGATCGCTGGAGCGCGCCGCGCGTGTTGCTGTTCGGCGCGATGGCGACGGTGCTGCTGGGTCTCGTGTTCGGGCCGGGCCTCGCCACCGGATCGCTGGTCGCGATCTTCGCCACGCTATCGGCGGCGTTGCTGACGATGGGCTTCGTCTACGGGCCGCTCGGCGCATGGCTGCCGACGCTGTTTCCGGTGCATGTGCGCTACAGCGGCATTTCGGTCGCGTTCAACGCGGGCGGCATCGTCGGCGGCGCGCTGGCCCCGGTCGCCGCGCAGGTCCTGAGCGCGGCAGGCGGCACGCGGCTGGTCGGGTTGTTTCTGTCGGCGGCGGGGCTGGTCACGGTGGCGGGAGTGGCCGCCGCCCGGCGGGCGTGATCCTCCGCTTCGGGGAAAGCTCAGTTCATCCGCAGCAGGTGCAGCCGCGCCTTGCCGACATCGCGCGTCGCATCGAGCGTGAAGCCGCGCAACGCCAACGTTTCGTCGCGCGCGGTCTCGACGCTGATCCAGCTCGCGGGCGCGATCCAGCCGAGCCGCGCGAGCTTGTCGAGCGCGACCGCACCCGCCCCGGTGCCATAGGGCGGGTCCATCAGCACAAGGTCTAGCGGCGGTCCTTTGGGAATGCCCAGCGCCATCACCGATCCCGCGCGAACCTCGCTTACACCTTGCGCCTGCAGCGCCGCGACATTGGCGCGCAGCGCGCGGATCGCCGCCGCGTCCTGCTCGACGAACAGGCATCGCGCCGCGCCGCGCGACAGCGCCTCCACCCCCAGCGCGCCCGATCCGGCGAACAAGTCCGCGACCGACAGCTCGTCGAACGCGCCGATGCGGCTCGTCAGCATCGAGAACAAGGTCTCGCGCACGCGGTCGGCGGTCGGCCGCGTGGTGTCACCATCCGGCGCGCGCAACGCCCGACCGCGCCACTTTCCGGCAATGACGCGCATGATCTCAGCCCTTCCGCCGTGGCGGGGTGCTGGGACCCGAACGACGCGGCGGCTGTCCGGTCGGCTTGGCGCCCGGCTTCGCGCCGGTTTTTGCGCCCACTTTCGGACCCGGCTTCACACCCGATTTCGCACTCGGTTTCGCACCGAGTGCCATGCCCGGCTCCGGACGGCGCGGTGTCGAACGTATCGGCCGCGCGTTCGCCGGCGGCGGGTTGACGACCTCGGCGCTGGGGGCAAGCCGCAGCGATTTGCGGAACCGTTCGACGTCCTGCTGCGCGATCTCCACCGCCGCGCCGCGTGGGAGATCGTCCAGCCGGAACGGGCCGTAGGCGACGCGCAGCAGCCGGCTGACCTGCAGCCCCAGATGCTCGAGCACGCGGCGCACCTCGCGGTTCTTGCCTTCGGTCATGGTCAGCTCGATCCACTGGTTGCGGCCGGTGCTGCGTTCCATGTTGGCGTTGATCCGGCCGTAATGCATGCCTTCGACCGTCACGCCTTCCATCAGGTCTTCAAGCTGGTTCTGCGTCACATCGCCGAACGTGCGCGCGCGATAGGTGCGCGGGATGCCCGACGAGGGCAGTTCCATCGCCCGCTTCAACTCGCCGTCGTTGGTCAGCAGCAGCAGTCCCTCGGTGTTGAAGTCGAGGCGGCCGACCGGCATCACGCGCGGCGTGCCGGGAGGCAACGCGTTGCGCAGCGCGACGTAGATCGTCGGGCGCCCCGCCGGATCGCGCTCGGCGGTGATCAGTCCGTCGGGCTTGTGGAAACCGAACAGGCGCGGCGGCTCGGCGGTCTTTACCGCCTTGCCGTCGACGGTGATCCCCTTGAGGTTGGGCAGGATCGTCGCCGGCGTGGTGACCGGCTGGTCGTTGAGCTTGATCCGCCCCTCGCCGATCATCCGCTCGACCTCGCGCCGACTCGCGACCCCTGCGCGCGCCAGCAGCTTGGCGATGCGATCGCCTTGGGGTTTATCGGTGTCGGCCATGGTTGGCGACGTAGCGGGGCGGGGGGTGTGCGTCAAAGCGAGGTGGGTATGTCGCTGCCGCTGAGTTGCAGACGTTAATGACGAAAACAGTTAGCGCTGACCGAAGCGACACTTCCTAAGTGCTTGAACACCAACAACGACCACCAATGCAGCTCCGAAAATCAACCAGATCAATCCCGGCCCATGGAAGATATCGACCTTTGTCGATTTCGTCCAAATCAGCCCAATGCCCATTAGCGCCGCAAGAGCTAATTGTCTGTAGGTAATCTTTGATAAGGCAAGCACACGCGCTTCTTCTTTGGTCAACACGGGCCCCTCCGGAAGTCTGCGCTCCAACTCGTGCGATGGAGCAGCCCAGGACCAGTAAAAAATGGTCATGAAAGGTAGTATAACTGCCGCCATACCGGCCCATATTGCAATCTGCCCGGCAGCACTATCGCTATCCGGGACCAACCAAAAGAGCAGCAGTATCAGGCCGACCGTCGCTGGAACGATGGACCACGTCGCGCAACGGATACGCTTGTTGAAAGCTGCTACAAAACGGTCTCGCTCCGACTTGCTTACGCGAACTGGTACCCCCTTCTGATACTTGCGATAGATGAAGTCCTGGCCGCTATCTGAGAATTGATCGGCAAAGGCCTGCTGTATTCGATCCACGTGCGCGCTGCCAAACATTCGGAAAATTTACCGATTAAAGCGGACGTACGCAACATCCGCTTTCTACCAACATAGTCGCCCCGGCTTTGAGCTGGCGCCTAGCTTTCTTCAGCGGCGCACCGCGAACTGGGGTCCCGGGTCAAGCTCTGGGACGACGGGCGATGGTGGCGAGCACAGGCATCTACGTCGTTCCCGTCGCCACGCTTCCTCGCTACGCTCGGCGCATGGCCACCACCACTACCGCCGCCACGCCACCCCGCCCCAAAGGTCTCGGGCTCATCGCAGCCGCGCTGCGCAATCGCAAGACTACGATCATGCTCGCGTTCGGGTTCTCTTCGGGGCTGCCGTTCGCGCTTCTCGTCGGCACATTGACCGCGTGGCTGGGCGAGGTCGGGATCAAGCTTGCGACGATCGGCGTGTTCAGCTGGATTGGGCTTGCCTACGCGTTCAAGTTCCTGTGGTCGCCGCTGGTCGATCGCGTGCGGCTGCCGGGGCTCGAACGGCTGGGACGGCGGCGTGGGTGGATCGCGCTGTGCCAGGCGGTGATCGTCGTTTCGCTGATCGGTATCGCGTCGATCGATCCGGCACGCGACATCGGGCGGTTCGTCGGCTTCGCGTTCCTCGGCGCGCTGGCGTCTGCGACGCAGGACATCGCGATCGACGGCTGGCGGATCGATGTCGCCGATGCTGCAGGAGAAGGCGGCGCGCCGATCGAGCTGCTCAGCGCGCTGCACCAGTTCGGCTATCGCACCGCCTCGATCGTCGGCGGCGCGGTCGCGCTGCTGCTGGCCGGGCGGATGAGCTGGCCCGCGGTGTTCGGCGTGATGGCGGCGTTGATGGCGCTGACCGTCGTGGCGACGCTTGCCGCGCCCGACACACAGCGTCCCGACGCCAGCGCGCTGCGGGGCGCGCTGACCGAGCCGGGTGCGCTGCGGCCTGATCTGCGCGCGATCGGCCTGGCGGTCGTCGGCGCGAGCTGGCTGTTCGCGATCCTGCTGATCGTCCGGTTCGCGCTGTCGGTGCTGACCCCCGCACCCGGACTGCCACCGCCTTCCGTCGGCGATTTCACCAAGGCATGGGGGCCGGTGATCATCGTCTGCACGGTGTTCGTGCCGCTCGCTGTCGCGGCGCTCGCCAACCGGCTGGCACGCGATCCCCGCCGCACGATCCAGACCGCGATGCCGACGCGACCAGCTGCGCGCGCGATCGCCGACCATCTCTATTCGGCGCTGGTCGATCCGCTGGCCGAGCTGTCCGCGCGGCTCGGCTGGGGCGTGCTGAGCCTGATCGGCTTCATCCTGACGTATGCGATCTGCTACAACATCTGGGCGAGCTTCGCCTATCCGTTCTACCTCGATCACCTGCACTACACGAAGGACGAGGTGGCGTTCGCGTCGAAGCTGTTCGGTATCGCGATGACGATGATTGGCATCAGCCTGGGCGGATATCTGTTCGCCAAGGTGGGCCGCTTCCCGACGATCCTGCTCGGCGCGGTCCTGCCCGCGCTCGGCAACTTCCTCTACGCGGACCTGGCCGAGGGCGGGCGCGGCATCGATGCGTTCGCGCGCGCGCTGCGGCTCGATGCGCTGGCGGCGGCGTTCGGCAGCGACGCGCGCATGGTGCGGCTGCTGCTCGCGATCAGTTACGAGAACGTCGCGACCGGCCTCGCGCTGACCGCGTTCGTCGCCTACGTCTCGAGCATCGTCGCGCGGCGGTTCGCGGCGATCCAGTATGCGTTGCTCTCCTCTCTGCTCAGCTTGGTGGGAACGCTGGGACGCGGCGCGGTGGGCGAGGCGTTCGACCGCTACGGCTATGCGCCGGTGTTCCGCTGGACGGCGGCGACGGCGCTGGTCTCGGTGACGTTCGTCGCGCTCGAATGGGCGCGGACGGCTCGCGCCGATCGAGCGGTCAGTCGGGCGGCTCACGATTGAGGCGTAGCACTTCGCCGGCGAGGTAGAGCGAGCCGGCGATGAGGATCGGCTGTCGCCCCGCCGGCACCGCCTGCAGCGCTGCCGTCACGTCTGTCGCCGCACGCGCATACGGCCCGAAGGCTGCCGGCGGATGGCTTTCGTGCCCCGGTACCGGCACGACCTGGACGCTGCCCAGCCAGGGTCCAAGCGGATCGACGATCGCTGCGGGGTTCTTGTTGGCGAGCATCCCGACGATCAGATCGACCGATCCGGGCCCGCCCGTGCGGAAGAAGGCGGCCAGCGCCGCTCCCGCATCAGGATTATGGCCGCCGTCCAGCCAGACCCAGCGTCCCGGCGCGAACGCGGTCAGCGGTCCGAGCTTGAGCGCCTGCAACCGCGCGGGCCAGCGAGCGGCGCCGATGCCGATGGCCATCGCTTCGGGCGAGACGCGAACCTTGTCCTGATGGCGGAGCATTGCCACCGCCAGCGCGGCGTTGTCCGCCTGGTGCGCACCGGCGAGCGTGGGTAGCGGTAGCGTCAGCGGGCCGAAGCGGTCGGCATAGGCGATCCCGTCCGCGCTCGCATCCGCCCGCCACGCCTGGCCGCGCATGAACAATTCCGCTCCGGCGCGCGCGGCCGTGCGCGCCACGGTACTCGCGACCTCCCCCGGGTATGCTTGCGTCACCAGCGGCGCGTGCGCCCGCGCGATGCTCGCCTTCTCGAACGCGATGCGCGAGAGGGGCTCGGCGGGCGTGCCTTCCTCGGGGACGAGCAAGAGCGCCTCGTGATCGATGCCGAGCGAGGCGATGCCGCAGGCTGCTGGCGCATCGAGCACGTTGGTCGCGTCGAACCGGCCGCCCAGCCCGACCTCGATCACGCAGGCATCCGCCGGATGGCGCGCGAAGGCGAGGAAGGTCGCGGCGGTGGTGACCTCGAAGAAGCTAGGGGCGAGGTCCTCGCTCGCATCGAGCACTTCGCCGAGCAGCGCGGCGAGCAGCGCATCGTCGATCAGGCGGCCATGCGGGCGGGCGCCGATGCGGATGCGTTCGTTATAGCGCACCAGGTGCGGCTTGGTCGCGGCGTGTACCGTCAGCCCTTGCGCTTCGAGCATCGCGCGCAGGAACGCGCAGGTCGATCCCTTGCCGTTGGTCCCCGCGACGTGGAACACCGGCGGCAGGCGGCGTTGCGGATCGCCGAGCCGCGCCAGCAGCGCGCGGATCGTCTCGAGCCCGAACCGTCCCTGCGGCAGCGACAATGCGGCCAGGCGATCGAGCTGCGCCTGCACGGCGGGATCGTCGGACCGTGCGAAGTCTTTCAAGTTACGTCCTCCCCGGAGCGGGAGGGGGACCATCGATGGTGGGGGGCGATCGGCTCGGCGCGACGCTCGAACGGCGAGCAGAGTCGCCTTCACCACTCGCTTCGCGAGCGGTCCCCTCCCCGTAAACGGGGAGGATCATCACGAGCGCGCCGAGTGCACCGCGTCGGCGAGCGCGCGCGTCGCGGCTTCGATCGGTCCGGCGGCGTCGGCGCCATGCCGCTCGACCACCTCGACCAATGCCGAGCCGACCACCACGCCGTCGGCGATACGCGCGATCGCGGCGGCTTGTTCCGGCGTGCGCACGCCAAAGCCGACCGCGACGGGCAGATCGGTCGCCGCTTTCAGCCGCGCGACCGCTTGGTCGATCGACGCTTGCGCCGCCTGCTGCAGCCCGGTGATCCCCGCAACCGAGACGTAATAGAGGAACCCGGCCGAGCCAGCGAGCACCTGCGGCAACCGCGCGGCGTCGGTGGTGGGCGTCGCCAGTCGGATCGACGCGATGCCTGCGGCGCGCAGCGCGTCGCCAAGCTCGACATCCTCCTCGGGCGGGATATCGACGCAGATCACGCCGTCGACGCCGGCCAGAACGCATTGCGCGGCGAACCAATCGGGCCCGCGCGCGACCATCGGATTGGCGTAGCCCATCAGCACCAGCGGAACCTGCGGGTGGCGCGCGCGAAAGCCGCCCGCGATGGCGAAAATGTTGGCGGTGGTCGTCCCCGCGCCGAGCGAGCGTAAGTTCGCGCGCTGGATCGCCGGCCCGTCCGCCATCGGGTCGGTGAACGGCATGCCAAGCTCGATCACGTCCGCCCCGCCGGCGACCAGCGCATCGAGGATCGCAGGTGTGGCCTCGGGCGACGGATCGCCGGCGGTGACGAACGTCACCAGCGCGGGCCCCCGCGCGAAAGCTTCGGAGAGTCGGGTCACTTGATGGCGATGAGGATGCCGAGGATCGAGGTGAAGATACCGCCCGCGACCGTCGCTATAATCCCAAGCTTTATCGTAGCCTTGTCGACCGCCTTCTCGATCGCAGCGTCCAAATCGGGTTTCAGCGCCGCCTTCATCCCAATCAGCGCCTTGTCCGCAGCCTTATCGATCGCGGCATCCAACTGCGGCTTCAACGCCGCATTCATTCCGACTAACGACTTGCTAACAGCTTTGTCGATTGCGGCTTCAAGCTCTTCCCTAAGCACGCTTCTAGTGACGACATCGTCGGTGCCGATAGCGATCTCGCTCGCGATAGCCTCGGCCTGATGGCGTTCGACACCGGCAGCTTCCAAGCGCCTCGTCGCCTCAAGGGGATTGTACGCGTTCATTGCGAGAATTCTATCACAGCTCCACTCCCAGCGCATCCGCAACGGTGAAGATGTCCTTGTCTCCCCGCCCGCAAAGGTTGGCGAGCACGATCTGGTCGTCGCGCATCGTCGGCGCGACTTTCGCGACCGCCGCGATCGCGTGCGCGGGTTCGAGCGCGGGGATGATCCCCTCGGTGCCGCAGAGCAGTTGGAACGCGTCGAGCGCCTCGACATCGGTCACCGAGGTATAATCGACGCGGCCGCTTTCCTTGAGCCATGAATGCTCGGGGCCGATGCCCGGATAGTCGAGCCCGGCGCTGATCGAATGCGCTTCGGCGATCTGGCCGTCCTCGTCTTGCAACAGGTAGGTCTTGTTGCCGTGGAGGATGCCCGGACGGCCGCCGGCAAGGCTCGCCGCGTGCTGCTTGTCGAGGCCGTGCCCCGCCGCCTCGACGCCGAGCATACGCACGTCGGGATCGTCGAGGAACGGATGGAACAGCCCGATCGCGTTGGAGCCGCCGCCGATCGCCGCGACCAGCAGGTCGGGCAGGCGGCCGGTGCGTTGCTGCAACTGCGCGCGCGCTTCCCGGCCAATCACGCTCTGGAAATCACGGACCAGTTCGGGATAGGGATGCGGCCCGGCTGCGGTGCCGATGATATAGAACGTGGCGTGGACGTTGGCGACCCAGTCGCGCAGCGCCTCGTTCATCGCGTCCTTCAGCGTGTGCGCGCCGGAGACGACGGGGATGACCTCCGCGCCGAGCAGCCGCATGCGGAACACGTTGGGCCGCTGCCGCTCGGCATCCTTCGCGCCCATGTAGATCACGCAAGGCAGCCCGAAGCGCGCGCAGACCGTGGCGGTGGCGACGCCATGTTGCCCCGCGCCGGTCTCGGCGATGATGCGCGTCTTGCCCATGCGCAGCGCGAGCAGGATTTGCCCGACGCAGTTGTTGATCTTGTGCGCGCCGGTGTGGTTCAATTCGTCGCGCTTGAACCACACTTGTGCGCCCTGTCCGGCGGGCGCGTCCTGGCGCAGCCGCTGCGTCAGGCGCGGCGCGAAATAGAGCGGGCTGGGGCGGCCGACGTAGTGCTCGAGCAGGTCGTCGAACTCGGCCTGGAACGCCGGGTCGGCCTTCGCCGCGCGATATTCGCGCTCAAGGTCGAGGACCAGCGGCATCAGCGTCTCGGCGACATAACGCCCGCCGAACTGGCCGAAATGCCCGCGCTCGTCGGGCATGTTGCGGAAGCTGTTGGGCTTGGTAGCGATGTTCATGGGGCCTCTCCGGAAGCCCGCGCGGCGTAGGCGAAGGCCGCCATCCTGTCCACGTCCTTGACCCCGGGCGCGCTCTCGATACCCGACGAGACATCGACCAGCGGCGCGCCGGTGATGCGCACCGCCTCCGCCACGTTGTCGGGCGTCAGCCCGCCGGCGAGACCCCAATGCGCATGCCCGTGCCACCCCGCCAGCAGACCCCAGTCGAACGCCAGGCCCATGCCGCCCGGCAGCGCTCCCGCCGGCGTCTTTGCGTCGAACAGGATGAGGTCGACCGCGTTTGCATAAGCGCGCGCGCGATCGACGTCCGCGACCGAGGTGATCGCCACCGCCTTCCACACCGGCAGTCCGAATTGCGCGCGCAGTCGGGCCGCGCGTTCGGGCGTCTCCGCGCCGTGCAGCTGGATCGCGTCGAGCCGCGCGGCGTCGACCGCCGCCGCGATCGTCGCGTCGGCCGCATCGCCGAACAGCCCGACGCGTGCGATCCGACCCTCCGCCCGCCCCGCCAGCGCCGCCGCATCGCGCAGCGGCAGATCGCGCGGCGAGCGCGGGTGGAACACGAAGCCGACGTATTGCGCGCGCGCGTCGATCGCGGCGTCGAGCGCCTGGGGTGTGCGGAGGCCGCAGAACTTGATCGCTGGGGCGGACATGCGCGACCCTTAGCCGCGCGGCGCCGCGCATGGTAGGGCATCCCGCGGCGCGGTTTTCGCTTGCCGCTTGGCCGCCCGATGATC
This sequence comes from uncultured Novosphingobium sp., assembly GCA_964242815.1. GTDB lineage: Bacteria > Pseudomonadota > Alphaproteobacteria > Sphingomonadales > Sphingomonadaceae > Novosphingobium. The sequence continues at coordinate 229,372 of CAXSZV010000002.1, forward strand.
ACAGATCGGCGCAACGCATAAAAGGACGCCTCGATGCAGCCACGATCGCGCCTGCACCCCATCGCCTCTTTGGCGCCGCTGATGCTCGCCGCCTGCGCGCCGACGCCGACCGCGTCGAGTCCGGCGGGGGTCGCGCAGGTTGCGCCGAAGCAGAGCCCGTTCGCCGCCGCCACGCTGCTCACCGCCGAAGGCGCGCCCGCCGGCTCGGCGACGATCGTGACCGACGGCGATGGCCTCAAGCTGATCGTCGCGGCGGAGAACTTGCCCGCGGGCGTCCACGGCGTGCACGTCCATACCATGGGCAAGTGCGAAGCGCCGGGTTTTGCCACGGCCGGCGGCCATCTCAATCCGCTGGGCAAGATGCACGGCAGCGACAACCCCATGGGTAGCCATCTCGGCGATCTGCCGAACATAACGGTGCGCGCGGACGGCACCGCGACTTTGTCGATACGCCTGCCGGGCGATGCCGCGACGCTGACCGCCGCGCTGTTCGACGCCGATGGCACCGCGATCGTGATCCACGCGGCGGCGGACGACTACAAGACCGACCCCAGCGGCAACAGCGGCGCGCGTATCGCCTGCGGCGTGTTGACCAGGATCTGACCTTGCTCCCTCCCGCGTACGGGAGGGGAGCTGGAAGCGACGCATCGCGCGGTGTTCCGCAAACCGGAACCATCGGCTAGGACCGCGCCGATAGCCAGCGCCTGGAGGATGCCCGATGGAACCCCGCCTGTTCGACCTGACCGGCATGACCGCGCTCGTCACCGGGGCGTCGGGCGGAATCGGCTCGGCCATCGCGCGCGTGCTGGCGGCGCAGGGGGCGCGGCTGGCGGTGTCGGGCTCCAACCAGGCGAAGCTGCGCGCGTTCCGCGACGAGCTCGACGATCATCGCCCGCAACACGTGCAACACGTCGATCATATCGCCATCGCCTGCGATCTGGGCGATGCGGGCGAGGTCGAGAAACTCGTGCCGGCGGCGGTCGCTTCGCTCGGCAAGCTCGACATCCTGATCAACAACGCGGGCATCACGCGCGATAACCTGGTCATGCGGATGAAGGACGAGGAATGGGACGCGGTGATCCGCGTGAACCTCGAGGCCGCGTTCCGCCTGATGCGTGCGGCGACCAAGCCGATGATGAAGGCGCGCTTCGGCCGCATCGTCACGATCACCTCGGTGGTCGGCGCGACGGGTAACCCGGGCCAGGTCAACTATGCCGCCGCGAAGGGCGGGCTCGTCGCGATGTCGAAAAGCCTCGCGCAGGAACTCGCCACGCGCAGCGTCACGGTCAACTGCGTCGCGCCGGGCTTCATCCGCACGCCGATGACCGACGCGCTGAGCGACGCGCAAAAAGACGCGATCAACGGCCGCATCCCGGCGGGCCGCATGGGCGAGGGGGCCGAGGTAGCGGCGGCGGTCGCCTACCTCGCGAGCCGCGAGGCGGGGTATGTCACCGGGCAGACGCTGCACGTCAACGGCGGCATGGCGATGTTGGGGTGAGCGTCAGTCGCCGTGCGCGCGCAAGTGCGCCCCGCTACAAGTCGCTCATCGCGATGCTGAGCCCGGCGATCGTCGCGGCATCGGTTCGGACGCCGAAGGGCGTCGCGCGCCTACCCGCGTAAGCATTGCCCATGGGATCCCACATCTGGTGGAGCACGCGCGCGTTCACGTCCGCGACCCAATATTCCGGCACCGCGGCGGCGGCGTAGAGCGACGCCTTAACGCCAAGGTCCTTGGCAAGCGTCGAATCCGCGACCTCGATCGCCAACGCGACTGATGCAAGCGGGACGGGGCCTTCGCCGATCGGCTCGCTCGTCAGCAGCAGGTCCGGGTCGACCATGGTGTGTTCGTCGACCTCAAGGCTTAACTCGACGACCGGACTCAACGGCGATCCGAGGTCACGCAGCGCGTCTCGAAGACGATCGTATAGGCCCAGCTTGATCCTACCGTGCGGACGGTACTGAGGGCTCAAGAGCACGATCTCCCCTTCGACGAGTTCGGTTCGCAAGTCCGCGAACGCACCCGCCTCGGCCAGCGTGAGGTAATCGGCGATGCGGAGCCGGTACCTTGCGTCGCGGGCGAGGGGTTCATGCGTGGTCACCGGGCGCTCATAGCATAGCCGACGATCAACGTCACATCTTGGCCTTGGCCAGCGCGCAATCTTACCAAATGCTCCGCGAGCGCGCGCGTACATCTCCGACGGGCGCAAGGCATCTCGGCCGAGATCGCGCCCGCTTCAACCGCGCCAACTCCGTCACCTTGCGGCAGCCGTTATCCCCAGCTTAGCCGCACCGCCGGGCATTGCCGCTTGCCGCCTATGGCCGCCACGTTAAGGAAGATAGACGGATCACAGGTCTGCCGGTCGTCGGGCCGCCCAAGGGGGATTTTGAGTTCGCCATGAAGGCCACCGTCGAACGCGCCACGCTGCTCCGGTGCCTGTCGCACGTCCAGTCGGTGGTCGAGCGGCGCAACACAATCCCGATCCTGTCGAACGTGCTGCTCGATGCGGTCGCTGGCGGCGCGCTGCGGGTCATGGCGACCGATCTCGACCTGCAGGTGGTGGAAACGATGCAGGCGAACCGGGTGGACGGCCCCGGCGCGATCACCGTGTCGGCGCATCTATTGTTTGATATCTGCCGCAAGCTGCCCGATGGCAGCGAGGTAAGCCTGGAGACCGCCGACAACCGCATGACGGTGCGCGCCGGACGCAGCCGGTTCACGTTGCCGACGTTGCCGCGCGACGATTTTCCGATGATCGTCGAGGGCGAGCTGCCGACGAGCTTCGAACTGCCCGCCGCGACGCTGGCGCAACTGATCGACCGGACGCGCTTCGCCATCTCCACCGAAGAGACGCGCTATTACCTGAACGGCATCTTCCTCCACGTCAACGATGATGAGCTGAAGGCGGCAGCGACCGACGGGCACCGGCTCGCGCGCTTCACCATCGATCGGCCGGCGGGGGCCGAGGGGATGCCTGACGTGATCGTGCCGCGCAAATGTGTGGCCGAGCTGCGCAAGTTGCTCGACGAGGCGGGAGACAAGTCGGTGCTGATCGACCTGTCCGCCTCGAAGGTGCGGTTCACGCTCGGCGGCGAGAATGGCGTGGTGCTGACCAGCAAGCTGATCGACGGCACGTTCCCCGACTACAGCCGCGTGATCCCGACCGGCAACGACAAGCTGCTGAAGCTCGATCCCAAGAGCTTCTATGAAGGCGTCGATCGCGTGGCGACGATCGCCACCGAGCGGACCCGCGCGGTCAAGATGGCGCTCGAAAACGACAAGGTCACGCTGTCGGTGACCTCACCCGACAACGGTGCGGCCGCCGAGGAGATCGCGGCGGACTATGGCTCCGCCGGGTTCGAGATCGGCTTCAACGCCAATTACCTGAAGGATATCCTCAGCCAGATCGACGGCGATACGGTTGAACTGCACCTTGCGGACGCCGGCGCGCCGACGCTGATCCGCCAGAACGACAAGAGCCCCGCGCTCTACGTGCTGATGCCGATGCGGGTGTGACCGCGCGAGGACCTATCCGGCGATGCGAATGCGCGTGAAGACCATGAAGCTCGTCGGATCGGCACCGTAGGCGGGCTTGATCGCATCGGGCAGGCCATATTTGCTGACGAGGCCGCCAAGCTCGAACGCGATCTTGCCCACCGGGAATGAGCGATAGCCGCCTAAGCTCACCTTGGTGACGTCGAACGCGCGGTCTTGCAGTGGGCTGTCGTTATCGTTCTCGAACAGCTCGTCCTTGTCGACGTTCTCGGCGCGGCCGAACACGGTCCAGTCGCCAAGCTGCAAGGCGCTGTCGAGCATAAAGGCGTCGGTCTTGCCGTCGTGATCGCCGCCGCGCCGGTCGTTGCGACCCCATGCGAACGTCGACTGCCAGTTGCGGCCTAGGCCATGGCGCGTCTGGCCGAGCGGCAGGTTCCAGGTGATCGACGCGGTCGTGCGCCGCACATTCTCGTCCGGCTGCAATTGCTCGGGACTGTGCAGCAAACCGTGGCTGACCTGCATGGACAGGTTGCGCGTAGGGTTTAGCGTTGCGCGGACCGACCAGCTGTCGAAGCGCGGCCGATCGAAGTTCCAGCGGAACTGATCGGGCTCGCGGCCGGTGAAGAGCGAGGCTTCGAGCTTGAGCGCGCCGTAGACGAGCCCGGCCGTGGCGACGCCGAAAGTGATATGCGTCGAATCGAGCCAGTGATGGCCGATCGGCGCTTCCGGGTTAGCCACGCCCGAAAAGCGGTGCATATAGGTCGCGGGGCCCAGCGCCGGCTCCCCCGGCAAGCCGAAGTAGACGAAGCCCGACAGGCGGCCCGACAGCCGATGGCTGTAGACCGCCGCCAGCTCCATGAGGAAATCGTGCGGATGCTGCCGATCGACAAGCTCGCTATGGCCGTCGGCGGTCTCGCCAGTCTGTAGCAGCAACGGATAGCCGCGCTTGCCCATCGCCGGGTCGAGGCTGATCATGCCGCGCAGCGTCAGCGTGCCGCCCGCGACGTCGTGCTGCGCCATGCCCATCAGCATCGATTGGACGAACGTCTTGTCGCTGCCTCGCGGTCCGCCCTGCGCGTCGTGGAGCAGCGTCGCATAACCATGGAGCATGGCGGACCAGCCGCCGCCGAGGCTGGCCATGATCCCGTCCATCGGCGAGCTGTCGGGCTGCCACGACGTGCCCGACGCATCGCGCGTCATCGGGTAGGCGCCGAGGTCGCCCGTCATGCCGGACATATCCATGTTGTGCATCAGCGCGGCGGGGTTCGCCGGGGCCGGCGTGGCGGCGGTCGCCGCGTGCGCCCTGTCGAGGCCGCTCATGTCCATGCCGCTCATGTCCTGCGCGCCGGCCAAGGCTGGGGCACCCAGCGTCATGGCGGCGATCAGCATCGCCCGGGCGATCATCATCGCGCCATCATCCACACCGCCATCGCCACCATGCCAAGGTTCTCCGTCAGCGAGACGAAGCCTAGCGACACGTTCGACGAACCGCCGACGCACGCGCATTTGAGTTCGCGCCCGTCGAGGTAGACCGCCTTTACCACCGACGCCGCGCCGATCACGCCGATCGTCAGCGCGATCGGCACCGATAGCCAGCGCAGCGCCCCCGCCGCCATCAACACGCCGGCGAGCGCTTCGGCGAAGGGGTAGACATAGCCGTATGGCACCCAGCGTCGCGCGAGCAGATCGTAGTTCAGGAACATCGTCGAGAAGGTCTCGACATCCTGGAGCTTGAGCAGCGCCAGCGTCGCCATGCTGAATCCGCCGAACCATTGCAGCGCCGCCATGGTGAGCGGCGTGCCGAACGCCGCCGTGCTGGCGGCAAGCGCGAGCAGCGCGGTAATCGCGAACAGCGCCGCGATCGGCCGATAGCTGGTCTCGCCGCGTTGCGCGACGTGCTTGCCGAAGCAGCGGCGCAAGTCGTCATAGCCGCCGATTCGTGCGCCGGCGATGAACACCTGCGGCGTCGTTCTCACGTCCTGCTCGGCCTTGAACGCGTCGGTCGCCTCGCGTGTTCGCAGCCAGTGGTCCTCGATGGTGAAACCTTGCCGTTTGAGGAGATCGAGCGCCTTCAGGCCATAGGGACAGGTGTGCCCGGGCATGACCATGCGATAGATCGTGGCTGTTTTGCCGTCCGCACGAGGGCGGAGCGATGTAGCGGTGCTCATGCCATCGCATATAGGGTCCGTACCATGGTACGGAGTCAAGCCATGCCGACGCACGATCCTTCACCGGCCATCGCGCCATCGCTGACGATCGCGAAGCTCGCGCGAACAGCCGGGGTGGGTGTCGAAACGGTGCGCTATTATCAGCGCCGGGGACTGCTGGCCGAGCCGGATCGTGGCGAGGGTCCGCGCCGCTACGGCCGCGACGCGCTCGATCGGCTGCGCTTCATCCGCGCCGCGCAGACCGCGGGGTTCACGCTGGTCGAGATCGCCGAACTGCTGGAGCTGGACGCCACCGACGATCGCGAGCGTGCGCGCGAAATGGCGCGGCATCGGATCGGCGCGCTCGACGAACAGATCGCGCGGTTGCGGGCGGCGCGCGCCGCCCTGACCGCGCTCGCCCACGATTGCGCGTCGGGCGGCGACGGGGTCTGCCCGATCCTGGCGGCATTCGAACGTCGTTGACGACTGACGCCGAAGCTGAAAAGCGATGACGCTCGCTGACACGAAGGATGCGTCGTGCGAGGGCGGGCTGAGGATGGTCGCCGACTTAGCGCTTGATCGCGCGAGCGATTCGTTCGATTTTGCTCGTAATGGGCGCAGGTGCGATACCGGACGTCCCGATGGAGATGACGATGGAAGCGATCAGCGTAGCCGATCTCGGCAATGATCTGTCGTTCGGCGCGCGCGTCGAGGGCATCACCTGGGAGACACTCGCCGACGAAGTGGTGCGCGACCGGTTGCGCGCGCTGTTCGTCGAGCGGGGCTTCATCGTGTTCAAGGACGTGGAGCCGACTTCGAAGATGCAGGTCGCGATCAGCGAGGTGTTCGGCCCGTTGAAGGACCATCCGACCAAGTCGACGCTGCGCGATGCGGAGATCGGCGACGAGGCGCAGGGCGTGATCGACATGCATCACGTGCCGAGCGAAGACGCGAAGATGATCGGTGGGCTCGTTGAGATCGACGGGCGGGTGGTGGCGCGTTTTTCGCCCTGGCATTTCGATCATTGCTACAACGACGAGCTCAACTACGCGGGCGTGCTGCGGGCGCCGATCAACGCGCCCGAAGGCGGCCGGACCGGTTTCCTCGACGGAATCGACCTGTACCGGCGCTTTCCCAAAGCGCTGCGCGAGCGGATCGAAGGGCTCAACGTCATCTACACGCTCGACACGCGGTTGTCGAAGATGCGCTTCGGCGTGAACTTCAAGACGCAGGTTGAAGCGCCCGAGACGGTCGAGGCGCTGCTGAAGGAAGCCGCGATCTTCCCGCGCGCGATGCATCCCGCCGTCTGGACGCGCGACGACGGGCGCAAGGTGCTGCACATCGGCCCATGGATGGCGGTGGGCGTCGAGCACCACGAGGACGCCGAAGGCGAAGCCTTGTTCGAGGAGGTCTGCCAGGAGATCAACCGTATCGGCAAGACCACCTCGTACTGGCACGACTGGTCGCCGACCGACATGGTGATCTGGGACAACACGCGGATGGTGCACGCGGTCGAAGGCTGCGACCCCAAGTACGAGCGGCGCACGCTGCGCACCACGATCAAGGGCGATTATGGGCTCGGCTATTTCGAGGAAGGCAAGAAGATCGGCGAGGTTCACCGCGAACTGGCGTGAGCCCGCGGGTAAGCGCGATGGGATGCCCGGTGATTGATCGACTATCGGATCGGTAATCGCGGCCTTATATGATGGCGATGTCCGATACCTCGCTGATGGCCATTTCCGGGCACGTCGACCCGCTCACCGTCGCGCGGCCGGGTATCGCCGACGGCATTACGCCGCGCGCCGATGGCCGTATCGATTTGATCGGCCTCGCTCGCGCGCGGATCGGCGAGCTGTTCGTCGAGGCGGGGCTCGACGCGAAGGCCGCCAGGTTGCGATCGCGCCAGGTCTACCATTGGCTCTACCATCGCGGCGTCACCGAATTCGCTGCGATGACCGACATCGCCAAGCCGATGCGGCCGTGGCTTGCGCAGCGCTTCGTCATCGGGCGTCCGCAAGTGGTCGAGGCGCAGCATTCGGTCGACGGAACGCGCAAGTGGCTGCTGCGCACCGCCGACGGCCACGATTTCGAGATGGTGTTCATCCCCGATGAAGCGCGCGGCACGCTGTGCGTCTCGAGCCAGGTCGGCTGCACGCTCAACTGCGCGTTCTGCCACACGGGCACGATGCGGCTGGTGCGCAACCTGACCGCGGGCGAGATCGTCGGGCAGGTCATGCTCGCGCGCGACGCGCTGAACGAATGGCCGCGCGGTCGGATGGACTTCGCCGACGATGACGAGGACGGCGAGATGTTCCCCTCCCGCTCGCGGGAGGGGCCAGGGGTGGGTCTAAGTGTCGCCGAGGCGGAACGCAGCACCGAGAGCATATGCCCACCCCCGACCCCTCCCGCGAGCGGGAGGGGAGAGGTTGGCGATTACACCGCCGATGGTCGGCTGCTGACCAACATCGTCATGATGGGCATGGGCGAGCCGCTCTATAACTTCGACAACGTGCGCGATGCGTTGCGGCTGGTGATGGACGGCGATGGCCTGGCGCTGTCGAAGCGGCGGATCACGCTGTCGACCAGCGGCGTCGTGCCGCTGATGGCGCGGTGCGGCGAGGAGATCGGCGTCAACCTTGCGGTGTCGCTCCATGCGGTGACCAAGGACGTGCGCGACGAGATCGTGCCGATCAACCGCAAATACGGCATCGACGAACTGCTCGCCGCCTGCGCCGCCTATCCGGGCGCGTCGAACGCGCGGCGCATCACGTTCGAATACGTCATGCTGCATGATCGCAACGATAGCGACGCCGATGCGCGCGAACTCGTCCGGCTGATCCGCCAGTACGATCTGCCCGCGAAGGTCAACCTGATCCCGTTCAACCCCTGGCCCGGCGCGCCTTACGAATGTTCGACGCCCGAGCGGATCCGGCGATTCTCCGAGATTGTCTTCGCCGGCGGGATCAGTGCGCCGGTGCGCACGCCGCGCGGACGCGATATCGATGCCGCCTGCGGCCAGCTCAAGACCGCCGCCGAACGGCGCAGCCGTGCCGAGACCGATCGGCTGCAAGCCGCGTCGAACACGCTGATCAAGTGACGGCGTTCACGTCGATGAGGTTATAGCTGAACAGATAGAGTCGATTGGGTTCTGGAGCCATTCACCCCTTCGCCGCTTATAATGTCGAGATCAATACGATTACGTACCGACAGGAGCGATCATGAAACAGGCCATCCTCACTCTCGCACTAGCCGCCGTGGCGCTTCCGTCCGTGGCCGTTGCACAACCGTATCCCGATGGCTCGTCGGGCGCGTATCGCGATGGCCGCGATCGCCGCGATGGGTATAGCGACGGCTATGACCAGAACGGCTACAACCGCGATGGCTACGATCGCGACGGCTATGATCGGCGTGGCACCAACGGCGATGGATATAATCGCGACGGCTACCGCGATCGTGATAACCAATATGATCGCCGCTACTACGACCAGCAGGGTCGCTACGTGTCGCCGCGCCCCCTTGGCCGCAACGATCACGCATGGCGCGGCAATGATGGGCGGTATTATTGCCGGCGCAACAACGGCACCACCGGACTGATCGTCGGCGGTGTCGCGGGCGGCGTGCTCGGCAATATCATCGACGGCGGTCGCCATCGCACGCTGGGTACGCTGCTCGGCGCGGGCGGTGGCGCGCTGCTCGGCCGTTCGGTCGATCGCGGCGATCTGCGCTGCCGCTGATCGTCGGCTAATCGCCTGGTGATGACCGACCTGCGATGACTCCCTGGTGATGACTGAACGCCCCGCCGTTCTCGTCACCGGCGGGGCGCGTCGGATCGGAGCAGCCATCGCCGCGGCGTTCGGTCAGGCCGGATGGCACGTGGTGATCCATTACGGCGGATCGCGCGACGAGGCGCAGGCACTCGCCGCATCGCTTCCTTCGGCCGAGACCGTCGCATGCGACCTCACCGATGCTGCCGCCGCGCAAGCGATGGTCGATCGCCTGGCTGGGCGGCTCGGGGACTGGCGAGTGCTGGTGAACAGCGCCGCGATCTTCCGGCTCGACACCGCCGACGCGCTCGACGCCCAGGTGTTTGACGCATCGATGCGTGTCAATGCGCTGGCGCCGGTGCTGCTAGCGCAAGGCTTCCTCGCGCATGCGCGGTCGCACGGCAGACGGCGGGGCGGGGGGCGGCGGGTGATCGCGATCACCGATCAAAAGCTCGCGAACCCCAACCCCGACTTCTTTTCCTACACCATGGCCAAGCACGCGCTCGCCGCCGCGATCCCGATGCTCGCGATGGCCGCACGCGACGGCGTGCTCGGCGATTTTCGCGATCGCGTCTACGGCATCGCGCCGGGCGCGATCCTGGCGAGCCACGATCAGTCCGAAGACGAGACCGAACGCTCGCACCGCATGAATCTCCTATGCCGCAAGACCGCCGCGCGCGAGATCGCCGACGCGGCGCTGTTCCTGGCCGATGGCTGGCTCGAGTCCGGGCAGACGCTGTTCATCGATTCAGGGCAGCACCTGCTCGCGCAGCGCCGCGACGTGCTCTACCTCGCGCGCGAGGGATCGAGGTCGGCTGCGCGTAACGAGAGGGTGAGTTGAACCGAAGACCGCGCATGTGGCTGCTCGACACGCTGTTGAAGGCACTTATCCGGCGCGGGCAGCTCGTCGTCACGGATTACGACGGCACTGTGCGCCGCTATGGCATTGCCGCCGCGGACAGCGTGTCGATCGCGATCCGGCTTACCGACCGCCGGGTCGCAACGCATATCGCGCGCGATCCTCGTGTCGGCGCGGGCGAGGCCTATATGGACGGGCGGCTCGTGGTCGAGCCGCCGCACGATATCCGCGATTTCGTGCTGTTCATCACCGCCCAGCGCGACCGCGCGCGGCTGCGTCCACACGGGCCCTGGCGCAGGGCGATCGAACGGGTCGCCGCGCGGATCGATCAGGCGAACGACCGCATGCGCGCCCGCCGCAACATCGGCGCGCATTATGATCTGTCGCGCGCGTTCTACGAACTTTTCCTCGATGAGGACCGGCAGTATTCCATGGCCTATTACCGGCAGCCGGCGAACGACCTCGAACGCGCGCAGCTCGATAAGAAGGCGTTGATCGCCGCCAAGCTGCGGATCGGGCCGGGGATGCGCGTGCTCGACATCGGCGGCGGCTGGGGTGGCCTCGCGCTCTATCTCAACCGGAACTTCGGCTGCTCGGTCACCGGCGTCAGCCTTGCGCCTGATCAGGTCCGTTTCGCTAACGAGCGGGCGGCGGCTGCGGGCGTCGCACACCAAGTGCGCTTTGAGCTGGTGGACTATCGCGACCTTGCCGCCCGGCCCGGTTATCGCGGCGGGTTCGATCGCATCGTCAGCGTCGGCATGATCGAGCATGTCGGCAAGCGTGGATTCGACGAATACTTTGCCCGGACAAGAGAGCTGTTGCGCGACGACGGTATCGCGCTGGTCCACACCATTGGCCGCGCGCGGGGCCCGGGCATCACCGACAAGTGGACGCGCAAGTATGTGTTTCCCGGCGGCTATATCCCCGCGCTCAGCGAGCTGGTCGCCCCCGCCGAGCGCAACGGCTGGGAGATCGGCGATATCGAGGTCCTGCGCTATCACTACGCGCTGACGCTGGAGGAATGGTATCGGCGGACCTGCCGGCACGAGGCGGAGATCACCGCGCTGTACGACGCACGCCTGTTCCGCATGTGGCAGTTCTATCTCGCCGGCGCCGAGCAGGCGTTCCGCCACGGCGGCCTGGTCAACTTCCATGTCCAGCTGGCAAAGCGCCGCGATGCGCTGCCGATGACGCGCGACTACATCGGTATCGAGGCGGCGCGGCTCACCGAAGCCGAGACCGCGCCCCACTGGCGCTTCGATACGCGCTGAGACCGTCCCCCGCCTGAACCGCCGGGGCCACGCCTTTCGAGCGCCGGCCGATGCGCTTGCCCGGCTTTGCCGCTTGCCCTACCCCCGACGCATGAACGACCGGCAATTCAAGCGCGTGGTACTCGCCTATTCTGGCGGGCTCGATACCTCGGTTATCCTGAAGTGGCTGCAGGTCACTTATGCCTGCGAGGTCGTGACCTTCACCGCCGATCTTGGCCAGGGCGAGGAATTAGAGCCCGCGCGCGCCAAGGCCAAGCTGCTCGGCATCCCCGACGAGCATATCTTCATCGACGATCTGCGCGAGGAGTTCGTGCGCGATTTCGTGTTCCCGATGATGCGCGCGAACGCGCGGTACGAAGGCGATTATCTGCTCGGCACCTCGATCGCCCGGCCGCTGATATCGAAGCGCCTGATCGAGATCGCGCGCGAGACCGGGGCCGATGCGATCGCGCACGGCGCGACCGGCAAGGGCAACGATCAGGTGCGCTTCGAGCTGTCCGCCTATGCGCTCGATCCGACGATTCGCGTGATCGCGCCTTGGCGGACATGGGACCTGACCAGCCGCACCGCGCTGATCGCCTGGGCCGAAGCGCATCAGGTGCCGGTGCCGACCGACAAGCGCGGCGAAAGCCCGTTCTCGACCGACGCCAACCTGCTGCACACCTCGTCCGAAGGCAAGGTGCTCGAGGACCCGTGGGTCGAGGCGCCGGGCTATGTCTTCTCGCGCACGGTCGATCCCGAAGACGCGCCCGATGAACCCGAATATGTCGAAATCGATTTCGCGCGGGGCGATGGCGTGGCGCTCGGTGGCGAGGCGATGAGCCCGGCGACGCTGCTGACCGCGCTCAACGCGTTGGGCCGCAAGCACGGTATCGGCCGGCTGGACCTCGTCGAGAATCGCTTCGTCGGCATGAAGAGCCGGGGGATCTACGAGACGCCGGGGGGCACGATCTATGCGGTCGCGCATCGCGGGATCGAGCAGATCACGCTCGATCGCGGTGCGGCTCACCTCAAGGACGAGCTGATGCCGCGCTATGCCGAATTGATCTACAACGGCTTCTGGTTCGCGCCCGAGCGCGAGATGCTGCAGGCCGCGATCGACCGGTCGCAGGTGCGCGTCAACGGTACGGTGCGGCTGAAACTCTACAAGGGATCGGCGCAGGTGGTCGGCCGCAAATCGCCCGACAGCCTCTATTCGGAGCGCCATGTGACGTTCGAGGACGACGCGGGGGCCTACGATCAGAGCGATGCCGAAGGCTTTATCAAGCTCAACGCCCTGCGGCTGCGCTTGCTCGCCCAGAGCGACCGGGCATCCGCCTGACGGCTCAGCGGTCTGCCCGCGGTGGCGCTATGATGCTTGGTAAGACAGCCGACGCGCCGGGGGAGGGGGGTGACGCGTCGGCCTTGTCAGCTAGACGCCGGGGCGGGACAAGCGTTCCATCGCAGCGGCGACCGGTTGCCGGCTTGCGACCAATTGGGCGAGTTTTGCTTTATGTTACAATCGGATGGCATCCCAACCCAGGCGATCCGAGCCAAGGCGATAATCGAGCGTCTCGGTCTCGCGCCGCATCCCGAAGGGGGCTGGTATCGCCAGACGTGGCGCGCGGACGCCGCCACCGATGGCGCCGATGGCGCGCGACCCGGCGCGAGCGCGATTCACTTCCTGCTCGAAGCGCATCAGCGATCGCACTGGCACAAGGTCGATGCCGCCGAGTTGTGGTTCTGGCACGCCGGCGCGCCGATCGCGCTGTCGATCGCGGCGAGCGACGATGCACCGGTCAGGACGATCATGCTCGGGGCCGATGTCATCGGTGGCGCGGTCCTCCAGGCGCTCGTGCCCACGTACCACTGGCAGGCGGCGGTGCCCCAGGGCGGCTGGGCGCTGGTCAGCTGCGTCGTGTCGCCTGCGTTCGATTTCGCGGGCTTCACGCTCGCCCCGCCAGGCTGGGAACCGGAGCTGACCGTCGTCCGACAATGAGCGGACGATGATATGCTCAGGGATCCCACAGTCGGAACCGATGCACTGCCTGCCCGTTCGGTGCAGCGTCCGCCTCGGTCAGGCTAAACAGAGGAACTGTCCAATGCTTGCAGCAATCGCCCTCGTCCTTGTCGTTCTGTGGCTGCTCGGCTTCGTCGTCTTCCACGTCACGGGCGCGGTGATCCACATCCTGCTGGTGCTCGCCGTGATCGCGATCATCGTCCACTTCGTGCGCGGTCGGGCGGTCTGAGCCGATCAACGCGCTGCCGCATTGGTTCTCTTATCGTTCATATAAGTCGGCTTAGCTCTGAATGACCGGCTTATCGCCGAGATCGAGGAGAGAACATGAAGAAACTGCTTTTGACCAGCGCGCTGATCGGCGCGGCACTGGCGCCCATCGCCGCGCAGGCGCAGGACTATGGACATAACCGCGAATATCGCGGCGATCGGCACGAAGGGCGTGATCGGCATGAGGATCGCGATCAGCGCTACGATCGCGATCACCGTGACGGCCGGGATCAGCGCTTCGATCATGATCGGCGCGATGGTCGCCATGAATCATGGCGTGATCGGGGTCGCGATGGCGGTTACCGCAATCGCGGCGGCTGGAACGCGCCGTTCGCCTATCGCTCTTTCGGTATCGGCGCGGTCGTCCCCGGGGCCTATTACGGATCGCGTTATTACGAGAACGATTGGCGCAGCCACCGCCTGCCCGCGCCGCGATACGGCTATTATCGCTACGTCCGCCACTATGGCGATCTGTTGCTGATCAACACACGCAACGGCCGCGTCGAGCGCGTCTATCGCGGATACTACCGCTAAGCGCGTAATCTGGCTTTAGGATACGGCGGACGGCGATCCCGTCCGCCGCATTCGTTGCGATCAGCGGGCCAGCCGTCGCCGGTTCGCGCGCACTTTTTGGCCGTACATGCCGACCGCATTCGTCGCGACCTCGCAGGGCGAGGCGCCGCCGGCACCGGTGGCGAGCTGCATGGCGAACGCCGCGTTGGCTTCCAGTTTTTCGGACACCATCCGCTGCGCCTCGCTCGCAGCGGGCGCACCGCCTTGCGCAAGGCGCGCGCCGCGCAGCCAGATCACCGCCGCCGCGTCGTTCCACAGCTGCCAGCTGTCGAAGCCCAGGCCGATCCAATCGGCATGCGGTGCGACCTTTTGCTTCATCCGTGACCGCCTTCGCTGCTGACCAATGCACCGATATAGGCGCTGCCCGCGCGATTGGCTACTCGCCATGATTGTCCCAGGTGAAGCGGATGCGGACCCAGGTCCCGAGCTTCGGCTTGCCGTCGACGCTCGGCGGGCGGACCTTGAACTGCCACGACGCGAGCCGCAACGCGCGTGACAGGTGCGAGCCAGGCGGCGATTCGTCGAGCTCCTGACAATCCTCGACCTGGTAATGATCGATCATGCGGCAGGCGATCGTCGCCCAGCTGCCCGGCGGGATCGCGCGCGGCATATAGGGCGACATCTCGGCATCGGTCGGACGGCGGTACCAGTCGACGTTGACCAGGCTCATCCCGCCCGGCCCCTCTCCCGGACCGTAGCTCGAGCCGTGCGACGATCCCGCGCCGCCGCCGGCCGCGCCATGGCTCATCCGCGAGATGTCGCCCGCCGCCATGTCCGCGCCCGACATCGCGATGAACGCGGGAGCGGGTTTGTCGCTCAACCGTGGCGGCGGCTTGATCGTCGTGGTCGGAGTCGACCTCGGGGTCGTCACCGGCGCAGTCTGGTGCGGTCGAGCGGCCTTGGCGGCGGCCTTGCTCGCCGCGTGCGGGCTCGCCGCGCGGTCGGTGCCCGATTGCAGCGAGACCGAGGTCAGATGTGCGCCCGCGCCGCTTGGCCCTTGGTCGAGCAGCCCCATCCGCCACAGCACGAGTGCGATCAGCGCGACGATCGCCAGCGCCGCCAGCGCCGACCCGGCCCGGCTCCGCCGCGACGGCGCATAGCGATAGCCGCCGTCCGTGATGTCGCCCGTCATGCCATAACGCGCGAGGCTGATTGCCATGACGTCTCGATCAGATCCTTGGGCAGCCCAGCGCGATGACGCGCAAGCGCGCCGTCCCGGCGATTCGCCGCCGGCGCTAGGCCGCCCTACCTTGCCGCAATATGACCGGTAAACGAGGAACCGACCGGTAAACGACGAGCGGCGACACGCGCCGGGCTTGCATGGCGGCATCGCGCTGCATATCGATCGACGTTAACGGTTCCGCCCGATGCGGGACGACCTGGATAGAGGCTCCCCATGCGCCACGCCGCGATCGTTATCCTGCTGACGGCCACGGCGCTCGCCGGTTGCTCCGACAAACCGTCCGACCGGGATCTGCAGGACCGGGTCTCCGAATTGGAAACCGAGAATTCCAACCTCCAGCAGCAACTCGACCAGGCGCACAGCCAGGTGGCGGATCAAAGCGCCGCTGCGCAGGTTGCCCACCCCGCCGTGCAGGATTCCCAGCAGCGCACCGATCCGCGTGACGACGAGGCGGCAGATGGCAACGACGACGCGGGCCGCGCCGCCGATCGCGCCGCCGACGCGGCGAACGAGGCGGCCGCGGCAGCCAGCGGCGTGTGACCCTCGCGGATCGTCCGCTGTTCCGATCGGAGCGATCGGTCGATGGTGCCGGCTACAGGATTCGAACCCGTGGCCCCCTGATTACAAATCAGGTGCTCTACCAACTGAGCTAAGCCGGCCTGCCTGCCGCCATAGCCGCCGTCCTGCCCAAGGGTCCAGCGGCTTGCGACGTGCCCGACCGGTCCCCAATTCGCAAGGCAAGCATGAGGAGCCGCAGATGGACGAGCGAACCGAGAAGTCATCGATCGACGAGGCGACGAGCCGGGTCATCGAGCTCGAGGCCGAGCTGGAGGCCGCGGGCAACGTCACGACCGACACCGCCGCGCTCGCGCGGGCGCGGTCGTTGCTGCACGAATGGGTCGACAGCGTGACCGCCGTCGTCGCGACGCCGGGCGTCGGCCGCGTCGTGCTGATCCACGCCAACGGTCACGAATCGCGCATCACCTCGCCCGAGTTGCCGGCGATCCTCGCGGTGCCGGTCACCTGGACTCCCGAAGAAACGGAGCGCCCGGCCGACGCGTGATCAACCGCCTCTGATGACCTGGAGGAACGCATCGCCATAGGCGTCGAGCTTGCGAGCGCCGACGCCGGCGATCGCGCCGAGCGCGGCCAGCGTTGCTGGACGCGCCGCCACCATCTCGCGCAGCGTCGAATCGTGAAAGATCACGTAAGGCGGCACGCCCGCCTCGCTCGCCAGCTCTCGCCGTAGCCCGCGCAGCGCATCGAACAGCGGATCGTCGACCGGATTGTCCTGACTTCCGCCACCGCCCCGCGCGCCGCCGTTCCGTCCGGCGCGCGGCGGCCGCTTCGCCGGGCGGGCGATCTGCACGTCCGCCTCGCCGCGCAGGATCGCGCGCGCGTCATGGCCCAGCGCCAGGCCGCCGTGCTCGGTCGACACCAGGGTGCCGCGCGCCTGCAACGCGCGCGCGAGCGGCTTCAGCAGCGGCCCTTCCTCGATCCCGACGATGCCGAACACAGTCAACCGATCGTGCCCGCGCTGCAAAACGCGCTCGTCGGCCGCGCCGGTCAGCACCTTTTCGAGATAGCCGAGCCCAAAGCTCTGCCCGGTGCGATAGACCGCCGACAGCAGCTTGCGCGCAGTCTCGCTCGCATCGATGAGCCCAGGCGCCTCGAGACAGTTGTCGCAATTGCCGCAAATGTCCGAAGGGCTCTCGCCGAAATGGCGCAGCAGCACCGCGCGGCGGCAGCCGACCGTCTCGACCAGCCCGGCGAGCGCGTCGAGCCTCGCGCGCTCACCACCGCGCCGCCGCTCCTCCACCTCGCCCAGCCGCTGACGCGCCCGCGCGAAATCGTCCGCGCCCCACAGCATCAGCGCGATCGCGGGATCGCCGTCGCGCCCGGCGCGTCCCGTCTCCTGATAATACCCCTCGATCGACTTGGGCAGACCGGCATGGGCCACAAACCGCACGTCGGGTTTGTCGATGCCCATGCCGAACGCGACGGTCGCGACCATCACCATGTCCTCCGACGCGACGAACGCCGCCTGGTTGGCGGCGCGCACGTCGGGGTCGAGCCCGGCATGATAGGGCCGTACCGCGCGCGTGCGGCCGCCCGGTCCCGCGCGGGCCAGCGATACGGCCAGCTGTTCGACTTTCGCGCGCGTCGGCGCATAGACGATCCCCGGCCCCGGTTGTTCGGCGAGCAGCGCGCGCAGCTGATCGAGCGCGTTGTCGCGCGGCCGGATCATGTAGCGGATGTTGGGCCGATCGAACCCGGCGACGATCAGGCCATCGTCGGGAATGCCCAGCTGCGCGAGGATATCGGCGCGCGTGTGCGCGTCGGCGGTGGCGGTGAGCGCGAGCCGGGGCACATCGCCGAACGCATCGAGCAGCGGGCGCAGCAGGCGGTAGTCGGGGCGGAAGTCATGCCCCCATTCGGACACGCAATGCGCTTCGTCGATCGCGAACAGCGCGAGCGGCGCCTGCCCCAGGAGTTCCCGGAAATGCGGCTGGCTCGCGCGTTCGGGGGCGACGTAGAGCAGATCGAGCTCGCCGCCGCGGAACCGCTCGATCGTGCGCGCGCGATCGGTGTCGACGCTGGTCAGCGTCGCCGCGCGGATGCCGTTCGCTTGCGCCGAGCGCAGCTGATCGTGCATCAGCGCGATCAACGGGCTGACGACGACGCAGGTGCCGGGCAGCATGGTCGCCGGCAGCTGATACGTCAGCGATTTGCCCGCGCCGGTGGGCATCACCGCGAGCGTCGAGCGCCGATCGAGCACACGTTCGACGACCTGTGCCTGGACGCCGCGAAAATCGGGAAAGCCGAACGTCGATTGCAGCGCGGCGCGCGCGGCTTCGAGATCGGGTCGGGTCAGCGTCACCATCGTGGCGGCAATGGCAGAGCGGGCGCGGCTATTCAAATGCTCCCCGCGAAGCCTCCGCCTCGTTATGGCGGTGCACATGTCCACGCTCATCCGCTCCGCCGCGCTCGCCGACCTGCCGCTGATCGCAGCGCTGATCCGCGAGCTCGCGCAATACGAGAGGCTCGAACATGAAGTCCGCTTCGACGAGCGCGAGCTTGCCGCGCATCTGTTCGGGCCGCGCCCGATGGCCGAAGTGCTGATCGGCGAAAGCGACAATGTTCCACAGGGTTTTGCCCTGTTCTTCCACAACTTCTCAACATTCGAAGGCCGGCCGGGAATCTATCTGGAAGACCTGTTCGTGCGGCCCGCGGCGCGCGGTGGCGGGCTGGGGAAAGCGCTGCTGACAAGGCTCGCGAGCCTTGCGGTCGAGCGTGGCTGCGCGCGGCTCGAATGGTCGGTGCTCGATTGGAACGCGCCGTCGATCGGCTTCTACCGGGCGCTCGGCGCGCGGGCGATGGACGACTGGACGGTCATGCGCGTCGATGGCGATGCCTTGCGGACGCTTGGCGGTCTGCCGGGATAACCTGCGCGTAACCCTAGGTCAGACGGGCAGCCGCAGCGTCGCGATGAGGCCGCCGATTTCGCCGTCGGGCGCGCGCCGGTTCTCCAACGTCAGTGCGCCGCCGTGCTGGTCGGCGATCGCGTTCGCCAGCGCGAGGCCCAGCCCCGCGCCGCCGGTCGCCGAATTGCGTGACGGCTCGCCGCGGGTGAACGGGTCGGTCATCCGGGCGATGTCGGCGGGCGCGATGCCGGGGCCGTCATCCTCGATGCGGATCAGCGCGATGTCGCCCTCGCGCGCCAGCGACACGCGCGCGACATGGCCATAGCGCAGCGCGTTGCCGACGAGGTTGCGCAGCGCCCGGCGCAGCCAGGTCGCGCGCACGTTGGCGACGACGCGCACCGTCTCGCCGAGCGCGATCGGCGCGCCGATGTCCTCGAACTCGTCCACCACCGAGCTGACCAGTGCCGAAAGCTCGTTGCGTTCGCGCGGATCGGTCGGGCGACCGACGCGCGCGAGCGACAGGATGTCGTCGAGCGTGCGGACGATGTCCTCGATCGTCGCCGCCATGCGGGCGCGCTCCACCTCATCCGCGACCGATTCGATCCGCACGCGCAACGCGGCGAGCGGCGTCTTGAGATCGTGGCCGATCGCGCCGAGCATCAAGTCCTTTTCACCGAGCAGCGCGGCGATGCGCGCTTCCATCGCGTTGTGCGCGACGATCAGGTTGCGGACATCGCCGGGGCCTTCGGGCGCCAGCTGGCCGGCGGTGCTGCGGGTCCGCGCGAAGTCCTCGAGCCGCCGGGTCAGCGCGGCCAGCGGCCGGGTGATCCGCCGCAGGATCAGCGCGATCACGCCGACGACGACCGCGTAGATCAGCAGCGTCTGCCACACCAGCGGGACGATGATCGCGCGCGCGACCGGCCGGATGAACACGCGCACCGTCAGCCACGGACCTTGCGTAAAATGCGCGCCGACGACCATGACCTCGGCATCGTCCAGCCGGTCGCGGTCCTGCCGATCGGCGTCGGAACGGCCCGGCGTCGGCTGGCGTACGGTGCCGCGCGCCAGCGCCAGCGACGGCGGATCGTCGCGCACCATGCGCGTGGTCACCAGCACTTGCGACACCGCGACGCCCTGATCGGCGAGGATGCCGCGCAGCTCGCGTTCGGCATCGGCGTCGCGCGGTTCGGCGGGCGCAATGGTCGGCCCGGCACTCAGCATCGGCGCGGGCGAATGGCGGATGACGAAGCGGTGATCGGGCGGGGCGGCGGGTCCGGGCTTGCCCGCCATCGCGGGCGGATCGGGAAGCGCGACCCCCGGCGGACGCTCGACCCCCCCACGCAACGCGGCGATCAGACGGAACGCGGCCGCATGGATCATGTCCGCCTCGCGCCGCTCCGCCTGCGCGCGGTAGATCAGCAGCGCGCCCAAGCCCTGGATCAGCAGCACCGCGCCGGCGACCGCGAGCAGCATTTGCCCCAGCAGGCTGTGCGCGCCGAGCGGCCCGAACCCCCGGCGGCCGTCGCGCGCCTTCACGTTCGCCCCCGTCAAGTTCCGTGCGATACGCGTGCGCGCCGAACGTCGGCGGCGAGCATGTAGCCGCCGCCCCAGACGGTCTGGATCAGTTGCGGGCTGCGGCTGTCCGCCTCGATCTTGCGGCGGAGCCGGCTGACCTGGTTGTCGACCGCGCGATCGAACAGGTGCGCCTCGCGCCCCTGCACCATGTCGAGCAGCCGGTCGCGATCGAGCACCTGGCGCGGGTGTTCGACGAAGGCCATCAATAGCCGGAACTCGGCCGACGAGATCGCGACCACCGCGCCGTCGGCGTCGGTCAGCCGGCGCTTGAGCGGATCGAGCCGCCATCCCTCGAACTCGAAGCGCTCTTCGTCCGCGCCATCTGGCGAAGCGCCGGCTGGATCGCTGCCCGTGCCATCGGACGAGTAAGGGCGCGTAGCCCGGCGCAGCACACTGCGGATACGCGCGACGAGTTCGCGCGGCTCGAACGGTTTCACCACGTAATCGTCGGCGCCGATCTCGAGACCGACGATGCGGTCGGTCGTTTCACCGCGCGCGGTCAGGAGGATCGTCGGGATCGCGTGCTCGGCGAGGTGTCGGCACAGCGACAGCCCGTCCTCGCCCGGCATCATGATGTCGAGCAGGACGAGGTCGAAGGCGTCGTCGCGCAGCAGCGCCCGCGCGCGCATCGCGTTTTCGGCCGAGGCGACCGCGAACCCCTGGCGCGTCAAATATTCGCCAAGCGGATCGCGCAGCGTCGCCTCGTCGTCGACGAGCAGCAGACGGGTCCGCAGCGCGTCGGGCGAGGTGGAGGCAGGTCCGCCGATCGCGTTACTGGCCATCGTCGTCTGGCGGGGGCGGCATCGGCACTCCGTCGTCGCGACCCATCGGGCGATCGGCGTGGTCGCCGTCGCCGCCGCCCGGCCCGCGGTCGGTGCCCGGCTGCCCGCCGCCCCAGCCGCCATGGTCGTGCATCCGCGCGCGTCGCGCGTCGCGTGCGGCGTCACGCTCTGCCTTGGTCAGCTGGCCATCGTGGTTCGCATCGGCGCGGTCGAAGCGGTGCAGCGCGGCGGCGACGAATTCGTCCCTGCTGATCTTGCCGTCGCCGTTGGCGTCGGCCATGTGCGCCATCATCCCGCTCATCGCGCGCATGGGCCCCGCAGGAAACATCGCTGCGAGCTCGTTATCCGACAGCATACCGTCGTGATCGACATCGAGTCGGTCGAATTCGCGCGCGGCCTTCGCCTGCGCGTCGGCGCGCGGAACGGTCGCGTCGCCGAACGGATCGGGGCGGGGTTCCTGGGCATGGGCGATCACGATCGAGCCGAGGGTCAGCGCGCTCGCCAGCAGCAGGGTCTTGATCATCGGCGGAGTATCCTTCCGGCAAAGAGCGAACGGGCGTTTCTGCCTTCAGGCAAAGCGGTTCCCGAGAAGTGACCTCGGTAACGCTGCGATGTCACGCAAATGTGCCAAGCGTCGCTTCATTTGTCGCGGTTTGTCGCGCGGCCCATGATCGGACGACGCGCGATCGCTTCCGTCAGCCGCGTTTGGGCACGCAGAACGCGTTCATCTTGTTGCCGTCGGGATCGCGGAAATAGGCGGCGTAGAAGCCGTTGGCGCGCAGGCCCGGCGCGCCTTCGCTGATGCCTCCGCCCGCGAGCGCCGCGGCGTGCGCGGCGCGCACCTGGTCCTCATCGGCCGCCATCAGCGCGAACATCGTGCCGTTGCCGCGCGTCGCCGGCTCGCCATCGAACGGCAGCGTGATGCCGATGCTGGGTCCGCCATCGGCGAACCGCCAGCCGATCGCAGTCTCGCGGCTGAACGCGCGGCCGCCGCCCAGCGCCGCCACCACCGCGTCATAGAACGCCGCGCCGCGCGCCAGATCGTTGGTTCCGAACGTGACGTGCGCGACTGGCATGGCGTGCTCCCTCGCCGATCATGCAAATGGAGCATATCGGCGGGATCGGGACAAGCCGGTCGCCGTGCAGGCGGTCGCTCGCGAGCCGAGCGCGCGAACTAGAGCATGCAGATGGCGTTGAGCTTGTTGCCGTCAAGATCGCGGAAATAGGCGGCATAGAACTGCGCGGTGCGGGGGCCGGGCGGACCTTCGTCGGTGCCGCCGTTCGCCATCGCGATCGCATGGAGCCGATCGACCTGCGCCGGATCCTTCGCCGCCAGCGCGACCATCACCCCGTTGCCGACGCTCGCCGGATCGCCGTCAAACGGATAGGTCAGGCCGATGCCCGGGCCACCGTCGGGTGCCCCCCAGGCGATGAACCGGTCGAAGTCCATCATCCGGCCGACGCCGAGCTCCGCCGCGAGCGCATCGTAGAATACCGCGCCGCGCTGGAGATCGCTGGTGCCGATCGTCACGTAAGCCAGCATGATCCGCCTTCCCGCTGAGTCGAAAGGAACGTTAGAAGAACACAATCAAACTGACAAGCCGCGATCCAACGGTGCGCATTGCGCCTCGAGCCAAGCCAGCGCCGCGCCGTCGAGCCTCGGCGCGATGACCGCGCGCACCCGATCATGGTAGGCATTCCACCACGCCAATTCGTCGGCGTCGAGCAGCTCCACCGCGACCAGCGACCGGTCGATCGGCACCAGCGTCAGCGTCTCGAACCCCAGATAGTCGTCTTCGCCGCCGGGGATCTCGCGCGGCTCGACGAGCACGAGGTTCTCGATGCGGATGCCGTATTCGCCCGCCTTGTAATAGCCGGGCTCGTTCGACAGGAACATGCCCGCGACCAGTTCCTGCTCGGTCCCCGTCTGGCCGCCCGCCGATTTGCCGATCCGCTGCGGTCCTTCGTGCACCGACAGGAAGCTGCCGACGCCGTGTCCGGTGCCGTGCGCGTAATCGAGCCCCGCCGCCCACAGGAACTGGCGCGCCAGCACATCGAGCTGGCTGCCGTTGGTGCCCGCCGGAAACACCGCGCGCGCGAGCGCGATGTGGCCCTTCAACACGCGGGTGAATCGGTCCCTGACTTCGGCCGGCGGCTGATCCGGCCCGATCCACACGGTGCGCGTGATGTCGGTGGTGCCGTCCGCGTACTGCCCGCCCGAATCGACGAGGTAGACGCTGTTCGGCGCGAGCCGCTGATTGGTCTCGTCGCTGACGCGATAGTGACAGATCGCGCCGTTTGCGCCCGCGCCCGATATCGTATCGAACGACAGGTCACGCAGGCTTCCGTTCGCGCGGCGGAACGCTTCGAGCCGATCGGCGGCCGCGATCTCGTCGAGCGTGCCGTGCGGTGCTTCGCCCGCCAGCCAGTGCAAGAACCCCGATACCGCCGCGCCGTCGCGCGTCTGCGCGGCGCGATGGCCCTGCTGCTCGACCGGGTTCTTGATCGCCTTGGGCAGCACGGTCGGGTCGCGCAGTTCGACGACCTCGGCGCTGACGCCGGCCAGCGCCGCGAAGATCGCCGCGACCGCGCGTTCGGGATCGACCGCGACGCGCTTGCCGGCGAACTCACGCAGCGCGGGCACGAACGCCTCGCGCGGGGAAGTGCGCACCGCGTTGCCCAGGTGCTGGCGAAGGTCGGGCGTCAGCTTCTCGTCGGCGATGAACAGTTCGGCCGTGCCGTCGGCGTGCGCGATCACATACGACAGCGCGACCGGCGTGCGATCGACGTCGCTGCCGCGGATGTTGAGCAGCCAGGCGATCGAATCGAGCGCGGAGACGACGGCAGCGTCGAGTTTCTGCTCGACCAGCCATTGCGCGAGCGCGGCGCGCTTCGCCTCGTGCGATTGCCCGGCGAAGCTATCGTCATGGACGATCGCCGGCGCGGGGGAGGGCGCCGGACGATCGGCCCAGACCGCGTCGATCGGGTTGTGCTCGACCGCGACCAGTTCGCCGCCGCGCGTCTTCAGCGCTGTCGCGGCCGCTTCGACCCAGCGCTTGCCGTGCAGCCACGGATCGTATCCGATCCGCGCACCCTGCTGGACGTGTTCGCCGAGCCACTTGGCGACGCTCGTCTTGGGCACGCTCTCGTAGGCATAGAGCCGCGCATCGACCTGATCGCGGACCTGGATCGTATAGCGCCCGTCGACGAAGATCGCGGCTGCGGGGTGCGCCGCGGCGTCGGTCAGCACCACCGCCGTTCCCGCCGAGCCGCCGAACCCGGTCAGCCACGCGAGCCGCTGCGCATAGGCGCCGACATATTCGCTCATGTGCTCGTCGGAGATCGGAACAACGAAGCCGTCGAGGCCCTGGCGGCGCAGTTCCTGCCGCAGCGCGTTCAGACGGGCTTCGTGCGTGCTCATCAGCATTTGACCAGGTCCTCCATATCGACGCCAAGCGCGGTGGCGAGCTTGGCGATCGTCGTGACCGATCCTGTCTTTCGCCTCGCCTCGATGTCGGCGATCTGAACGCGGTTGACGCCTGACTTGTCCGCGAGTTGCGTCTGGGTCAGCGCGCGAAGATCGCGGTAGACCCGTACCGGGCTTTCGCCGTCGATCAGGCGATCGACGAATTCCGATGGGATCAGCTCGTCGTCACCCGAGGCGAGCCTCGCCATGGCTCGATCGTAAGCAAGCAGGTCCGCCAGGTCTTCCTCGGCTTCAAGCAGCCGCTCATACTCGACCAGATCGATGCTAACTTGTTCGTTCATCCCTAGTCCTACTCGTAGATACTGCCGCGAGGTCCGATCTCCAGAACTCTTTACTTCTTCATCGTCCCGGGTCAGGATCACGTGCCAGTCCCCGATGCGAAGTCTAACCGATGCGCTCCCCCGTAGCGCCTTGACGTTATTCGTAAGCGATCCGGGATCGAGCGCGTATTGCAACACCTTGCCACGTATGCAGCTGGCGGTATTCGATGGCATCCCCGCCAGAGCCTTGGCTGCATCTCGACTGTAAACGATCCGGGCGATGTATACGATAGTGACGGTCATCCTTGATGTAGTCAAGGGCGACGTCACGGGGTAGTGAGTAGCCTTGTCGCCGCGCCTTGCCGCACTCCCGCTCGGTGCATAGATGCGCGCGATGTCCACCACTGCCCCGAGCGAAGCGCTCGCCTCGCCCCCCATCGCCATCAAGCGGCCGACCACCGCCACGCATCACGGCATCGCGATCACCGACGACTACGCGTGGCTGCGCGATCCCGGCTATCCCGAGGTCAGCGATCCGGCAATCCTCGCACACCTCGACGCCGAGAACGCTTGGTTCGAGGCGCGCATGGCGCCGTATCGGCCGTTGATCGACACGCTGTTTTCGGAGATGCGCGGGCGGATCAAGGAGGCGGACACGTCGGTGCCGCAGAAGGACGGCGATTGGCTTTATTGGATCGAGTTCGAGGACGGCGCCGAATACAAGAAGTGGTGGCGGCGGCCGGTAGATGCGCCCGCCGACGAGCCGCTTGGGGCGGGCGAGGCGGACGAACTGCTGCTCGACGAAGTCGCGCTGGCAGCGGGCAAGGAATACTTCCGGCTCGGCGCGTTCTCGGTCAGCCACGATGGGCGGCGGCTCGCCTATGCGGTCGATGACGACGGGTCGGAGCGATATACCGCGCGGATCAAGGACCTTGCGACCGGCGCGCTGCTGGCCGACGAGATCCCCGGCACGCTATCATCGCTGGTCTGGGTCGCGGGCGACAACGCCATTGTCTATAGCCTGGCGAACGAGCAATGGCGCACCGACAACGCGCGGCTGCATTGGCTGGGCCAGCCGGTGGCCGACGATGTCGAGTTGTACCACGAGGATGACGAGGGCTTCCGCGTCGGCTCGTCGCTTTCGGCGAACGAGCAGTGGCTGATCATCGGCGCGTCGGATCACGAGACCAGCGAGGTTCGGCTGGTGCCCGTCGCCGATCCGCTCGCCGCGCCGATCCTGGTCGCGCCGCGCCGCAAGGGCGTCGAGTACGACGTCGACGTCTATCCCGACACGGCCGACGGCGACACGCTGTTCATCCACACCAACGACGATCACGAGAACTTCCGCCTCGCCACCGCGCCGCTTTCCGCGCCAGGCGATTGGGCCACGCTGATCGAGGGGTCGGATGAGTTCTACCTGACGGGGTTCGAGCTGTTCGCCGACTTCTACGTGATCGAAGGCCGGCTGGCTGGGCTCGATCGGGTCGAGATCCGATCGTACGAGGAACCCGATCGGTTCACCGTGGTCCCGTTTCCCGAGGCAAGCTTCAGCGCCGGGCTCGCCGACAATCCCGAATGGGACGTCGACCGGCTGCGCCTCAGCTACGAGAGCATGGTCAGCCCGGCGAGCGTGCTCGACTATCACGTCGACGATGATCGGCTGGAGACGCTAAAGGTCCAGACGATCCCCTCTGGTTACGACGATACGCTCTACGTGACCGAGCGGGTGGAGATCGCCGCGCGCGACGGGACGCCGATCCCGGTCAGCATCGTCATGCGTCGCGACCGCCAGGCGATGATCGGGGAAGCCGGCGGCGCGCTTCACCTCTATGGTTACGGCGCCTATGGCATCGCGATCGAGCCCGGCTTTTCGACCGCGCGGCTGAGCCTGCTCGATCGCGGCTTCGCCTATGCGATCGCGCATATCCGTGGCGGCGACGATCTCGGCCGTGCGTGGTACAAAGCGGGCAAGCTCGACAAGCGCGCGAACACGTTCACCGATTTCGTCGATGTCGCGCGTGGCCTGATCGCGCTGGGCCACACGCGCGAAGGCCGGATCAGCATCTCGGGTGGCAGCGCGGGGGGCGAGCTGATCGGCGCGGTGCTGAACTCCGACCCCGCGCTGTTCGGCGCGGCGGTGGCGCACGTGCCGTTCGTCGACGTGCTTGCGACGATGCTCGACGAGAGCCTGCCGCTGACGCCCGGCGAATGGCCCGAATGGGGCAATCCGGTGGAGGACGCCGATGCCTTCGCGCTGATCCGCGGCTACAGCCCGGTCGACCAGGTGCACGCGCAAGGCTATCCTC
Source organism: uncultured Novosphingobium sp. (assembly GCA_964242815.1). Taxonomy (GTDB): domain Bacteria; phylum Pseudomonadota; class Alphaproteobacteria; order Sphingomonadales; family Sphingomonadaceae; genus Novosphingobium. Next base: position 256,763 of record CAXSZV010000002.1, read on the forward strand.
CGTTGCTGGTGACGGCGGGCCTGAACGACCCGCGCGTGACCTACTGGGAGCCCGCCAAATGGGTCGCCCGGCTGCGCGAACTGAAGACCGACGACAACGAGTTGTTGTTGAAGACCAATATGGGCGCGGGCCACGGCGGCAAGTCGGGGCGGTTCGAAGCCTTGCGCGAAACGGCGGAGGAGTTCGCGTTCGTGCTGTGGCAGCTGGGGGTGGCGGACTGATATCAAAGATGGAGATGAGGGACAGGCCAGTGCGCCCACCCCCTCACACCGTCATCCCGGGCTTGACCCGGGATCCCGCTTTTCTTCCGGCGCCAAGAACGAGCTGGACCCGGGATCAAGTCCGGGGTGACTCGGTAAAGTGCACGAAGGAGGCGCGTGCGATCGGAGTCGGTCGGCTCGGGTGCCGCGCAAGTATGTCTGACCCAGACGCGCCGATGCCTCCGCCGGCGAACGCGGGATACGCCTGGAAAAACGCGCGCGAAGGTGCGGTCGGCGTCGGGTGCCTGACACGACAGGCTTGGCTTCGGCGTCATCGTTCGCGAACGGCGGATGAGCGACACTCGGGCTCTCATCCGCCCAGCCTTTGGATCATGGTGCGTGTCGACGGTGGTTCGTGGCTCGCCGGGTTGCGGCCACCGCCGCCGGGCCAAGGCCCGGTAAACGCGCATCCAGGGGTGCGGACGCCCCTCTCGCGAAGGGAACGCCGACCGCGCGCGGGGAGGAAAGCGAGGCCGTCCGCCCCCACACCCATCGCGATGCCGGTGCGACCGGCGGGGAGCATATAACCCATATGGTTATGTATGTCAAGGGTATCATTGTATTGACGATGTATATACGCATTGTAACATTAGAGATGTCGCGCGTCCGTGAAAGTCTGCCGGTTCGCCGCTCATGTCGCTAGCGGCGGCGCGTCTTCGGCGGGTGTCAGGCGCAGCATTAATCTGCGGATCGAAGCCGGCACGCGCCGGCTGATCGACGACGACGCCGCGACGCTCGGCAAGACGCGCACCGACTTCATGAGCGAGAGCGCCCGGCGCTATGCGATCGACGTGCTGCTCGACCGGCGACTGTTCACGCTCAATGCCGACCGGTTCGATGACTTAGTACAGGTGCTCGACGATCCGCCCGCGCCCGGTCCCAGGCTGACGTTGCTGATGCGTCGGACGCCGGCGTGGCGGCGGTAGGGTTCAGCCGCGTCCGAAATGCCGCCGACCGAGCCCGTGCCATTGAACGCCGGGCACGACGTATCGCCTTTCGATTGCGGCGAACCGGCGCTTAATGATTGGCTGCATGACCGCGCGTTGAAGAACGAAAGCCGCTTCTCGCGCACCTACGTCGTTTGCGAAGGCGCTCGTGTGGTCGCCTATGTCACCATCGCCGCCGGCGCTGTCGAACTCGCCACCGCACCCGGCAGGCTGCGCCGCAACGCGCCCGATGCGATTCCCGTGTCAGTCATAGGGCGTCTGGTCGTTGACCTCGCCGACGCGTTGCGGCGGATCGTGCTCGCCTCGCAGACCATCGGCATCGCCGCCGTCCTGATCCACGCGAAGAGCGAGGTGGCTAAGCACTTCTACCTGCGTTGCGCGGAGTTTATCGAATATCCGGCTGACAGCCGTACGCTGTTCCTGCCGATCGAGACTATTTATCCGGCTATCGACTAAGCGATCGATGAAGCGGGAAGGCGCTTGGCTAGCCAATCTACGATTTGCGAACCCTCTGCCTCGTCGATCGCTGCACCCATACGAACGGTGCGCGCGCCGTAATCGAACTTGACAACGCCGACCCGGCCAAACGTAAAGAGGGGCGTCTGAAACTGCATCCGCTCGAAGGAGCTCATTCCGCGATCTGTCGATAAGCGGGAAATCGCGTGAACCGGATAGCCGCGATCCCTTTGCCACAAAGGCATATGACAGCCATGTATCAGTTGGCCATTGGCGACTCTGACCACTTCACGACCTAGCAACTGCCACAGGATTGAGGATCCGGCAAAAACCCAGCCCAACGCCCAAAATAGCAGCCAAATCAGTAAGAAGGGTTGAAAGCTGGCCAAGAGTGAGCTGAGCGCCATGACACCGCCGGCTGTCCACGCAGTTATCCAAAACAACAAGAACGGTAACGCGAACCAATTGCGGTTTGCTGGGATTTCCACTTGTTCACTTCCGCCGACGATGCCGATACGATGTCGGGAGGGCTTTATGGGTATTGTTTTGATCGCCATAAATTTAATATAGGATAAACGCGCAATCGGCGGAAGCGGCAATCACTCCGCCGCCAGCCCGACCTCCTCAACCGCCTCCGCCTGTCGCGCCCACATCTCGGCGTAGAGCCCGTCGCGGCGCAGCAGTTCGGCGTGGTTGCCGATCTCCGCCAGGCGCCCGTCGTTGAGCACCAGGATGCGGTCGGCGTCGGCGATGGTGGAGAGGCGGTGGGCGATCGAGAGGGTGGTGCGCCCGGTGGCAATGCGGTCGAGCGTTGCGAGGATGTCCTGCTCGGTGCGCGTGTCGAGCGCGCTGGTCGCTTCGTCGAGCAGCAGGATCGGCGGGTTTTTGACCAGCGTGCGCGCGATGGCGACGCGCTGCTTCTCGCCGCCCGACAGCTTCAGCCCGCGTTCGCCGACCTCGGTATCGAAGCCCTGCGGCAGGCGCGCGATCAGGTCGCCGAGCGCCGCGCCGTTCGCGCCCGCCTCGATCTCGGCCGTCCCCGCGCCATCCCGCCCATAGGCGATGTTGTAGCCGATCGTGTCGTTGAACAGCACCGAATCCTGCGGGACGATGCCGATCGCGGCGCGCAACGACGCCTGTGTCACGTCGCGGATATCCTGGCCGTCGATCAGGACGCGGCCCGCCCATGGATCGTAGAAGCGGAAGATCAGCCGCGCGATCGTCGACTTGCCCGCGCCCGATGGGCCGACGATCGCCAGACGGCTGCCCGCCGGCGCCTCGAACGTCAGGCCGTGCAGGATCTCGCGGTCGCGCTCGTAGCCGAACACCACGTGATCGAAAGTGATCGTCGGGCGGCGGATGGCGAGCGCGGGCGCGCCCGGCTTGTCCTTCACCTCGACCGGGCGATCCATCAGCGCGAACATCTGCGCCATGTCGATCAGCCCCTGGCGGATCGTGCGATAGACCATGCCGAGCATGTCCAGCGGACGGAACAGCTGCGTGAGGTAGGTGTTGACGAACACCAGATCGCCGACGGTCAGCTTGCCCCGCGACCAGCCGTAGACGGTATAGGCCATCGCGCCGCCCATCAGCAGGTTGACGATCAGCGCCTGCGCGATGTTGAGCAGGCCCAGGCTGTTCTCGCTCTTGACCGCAGCGTTCGCATAGGCGGTGGTCGCCTGCGCATAGCGCGCCTCCTCACGCCCCTCGGCGCTAAAGTACTTCACCGTCTCGTAATTCAGCAGCGAATCTACCGCGCGTGCCATCGCGGTGCCGTCGAGCCGGTTCATCTTCTCGCGCAGCGCGCTGCGCCATTCGGTGATCCAGCGCGTGGCGAAGCCATAGGCGATCACCGCCGCGCCGGTCGCGGCGACGAGGCCCCAGCCGAAGTGGACGTAGAAGATGATCGCCACTGCGACCAGCTCGATCGCGGTCGGCGCGATGTTGAACAGCAGGAAATAGAGCATCGTATCGATGCTCTTGGTGCCGCGCTCGATCACCTTGGTCACCTCGCCGGTGCGGCGCGCGAGGTGGAAGCGCAGCGAGAGCTGGTGGAGGCGGTGGAACACATCGCTGGCGAGCGCGCGCGTCGCGTCTTGGCCCACGCGCTCGAACACGATGTTGCGCAGGTTGTCGAAGCCGACGCCGGTGAACCGACCGAGCGCATAGGCGAGCACGAACGCCAGCGCGACCGTGAGCACCGGGCTGGCCGACCGCACCGTCATCAGGTCGATCGTGTGCTTGTAGAAATAGGGCAGCGCCAGCGTCACCGCCTTGCCCGCGAGCACCAGCACCGTCGCGGCGACGATGCGCCGACGCAGCGCCGGATTATCGTGCGGCCACAGATAGGGCAGGAAGCGGCGCAGCGTCCGCCAGCCGTCGTGGCGGGCGCCGTTCGCATTGGGGGGCGCGTTGGTGGCGGTATCGGGCGGCATCGCGCCGATCTAAGCGCGGCGCTATCGATGCGAAAGGGCCGATCGGAAAGCGATACGCCCGTGTGGGGGCACGGGTTCGCGGTCCGGCGCTACGGCGGTCCGCCATATTAGCTGGTAACGATTAAGGTGACGCCGCCTGGGTTGCATCAACGGTATTGATGACGGATAGTAATTGCGGGTATGGGCGATGCCCGGATCGCGTCGCCTCGCCGACCAGTAAAGAAGGCGATGCAAAAACAGGGGAGAGGATCATGTCGCTGCAGACGATCGGGATCAAGTATGTCCTTCCAGTTCTTCAGAAAGTTGCACCCGGTTTTACCGACAAGCTGAAGGTCAACATCGCGGTCGGCGCGGAAAAGGCACATCGACCGCATCCGTTCAGCCTGTTCACCGGCATGGCGATGGGCAAGCCCGACGACGGCGACACCGCCCCCACCGCCAAGCCGCTCGCGCCGTCGGCCCCCTCGGCGCCGCACAACCTGATGCCGGCGCGGTTGCCGTTCGCGCCTTCGGGCTACGTCAGTTGGCCGGGGCTCGCCGATCGGCGCTACACCGGTCGCCACCTGCCCCCCGCCGATCCCGCTTAGGTCGCGTCGCTGCCCGACAAGGAGCAGGTCGTGCGCACGCTGCTGCTGCGTGGGCCGGGCGAGTTCACCCCGTGCCCCGGCACATCGACGCTGTTCTGCTTCTTCGCGCAGTGGTTCACCGACAGCTTCCTGCGCACCGATCCGCTCGATCGCCGCCGCAACACGTCGAACCACGAAATCGACTTCTGCCAGATCTACGGCTTAGACGAGGCGACGACGTTCGCGCTGCGCGAGCGCGAGGGCGGGCGGATGCGGCTGGAGAACGGCCACCTGCCTCGCCTCACCGACGATGCGGGCGCGGTGCGCCACGACTTCCTCGACCTCAGCTATATCCGCGCGGACGGGGCCTCTACGCACGAGCCGGTGCCGGGCGCGCGGCTGCGCGCGGCGCTCACGCGCAGCCTCGACGTCGCTGGCGACGACGCGCGCTGGACCCGAATGTATGCGACGGGGCTCGAGCGCGGCAACTCGACGATCCTCTATACCGCGTTCTCGACGATGTGCGTGCGCGAGCACAACCGCGTCGCGGCCGCGTTGCAGGCGCGGCACGCCGATTGGGACGACGATCGCCTGTTCGAGACCGCGCGCGTGGTGATGATCCGCAACGTGCTGCAGATTGTCGTCGAGGACTATATCAACCACCTTGCGGGCGGGTTCGACTTCAAGCTCGACCGCCGCTTCGCCGAAAGCCAGAGCTGGTATCGCAGCAATCGCATCTCGCTCGAGTTCAACCTGCTGTACCGCTGGCACGGGCTGGTGCCCGAGCAGCTGACGATCGACGGCGTGGCGTACGGCCATCAGGATTACCGCTTCAACAACGCACTGCTGGAGCAGCACGGGATCGAGACCGTGATCAACGCCGCATCGGCCCAGCCGGCCGGCCGCATTCAGCTGCACAATACGCCGGCGTTTCTGTGGCGCGCGGAGGTCGCGACGCTCGACATGGCGCGCACCTTCGCGCTGCAGCCGTTCGTATTCTATTGCGAGCGCTATGGACACAAACCGCCCGGCTCGATCGCCGAGCTGGTCGGCGGCGATCAGCGCAGCGTCGCAGAGCTGACCCGCCTTTATGGCACCGTCGATCGCGTCGAGCTGCCGATCGGGCTGATCGCGCAGGCGCGCGACGCATCCGATCCCAAGGCGCCGCTGCCGCCTATGATCCGCACGATGGTGGGGGTCGATGCGTTCACGCATATCTTCACGAACCCGCTGCTCGCCGACAAGGTTTACGAGGCCGCGTTCGAGGGGGAGACGAGCGACGTCGGCGCGCTGACCGAGAATGTCGGCGGCATCTTGGGTCTGATGAAGCGCAGCGCCGCCCCGGGCACGAGCGTGACCCCGTCGTTCGGCAAACTCAGCTGAGACATCGCGTGGCGTGGCGCGAGATCGGCGCGACTCCCGCCCGTTTCGCGCGTTTCCCGGAGGAGCGCTCGCATAAGCGCGACTCCGACGCGAGGGTTGTCGATGGGCTCGAGCCGCCGATGACGGCCGCACGCATTGGCCGAAACGGCGGATTTCCGCGGGCTCTGGCTCCATGCGCAACAAAAGTGCAAAAAGTCGTTGACCCTTGCGGACCCCCTCCATATATGCGGCTCCACCGACGGAGACGCCGCTTCAAACGGTCTCCGACGGTCGCCATCACAGACGGACAACAGGTCCCCCGAGATGTAAAGATCGGGGTACGTTGGTTGTCCGCCTATTGTGTTCGGCGGCTCTTTGACATTGTTGGTTTAGATGAAGGGACATGTGGGCGACGGCGCCCGGTCCGGAGAGCACAAGGCTCCGGCAACCGGTTAACACAAGCCGTTACCCGTAATCCTCTAGCGGACGCAAGTCCGGGATGAGGTTACACACATGTCCTAACGTAACCATACGTTTGACAAGTGCAGGTATCGGCTCCTTGATGCTCATGCCCTGCGGTCGGCGGGTCACCCGATTTCGATCGGTCCTCGTGCCGCAAGACATGTGACACAAACTTGAGAGTTTGATCCTGGCTCAGAACGAACGCTGGCGGCATGCCTAACACATGCAAGTCGAACGAGACCTTCGGGTCTAGTGGCGCACGGGTGCGTAACGCGTGGGAATCTGCCCTTGGGTTCGGAATAACA
>CAXSZV010000003.1:0-212426 GCA_964242815.1 uncultured Novosphingobium sp.
GCCCCAAACGCTGCGGCCAATCGGGCCCACCCCCGGCCCCTCCCGCATGCGGGAGGGCAGCGTCGAACGTGTCGCTTGCGGCAAAATCGGTCATACCAAAGCTTCCAGTCTTTCGAGCGCCAGCGCCTGCAGCCGCTCCTCCTCGGGCGCACCGGCGAATGCCTCGGCGATGAACGCCTGCAGCATCAGCCGCTTGGCACCTTCGGGCGTGAGCCCGCGCGACTCGAGATAGAACAACCCCGCCGCATCGAGTTCGCCGACCGCGCAGCCATGCGCGCATTTCACGTCGTCGGCGAAAATCTCAAGCTCGGGCCGCGCGTTCGCCGTCGCGGTTCGATCGAGCAGCATCGCGCGCACCGACTGCGTGGCGTCGGTGCCGTCACAGCCGCGCGCGACCGCGACACGTCCGAGATAGGTACCCACCGCCTGCCTTGCGAGCACCGATCGCACGGTCTGGCGGCTGGAGGCGCCGCGCGCGATATGTCGCACGTCGGTTACCACCTCCAGCGTCTGGCCTTCTCCGCCAAGCTGCGCCACGCCGAGCGTGAAGTCCGCGCCTTCCCCCAGCTCGACCGTTACCTCGATCCGGCCATAAGCGCTCCCGGCGTTGAGCACGCGCAAGTCGAAACGCGAACGCGGCTCCAGGACCAGCGTCAATTCGCGCGCGACTGCGTCGCCGCCGGTCGCGACGATACTCAGCGCGTCGCCGGCTCCCGGACCGACGCGAATCGTTTCCGCCTCGACCGGCCACAATTTGCCCAGCGCGCCGAGGTCGGCATATCGGAACGCCTCGTGACGGCGCGTCGGCAACAGCGCAAGATCGGTGTGCGGCATCAGTCGTGCTTGCCGCAATTGGCGAGGAAATCGGCGCGCAGTTCCTCGACCGCCCCGCGCCAGGCCTGCTCGGTCAGTCGCGCGTCATCGAGCCGCTTCTGGCGCGCGTCGACCGTCGCCCGCGCCGCTTCGAGTTGCGCCTTGCCGACAGGCGTCGTCGCGATCGGCGCCAAACGCGCGCGATCCACGGCGATCGCGCGCTGCTCGTCATAGGCATGGACGGCAAACGAAGCGCGGCGATGCGGCTCGGCTTTGGCGAAACGCGCCATCGATCCGCGATCGCACGCCGCGACCGCATCGCCGAGCGGGGCGATATCGAGCGATACCGGCGCGGTCACGACGATCGGCTCGGCCGTCGCGGGTGCCGATGGAGACAGGGGCGGCCCGCTTGTCGCCTGCGCCAGCAGCGCGAGCGTCATCACGCCGCCACCGCCTCGTATCCTTGGCTTTCGAGCTCCAGCGCCAGTTCCGGCCCACCCGAGCGCACGATACGCCCGCCGGCAAGCACGTGAACAAAATCGGGCTTCACGTAATCGAGCAGGCGCTGGTAATGCGTGATCAGCAGCACCGCCTTGTCAGAGCGGCGCATGATCGCGTTGATGCCCTCGCCGCAGATGCGCAACGCGTCGATGTCGAGGCCGCTGTCGGTCTCGTCGAGGATCGCGAGGCTGGGATCGAGCACCCCCATCTGCACCATCTCGGCGCGCTTCTTTTCACCGCCCGAGAAGCCGACGTTCACCGGCCGCTTGAGCATGTCCATGTCCATCCGCAGCAACTCGGCCTGCGTCCGCGCCAGCTTAAGGAACGCGCCGCCCGACAGCGCTTCCTCGCCGCGCACCTTACGCTGCGCGTTGGCGGCTTCGCGCAGGAACTGTACGAACGATACGCCGGGGATTTCGACCGGGTACTGGAAGCCGAGGAACAGCCCAGCGGCGGCGCGCTCGTGCGGGGTGAGGGCAAGGAGGTCGAGTCCTGCATTCCCCGCCCACCCTGAGCCTGTCGAAGGGCCGTCTTTCCCATCGATGTCAGGCACTCGGATCGAAGAAAAGGACGATGCTTCGACAGGCTCAGCACGGACGGATTGGCGGGTGAATGTCACTGAGCCGGAGGTCACCTCGTATCCCGGCCGACCGCCAAGGGTATAGCCGAGCGTCGACTTGCCCGCGCCGTTCGGCCCCATGATCGCGTGAATTTCGCCCGCGTTGATGGTGAGCGACAGTCCACGAAGGATCGGCTTGTCGGCCACGGTGGCGTGGAGGTCGATGATGTTGAGCATTAGCCGTCCCGGGGTAAGGGGAACCACTCTGGGTTCAGGATTTGGTCGTCGAGGTCGTAAGGGCACGTGCGTGGGGGTGAGTCCATGCACAGTTCGATAAGGTTGCCGCTCAGCCGGCGTACCGCCTTCGCATAGGCGCTGGCGAGTTCATCGTGCCGCGCGGCATAGAGCGAGGGGCTTTCGGCAAAGTGCTCCGCCAGGCTGTCGCGCGCCGATCGGACACTGTTGCGCCATTGGCGACGCGGCTCGGCTAGGGTGGAGTCCTCAAGCTTGAGCAGATGCTCGATAATGCGGGCCAAACGGCTGTGAACCTCACGGCGATCGCTGCGCCCCAAGCTGTCGATCTCCTCTGCGATATGTTCTAGGTCGAGATCAAGGTTAGACCGTTCCAACAGCAGCTTGCGCAGCTTCGCCGCCTGCTCCTGTGTCCAACCATAAAAGTCCATATCGTAGAGCGCGGTCATCAGCGGCTACTCCGAAGCAGATACTGTCATCAGTTCTTGTGAAATACGTCTGGTCTCTTCCCAAGCCATTTTAGATATCTCGCGATCGCTAAAATAATCGGGATAGTAACGCTTACAAGCTGCAACAATAGCGCGTGCGATTCTCCGTGCGTTCGACCGAGACATAGGTCTTGGTACATCTGACTGCGCATGTTCTTCATTCTCAAAGCATGTTCCCAGGTCGACCATCCACCGTACTGGTGTCGTCGCTTGCACAGCGCTTGATGTTAGTGTGCAAGCGAGCAGAGCACCTGTGACGCTAGCCTTAATCACCCCACGCTCCCTTCGAGCGAGATCCCCAACAGCTTCTGCGCTTCGACCGCGAATTCCATCGGCAGTTGCTGCAGCACTTCCTTGGCGAACCCATTGACGATCAGCGCGACCGCGTCCTCCTGCGACAGGCCGCGCTGCATCGCGTAGAACAGCTGGTCGTCGCTGATCTTGCTGGTCGTCGCCTCATGCTCGATCTGTGCGGTGGGGTTGCGCACCTCGATGTAGGGAACGGTGTGCGCGCCGCAGTCGGGGCCGAGCAGCAGCGAATCGCACTGGGTGAAGTTGCGCACACCCTCCGCGCCGGGCGCGACGCGCACCAGGCCGCGATAGGTGTTGTCCGATCGACCCGCGCTGATGCCCTTGCTGACGATCGTCGAGCGGCTGCCACGGCCGTTGTGGATCATCTTGGTGCCGGTGTCGGCCTGCTGGCGGTTGTTGGTCACCGCCACCGAGTAGAACTCGCCGACGCTGTCCTCGCCGTTGAGCACGCACGAGGGATATTTCCAGGTGATCGCGCTACCGGTTTCGACCTGCGTCCAACTCACTTTCGAGCGCCTACCCTGGCACAGCGCGCGCTTGGTGACGAAGTTGTAGATGCCGCCCTTGCCCTCGGCGTCGCCCGGATACCAGTTCTGCACGGTCGAGTACTTGATCTCGGCATCATCCATCGCGACCAGCTCGACCACCGCCGCATGCAGCTGGCTCTCGTCGCGCATCGGCGCGGTGCAGCCTTCGAGATAGCTGACATAGCTGCCCTTCTCGGCGACGATCAGCGTGCGTTCGAACTGGCCGGTGTTCTCCGCATTGATGCGGAAATAAGTGCTAAGCTCCATCGGGCACCGCACGCCCTCGGGAATGTAGACGAAGGTGCCGTCCGAAAAGACCGCGCAGTTCAAGGTCGCGAAGTAGTTGTCATGCATCGGCACGACCTTGCCCAACCAGCGCTGCACGAGGTCGGGAAACTCGCGGATCGCTTCGCTGATCGAGCGGAAGATGACGCCTGCGCTCTCCAGTTCCTTGCGGAACGTGGTTGCGACGCTGACCGAATCAAATACCGCGTCGACCGCGATCTTGCGACTCGGGGTGACGCCCGCGAGCACTTCCTGCTCCTGTATCGGGATGCCGAGCTTTTCGTAGACGCGCAGGATCTCTGGATCGACCTCGTCTAGCGAGCCGAGCTTGGGCTTCGCCTTGGGCGCGGCGTAGTAATAGGCGTCCTGATAATCGATCGGCGGCACGTTCAATTTGGCCCAGTCGGGCGGGGTCATCTCGAGCCATCGCGCATAGGCCTTAAGCCGCCAGTCGAGCATCCATTGCGGCTCGTTCTTCTTGGCCGAGATGAAGCGAACGGTCGCCTCGCTCAATCCCTTGGGCGCGAACTCCTGCTCGATCGGCGCGGACCAGCCGTGCTCGTAATCGGCGGCACGCGCCGCCGCGTCCCAGGCGGCCTGATCGCGTACGCCGGCATCGGTGATCTCGCTATCCACGATCAGGCCTCCACCGCATCAGCGAGCACCGGACGAGGCAATGCCCTGGGTGCCGGGGCGGCCCGCGTGGCAAGATCGCTCAGAGAGACAGCCGCGAGCGCGCCGCGCAGCGCATCGTTCACCGCCGGCCAGTATGGCTTGACCATGCACGAATGGCCAAGCGTGCATTCCTGCCGCCCATGCTCGACGCAGGCGGTCAGCGCGATCGGCCCTTCGACCGCTTCGACGATATCGGCGACCGTGATCGCGGCGGCGGGCCGCGCGAGTTTGAGCCCTCCGCCCGCGCCCCGTGCCGATCGTAGCAGCCCGGCGCCGGTCAGCCGGCTGACGAGCTTCTGCACCGTCGGCCCCGGCAGTCCGGTCTCGATCGCGATGGCACCAGCGGACACGCGGGTCCCGCCACAATGCCCGGCGGCAGCTGCCATGACGACGATCGCATAGTCGGCCATGCTCGAAAGACGCACACAACACCTCGAAATCGGATGATCGCACAAATTGGAGCGGATCGATCCAGTTCAGTTAGGGCGCGTGGCGGCGAAGCGCAACCGATGGATCATATGCGTTACGACATCACGGCGATCACGTGGTTGTACCCGTCGCGGCCTATGCAGTAGGCGGCGGGATGCTCTACCGCGCGCTGACCCCGATTTTGTTCCGGCTCGACGCCGAGCGCGCGCATCGGCTGACCACCGCGCTGTTGCGTCGGATGCGGGCCGGCCCCGTATACGCCCCAAAGGGCCCGCTGGCGATCAGGGTCGCAGGGATCGACTTTCCCAACCCGATCGGCCTCGCGGCGGGGTTCGACAAGGATGCGCAGGTGCCCGACGTGATGCTGCGGCTGGGCTTCGGCTCGGTCGAGGTGGGATCGATCACGCCGCTGCCGCAAGCGGGCAATCCGCAGCCTCGGCTGTTCCGCCTGGCCGCCGATCGCGCGGTGATCAACCGAATGGGGTTCAACAACGCGGGAGCACAGTCCGCGCTGGTCCGCCTGCGATCTCGCGCCGCTCGATCACTGCCCGGCGTGGTCGGCGTCAACATCGGCGCCAACAAGGACTCGCCCGATCGCATCACCGACTACGCGGCGATGGCGGAGGCGATGGCACCGGTCGCGTCGTATGTGGCGATCAACGTCAGCAGCCCCAATACGCCCGGGCTGCGCGCGCTGCAGGATCCGGCGGCGCTCGGCGAACTCATCGACCGCGTGATCGCCGCGCGTGGAGCCGCTGGCCCGCCCATATTCTTGAAGGTCGCCCCCGATCTCCTGCCCGCCGATATCGACGCGATCGCCCGGATCGCCATCGACAGGCGGCTCGGCGCGCTGATCATCGCGAACACGACGATCGGCCGGCCGCACGGGCATCACGCGTTGCAGTCGGCGCATGCCGATGAAAGCGGTGGGTTATCGGGCGCGCCGCTGAAGACGCTCGCGCTGACACGGCTGCGCGACTTTCACCGCGCGACGGGCGGCACAATGCCTTTGGTGGGCGTCGGCGGTATCGCTACCGCCGAGGACGCGTGGCAGCGCATCCGCGCGGGGGCGAGCCTGGTGCAACTTTACACCGCGATGGTCTACCAAGGGCCGGGCGTCGCACGAACCATCGCGCGCGGCCTCGAAAAGCTGATGCGTCGCGATGGCTTTACCTCCATTGCCGAAGCGGTCGGAACCGAATAGCCACGGCAGGCCATGATCCGCACACATTCGCTGCTCGCCGTCCTCCTCGCCATCGCGCCTCTGGCGGAAGCGCTCGCGCAGATATCACCGCCGTTGGCGATCCCGCTCGGGGGGGCCAAGCCCGATCGTGCCGCGGTGCCGCTGGGCGGCGCGCCGGCGATCTATCCGCAAGGAATGGTCAGCGCGGCCGATCCGCGCGCGGCGGACGCGGGCGCGCAGATGCTTCGCCAGCGCGGCAGCGCGACCGACGCCGCGATCGCGACGATGCTGGCGCTGAACGTCGTCGAGCCGCAAAGCTCGGGCATCGGTGGCGGCGGCGTGCTGGTGCACGGTGATGCCGCGGGGCAGGTCGAGACGATCGACGGACGCGAGACCGCGCCCAAGGCTGCCACGCCGCGCCGCTTTCTCGATGCGGCAGGCAAGCCGCTCGGCTTTCGCACCGCGGTCGTCGGCGGGCTCAGCGTCGGCGTGCCAGGCAACATCGCGCTCGCGGCCGATGCGCACCGGCGTTGGGGCAAGCTCGCCTGGGGCGATCTGTTCGCGCCGGCGATCGTGCTCGCGCGGGACGGCTGGGAGATCAGCCCGCGCCTGCACGATGCGCTCGATCGGCAGCGCGACAGCGGCGCGCACGATCCGGCAGCGCGCGCGATGTTCTATGGCGCGGACGGCACGGCGCTCCCGGTCGGCACCGTCGTGCGTAATCCGGCGCTCGCCCAAACGCTCGAGCGGATCGCGGGTGCAGGCGATACCGACCGTGCGTTCGTGTCCGGCATCACGGCCGCCGAGCTTGCGCGCAAGGTCGCCGGCGAGACGCCGCATGGCATCGCAGGGGCGGACGGCGCGATGACCGCCGCCGATGTCGTCGCCTATCGTGCCAAGGAGCGCGCCCCGGTCTGCGGCGCGTACCGCACCTATCGCATCTGCGGCATGGGTCCGCCGTCGTCCGGCGCGATGCTGGTGCTGACGATCCTGGGGCAGCTCGAACGGTTCGATCTCGGGTCGCTCGGCGCGCAGTCGCCGGTTGCCTGGCATCTGATCGCCGAGTCCCAACGGCTCGCCTACGCCGATCGCGATCGTTATCTCGCCGATAGCGACTTCGTCCGCGTGCCTCTCACCGGGTTGCTCGATCCGGCCTACATCGCCGCGCGATCGACGCTGATCCGCGCCGGCTCCAGTCTGGCGGTCGCTTCTCCCGGCCTGCCCCAGGGAGTCGGCCTGGCGCCGCCTGCCGGCGCTGGCCCGGTCGAACACGGCACCTCGCACTTCGTCGTGGTCGATCGCAGCGGCGACGTCGTCAGCTACACCTCGACGATCGAGAGCGCGTTCGGCTCGGGTCTCATGACGGGCGGGTTCTACCTCAACAACGAATTGACCGATTTCAGCTTCACGCCGGTCGAGAACGGCAGGCCCGTCGCCAACCGGGTCGAGGGCGGCAAGCGTCCGCGCAGTTCGATGGCGCCGACGGTGGTCTACAGCGCCGACGGCCGATTGTTGCTGGTGCTCGGCGCGGCGGGCGGATCGACGATCCCCGCGCAAGTCGCCAAGACGCTGATCGGCGTGATCGACTGGCGATTGAGCCTGCAGGACGCGATCGCGCTGCCGACGATCTATGCGCCGGGGCCAGTCTACGTCGAGCGTGGCACCGCGCTCGAAGCGATGATCCCCCAGTTGCGCGCGCTTGGGGCTAGCGACATCACGACGGTCCAGCCCGGCTTCAAGGCGAACGGCGTCGAGGTTTCGGGCGGCGTCCTCGTCGGCGCCGCCGACCCGCGCAGCGAAGGTCGCGCGATCGCGCAGTAGCTGTCGCGGGCGGCAAGATAACGGGCACGGGAACAACAGATGAAGCTGAGCGACATCGCCGACGCGCCGAACCTTGTCGCGCTGTTCCTCGATCGCGCCGACGCGCTCGGCGATCGGCCGATGCTGCACGCCAAGCGCGACGGGGCCTGGACGCATATCGGCTGGGCCGAGGCGGCGGGCGCGGTCAGCCGCGTCGCCGAAGGGCTGCGCGAGGCAGGGCTGGTCGATGGCGACCGGGTGCTGCTCGTCGGTGAAAACCGGCCCGGCTGGTGCCTCGCCGACCTGGCGATCATGGCGGCGGGCTGCGTCACCGTTCCGGCCTATACCACCAACACGATCGCCGATCACCTGCACATCCTGATCGACTCGGGCGCGCGCGCGGCGATCGTGTCGAACGCCAAGCTGGCGCAACCGCTGATCGCCGCGATGCGGCGGACCGGGACCGCGCGGCGGGTATTCTCGATCGATCCGCTCGACCCGACGGCGGTCGAGATGGAAACGCTCGCCGACCTTGCCGGCACGGGCGATGCGACGGCGGCACGCGCAGCGGTCGATGCGCGGATAGCCCACATCGGCCGCGACGATCTGGCCTGCCTGATCTACACCAGCGGCACCGGCGGCACGCCAAAGGGCGTGCGCCAGCACCACGGCGCGATCCTGCACAACGTATATGGCGCGGCGAGCCTGATCGACGAGGACTTCGGCTGGGCGGACGAGGTGTTCCTGTCGTTCCTGCCGCTGAGCCATGCCTACGAGCATACCGCTGGTCAGTTCCTGCCGATCGGGCTCGGCGCGCAGATCTATTACGCGCAAAGCCTCGACAAGCTGGCGGCCAACATCGCCGAGGTGCGGCCGACGATCATGGTCGTGGTGCCGCGATTGTTCGAGATGCTGCGCACCCGCATCCTCGCGCAGGTCGCCCGGCAGGGTCGCGCGGCGCAGGCCTTGCTGAACCAGGCGCTCGGCGTCGCGCGTCGCCGCGCGTCGGGCAAGGCACGGATCGGCGACGGCCTGATCGACGCGCTGGTCGAGAAACGGTTGCGTCCCGCGATCCGCGCGCGGTTCGGCGGACGGCTGAAGGCGCTGGTCTCGGGCGGCGCACCGCTCAATCCCGAGGTCGGCCTGTTCTTCGATGCCATCGGGCTGACACTGCTGCAGGGATACGGCCAGACCGAGACCGGCCCGATCGTCAGCGTCAACCGCCCGGCGGCGGGCATCCGTATGGATTCGGTCGGCCCACCGCTGGCGAATACGCAAGTGGACATCGGCGACGACGGCGAGATTCTGGTGCGCGGCGAACTGG
The DNA here is from genome assembly GCA_964242815.1 of uncultured Novosphingobium sp. Lineage (GTDB taxonomy): Bacteria > Pseudomonadota > Alphaproteobacteria > Sphingomonadales > Sphingomonadaceae > Novosphingobium. The sequence continues at coordinate 9,149 of CAXSZV010000003.1, forward strand.
TCATGCACGGCTATTGGCATGACGAGGCCTCGAGCGCCGAAGCGCTGGCCGGGGGCTGGCTCCACACCGGCGATATCGGCCATTTCGACGCCGCCGGGCGCATCGTCATTACCGACCGCAAGAAGGACATGATCGTCCTCGACAAGGGCGACAACGTCTCGCCCCAACGCATCGAGGGGATGCTGATGCTGCAGCCCGAGATCGCGCAGGCGATGGTGACGGGCGACCGTCGGCCATACGTGGTCGCGCTGATCGTGCCCGATGCAGAATGGAGCGCGCGCTGGGGGGCGGCGAATGGCGAGAGCGGCGATCTGGCCGCGCTACGGCAGTCGAGCGCGTTCCGCGCCGCGATCCGCGCGGCGATCGATCGGATGAACCGCGAGCTGTCCGTGATCGAACGCGTGCGCCAATTCGTGATCGCTGACGAGCCGTTCTCGATCGACAACGGCGAGTTGACCCCCAGCCTCAAGACGCGGCGCCACACGGTGCGCGCGCGCTACGGCACGCGGCTCGACGCGCTCTATGGCTGACCCGTATCCCACCGCCGTCGCGATTTACGGAACTTTGCGGTCGGTTAAGCGATAGTCGCCGCATGTTGGGAGGTCGCACTGTCTGGCTCGCGCACAACGAGAAGAGCGGTAGCAACGACGAGACCGCGCTCGCCGAACTCGATGCGGCGTTTCACAAGGCCGAGGTGAAGCTGGGTCGGCGCATCGGCTTCCCGGGTGAAACCGTCCCCGCTTCCGCCATGCTCGCCCGACATTCGGTCGACGTGCTGGTGATCTTCGCCGGCGACGGCACGATCAGCTCGATCGTAGAATCGCTTTATGGCTGGGACGGCGCGATCCTCGTCCTGCCTGGCGGGACCATGAACCTCCTGTCTAAACGCCTGCATGGCGACGCGAAGGCCGACGAGATCATCGCCCGCGCCGCGCAAGGCCAGGTGCGCCCGGTGCGGCCCACGGTGATCCGCTCGCGCCATGGCGATGGCTTGACCGGCATGCTCGCCGGACCCGGCACCGCATGGAACCATGTCCGCGAAGCGATGCGCGCGCGCGATGTCGCCGGCATCGTCGGCAAGTCGGGCGAGGCGATCAGCGTATCGACCGGCGACAAGCTCGTACTATGCACGCAGCCCGCGATCGGCCGCGAAGGGGGATATCCGGCCATCATGCTCAGCCCCGGCGAGGAAGGGATCGAACTCGTCGGATTTTATAGCGATTCGTTCATCGATTACCTACAACAAGGCATCGCCCTGGTGCGGGGAGATTTTCGCGGTGGCCCGCACGAGAAACTTGGAACGTTTCCCGAGCTTTCGCTTGCCGACGCGGCCGAGCAACCGTTGGGGCTGCTGATCGATGGGGAAATGATCGAGGATACCGGCGTGGTAGAGCGCTTTACGCTGGCGCGTTGCGAGGTCGATCTGCTGGCGACGGATGTGGCCGAGGCCGGCTCCGCGCTGTCGGCGGCAGCGGCGGCGGCGCAAGCTTGATGACTGGCCGCCCCGTCACGCTGTTTCACCTCAGCGATATCCATTTCGGCTTGGAAGACCCGCAGGCGATCGGCTGGGCGGCGGACCGCATCGCGCATGAGAAGCCGATCGTGGTCGCGATCACCGGCGATCTGACGATGCGCGCGCGTCGCCGTGAGTTCGCGGCGGCGCTCGGGTGGATCCAGTCGCTCGCCGCGCCTGTGACGGTCGAGGTCGGCAACCACGATTTGCCGTACTTCAATCTCGCCGAGCGGTTCGTCGATCCTTACCGTCAGTTCCGCAGGATCGATACGCTGGTCGAACATCCGATCGATCTCGGCGGCATCGCGATCGTACCGCTCAAGACGACGGCGCGCGCGCAACCGCGCCTGAATTGGTCCAAGGGCTGGGTTTCCAAACGCAGCCTGGCCCGCACGCTCAAGGCGATCGATCGTCTACCCGACGATGCGCGGGTGCTGGTGGCCGCGCACCATCCGCTGGTGGAAGTCGGGACGACGGGCACTGCGTTGACGCACGGCGGACAGCGGGCGCTGGAAGCTTTCGCGAGGCGCAGCAAGGTGCTCGCCGTGCTGAGCGGGCATATCCACGATCCGTTCGATCTCGTCACGCAGACCGCGCACGGCCCGGTGCGGATGATCGGCGCGGGAACGCTGTCGCTGCGCATCCGCTCGACCCCGGCAAGCTTCAACGAACTGGTCATCGAGGGGCGCGAGGTGCGCGTCAAGGTGCGCAACGTGAGCGAAATACCGACATCCGACATGCAGATCGCCGACGTGCCGGAAGACGCGACGCCTCCGCGCGAGCCGGACGAACCGGTTTCGGCGGTGGCGCAGGTTCCAACAGTCGATCCGCCGGTTCATTAGATCCGCAACCGGTACGCACTCAGTAGTCCTGATCGATCGTCCCGATCCCGGTGATGCGGCTGACCAGCTGCGCGGGCTTGCGATGCAGCGAGACCTGGCCCGCGCCCGAAATCTCAACGTCCACCTTGCCGCCGGCATTCACGTCGATATCGCCAAGGCCGGCAAGGCGCACGCGCGCGTCCTCGGCCTCGACCCCCGACAGGTCGATCGCGCCGGCGCCGCTGCTGGACACGTCGAGGCGGCTCACCCGGCCTCGCGCTTCGATATCGCCCGCGCCGCGCAGGTCGATGCTCAGCGATGGCTGATCGAGGCCGACGAGCTCGACATCGGCGGCACCTGTCAGCACCAGCCCGGGAAGCTGCGGCGCGACCACGGTTACCGTGAGGCCATGGTGGCCGTGGATCACGTGCGAACCGTCGAGCGACAGCCGGCCCTTATCCCAGCGCAGCGCACCGACCAGCTCACGCGGACCCTCGACGGTCATCCGCGTCTGCGGACCACGCTCGTACCTGAGCGTCACCGGCGCATCGATCGTCAGAGGGAACGCCGGGTCGTAGGCGAGCGTGCGCGTCGTGGCGGGCGCGGCGGCCTTGTCGTCGTCGAAATCAAAGCTCCAGCCGTGCTTGTGCTCCAGATCGGCGACGAACGAGCGGCCGCCGATCACCCAGGCGATCAAGAACAAGGCGGTGGCGAGGATCAACCCGCTGGCGAATACGACGAGCAGTTTCTTGGTCATGACATGACTTCCCGGCTTTGTGATCGAAGGGAACGGGATCGGGTTATCGCGGCGGATCAGGCTTTCGGTTCGATCGCGGGCTGCAGCACCTGGTAGTGCAGCCGGCCGAACCACATCAGGCCGTTGACCAGCCAGATCGACACCAGCAGCAACGCCGCGCCAAGCCCGGTCGCCGCCGCCATCGTGCCGAGGCCGCCCAGGATCGCGATCAGCGCGCCCCCGGGAAACGCGCTGAACGGCCCCGCGATAGCTATGAATCCGCCACTTACGAACAGCGCGATCAACGCGGCGTAAAATCCGACCAGCACCGCAAGCAGCGGCAACAGGATCGGCAGCAGCACCAGGATGTCGAGCGCGCCGAGCCCCAGGAACGCAAGGATCGCGCCGGCGGCGGACGATGGCGTGCGGCCTTCCTCCCAGCGTTTGATGCCGGCTTCGAGCTTGAGTTCGCGCGCCATCCGCGCCGGATCGCCGAGCGCGGCCGCGACTTCGGCGTCTGAGCGCCCTTCGTCGCGCGCGGCATCGAAATGCGCGGCATGGTCGGCCATGATATCGTCGATCGTCGCGTTCGGCAGGCCGTTCAGCCCGCCGCGCAGGCGCTTAAGGAATTCGTCACGCGTCATGATCGCTCTCCGCTGCGGGGTTGGTGATATCGGGCGCCTGTATGCCGGGCACGTCCGCCGGCGCACCATTGGCGGCGGCACTAACCAGGCTTTCAACGGCGGCGGTGAACGCGCGCCATTCGCGCAGTTGCGCCGCGAGCGCGCGGTTGCCGGCGTCGGTGATCCGATAGTATTTGCGCGGCGGGCCGGACGGCGACTCTTCGAGATAGGTACTGACCAGGCCATCGGTTTGCATGCGCCGCATCAGCGGATAAATCGTGCCTTCCCCCATATCCACGGCGCGTGAAAGCCGGCCCGCGATCTCATAAGCGTAACTGTTGCCGCGCGAGAGCAGTGCCAGGACGCACAGGCCCAACACCCCCTTCTTTAGCTGTGTCTCGATCGCCTCGACCACGAATCATCTCCTGCGTTCGCCATCTACCTATTGCCAGGTATCACATGACGCAAGATACCTTTTATAAGATGGTTACTTTTTTTGACAGGTAGCTTGTCATGCATGATGGATTACCGGGCGCATGAAAAAGGGGCCGTGGTTTCCCACGGCCCCTTGGCACTTCGGCAATGATCGGGCCGGATCAGCGCTTGGAGAACTGAAAGCTCTTGCGCGCCTTGGCCCGGCCATATTTCTTGCGCTCGACCACGCGCGGGTCGCGCGTGAGGAACCCGGCGGCCTTGACCGAACCACGCAGCGAAGGCTCGAATTTCGACAGCGCCTGGGCGATGCCGTGCTTGACCGCGCCTGCCTGTCCCGAAAGCCCGCCGCCCGCGACCGTGCAGGTCACGTCGTATTGGCCATCGCGTCCCGCGACCTCGAACGGCTGATTGATCACCAGACGCAGCGTGGGCCGCGCGAAGTAGACCTGCTGATCACGCCCGTTGACCACGATCTTGCCGCTGCCGGGCTTGATCCAGACGCGCGCAACCGCATCCTTGCGGCGGCCCGTCGCATAGGCACGGCCCTGCGCGTCAAGCTCCTGCTCACGCAGCACGGCTGGGGTCGACGGCGGCGGCGGCGCGGCGCGCTCCGCGCTATCGGCGTCCGATGTGATCGCGGGCGTGGCGGCGTTGGCGGTCAGCGCGCCGAGATCGGCGAGACTGTTCACGGATGTTTCGGTGTTGTCGGCCATTATGCGCCCACCTTGTTCTTGCGGTTCATCGAGGCGACGTCGAGCGCCTCGGGTTGGGTGCCGCCATGCGGATGGTCGGCCCCGGCGTAGAGATGCAGCGCGCGCATCTGCGCACGGCCAAGCGGCCCGCGCGGGATCATGCGCTCCACCGCCTTTTCGATCACCCGCTCAGGAAAGCGCCCGTCGAGCACCTTGGCCGCGGTGATCTCCTTGATGCCACCCGCATAACCGGTGTGCTTGTAGTAGATCTTCTGCTTCGCCTTGTTGCCGGTGAAGCGCACCTTGTCCGCATTGACGACGACGACATGATCGCCGCAATCGACGTGCGGCGTGTAGCTCGGCTTATGCTTGCCGCGCAGGATATCGGCGATCACCACCGCGAGGCGACCGACCACCAGATCCTCGGCATCAATCAGATGCCATTTCTTCACCACCTCGGCCGGCTTGATCGACCGGGTGACCTTGCTGAGCGCCTTCATGGCCGCTGGGTTCCCTTGCTTGGATAGGTTCGCGCGACGATCGCTGCGCGTCGAACCCGGGCCAATCGTCGGCTAGCCCCGCAAAGTCAAGCAAATCGGCGGGTTTGCCGAGAGGTATCATTATACCGCGCCGCTTCGATCGTCTCGGCACGACTTAGACGACCCAGCGCATGCACGCCCCAGACGGTGGCCGCGACGAGCAAAGCGCCGACCAACTGATGCGCGACCGCGAGCCAAAGCGCGATGCCCGACCAGACCGTCGCGATGCCCAGTACGATCTGCGTGCCGAACGCCGCGTGGATCGCGATCGATGCCGGGCGGCGTACGCGCTTCACCCGGCGCGCGAGCACGATCAGCACGCCGACCACCGCCCAGGCCCACCAACGATGGACGAAGTGGATCAGATAGGGGTCGTATAGCAGTGCATGGCCGACGCCGACCGACCAGTCGACCCCCGCCGGAAATACGCGGCCCTGCATCAGCGGCCAGTCGCCGGCGACATGGCCCGCGCGCATTCCCGCCATCTGCGCGCCGAAAAACAGCTGAATGGCCAGCATGACCAACGCCAGCACGCCCAGGCCGGTCATTCGCGCCGGACGTTCCGCGACCGCCCAGTCCGCCGCCGCCGCCGCCTCGCCCCGGTCGAGTGCCCGCAGGTCGAGCGCGGTCCAGATGAGCCCGCCGAGCGTAAACAGCGCGGTGAGCAGGTGCGCGGCGAGCCAGTGCGGGTCGACCAGCGTACGATCGGTCAGCCCCGAGCGCACCATGAGCCAGCCGAGCGTACCCTGCAGCCCGATTAGCGCGAGCAGCGAGACGAGCCGCAGCGCGTATCCGCTCGGGAGCTGCCGCCGCGCCCAGAACCAAGCGAGCGGCAGCGCCATCGCGAGGCCGATCACCCGGCCAAGCAACCGGTGCGCCCATTCCCAGAAATAAATGAATTTGTAATCGCCGAGCGTCATCCCGGCCGGCCCGGTCACGTCGACATATTGCGGGATCCGGCGGTAGGCGGCGAACTCCGCCTGCCACTGGGCATCGGTCAGCGGTGGCAGCGTACCCGTCACCGGCTTCCATTGGGTTATCGACAGTCCCGACTCGGTCAGCCGCGTGATGCCGCCGACCACCAGGATCACGATCACCAGCGCCGCAACGGCGAACAGCCAGCCGGCCAGCACCGCAGGATGAGCGCGAAGCGAACGAGGGTTGGCCGTGTTCATATCATGCCCGTGCGGCCGCTCTGGGCCAAGTGCAAGCGCCAAGCAGGAACACGGCATTGCTCTTGGCGCAACGCCCGCGAGATTTGGCACGTTGGCGTTCTCAGGCTCGTCCGATCAGCATCCGCGCCCCCAAGGCTTGCGCGATGATACATCGTATCATTATAAGGCACGAATGGCCATCACCTCGGAATCGCTTCGTCGCCGGCTGGACCGATTCGGCATGGTGCTTTCGGGGCTTTGCGCCGTGCATTGCGTGGCGAGCCTGGTGCTGGTGTCGCTGCTGGGCCTCGGCGGCGGTCTGTTTGCCTCGCCGATCATCCATCGCGTCGGCATCGCCCTGGCCGTGGCGATCGGCGCGGTCACCATCGGGCTCGGCGCGCTGCGCCATGGTCACGCCGCGCCGCTGGTGATCGGCGGAGCCGGGCTTTGCCTGATGGCCGCCGCGCTGTTCGTCGAGCACGGCGTTGGCGAAGCGGTGCTGACGATCTGCGGCGTCGCGCTCGTCGCGCTCGCTCATGTTCGCAACATCCGCGCAGGGCGCTTGCATGGGTCGTGCTGAGCGCTATTTCGCGTGGCATGACATCCGTTGACACGACCGCCGATCTTTCGCTGACCGTCAACGGCGAGCCGCGCCGTATCACCGCCGGAGCCAGCGTCGCCGATCTCGTCGCGACGCTGGAGCTCAACCCGGCCAAGGTCGCGGTCGAGCGCAATGGCGTGATCGTTCCGCGCTCGACGCTGGCCGACGTCAGGCTCGCTGACGGTGACGTGCTCGAGATCGTGCATTTTGTCGGCGGCGGCGATGCGCTGTCGGTCGCCGAGGCCGCCTTGCCCGACACCTGGACCGTGGCGGGCCGCACATTCCGTAGCCGGCTGATCGTCGGCACGGGCAAATACAAGGATTTCGCGCAGAACGCCGCCGCCGTCGAGGCATCGGGCGCGGAGATCGTCACGGTGGCGGTGCGCCGCGTCAACATCGCCGATCGCAGCGCGCCGATGCTGACCGATTTCATCGACCCCAAGCACATCACGTATCTGCCCAACACCGCTGGCTGCTTCACCGCCGACGAGGCGATCCGCACGCTGCGGCTGGCGCGCGAGGCGGGCGGCTGGGATCTTGTTAAGCTCGAGGTGCTGGGCGAAGCGCGCACACTCTATCCCGACATGCGCGAGACGCTGCGCGCGACCGAGGTGCTCGCGAACGAGGGCTTCCTGCCGATGGTTTACTGCGTCGACGATCCGATCGCCGCAAAACAGCTGGAAAACACCGGCGCAGTCGCGATCATGCCGCTCGGCGCACCGATCGGCAGCGGCCTCGGCATCCAGAACCGTGTGACGATCCGGTTGATCGTCGAGGGCGCGAGCGTCCCCGTGCTGGTCGACGCGGGAGTCGGCACCGCGAGCGACGCGGCGGTGGCGATGGAGCTCGGCTGCGACGGCGTCCTCATGAACACCGCGATCGCCGAGGCGAAGGACCCGCTGCGCATGGCGCGCGCAATGAAGCTGGCGGTCGAGGCGGGGCGCGATGCGTATCGCGCCGGGCGGATGGCGACGCGCAAGTATGCCGACCCGTCGAGCCCGCTGGCCGGGCTGATCTGAACGCGGACTTCGACGCCTTCGCCAGCGGCTAAAGCTTGCCGAACGTCGCTTCGTAGGCGCTGGTATCGCCGTTTGCCAGCAGCCGCGCCTGATCGACCCAGTTGTCTCGCCGGATGCGACCCTGAAAGGGTCCGAGCTGCGCGTCGATCCGGTCGATATCCGCCTCGCGCCATTCGGCGATCTGCGCGAAGCGCGTGACGCCCAAGCCGTGAAGTAGCGCGACGAGCTTCGGGCCGACGCCCTTCAACTTGTTCAGGTCGTCGGCGATGGCATCCGGCTCCGCGTCAGCTTCCGCCACGCGTTCGGCCGCCTCCCACTGCACCGCTTCGGCATTTTCCGACGCAAACGGCGCGGCCTCGGCTTCACCGAGACCGCCCAATGGGTCCACAACCGTCGTCGCGATCGCCGCGGGGGGTACGATCGTCATCGCCATCGGCGAATCGATCAGCGCCTGGTTGCGCGCCGCAGGCGCCGCGCCTTCGTCGAGCACGTCGGGCCGCCGTTCGGCGCGGGGCGGCTTGCTTGCGCGGCCGATCAGCCAGACCAGGATGAGTAGCGCGACGAGCGCGACCGCCGCGAAGGCGAGCCAGTTTTGCTGGATGATGTCGCTCACGGAGCAGCACTCCCTAGAATGGTCATGCGCCGCATAGCCGTGGGTGCCAGCCGCGACAATCACGCGGGTGTTCGCGCGTGCGATCAGCCCGACGAATCGCCTTCTGCGCGCAACGGCCGCCCCAGCAGCCCCGCGACTACGGCGGCGGCGGGTGCTTCGCCCGCCAGCAGGCGGCAGACCGCATCGACGAGCGGCATGTCGATCCGCTCGCGCCGCGCGATGTCGCGCAGCACCGGCGCGGTCGCGGCCCCTTCGGCGACGCTCGCCTTGCCCGCCAGCGCATCGGCGGCGCTGATCCCACGCCCCAGCGCCACGCCGAGCGAGAAGTTCCGGCTGGCGCTCGACGAGCAGGTGAGCACCAGGTCGCCGAGGCCGCACAGTCCGGCGAGCGTTTCGGCCCGCCCGCCGCGCGCGACGCCGAAGCGCAGCATCTCGGCATAGCCGCGCGCGATCAGCGCGGCGCGCGCGTTCTGCCCAAGCCCCAGCCCCTCGACCACGCCGCAGCCGATCGCCAATACGTTCTTCACCGCGCCGCCGATCTCCGCGCCGATCACGTCGTCCGAATAATACGGACGCAACGCCGGCCGCGCGATCAGCGGGGCGAGGCGCGCCCATTGCGCCTCGCCGCCCGAGCACGCGAGCGTGACCGCGGTGGGGAGGCCGGCGGCGACCTCGTGCGCGAACGTCGGACCGGACAACACGGCGATATCGGCGCGCGGCGCGGCCTCGGCGGCTATTTCCGCCACCGTACGGCCAGTTCCCGCCTCGATGCCCTTCGCGCAAAGCACGAGGTCGCATGCGCCCAATCGCGCTCCGCCCAACACCGCTCGGACGAACTGCGTGGGGACCGCGACGAGGACGGCGGAAAGCCCGGAGAGCGCAGCGAGATCGCGGGTCGCGAGGATCGTCTCCGCCATGCGAACGCCCGGCAGATAAGTCGTGTTGGTGCGGTCGGCGTTGATCTCGGCCTCCAGCGCGGGCTCGCGCGCCCAGAGACGCACGGGCGTGCCATCGGCGGCTAGCGCCTGCGCGAGCGCGGTGCCCCAGGCACCCGCGCCGATCACGCCGATCGGCGTCCGCGCGCGCGCCGTCACGCCTTCACCCCCGCGCCCCTTACTGCGACCGCCGTTCCATCGAGCGGCCAGCGCGGGCGGGCCACGAAATCGAGTGGATCGCTCTGCCCCAGCGCCAGCCGCTCGATCGCGGCCCAGGCGATCATCGCGGCGTTATCGGTGCACAACGGCAACGGCGGCGCGACGAAGCGCAGCCCATGCGCCACGGCCAGGCGTTCGAGCGCGTGCCGGATCGCGGCGTTCGCGGCGACACCCCCGGCGGCGACCAACGCGGTCATGGGGACGCCCGAGCCGGTGACGGTGGCGATCGCGCGGGCAGTGCGATCGATCACGCAATCGATCGCGGCTAGCTGGAATGAGGCGGCAACATCCGCAAGTCCATAGCGCTCGGACTGGACCGCGCGCATCACCGCGCTCTTCAATCCCGCGAACGAGAAGTGCGACTCGGCGCTGCCCAGTAGCGGGCGCGGCAGCGGCACCGCGCGCGCATCGCCGTCACGCGCCAGCCGCTCGACCGCCGGTCCGCCCGGATAACCGAGGCCGAGCAGCTTCGCGGTCTTGTCGAACGCCTCGCCCAACGCATCGTCGATCGTCGTCGCCAGCCGGCGATAGCGGCCGACCGCTTCGACGAGCAGGATCTGGCAATGACCGCCCGAAACCAGCAGCAGCAAGTATGGAAAGGCGAGCGTCGGATCGGCCAGACGCGGCGATAGCGCATGGCCTTCGAGGTGATTGATCGCGATCAGCGGCTTGCCGCTCGCCAGCGCCAGCGCCTTGGCGGTCACCAGCCCGACCATCACTCCGCCGATCAGGCCGGGCCCGGCGGTCGCGCCGATCGCGTCGAGGTCGCCAAGCGCCATCTTCGCGTCGCTAAGCGTCGCGGCGATCAGCGGCGTCAGCCGCTCGACATGCGCGCGCGCCGCGATCTCGGGCACGACGCCGCCATACGGGCGATGCGCGTCGTCCTGCGAAGCGATATGCTGCGCGACGATGCGCCGATCGCCGGTCAGCGCGTCATGGCTGACGACGGCGGCGGCGGTCTCATCGCACGACGATTCGATGCCCAAAGCGAACGTCGTCTCTGCCATTGTGACGCTTTTCCTTAGTGCGATTGCCGGGTAGCACAAGCGCGCCATGCCAAAGGCACCCCCCCCGCCCCGCCCGCTGCGGCTCGGCACCCGCCGTTCGCCGCTCGCGCTCGCGCAGGCGGACGAAGCGCGCGGCCGCATCGTTGCCGCGCACGGCTGGCCGCTGGATGCGATCGTCCTGGTTCCGATAACCGCGAGCGGCGATCGCATCCAGGATCGTCCGCTCGCCGAGATCGGCGGCAAGGCGTTGTGGACCAAGGAGCTCGACGCACGGCTGCTGGCCGAGGAAATCGACTTCGGGGTGCATTCGGCGAAGGACGTCGAGACGGTGCGGCCGGCGGGGATCGCCATAGCCGCGGTGCTGCCGCGCGCCGACGTGCGCGACGTTCTGCTCGGCGCCGCCTCGATCCGCGCGCTGCCGCAAAGGGCGTGTGTCGGCACCAGCGCGCCTCGTCGCGCCGCGCAACTGCTGCACGCGCGGCCCGACTGCGTGATCGTGCCGTTTCGCGGCAACGTCGCGACGCGGATCGCGCGGCTGGCGGCTGGCGAGGCGGACGCGACCTTCCTCGCGGCGGCGGGATTGCAGCGGCTGGGCGAGACCGGCGTCGGCCATCCGCTCGATGCCGAGGCATGGCTACCGGCGCCGGGACAAGGCGCGATCGCGATCGAGGCGCGCGCCACCGACTCCGTGACTCGCGCGATCCTGAGCGCGATCGACGATCCGCCGAGCCATGCCGCGCTGCTTGCCGAGCGTGCGCTGCTAGCGGCGCTGGGCGGCAGCTGTCACAGCCCGATCGCCGCGCTGAGCGCCATCGACGGGGGCGATATCGGTCTGCGCGCCGCTTTGCTGAGCCCCGACGGGGCCGAACGCGTCGATGGCGAAGCGCGGTTCGCGATCCGCGATGCGGCTGGCCCGGCGCGCCTCGCCGCCGATCTGCTCGCGCGGGCGCCGAGCGCGATCACGGTACATTTCACCGGCCCCGCGATTTCCCGATGATCCCCGCCATCGTCCTGCGTCCGTCGCCCGGCGGCGAGCGCACGGTCGCGGCGGCGCGCGCCGCCGGCCTCGATGCGCATGGCTTCGCGCTGTCGGCCATATCGCCACGCGCATGGGACCCGCCCACGTCCGGCGGCATCGACGCGCTGCTGCTGGGCAGCGCGAATGCGTTGCGCCATGCCGGTCGGGCACTGGACGCGTATCGCGGCAAGCTTGCTTACGTGGTCGGCGAACAGACCGCTCGGGCGTCGCGCGACGCCGGGCTCGCCATCGCCGCGATCGGCGGCGGGGGTTTGCAACAAGTGCTCGACGACATGCGGCCGGGCGATGAACAAAGCGACCTGCGGCTGTTGCGTCTAGCCGGCGCGACGCGGATTCCGCTCGCGCCCCCACCGGGCGTCTCTATCGTCGAGCGCGTCGTCTACGCCAGCGAACCGGTTGCGATGCCCGTCGTGCTCGCGGCGCTGCTGGCGCGCCCGGCGGTGGTGCTGCTGCATTCGGCCGCGGCCGCTGCGCACTTTGCACGGGAGTGCGATCGGCTGCAGGTCGATCGTTCGCGCATCGCGCTCGCGGCGCTGGGTCCGCGCATCGCGCGGGCGGCCGGGGAGGGCTGGCGTGCGTGCGTCGCCGCGAACCGACCCGACGACGCGGCGTTGCTGGCCTTGGCGCGCGCGATGTGCAAAAAGGGCCACTGATGACCCCGGCCGAAGATCTGTATCCCGCGCAGCCGTTGACCGACGATCCCGCCTCGTCCCGACCGCGTGCGGACAGCCGCAGGCGCCAGAATCGAGGTCTGCTGCCCGCGGTAATCGTCGCCTTTCTGCTCGGCGGCGGCATCGTCGGATGGCTCGCGTGGCACGGCGATCTCGCGCAGGTGCTGCCCTCGCACGGGGCCGGGCCGAACGTCGGGGTGCCCGTCGCGCGGACCCAGGCCGATGTCGGCGCGCTCGAGACGCGTCTGGCCATGCTGGAGGATCGCTTTTCCCGTCTCGACCAACAGGCGGACGAGGCGGCGGTCAACGCGGGCGAGGCCGAGCGCCTGCTTATCGCGCAGGCGGTACGGCGCGCGATCGAGCGCGGCCAGCCGCTCGGCTATCTCGCCGATCAGCTGCGACTGCGTTTCGCCGATACGCAGCCGCGCGCGGTCGAAACGCTGATCGCATTCGCGCAGCGGCCGGTCACGCTTGAAGCGCTCGACGCACAGCTCGACAGCCTCACACCACGGCTCGCAGAGATGCCGCGCGAGGCGACGTCGTGGGAGCGGATCCATGCGGCTCTCTCGGGTCTGCTAACCATCCGCAGCGACGCCGCGCCGGTCCAACGGTCCGGACAGCGTATCGCCCGGGTAAAACTGCTGCTCGCCAACGGCGACGTCGACGCGGCGGCTGATACGATCGCTCGACTGCCCGGGGCGCCGGTGGCGACCGAGTGGACCGCCGACGCGCGCCGTTTTGGCCTAGCGCGCCAGGCGCTCGACGTCATCGAAAGCGCGGCGATCGAAACACCACGACAGGTCAGACGCTCATCGGAAGCGCCTGCCTCGTCACAGTCCGATGCCCCCGACACTCTCGACTGAACATATTCTCCGGCCATCGATAGCGCGATCGTGCGAAGCGACGCGCCGGATCAGTTGGGCAAATCAATCGGCTCAATTGGCCAGGTTAATTAGGATAGACCCAGACGGTGCCGCGGTCGAAGTTTTCGGACGCGAACTGCCAGTTGATGATATTGCCAAGCACGGCCGACACGTACTCGGGTCGCTTGTTCTTCACGTCGAGATAATAGGCGTGCTCCCACACGTCGATCGTGAACAACGGGTTCGCCCCGGTCGTGATCGGCGTTTCGGCGTCGTGCGTCGAAATGACCTTCAGAACGCCGCCTTCGGCGACGATCCACGCCCAGCCCGAGGCGAAGTGATTGACCGCCTCGTCCTTCAACTTGTCGAGAAGCGCGTCGATCGACCCGAACGCGCTGTCGATCGCCGATGACAGCGCAGCGCTCGGCGTGCTCTTCTCAGGAGCCATGCTGTTCCAATAGAATCCGTGGTTCCACGACTGGGCGGCCGAATTGAATAACGGCTTCTTGCCCTGCTCCAGCGCGGCCTTGACTATGGCTTCCAGCGGCTGGTTCTCAAGCTCGGTCCCCGCGATCGCGGCGTTCGCCTTGTCGACATACGTCTTGTGATGCGCGTCGTGATGCACCTGCAAGGTAGCGGCCGAGACATGCGGCGCGAGCGCGTCGAGCGCGTAAGGCAATGGCGGAAGGGTGATCGTCATGGCGACATCCTGTGATGATAGGGACGGAAGGTCCCTGCTGAAATCGGAAGAAAGAACAGGATCGCGACCTGACGGTTCCTATTGCGAACCGCTTTCACCGCATGCCTTGCCGGCCTTCCACGCACAGCTTCGCCGCAAGAGTGGCCTCGACCCCTCTTGCGGCGCGCTGTCTCCGGCTTTGACCGAGATGCTTACTTTGACGTGTCGGCGGCGTCCTCGACGACATCGGCAGAGTGCTTGCCCGCATCGCGAACGGCATCAGCCTTGTCATGCATCACTGCTTCCGATGCGCTGTTGGTCATTGCGTCGGCTTTCGTGTCCATCACATCGGCGGTGGCTTCCGCCGAAGACTCGATCAGATCGGCAGTGGTCTCCGCTGCGTCGTCTGCTTTCTTGCATGCCGACAGACCCAAAGTGGTAGCGGCGAGGGCGATTGCCATCGGCGCGATAAACGAACGCTTCATCCGGATACTCCTGTCCCTGTTGAAATCGGACGTCCCCTCTTAGCGGACCGAACCGCGACGGAAAAGGTTCACAATCGCCAGCAACACAACCGCGCCCAGGAACGATACGACAAGCGACGAAATGCTGAAATCGCCTTCGGTAATGCGCCCGCCGCCGATCAGCGGATTGATCAGGAACCCGGCCAGGACGGCGCCGACGATGCCGACGACGATGTTAAGCAGAATACCCTGCTGCCCGTCGGTGCGCATGACAATGCTGGCCAGCCAGCCGATGATGCCACCGATAATCAGAATAAGAATAAGCGTCATGACGATCCACTCCAGTACCTTCAGTTCAGCACCAACGAAACCGGCAATAGATAGTTCCAGGTTAAACCGCGCCACGCGCGCGACGGTCCGATTCTTACGTTCAGGGTCCGGAAATCAGCTCGGTCAGATCAAGAGCGCGCAGCAGCTGCACTCGCGCCGTGGCCATATCCCGCCACAGCGACGGGCTCGCGAGGTCTGCGCCTGAAATCGCCTGCGGCCAGTGACGGCTGACGATGTCGGCGATCCGGTCAAGCCTGGCCCGATCGACCAGAAACCGAGGGTCGACGGTGCGGGGATCGGCGACGACGCGCAGCCGCAGGCAGGCCGGCCCGCCACCGTTCGCCATCGATTCGCGCAGATCGACCCGAGCGACCCGCTCGATCGGGCCGTTGCCGGCAGCGAGCGTTTCCAGCCACCGGCTTACCGCCGGAATGCCCTGCACCTCTTCGGGCACGATCAGCGTCATGCGAGCCCGTTGATCCGTTGAGGAGATCAGTTGACCATTGAACAGATATGACGCGACCGCCTCGGCGAGACTGATTCGCGCGGCGGGAACCTCGATGATCTCGAACTGCGGCAGCAGCCGGCGAATATCGGCATAGAGTTTATCCGGATCGGCGAAGGCCTGCTCGTGCGCGATCAGCACGGTCTCGTTCGCCACCGCGACGACATCGTTGTGAAATGCCCCGGCGGCTATCGCCTCGGGCGATTGCTGCGCGAAAATCGTCCGCGCCGGATCGAGGCCGTGCCGCCGAGCCACTGCCTCGCAGGCGGTAAGATGCTGCCGCACGGGGAATGCGCCCCCCGCCGTACCGTACACGAACACCTCGACGCCCGGTTCGGCGTGCGAGGCGCAGAGCCGCATGTGGTTGGCCGCGCCTTCATCCCCGAACGGCGGCGGAACGGGATCGTGCACCGCGAAATGGGCGGCGTCGGCGAATGCGAGCCGCAGCTGTGCCAGCGTTTCGGACCACTCGTGGCTGCGGTGCGGCATCGTCATCAGGTTGGCGACGGTCAGGTGGCAGCGCCCGTCGGCGGTGTCGGGGGATGGCGATACCGTCGCCGCGTTCGCCGCCCACATCGCGCTGGCCGACATCGCGCGCGCCAGCAACGCGGGGTCGGCGTCCTCCGGCGTCGTGGCAAGCCGCGCGAGCCATGCGCGGTCGGGCCGATCGTGCGGCGGCAGGATGCCCTGCGTCAGCCCGAGCGCGAGGTTCGCGCGCATTTTGGCGATGCCTTGCAACGCCGCCGCACGCGGATGCGAAGTTTCGCCGAGGTGTCGTGACGAGGCGAGATTGCCGGGGCTCAGCGCGGCGTAGTTGTGACTGGGGCCGACGATCCCGTCGAAGTTGATCTCGGTCAGCATCAGCGCGGCGCGATGGTCACGCGATCGCCGACGTCGACGCCGATCGCGCGCGCCGCCACCGCGTCGATCGCCACGCCATCGGCCAGCGGTCGCACGCTGGCGAAGCTCGCGCGAAATGCGCCGAGACGCCCAGCGGCGGCGAGGTGCGTGCCAATGTTCCGGTCGTCGCCGCCACTTTCGCGATCGACCGCGATGATGATCGCCTCATGCGCCGCGGCGATCGTGGCGATGCGGCTCGTGGCAGCGCGCATCGTTGGGCCACCGTCGAAGATGTCGATATAGCTGTCCCAATGAAACCCCTCATCTTCGAGCATCCGCATCGCCGCGCGGCCGGACATATGCGGTACGCCGACGACCGCCATCGCGCTCTCGGCGATCATCGCGGTATAGATCGGGTGCTTGGGCATAAGGTCGGCGATGAACTGGTTGCCACGGACCGCGTTGAACTCGTCTGCCTCGCGGAAGCTCATGCCGAAGAAGCGCCCCGCGACGCCCTCCCAGAACGGCGAGTTGCCGGTATCGTCGATCGCGCCGCGCAGTTCGGCGATGGTCTGCGCGGCAAAGCGCGGCCGATGCATCGCCATGAATAGGTAACGGCTGCGCGCGAGGAGCTTGCCGACACCCGCCGAACGCTCGCCGGCGGCTAGAAACAGCCCGCCGACCTCGCTCGATCCATCAAGGTCGGTCGTGAGCTGCAACAGTTCGGCGCGAAACGTGCGGCCGAGTTCCTGACTGTGCTGGCTGATCGCGTGGAGGCGATACGAATAGAACGGCCCCCGCGTCCCGACCGCGCCGAAGATCTGGCAGGTGCCGCGCGTCTCAGCCGTTCCGTCCGCGGTCGTCTCCTCCAGCACGAATACGAACAGGTCGTCCGCCGGCGTGTCCTGCACACGCGCGAACGATGCGGCCGAGCGATCGAGCTTGGCGGCCAGCGTCGCGCGATCGGGCGGCAGGTTGGTGAAGCCGCCGCCCGTGCTCTTGGCCATGCGATAGATCGCCTCGATATCTCCGGGCGCGGCGGCGCGGACGATGTAGCTCATCGGTCCATGCGCATGTCGAGACGGTGCAGCACCAGCGCGGTCAGCCGTGCGCGGGCGGCGAGCGAAGGGACGTGCAGGAACTCGTCGGGAGAGTGGATCGCGCCGCCCAACGCGCCCATCGTGTCGATGACCGGCACGCCGCAAGCCGCGATGTTGTTGCCGTCGCACACGCCGCCGGTGTCGCGCCAGGCAATGTCTTCACCAAGATCGGCCGCGGCGTGGCGGACGAGAGCGAACAGGCTGTCGCTCGCTGCGTCTACGGTCTTGGGCGGGCGATTGAAGCCGCCGTGCCGCTCGATCGAAACCTCATGCGCGGCGGCAACGGCTGCCATCGCCTGCTCGACCAGCGCCTCGGCGAGCGCCAGCTCTGCGTGGCCGGCGGGGCGCAGGTTGACGTGCAACACCGCGAGCGCGGGAACGACGTTATTCGGCCCGCCGCCCTCGATCCGCGCGGGATTGACGCTGAGCCCCGGCGCGCGCCCGGCGGCGAGCCGCAGCGCAAGGTCGCTCGCCGCGAGAACCGCGTTGCGCCCATCCTCCGGATTGCGCCCGGCATGTGCCGATCGCCCGCGCACCACCAGCGCGAAGTTGCCCGAGCCCGGTCGCGCGCGCGCCATCGCCCCGCCGGGCAGCGCGGGTTCATAGGTCAGCGCGGCACGCTTGCCTTGCGCCAGCGCGGCGATCAGCGGTGCCGAGCTCTTGGAACCCGTTTCCTCGTCGCTGTCGATCAGCACGTCGTAGCCGAGCGTCGACGCGCGGTCCGATCGCGACGTCTCGAATGCCTGCAACCCGGCGAGCATCAGCGACAGGCCGCCCTTCATGTCCGCCGTTCCCGGACCGTTGAGCGTCCGACTGTCGAGCCAGGTGCAATGCTGGAACGGATCGGCTGCGCCATAAACCGTATCCATATGCCCGGTCAGCAGCACGCGGAGTTCGGCATCGGGCCGGACATGCAGCACCAGGTGGCGACCGTGCTCGACGCCGCGTCGGTCGCCGTCCGCGCCGACCACCTCGACCGGCGCGGGCACTTCGAGCGCAATGTCACCCGGCAGCACCGCGAAGGCATCGGCGAGCTGCTCGGCCATGGTGGCCAAGCCGGCGAGATTATTCGTGCCGCTGTTGATCGCGGCCCAGGTCAGCGTGCGCGCGAGGATCGGCGCCGGATCGATCGTGTCGAGCAGACGCTGCTCGGGGATCGTCAGGGTGCTCATGCGCTGCGCACCCATTCCTCCCCAAAGCCGAGAGGGAAAACAGCCGCAGGCTGGTGGAGGGGACTCGCGTTTGCCATCGCACGCGCAAGACGAGGATCCCCTCCGTCAGCCCTAATGGGCCGACACCTCTCCGATCCGGGGAGGATAGGCGGCACGCACTTTCTCACCGCAGCATCCCGGTCAACGTCGCGAGGTTGCCATGCGGGCTATCAGCCTCGAAGCTGGCGACCGGATAAGCGCAATAGTCCGCCGCGTAATACGCGCTCGGCCGGTGATTGCCCGAATCGCCGATACCGCCGAACGGCATCGCGCCCGAAGCGCCGGTCGTCGGCCGGTTGCGATTGATCACCCCCGCGCGCGATTGCGCCAAGAAGCGCGCCCACAAGGCGTCGTCCGTCGCGATCAGCCCGGCCGAAAGCCCGAACCGCGTCGCGTTGGCGAACGCGATCGCCGCATCGAAGTCGCGCGCTCGCGTCACCTGGATCACCGGC
The DNA here is from genome assembly GCA_964242815.1 of uncultured Novosphingobium sp. Lineage (GTDB taxonomy): Bacteria > Pseudomonadota > Alphaproteobacteria > Sphingomonadales > Sphingomonadaceae > Novosphingobium. The sequence continues at coordinate 28,210 of CAXSZV010000003.1, forward strand.
GCGAAGATCTCCTCGTCGGGCACGTCGCATCCCGTGACATCGAGTATGGCAGGCGTGACGAACGCCAGGCTGCGGCCGGCGATGCCGGAAAACGGGCGGATCACGCGCGCGCCGGCGGCGACCAGTCCGGCGACCTGCCCCGCCGCGCCGGCGGCGGCGCGTTCGGACACCAGCGGGCCGATCCACGGCTCGGGCGTGTCGTTCCACGCGCCGATCGCCAACCGCGACGCCAGCGCATCGACCGCCTCGATAAGCGCATCGCCATATGCATCTCGTGGGACGATAAGGCGCCGCGCGCACGAACAGCGCTGGCCGCTGGTGATGAAGCTCGACTGCACGACGACCGCCGCCGCTTCCTCGATATTGCCATCGCCGGGCAGGCCCCAGGCGACCAGCGGGTTGTTCCCGCCGAGCTCGAGCGCCAGGATCACGTGCGGTCGATCGGCGAACAGGCGGCGAAAATGCGCGCCGGTGGTCGCCGAACCCGTAAACAGCAGCCCGTCTATATCCGCGCCCGCCAACGCCGCGCCGGTATCGCGCCCACCCTGCACGATCTGGAATACGCCGTCCGGCAGCTCCGCCGCCGCCCATGCCTCCGCCGTCATCGCACCGACCGCCGGGGCCAGCTCTGAAGGTTTGAACACCACCGCGTTGCCGGCGAGCAGCGCGGGAACGATATGGCCGTTGGGCAGGTGACCGGGGAAATTATACGGCCCGAACACCGCCATGACCCCGTGCGGGCGGTGGCGCAGGACGGCCTCTCCGAACGCGGTCGCGTCGCGCCGCTCTCCCGCGCGCTCGGCCTGCGCGCGGATCGAGACGTCGACCTTGGCGATCATCGTGCCGACTTCGGCGAGCGATTCCCATAGCGGCTTGCCGGTCTCGCGGCTGATCGTCTCGGCGAGCGCCGGCTTGCGTGCACCGAGCGCAACGGCGAATGCCCGGATATACGCGACGCGCGCGCCGATCGGCGTCGCCGCCCAGCGGGGAAACGCGGCGCGCGCGTGTGCCACCGCCGCCTCGACGCCTTCGGCATCGACCTGTGGCCCTTCCCACACGACCTCGCCGCTGGCGGGATCGATAGACTGGAACGGCCCGGTCATGACACGCGCCTCACGCGGCGCTGGTCACGGCGAAGATGCCCGTGGCGTTGCCGCTGTCGAAGCTCAGGTCGATGCGGCCGGTCGCGGGATCGATATCGCGGCTGATGAATTCGTAGAACGAGCCGGGCACGTCCCGCTCGATCGAGCCATTCGCGGTAACGAACGAACGCGACACCTTGTCGGCGAGGAACGCGGTCTGCCGCACGCGGCCGTTGGCGGATGTCTCGACCTCGGCCTTCACCGGCTTGCCCTCGGCGCGTAGCCGCTCGGCGAGCGCGGCCACGTCGGCGACGCGGGTGGTCGCATGATTGAACGCGTTGCCTTCGGTCGCGATCCAGGCGGCTTCGCGCGAATCGGTAAGCAGCGTTTCATAATCATCGAGCATCGGCGGCGGGTGCTGACGGCCGAACGCGGCGACAAGCCCGGGCAGCGCCGCCGCCGCGAGCGACCGGTCGCACGATCCCTCGCGCGACAACGCGTCGAGCAGTTCGTGCTCCGCCGCCCCAAGCGGGTCGCGGGCTTGGCCAAATACGCGGGTGGCCGCATGTTGCGCCTCGTCGGACAAGCGATCGACATGCAGCGCGCTGACGAAGAATTGGGGGATCGTCTCGCGAAAGTCCTGCTGGACCCACGCTTGCCCCGTCATCCGCAACCGCTCCAGCGGATACACGCCTTCGACCGCATAGCCGAGCGGCGCGAGGATGCGCGCGAATGCCCGCGTACCGCGCGGCAGCGCGCCGGTATCACCGTCGATCGTTCGCAGCGCCCCGTGATCGAAGGTGATCCGCTTTCCCCGCGCCGCGACCTCTCCGGCATAGCCGGCAGCGGTGGGCACGCGATCGAGCAGGTCGGCGAACAGCGCGACGTTGAGCGCCAGCGCCACCTCCGCGCGCGATGCGAACTCCCCGCCGGTGGCGATGCGCGGGTCGATCGCGAGCAACGATAGCGTATGGAACGACACGGCCGTGCCCAGCGCGGGAACGATCAGGTCGTGCAGTGAGCCAGTGCTCGCCCCGTCAGCGCCGCCTGCCATCGCCCGATCGCCTAGCCCAAATCCCCGGCCAGCATCCGGTCGATCGCATGCGCGACGCCGTCCTCGTCGTTGGAGATCGACACCATGTCCGCCGCCTCGCGCACCTTGTCGGGTGCCTGGCCCATCGCGATCGCGTATCCCGCGCGCTCGAACATCGGCAGGTCGTTATACATGTCGCCGGCGACCGCGACATGCGCCAGATCGACGCCGAATGAATGCGCCAGCGCGGCGACGCCATCGCCCTTGTTCGCGGTCGGCGCGGTGAAATCGAGGTAATAGGTCTGCGAGCGGACGATGTTCGCGCGGCCCTCGAACCTCGCGTGCGCTTCACGCTCGATCGTATCGAGCAGATCCGAATCGTCGCTGACCGCGACCAGCTTGTCGACCGCCTTCGCCAGGGGTCGCAGGTCGTGCCGCACATCGGGTTCCTGTGATGCCGCCTTGCGCTCGTGGTCCGAATGCAGCGTGCTGCCATCCTGTGCATACCACTGTCCGCCGGTGAACAGCCATGCCTCGCAGCGCGTGCCGATCAGCGTCAGGATGTCGTCCGACAAGTCGTCGTCGAGGTGCGCGGCGTTGACGATCGCACCCTTCGCATCGAACAGCGTGCCGCCGTTGAACGCCGCGAACGGGCCTTTGAGGCGGAGCTTCTCGACGATCCACATCATGCCGCTGATCGGTCTGGCGCTGATCAGGCTGGCGGCGATGCCCGCGTCGGTCAGCCGGGCGATCGCCTCGACTGTCGCATCGGACAGCGCCTTGTCGTGATCGACCAGCGTGCCGTCGATATCCGAGATGAACAGCCCAATATCGTCGATCTTGCGGCTCACTGCTTTCCGCCCTTGCGGTCGTCTTCGCCGATGACGTGCCACTTGCGCCCATCCCGGGCTAACAAGGTATCCGCGCCGATCGGACCGGCACTGCCGGGCGTATAGCCCTCGGGCTCACCGCCGGCCTCCCAAGCCTTCAACACCGGATCGATCGCCTCCCACCCCGCCTCGATCATGTCGGCGCGCTGGAACAATGTCTGATCGCCGATCAGCGCATCGTAGAGTAGCGTTTCATACCCGGTGCGCTTGCCCATGTCGAAATTGGCCGCGTAGCAGAAATCCATCGTCACGCCCGCGGTCTGCACCAGCGGGCCGGGACGCTTGACCAGCAGGTCGAGGTTGATGCCTTCGTCGGGCTGGATCTGCAGCACCAGGCGGTTGGGCGGCAGGCTATTCGCGCCGAGCGCCGCGCCCCCGGTGCCGTCAGCCCCGTTGAGGTCGGCATCGCGGAACTGCGCGAATGGCACAGGCTTGAACTGCACGACGATCTCGGTGTCGCGCGCGGTCAGCGCCTTGCCGGTGCGCAGATAGAACGGCACGCCCGCCCAGCGCCAGGTCTCGACCTCGAGCTTTATCGCGGCATAGGTTTCGGTGCGGCTGTCGGCGGCGATGTTCTCCTCGTCGCGATACGCCTTGACCGGCTTGTCGTTGGCCTCGCCCGCCAGATACCGTCCGCGCACGGCGATGCGATCGACCTGGTCCGCCGCCGGCGCGCGCACCGCGGTCATAACCTTGGCCTTTTCGTCGCGGATCGCCTCGGGCGCGAAGCTGATCGGCGGTTCCATGCCGATCATCGCGAGCAGTTGAAACAGATGGTTGGGCACCATGTCGCGCATCGCGCCCGTCGCGTCGTAGAACTTGCCGCGGCTGCCGACGCTCACCGTTTCGGCGGCGGTGATCTGCACATGGTCGATGTAGCGGTTGTTCCACACCGCCTCGAAGAGCGCGTTGGCGAAGCGCGCAACCATGATGTTCTGCACGGTCTCCTTGCCGAGGAAATGGTCGATGCGATAGATCTGGCTTTCCTGTGCACAGGCGAGCAGCCGGCCGTTCAGCTCCTTGGCTGATGCGAGATCATGGCCGAACGGCTTCTCGATCAGGATGCGCCGGAACCCGTCGCCCTCATCGAAAGCCTTGGCGGTGGCGAGCTTCTCGACGATCGTGCCGAAGAACTGCGGCGCAACCGCCAGATAGAACGCGGCGTTGCCCTTGATACGCCCCGCGACCGCCGCATAAGTGCCGTCGTCGTTGAAGTCGCCTTGCTGATAGTGGATGCGCTCGCGCATCGCGTCCCAATCGGGGCCTTGCGCTGCCTCGCCTTCCTTTGCACCAGCGAAATCGTCGAGCGCGTCGCGCAGATCATCGTCGCCTGCTTCGTGATAGCTAACACCCAGGATCTCGAACCCGTCGGCCAGCAGGCCGTCGTGCCACAGGTTGAGAATCGCTGGCATCAGCAGCCGCTTGGCGAGATCGCCCATCGCGCCGAAGATCACCAGCGTCGCGGCGGGCGCACGCTTGGCCTGCACCGGTGTAGCGCCTGCGCCTGCCGGTGCCGATGTCGGCATTATTGCGGCATCTCGACGTGGCCGCCGAAACCGTAGCGCATCGCCGACAGCAGCTTGTCGCCGAACGTCGCGTCCATGCGGCTGCGATACCGAGCGAACAGCGCGGCGCTCAGCACATAAAGCGGCACCGATTCTTCCATCGCGGCGTCGACCGTCCAGCGGCCTTCACCCGAATCGGCGACCTTGCCCGAAAACTTGGCGAGTTGCGGGTCAGCGGCCATGCCGAGCGCGCATAGATCGAGCAGCCAAGACGAGATCACGCTGCCGCGCCGCCAGACTTCGGCGGTATCGGGCAGATTGATGTCGAACCGCTCGTTGTCGGGCAGCTTGGCGTTGGCCCGGCCCTGCAGCACATCGAAGCCCTCCGCATAGGCCTGCATCATGCCGTATTCGATGCCGTTGTGCACCATCTTGACGAAGTGCCCCGCGCCCGCCGGGCCGCAATGCGCATAGCCCTTTTCCGGGCGCTCGTCGGTCGAATTGCGGCCTTTCGTACGCTCGGCGGTGCCGTATCCGGGTGCCAGCGTGTCGAAGATCGGATCGAGGAAGCGCACCTGCTCTTCGGGGCCGCCGATCATCATGCAGAACCCGCGATCCAGCCCCCAGACCCCGCCCGAGGTGCCGACGTCGACATAGTGCACACCCTTTTCGCGCAGCGCCTCGGCGCGACGGACGTCATCTTTCCAGAAGGTGTTGCCCCCGTCGATGATGATGTCGTCGGCATAGCCGAGCGAAGCGATATCATCGATCGTCTGCTCGGTGATGTCGCCCGCGGGCAGCATTACCCAGAACACGCGCGGACCGTCGAGCTTGGCCCCCATGTCCTTGATCGAATCCGCGCCGATCAGGCCTTCCTTGACGAGTACCGCGGTGCTGTCGCCGCTATGATCGTACCCAACCACCTGGTGCCCGCCGCGCATCAGCCGACGCGAAATCCCCGCGCCCATCCGGCCGAGGCCGATCACTCCGATCTTCATGCGATACTCCCACCACCTCAATCTGTAATCTGCCGCTGCGGGCCTGGCCGACCACCGGCTTACGCGGCGGTCGCGCTGGGCTCCCGCATGCCGCCAAGCTCGGCGCGCTTCTTGCCCACCGCCTCGAGCAGTTGGTCGAAAGCCTCGGAGAAGCTCTTGATCCCCGCGGCGGTGAGGTCGGTGGTCACCTTCTCAAGGTCGAGCCCGAGCCGTTCGGCTTCGGCGAGGATGATCTTCGCGCCATCAAGGTCGGCGCCGAGCGACTGCGTGACCGCGCCACCTTCGCGGAACGCATCCATCGTGTTGACCGGCATCGTGTTGACAGTCTCGGGCCCGATCAACGTGTCGACATAGAGGGTTTGCGAGTACGCCTTGTCCTTGACGCCGGTCGACGCCCATAGCAGCCGCTGCGGCATCGCGCCCTTGGCGGCGAGCTTGCCCCAGCGCTCGCCCTCGACCAGCTCCTGCCACCAGGCATAGGCGACCTTGGCGTTGGCGATCGCGACCTTGCCGCGCAGTTCCTTGAGCGTCGCGGCGTCAGGATCGTTCGCGGCGATACGCTCGTCGATCGTCTTGTCGATCTGCGTGTCGATGCGGCTGACGAAGAAGCTGGCGACGCTGGCGATCCGATCGACCGGCTCGCCCCTGGCGACGCGCGCCTCTAGCGCTTCGACATGCGCCATCGCCACCTTCTGATAAGCATCCAGGCTGAACAGCAGCGTGACGTTGATGTTGAGCCCGTCGGTGAGTAACTGCTTGACCGAGACTGCGCCGGCGTCGGTGCCCGGCACCTTGATCATCAAATTGGGCCGGTCGACCGCCTGCCACAGGCGATGCGCCTCATCGATCGTCGGCTTGGTGTCGTTGGCGCTGTATGGCGAGACTTCGAAGCTGACGTAGCCGTCATGCGCATCAAGCCGGTCGTAGACCGGGCGCAAATCGTCGGCGGCGGCGCGGATGTCAGCGATCGCCTCGCGCTCGTACATCGCCATCGCGTCCTTGGTGCCCTCGCCGATGCCCTGCCTAAAGCCGTCGTCGTAGAAGTTGCCGTGACCCATCGCCTTCTCGAAGATCGACGGGTTCGACGTGACGCCGGTCAGTCCATCTTCGGCAACGAGCTTCTTCAAGCCGCCCTTCGACAGGAAATCGCGATCGACGAAGTCGAGCCAGACGGCGGTGCCGGCGGCGGACAGGTCCTGGAGCAGATTGGTCATGACTTGTTCTCCGCGATGAGGTCGCGCGCTTGCTTGAGCACGTTGTCCAGCGTGAAGCCGAACTTTTCCTGGAGCTTGGCGATCGGCGCCGACGCGCCGAACGACGACATGGTTATCGTCCGGCCGGCGGACCCGACATAGCGATCCCAGCCAAGTTCACTGCCTTGTTCGATCGCCAGGCGCGCGACCGCCGACTTGGGCAATACGCTCTCCTTGTAGACATCGTCCTGCTGCTCATAGAGATGCCAGCTGGGCAGCGATACGACCCGCGCATGGACGCCATCGGCGACGAGCTGCTCGTATGCTTTAACCGCCAACCCGACTTCGGAGCCGGTCGCGATCAAGATGACCTCTGGGTCGTTTTCGGCGCTGTCGGCTAGCACATAGCCACCGCGCATCAGCCCGTCGGCGGGCGCGTATTTGTCGCGATCGAGCGTCGGCAACGCCTGGCGCGAAAAGACGAGGACAGTCGGCCCGGCGGTTTTTTCCAACGCGGCGCGCCAGGCGACCGAAGTTTCGTTGGCATCGCCGGGGCGGATCACGTCGAGCCCGGGGATCGCGCGCAACGCAGCGAGCTGCTCGATCGGCTGGTGCGTCGGTCCGTCCTCGCCGACGCCGATCGAATCGTGGGTGAACACGAAGATGACCGGCAGTTCCATGATCGATGCGAGCCGGATCGGCGGGCGCATGTAATCGCTGAACACCAGGAACGTGCCAGTGTAGGAACGCAGATAACTGAGCGCCATGCCGTTCGCCGCCGCGCCCATCGCATGCTCGCGCACGCCGAAGTGCATGTTGCGGCCGCCGTAGCTGCCCCCACCCTTCACGTCGGCGAACTGCGGCGCCTCGAAGCTGCCAGCGTCGTCACCCTTGATGTCGGTCTTGGTCGACGGCGCGAGGTCCGCCGCCCCGCCGATCAGCAACGGCAGGTGCGCCGCGATCGCGTTGAGCACCTTGCCGCTGGCTTCGCGGCTGGCGATCCCCTTCGCGTCGGGCTCGAACGTCGGTATGTCCGCATCCCAGCCCGGAGAGAGCTTGCCTTCCTTTGCCAGCTCGAACTCGTCGGCAAGTTCGGGGTATTGCGCGCGATAGCGTTCGAACAGCCCGGTCCATTCCTCGCGCAGCTTGCCGCCGCGCGTCCGCATCGGCTTCGCCAGCGCATCGGCGACACCGTCTGGGACGAAGAACGGTTCCTCGCTCGGCCAGCCATAGGCCTCTTTGGTAGCGGCGATGACGTCCTCGCCCATCGCGTCCGAATGCGCCTTCTTGGTGCCCTGGATCGGCGATCCCCAGCCGATGATCGAGTGCAGCACGATGAAGGTCGGCTTGTCCGTGGTCGCCTTGAACTCCTCGATCGCCCGGCCGAACGCCTCGGTATCGTTGGCATCGTCGAGGTGAATCACATGCCAGCCATAAGCCTCGAACCGCTTGCCGACGTCCTCGTCGAACGCGAGGTCGGTGCCGCCCTCGATCGTGATATGGTTGCTGTCGTAGACCCAGCACAGGTTGTCGAGTTTCAGGTGACCGGCGAGCGACGCCGCTTCCTGGCTGACGCCTTCCATCATGTCGCCGTCGCCCGCGAACACGTAGATCGAATGGTCGAATATGGGGAAGCCATCGCGGTTGAAGCGCGCGGCCAACGCCTTTTCCGCGATCGCCATGCCGACCGAATTGCCGCAACCCTGGCCCAGCGGCCCGGTCGTGGTCTCGACCCCGGTCGTCATCCGGTATTCGGGATGGCCCGGCGTGCGCGAGCTCAGCTGGCGGAACTGCTTGATATCGTCGAGGCCGACGGCGGGCGTGCCGGTGTCCTTGCCGTCGGCGTCGATCTGCTTGACCCGCGCCAGGAACAGCAACGCATAAAGCAGCATCGAGGCATGGCCGACCGACAGCACGAAGCGATCGCGGTTTGGCCAGTCGGGCGCGTCGGGATCGCTGCGCAGATGGTCCTTCCACAACGTGTAGCCGACCGGGGCCAGCGCCATCGGCGTGCCGGGATGGCCCGAATTCGCCTGTTGCACCGCGTCCATCGCCAGCGTGCGGATCGTGTCGATCGCCAGCCGGTCCAGCGAGCCGTCCTCGCGGATGCCGGGGTCCTGCGCGGCGGTGATCGGAGCAGGGTCAACTTCGCTCATGCAGCAATCCTTTTGTCGATCCAGCGCGCGCCATCCGCGCCGCCCAGGCAGAGCAGATCGATCTCGTCCAGGAACAGTCCGTGGGCAAGAACGCCGGGGATGGCCGCAAGTTCGCGCGCGAGCGCATCCGCGTCACTTATCGCGCTGAAATGACAATCGAGCAACGGATTGCCCTGATCGGTGCGTACATCACCGCGTGCCACCGCGCGGCCACCGAGCGCCTCGATGCGCGCAACCGCGAAACCAAGCGCGAAATCCAGCGCCTCGACCGGCACGGGCGCGCCGAGCGTGGCGACCTGCTTGCCCTCGTCGGCAATGGCGATCATTCGGGCGGCTGCCTGCGCGACCACCTTCTCTCGCAACAGCGCGCCGCCGCCGCCCTTGATCACGCGAAACTGCGGGTCGATCTCGTCAACGCCATCGATCGCCAGATCGACCGCCGAAAGCGGCGCGAAGCTTTCGACCGCGATACCAAGTTCGCGCGCGCGCCGTTCGGTCGCGACCGAAGTAGCGACGCAGCGGATCGACAGCCCGTCGCGCACGCGTAGCGCCAGTGCGTCGAGCAGGTGCGCGACGGTCGTGCCCGTACCGAGCCCCACCAGCATCCCGTCCTCGACTCGTTCGGCGGCCGCGCGCGCGGCGGTGCGCTTGCCCGCCTCACGATTTTCGGCCGCCGCAACGATCATTGCAACGCCGCGAGCACGTCATCGAGAGCGATGCTGGCGAAACGCGTGTAGTTGTCGGCGACGCCATAGGGCAGCATCAGCCGGCGTCCGCCACCTTGATTGGCGCGCACCAGCCCGCCGCACGAATAGAGCACGTTCGGCACATAGCCATCGCGCTCGCCCGCGGTCGGATTAAGCAGCGGATGCGGCGTGCGGCCAAGCACCTTGGCCGGATCGTCCTTGTCGAGCAGCGCCGCGCCGATGCTGTAGCTGCGCAGCGGGCCGATGCCGTGGGTGATCACCAGCCAGCCCTCGTCGATCTCGATCGGCGATCCGCAGTTGCCCATCTGCGCGCAGTCCCAGACATATTTCGGGCTGATGATCTTATGGCCGTCGTTCCAATCGAACAAGTCGCCCGAACGGTGCAGCCAGACGCTCTCGTTGTCCTGACGGCCGAGCATCATATACTCACCGTTCACCTTGCGCGGGAACAGCGCCATGCCCTTGCTCTTCGAGGCGGTTCCCCCCAGCGGGATCATCTCGAAGCCGGCGAAGTCGGTCGTGCGCAGCATCTCGCTGCGGATGGCGGTGCCGCTGAACGCTGTATAGGTGCCGATGTACGAGCTATGTCCGTCATCATCGGTAAAGTGCACCAGGCGCAGGTCCTCGATTCCTCCCGCCTGGCTCGGCAGCAGCGGAAACAGCACGATCTCCGACAAGTCCTGGCTGCCGCCGGGACGCAGCTCGACCGGACCATCGGCGCGATCGCCTTCCCTCCCTACCACCTGCGGCGGCACCGAATAAGGGCTGGGAACATCGATCGCGACATCGGCCGCCCCGCGCCAAGTGCCGGTCCGGAAGGTGACCGAGGACAGATGCCCCTCCCCCATGCCGCGCAGCGAGACGACGAAGCGAAAGGCATCGTCGTCCACTCCCGTCTGGTCAGGGTGCAATACCATGCTGGGGTTGAACAGCGCGGCCGCCTCGAACGAATACTCCTCGCTGAAATACCCGCCGATCAGCAACGCCCGCTCGCGCGACACCTCGACTCGATCGATCAGCGATCCGTTGATCTCCTCGAAGCGCTGCAGCAACATTTCGTCAAAGCCGCGATGCTGACTGCCGAGCGCGTCTTGGATGCTGCCCAACACCTGCGCGACACGGTCGTCCGGGATCGCCAACAAGCGCTTGGCGATAAGCTGCGGCCGCGTCGGCCCCTGATCACCCGCTCCGTTGGGACCGAAGCCTTCAGCGAAATTCGGCGTGAAAGGCCGAATCACCGTGCGACCGGCCTCCGGTTGCAGGATCAGCTCCGCATGTTCGACCGCTATCATGACGCGCAACAAAGCCGCGTCCGGATGCTTCGTTCCGCATTCGAGTTCATATGCCGGCCGCCCCATCGGTGATGCCCGCGCTTTATCGGCATACAGGAGTTCCGCCAATGCGTATCGGCACTGTCCGCGAGATCAAGAACCACGAATACCGCGTCGGGCTGACGCCCGAGAGCGTGCGCGAACTGGCGATGCACGGGCACGAGGTCTGGGTGGAGACGGACGCGGGGCTCGGCATCGGCGCGACCGACGCGGATTACGTCGCGGCGGGCGGGATCATCGAGCCCGACGCGGCGGGGCTGTTTGCGGCCTGTGAAATGATCGTGAAGGTCAAGGAGCCGCAGGCGGCCGAGCGTGCGATGCTGCGGCCGGGGCAGCTGCTCTACACCTATCTGCATCTTGCGCCCGATCCCGAACAGACCGCCGACCTCGTGCGCTCGGGCGTGACCGCGATCGCCTATGAGACCGTCACCGGTCCGGGCAACACGCTGCCGCTGCTGAAGCCGATGAGCCAGGTCGCAGGCCGCATGTCGATCCAGGCGGGCGCGACCGCGCTGGAAAAAGCGCACGGCGGGCGCGGCGTGCTGCTGGGCGGCGTCCCCGGCGTGCTGCCCGGCAAGGTCGTGGTGATCGGCGGCGGGGTCGTCGGCTTCAACGCCGCGCAGATGGCGGTGGGCCTCGGCGCCGACGTCACCATCCTCGACCGCGACGTCGATACGCTCGAGCGTTTGTCTCATCATTTCGAGGCGCGCGCGAAGACGCTGTTCTCCAGCCGCGCGAACCTTGCCGACGCGGTGGCGGACGCCGACCTCGTCATCGGCGCGGTGTTGATCCCCGGCGCGGCGGCGCCCAAGCTCGTGACCCGCGCGATGCTCGGCACGATGCGGCCGGGCGCGGTGCTGGTCGACGTGGCGATCGACCAAGGCGGCTGCTTCGAGACCAGCCACGCGACGACGCACGATGCGCCGACGTTCGTGGTCGATGGCATCGTGCATTACTGTGTCGCCAACATGCCCGGCGCGGTCGCGCGCACGAGCACTTATGCGCTCAACACCGTAACGCTGCCGCACGCCCTGCGGATCGCCGACGCCGCCGATCGTCCGGGGGGCTGGCGCGAAGCCTTGCGTGCGGACCCCCATCTCGCCGAGGGGCTGAACGTCCACTCCGGGCAAGTGACCTGTGCGCCCGTGGCGGAGGCTTTGCGGTACGAATACGTACCGGTGGCGGAAGCGTTGAGATGATTTGTCCACCAACTCCGTCAGGATGCGGTTAGACTCGAGCCGCGTCGCCCCGAAGCTACTTCAGCCTGATTGGAAGAAACACCACGGGCTGCCCGCGACGCTGGATCTGCAACAAGACCGCCGGACGATTTGCGGCCTTCGCCGCACGCACGGCGTTGTCGAGATCGGCCGGCGTCGCCACGGACGCATAGTTCGCGGCAAGGATGATGTCGCCACGCTGCAGGCCCTTGCGGCCCGCGTCCGAATCAGGATCGACCGCGTTGATCACGACGCCGCGCGTCGATGGCGCGACGCCGAGCTGACCGGCGATCTGCGCGGTCAGCGGGATCGTAGCCACGCCGAGAGCGCTCGCCGCCAGCGCTTGCCCCGTGCGCGGCCCGGGGTTCTGGAACGGATTGCCGTCGGGCTGCCCGTCGCCGTCCTGGTCGAAGCCACCGGCGGCGGCGAGCTTGTCCTCGCTCGGCCGTCTGGCGACCGTGGCGTTCAGCGCCAGCCGTTGCCCATTGCGGATCACGTCGAGCGCGATGCGCTTGCCCGGCGCAGTGTTGGCGACAAGGTATGACAGCGATTGCGCCGGCGTCACGTCCTTGCCATCGACGCGCAGCACCACGTCGCCCGGCTTGAGACCGGCGGCGGCGGCCGCGCCGTCCGGCTGGACGGTGCCGATGAATTCGCCGCGGTTGTGCGGGATGCCGATCGAGTCGGCCAGATCTTCGTCGATCGGCCGGATGCCGACGCCCAGGTATCCGCGCTCGATCGCCACGCCCTTGATCAGCTTGTCGACGATCGGCGCCGCCGTCTCTGCGGGGATCGCGAAGCCGATGCCGACGCTGCCGCCGCTGGGCGAGAAGATCGCGTTGTTGATGCCAATGACCTGCCCACGCATGTCGAACATCGGGCCGCCCGAATTGCCACGATTGATCGCCGCGTCGGTCTGGATGTAGCGATCGTACGCCGTTCCAGTCCCCGTCGCGCGGGTCACGGCAGAGATGATCCCCGACGTTACCGTGCCCGACAGGCCGAACGGGTTGCCGATCGCGATCACCCAGTCACCGACGCGCGATTGGCGCGAGTCGCCGAACTTGACGAACGGCAGTGGCTTGCCCGTCGCGATCTTCAGCACCGCGAGGTCGGAAGCCGCATCACGGCCTACCAGCCGTGCCGGATATTCGTTGCCGTTGGGCAGCGTGACGGTGATCGATTCGACCTCGCTCCCTTTCCCTTCGGCTGTAATGACGTGGTTGTTGGTGACAACGTAGCCATCGGCGGACACGATGAAGCCCGATCCCAGCGACTGCGCTTCGCGCGTCTGCGCGCCGCCCTGACCCTGGCCTTGGCCCTGGCCGCTGAACATGTCTTCGAACGGCGTGCCGGCGAACGGGTTCTGGCTGGCGACCTGCACTTTCTGCCGCGTCGCGATGTTGACCACAGCAGGCGCGAGTTGCGCGGTCAGATCGGCGAAGCTTCCCGGCGCGCCGGCGCGCGGCGCAATCGGCGCGATCTGGGTCGAATCGTTCTGCGCGACCTGCGCGCCAGCGGGCAGGCCGCTGGTCAACGAAAGCGCCGCGCCGCCAAGCAAGGCCGCGGCCGTAACTCCATAAGCGTATCGCACGGATTCAGGGTCCTTCGTATGATCTGGCAGCGCAGCTAACGTGACCTGCCGCCGAGTAGTTGACTCGATTCAGCCAATATGGGCTGAACCCGGATTGAATGAAGGGCCGCCGCCGCTCTAATGCTCGGCACCGCGGAATTGCTTCAGATAGGTGTTGTCTGGCGACAGCAGGATCGTGGTCGATCCGTTGGTGGTGGCGAAGGCGGACAGATAGCTCTGCATCGCGCGATAGAAATCATAGAACTGCGGGTCCTTGCCAAAGCTGTCCGCATAGATCTTCGCCGCGCTCGCCTCGGCGGTGGCGCGCGTGATCTGCGCCATCTTCTGACCCTGCGCGCGGATCGTCGTCGCCTCCTGCTCGCGCGCGGCCTGCATCCGGGTGAATGCGCTTTCCAGCGCGCCCTCGGGAAGGTCCGCGCGCTTGATCCGCACGTCGACGATCTGCGCGCCATATTCGCGCGCCTGCTGGTCAAGGCCCTTGCGGATCTCGACCATCGCCTCGCCCCGCTCGGCGGTCAGCAGCGACTGGAAGGTCCGCTTGCCCAGCTCCTGCCTAAGCACCGACGTAAGGATCGGCTGAAGCTGCTCCTCGACCCGATCGGTCGTCCCCGCCGTGCGCACCATCTTGACCGGATCGATGATCCGAAAGCGCGCATAGGCATCGACCTGCAGCCGCAACTGATCGGTCGACAACACCTGTTGCGAATCCATGTCGACGCTCAACAGACGGCGGTCGATGCGGATCAGCCGCTCGATGAACGGTATGCGCAGGACCAGGCCAGCGCCGGTGTCGCCGAAATCACGGTTCGGTCGAAACGGATTGATCACGCGCACCGGCTCGCCCAGACGCAGCACCACCGCCTGCTGGGTCTCGGGCACCTCGACCACGCTCGATGCCAGCACGATCAGCGCAAGCACTGCGCCGACGATCAGCGCGCGATGCCGCGCCCAGGTTGCAGCCCAGTTCACTTGTCCGCTCCCGCGCTATCGGACGCCACTGGGGCGGGCGGCGGCTTCTTCACGATCTGCGGCAGCGGCAGGTACGACGTTACGCCCGGCGCTTCGGCGATCACCTTGTCGTTGTTCGCCAGCACGCGCTCCATCGTCTCGTAATACATGCGCCGCCGCGTGACTTCGGGCGAAAGCTTGTATTGCGCATAGACCTTGTCGAAAGATGCGGCATCGCCCTGCGCGCGCGCGATCAGCTGTTCGGCTTCGGCTTGCGCGTTGCTGAGGTCGCGCTGCGCGTCCTGTTGCGCTGCCGTCACCTGCTGGAACGAGCCCACGGTCTTCGACGGCGGATCGGCCTTCTTGATTTCGACGCCCTGGATCTGGACCCCGGAACGGTAGGCGTCGAGCACCGCCTGCATCCGCACGCGCACGTTCTGCTCCATGATCGCCCGGCCCGTGCCGCCCATCGCCTCGCGCAGCGGCAGCTCGGCGATCGACGCGCGCATCGCCGCTTCGGCCACTTCTCGGACGGTCTGCGCAGGATCGGCAAGCTGAAAGGTGTAGAGTTTAAGGTTGTTGATGTTCCAGCGCACCAGATAGCTGAGATCGACCAGGTTCTGATCGCTCGTCAGCATCAGCTTCTCGGCCTCACCTTCGGGGATCGTATCGCGCTTGATCGAGGTGACGTCGGTCACCGCGATCGTCTGGATCGGCCAGGGAAGCGTGAACGCCACACCGGGCTGCACCGTGTGCGAATACTTGCCGAAAGTCGTCACGATACCCTGGTCCTTGGGGCCGACGACGTGGGTGGTGGTAAGCGCCAGCCATACGAGCGCGATCCCCGCGACGATCAGCGGCAGCCAGCTTTTCCCGTCGGCGCGTTGCGGCAGGCGCGGCAGCTTGCCCCCGCCCAGACCGTTCCCCGGTCCGCCGCCAGGGCCACCCGATCGGCGCTTGTCGCGTGAGCGGAAGATATCCTCGATACCGGCGGAGCGGCGCGGCGGCGGCTCGCTTGAGGGCAGCCACGGATTGCGCGGCCCGCGGGGCGTGCCGTCGGGCTTATCGCCAGCCGGACGTTCACCGAAAGGCCGAGGCCGCGTGGCAGCATCGCCGCCGCCCGGCCCGACGGTCTCGCCCCCGACGCCCTCGCCAGCATTCGCCGGCTCGCCATCGAGCTCGCCGCTCGTTTCGGGCTCATCCCCTTTGCCGATACCACCCCAAGGACCTTTGCGTCCCGCCATCGCCAGCACGCCGCGATCGTCTCCGCCGCCAAATATTTTCATCCTCTCGTTATAGGAGAGCGTCACGACAAAAACAGTGCTTGCCGCTGCTTTTTCCCTGCTAGGGCCCCGGGCCATGACGGTTGGCGGGTCCGCGACGATCGACGAAAAGCTGCGCGCGGCGCTGCCGAAGCCGGTGCGCGAGCGCGTCCGCGCGCTGCGTCTGGTGGATGGCGTCGCCACGCTGGTGCTCGATGTCGCCGACCTCGATCGTGCGGATCGTGAGCGGCTTGAGGCGGATAGCGTCGCGGCATTGACCGTCCTCGCGGACGTCGCCGATGCGCGTGTCGCGCTGATGGCCGATCGCGCCGCCGATGCTGGCGCCGGCACACGCCACATCACCGGCTCCGCTAACACCAATCGGCGTATCCTGGCGATCGGATCGGGCAAGGGGGGCGTCGGCAAGTCGACGCTCTCGGCCAACCTCGCCATCGCGCTGGCGCGTCTTGGCCGCAGGGTCGGGCTGGTCGATGCCGATATCCTCGGGCCCTCGCAGCCGCGCCTGTTCGGCAGCGAAGGGCAGCGGCCCGAGGCGCACGACAATCGTATGATTCCGATACCCGGCCGCTGGGGCGTGCCGATGCTGTCGATGGGTCATCTGATCGAGCCCGGCAAGGCCATCGCTTGGCGCGGACCGATGGCGTCAGGCGCGCTGGCCCAGCTGATCGAGGCACACTGGGGCGATCCCGATAACGGCGGGGCGGAACTGCTGCTGATCGACCTGCCGCCGGGCACCGGCGACGTTCAGCTTACAATGCTGCAGAAGTTCACGCCCGCCGGCGCGATCGTCGTATCGACGCCGCAGGACCTCGCGCTGATCGATGCGCGGCGCGCGATCGACCAGTTCCGCCAGATGCGCGTGCCGATCGTCGGACTGGTCGAGAACATGGCCGGCTATGTCTGTCCGCATTGCGGCGAGGCAAGCGACCCGTTTGGCCATGGCGGAGCGGAGCGCGCGGCGGCGGAGCTCGACATACCCTTTCTGGGCGCGATCCCGCTGACGCTCGGCATCCGGCGGCAAAGCGACGCCGGCAGCCCCCCCGCCGCCGGCGACGACGCCGACGCGCGGGCCTTCGGCGCGATCGCCGCGCGCGTCGTCGCCTGGCTCGACGAGACAGCAGGCCAGGATGGGTCGTGATGACGAGTAGCGACGCATCCGGCGCACGCCCGGCGGGCCACCCCGCTATCGCGACGGGCGGCATCGGGGTGCTGCTGGCCAACCTCGGCACGCCCGACGAGGCGAGCCCGCGCGCGGTCAAGCGCTACCTCAAACAGTTTCTGTCCGACCGCCGCGTGGTCGAGATCCCGGCGATCGCCTGGCAGCCGATCCTGCGCGGCATCATCCTCAACACGCGGCCGCGAAAATCCGCGCACGCCTATGGCCAGGTCTGGACCGCCGATGGCTCGCCACTCGCCGCGATCACCGCCGCGCAGGCGATCGCGTTGCAACAGCGGCTGGGTGACGGCGTCCGCGTCGGTTGGGCGATGCGTTACGGCAACCCCGGAATCGCGCCGGAGATCGAACGGCTGAAGGCGGCGGGTTGCGAACGCATTTTGGTGGCGCCGCTCTATCCGCAATATTCGGCGGCGACGACCGCCTCGGTGCTCGATGCGCTGGGCAAAGCGCTGCGCGACATGCGCTGGTTGCCCGCGATCCGCACGCTGCCCCCTTATCACGACGATCCGCTGTATATAGCGGCGCTGGTGGACGATCTTGGGGCGCAGATCGCCGCCTTGCCGTTCGCGCCCGAAGTGCTGCTGCTATCGTTCCACGGGATGCCCGCGCGCACGCTGGCGTTGGGCGATCCGTATCATTGCCATTGCCGCAAGACCGCGCGGCTGCTGGCCCTGGCGATGAGCGAGCGATTTCCAAATTTGCGCGTCGAGACCAGCTTTCAGTCGCGCTTCGGCCGCGCGAAGTGGCTCGAACCCTACACCGACGCCGTGCTCGCCGACGAGGCGCGACGCGGAACGCGGGCGCTGGCGATCGCCGCGCCCGGCTTCGCGGCGGACTGCCTGGAGACACTGGAAGAGTTGGCGATCCGAGGTCGCGATCAGTTCATCGGCGCGGGGGGCGCCGAT
This sequence comes from uncultured Novosphingobium sp., assembly GCA_964242815.1. GTDB lineage: Bacteria > Pseudomonadota > Alphaproteobacteria > Sphingomonadales > Sphingomonadaceae > Novosphingobium. Next base: position 46,229 of record CAXSZV010000003.1, read on the forward strand.
TTCGCCACACTCGCCTGTCTCAACGCGCACCCGGCGGGGATGACGATGCTCGATGCGCTGGTCCGGCGCGAACTCGCCGGTTGGATGTGATCCAAATCCATTGTTGACTCATCCCGGTTCTGTTCTCATCCTGTTCGCATAGGGTTGATGGGGAATCGTAATCATGGCGCAGGCGCAATTCGCTTACGGGGCTTCGCACGCGGACGACGACGCGGCGGCGCCTATGGGTCTGGCGGCGTCACTGTCGATATTCGCCGATCGGGCGCGCGTGCGCGGCCAGTTGCGCGACGATGCGACGCTGGCGGGGCTGCGCATCGTGACCGAGGATGAGCTTGGCGCGCTGATCGGCGATACGACCGATGGCGCGGCGCGACCGCTCGGCGACATCGTCCTCGTCGATTGTCCGGTGGTCGATGCGGCGGCGATGGCGGCGATGGCGTCGCTCGACCTGCGCGCCGCGCAAAGTGGCGCACGACTGATCGTCTCGACCACCGTCGCGGCGATCGACGACGTGTTCGCCTGCATGGACCGGTCCGATCCGCAATTGCTGATCGAGCCGAACCCGGCGGAGCGCGCCGTCGCGCTGGGCGAGGCGCTGGCGCGGGTATCGCGCGCGCGCGTCAGTGAATTGTCGGAAGAGGACCGACTGGCGATGCTTCGACTGACCGAACAGGTCGGCCAGATCGCCCAGCGGCTCGACAAGTTGGCCGGACCTAACGACTCCGGGCGGCGCGAGGCGGAGATTGCGCCGAGCCATGACGCGATGTTTCGGTTCGATCCCAAGCCCTGGCGCGATGCCGAAGCGGTGCGTGCGACGCAGCCTGCATGGCATGGAAAAGGCGCGGCTCGCGGTATGACGGGGCGCATCGCCGATCGCGATCTGCCCGACCCGCGACTGGTGCGGCGGATCATCCGGCAGCGCCAGCTGCGCGGGCGGTTCCTCGATCCGGAGCTGTTCGCCGATCCCGCCTGGGACATGCTGCTCGATCTGACAGCGGCGGCGGCGGAAAAGGTGCGCGTCTCGGTCAGCTCGCTGTGCATCGCCGCTTCGGTCCCGCCTACCACCGCGCTTCGCTGGATCCGCCAGATGACCGAGTCGGGCCTGCTCGCGCGTAGCGAGGACGATCAGGACCGCCGCCGCGCCTTCATCGCGCTGACCGATCGGGCGAAAGCGGCGATGGTGTCGTATTTCGATGAGCTTGGCGACAAGGTTCCCTTGGCGGTCTGAGCGTCGGATCGCGGCTTACGCGGCCGACGCTCGCGGGGGTGAGCGCTATCAGTCGACTACATGGCTTTTGCGGCATCCCACACCAGCGGCAGGTTGCGGATCGACATCAGGCCGGGAAAGACCGAGGTGTCCGCGCCGGGCTTGACGCCGAACGCGGGGATACGCCGGAACCATTCGTCGAGCAGGATGCGGAGCTCGCGCCGAGCCAGCGGAGCACCCAGACATAAGTGCACGCCAGCGACGAAAGTAAAGTGCCGGTTGCCCTTGCGGGTCGGATCGAACGTGCGCGGATCGTCGAATTGCGTTGGATCGAAGTTTCCCGCCGGATTGAGGCACGAAATGCTTTCGCCTGCCTTGATCGTCACGCCGTCCCAGTCGAAGTCGCGCTTCGCGCGGCGCGCGGAACTCAGGATCGGCTGCGTGCGCAGGAATTCTTCGACCGCGCCCTGGATCAGCGAGCGATCGGCGCGCAGCCGATCTTGGATCGCGGGCTCCAGCGCCATGCGGCGGAACATCTGGCTGATCGTCGCCGCGACCGTATCGAGGCCGCCGAGCCACAGGAACCAGACCATGCCGATCTGCTCGTCCTCGGTCGACTTGCGTCCCTTGATGTCGGCATTGACGATGTAGCTGACGAGGCCATCGTCGGGCGCGGCGCGCTTTTCGGCCATGAACCCGCGCAGGAAGGCGAGCACGCCGCCCAACGCCGCCTGCATCTTTGCGAGCTCGCCCGAATGCAGGATGTCCCACTCCCAATCGAGGAACTGCTCGAACATCGGCGGCGGGAAGCCCATGAGCTTCATGAAGATGCGCACGGGAAACACGCGGCCGAGATCCCAGGCAATATCGACCTCGCCCTTCGTCGCGAAATCGTCGATCATTTCGTTGGCAAGGTCGCGGATATCCGCGTCCATCTTGTTCATTTTCGATGGCGCGAACCACGGCATCAGAAAATAGCGATATTGCGCATGATCAGGCGGATCGATCGCCAGCGGGATCGACTTGAACGTCTCGCCGATCAACCGCTGGAATTCGGCCGTTCCTTCGTTGGAGAACAGCTCGTTATCCGAATAGACGCGTTCGATATCCTTGTAGTGCGATACGATCCATGCGCCGCTGGCGCTCGAAGCCCCGGCAAGCCCTCGCGTCGCCGGGGCATTGAACAGGACGCGCGGGATATCTTCGCCCGCCAGCCAGTCGACCGGCAGGTACGGGTCGACAAGATCGTTGGGCACCGCGCCCATCGCCCAATGCAGGTCGACGATTCGATCGCGCGGCACGTGCGGCGGCGCGTCGAAGTCGGAGCGGATATCGGCGAGGGTCTTGGGCAGGGGTCCGGCAAGCGTGCTGGCTTCGGTCATCACAGGTCATCCTTTGCCCTGCGTGATGCATCGGGACGCCCATCGTCGCAAGCCTTGTTCCCCGGGACCCGCCAGGCGCCAAACCATCGGCAGACTGCATCTGCACGGCGATTGACGAAATCGCGCAAGCTGCCGATAGGTGCCCGCACGCGCGGGCGGTTAGCTCAGTTGGTAGAGCATCTCGTTTACACCGAGAGGGTCGGCGGTTCGAGCCCGTCACCGCCCACCATGCCTTTGAGCGGCGATGAGCGCCCGAGCACGAAGGCCGTACTTCGCTAAGCAGCCGCAGCTATCCAAGGCGCGCACGCTGCGGCGATCGCGGACGCAAAAAGCCGCGCCCTCGCGATCACACCGCCGCGGGAAAGCGCTTGGGCTCGCTGATCGCGGTGGAAGACCAGGCGGCGGAGCGCGGCCAGTATGGGCAAGAACCATCGTCACGGCCCGTCGCGTGAGCGAGCAAGCAGCACGGTAGTCATCGATCTGATGCCAGCGCTGATCGAGACCACGGTAACGCCCACTGTGACTTACGCCATCGCGGATTAGCGCGGCCAACGACTCAGCGGATATCGGCAACCCTTTCCTCCGGGGGTCAGCGCCCCTAACACCGCGCGCCATGCGTCGCCCCCCTTCTCCCTTTCGCGTCGAGCTTGGCGCGACGTTGCGGCTGGCGGCACCGCTGGCGCTGGCGAACGTCCTGCAGATGGCGGTCTATGCGAGCGACGTGATTTTCGTCGCGCGGCTCGGCGAACAGGCGCTGGCGGCGGCGAGCCTTGCCACCGCGCTCTATGGCGTGACCGCGTTCGGCCTGACCGGACTGACCGGCGCGGTCGCGCCGCTGATCGCGGCGGAACTCGGGCGGCGGCGCAATTCGGTGCGCGAGGTCCGCCGGTCGGTCCGGATGGCGTTGTGGCTGGCCATAATAGCCGGCGTCGTCGGCATCGGTTTCTGTCTGCTGGGCGAACGCATCATGCTCGCGGCGGGGGAGGATCCGGTGTTGGCGCGGGCCGCCGGACAGTTCGTCCGCTTGCTTGGCCTGGCGATCGTGCCGCTGATCGTCGGCAACGTGCTGCGCATCTTCGTCGCCGCGCTCGGTCGCCCGGTTTTCGCCACCATAATCACCGCGTTGGCGATCCTGGTCAACGCCGCCGGCAACTGGCTGCTGATCTTCGGCAACCTGGGCTTCCCCGCGTTCGGCCTGCGGGGCTCGGCGCTGGCCACGATCGTCACGTCGGTGATCACGGTCGGCGCATACGTGCTGGCGATCGTGTCGGATCGCAAACTGCGTCGCTATCGCCTACTCGGCCACTGGTGGCGGTTTGACCGTGAGCGGTTCGGCGATCTTCTCCGTATCGGCCTGCCGATCGGCGCGACGATCGTCGCCGAGGGCGGACTGTTTTCGAGCGCCGCGTTTCTCATGGGATTGCTCGGCGATGCGGAGTTGGCCGCGCACGCGGTCGCTTTGCAGATCGCCGCGTTCTTCTTTCAGGTGCCGTTCGGCGTCGGCCAGGCCGCGACGATCCGCGTCGGCTATCACTATGGCGCACGCGACGCCCCCGCGATTGGCCATGCGGGCTGGGCGGCACTGATGACGGGCATGCTGTTCGCCGGATTTTCCGCCCTGATGCTGATCCTCGCGCCGCATCTGGTTCTGTCGGCCTATGTTGATGTTTATGCGCCGAAGAACGCCGCGATGGTTACGCTCGCGACCGGATACCTCGCGATCGCCGCGGCGTTTCAGTTCTTCGACGGCGTTCAGGCGATTGCGGCGGGGGCGCTTCGCGGTCTGCAGGACACGCGCGCGCCGATGATGATTGCGATCGGCGGATATTGGCTCGGCGGGTTCGTCATCGCCGCTTGGCTGGGGCTGAGCACCCCGCTTCGGGGTACTGGCGTATGGATCGGGTTGGCGGCGGGGCTGGTGATCGTCGCCGCTCTATTGCTAGCGCGTTGGGCGTCACGCGGGCGGCTGGTGCGGCAATTCGGTTGATTCTTCCCCGTTGACGCCTGCCGGGCCCACCCCCATATGCGCATCGCTGGCACTCACCCATTGGGAGTGCCAAGCCCCTATTGCTTGAGGAGAGACAACCCCATGACCTTTCGTCCGCTGCACGATCGCGTGCTCGTGCGCCGTATCGAGGCCGAGGAAAAGACCGCCGGCGGGATCATCATCCCCGACAGCGCCAAGGAAAAGCCCGCCGAAGGTGAGATCGTCGCCACCGGCACCGGCGCTCGCGCCGACGATGGCAAGGTGACCCCGCTCGACGTTCAGGTCGGCGATCGCGTGCTGTTCGGCAAGTGGTCGGGCACCGAGGTCAAGGTCGACGGCGAAGATCTCATCATCATGAAGGAAAGCGACATCCTCGGCGTGATCGCCTGAGCCCCGCGTTTCCCACACGTTTACAAGGAACACTGAAATGGCAGCCAAGGACGTAAAATTCTCGCGCGATGCGCGTGAACGCATCCTCGCCGGCGTCGATACGCTGGCGAATGCGGTCAAGGTCACGCTGGGGCCCAAGGGCCGCAACGTCGTGATCGAAAAAAGCTTCGGAGCCCCCCGCATCACCAAGGACGGCGTCACCGTCGCCAAGGAGATCGAGCTCAAGGACAAGTTCGAGAACATGGGCGCGCAGATGCTGCGCGAAGTCGCTTCGAAAACCAACGATCTGGCCGGTGACGGCACCACCACGGCAACGGTGCTGGCGCAGTCGATCGTGCGTGAAGGCATGAAGTCGGTCGCGGCCGGCATCAATCCGATGGATCTGAAGCGCGGCATCGATCTGGCCGTCACCAAGGTTGTCGAGGATCTGAAGGCGCGCTCGAAGCCCGTCGCAGGCTCGGGCGAGATCGCGCAGGTCGGCATCATCTCGGCCAATGGTGACGTCGAAGTCGGCCAGAAGATCGCCGAGGCGATGGAAAAGGTCGGCAAGGAAGGCGTGATCACTGTCGAGGAAGCGAAGGGTCTCGAATTCGAGCTCGATGTTGTTGAGGGCATGCAGTTCGATCGCGGCTATCTCTCGCCGTACTTCGCCACCAACATGGAGAAAATGACCGTCGAGCTTGAGAACCCCTACATCCTTATCCACGAGAAGAAGCTGTCGAGCCTGCAGGCGATGCTGCCGATCCTCGAGGCGGTCGTGCAATCGGGCCATCCGCTGCTGATCATCGCCGAGGATATCGAGGGTGAAGCGCTGGCGACGCTCGTCGTCAACAAGCTGCGCGGCGGCCTCAAGGTCGCGGCGGTCAAGGCGCCGGGCTTCGGTGATCGTCGCAAGGCGATGCTGGGCGACATCGCGACGCTGACCAAGGGCGAGATGATTTCCGAGGACCTCGGCATCAAGCTTGAGAACGTCACGATCGGCATGCTGGGCACGGCCAAGAAGGTCTCGATCGACAAGGACAACACGACGATCGTCGATGGCGCCGGAGCGGCCGATGAGATCAAGGCTCGCGTCGAGCAGATCCGCGCCCAGATCGAGACGACCACGTCAGATTACGATCGTGAGAAGCTGCAGGAGCGGCTGGCGAAGCTCGCCGGCGGCGTTGCGGTGATCAAGGTGGGCGGTGCAACCGAGGTCGAAGTGAAGGAACGCAAGGATCGCGTCGATGACGCGCTTCATGCGACCCGCGCCGCGGTCGAGGAAGGTATCGTTCCCGGTGGCGGCACCGCGCTGCTCTATGCGACCAAGGCGCTCGACGGCCTCAAGGGCGCGAACGACGACCAGACGCGCGGCATCGACATCGTCCGCAAGGCGATCGAGACTCCGCTGCGTCAGATCGCCGAGAACGCGGGGCACGATGGAGCGGTGGTTGCCGGGCGTTTGCTCGATCGCAACGACGAGTTGTTCGGCTTCAACGCCGCGACCGATGTCTACGAGAACCTGACTGCCGCCGGCGTCATCGACCCGACCAAGGTCGTGCGCACCGCGCTGCAGGATGCGGCCTCGGTCGCCGGCCTGCTGATCACCACCGAAGCGGCGATCAGCGAGCGTCCGGACGACAAGCCGGCGATGCCGATGGGCGGCGGCGGCGGCATGGGCGGCATGGGCGGCATGGACTTCTAAGCCAGCCCGGCTCGAGCCGAATCTGCATGATGGGCCGGGGGAGCGATCCTCCGGCCTTTTCATTTCAACCGGTCGTCACGATTTGGCTAGACGGAGCGTGCCGATACGCGCTGATCGCACCGAGCGTATCCGCGCGTGCGGCAAATTCGCTTGCGGCATCGCCAAACGGTTATACATGCGCCGCCGCCAATCGGGGTCCGACCATCACCGCCACTGCCGTATCCCTGCCGATACCCGGCTCGCCATCGGATGGGCCCCGAGCGGTCGCGACGGGTCATGCGCAAGCCGAGCATGGCCCCGGTCACCAGCGATTGCTGCCGCTGACGATCGGTGCGATCGGCGTCGTGTTCGGCGATATCGGCACCAGCCCGCTCTATGCGTTCCACGATGCGCTGGCACAGGCGGCCAAGCGCGGGCTTCGTCCCGACGATATCCTCGGCGTCGAAAGCCTGGCGCTGTGGGCGCTCATCCTCATCGTGACGATCAAGTACCTGCTGTTCCTGATGCGCGCGGACAACGATGGCGAGGGCGGCGTGCTGGCGCTGCTGGCGCTGGCCCGGCGTGGATCGACGCGCCCCGGAACGATCATCGTCGCGCTCGGCGCGATCGGCGCGGCGCTGTTCTATGGCGATGCGATGATCACGCCGTCGCTGTCGGTGCTCTCGGCGGTCGAGGGCCTGCGATCGCTGCCCGGCGGGGCGGGGGTGTTCACGCCAAACCGAACGCTGTTGATCAGCCTCGCCATCCTGATCGGGCTCTTTTCGATCCAATCGCGCGGGACCGCGGCCGTATCGCGGCTGTTTGGTCCGATCTGCGTCGTCTGGTTCCTCGCGATCGGTGCGATCGGTGCGCTGCATATCGTCGATGGCCCCGTGATCCTAAGCGCGCTGCTCCCCTCGTACGCGGCTTCGTTCATGGCGACGCATGGCGTGCTCGGACTGTTCGTGCTGGGGGCGGTGTTCCTGACCGTAACCGGCGCGGAAGCGCTGACCGCCGACATGGGCCATTTCGGCGTCACGCCGATCCGCGTCGGGTGGCTGCTGCTGGCATTCCCGGCGCTGGTGCTCAACTATCTCGGCCAGGGGGCTTTCGCGCTGCATCGGCTGGCGCTGGCGAATGCGGCCGGCCATCCGCTGGGTGACGTCAACTGGTTCTTCGAGATGATCCCGGTGGCGGTCCGCCTGCCGATGGTGATCCTGGCGATGCTGGCGACGATCATCGCCAGCCAAGCCGTGATCACCGGCGCGTTCAGTTTGACGCAGCAGGCGATCCAGCTTGGCCTGCTGCCGCGCCTGCACATCCGCCAAACATCCGAAGGACACGCCGGACAGATCTATATCGGCGTGATCAACTGGCTGGTGCTCGCCGGCGTCGTCGCGCTGGCGCTCGGGTTCCGCACCTCGATCGCGATGGCCGCTGCCTATGGCATCGCGGTGACGGGGACGATGGTCGTCACCTCGTGCCTCGCTTTCGTCGTGATCCGCCGCCGTTGGCAATGGAGCCTCGCGGTCAGCGTGGCGGTGATCGCGCCGTTCCTGGCGATCGACCTGTTGTTCTTCGGTGCCAATATCCTGCGCGTTGTCGAAGGAGGTTGGGTGCCGCTGACGATCGCCGCGGGCCTGCTGCTAATTATCGCGACATGGGTACGCGGTCGCCGCCTCGTTGAAACGCTCGAGCGGCAGGATTCGCTACCGCTCGCCGATATGGCGCGATCACTCGCGGCGCGCCCACCCAATCGGGTCGAAGGCTCCGCCGTGTTCCTTACCGGCAACAGCGACCTCACGCCGCATGCGCTGTTGCACAACATCAAGCACAACCATGTGCTCCATCGGCACAATTACATCGCGACGGTGCGGACCTTGCAAAAGCCCTATTGCAGCGATGACGAGCGCGTGAAGATCGAGCGGCTCGATGATAACTTCATCCGCGTCGAGTTGCGCTATGGCTTCATGGAGAGCCCGTCGGTGCGCGACGATCTGGTCTCGGCGGGCTGCGCCATTTCAGGCGCGGAGAAGGCGAGCTTCTTCATCGGCCGCAACAATTTCGCGGCTTGTGCGGGGGTAGGCATGCCGGTGTGGCAGGACCTAATCTTCATCATCCTGCACCGCAACGCCGCCGATCCGACCGACTACTTCAACATCCCCCCCAACCGCGTTATCGAGCTGGGATCGCAATACGCGATCTGATTTCGGTTCCCCGCATGGTGCGCACGCCCCGTCGCGCTCGGGCAAGGCGGCTATTGCTCATAAATTAAGCATGACGCCATATATCCAGGTATAGGGCGGGCTTATGGTCAATCGTGCAATCTGGTTCTCGTTGAAGGAGCGCACCGGGCCAATCGCCCGGCTCGTGGCGCTGGTCGCCGGAATCAGCGTCGCCATCGCGACATTGCCTGGCGCGCATGCGGGCGATTCGAGCATGTTCGAAAGCACGTTCGACCAGACGTTTGTCGCGCGCGCAGCCAACACGTCGGTCACGCCGACCGCCCCTGCGGCTTTGCCCGATGGATCACGCGGCACTTCGTTCGCGGCGCGGATCGCGGCGCTCGCGAGCGCCGGGCAGGGCCGCATCGGCGTCGCGGCGATCGACTTGTCGAGCGGCAAGTCGCTTGCCGTCTTGGGCGATCAGCCGTTTCCATTTGCGAGCACGATCAAGGTCGCGATCGCGGCAACGTTCCTCGATGGTGTGGATCGCGGCGTCTACAGCCTGAACGCACAGTATCCGTTGATGGTGCCGCTTCCCTCACGCAAGTTCGCCGGCCCGGTCGCCCCGGTGCGGCCGGGCGCGATGCTGAGCGCGTTGACGCTGATGGAACTGGCTTTGACACGTAGCGACAACCAGGCAGCCGATGCGCTGCTTGCCGCAGTCGGCGGACCTCGCGCGGTCAATGCGTGGCTGCGCCGTACCGGCAACATGGGCATTCACATGGATCGCGACATCGCCACGCTGGTGCGCGATGACGGCGCGGTGAACCCTGCGGTGACGATCGACCGGCGCGACAGCACCACCCCGGTGGCGATGGCGCAGATGCTGTCGGGGCTTTATCGCGGGCAGTGGCTGCGGCCGGCCAGTCAGGTGGCACTGCTCGGGGCGATGACACGGTGCATCACCGGACGGCATCGCCTGCGCGCCGAGCTTCCCGAAGGCACGGTCATCGCGCACAAGACGGGAACGTTGTCGAACACGGCGAGCGATGTCGGCATCATCTCGATGCCCGGCGGCCGGCCGATCGCGGTAGCCGTCTATGTAACCGGACAGCTCAGCAAGGCTGCCCGCGACGCGCGGATCGCCGCCATCGCCCGCGCGATTTACGATGGCTATGCGGCGGAAGGCGTCGCGCTCACCCGACAGATTTCATCGCGCTGACCAGCGCCGATACGTCGGTAAGGCTGGCAAAGCAGGCGCCCACGAGCAAAGGGCGCGGGGATAGAAATCCCCACGCCCCTAACGAACTTCGATGTAAGCGGTAGGCTTACATCGCGCTCGACGGGCTCGCGACGGCTTCGCTCGCTTCGGCGGCGCTGGTGGCCGCGCTCGATGCCGCATCGGTGGCCATCGACGCTTCGGCAGCGGCATCGCTGACCGGAGCGACATCCATCGCCGTCTCGGTCGTATCCGTGGTGGTGGTCGTGTCGGTGTTGCTCTTGCAAGCGGACAGGGAAAGCACGCCGGCGGCAGCGGCAGCGACGAGAACGAACTTGCGCATGAACGATAATCCTTGAACAGCGAGTGGACGACACACGGCGCAAGTTGACGTACATGGCCGGGCCGAAAGTCCGCCTCCCCGGCAGACTTCGGAGCCTCCGCATAATCGTCTTGGTTAGCCTATGCAAGCGCTAGTCGCCGCGCCGCGCTGCTTCGCGACCGGACATCATTACCATCGGCGTACGCATCCATGATGAAATTGCGATGAACGAAGCCGATCGATTAATGATGATCCAACGCTGCTGACGATACCCGGTGTCGCTGCTACGACGCGGCGATGGCGTCCAAGCAACATCTCTATCTCGTCGATGGTTCGGCCTACATCTTCCGCGCGTACCATCGCCTGCCGCCGCTCACCAATCCGGAAGGGACGCCCGTCGGCGCGGTCTATGGCTATACGACGATGCTGTGGAAGCTGGCCGACGACCTCAACAAGGCCGACGGGCCGACGCATCTGGCGGTGATCCTGGACAAGGGATCGACATCGTTCCGCAACGCGATCTACGACCAGTACAAGGCGCATCGCCCGCCCCCGCCGGACGATCTGGTGCCGCAGTTCCCGCTGATCCGCGACGCGACCCGCGCGTTCAGCCTCGCTTGCATCGAAGAAGACGATCTGGAGGCGGACGACCTGATCGCATCCTACGCGCGCGCGGCGACGCTGCGCGGTTGGGACGTCACGATCGTCTCCTCGGACAAGGACCTGATGCAGCTCGTCGGCCGCTGCTCCGAGGGTGGCGGCTGCATCGACATGCTCGACACCATGAAGAACCAGCGGATCGACGTCGCCGAAGTGGTCGAGAAGTTCGGCGTCGTGCCCGATCTGGTTGGCGATGTGCTCGCGCTGATGGGCGATAGCGTCGACAACGTGCCCGGCATCTATGGCATCGGGCCGAAGACCGCGACCAAGCTCATTCAGGACAACGGCGATCTCGAAGGCGCGCTTGCCTCCGCCCATGCGATGAAGCCCGGCAAGCTGCGCGACCGCCTGATCGAAGGCGTCGATATGGCGCGATTGAGCCGCGTTTTGGTGACGCTGAAGGAAGACTGCGCTCTGCCGCTGCCGCTCGACGATTTCGCGCTCGGCGCGATCCCCCCCGCGCCGCTCGCCGCGTTCCTCGAAACGCACGGCTTTACCAGCCTGCTGAAGCGGCTTGACGCGGGCGCCGGCAGTCCGGGGCCGAGGACGCAGCTGCATCCGGTCAAGCCGGTCACCACGGGCAGGACCCCTGGCGTGGGGGCAAGTCGCCAGCCGCGCCCCGAATGGCCGGCGATCGATCTTGACGCGTACGAATGCGTGACGACGATCGAGGCGCTCGACCTCTGGATCGCGCGCGCGTTCGCCGCGCGGCTGGTGGCGATCGACACCGAGACCAGCGCGCTCGACGCGATGCGCGCGAACCTTGCAGGGATCAGCCTCGCGCTCGGCCCGAACGACGCCTGCTATATCCCGCTCGGCCATGGCGGCAGCGACATGTTCGCCGAACGCCCGGCACAAGTGCCGCTTTCCGAAGCGCTCGCCGCGCTCAAGCCGCTGCTCGAATGCGATGCCGTGCTGAAAGTCGGGCAGAACATCAAGTACGACATCAACGTGCTAGCCCGGCACGGCGTGCTGGTCGGCCCGGTCGACGATACGATGATAGTCAGCTTCTGCCTCGATGCGGGACGGCAAATCGAGGGGATCGGCGGCGGCCATGGCATGGACGAGCTGTCCGAGCGGCATTTGTCGCACAAGACGATGACCTACAAGGACATCTGCGGCGTGGGCAAGAAGGCGATCCCGTTCGCCGAGACGCCGCTCGACCGCGCAACGCGCTATGCGGCCGAGGATGCCGACGTCACCTGGCGGCTGCACCAGCTGCTGCGTCCGCGCCTGCCAGACGAAGCGGGCACGCGCATCTACGAGCGGGTCGACCGGCCGCTGATCCCCGTGGTCGCGGCGATGGAGCGGCATGGGATCAAGGTCGACCGCGAGCGGCTGGTGCAATTGTCGGGCGAGTTCGCGCAGGCGATCGACGGACTGGAAACGACGATCTTCGAGACCGTGGGCGGACAGTTCACCATAGGCAGCCCGCAACAGCTCGGCCGCATCCTGTTCGACAAGATGGGCTATCAGGGTGGGCGAAAGGGGAAGAGCGGGCAATATTCCACCGACCAGGCGATCCTGGAGGGCCTCGCCGCGCAAGGCGCCGAAGTCGCCACCCACGTGCTCGAATGGCGGCAACTGACGAAGCTGCGTTCGACCTATACCGAAACGCTGCAGGCCGCGATAAATCCCGCGACCGGCCGCGTACATACCTCGTACTCGCTGGTCGGCGCGCAGACCGGCCGGCTCTCGTCGAACGATCCCAACCTTCAAAACATCCCGATCCGCACCGAGATCGGACGGCAGATCCGCGAATGCTTCGTCGCCGAGCCGGGCCATGTGCTGCTATCGGCCGACTACAGCCAGATCGAGCTGCGGCTTGCCGCGCACATGGCCGACGTACCGCCGCTGAAACAGGCGTTCGCCGCCGGCGAGGACATCCACGCGCGCACCGCGAACGAAATGTTCGGCGTGGTCGATCGCGATACCCGCGCGCGCGCCAAGACGATCAACTTCGCGATCCTCTACGGCATCAGCCGCTGGGGGCTCGGCGGTCGGCTCGGCGTCGGCTCGGACGAAGCGCAGGCGATGATCGACCGCTATTTCGAGCGGTTTCCCGGCATCCAGCGCTACATCGTCCACACGCTCGAGCAAGTGCGCGAGCGCGGCTATTCAGAAACGCTGTTCGGCCGCAAGACCTGGTTTCCGCGCATCTCCTCGAAGCAGCAGGTCGAGCGCGCCGGGTCCGAGCGCGCGGCAATCAACGCGCCTATCCAGGGGACGAGCGCCGACATCATCAAGCGCGCGATGGTGCGGATGACGCCCGCATTGCGCGCTGCCGGCCTGCCGAACGTGCGGATGCTGCTGCAGGTGCATGACGAACTGGTGTTCGAGCTGCCCGAAGCCGACGTCGAGATCGCTGGCCCGGTGATCGCGCGCGTGATGGCCGACGCCGCGCAACCGGCGGTGATGCTCGATGTGCCGCTAGGGGTGGAGGTGGGCCACGGGCACAGCTGGGGCGCGGCGCATTGACGTCCGCTTGGTCGACCCAGCCCGTCCATCCCGAGCTTGTCGAAGGATTGTTCTTGCTCTGAAGTCCGCGCGCATGGCCGCCAAAAAGTGCAGTCCTTCGACAGGCTCAGGATCGGCGGGTGAATGGAAAGTGGGCACTCACCCCTGATCGAATAGCCCCGTCTGCGCGGCGCTTGGCGGGGTCAGGCCAAGATGTGCCCAACCCCGATCGTTGAGGCAGCGCCCACGCGCCGTCCGCGCGATCAGGCCGAGCTGGATAAGGTAGGGCTCGATCACTTCCTCGACCGTGTCGCGCGGTTCGCTGAGACCCGCCGCCAGCGTCTCGACCCCCACCGGACCACCACGATAGATATCGGCGATCATCAGAAGATAGCGCCGGTCCTGCGCGTCGAGCCCGAGCGCGTCGACCTCCAGCCGGGTCAGCGCGTCGTCGGCGCTCGCGCGCGTCACCGTCGCCTCGCCCGCAACATGCGCGAAATCGCGCACCCGGCGCAGCAGCCGCCCGGCGACGCGCGGCGTGCCGCGCGCGCGCCGCGCGATCTCGCGTGCGCCGTCGGTTTCCATGCCGATTCCGAGTAGCCCCGCGCCGCGCATGACGACATGTTCGAGTTCGGCGACGGTGTAGAAGTTGAGCCGCACCGGAATGCCGAAGCGATCGCGCAGCGGCGTGGTCAGCAGACCCTGGCGCGTGGTCGCGCCGATCAGCGTGAACGGCGGCAGGTCGATGCGCACGCTGCGCGCCGAAGGCCCCTCGCCGATCATCAGATCGAGAGCGCGGTCCTCCATCGCGGGGTAGAGCACCTCTTCGACGACGGGGTTGAGCCGGTGGATCTCGTCGATGAACAACACATCGTGCGGTTCGAGATTGGTGAGCAGCGCGGCGAGATCGCCCGACTTGGCGATCACCGGGCCGGATGTGGCGCGAAAGCCCACGCCAAGCTCGCGCGCGACGATCTGGGCGAGCGTCGTCTTGCCGAGCCCCGGCGGCCCGAAGAACAGCACGTGATCCATCGCCTCGCGCCGCGAGCGAGCCGACTCGATGAACACGGACAGGTTGCCCTTCGCGCCCGCCTGCCCGACGAACTCGGCGAGCGTCTTGGGCCGCAGCGCGGCATCGGCGTCCTCGGGTTGGCGCTGGGGGGACAGAAGGGGGGCGGTCATGCCGGTCGTTCTGTCAAACGGGCAGCGTCACGACGAGCCGCCTTCATGATCCGTCCTCAAGTACCTTACGTGCATCCATCGCATGGTGGAGCACGCGGACGATTACCACCGTGTCGTTCTGGACAATATAGAACACGCGATGCCGTCGGTGGATAAGACTGCGCATTCCCACGCACAGTTCATGGCAAGCCGCACCTGCGAACACATGACTTCGAAGCAAATTTAAGGAAGATTTGAGACCACGCGAATATTTATCCGCAGCTGCTTTCCCGAACCGGCTGGCGCTGTAATCGTCGATCGCCGCGAGGTCGGCCCTCGCAGCTGACGACAGCCGAAGTTTAGGCACTTCTTGCGTGCCGTTCAGCGATGATCTGTTCGATGACGTCTTCGGGCTCCATGTCCACGATGCCCGAGGCCAGCCCCTCGGTGATTTGCTCGCGAAGCCACGCACTCTCGTCGTCGTCGTGCGCTTGGTCACGCCGCATGAGGTCGCGCAGATAATCGCCCGCGTCGACGTAGCGACCGAGGGCAATGCGTTGATCGACCCAATGCTGAAGATCGTCGGGAACGGTGATGCTGATCTGGTTCATGCAGCGACTATATCGTTCGCATGCCGCGCTTCCAAGCAGTCAACCCGCCGCACGGCGCAAAGCCACCCGGACCAGCGCGTCAAGCCCCGCGCCGTCGCCAAGCTCTGCCAGCGCCGCCGCCACCGCACTGCTCGCCACCTGTGGTTTGAAGCCGAGGTTCTGCAGCGCCGAAACCGCATCGGCGCTGGGCGAGCCCGTCGGGGCCGCCGAAATCGCCGCGCCAGCAACCGTCGGCAGCGCCCCCGCCTTGTCCTTCAGCTCATTGACGATCCGCGCGGCGAGTTTGGGGCCGACCCCCTGCGCACGCGCGACCATCGCCGCATCGCCGGCGGCGCAGGCGTTGCGCAGATCGTCGATCGTCAAGGCTGACAGGATCGCCAGCGCGACCTTGCCGCCCACGCCCTGGACACCGATCAGCAAGCGGAACCAGTCGCGCTCGCCGGCGCTGGAAAAGCCGATCAGGCGCAGATCGTTCTCGCTGACCTGCAGGTCGGTGAACAGCGCCGCCGGCTCGCCACGCGCGCCCAACGCGGACAGTGTCTTCGCTGAACAATGCACGAGGTAGCCGACGCCGGACACGTCGATCACCGCCCAGTCCGTGCCCGTATCGTCGAGCGTGCCCGAAAGCTTGGCGATCACGCGCCGATCGTCCGAATGCCGATCATCCGAGCAACCCTGCCAGCGTATCCGAATGTAGGCTGAGCCCGGCGAACCCGGCGATACCCATCGCCAGCCCGAACGCGCCGAACGCCCAGCCGAGCCACAGCACCGGCATCAGTTCGACCAGCGCCGCGACAGCCGACAACGAGATCGCGGTGGTCAGCGCGGCGTCGGCGGCGTCGAATTGGTCGTCGTGCCGGTTGAGCGCATCATAGCGGTCCGATTGCGCGTTCGCGTCGGCGGCGAGCCGGCGCGCCTCGTCGCCATATCTGCCGATATTCCTGTCGAGCTCGGTCAACGTCGGACCGGCCTTCGCCGCTGCGACCGTCAGCCCGATCTGTTCGCGGCTCGCCTGATCGACGTGCAGCTTGGTGCGCGTCGCCTGGTATTCGCTCCAGCGATCGAGGCTGGCGTTCTGCGCGGCCTGCATGTTCTGGACGATGTTGCCGTCCTTGATCCCGCAGAGCGCGGCGAACACCGACAGCACGACGACGGTCACCGCCACGAGCTTGTTGAGCCGCTTGTCCTTCGCCTCGGCGTTGAGTTCTATTTCCATCGTCCTCGTCCCCCGTCGGACCGTCAGATATTGGCCTGATCCTCGTCGGGCACGTCGTCGTCGGGACCGTAATACAGTTTCGCGCACTCGCTGGCGAGGACGCGGCCTTGGAGCGTCAGATCGTCCTTGTAGGCATCGCGAACGAAGTCCGAAGTGCTCAGGTCGCGATCCTCGAAATACATCTGGTGGACGTCATCGCGCCCGGCACCATAGACAATACGGCTGATGCCCGACCAGATCGACGCCATCGTGCACATGCCGCATGGCTGCAACGTCGAATAAAGCGTCGCGCCGGCGATCTTCGCGTCACCGACCGCCTGCCCCGCCACGCGCATGGTGACGATCTCGGCATGCGCGGTCGCATCGCATTGCTCCTTCGTGCGATTGACTCCGCTGGCGACGAGTTCGCCGTCGCGCACGATCAGCGCGGCGATCGGGGTGTTGGCGGGGTCGGTCCCCTTTTCGCTCACCGCCAGCGCGATCGCGTCCGCCATCCAGTCTTCATCGCTACGCACGCCGCGCTCCATCTTTACCCGCGCGCCATATGCGCATGGCAGACCGCCACCGCCAGCGCATCGGCGGCATCCTCGCCCGATAATCGCACGCCGGGCATCAGCACCTTGAGCATCGCCTGCACTTGCGCCTTCTCGGCCGCGCCGGTGCCGACCAGCGCCTTTTTCACCAGCCGCGTCGCATATTCATGCACCGGCAGTCCGGTGCGCGCGAGCGCGAGCAGGCACACGCCGCGCGCCTGGCCGAGCTTGAGCGTCGATTGCGCGTTGGTGTTGACGAACACCTCCTCGACCGCGCCGGCGTCGGGCCGATGAAGTGCCAGGACATCGCCCAGTTCGCGGTCGAGCGTCACCAGCCGTTCGGCGAGCGGCGCGGCGGCATCGGTGCGGACTTGGCCGTTGGCGATGTGCATCAACCGATTGCCCGACTTCGCGATGACGCCCCAGCCGGTGCAGCCAAGGCCAGGGTCGAGGCCGATCAGGATCAGTGCACGACCTTCGATGCGCCGACGGGAAGCCTGATCGAGATCGCATGGGTGGGGTAGGGAGTCGAGATGATGACGAACGCGCTCGCAATGCCGAACAAGCCCCAAGCGTACGAACGCCGGCGCAGGTCCAGAATGCCGCGCGTCAGGCAGTAGGCTGCCGCTGCAAGACTGGCCCAGACCCAGATGCTCACCCCAGCTTCTCCATCACGCTGTCGGCGATCTCATAATTTCCCCAGACGGTCTGCACGTCGTCGTCTTCCTCCAGCGTATCGATCAGCTTGATCAGGATGCCGGCGTCGTCCTCGCCGACTTCGCTCGTCAGGTTCGGCCGCCAGGCGAGCTTGACGCCCTCGGCCTCGCCAAGCGTCTTTTCCAGTTCGCGCGCGACCTCGTGCAGCGTATCGACACTGGTCCAGACCTGATGGCCGCCCTCACCCTCCTCGTCGATATCGGTCTCGACATCGTCGGCGCCCGCCTCGATCGCGGCTTCGAGCACCTTTTCCTCGTCGCCCGCCTTGGCTGGGTATTCGATCAGGCCGAGCCGTTCGAAGCCGTGGCTGACCGCACCGGATGCACCCAGGTTGCCACCGTTCTTCGCGAACGCGGTGCGCACGTTGGTGGCGGTGCGGTTGCGGTTGTCGGTCAGCGCCTCAACGATCAGCGCGATGCCGCCCGGGCCATAGCCTTCGTAGCGGATCTCCTCGTAATTATCACCTTCGCCCTTGGTCGCCTTGTCGATCGCGCGCTGGATGTTGTCCTTGGGCACCGACTGCGCCTTGGCGGCATTGACCGCGGCGCGCAGACGCGGGTTCATGTCGGGATCGGGCATGCCGGACTTGGCCGCGACGGTGATCTCACGGCTGAGCTTGGAAAACTGCGCGGCGCGTTTCTTGTCCTGCGCGCCCTTGCGATGCATGATGTTCTTGAACTTAGAATGGCCGGCCATCGTTTCTTGTCTTGCCTGGTGTCAAAAGGATCGCGCGGCTCCTAACGAAAACGCCTGACGCGGGCAATCGCAGCCGGCAATCAGGGCGCGCGCATCTCGCCCTTGGCGATCTTATCGGCGTCGGAGCCGGCGGGGGCCAACGGGATCTTGCTGAGGTCGATCAGATAAACGGGCTTGGGGCATTTCTGCAGGAAGCAGCCGCGAACGCTGACGCCGCCGAGGTTCGAATGCGTGCCGACGTCGGTGTGCGGCACGCCCGTATTGGTCGAGCCGGCATCGCCTTCGATCCGGTTCGATCCGTCGTCCTCGCGTCCGCAGACGACGATCTCGCCCGCCACCGCCGTCTCCTGACAGCGGGTCGGCTTCTTGGGCACCGCATAGGCATCGCGCGCGTTCGCCATCATTTCGGCGACGCGCTTGTCGGCCGCATCCTGCGCGACCGCGTTCGCGGGCGCGAGCAGGGCGGCGATGATCGCATAGCGGAGCAGCCGCATGCGCCTACGCCGCTCGAGATCGAAGAGGACGCGCCATCTATCGCAGATCCGGCGGCGTTGCCTCGGCACGGAGCAGCGCGACGGCCTCCGCGAGCGGCAGCACCTGCTGCGCCTGCTCGCCCAGCGTCCGCATCGCGACGGTGCGCTCGTCCGCCTCGCGCTTGCCGACCACCAGCAGCCTCGGCACCTTGGCGAGGCTGTGCTCGCGCACCTTGTAGTTGATCTTCTCGTTCCTGAGATCGGTTTCGACCCGCACGCCAACGGCTTTCAGCGCCGCTGCGACCTCGCCCGCATAGCCATCGGCGTCGGAGACGATCGTCGCCACCACCACCTGCACCGGCGCCAGCCATGCGGGCAGCTTACCCGCGAAATGCTCGATCAGGATGCCGATAAAGCGCTCGTAAGAGCCGAAGATCGCGCGGTGCAGCATCACCGGACGATGCCGCTCGCCGTCCTCGGCGACATAGCTCGCGTCGAGCCGTTCGGGCAGCACGCGGTCCGATTGGATCGTGCCGACCTGCCACGTCCGCCCGATCGCGTCGGTCAGGTGCCATTCGAGCTTCGGCGCATAGAACGCGCCTTCGCCCGGTAGTTCTTCGTAGGCAAAGTCACCCGAAATAAAGCCAGCGTAATCTACCGCTGTGCGCAATTCAGATTCTGCCAAATCCCACATGGCATCCGTCCCGAAGCGCTCAGCAGGACGTAGCGCCAGCTTGACGCTGTATCTTGTGAAGCCGAGATCACGGTAGACTCGATCAGCAAGCGAGCAAAACATCGCAACCTCGTCGACGATCTGATCCTCACGGCAGAAGATATGGGCGTCGTCCTGCGTGAACTGGCGCACGCGCATCAGCCCGTGCAGCGCGCCGTGCGGCTCGTTGCGGTGGCAGCAACCGTTCTCGTAAAGCCGCAGCGGCAGGTCGCGGTACGACTTGATCCCCTGGCGAAAGATCAGCACGTGCGCCGGACAGTTCATCGGTTTCAGCGCCATCCATTGCGCGTCGTCCGAGACCAGCGGCCCCTCGTCCTCGGTGTTCGGCGCTTCGTCCGGGATGACGAACATGTTCTCGCGGTATTTGCCCCAATGGCCCGATCGCTCCCACTGGCGCGCGTCCATGACCTGCGGCGTCTTGACCTCGCGATAGCCCGCCGCGTCGATCGCGCGGCGCATGTACGCCTCAAGCTCGCGCCAGATGACATAGCCCTTCGGATGCCAGAACACGCTGCCATGCGCTTCAGGCTGCAGGTGGAACAGGTCCATCTCCTGCCCCAACCGGCGATGATCGCGCTTGGCGGCTTCCTCCAATCGCAGCAGATGCGCGTCGAGCTGCTTCTTGTTGAGCCAGCCCGTGCCATAGACGCGGCTGAGCATCGCGTTGTTCTGATCGCCGCGCCAATAGGCGCCCGAGACGCGCGTCAGCTTGAACGCATCGGACGCGAGCTTGCCGGTCGAGGGCAGATGCGGGCCCCGGCACATGTCGAGCCACGCGCCGTCAGAGCGCGGCGGCCCCGACCAATAGACGGTCAGCTCTTCACCTTCGGGTAGCCCCGCCGCCCATTCGGCCTTGAAGCTTTCGCCGTCGGCGCGCCAACGCGCGATCAGGTCCTCGCGCGACCAGGCCTCGCGGTGCAGCGGCTTGTCGGCGGCAATGATCGCGCGCATCCGCGCCTCGATCGCGGGGAGGTCTTCTTCGGTGAAGGCCCCGTGCGCGGCGGGCGGCGCGAAATCATAATAGAAGCCATCGTCGGTCGATGGGCCGAAGGTGATCTGCGTCCCGGGAAACAGCGCCTGCACCGCCTCAGCTAGCACGTGCGCGTAATCGTGCCGTGCAAGCTCAAGCGCATCGGTCTCGTCACGCGCGGTGACGAGCGCCAGGCTGCCATCGCGCGTGAACGGACGCGACAGATCGACGAGCTCGCCATCGACCCGCGCGGCGAGCGCGGCCTTGGCCAGCCCCGGCCCGATCGCCGCCGCGACGTCCGCCGGCGTGGCCCCCGCCGCCATCTCGCGCACGGAACCATCGGGCAGGCTGATCTTGAGAAGCTGCGACATGCGGGCGGACTTAGCGACGGCAGGCGAGAGGCTCAAGTCGAGAGGCCATCAGACGAGCGAGCGCAGCCAGTTCGCCAGCAGCATCGCCAGCGTATCGAGGACGATCGAGCGCAGCAGTCGCCCCGCGACGATGAGCGCCGCGTCCCGCCGCGATACTTCCCACCAGCGCAACAGGAATTCATCGTGTCGGGATTGTCGCCACAGCGCGATCGCGCTCGTCACGACCGATACCAACGGCGCCCATGGCAGGACCGGCAGGAAGAAGCCTGCGACGAAGTAGACCAGCAGCAGTTTCGAACACCTTCCGCCCCCCCGCGGGGCCAATGCGCTAACGCTTGCGCCAGTTCAACCCGCTGTCCGACGTAGATCGCGCACCGGACTTGCCCACGTCGGGGATAGCAGCGAACCCCCGTTTTCCGAATCGCGGACCGTTCGCTAAAAGCCCAGGCATGCACGGCCACCAATCCGCACCGACGTCCGCATCGACGCCGGCGACGGTCGCTACCCCGATGATGGCGCAATACCTTGCTTTGAAAGCCCAGGCCGATGATTGCCTGCTGTTCTACCGCATGGGCGATTTTTTCGAGTTGTTCTTCGACGATGCGAAAGTCGCGGCACAGGTGCTCGACATCGCGCTCACGAGTCGAGGCGAGCATGATGGCGCGCCAATCCCGATGTGCGGCGTGCCCGTACATGCAGCGGAAGGCTACCTCGCGCGGCTGATCCGCGTGGGCCACCGCGTCGCGATCGCGGAACAGACCGAAAGCGCGGTCGAGGCGAAAAAGCGCGGCGGATCGAAAACACTGGTCGCGCGCGCGATCGTCCGCTTTGTCACCGCCGGGACGCTGACCGAGGAAGCGCTGCTCGAACCGCGCCGCACCAACCTGCTCGCCGCAGTCTGCGACGTACGCGGCCGCATCGGCATCGCCTCGTGCGACATCTCGACCGGGCGGATGGAGCTTGAGGACTGCGAGCCCGATGGCCTGACGGCGGCGCTGGCACGGCTCGCGCCGAGCGAGCTCGTGATCCCCGAAGGCTGGAGCATTGCTGCGGCGGTAGCCGCGATTGCGCGCCCGACCCGCGAGTTCAGCAGTGATGGCGGCGAGGCACGCCTGCGCGCGGTGCACGGGGTCGCGACTCTCGATGGCTTCGGCGGTTTCAGCCGGACGATGCTGGCGGCCGCCGGGGGCCTGATCGCCTACCTCGACCACGTCGGCCGGGGGGCGCTGCCGCTGTTGCTGCCGCCGGTGGCGCGCGCGAGCGACGCGGCGATGGCGATGGACGAGGCGACGCGCGCGAGCCTGGAGATCGTCGTCGCCAGCGGCGGGGGCCGCGCCGGCAGCCTGATCGACGCGATCGACCGCTGCGTCACCGGCGCGGGCGCGCGCCAGCTGGCCGAAGACCTGTCCGCGCCGCTGACCGACCGCGACGCCATCGCCGCGCGGCTCGATCTCGTCGCCTGGCTGCTCGACGATGCCGCGCGGCGCGAGGACGTTCGCGTGTTGCTGCGCCGATTGCCCGACATCGGCCGAGCGCTCGGCCGCGTGGTGGCGGGGCGCGGCAGTCCGCGCGACCTTGGCCAGCTGCGCGACGGGCTCGACGGAGCCTGGCGGCTCGGCGAAATGCTGACGACGCACGGAGCTCGTCCAGCCGCGCTCGATCGCCTCTTGCCCAAGCTTGCCGGGCACGGCGCGCTGATCGACCTGATGGTGCGCGCGCTGGTTCTCGCGCCGCCGACCGAACGCGCGGGCGGCGGGTTCATCATCGAGGGCTATGACGCCGCGCTCGATCATCTGCGCGGGTTGTCGCGCGATGCCCGGCGCGCGATCGCCGCGTTGGAAGCGCGCTATCGCGCCGAGACCGGCATCGCCGCACTGAAGATCAAGCACAACGGCGTGCTCGGCTATTTCATCGAGGTGCCCGCGCGCGCCGCCGACCAGCTGATGGCTTCGAACAGCGGATTCAGCCATCGCCAGACGATGGCCGGCGCGGTGCGCTTCAACGCGCTCGCGCTGCATGATGAAGCGACCCGGATCGCGCATGCGGGCGGACATGCGCTCGCAGCCGAGGAAGCGCACTTCGAGGAATTGGTCGAGGCAGCCTGCGCCGCGCGCCAGGCGATCGCGGCGACCGCTACCGCACTCGCGCGGATCGATGTCGCGGCGGGTCAGGCCGAACGCGCGGCCGAAGGCGGCTGGGCGCGGCCCACGATCGTCGAGAACCCGTGCCTCGCGATCGAGGGAGGGCGGCATCCGGTGGTCGAGGCCGCGCTGGCCAAGCGCGGCGAGCGGTTCATCGCCAACGATTGCGTACTGAACATGGTGGGGGACGGGTCTGCGAGCGTCTCGCGCCTGTGGCTGATCGGCGGGCCGAACATGGGCGGCAAGTCGACGTTCCTGCGCCAGAACGCGCTGATCGTGCTGATGGCGCAGGCGGGCGGCTTCGTTCCCGCGACGCGCGCCACGATCGGTCTGGTCGACCGGCTGTTCAGCCGCGTCGGTGCGTCCGATAACCTCGCGCGCGGGCGCTCGACCTTCATGGTCGAGATGGTCGAGACCGCCGCGATCCTCGCGCAGGCGACCCCGCGCAGCTTCGTCATCCTCGACGAAGTCGGGCGCGGCACTTCGACCTACGATGGTCTGGCGCTCGCCTGGGCGGTGGCAGAGGCGGTGCATGCCGGCCGCAGCCGCTGCCTGTTCGCGACGCATTACCACGAACTCGCGCGGCTTGCGGAGACCTGCGACGCGCTATCGCTGCACCACGTCCGCGCGCGCGAATGGAAAGGCGATCTGGTGCTGCTGCACGAGCTCGCCGAGGGCCCGGCCGATCGCAGCTATGGCCTCGCGGTCGCGCGGCTCGCGGGGCTACCCGCGCCGGTGATCGCGCGCGCCAAGGCGGTATTGGCGAAGCTGGAAAAAGGCCGCGCCGCGACCGGTGGACTGGCGGCGGGGCTCGGCGAGCTGCCGCTGTTCGCGGCGATGGCCGAAGCCCATGAGGCCGAACGCGACGCGGTGCGCGAGCGGTTGCGCGAAGTGGACGCAGACGCGCTCAGCGCACGCGAAGCACTCGAGTTGGTGTATGAGCTCAAGCGGTTGGGCGAAGGTTGATTGCGTTGAGCGCGCTATGACAGCAACTTGATCTGCTTCGCGATTGCGATCGCAGCGACGCAGGCCGGATCAGGTCGCCCTGGTTGTTCCGTCGCCATGAAACATTCGTACGACGTCATCATGCATCGAACCGTTCATCCTGAGCTTGTCGAAGGACCGTTCTTCTTGGCAATGGTGGAAAGCAGTGCGATCCTTCGACACATTCAGGACAGACGGGTTTAGGATAACATCTCAGACCCTCGAGTCTGCTCTACGGCCAAGCAGCGCTCAGGTATTCTCGTCGAGATCGTCCTCCAGCGACGCGTCGTCGTCATCGCCTTCGTCAAGCCCGACGTCGTCGAGGCTCACGATCCCCGCGTCCTCGCCCTCGGGCAGGCCCTCGTCCGCCTTGCGCGGGTCATAATCCTGGTCTTCGCCGGTCACCGGATCGGTATCATCAGCGCCGGGCCCAAGCCGCCCTTCCTCTTCGTCCATGTTGGGCTCGCCGCGAAAGGCGCTCATGTCGATACGGCCACTGGTGACCATCTGGTTCATGTGATCGACGAGATCCTGCGCATCGTCGGTGTCATCGCCGGTGCTTACCTTCGCCGTGTCGCTCAGCCCAAAGTCGTCGCTGCTGCGGCCAAGTGCCTCATCGGCGAGCGTATTGGCCTGCGCGTCGGCATCGTCCTGTTCGGAGTTGTCGTTTTCCGGCGCCAGCGCCTTGGTCTGCTCGTCCTCGCCATCGAAGTCGTTCGGCAGGTCGCTCATGATCAATCTCCTATCGCCGACCAACGAGTCGGGCTGGGGCGGGTTCCCTTGGGCTTCGCTACCGCGTCGGGACCGGCTTCTCACCTGAATAGTCGTAAAAGCCCCTGCCCGCCTTCTTGCCGACCCAGCCCGCCTCGACATATTTCTGCAGCAGCGGCGCCGGGCGGTACTTGGGATCGCCGGTGGAAGTCTGATAGACCTTCAGGATCTCAAGCAGCGTGTCGAGCCCGACGAAATCGGCGAGCGTCAACGGCCCCATCGGATGGTTGAGGCCGATGCGGCAACCCTTGTCGATGTCTTCCACGCTGCCGACTCCCGCGCCGAGCACGAAAATCGCCTCGTTCAGCATCGGCACGAGGATGCGGTTGACGACGAAACCCGCCTCGTCGCCCGCGAGCACGACTTCCTTGCCCAGCGCCGCGCCGAACGCCTTCATCCGGTCGATCGTATCGGCGGACGTCGCAAGGCCGGGGATCACCTCGACCAGGCCCATCAGCGGCACCGGATTGAAGAAGTGCAGCCCGATGAAGCGGGCCGGATCGGGCGCGCTCGCCGCCATCCGCGTGATCGGGATAGAACTGGTGTTCGACGCGAGGATCGCGTTCGCGCCGAGCACTTCACCGGCGGCCCGGAAGATCTTGTGCTTGATCTCCTCGCGCTCGGTCGCCGCCTCGATGATCAGGTCGGCCGAATGCATCGGCGCGTAGTCGCCGACCGGCGTGATCCGGCCGAGCAGCGCATCGGCGTCGGCTTGCGTCAGCTTGTCGCGCGACACGAGCCGCGCCAGCCCCTTGGCGATGCCCGCGCGGCCCTTGTCGGCGGTAGCCTGGTCGACGTCGCTCAGCAGCACGTCCATGCCTTGCTGCGCCACGGTCTGCGCGATGCCTGCGCCCATGATCCCCGCGCCGATCACCGCCACTGTCCGCATCGTATCGCCTCCGCCGTACCTTGCGCGTGCCCTATCGAAGGCGATAGGCCGACGCCAGCCCGCGTTAGCGGTTCGCGCCGGGGATCCACAACACGTCGTCCGCGCCATTGGCGTTGACGGCACGGGCGAGCACGAACAGGTAGTCGGACAAGCGGTTGAGATAGGCGAGCGCGGCGAGATTGACCGGCTCGTGCGCGGCGAGCGCGGTCGCCGCGCGTTCGGCGCGGCGCACGCCGGCGCGGGCGACATGCACGCGCGCCGCGGCCTCGCTGCCGCCCGGCAGGATGAAACTGGTGAGCGGCGCCAGGTCGGCGTTCAGCGTGTCTATTTCTTGCTCGATCCGGTCGACTTGCGCCGGCACCAAGCGCAGCGTCATCTCCCCGGGCGCGAAGTCATCGCCGGGTGTCGCCAGATCGGCGCCAAGATCGAACAGGTCGTTCTGGATCCGGGTCAGCGTTGCCGCATCATCGGCCCCCAGCGCGAGCATCGCGAGACCGATCGCGCTATTGGCTTCATCGACCGCGCCGATCGCTTCCATCCGCGCGGCGTGCTTGGGCAAACGCGAACCGTCGACGAGGCCCGTCGTCCCGTCATCGCCGGTACGAGTGTAGATCTTGTTGAGCTTGACCATGCGACGCTAGACCGGGCGGCGCTCAACCAAACCGGCGCTCAATGCGCGGCCGCCATGCCGATGATGAAAATCACGACGATCGCCAGCGCCTGATACTTGACGCGCGCGAACATCATCTGGTTCTGCTTCATCTGCAGCGGCGACGGACCCGTGCCGATCCATTCCTCTTCGTCAAGGCTATGGCGAAACGCATTGAGCCCGCGCAGCAGGCTGATGAGAACCATGGCCATAAGGCCGACGAGCACAAGCGCACCGATGACGATCATAGAGAAGAAGGTAGGTCATGGCCGAGTGTAATTCCAGCCGGGAACCGGCGCGCGCGCAACGAATCCGCAAGCTTTCTTCCATCGACGCCCGCGCTGCGCAGATCGGCGAGCGCGGGCGACCCGCGTCGCTTGGCGAGCTTGCGCCAGCCGCCCTGTGGGTCCGCCTCGACGAGCAGTGCGTGGTGATGCCATACGGGCGTCGGCAACCCGAGCAGCGCCTGCAGCAACCTGTGGACGTCCGTCGCGGCGAACAGGTCCTCGCCGCGAGTCACTAGCGTGATCCCCGACGCCGCATCGTCGAGCGTCGCGCTCAGGTGATAGCTCGCGGGCAATCCGCGACGCAACAGCACCACGTCGCCGAACGCTTCGGCTGCCGCGCGTCGCGCTCCGGCGAGCGCGTCGGTCCAGGTAAGCGACCCCGCCAGCGCGAGCGCTGTGGACATGTCCAGCCGCCAGGCGAGGGCCGGGCCATCCGGGGCCCGATCGACGTTCCGGTCACGGCACGTGCCTGGGTAGACCGGCCCGTCGGGGCCGTCAGCGGACGCCCTGGCGATGATTTCCGCGCGGGTGCACAGACACGGGTAGAGCAACCCCATCGCCTTCAGCTGCTCGCCTGCCTCGGCATATCGCTCGAGCCGGCTAGACTGGCGGATCACGGGGCCGTCCCAGCCAAGGCCCAACCAGTCGAGATCGCGCAAAGCCTGATCGGCGAACTCGGGTCGGCTGCGGTCCCCGTCGATATCCTCGATCCGCACCAGGAACTCGCCGTTGGCCTCGCGCGCCAGATCGTGCGCGACGATCGCCGCATAGGCGTGCCCCAGATGCAACGAACCGTTGGGACTCGGCGCAAAGCGCGTGCGGATCATCGCCCGGCTATGCGCTTCAACGGCGGCGCCTCATCGGGACGATGGGGGATCGAAAGATCGCGATCTTGACCGGCAGCCATGCCCATGCTGATAGGCGGGACATGGCGCGCCATCAAACCGCAACCTTGCCCCGGCACGGGAGGCCATGCTCAAGTCCGAGTTGATCGAACGCGCGGCCCGGTTCCGCAGTGCGGAGGAGGATCCCTCCCGCAACCTTGCCGACTGCCCGGCTCTGGTACTCAACGCCGATTTCACACCGCTATCGTATTATCCGCTCAGCGTCTGGCCCTGGCAGACCGCGATCAAGGCGGTGTTTCTGGAGCGGGTTGATATCGTCGCGAGCTATGCGCGCGCGGTTCACTCGCCAAGCTGGGACATGCGCGTGCCGTCGGTCATCGCGCTGCGGCAATATGTGCGGCCGTCAGAGTTCCCTGCGTTCACGCGCTTCAACGTGTTCCTGCGCGATCGCTTCACCTGCCAGTATTGTGGAAGTCCGCAGCATCTGACCTTCGACCACGTCATCCCGCGCCGGCTGGGCGGTCGTACGAGCTGGGAAAACATCCTGACCGCCTGCGCGCCCTGCAACATGAAGAAAGGCGGGCGGACTCCGGCGCAGGCGAAGATGCCGCCGATCGTCACGCCGATCCGCCCGACCAGCTGGCAACTGCAGGAACGCGGCCGCGCATTCCCGCCCAACTATCTGCACGAGACATGGCGGGACTGGCTCTATTGGGACATCGAGCTCGACGATTGAGACGGTCGCATGAGCGCCGGTTTACGCGGCGATGCGTTGCCCTCCGCCATCGCCGATATTATCGACCCGTGATCCGCGCGATGCCCGCGCGGGACGGCGGGGCGCCCATATGACCAAACAGTTCTTCGGCACCGACGGAATACGCGGCCAGACCAATAGGGGCGTGATGACCGCGGCGGTCGCGATGAAGGTCGGCCAGGCCGCCGGCCGGCGGTTCCTGCGCCCGCTCGGCCGGCGGGGCGCGCATCGGCACCGGGTGGTGATCGGCAAGGATACGCGCCTGTCGGGCTATATGCTGGAGAACGCGATGGTCGCGGGCTTCACCAGCGTCGGCATGGATGTGGTGCTGCTGGGGCCGATGCCGACCCCGGCGGTGGCGCTGCTGACGCGCGAGTTGCGAGCGGATGTGGGCGTGATGATCTCGGCCAGCCATAACCCGTATGAGGACAACGGTATCAAGCTGTTCGGCCCGGACGGTTTCAAGCTATCGGACGAGGACGAACTGGCGATCGAGGCGATGCTCGCCGTTGAACAGACGCTTGCCCCGTCAGGTGACATCGGCCGCGCGCGTCGGATAGACGATGCCGGCGGACGCTATATCCACGCGGTCAAGGCATCGCTGCCCGACGATGTCCGGCTCGACGGCCTGAAGATCGCGGTCGATTGCGCGAACGGCGCGGCGTATCAGGTGGCACCGGCGGCTTTCTGGGAGCTTGGCGCGGAGATCATCAGCGTCGGCGTTTCGCCCAACGGCAAGAATATCAACGCGATGTGCGGATCGACCCACATCGGCCTGTTGCAGGAGACCGTCGTTGCATCGGGCGCCGACATCGGCATCGCGCTCGACGGCGACGCGGATCGCCTGATCGTGGTCGACGAACATGGCATGGCGGTCGACGGCGACCAAATCATGGCGCTGATCGGCCGCGCGCTGGCGAACCAGGGCACGCTGCGCGGCGGCGGCGTGGTCGCCACCGTCATGTCGAACCTGGGGCTCGAACGCTTCCTGGGAGAACAAGGCCTGGCGCTGTTTCGCAGCAAGGTCGGCGATCGCTATGTGCTAGAGGAGATGCGGCGGCGTGGCTGCAACGTCGGCGGCGAGCAATCGGGGCACATGATCCTGCTCGATCACGCGACCACCGGTGATGGCACGATCGCCGCGCTGCAGGTACTCGCCGCGCTCGTGCGTTCGGGCAAACGGGCGAGCGAACTGCTGCATCTGTTCGATCCGGTGCCGCAATTGCTCAGAAACGTGCGTTTCGCGGGTGGAAAGCCCTTGGACAATGCGCGCGTCCAAGCCGTGATCGCCGAGGCCGAGGCCGCGCTCGCGGGACGTGGGCGCCTGGTCATTCGCCCGTCGGGCACCGAACCGGTGATCCGCGTGATGGCCGAAGGCGATGATGCGGATACCGTCGACGCGGCGGTTTCGGGCATCTGCGCCGCCGTCGCCGAGGCAGCAGGCTGATGGCGCTGGCGATGAAGGCGGGGTGCGAGCGCTGCGACGCTGATCTGCCCGCCCAGACACCCGGCGCGTTCATCTGCAGCTTCGAATGCACGTTCTGCGCCATGTGCGCCGAAGCGCTCGACGATCGCTGCCCCAATTGCGGCGGCGAACTGGTCGATCGTCCGACGCGCACGAAGCGGCTGCATGTGCTGCATCCGCCGGGGGTCCGCGATCGGCCCATCGAATGAGCCGCTTTGTCGGGCAAACGCCCATCCTTAGCCCCTGCCGCATACGGGGGGGAGCCACGGTCTTCCCCCCTCCCGTATGCGGCAGGGGCTAGGGGTGGGCATGCGCAAAGCCCTCGTATCATGACCCCGCCGCGCATCTTGTCGATCGCCGGCTCCGACAGTTCGGGCGGCGCGGGTATCCAGGCGGACGTCAGGACGATCGCGCTGATGGGCGGCTACGCGATGACCGCGATCACCGCGATCACCGCACAGGACACGCTCGGAGTCAGCGCGATCGAGGTGTTGCGCCCGGCGCTGGTGATCGCGCAGATCGACGCATGCGTCGGCGACATCGGCGTCGATGCGGTGAAGATCGGCATGTTGGGCTCGGCCGCCATCGCCGATGCGGTCGCCGATCGGCTTGAGGAATTATCCGCGCCGATCGTGTTCGATCCGGTGATGATCGCTACCAGCGGCGCGACGCTGGCGGACGCGCCCACGATCGCGGCATTCGAACGGCTGATGCGGCTCGCCACGCTGACCACGCCAAACGTCGCGGAGCTCGCCGCGCTCGGCGGCGATGCCGGCATGACCGCGCGCGGCGTCACCTATCTGGCGAAGGGTGGCGATGCCGAGGGAGATATGATCGAGGACCGATTGATCCGGCCTGGCGAGCCGCCATCGGTCTGGCGCGACCCGCGCATCGCCACCCGCCACACCCATGGCACGGGCTGCACGCTCGCCAGCGCGATCGCGACACGGCTGGGCGCAGGCGCATCCTTGGCGAACGCTATCACCGATGCGCGGGAAATCGTCCGCGCCGCGCTTCGCAACGCGCCGGGTCTGGGTCGCGGCAACGGCCCGCTTGGCGGAATAGACGGGTTGCGATAACCGTAACGCCGGGTGCTTTGTTGGGGGGTAGGCATGTATTTTTCAGTAGCGGCGCTCGCGGTCGCGCGCGCGGATATTACGTAATGACTCTCGCTTAACTAGACCGAACGACCTAGCGACGGGTCCGTCATCGTCTCGCTGAACTGGCAATGCTCACGGTTTTGAATTGCGTTGATTAGGGCGTAGATCGCACAGCTGATCGCTACTCATTCATATGGTTGAACACTCAGTCCAACAGCGCTTGACCTGCGGCGATGCGGGCTAACGCCGCCCGATTGCAAATCAGTTGCAGGTTCGGCGACATGAAGGACAATGTAAATGCAAGGCGAACAATAAAGAGGGAGACGGGCATCATCATGGACGCCCGCCCCGCTCTCGGGTCAGGCCGTCTGCAGGTTCACCGCGGACATCTTGCCGCGGCGGTCGGTCTCAAGCTCGTAAGACACGCGCTGATCCTTGCTCAGCGTCTGCAGGCCGGCGCGCTCTACCGCGCTGATATGGACGAACGCGTCGTCGCCGCCGGTTTCTGGAGCAATGAAGCCATAGCCCTTATCGGCGTTGAAGAATTTGACGGTTCCGGTGATCATAATGGGTATCCTTTATCCCATGGATGACGGGCATGCGCCAACAGCGGCACATCCCGGCTTCGTGAAGCTAGTTTGGGAGAAAGGGAGCCGTGGCGGCCCGATATCCGTCGCATGCGACTTCGGCATCGACGATATAGGGATAGCCGCCCGTAATGTTAACCCGCACTCTGACCGCGAAGATTATCGCGCGGCCACTTCGTGAAATGTGTAGCTGAGCGTGATCTGGCCGACATCGCTCGCATCGGGGTCCTGCGCTATCTTAGGGTCGACGTAGAAAATAACGGGCATCGATACCTGCTGATGCGGCGCCAGGGTCTGCTGCGTGAAGCAGAAGCACTGGACCTTGGTAAAGTAAGGCGCGGCCTGCTCGGGCTCGATGTTGTAGCTCGCCTGCCCCGTGATCGGTTTGTCCGAATCGTTGCGTGCTTCAAAGATCGCCATCCGCCGCTCACCGATCGGCACCGTCTGCGTCGTCTGTTGCGGACGGAACATCCAGCGCATGCCACGATCGGTGTTCGCGTCGAAGCGGATCGAGATCGTCTTGCCATCGGCCTTGATCGTCGCCGCTTCCGCCTCGGTGATGCGCTTGGGCGTGCCGTTGTAGCCCGTGGCCTGGCAGAACAGCCGATAGAGCGGCACCGCCGCATAGCCGACGCCCAACATCGCCAGCGCGAACAGCGCGGCATAGAGACCGACGCGCCGGTTGCGCTGCGCGTGCGGGTGGAGCGACGGGTGAGACGTTGCCACTCAGTGACTCATCTTGGCGATCGAGATCAGGTAGACGAGTACCACGAACCCGCCCAGCAACAGCCCAACGACGATGTTGCGCTGGCGGCGGATACGCGCGATTCGAGCGGCTTCATCCGGCAATGGCATCAGATGGATGCTCCGTTGCCCAAAATCGGGCTGAGAAAGCGATCCGCGACGAGCGCGCCGAACAATGCGAACAAATATAGAATCGAAAACGCGAACATCTGCTTCTCGGGTTTCATCTCGTCGGCGGTCCCGTTGCGGTGGCGCAATCCGACACGAATGCCAAACGCGAGGAACGCAAACGACAGCGCGAACGCCGCAACGCCGTATATGATGCCCGCGCCGCCGATCCACCAGGGCATCAGGCTTAATGGCAGCAGCACAAGCGAATAAGCGAGGATCTGCCGGCGCGTCGCGGTGTCGCCGGCGACGACCGGCATCATCGGGATGCCGACTTTGGCGTAATCGCTTTGCACGAACAGCGCGAGCGACCAGAAGTGCGGCGGCGTCCAGAAGAAGATGATCGCGAACAGCAAGATCGGCATCAGCGACACATGGCCGGTCGCCGCCACCCAGCCGATCAGCGGTGGAAACGCGCCCGCCCCGCCGCCGATGACGATGTTCTGCGGCGTGCGCGGCTTCAGCCAGATCGTGTAGACCACCGCGTAATAGACAACCGACACCAGCAGGATCGCTGCGACGAGCCAAGAGATCGCAAGGCCCATGAGCAGCACCGCGCCCGCGGCGAGCCCTATGCCGAAATCTCGAGCTGAAGTGCGGTCCATGCGCCCGGCGGGCAGAGGACGTGCCGCAGTGCGCTTCATGCCAGCGTCGAGATCAGCCTCCCACCACTGGTTGACCGCCGCCGCGCCGCCAGCCGCGAGCGCGATGCACAGGATTGCGGTGAAGGCGAGCACCGGATGGATACGCGTCGGCGCGGCAAGCAGCCCGCAAGCGCCGGTGAATATGACCAGGCTCATCACGCGCGGCTTGGTCAGCGCGAAGAAATCACGGATGTCGGCAGGCTGGCTGACGATGAGAGGCTTCATTGTCACGACCGTCCCGCCTCCCACCTGCGGGAGGAGCCGGGGATAGGTAAGGTCAGCAGCAACATCGGACAGGCCCATCTCAAGAAAAGCCCACCCCTAACTCCTCCCGCACACGGAAGGAGAACGCCACGCATCAATGCGCGGGAGCGTCGTCGATCACCGGCAGCGTTTCAAACTGATGGAACGGCGGTGGGCTGGAGAGCGTCCACTCAAGCGTCGTCGCGCCTTCGCCCCAGTAGTTGCCCTCTGCCTGCTTACCCGCAGTGAACGCATAGACGATGTTTGCCAACCATACCACGATCGATACTGCCATCACCATGTAGCCGACCGAAGCGAAGTGGTTCCAATAGGCAAATGCCTCGGCGTAATCGGGATAGCGACGAGGCATGCCCTGAAGCCCAAGGAAATGCATCGGGAAGAAGATCATGTTCACGCCGACGAAGAAGATCACGAAATGCAGGTTCGCCAGAAACTCCGAATGCCACCGCCCACTCATCTTCGGGAACCAGTAATAGAACCCGGCGAACAACGAAGTCACCGCGCCCAGCGACAACACATAGTGAAAATGCGCGACGACGTAATAGGTATCCTGCATGTAATCGTCCACGCCGCCATTCGCCAGCACCACACCTGTCACACCGCCGACGGTGAACAGGAAGATGAAGCCGATTGCCCAGACCATCGGGCTCTTGAACTCGATCGAGCCGCCCCACATCGTCGCGATCCACGAGAAAATCTTGATGCCGGTCGGCACCGCGATGACCATGGTCGCTGCAGTGAAGTACATCTTGGTGTTCACCGACAGGCCGGTCGTATACATGTGATGCGCCCAGACGATGAAGCCGACGACGCCGATCGCGACCATCGCATAAGCCATGCCGAGATAGCCGAACACCGGCTTCTTCGAGAACGTCGAGACGATCTGGCTGATCATGCCGAAGCCCGGCAGGATCATGATGTAGACCTCGGGATGGCCGAAGAACCAGAACAGGTGCTGGTAGAGCACAGGATCGCCGCCACCCGATGCGTCGAAGAACGTCGTGCCGAAATTGCGATCGGTGATCAGCATCGTGATCGCCGCCGCCAGGACCGGCAGCGCGAGCAGCAACAGGAACGCGGTAACCAGCATCGACCAGACGAACAGCGGCATCTTGTGCAGCGTCATCCCCGGTGCGCGCATGTTGAGGATGGTAGTGATGAAATTGATCGCGCCCATGATCGAGCCCGCGCCCGCAAGGTGCAGCGAGAAGATCGCGAAATCGACCGCCGGCCCGGGGGAGCCACTGGTCGATAGCGGCGCATAGACCGTCCAGCCGGTGCCCGCGCCATTGCCGGTGCCACCCGGGACGAACGGCGAGATCATCAGCGAGCAGAACCCGGCGACAGTTAGCCAGAACGACACGTTGTTCATGCGCGGAAACGCCATGTCGGGCGCGCCGATCATGATCGGCACGAACCAGTTGCCGAACCCGCCGATCATCGCGGGCATGACCATGAAGAACACCATGATCAGGCCGTGCGCGGTGATCAGCACGTTCCACATGTGCAGCGTCTGGTCAAAGCTCGGGTTCGCTTCGCCGAACCAGCGCGCGAACACGCCGAGGTATTGAATGCCCGGCGCGGCAAGTTCGGCACGCATCATGCCGGAAATCGCGCCGCCGATGATCCCGGCGGTGATCGCGAAGATCAGATAAAGTGTGCCGATGTCCTTGTGGTTCGTCGACATGAACCAGCGCGCGAAGAAGCCCGGGTGATCATGCGCATGCTCGGCATGCCCATGCGGCTCGTGATGCGGGGCCTGAAAGCGATCTGGGGCGAGCGTTGCCATTATCGTGCGTACCTTGGGAAAAAACTAGTTATGCGGCGGGCTTGGCGGAGACAGCGGCTGGCGCGGCCAGCGCACCGCCGGTCATCGGCACGGCCGGCGCTCCCGCCTTGATGTCGCTGCCAGGGCCCGGTTTTGGCGAGCCGGTGGTCACCGCGGCGGGTGCGGAGCGCGGAGTAGCGGAGATCGCCGAGACCGGCGCGATGGCGGCAGCGGCGGGTTTGCGCCCATCGATCACACCGCCCGACTGGCTCAGCACCCATGCGTTGTACTGCGCGCGGGGGAGCGCCTCGACCGCGATCGGCATGTAGCCATGCTTCGCGCCGCAAAGCTCGGAACACTGCCCGTAATAGACGCCGGGCTTCTCGATGAAGAGCACCTTCTCGTTGATCCGTCCAGGTACGCCGTCAAGCTTGAAGTAGAGCGAGGGCACCGCGAACGAGTGGATCACATCGGCGCCGGTGATCTGCATACGGATCGGCTCGCCCGCCGGAAGCACCAGCCGGTTGTCGACCTCGAGATGCGACGGACCATCGCTCGGATCGGTTCCGACCACGCGCACGCCGTTGTTGATCGTCGGCGAATCGGGCAGATTCAACATGTATGAAGTGACTTCGAACCCGCCGTTATCGGGGTACGTGTAAGTCCAGAACCACTGATTGCCTGTCGCTTTGATCGTCAGCGCCTTCGCCGGCGCGGGCTTGTACTGTTTGGCTAATAGGTCGATCGAGGGCACCGCGATCGCGACCAGGATCAATACCGGAAGCAGTGTCCACACGACCTCGATGACCGTGTTGTGGCTCGTGCGGCTGGCGACTGGGTTGCTGCGACGATTGAACTTCGCGACTACCCAGATAAGCAGAAACAGCACGAACAGCGTGATCACCGTGATCACCGGCATCAGCACGGCGTTGTGGAACCACTTCGCATATTCGCCGAGCGGCGAGAACTGGGTTTGAATACCGATGGCTCCCGGCACCGGCATGCCGATGCCTTCGGTTGGCTTCATACGGTGATAGCTGCCCTGCTGCGGGAGCTTCTGATCGCCCGGCACCGCTGACAGGGGAACGCCCGCGACATCGGGCGCGCGCACCGCCTTGTCGGCATTGGCGGGGTCGCCGGCGGCGGCAGGCGCGGCGGGCATCGACGCGGCCGGAGCAGGTGCCGGAGCGGCGACCTGGGCCGAGGCGAGGAGCGGCGCGCCAAGCAACGCCAGCGACAGCCCCAGAGCCTTGACACCCCTGCTCAGGATATGCGCGCGATCGCCCAATCTCATCGTTTAGTGCTTTCCGCTTTCCATAGAGCGCAAGGCTGGCTCGCGCGAATGCAGTGCGAGCAAACCCGCATTGGTCGAGGCCTATACGCGCGCTTGCGACCCGTCTCAAGCGCCTCTAGGGATTTAATCGATGCAAATGACAGCGCGTGACGCGCGCGCTCTGCAAGCGTTCCGCCGGCCCATCGGCCGAGCGGCAATCGCCGATGGGATCAGGGACCACGCAAAACCGCCATGCATGAAGATGAGGTCCTAGCGGAGTTCCGCGCCAGCAAGGCCTTGCTCGAAGGGCATTTCGTGCTTTCATCGGGTCGCCACAGCGCGCATTTTCTCCAGTGCGCGCGCGTGCTGATGCATCCGGGCACCGCCGCGCGGCTGGCGACGGCGCTGGCGCAGAAGCTCCCGCGCGACCTGCGCAAGCAACTGACCAGCGTGGTCTCCCCGGCGATGGGCGGCGTGATCATCGGGCACGAAATGGGCCGCGCATTGGGAGTCGAGGCGATGTTCGTCGAACGTCCGAGCGGTACGTTCGAACTACGGCGCGGCTTCACGCTCGCTGCGGGAGACAAGGTGCTGATGGTCGAGGATGTGGTCACCACGGGGCTGTCGAGCCGGGAAGCGATCGCGGCGATCGAGGCGGCGGGCGGAGAGGTCGTCGCGGCCGCTGCGCTGGTCGACCGATCGGGCGGCACGGTCGATCTTGGCGTGCCGTTCCATTCGCTGATCGCGCTGAACTTTCCGACCTATGCGCCTGATGAACTGCCGCCGACGCTGGCGGCGATGCCCGCGGCCAAGCCGGGCAGCCGTGGGGCGTGAACGAAGCCCTGGGATATCGTCTCCGCCCGCCGTGAAAGCTACAGGCATGAACTCCCCCGCAGGCCCGTCCTCCTGGCGAGCAAGGAGGATTGGATGACGTCCCGCCTGCGTCTGGGCGTGAATATCGATCACGTCGCCACGATCCGCAACGCGCGTGGCGGCTGGCATCCCGATCCGATGCGCGCGGCACAGATCGTCGCCGCTTGCGGCGGTGACGGCATCACCGCGCACTTGCGCGAGGATCGGCGCCACATCGCCGATGGCGATCTCGCGCGCATCCAGGCCGCGACCGCGCTGCCGCTGAATCTGGAGATGGCGGCGACCGACGAGATGCTCGACATCGCGCTTGCCCACGCGCCGCACGCCGCCTGCATCGTGCCCGAGCGGCGCGAGGAGCGCACGACCGAGGGCGGCCTCGACGCCGCTCGCCAGCACAACCGGCTTGCGCCGATCGTGCGGCAACTTACGCAGGCCGGCATCCGCGTGAGCCTGTTCATCGCGCCCGAGCCGGTTCAGATCGAAGCCGCGCTGACGCTCGGCGCGCCAGTTATCGAGCTGCACACCGGCGAATATGCGCATGCCCAAGCCGATGCCGTCGAGCGCGAACTGCGCCGCATCGCCGACATGGCCGCGCTGGCCGCGAAGAACGGCATCGAGCCGCATGCGGGTCATGGCCTCACTTACGATAACGTGACGCCGATCGCGGCCATCCCACAGCTGGCTGAACTCAATATTGGGCATTTCCTGGTCGGGGAGGCGATCTTCGTCGGGCTGGAGGCGAGCGTCACGCGGATGCGTGAATTGATGGACGCGGCCCGGTAAGGCTTGCAGCTGATACTTGCATGGCATACAAGTACATGCGGCGGAGATATGACCATGAACGATATGATGCCGGTTCCTCGCAATCGGCAGACGCCGATCTCCTTCCGATCCGATCAGGCAGCCCGCCTGCTCGCGGACTTGACCTGTGATGGACGCAGCCAAGCACAAGTCATTGAGGAAGCGTTGGCGAAAGCGGCGGAAGGTAAGCCGAGACGATCCCAGGAGGAGTTTATCGCGCGGATCGAGGCGATAATCAAACCGGTGGACGACTTGCCCGGGAAATCGTTCAAGGAAATTGACGACACCATGTGGGATGAAAACGGGCTCCCAATTTGATCGTCGATACGTCGGCGCTGGCGGCGATCGCAATGGTCGAGCCCGATTGGCGCGCCTTGCTTGCGGCGCTTGCGCAATCCGATTGCGTTGTGCCCGCCTCGGTGCTGACCGAGCTTCAGTTGACGGCTGCCTCGCGAGGCCCTCAAATCAAAGTGGCAGCCAGTGGCCTGATCGACGAGTTGCTTCGAAACGGCGCGAGCATCGCCCCTTTTGAAAAGCGTCATGCAGACATAACGGCGGTCGCCCGCGAGCAATACGGCAAGGGCAACGGCCGGGGCGGTCAGCTGAACTTCGGCGACCTCATGGTCTATGCCGTGGCCAAGGCGCGCAACGAGCCATTGCTGTGCACTGGCCGCGATTTTGCAACGACCGATCTCACACTGCATCCCGCATCGAGACTGACGCCATGATCATCGGCATCGGCTCCGACTTGTGCAACATCGAGCGCATCCAGGCCTCGCTCGACCGTTTCGGCGAGCGCTTCGAGCAACGGGTTTTCACCGATCTTGAGCGACAGAAGGCGGCGATGCGTCCGTTCACCCGCGCTGGAACCTATGCCAAGCGCTTCGCCGCGAAGGAAGCGTTTTCCAAGGCGGTCGGCACCGGGTTCAAGCGCGGCGTGTTCATGCGCGACATCGGCGTCGTCAGCCGGCCGAGCGGCGCGCCGACGTTGCAGCTTACCGGTGGCGCGGCCGAACGGCTTGCCGCGATCACGCCCCAAGGGCACAACGCGATCGTGCACGTGACGCTGACCGACGATCATCCTTGGGCGCAGGCCTTCGTCATCATCGAGGCGGTGCCCATCCCGGACATGCAGCGGTGACGCGCGAGACCCTGACCGCCGATGTTGGCACGGCCGAAACCGCGCCGCAGATGCATCCGTCCGCGCCGTTCCCGGCCGATGAAGCCGCGCATATCGACTGGCTCGGCGAACTGCGCGGCCTGGTGCTCGCACTGCTCGCGGTCTTTGCATTCCAATCGGTGGTGGCCAAACAGTTTTACATCCCCTCGATCTCGATGATGCCGGGCCTGCTCGTCGGCGATCGGTTGATCGTCAGCAAGTATCCGTATGGCTGGAATTGGAGTTCGGTGGTCTTTCACCTGCTTCCGCATGGCGTTTGGCGCATGGCCGGCGCGACGCCCGAATACGGCGATATCGTTGTCGTCGTGCCGCGCAACCGCAAGGAAGACCTGATCAAGCGCATCGTCGCGCTGCCGGGTGACCGGATCGGCGTTGTCGACGGCCAGATCGTGCTCAATGGCCATCGTGTGCCGCAATCGGTCGAGCCGCCCGTGCAAATCCCCGCCGACGACAAGCTGACTTGCGATAGCGGGGCGGGTCAAAGCTCGTGTTACGACGCGTTTGCGCAGTTCCGCACGCGTCTGCCGAGCGGGCGCGACGTCTACGAACTGCCGACGCTCCGCGAAACGTTGCCCAACGGCGCGACTTATCGGATTGTCGATCATCTCGACCAGACGCTCGATCACTATCCCGAAATCATCGTGCCGCCCGACCACGTATTCGTGATGGGCGACAACCGCGATCATTCGGCGGACAGCCGCGCGCCGTTGTGGGAGAACGGCCTGGACGGACCGGTGCCGCTGTCCGACATTGCCGGACGCGCCGAATTCGTGACCTGGTCGTGGGACGGCGGGCAAAGCTGGAACCCGCTGACCTGGTGGCGCGCTTTGCGTGGTGACCGCGCGTGGCAAAGCTTGCGTCCGGCGATCGCACGGAGCACGCGCTGACCATGCCTGATCACGGTAGATCCAACGCCTCGGCGCATACGACGCATCGCGTCGGGTCCGAAGCCGGCCCTGCGGAACTGAACGATCCGCGGCTTCGGCAGGAGGCCAAACGCGCGTTTATCTGGATTGCGCTGATTGCCGCCGTGGCGCTGGTCGTGTTTCTGTCGCAATCCCTGCTGGTCATCTTCGGGGCGGTCGTGTTCGCGACGCTGGTCGATGGCGGCGCGCGCCTGCTCGGCCGCGTGATGCCGATCGCGCGCGGCTGGCGCGTCGCGATCGTCCTCGTCGCGACGACGTTGTTCCTGGTGTGGCTTGCCTATTCCGCCGGCAGTCAGATCACCGCGCAGGCTGCCGCGCTGCCCGCGACGATCCAGGCGCAGGCCTATCGCCTGCTCGCCTGGGCCAACCGCCACGGCTTTCAGATCAATCCGCGCGATATCCAGGGCCTGATGCAGCAGGCGATTGGTGGGATCGGCCAGGTGACGCACGTGGTCGGCGGCATCATCGGCGCGATCACCACGCTGTTCCTGATCGTGGTCATCGGCGTCTATTTGGCGGTCGAACCCGCACCCTATCAGCGCGGCGTCGCCTGGCTGCTGCCGCGCGACCAGCGCGCGTATTTTCAGGGTACGGCGACCAAAATGGGGCAGCAACTGCGCCGGCTGCTCGCCGGGCGGCTGATGGGGATGGGGATCGAAGGCATCGCCACCTGGCTGCTGCTGCAGATCTACGGCGTGCCGATGGCGGCGCTGCTCGGCACGATCACCGCGTTGCTCGCGTTCCTGCCCAATATCGGCGCGCCGATCTCGGGCACGATCATGGTGCTGGTCGGCTTTTCGGGCGGCACGCACATGGGCATCTTCACGTTGATCGTCTATGCGGTGGTGCAGACCGTCGATGGCTACATCATCGTGCCGATCATCGCGCGCAAGGCGGTGGACCTGCCGCCCGCGCTCGTGCTCGCCGCGCAATTGATCATGGGCGTATTGTTCGGCATCCTGGGGCTCGCGCTCGCCGATCCGATGGTCGCCATGACCAAGGTCTGGCTTGAACGCCGCGCCGAGCGGAATGAACGTGACACAGCGGACCCGCGCCCGATGACGACCGCCTGACATGCCATGGGCGCGCCGGTTCCTCTACGGCGTCGCGGTTCTCATCATCATCGTTATCGCCGCTCTGTTCGCGCTACGGCTGTTTTCGGATGACCTGACCCGGCTGGCGACCGTCCCCCCCGGCCGGTTCACGCCGCAAAAACCGCTGATCGAACGCGACTACG
This sequence comes from uncultured Novosphingobium sp., assembly GCA_964242815.1. Classification (GTDB taxonomy): domain Bacteria; phylum Pseudomonadota; class Alphaproteobacteria; order Sphingomonadales; family Sphingomonadaceae; genus Novosphingobium. The sequence goes on from CAXSZV010000003.1 coordinate 87,512, forward strand.
CCGACCCGCGCCTCTGGATCGCCCGGCCGGGGCTCTACGGACCGGGCAAAGCCGGTGCCGATCCCACGCGTTTCCTGCCGGCGGGCGCAAGTCGCGGCGCGGCGATCGACGCGGCGGTGTTCTTCATCCACCCGACCAGCCTGTTGAGCCGCGCATCCTGGAACGCCGCGATCGACGACGGCGACTCTCGCAACCGGGCGGAGTTCTTCACGCGCGGGCTTGCCAGTCCGTTCGGCGACGCGGTGGAAGTCTGGGCGCCGCGTTACCGCCAGGCGACGTTCGGCGCGTTCCTCACCGATCGGCCCGATGCGCGCGAGGCGCTGAACCTCGCTTATGGCGACGTGCTCGCCGCGTTCGACTGGTTCGCCGCGCATGTCGCGCCCGGCCGGCCGATCGTGCTAGTCGGGCACAGCCAGGGCGCGATGCACCTGTTGCGGCTGCTCAAGGATCGGATCGCCGGGCAGCCGATCGCCGCACGGATCGCCGCGGCCTACATCATCGGCTGGCCGGTCTCGGCGACGCACGACCTACCGCTGACCGGCATGCCTGCCTGCACTCGGCCAAACCAGGCCGCCTGCGTGATGAGTTGGGAAAGCTTTGCCGAGCCCGCGACGCCGCCGGTGTTCAAGCCGGGCTTTGCCGGCACGGTCGGCCTCGACGGCAAGTCGCGGCTCGATACCTCGCCTGTCTGCACCAACCCGCTGACCGGCGGTGCGCGGCCGGCGAACAAGGACGAGGCCGCTCCGGTCTCCGCGAACCTCGGCACGCTCGTCTTGTCGGCGGATTTCGCCTCGGCGACGCTGGTCGCGCGGGCGGTGCCGGCGCGATGCGATGCGCGCGGGCTGTTGCTGATCGGCGACAGTCCGCCCGACCTTGGCCCCTACGTGCTGCCCGGCAACAACTATCACGTCTATGACATTCCGCTGTTTTGGGCGAACCTGCGCGCGGACTGGCCGGCACGCGTGGCGGTATGGCGAGCGGCAAAGCGCTGACCACCACCTCGGCGGCGGTATTCCGCGATGAGTTGCCCTTGGGCGGCGCGCTGATGGCGCTCGATCTCGGCACGCAGACGATCGGCCTCGCGTTCTGCGATGCCGGCTGGCGCTTCGCCACTCCTGCGCGAACGCTGCCGCGCGGCAAGTTCGGCGCGGACCGCCAAGCGCTCGGAGTGCTGGCGATCGAGCGTAGCGTACGCGGCGTGGTCATCGGCCTGCCGCTCAACATGGACGGCAGCGAGGGCCCGCGCGCGCAATCGAGCCGGGCCTATGCACGCAATCTCGGCGCGGCGCTCGCGCTCCCCGTGCTGCTGTGGGACGAACGTTGGTCCACCGCCACCGCCGAACGCGACCTGATCGCGCAGGACCTGAGCCGCGCCAAACGCGCGACGCGGATCGACGCGGCGGCGGCGGCGGTGATCCTTCAGGCCGCGATCGACGCACTGACGGGGGGGTCGACGTGAACCTCGTCGGGCCCGGCGTCGATCGAGCGCCGGCGGGGGAACGTCGCGCCCGTCTGCCTTGCCAGCCCGCGCGCGACGAACACGTCCAGCGCCGTCACCACGGCGACGAAAGCGAGCGATCCCCAAACCGCACGGTTGGCCGGACGCCGCCTTGCCGCGATGCCGAGCGCCAGCAAATCCATGCCGTCGCCCGCGACCCGGCTCCATACGTTCGTCGCGACCGCCGGCGCGGCGAGCAGGTTGACCCCCGCAAACACCTCGCGCGCGCCGAAGCCTTTTATCAGGCCTCGCGACCCTTCGGCTTCGAACGCCCGCGCTATCGGCTTTGAACCGAGTAACTCCGCAGTGCCGAGCGCGATCGAGAACACGCCCAAAGCCGCTGCCAACTTTTTGAAATCCATTACGCTTCTCCGCGAAACCTTGCAGAACGTAAGCCGATGCGATGGCGAGCGTTCCGGTTGGCGATGACGCAAGACGAAGTGTCGATTTGTGACTTTACCTATGTTTTAGAATAAGTACGGGGGCGCGGCGCGGTAAAGGACGACGACGAGGCCATCGCACGAAGCCTGGTCACCGCTGCCGCACCGCATCGCATCGGCGCGGGAGCGCGCGAGGATGGCGAGGGGAACCCCGGCGTCGTGACGAACCATGTCTGCCTGACCCAGCAGGCGCGCCTCGCGCAAGGTCAGGTCTTCCGGATCGTCCGAGCGGAGCCTGATCTCGACCGTTTGCTTGCGTTCGCCGTCGCAGCCATCGGTGAGCCACGCCTCGACCGCGCTGGCGCGATCAGCGCGCAACGGATCGAGCGCCCCGCCCTCGCCCAAGGCCGTATCCAGCGCTCGCCGCCGATCGCCCGCGTCCGGCCAGCGCGTGCGCAGTTTGCCCCGCGCAGCATAAAGCGCATCCGCCAGCGCGCCGAGTGTTTGCGGCAGCAGCGTCTCCAGCCGCAAGCGCAGCGCCTTGGCGAGCCCCGCGCTCGCGCCGCCGGTGCCGATCGCGATCAGCACCGGCGCGCGGTCGAGCAATGACGGCACGGTGAAGTCGCAGAGTTCGGGCCGGTCGGTCGCGTTGACCAGCAGCCCGGCACAACGCGCGCGGACGGTATCGGCCTCCATGCTAGCGGCGTCGTCATGCGCGACGAAGGCGAGCCGCGCACCACGATCGAGGCCATCGGCCAGGTCGTCGATCACCTCGCCGCCTGCGCGCTCGACCAGGCGGCGCTTGGCTTCAGCCGCGTCGCCGGAACCCAGCACGATCACCGGTTGGGTGGCGATGCGGTGGAACAGGGGGAGGCTTGCGATCATCGGGTTGAGAAGTCCACCCCCGACCCCTCCCGGATGCGAGAGGGGGGATGAGCATGCCTTCCCGCTCCCATCCCGCCTGCGGGAGGGGCCGGAGGTCGGCACTCACCAAGGCTCACAGCCATTCTGGCACTCGCTCCGCCGCGAGGATCGTCGCGGGATCGATCCGTTCGGCGACCACCGCCCAACGGTCCCCGTCGACCATCACCTCGGGCACCAGCGCGCGCGAGTTGTACGTGTTGGCCATCGTCGCGCCGTATGCCCCGGCGGTGCGGAACGCGGCAAGGTCACCGGGCGCGACCGCATCGATATCACGACCCATCGCGAACGTATCGCTGCTTTCGCAGATCGGACCGACGATGTTCGCGGGCGCGCGCCGCCCCGAGGGCGTGACCGAGACGAAATCGTGCCAGGCATCGTACATCGCCGGGCGCGCAAGGTCGTTCATCGCCGCATCGACCACGACGAACGGCGCGGCGACGCCGGGCTTCACGCGGATCACGCGGGTCAGCAACACGCCTGAATTGCCCGCGATCACCCGGCCCGGCTCGAACATCAGGCACGCGTCCCAGTCCGCACAGACGCGCGCGACCATCGCGCCGTATTCGGTGGGCGAGGGATACGCGTCACCCGCCTTGTACGGCACGCCGACCCCACCGCCGAGGTCAATGTGCGTGACCGCCAAGCCCTGGCTGCGGATCGCGCGCATCAGGTCGCCCATGCGGTGAAACGCCGCCTCGAGCGGATCGAGCCGAGCGAGCTGGCTGCCGATATGCACCGCGAGGCCGCGCATCTCGACCATGGGGAGCGCCGCCAGTCGCGCGTAGATCGGGGCGGCGCGATCGTATGGCACGCCGAACTTGTTCTCCGCCCTGCCAGTCGAGATCTTGCCGTGCGTGCCCGCGTCGACATCAGGATTGACTCGCAGCCCGACCCGCGCGGTCACTCCCTTAGCGCCTGCGAGCGCGGCGAGCTCGACACCTTCCTCTTCCGACTCGATATTGAACTGACCGATGCCGACATCGAGCCCGCGCGCGAGTTCGGCCGTGGTTTTGCCGACGCCCGAGAACACGATGTCTCGCGCCGCCATCCCCGCCGCCAGCGCGCGTTCGAGTTCGCCGCCCGAGACGACGTCGGCGCCATAGCCCTCGGCTGCGAGCAGCTTGAGCACCGCCAAGTTCGGGTTGGCCTTGACCGCGAAAGCGATGTGCGTCCGCGGCAGCGGAGCGAGCGCATCGCGGAACACGCGCGCATGGCGCGTCAGCGTCGCGCGCGAATAGACGTAGACGGGGGTTCCCACCGCATCAGCGATCATCGGCAGCGGCACGCGCTCGGCATGGAGCACGCCGTCGCGATATTCGAAGTGATCCATCCGCCCGGTCAGTCCTTGGGCGGCAGTTCGAACGGATCGTCGGCGCGCGGTTCGGACTTGGTGTGCAGTTCGACGGTGCGCTCGGGCGCGGCCTGCGCCGGCGGAGTCAGCAGGTCATCAACCGAACGCGCCTGATCACGGCCATAAGGCGCGGGTGCCTGCGCCTCCGCCGACTTCGGCCGCAATTCGCCCCGCTGTCCGCAAGCCGTCAGCGCCATGACGGCGGCGGCGGTGGCGGCAAGAGTTGCCCTGCGCATCAACGATCACTCCATACCCAGCGCGGTCCGCGCGTCGGCGATGCGGCGGCGTACCTCGGTGGGCGCGGTTCCGCCATGGCTGGCGCGCGCGGCGACCGACGCCTCGACCGACAGCGCGGCGTAGACCCGGTCATCGATCCGCGCGTCGATCGCCTTGAGGTCCGCCAACGGCACCGCATCGAGCGCGATCCCACGCGCTTCGGCAAGCTTCACCACCGCGCCGGTGACGTGGTGCGCCTCGCGGAACGGTAGCCCGCAGGTCCGCACCAGCCAATCGGCAAGGTCGGTCGCGGTGGCATAGCCAAGCTCGGCGGCGGCGCGCATCCGCGCCGTGCGGAACGCCGCCCCCGCGATCATCCCTGTGCTAGCGGCGATCGACAGCGCGAGCAGCCCCGCCGCATCGAACACCGGTGGCTTGTCATCCTGCATGTCCTTCGAATAGGCGAGCGGCAGCCCCTTCATCGTCACCATCAGCGCGGTCAGGCAGCCGACGATGCGCCCTGAATGACCGCGCACCAGCTCGGCCGCGTCGGGGTTCTTCTTCTGCGGCATGATCGAACTGCCGGTGCTGAGCGCGTCGGGCAGCGCGACGAAGCCGAACGGCTGGCTCGACCACAACACCAGCTCCTCGGCGAGACGCGACAGGTGCAGCGCGGTCTGCGCGGCGCAGGTCAGGAACTCGATGGCAAAGTCCCGGTCGGACACCGCATCGAGGCTGTTGTCGGTCGGGCCCGCAAAGCCCAGCGCCTGCGCGGTCATCAGGCGGTCGATCGGAAAACCGGTGCCGGCGAGCGCCGCGCTGCCCAGCGGACAGCGGTTCATCCGCGTGCGCGCATCGGCGAAGCGCGAGCGATCGCGCGCGATCATCTCGTAATAGGCCAGCAGGTGATGGCCGAGCGTCACCGGCTGCGCGGTCTGCAGATGCGTGAAGCCGGGCATGATCGCGTCCGCATGTTCGCCCGCGCGCGTGACCAGCGCGACCTGCAACGCCGTCAAGCCGGCGTCGGCCTGGTCGCAGGCATCGCGGACCCACAGGCGAAAGTCGGTCGCCACCTGATCGTTGCGGCTGCGCGCGGTATGCAGCCGGCCTGCGGTTGGCCCGATCAGCGCCGCCAGGCGACTCTCGGTGGTCATGTGGATGTCTTCGAGGTCCCAATCCTCGGGAACCCCGTCGGCTGCGTATTCGGCCGCCACCCGGTCGAGCCCACGCTCGATCGCGACCGCGTCCTCGCTCGAGACGATGCCGCACGCGCCGAGCATCGCGACATGCGCCTTGGACGCGGCGATGTCCTGTCGCCAGAGCGCCTTGTCGAAGGGAATCGAGGCGTTTATCTCGCGCATGATCGCCGAGGGTCCCTCGGCGAACCGCCCACCCCACATCGCGTTCGTCGCGTCCGGGGACGCGCCACCTCCGGAGGTATCCGTGCTGTCGTCCCGCTCGCTCACGCTCGTCGTCGGCCCCGCATTGCTGGGTGTTGCTCTTGTCGGTATGGCTGGGTGCGATAGGCAAAGCCCCGATGGCGCGCAACCGGCCGCGACCGCCAGCGCGCCAGTCACAACGGCAGCCGGCGCGATCGACCGATCGCACGTCGATCGATCACACAGGGGCGAGCCGCTGCCCGCGATCACCGTCCGCGATCCGGCTGGCACGACGCTCGACCTGGCGAAAGCGAAGGGCCCGCTGCTGATCAACCTGTGGGCGACCTGGTGCGCGCCCTGCGTCGCCGAACTGCCGACGCTCGATGCACTCGCGAGCCGTCGCACGATCCGCGTGGTCACGGTGTCGCAGGACATGCAGACCGCGCGGGTGCCGCAATTCCTCAAGGACAAGGGCGGACCACACCTCCCCGTCTGGCTCGATCCGCAGGCTAACCTCGCATTCAAGTATGGTGGCGCGACGTTGCCGACGACGATCCTCTACGATGCGGCTGGCAAGGAAGTCTGGCGCTATGGCGGCGGTTTGAACTGGACTGGGCCGCAAGCAGCGAAATTGATCGCCGAGGTCGGCTGAGCGCTGGGCAAGTTCGGCAAGCGCAAGCGCTCGCCAGCCGTCAGCCGCCGGTCATCGACATGTGCCGTTCGAGCGCCGGGGCCGCGCCGCGCGTGTCGATCGCGAAGGTGTGCCGCGCGGGCTTGATGCGCATCGCCTGGTCCAGCGCATCGTCCAATGCGCGATCCGGATCGGCCGAGCGCACCGCGGCGCGCAGATCGACCTGCTCACGCCCGCCAAGGCAGGCATAGAGCTGCCCCGTCGCGGTCACGCGCACGCGGTTGCACCCCTCGCAGAAGTTGCTGGTCAGCGGCGTTATGAAGCCGAGCCGCCCGCCGGTTTCGGCAATATCCACATAGGTCGCGGGGCCGCCGGTGCGGTGATCGCTGGGCGTCAGGCTCCAGCGCCGCTCCAGCCGCTCGCGCACCGTCGACAACGGCAGGAAGTGATCGATGCGATCTTCCTCGACCTCGCCCAGCGGCATCACCTCGATCAGCGTCAGGTCGAGGCCGCGGCCATGCGCCCAGGCGATCAAATCGGGCAGCGCGTCCTCGTTGACGCCCTTGAGCGCGACGGTGTTGAGCTTCACGCGGATGCCCGCCGCCTGCGCCGCCGCTATCCCTTCGAGCACTTGCGGCAACGCGTCCCGGCGGGTCAGCGAAGCGAAAGCCGCGCGGTCGAGCGTATCGAGCGAGACGTTGATCCGCCGCACGCCGCTGGCGCGAAGGTCGTCGGCGAATTCGGCGAGACGCGTGCCGTTGGTGGTCAGCGTCAGCTCTTCAAGACCGCTTCCCAGCTTGCGGCCCAGAGCCCGGAACAGGTCGATCACGTCGCGGCGCACCAGCGGTTCGCCCCCGGTCAGCCGCAGCTTGGTCACGCCGCGATCGATGAAACCCAGCGCGACGCGCTGCAGTTCGTCGAGCGTCAGCACGTCCTTGCGCGGCAGGAACGTCATCCGTTCGGGCATGCAATAGGCGCAGCGCAGATCGCACCGATCGGTGACCGACAACCGCAGATAAGTGATCGTCCGGCCGAACTGGTCGATCAGCGGGGCGGAATGCCGTGGCGGCGAACGCACGTCGATCCGTGATCGCACCCGGCGATCCGCTGTATCGGCGGCGGCAAGGACGCGATCGGACATGCTATCCTTTGTGACGACAAAGCGCCTTACTAAAGCCGCGTCGCGCGAGCGAATGTGCAGATGTGGCAATCGTCATCGCCCGGCGCAATCGCATTGTTATGCCTACCGCAACGGTGCGCGATCGGCAACAGCACGGTGGTTCTCTCGCTCCATCACCGGACGTCGGCCAACTTCTTCATGAACCCGATCAGCCCGCGCTCCTCGGCGCTCAGCCACTCAATAGCGCGCGGCAGCTTCGCGGGCATCAGCGCGAGCATCGCGGGATCGCGCTTCGCGACCGACAATAACGCGGGGTGGACGTAGGACTTGCGCGCGATCGCGGGGGTGTTGCCGAGACGTTCGGACACGGTCAGCAGCATCGCCTTCAGCCCCATCGCCGGATCCTCGCGCAACAGGCCGAACGCGATGGCCGAAGCGGTCCAGGTGCGGAAGTTCTTCGCGGTGAACGCATCGCCCATCGCCGCGTGGATGTATTCGTTGACATCGTGCGAATGGACCGGCGTCGGCTCGCCCGCGTCATTGAGGTACTGGAACAGGTGCTGGCCCGGCAGGTCCTGCATTCGCTTGACCAGACGTACGAGCTTGGGATCGTCACAGGCGATATCGTGCTGTTTGCCCGACTTGCCCTTGAAGTGCAGCCGTAGCACGCCGCGCTCGATCTTCGCATGGCGATTGCGCAGCGTGGTCGCGCCGAAGCTCTTGTTGGCCTTTGCGTACGCCTCGTTCCCCACGCGGATCGCGCCCGTATCCAATAGCGCGACGACCGAGGCGATCGCGCGGTCGCGCGTCAGTCCGCGTGCGCCAAGATCGGCGGCGATTCGCTTGCGCACCTTGGGCAGCGCGCGACCGAACGCGGGGCACAGCTCGAACTTGTACGCTTCGCGGCTTTCGCGAAAATCGGGATGGTAGCGGTACTGCTTGCGCCCGCGCGCGTCGAACCCGAACGCGAGCAGATGCGCGTCGGGATCGGCCGAATACCAGCACCGTTCGTACGCCGGCGGCAGCGCGATGCGGTTCAGTCGATCAATCTCGTCGCGATCGGTGATCCGCTCGCCATCGGCGGTCTGATAGGCCCAGTAATCACGCACGCGGCTGCGCGTGATGCCCGCTGCGCCATCGTTCGCATAGTTCAGCCCTGTCGCCATCCTGTCGATGCAAACGCACGGATCGGCGGACAGTTGTCAAGCGACGCTCGACATCGCGAACTACAGAACATATCTTGAACGCGATGGCGCAGATGTCCCTTCGCGAAAAGCTGGCCGTGCTCGCCGATGCCGCGAAGTACGATGCATCATGCGCGTCGTCGGGCACCGCCAAGCGCGACAGCCGCAAGGGCGGGATCGGTTCGACCGAGGGGATGGGCATCTGCCACGCCTATGCGCCCGATGGCCGCTGCATCTCGCTGCTCAAGATCCTGCTGACCAACGTGTGCATCTTCGACTGCCACTATTGCATCAACCGCAAATCATCGAACGTACGGCGTGCGCGGTTCACTGCCGAAGAAGTCGTCGATCTCACGCTCAACTTCTATCGCCGCAATTATATCGAAGGGCTTTTCCTATCGTCGGGCATCATCAAAACGCCCGATTATACGATGGAACAGCTCGTCGAAGTCGCGCGGCAATTGCGCGAGGTGCATGGCTTCAAGGGCTATATCCACATCAAGACGATTCCCGACGCGGATCAGGAGATCGTTGAGCGCGCGGGGCTCTATGCCGATCGCGTGTCGATCAACATCGAACTGCCGACCGTCGCCGGGTTGACGCGGCTTGCGCCCGACAAGTCGGAAGCACGGATCACCGGCGCGATGGCGGGGATGAACACCGCGATCGTCGAGGCGAAGGATGCGTCGAAGCGTTTCAAGTCGGCGCCGCGCTATGCTCCCGCCGGCCAGTCGACGCAGATGATCGTCGGCGCGGACGCCGCGACTGACGGCGACATCATCGACAGCGCGGCGGGGCTCTACAACCGGTTCGGCATGCGCCGCGTCTATTACTCCGCTTTCTCGCCGATCCCGGATGCGAGCGCGGTGTTGCCGCTCAAACGACCGCCGCTGATGCGCGAGCACCGGTTGTACCAATCGGACTGGCTGATGCGGTTCTACGGCTTCGAACCGTGGGAAGTGCGCGATGCAACCGATGGCGGCATGCTGCCGCTCGACATCGATCCCAAGCTCGCCTGGGCGTTGAAGTTCCGCGATCGCTTTCCCGTCGATGTAAATCGCGCCGAGCGCGAGGCGTTACTGCGCGTTCCGGGTCTCGGGACGAAGGCGGTGAAGACGATCCTGTCGACGCGGCGCTGGCGTCAGCTGCGGCTGGACGACATCGCTCGCCTCACCGTGTCGGTCGCCAAAGTGCGCCCATTCATCGTCACCGCCGACTGGCGGCCGACGCTGCTGACCGACCAGCTCGATCTGCGGCGTACGGTGACGCCGCCCGCAAGGCAGTTGGAGTTGTTCGCCGCTTAGTGCGCCGCCGCCTTTAGTGCGGAGGAGCTCGCGGCGATGCCGCGTGATAATCGTTCGCAGCGGCAACTCGCGAAGGGCTTGCGTATTGCACAGGCAACCAGGAGTTTGCGATGACCGAAGCGCGAATTTACGAAGACCTGAAGCACGATCACGATCGCCATCGCCAGCTGCTTCAGCAGATCGGCGAAACCATCGACCTGTCGGAGCGCCAGTCGTTGTTCGAAGCGTTGCGCAAGGAATTGCAGGCGCACGCCGCCGCCGAGGAGGAATCGCTCTACGCCACGATGCTCGCCAATCCCGATCTACGCGACGAAGCCCGCCATTCGGTCAGCGAGCACAAGGAAATCGACGATTACCTGGGCGAGATGACGCACGAAGCGGCCGGTTCGGACAAATGGGTCGAAACCTTTTATCAGATGCGCCACCGCTATCTTCATCACATCGATGAGGAAGAGGAGGAAATGTTCCCCGAGGCGGCGAAGAAGCTGACCGACGCTGAGGAGGAACGCCTCGCCGACACGTTCGAGGAGCGTAAACCCGCGGAGCTCGAGCGGGCGGAGGCCGAGGGCCCCGGTGACTCTCGCGAGTGACGTGACAGCCGCGAATAACGCGCTGACCGCAACGACCGCCGCCGCGCCATCGGCGCTGGTAGTGGTGCTTGCGGGTGAGGACGATTTCGACGGGTGGCGCGATGCCGCCCGTCGGCTCGTCGGTGCGGGCGTTCCCGGCGAACGGATCATCTGGCAGACGGCGGGCGGAGCGGACGAACTGTTCGCCGATCCAGGCGAAGGACTGCCGCCCGAGCCCGCGACACCGCCACGCGTTCCGCGCGCCTTTCCCGAGCTTGCGGGCGCGGCGATCCTGCATAGCGACCGCGAACGGTTTGCCCTGCTGTATCAGCTGCTGTGCCGTCTCCAGGACAATCCCAAGCTGCTCGACGATCAGGCTGATCCGCTGGTGCGGCGGGTCGAGATGTTGGCCAAGGCGGTGCGGCGCGACAAGCACAAGATGCACGCCTTCGTCCGCTTTCGCGAAGTCACGGAACCCGCCGATGCGCCCGGTGCTGGCGGCACGCGCTACGTCGCCTGGTTCGAACCCGATCACCACATCGTGCGCGCCAACGCGGGCTTCTTCCAGCGGCGCTTTGCCGGAATGCGCTGGTCGATCCTAACGCCCGAGCTGTGCATCCACTGGGATGGCGAACGGTTGACCGAGAGCCCCGGAGTCGATCGCTCGGCGGCACCCACCGAGGACGAGGTCGAGGAGATGTGGCGCACATATTACGCGTCGATCTTCAACCCCGCGCGCTTGAAAGTGGGCGCGATGGTGAAGGAAATGCCGCGCCGATACTGGAAGAACCTGCCCGAGGCGCAACTGATCGCGCCGCTGATCGCCGGGGCGCAGGCAAGGGAGGCGGCGATGACCGCGCAAGTTACCGCGCCGCAGGATCGGCCGACGACGCTCGACGCATTGGCTGAGGAGGCGCGATCGTGCCGCCGCTGCCCATTGTGGCAGGGGCCGCCCGACGGCCAGGGCGGCCATTGCGGCACCGGCGGCAGCGTGTTCGGCGAAGGACCGGGCGACGCGCGGATGATGATCGTCGGTGAACAGCCGGGCGACGAGGAGGACAAGGTCGGCCGCGCGTTCATCGGCCCCGCGGGCAAGCTGCTGAACCAGGCGCTGGATGAGGCGGGCATCGATCGCAAGACGGTCTACGTCACCAACGCGGTCAAGCATTTCAAGTATGTGATGCGCGGCAAGCGCCGGCTGCATCAGACGCCGGGGACGGGTGAAGTCGATGCGTGCCGCTGGTGGCTCGATCAGGAAATCGGCCTGGTCCGTCCGCCGTCGATCGTCATGCTCGGCGCGACCGCGATCCGCGGTGTCACAGGCAAGACCGGCGCGATCGGCCGGATGCGCGGGACGCCGCTGGCGCTCGAGCATGGAGCGGGCGTCGTGACCTATCATCCCGCCTATGTGCTGCGCCTGCCCGAACGCGACGCTGCGGAGCGCGCGTTCGCCGACCTCGTGAGTGACTTGCGGCTTGCGCACAAGGCGGGATGAAGGTCCCGCAGAAGGACGCGGAACGGCATCACCGGTTCGCGCGTATATATCCGGATTAAACTAGGCGATCCCATGTCGTTTACCCAGTTGGTCTCGTCGATACCGCTCTTCGTCATCGGCAAGGGCAAGGGCACCGCATTCGGCGTCATCGATTATGGGCCCGAACACAACCTGATCTGGGTCACCGCGATCGATGAAACCGGCGAAATCTGGTGCGCTCCCAACGCAAAGGTCCGCATGCGCGGCAACTGGTCGATGGGCCGCGATGAGCCACCGGCGATGGCTCAGGACTTGGATTGTGCCGAGGCCGAAGTGCATCATCTGCGCCCGGTCAGCGATGCGGAACCGGTCGAGCCTCGGACGTTTCAGCTTAAAGATCAGGCAAACGTCGCCCAATGACATGGGCGCGACAGGAGATAGGCATGAACAAGGACATTCGCGACGAATTCTGGCACGCGTTCGAAGCCAGCCCGTTCATCATGATGAAGCTGGACGCCTCGCACGAGCATGCCGAGCCGATGACCGCGCAGCTCGATCGTGATGCGCACCACGCGATTTGGTTCTATGCGGGCCGAGACAACCGCATCGCCGCGGGCGGCGCCGCGATGGGGCAGTTCGTCAGCAAAGGCCACGACGTCTTCGCGTGCCTCGCCGGCACGATCGTCACCGAGGACGATCGCGACGTGTTCGAGAAACACTGGAGCAATCAGGTCGAGGCATGGTTTCCGGGAGGCAAAACCGATCCAAACCTCGTGATGCTGCGTCTCAACATCGCGGAGGCTGAAATCTGGACCGCCGATCTGTCGGTGAAGGGGAAGTTCAAGTTGCTGACCGGCCAGACGATTCAGCCTGGCGAAGCCGGCGAACACGCGGTCGGCAAGGTCTGAATCGCCGGCGCTTCGCCGCTGTGAGGCGCGGCGGCGATACGGCAAATTAACCGCAGCGCATGGGCCGACGACGCGGCACTTCCCGGCGATCGGGATGCCTTGGGCAACTTAACTCCAAAGCCCAAATCGCCTGCACTTCTTACCCTGTAAATTACCCATCATTTTGAATGGCAAACGAAGCGTTTCCATCGGCTCAAGCACCCGACTTTTCTTGAGCGCCCTGTTGGTGCAAAATGCGAGCTTACCAACAACATCACCGCTTTGCTGTGCCATAAGTGAACAAAGTGTTTCATGATATAGTTAATCTACATTAATATACTAAACCTCAGTTTGTCCAATAAAGACATTGGGCACAGGGAATCATATTAGTAAACAATAGCATCGATATTCCCAGCCTGACTTCACCTTTAACAAGTTTAGGTCAGGGAAATAGCTAACATGAGCCAATCCAGGGCGCGAGCGCCTTCGTCTGAATTGCTCGCTGACTCGCTTAAATCTTCGTCGGTTGACACGCTTGGCGTGCCGGGATTTGATTATTCAGATGCCGTCCGTCGGACGGATAAGGATCTGCCGCTAGTGGCGCTGATCGCGAGACCATCGATCGCGACAATTCAGTCCGTCTTCGATCTCTATGTCGCCCGCGAGCCTTTCGTGTTCGCGCGCTCGTTCGACGCCGCGCGACAGCTGCCTGGCATCTCGCTGTGCGGGGCCGTCAACCCGCCCAAGCAGACGGGTTGGTTCGCCGAACGATTGCGGCCGATCGACGAACCCGGGTTGGCGCAGGTATCGTTCACTTCGGGAACCACTGGACAGCCCAAGGGCATCCTGCTGACTCACGCGGCGCTGGCCGACGTCGTGACGCGCTTGAACACTGCGATGGCACTCAACCACGAAGCGGCCGAATACGTGGGGATCCCGCCGACGTACTCGTTCGGGCTCGGCCGTTTTCGCGCGCTGGCCGCGGTGGGCGGCGCCGCTTTCCTGCCCGAGCGTGGCTTCGATCTGCGCGAGTTCGTCGACATGCTTCGGGCGGGAGACGTCAATGCGCTGTCGATTGTGCCGACGATCGCGCGCGTGATGCTGAAACAAGCGGAACTGTTCGCCGGCATCGGCGAGAAGCTCCGCTGGATCGAGCTGGGCAGCCAGTACATGGCGCGCGCCGAAAAAGAGCAGCTCAAGCATCTGTTTCCGAACGCGCGGATCGTGCAGCATTACGGCCTGACCGAGGCGTCGCGCAGCACGTTTCTCGACATCTCGGCCACGACCGGCAACGCGCTCGAATCGGTCGGCCGGCCGATGATGGGAACCGATCTTGCGATCAACCACGATGGTCGTATCACGATCCGTGGCCGCCACGTCGCCACGCAGCAGATCGAGAACGGATCGCTGCGAAGCCTGTGTGGCCGCGACGGTTGGCTCGTCACCAACGATCGTGGCGTCATCGAAGATGGATACCTCTATTTCGAAGGACGGGCCGACGACGTCATCAATTGCGGCGGCGTAAAGCTTGTCCCCGATCAGTTGGAAGACCGTATCCGCGCTCGTCTGGCGACGGATCGTGGCCTCTTCATCGAACAGGGCCTGGCGGTTGCGCGGGTGCCCGACGATCTTCGCGGCGACGGCATCCTGGTGGCGATCAGCGAGGGGGCGCCGGTCGATCCCGATGCCGCTAGGATGGCCGCCATGGCCGAACTCGCGACGATGGGCGTCGCTCCGGGTGAAGCGCTCCACGTCGTGTGCGTGCGGCGTCTGCCGATGACGGAGACCGGCAAGGTCCAGCGCGGCGAGTTGGCGCGCCAGGTGATGGCGGATCGGCTGCTGATCGCTCCGGCTCCTCAGCGCTCGCCGCAGGTTGCCGGGCCACCGGGCGAAGCCGATCCGCTCGAGGCTTATGGCGCGCTGCTCGCTCGCCTTGCACGCCGTGCAAGCCTTCCCCCGACCGCGAGTTTCGCGGCGATCGGTGGCGATTCGCTCAACCATGTCGAGGCCGCGATCCTGATCGAGCAGACATTGGGCGCGCTGCCGGCGGCGTGGGAGCGGATGACGCTGACCGAACTTGCCACCGCGCGATCGACCGCATCGCATCGTGTCGCAATGTATGAGCCGACGCGGCGCTCGCTCGACACAAACTTCGTCCAATCGCTTCGTGCTTCGGCGATCGTGCTGGTCGTCATCGCGCATGCGCTGGGCGCGATGCTCGAACTGGGCGATTACCGGTTCGCCACGATTTCGCGGCTGTTCTATCACGTCAACAGCGTATTCGTGCTGGTTTCGGGCTTTCTCTTCGCGATGCTGTTGGCAGGCTTCGACTATCGGACGTTCCTGGTCGGAAAAGCCAAGACCATCGTCGCGCCGTATCTGGTCATGTCGGTGGTGCCCATCGCCTTGTACCTGGTCGGGTCGAAAAAGATCAGCCACCTGGGCGCACCCGCCTGGGTCGATACGCCGATCGAGGAGACCGGGTTCATGATCCTTACCGGTACGCATCTGGGGCCCTTCTGGTACGTGCCGATGATCTGCCTGATCTATCTGATGACGCCGTTGCTCAAGCGCCTCGACGACAAGCGCGCATACTGGTCGATCGCGCCACTGCTGCTCATCGCGCTGGCGGTCGGCAGGCCGCAGGGCGACAACGACCCGGTGATCGCGGCGGTTTTTTATCTACCGGTATTCATCATCGGCATGGCCTTGTGCCGGTATCAGCGGATCGCGTTCCCCTGGTTGATGCGGACCTGGCCCGCGCTCCTACCGGGATTCCTCCTGGTGTTGCTGCCGCAGTCGTTCCACCTGGGCGCCACCCCCGCCTTCCTCGGCAAGCTGCTCTTCGCGCTCGGCCTAATCGGCGTGTTGCTGTTGGTAAGCCGTTCGGTTCCAAGGCTCATGCTCGAGCTTGGTGAGCTCAGCTTCGGCATCTACTTCGTGCACGGTTTCGTCATAGCGGCCATCGTCATGGTCGCGGAGCGCGGGTGGGTGCCGGTGCATGGGGGGATCGCGTTCATCCTGTTGACCGCCGTCGCGCTCGCCGGATCGTTCACGATCGTTCGCCTGGTGAAGGCTTGCACGGGCAGCTGGAGCCGGCAGATCATCGGCGCGTGACCGCGATCGCCTGTCACCGCCCGGCTTCGCGGCTAACGCGGCCGCTCAATCCAACGATGCGATCAGATCGGCGAACGACACCGAGGCGAAGCCGATCGCGCTGTCCGAAATGCCGTAGGGCATGAACAGCGTCTCGCCCACCGCCATCGCACCACACGTGTAGACCACGTTGGGCACGTAACCTTCGCGGTCGCTATCCTTGGCGGACAAGATCGGACGGGCGCTGCGTGCGATCACCCGCGCGGGATCATCATAATCGAGAAGCATCGCGCCGATCGCATACTTGCGCATCGCGCCGACGCCGTGCGTCAGCACCAGCCAGCCGTCCTTGGTCGGGATCGGGCTGCCGCAATTGCCCAGCTGAGTGAACTCCCAGGCGAACTTCGGCTCGAGCAGCAACACGCCGTCGTCGTCCCAACGATCGAGCCGGTCGGACGAAAGCAGGTAGAGGTTCTTGCCGTCCTGCCGTCCGAGCATGAGGTAGCGCTCGCCAAGCTTACGCGGGAACAGCGCCATTCCCTTGTTCCGGCCCGCGTGGCCGTGGATAGGCCCGAGCGTAAAATCGCGAAAATCGCGCGTGCGCATGAGTTCGCTGCGGATGCTCGACCCGTCATAGGCGGTGTAGGTCCCGACCCATTCGCAATCGCCGCCGCCATGATCGAACTGGGTAAGACGCAAGTCCTCAAGCCCGCCACGCTGCTGCTCGGTCAGCGGGAATATGACGGTCCCCGACAGCGTGCTTTCGGGGTGACGTGCGATGCAGACGTCATCGTTCGCGCATTTGGCGCCCGTCCGGCTGGCCGACGTGGCGACGTTGGGTTGCGGCCACAACTCGAACCGACCATCGGCCTCGACGATGCCTTCGCGAAAGGCGATCGAGCTGATGTGGCCTTCGCCGACGGCGCGCATCGACATGACGAAGCGGACCGCTCCGCCCGTCAGCCCTGACTGATCGGGATGCCGTACCGCGCTGGGATTCATAAGCGCGGCGGCGGCGTAGCTATATTCATGGCAAAAATACGCACCGATCAGCCGCTTGCGCTCGATCGACGCGGTATCCGGCACCAGAATGTGCCGCGCGACTTCCGCGTAGCGTTCATCGAACACCGCTTCGGTCTGCCAGTGACGTTCGGAAAAGTCCGAAATGATCGCGCTATATTCGTCGAAGACCGCATCTTCGGACAGCGACAGGACATCGGCGACGAGCTTTTCGGCGCGCGGGCTTGGCTTGTTATCCGCCTGCCAGCCAAGATGGAACGGACGGATGACGACCCGCGATGGGGCCGCGCGAAGTTTCAGGGGATGGATGGTGAATAGGCTATCGGATCCGGTGCGTATGACGCTCTGCAGCATCGTCCCTCCAATCGACGGCCACGCGGCCGAGCAGCCGCGTAAAACTATAATACGCCAATTGGAAAGCAAGAAGAGACTCTGCGCCGACATTGAGGTTGGGGCCATGCGGCGTCACGCCATCGAGGCAGGAACCCGTCTGCAAATCGACGAGCAGCGCCCCGCGATCGTTCTCGCCGAAGAACCATCGATAAGCGCGGCGGGCATGTTCGAGCCACTCGGCGTTGTCACCATCGGCACGATGCGCGACGGCGCAAGCCTCGATCGCGGCCCACGCTTCCAAAGGCTGCTGATCGAACGGCAGGAACTCGCCATCACAGCCGAATGTCTCGGAACCGACCGGTCGGAAAAAGCCGCGCGCGCTCGTCTGATGCTGCATGATCCAGCGCAGCGTATCAAGGCCGAGCGCGATCCAGTCCGCGTTGCCGGTGACGCGGCCACATTCGATCAGCGCTTCGGACAACCGGGGGTTGTCATAACCGACCACGCTTTCGAACCAGGTCCAGTCGGGCCGACGCGCCCCGCCCAGCAGCGTCTCGAGTGTTCGTCCGCAGATGTTCACGATATCGACGGCGAGGCCGTGCCCGGGCTGCTCGGCCAGCACAGCCACCGATCCTAGCGCGGCGAACGCCAGCGATCGCGCCGCGCCGAACTTGAGCGCAATCGGTGCATAACGATCGAAGCATTCGATAGCCCATAGCCGCAGCGCGGGCTGCACCGCATGGCGTGCCGCATCGCCCAGCGCCCAGATAGCTCGACCGTTGCTGTCCTCCGATCCGCACGTCTCACACCAGGTCCGATCGTAATTCATGAAATTACGAAAGACGTGCTCGTCCCGGTTCCAGGCATGCTGCACGAACGAGGCGAAGGTCGACGCGCGCCGATAGCCTTCATGCGGGGTATCCCACGCGACGCGATGGACCAGCATCAGCGCGCGCGCGTTGTCGTCCAGGCAATAGCCGTGGTTGCGATCGGGCACGATATGGATCGCGTGTTGCAGTATGCCGGTGCCGTCGCAGATCGCGTCGAACGCGGCGAGGCCCGGGGTGGCGAACTCCGCCGCCGCCGTCGGGGGTTGCTTGGTGTGCACCGCCCGTTCGAGCAGTGCCTTGGCGTTGGCCGCGAAGTTGAGCCAGATCGTGTCGCGACCGCGCCGGTACGTGCGCAACTGCAGCGCATCGAGCTCGTCGCGGTTATCGAGCAGGCGATTGGCCTCACGCGCGATCGCCTCCGCGTCGCCTACCGGAACCAGCACGCCGCCGATGTCGGACAGCACCTCGCGCGCATGGACATACGGGGTCGAGATCACCGCCCGCCCGAGCGCGACAGCGTAACTCAACGTGCCCGACGTGCTCTGATCGAGGTTCGGATAGGGCGTGAGGTAGATGTCGCATTCCTGAATCAACGCGATCAGCTCGTCGGTCTCCAGAAAGCGGTTCACCCATTCGATGTTGTCGGCAACGCCAAGCTGCCGCGCCTGTTCAATCAGCTTCTGCCGATAGCTCTCGCCATTGCGGCGCAACTCGTTCGGATGCTCGACCCCGGCGATGCGGTAGATTGTCTCCGGATGGCGGGCGACGATCGCGGGCAACGCGGCGATGGCGGTTTCGAGCCCCTTCCCTGGACCGAGAAGACCGAACGTCATCAGCGTCATCGGTGTACCGGAAGCTTTGCGGCCGCTCAACTGCAACGGCCGGTCGGGCGCGCCATGCTCGATGATCGCCACGCGTGATCGGTCTGCACCGTACCGTTCGATCAGCACCTGCCGCCCGGCATCGCTCATCACCATCAGATAGCTTGCGCGGGCAAGGAACGCGCGCGTGATCTGTTCCTGCTTGGGGTTGGGCTCGGCGAGCACGGTGTGCATCGTGACGATCAGCGGCGCGGCGATGCGATCGATCAGCCCGAGCACGTCCTCTCCGCAATCACCGCCGAAGATACCGAATTCATGCTGAATCCAGACGGCATCGACCCCGTCTTCGTTCATGCGGCGCGCCGCGCTGGCATAAGATGCCGGATCATCCCGATCGATCTCGAAGCACGGTTCGCTGTGGACGACCGGATCTTCGCGGTCCTGTAGCGCGTATAAGTCGATCGCGATTTCTGGATGGAAGGCGTGCAGCTGCTGGTGAAGGTCGGTCGTGAATGTCGCGATACCGCATTTGCGCGGCGCGTAGTTGCCGATCAGAGCGACGCGGACTTCAGACGAGGTCATTGATCGCGCCGTCCTTATCGGCAAAGGCACGACGGTGGCGGGATCTGCGTGAAGCACGTCATACGGTTCGCGGTCCAGCGTTTCCATCCGATACCCTCGCGCGTCCGGTCACGATGACCAAACCCCAACCAACAACGCGCGTAGCATACCTATAGTTTCCGCAATGCAACAATCGCCTTTAAACCTCGGTTGGAGCCTTGGGCGGTTTGTCCGCGACAAGGTAGCGATAAACGCCGACCAGATTGATCATCAACAAGACAATATTCTGTAACCCTATGCCCTCACTGTGTTTTTGCAGAAAGCCCCAGGCGATCAGCGCCAGCGAACTGCACACGAAAATGACGAAGCCGATGCCCGTCCAGCGGCGACCAAGGTTCAGCGAAACTATAAGCGCGGCGATGGTGGCGGCACCAGCGCCCGCATACTGCAACGTCGTGACGAAGGCGCTCGGCATGGACGTCTGGACTTTCAAACAAATGGGGCCATCCGGCATGGCCGGAAAGCCCCTTACAGCCAACGATGATACCGAGCGCGCGGATTACGCGGCGATGGCGATGGCCTTCGTATTCGCCGCGTTTGAGATTGCAGCGTTGGAATTGGCGATGCGCGTCAATTCGCCGAAGAAAGCATCGATCGCCTCTCCGGAGATGACGAAATTGTGCCGGAAATCGGGAAGCTGACCCGACTGGATGACCTGGCTCAGCATCGCCCGCGCGCGGCAGATCCGGCTCTTCACCGTACCGAGCGCGATCCCGCAGATCTGCGCGATCTCTTCATAGGAGAGGTTGCCGGCCGCGACGAGGATCAGCGCCTCGCGGTAATTGGTCGGAATAACGCTGAGCGCGCGAAGCACGTCGGCAAGCTCCACCGCCCCCTCCTGCGAGGGCGGCGCGCGCAAGATACGTTCCGCCGCGACCTCGTCATATTCCCCGTGAAATCGGCTGCGGCGCGCTTCGCTGTAGAAATGATTGCGCAGGATGGTGAACGTCCAAGCCTTGAAATTGGTGCCCGCGCTATATCGGTCGCGTGCGGCCCATGCGCGAAGCAGGGTTTCCTGCGCAAGGTCGTCAGCACGGTCGCGACAACCACACAACGCGCGGCCAAACGCACGCAGATGAGGGGCAACGTCGGACAGCGCGCGACGAAATTCGCGTTCGGAAAGCGGCTGAATTCGTGCAGCATCCTGTTCGGCGCTATCGCGCGCCGTCTTTTCCGGCTCGGCTGCTATCGATGTCATCGTATTCCCCTCAGGTTCAACATCCTAACGATGCGGCGACCCGAAAGTTCCCGAAGCGGTCCGATGGTGCCTGCGCGCCGCGCATCTGGGATCGAGAAAGAGCCCTCGAGTCGGGGGGAAGACTCGAGGGCCCGGATCAGACCACCGCGGCACCATGGGGGGAGGGGGAAAGCCGGCGGTGATGAAGTATGAACCAGGCGGACATCGCTTGGTTCCAAGATCATCGCAAAATGCAGGCGCTATATCTGCTCCGCGCATCGGGTAATTGCTCCCGATGAGCTTGTTCATCGGCGCCCAGTCGCCATCCAGCCGCGGCGGGGTCAACCTATGTCGGTTGCATCCGCGCGCTTGCGGGCTAAATGCACGGGAACCTAACTGCACGGGTAACTAAGGTGCCGAACATCGGACGGGTCGGCGAATAGACGGTGCGCGCTTTCGAGGTTGTTACATGTCCTTAGCCGATCAGATTGCCGGTCAACTCCCTTATCTGCGCCGATACGCACGCGCGCTCACCGGATCGCAACCATCGGGCGATGCCTACGTCCGCGCAACGCTCGAAGCCGCGCTGGCCGATCGCAGTCTGCGCGAACGCATCGGTGCGGGCCGGACCGCGCTTTATGCGGCGTTCAACCGCATCTGGTCGTCAAGCCATGTCGATACCGACGACGATACGATCGGCGGCCTGCACGACCGGGCGGCGCAGGAGAAGCTGGGCCAGATGACGCCCGCGCATCGTCAGGCGTTGTTGCTGACGACGCTTGAAGACTTCACTTCCGAAGAAGCCGCGGAAATCCTTGATATTCCGGTGGAAGAGGTCGGCGCGTTGGTTGCGCAGGCGATCAGCGAGATTGATGCCGAATGCGCCACCGACGTGCTTATCATCGAGGACGAGCCGCTGATCTCGATGCAGCTTGAGGGGCTAGTTACCGATTTGGGCCATAACGTCGTCGGCACCGCAACGACGCGAACGCAGGCTATCGAACTGTTCAATGCGCAACCTGCGGGGCTGGTGCTCGCCGATATCCAGCTCGCCGACGGCAGCTCGGGTATCGATGCGGTCGAGGACCTGCTCAAGCTTGACGACGTGCCGGTGATCTTCATCACCGCCTATCCCGAAAAGCTGCTGACCGGCGAGCGGCCCGAGCCGACCTATCTGGTGACCAAGCCGTTTCAGGAGACGACGGTGCGCGCGGCGATCAGCCAGGCGCTGTTCTTCGGCTCCAGCCGCCCGCTGAATTGACCGAGCCTCGCGATGCCGACTGGCAGGTCGGCGGTGCCGAGCTAAGGACTGCCCTACGCGCACGTCAGCCCGACGCGGCTCGGTCCTGGCGGATGGCGAATGCGCCGACGCGGCGGATCGGCGCCATCAGCCGACACTCGACGCCGCCTGGTAAGAAACGCAGCTCCACTTGCGAGCGCAGTTCATGCGATACGATCTTTTCGATGAGGTCGCGACCGAAACCACGGCGCTTTGGTTCGGTCACCGGTGGTCCGCCCGATTCGCGCCAATCAAGTTGCGCGACATCGGCGGACACCTGACGCCAAGTCACCGCGATACGACCATCGGCGGTGCTCAGCGCGCCATACTTCGCGGCGTTCGTCGCCAGTTCGTGGATCGCCAGCCCCAGCGACAATGCGTCGCTCGGCGCGAGGCTGATCGCGGGACCCGACATCTGCACGTGCTCATCATCGGACTGTAAATAAGGGGCAAGCTCGCTCCTGATGATCTCGGCCATCGGCGCGTCGTTCCAGTCGCTCTGCGCCAGGAGATCGTGCGTCGCCGAGAGCGCGCGGATGCGGGCGGACAGGCTTTCGGCGAAATCGTCGAGCCCGGCTGATCGTCGCCGCGTCAGCGATACGATCGACAGCACGTTGGCGAGCGTGTTCTTGACACGATGGTTGAGTTCGCGAGTCAACTGGGTTCGGATCGCCGCTTGTCGGTGCAGCGCTTCGAGCACCTCGCGATCCTCCAGGGCCCGCCGCGTGATGACCCGCGCGACGTACATCACCAGCAAGCCCAGCAAGATCCCGACGACCAGCGTCACCCGCGATGGCAGCGTTAGCGTTCTCGCGTTGTTGGCGCTGACCCGCAACGTCCAGTCATGGTTGGCGATCGTGATCCGCCGGTCGATCGACACGCCCGCGCGGCCGGGCGCGGCGCGCAATGCCAGCAGGTGGTCGGACGCGGGATCGCCGTCGTAGATCGCGATCGCCACCCCCCGCCGGCGATAGAGTTCAGCAGCTGAATCGAGGAACGCGTCCGCGCGCACCGGGCTGTAGACCAGCGCCGTCGCCTTGTTATGATCCGCTTCATCGCGATAGACGGGCACATAAATGAGGAAGCCCACCGCCGATCGTGCCGACTGCCTCTCATCAGGGTCAAGCAACAACAGCCGACCCGAGGCGACCGGCTGCTGCAGATCAAGCGCGCGGCGCATCGCCGCTGCCCGCGCGCCATCCGAAAACATATCGTAGCCGATCGCAACGCGCGTCGCCGGGCTCAGTGGCATGACATCGATCACCGGCGCGACCAATCGTTGGTTTGGCCGGGGGGCCGGCCGCACGCGGAAACTGACATTGCCTTCTCGTCGCACCTCGGCCTCGAGCGCGGGCACCCCAGCCGGTGAGATCAGGGGTGCCCAGCCGATGCCCAACGCTCCGCGATACTGACCGCTATACTGGCCGCGTGTGTAGAGATCGTCTGCGAACTGTTTGAATTGCAGGGGGCTTACTTCGCGGAAGCTGAACAGCGCGCTTGCGGCGCGCAGCATTGCGACGGTTTCCGACGCACGGCGTTCCAGGCCCGATGCGATCTCGGTCGCATTGCGATCGAGTTCAGCCGCGCGCGCCTGTTGATCGGCGTGCTCGATCCCGGCGACACTAGCCAGTGTGCCTAGCATAGTGATCAGGAACAGCGCGAGCGGCCAGCCGCGCGGATACCGGTGAAACCAAGCCTGTTTCTCGACGCGCGCAAGCAAGGCGTCGTCGATAGGCAAAGGAGCGCCAGACGGCGTCGGCTTGCGTATGAGTGTTCGCTGATCCACTTGAGCGCCAATTCCGCCGCCTCACCGCAAATGGAACCTTGTCACCATTCGAATGTTCCGAATGCTCCAGTCGCGCCACTATCCGGCAGCATCTGGTTACGGGATTTTGCTTCGATGGAGCTTGCCTTGAGTTATCCGCCGGGTGACGATCAGCCTAAGGGGATCCTCGGTTTGCGTCCGATCCCTCATGCCAAGCCGCGCGAGCCCGGATGGGCCAACGGACTGCGCAAACTGTATGACTCGGTCCTGCATGAGCCTCTGCCCGCGAGTTTCGACGATTTGCTGAAGAAGCTCGATAAGGACAGCGATGGGTGATGCGACGGCGATCACCGACGCGGATGATGCGTTCAAGCGCGATCTCCTAGCGACGCTGCCGCATCTGCGCGCGTTTGCGCGGGGGCTGTCCGGGCGGGCGGACGTCGCCGACGACCTGGTGCAGGAAACGGCGATCAAGGCCTGGGGCGCGCGTGATCGCTTTGCACCCGGGACGAACATCCGCGCCTGGACCTTTACGATCCTGCGCAATCATTACCTCAGCGAACTGCGCCGCGCGCGCTTCCATGCGGACTACGATCCCGATCTGGCCGAGCGCCTGTTGACGATCGATCCAGCGCAGGAAGAGGGTTTGCATGTCGCGGATATGGAAGTCGCGCTGCAGAAGCTTTCGCCCGAGCGTCGCGAGGCGCTAATGCTCGTCGGCGCGGGCGGGTTCACTTACGAACAGGCGGCCGAGATCAGCCAGTGCGCGATCGGGACGATGAAAAGCCGTGTGGCGCGCGCACGCGCCGAACTCGTACGGCAACTCGACGCCGAACCATCGGCCGGCTACGTCCGCAAGCGATCGCGATCCACCTCCGTCTGACGTTCACCGCCGGTCTGCGCGCCGCCGGCCATCGCGCCCCGTGTCGCTGGCGCAACACGGATGTCACCCCCGGTCGGCGGCGTCCGGTCCTTCGTATGCCTCGACGATCCGCCCGACGATCGGATGGCGCACCACATCGGCAATGCCGAAGCGAACGGTCGCGATGCCCTGCACACCATCAAGACGACGAACCGCGTCTGCAAGCCCGCTCATTTCGGGGCCACCGGGAATGTCGACCTGGCGCGGATCGCCGCAAACCACCATGCGACTGTTCTGGCCGAAACGGGTCAGGAACATCTTCATCTGCGAGGCGCTGGTGTTCTGTGCCTCGTCAAGGATCACGAAGGCATCGGCGAGTGTGCGCCCGCGCATGAACGCGATCGGCGCGATCTCGATCTCGCCCGAGGCCATCCGCCGTTCGACCTGCTCGGGCGGCATGCAGTCGTAGAGCGCGTCGTACAAGGGCCGCAGATAGGGATCGACCTTTTCCTTCATGTCGCCGGGCAGGAAGCCGAGCCGCTCCCCCGCCTCGACCGCGGGACGTGACAGGATCAGCCGTTGCACCGACCCCGTCATCAGCTGGCTGACCGCCTGCGCCACGGCGAGATAGGTCTTGCCGGTGCCCGCCGGCCCGAGCGCGAAGATGATGTCGGACTTCGCGAGCGCGTGCATATAGTCGATCTGCGTACGCGAACGCGGCACGATCGTCTTCTTGCGCGTGCGGATCATGATCGGCGGCGCACCGTCGGGCGCACCGGTGATGATCCCTTCGAGCGTCGGCTGATTGGTCATCGCGATCAGCGCGTCGACCGCGCCGGCATCGAGATCGTGTCCTTGCTCGAGCCGCTGTGACATCGCGCGCAGCGTATCGCGCGCGCGCGCAACCGAATCTTCCGGCCCCTCGATATGCACCTTGTCGCCACGCGCCGCGATATAGACACCCAGGCGGTTCTCGATCTGAACGAGATTGGCGTCGAACTGCCCGAACAGCGCCCCGAGCACCGCGGGCTCGGCGAAATCCAGCTCGGCCCGCGCGCGCCGCTGGACCACGGAGCGAAACTGCGCCGATGGATCGACGCGGACTGCTTTGCGGGCCAATGCGTTCCTTCCAGCCAGGCACGATGCGGACGCCGGCCAACGTAAAGCCGCACCGCCGCAATACAAGTAGGCCGATCGACGTTGGCAACGTCGAGCATCACGATGCCAGGCTCGATTTAGCGAGCGATCACACACACTTGCCCAAGTTCGCGGTGAACTGATCGCCCGTTACATCAGTATATATCCACCGCATCTTGCCGCCCTCGTCGATCAGCTTGCGGACCTCGGGATCGGCGCAGGCGCGCTTGGTGACCGTCCGCTGCGCCCAAGCCTGCGCCACAGGGAGCTGGGCGGTCGGCACATCCTGCGCCAGCGTCATCGTGTAGATGATCGTGTCCCCTATCGATGCCGCGCCGTTCAGCGTCGTCATCGCATCGACCTTGATCGGGGCCTGCGCGCGAATCTGGTCGGCCGCCGCACGCAGGTTGACCGCGAGCGCGCTGTCCTGCGACCCCGCCGAGTTGCGGCGGATCAAGCCGCCGACCAGCTGCGAAAGGAATATCCCGGCACACAGCGCGATGAGGAAGCCGAAGATCTTGAGCCACGTGCGCGACGCGCTGGTGCCGGCCGGCGGTTGCGTATCGGTCATGCGGCGCACAACGCCGCATCAACCGCGAAAGTCGGCGCGGCGTGCGCCAGCCGTCCGCCGAGCGAATTGGGTCCGGCCGAAACCAGATCGACCGTGACGATATCGCCGACGTTCGCCGTCCCGATGAAATGCACCGACTGCAGCCATGGCGACTTGCCCAGCCACTGCCCGGCGAGCTTTCCCCGCCGCTCGACGAACACATCGCACGATCGCCCGACGCTCGCCCGGTTGAACGCGAGCTGGCCGCGTCCGATCGCCGTCTGCAACCGCTGCAAGCGATCGTCCATCAGCTCGGGCGCGACCTGCCCGGCCATCGTCGCCGCCGGAGTGCCGGGGCGCGGCGAGTACTTGAAGCTATAGGCCTGCGCGTAACCGACCGCCTCGACCAGTTTCAGCGTCTGCGCGAAGTCCGCCTCCGTCTCCCCGGGGAAACCCACGATGAAGTCGCCCGACAGCGCGATGTCAGGACGGACCGCGCGCACGCGACCGAGAACGCGAAGATAGCTTGCCACCGAATGACCGCGGTTCATCGCGCGCAGCATTCGATCGCTGCCAGATTGCACCGGCAGGTGGAGAAACGGCATCAGCTTAGGCATCTCCGCATGCGCCGCGATCAGGCCGTCAGTCATGTCGTTGAGATGGCTGGTCGTGTAACGAATACGCACAAGGTCGGGCATCGCCGCGAGCGCACGCATCAGGCCGTCGAGGCCGATCGCGCGTCCGCCTGCATCCTGTCCGGCCCAGGCGTTGACGTTCTGGCCGAGCAGCGTGATCTCGCGCGCGCCGCCGTCCACCAGCCGCTCGGCCTCCGCGATCAACGCCGCGAACGGCCGACTGATCTCGGCGCCGCGCGTATAGGGCACGACGCAATAGGTGCAGAACTTGTCGCATCCCTCCTGCACCGTCAGGAACGCGCTCGGCCCCGAACGCCGCCTCGCCGGCAGCGCGTCGAACTTCGAGGCGACCGGCATGTCGGTATCGATCGCGCGGCGGCCCGCGACGGCCTCCTCGATCATCGCGGGCAAGCGATGATAGGCCTGAGGGCCGACCACCATCCGCACCTCCGGCGCGCGCGCCATGATCTCCTCGCCCTCCGCCTGCGCGACGCAGCCGGCGACCGCGATCAGCGGCACGCCGCCATCATCGCGATGCAGCCGGCCGATATCCGAATAGACCTTTTCGGCCGCGCGCTCGCGGATGTGGCAGGTGTTGAGCACCACCAGGTCCGCCTCGATGCCATCGCTCGCCGGGGCGAGGCCCTGGCTCGTCAGCAGCTCGCCGATGCGCTCGCCGTCATAGACGTTCATCTGGCAACCGAAGTTCTTGACGCGAAAGGTTTGCGGGGGCGGAGAGGCGGGCATCCGCCTTGCGATACGCGAAAACGCCGGATCATGAAATGCCATAGGCACGCGTCGGCGCTTACACCCCGGCATTGCCCACGACCCAACAGGCGAGCGCGACCAGCAGGCCTGTCGTGCGGTTCGCGCGAAAGCTGGCGAGCGCTTTGGCACCCGCGCCTGCACCATGGCCGGCATCGAGCGTCAGCGCCTGCCACGCGAGATGCGCGGCCGCAGGGGCAAGCGCGAGCACTCCAAGCCAATCGGGCCGCAACAGCCAGAACGCGAGCGCCCAGAGCATCACGGCGGCCGCGTAAAACCCCGCGACCCCGCCGCGCACCGCCCCGCCGAGCGCGCGTGCGCTCGAGCCGATGCCGACGAGGGCATCATCCTCGATATCCTGCAACGCGTAGATCGTGTCATAGCCGATCACCCACGCCACGCTGCCCGCGTAAAGCGCCGCGAGAACGCCCCAATGCCAAACGCTCTGGTCGCCCAAGACCTCGACCCATCCGACCAGCGCGCCCCACGAGAACACCAGGCCGAGCCACACCTGCGGCCACCAGGTGATGCGCTTCATGAACGGATAAGCGGCAACCGGGGCGATGCTGCCGAGCGCGACAAGCTGCGCCTGCCAGTGCAATTGCCGCAGCACGCCGAGACCTACCAGGCATAGCGCCAGCAGCCAGACCCCTGCCGCACGCTTGCTTACCGCGCCGCTCGCCACCGGGCGGGCGGCGGTGCGCGCGACCCGCCGGTCGAGATCGGCATCGACGATATCATTATAGACGCACCCCGCCCCGCGCATCGCCACCGCGCCGACGAGCAGCCAGCCGATCAGCGCCACGCGGCTCTGGCCGCCGGCGAGCAGCACGCCCCAGGCGCATGGCCAGAACAGCAGCCACCAGCCGATCGGCCGATCGAAGCGCGCCAGCACCGCGTAATCGCGCACGCGCGGCGGCAGCGCGGCGATCAGGCCGCGATGTTGCGTATCGGGGACGATCGGGTCAGACACCGTCTTGCAGGCCTTCCCACGCGGCGCGGGTCAGTTCGAACTCGAACTCGTCGCTACTTTCGCCCTTGAAGAAATCGGCTCGTGGATGGTGCGCGATCCGCACGAAGCCAATCTTGCGCAGCAGTCCCGCCGAGGCGACGTTCCGCGTGTCCACCAGTGCCCGCAACCGGTCGACATCATCACGCGCGAACAGCAATCGCGCTGTTTTGAAAACCACTCGCGTCCCGATCCCTTGCCGCCAGTAGAGCGGCGCCAGATGATAGGCGATGAGCGCGCATCCGGCTTTGATCGTGGCTTGGGTAAAGCCCATCGCCTGACCTGATACGGCATCGCGGATCATCCAATTGCACCAGATTTCGTCACCATTTGCCGAATGACCGACGCCAAGTCGGCGGTAAAGCTCGCGAAGCGTCGAGATACTTTCAGGCGGCTCGTCGGGAACGAAGCGATAGGCTGTCCTGTCCGCGAGGCAGACGAACATGGCGTCCGCATCTTCGGGACGCAACGGGACCAGATCGACATCCAATGCGCTCATCATGCCGTCCTGACGCGCATCGTCCGCTACGTCGAGGACTGGCTTTGCTTGCCGCTGTTGGCCTGTGCGCCAGTCGACGCTACGCTCGCACTATGCCCGCCACCCCTGCCTGGCCGCCACGCAGCGCGCCGCGTCTGTTCGTGTCCGAACCTTTGGCGCAGGGCAGCCGCGTCACGATCGAAGGCCAGCAGGCGCATTATCTCGCCAAGGTCATGCGCGTCGCGGTGGGCGATGCCGTGATCCTGTGCGACGATGCGACCGGCGAGTGGTCCGCGCGCGTCGTTACGATCGGGAAGCGCGACGTGACGCTGATCGCCGAGATCATGACGCGGCCGCGCGAGGAAGTGCCCGACCTGTGGCTCTGCGCCGCGCTGCTCAAAAAGGACCGCTTCGATCTGGTGCTAGAAAAGGCGACCGAGTTGGGCATCCGGTGCATCCGGCCGCTGCTCACGCGGCGCTGCGTCGCCGATCGGCTCAATCCGGAACGCGCGCGGACGATCGTGATCGAGGCGGCCGAGCAGTGCGCGCGCACCGCGCTGCCCGAAGTCGCCGAGATGCTGAAGCTCGACGCATTGCTCCACGATTGGCCCGCCGATCGCGCGCTGTTCTTCGCCGACGAGACCGGGGGCGAGGCCGCCGCCGCGACTTTCGCCGCGCATCGTGGCCCCGCCGCGCTACTGATCGGCCCCGAGGGCGGCTTCGACGAGGCCGAGCGCGCGATGATCCGCGCGAGCCCATTTGTGCACGCGATAACGCTCGGCCCCCGGATCCTGCGCGGCGAAACTGCGGCGATCGCGGCGATCGCGCTGTGGATGGGAACGGCGGGCGATTGGTGAAGGCAACGAGCAAGTCGCCACCTTTTTTGCGACCACAATTAATGCTGGCGCAAGAAATGCGGCCCCCTTACCTGCGCGCACCATGACCACGCGCCAACAGACCGATCGCGTCGATCCGGTGATCGAGGATGTCCGCGACCTCGCCGCGCCGATGGCGGCGGGCGAAAAGCCGCGCGAGCGCTGGCGGATCGGCACCGAGCATGAAAAGCTGGTGTTTCGCAACCGCGATCATGCCGCCCCGAGCTATGACGAGCCCGGCGGCATCCGCGATCTACTGCTCGGCCTGCGCGAGTACGGCTGGCGGACGGTCGCCGAGAACGGCCCGAATGGTCCGAACATCATCGCCATGGCGGGCGCGGACGGCGCGATCAGCCTGGAGCCCGCCGGCCAGTTCGAGTTGTCGGGCGCGCCGCTCGCCGACCTGCACCAGACGTGGGCGGAGACCGCGCGGCATCTCGATCAGGTAAAGGCGATTGGCGCTGACAGCGGGATCGGTTTCCTGCCGCTGGGCATGTGGCCCGACAAGACGCGCTCAGAGCTGCCGGTGATGCCCAAGGGGCGCTATGCGATCATGCTGCGCCACATGCCGCGTGTGGGCTCGCTGGGGCTCGACATGATGCTGCGCACCTGCACCATCCAGACCAACCTCGATTATGGCAGCGAGGCCGACATGGTGAAGAAGTTCCGCGTTAGCCTCGCGTTGCAGCCCCTGGCGACCGCGCTGTTCGCGAACTCGCCGTTTACCGAAGGCAAGCCCAACGGCTTCCTCTCCTATCGCAGCCACATCTGGTCCGACACCGATGCCAAGCGCACCGGCATGTTGCCGTTCGTGTTCGACGATGGTTTCGGCTACGAACGCTATGTCGACTACATGCTCGACGTGCCGATGTACTTCGTGGTGCGCGACGGACGCTATATCGACGCCGCCGGACAGAGCTTCCGCGACTTCCTCGCGGGCAAACTCCCCGCGCTGCCCGGCGAGCGGCCGACGATCGCCGACTGGACCGATCACCTGTCGACCGCGTTTCCCGAAGTGCGTTTGAAGTCGTTCCTCGAAATGCGCGGCGCGGACGGCGGGCCGCTGGACAGGATCGTCGCGCTGCCCGCGTTCTGGGTCGGGCTGCTGTACGATGACGGCGCGCTCGACGCCGCGTGGGATCTGGTCAAGCGCTGGAGCATGGCCGAGCGCGAAGCGCTGCGCGATGCGGTTCCCCGCCAGGCGCTCGATGCGCCGCTGCCCGGCGGCGGCGTGCTGAAGGATATCGCTGCGCAAGTGCTGGCGATCGCGCGCAGCGGACTGAAGGCGCGTGCGCGATACGACGAGCGGGGAGCGGACGAGACATGCTATCTCGAGACGCTCGACGAGATCGTCACAAGCGGCAAAGTCCCCGCGCAGCGATTGCTCGACAAGTATCACGGCGCATGGGGCGGTGATATCGCGCGGGTCTACGACGAGCGGTTTTAGGTTTGGATCGGGACGCTTCGAACAAGGGGACAACATAGGATGATCGCCGAATGACCCGCCCGTTCAGCCTCGTCGATGTCTTTGGCACCACCGCGTTCAGCGGCAATCCCCTGGCGGTAGTGGCAGCGGCCGAAGGTCTGTCGACGGCCGAGATGCAGGCGATGGCCCGCTGGCTGAACCTGTCGGAAACCGCGTTCCTGCTTTCGCCGACCGACCCCGCCGCCGACTACCGCGTCCGTATCTTCACCTTGGCGCATGAGCTGCCGTTCGCCGGACACCCGACGCTGGGTGCCGCTCACGCTTGGATCGAGGCGGGCGGCCGACCCAAGAGCGATCGCGCGATCATCCAGGAATGCGGCGCTGGCATGGTGCCGATCCGTCGCACAGATGGAAAACTTGCATTCGCGGCACCGCCTCTGCTGCGTAGCGGAGCCCCCGACGAAGCCGATATTGCGCATGCGGCCGAGACGTTACGCATCGACCGGACAACGATCGTCGACGCCGCCTGGGCCGACAATGGGCCGGGTTGGCTCGCGGTGCTGCTCGGCTCCGCCGAAGAGGTGTTGGCGATCGAGCCGGCCCGGACAGCAAAGGGTCGAGTTGATATCGGCGTGGTCGGCCCACACGCCCCCGGCGGGGAGACCGCCTTCGAAGTTCGCGCGATTTTCAGCGACGGCAACGAAGCGCTTATCGAAGACCCGGCGACGGGCAGCTTGAATGCCTCGGTCGGCCAGTGGCTGTTCGACACCGGCCGCGCCACCAGGGGATATACTGCAGCTCAGGGCACCCGGCTGGGACGCACCGCGCGCATCCACGTCGATCGCGACGCAAACGGCCAAGTGTGGGTCGCTGGTAAAACCCGGACGCTTTTCTTAGGCCAGGCACAAAATTGACGCCACCGCCATCGGCGAGCGGCGCGATCCTCGGAGCGATCGAACTTAAAGAAGCGCGCGCGAAACCGTCCAGGCATCGCCTTCCTAACCGCCAAGCACCTCGCTCACCCGTTCGGAAATCTGCGCGACCGAGAATGGTTTTGCGAGGAAATGGACGTTCGGCAGATCGATCTCGCGACGCAGCTGCTCTTCGGCGTAGCCCGAGATGAACAGCACGGGCAGCGACGGGGCGAGCTTGCGCAGTTCGCGTGCCATCGCCGGGCCGTCCATGATCGGCATCACCACGTCGCTGATGACGAGGTCGAAGCCCGCATCCGATTTCATCGCGCGCCGCATCTGTTCGAGCCCGTCCTCGCCGTCGCGCGCGGTCGTCACTCGGTAGCCTTCGCGGGTCAGCGCGCGTTCGGCGACCAGCCGTACTGGATCCTCGTCCTCGACCAGCAGGACGCGTCCGTCGCCGCCCCATCGACGCGACGATGCCGGTCGCTCAGGATGCCCGGGCTCGGACTGGCCGGGCGCGGGAGCGGCCGGGTCGCGGTCGGCGGGGAACAGCACGTCGAAGCGCGTGCCCTTGCCCGGATCGCTATCGGCGAAAATGAAGCCGCCCGATTGCTTGACGAAGCCGTAGACGGTCGAAAGCCCAAGCCCGGTGCCCCCCATCGCGCCGCTCCGGCCGGGCTCCTTGGTGGTGAAGAACGGCTCGAAGATCTTACCGATGTTCGCCGGATCGATGCCGCCGCCGTCATCTTCGACGATCAGCGCGGTGTATTCGCCGGCGGGTACGATCGCGCGGCGCGAATCGCGCAGCGCCGCCGCGTCGACCTGGCGCGTGCTGACCTGGATGCGCCCACGCCCGTTGCCGCGCGCGTGGACGGCATCGCGTGCATTGACGACGAGGTTCGTGATCACCTGGCTCAGCTGACCCGGATCGGCGCGAACCGGATGCAGATCGCGATCGTGCTGCACGACGAATTCGATCTTCTCGCCGATCAGCCGCTTCAGCATCTGCGCGGTATCGGCGACGACGTCGGGCAGTTGCAGCACCTGCGGACGCAAGGTCTGCTGACGCGAGAACGCGAGCAGCTGGCGCGTCAGCGACGCGGCGCGGTTCGAGTTCGCGCGAATATGCTGGATGTCGTCGTAATCCGAATCGCCCGGCGTGTGCCGCATCAGCATCAGATCGCAGGTGCCCAACGTCGCGGTCAGCACGTTGTTGAAGTCGTGTGCGACGCCGCCCGCCAGCTGGCCGACCGCCTGCATCTTGGTCGCCTGCGCGACTTGGCGCTTCAGCCGGGTCTCCTCGGTCGTGTCGGTCAGCCCAAGCAGCACCGCCGCATCGCCGAGCCCGCGCACACCGGCGAGCGTCAACTGCACCGGATCGTCGGGCTGCGCCGCGAGCCTGACCGCGATGTCGCCCGCGCCGACCGGGCCTCTGCTATAGCGGCGCACCGCTTCCGACAGCGCCGCCTTGTCCTCGCGCACCACGAGATCGGTCGGGAACACCGCCGGTTCGCGCCCTTCGCGCCCGGCGGCGCGGACGAAGGCGGCGTTGGTGAACAGCAGCCGCCCGTCGCGATCGGTCATGGCAAGACCGTGCGGCAGCTGTTGCAATAGCGCTTGAAGGTGCGGGAATGCGGCGCGCGTCTCCCGGTCAGCGCCGATGCCGGTATTCGCCTCGGCGACGAGCATCAGCGCGGGCGCGGCCTGCGCGTCCGCCTCGCCTTCGGCCAGCGGCACGTGGTAGACGGTCAGCGCGCCGCCGCGTCCATCGTCGCGCGCCCAGCAGATATGATCCTCGTCGTGGCGCAGCAGCGCGAAAAAGTCCGTTCCCAGCGCAGGCGATACGGGCTGGAGCTCGGCATCGGCGAAAGCGCGTTCGGTGAAGCCCGCGTTTGTGGCAACGATCATGCCGTCGCTATCGACGATCGCGGCGGCGAGACCCGCCTGCGTCAACAGGCGACCGAACCACCCTTCGATCGTCGTCCGCAACGCCGCGAGTGGATCAGCCTCGGCCATCATCGACAGCCGCCAGATAAGGAAGTCTTCGCCGCGACCGGCGCGTTCGATGTCGCACCGCCAGGCCGCCCCCTCGCGGCCGCTCGGGTCAACCGCACCGTCATCCGCGAGCAGGTGTTCAGCCGACGCCTTGCCGTCTCGCCAGGCGGCGCGCGTCGCCGCCGCGAGCCGTTCGAGCGCCGGCTCGGCGAGCGGCAGCCGGGGCGGCGCGGCACCGGCACCGAAACGCGTTTCGAACAGCGCGTTGGCGCAGACCAGCCGCCCGGCACGGTCGGTGATCGCGACCGCCACGTCCGAGCGCTCGATCGCCGCGACGGTGACAGACCAATCGGGCAAGGCCAGCTCGGCCGGTGCGACCGGCCTGCGGCGAAGCGCCGCCGCGACGACGATCGCGCCGATCGTCACGACGCCGCCGGCGAAAATTGCGGTGACCAGCACGTCGCGCGTGACCAGCCAGATGAGCGCGATGCTGGCGAGCAAAGCCAGCGCGACGATGCCCCAATCGCGCAGCCAGACGGGGCGGAGCAGGATCGCGTCGGCGTCGGCAAGATCGGTCGCTGCGCCGTGATCGTCGGCGGCGAGGCCGATCCGGCCCACGCCGCCGCTCACACAGCCCGCCCTGAGACCGACTGTCCCGGGACCGCCCGCGCATCGGCTCGCGCGCGCAGCCGCGACCGCCACTTGCGCGCGATGCGCAACCGCCAGGCCAGCGCGGTCACCGCATAGCCGATGGCGGCGGTAACGGCGGCATCGACAAGCAGGCCGATGATCAGCGCGGGCGCCGCATCGGACGCGAACCAGTGCGCCCATTGGCCCCAACTCGCGCCGTCGTGCATCATCGCGCGCAGCACCGCGATATTGGCGTGAAATCCGAAACGATTGCCGGTCAACAGAGCGCCCGCGATGATCAGCGGCAGGGTCGCCGGGTTCGAGATGAATGTCGCGGCGACCGCCACCGGGATGTTCGCGCGCAACGGCACGCACAACAGCGCGGCGGCGATCATATGCACTCCGGGGATCACCGCGAGGATGCTGACGAAGAAGCCGATCGCGACCGCGCGTGGGATCGACCGGCGTGTCGCGCGCCACAACTCGGGCCGCCGCGCCAGCGGCCGCAGCAGCGGGATGTCCTCGATCCGCTCGCGCGTGGGCATGATCCGCCGGGCCCAGGACGCCAGGCGGGAAGAAAGCGCATTCATGTGCTGCTGGTCACCGGCCCATCGAGGAACTCGCCATTGGCGATTTGGCACTCACCCCGTCATAACTCAAGCCGAAGCGATGCGGTTGCAAGATCGCGCCGATGACGGCACGTGATGGCTATGGTTATGATTATGGCGGCGATCAGGCGTGATCGCGCATGATCCGCGCCTGATCGCGCTTCCAATCGCGGTCCTTGACCGTCTGCCGCTTGTCTGCCGCATTCTTGCCACGCGCCAGCGCAAGCTCGACCTTGGCGCGACCGCGTGCGTTGAAATAGATCGACAGCGGCACCAGCGTCATTCCCTTGCGCTCGACCGCGCCATGTAGCTTGGCGATCTCACGCTCGCGCAGCAAAAGCTTGCGCGGCCGCTTCGGCTCATGGTTGAAGCGGTTGCCGTGACTGAATTCGGGCACGTTCGCATTGACCAGCCAGGCTTCGCCGGCGCGAACCTCGGCATAGCTTTCCGCGATCGAGCCTTCACCGAACCGCAGCGACTTCACCTCGGTCCCAGTAAGCATGATGCCCGCCTCGAACACGTCCTCGATATGATACTCGAACCGCGCGCGCCGGTTCTCGGCGACGGTCTTCTTCTTGTCGAACGCGGGATGCTGCGGGCGAGCCATGTCGGGGCGATGTAGGGGCGATCGAGCGGGAAAGGAACCGATGATCTCGGCGCGACGGCGTGGGTCAGGCGGCCAGTTCCTGAAAGCTGTTTTCAAGCTCGGCCAGCACGATGCCAGCCGCATGGCTCGGCGTGCGCGCGGTCGCGGTGCACAGCGCGAGCGTCATCGGGCGCAGGATCGCGTCCGAGATACGCACGAAGGCGAGCGCGCCGCGTTCGACCGCCGGGATGGCGTCGAGCGAGGTCAGAATGCCTATGCCGATACCCTCGCGGACAAGCGCGGCGATCATCTCGATATTGTCGCAGCGCACCGCCGCATCGATGGTGAGGCCGGTCGCGCCTTCCAGCACCGCGATCTGCTCGCACAGCGCCAGCGGCTCGGCCGGCACGACCAGCCGCTCGCCGGCGCAGGCGGTGAAACGCGCCTCGCCGTTCGCCGCCAACGGATGATCGCGCGGCGTGACGAAGCCAAGCACGATGTCGACGAACGCCCGGACAGTCAGCTCCTTGTACGAATGCGGCTCGAAGCAGATGCCGAAATCGACCTCGCCGCGCGCGATCGCCTGGCGCACCTCGTC
This sequence comes from uncultured Novosphingobium sp., assembly GCA_964242815.1. Taxonomy (GTDB): domain Bacteria; phylum Pseudomonadota; class Alphaproteobacteria; order Sphingomonadales; family Sphingomonadaceae; genus Novosphingobium. The sequence continues at coordinate 124,439 of CAXSZV010000003.1, forward strand.
GTTCTCGAGCACGCGCACGCCGATCGAGATGCCGGGATAGCCGGCATGGATCGCCTTGATGATGCGCGGCACGAACCCTTGCGTCAGCGCCTGGATCACCGCGATTTCGACATGCCCGCGTTTCAGCCCGCGCAAGTCCTCGATCTGCGCGCGCAGTTCGCCCAGGCTCTTCTCCCACCGACCTCCGGCGGCCATCATCAGTTCGCCCGCCGCCGTCAGACGCAGACCGCCCGGCAACCGCTCGAACAACGGCACGCCGAGATCGGCTTCGACGCGCAGGATCTGGCGGTCGATCGCTGAGGCGGAGACGTTGAGCTTTTCCGACGCCTTGCGGATCGAGCCCAACTTGCCGACGGCCATGAAGTAGCGGAGGAAGCGGGAGAACGTCGGCACGAAGCGGGCTTGTAGAGCGTGATGCCCCGCGGGGGAAGCCGCGCCGCCGCTTCCATCGGGCCGAGCCTTGACCCTCCGATACCCGACAGCTAGACGCCCGCGTTGCTGCCCCGTCGTCTAACGGTAAGACACCGGACTCTGACTCCGTTTATCGAGGTTCGAATCCTCGCGGGGCATCCACCGCTATCTTCGACATCGAAAATCTGGACTTCGTGACCAGAGCCGGCTCCGCGCATCTAGCGGACCAGCCTTTGCGGTTGCTCCGTCTACGATCGGCCATTTCGGCAAATCGCAATCGAGAACGAACCGGCAAAACGGCCGCGCCCTGAGCGGCTGAAAATACGCGACCAGACGGGTATCCCCCGCGCGAGCTTCGTTGGCGGGAAGGCTTATCGGGCCGCTGATAGTCGGCCCAGCAGTTCGGAAAGCAGCAGGCGCTCTCCTGGTGTGACGGCTTCGACCTCATCGAGCCGAGCGCCAAGGGCAATGGCGAGCGATGCCAAGCCGACGTGCTCCCGTTGCTCGTGAACGTCGGGCAGGATCGCGGCCATTACGGCGCGTCGGGCCAAGGACGAAAGTTGGGGATCACGTTCCTCGATGGGCGTCGCGAGCAGGGTGGTCACAGTGCCGACGCCAGCAGCATGGATCAGCCCGACCGCCTGTTCCACCGGGACGCCTAGCCCGCCCGCCTTCGCGATCCGCTGGACGCGCTCCCGCAGCACGGCGATACCGGCGAGCATCGCAGGTGATGCCGATCCGGAAGCGCCGATCTCGTTCGTGATGGCGAAGACGGCCGGACTGGCGAGACCGAAAGCGACGTAATCGTCCCATGCATCAGAAAGGTCCTGGACCGGATCTGGGTGGCGCTCCGCACTTCCCTTGCGCGCGACGAAAGCCGCCAAGCTATGCTCTGCCACAGCGTCGAGCAGGCCGCGCTTCTCGCCGAAGAGACGATAGAGCGTCGGCGTCTGCACAGCCGCAGCCGCGCCGATGGCCCGTGTGGTCAGCGCCGCGACGCCACCCTCCGCAATCAGCCGCGATGCCGCCTCCAACACGCGCATCCGCACGTCAAGGGTGTCCGTGGAGACGTCGGGGTCGGCACTCATGCCATTCGTTACCATCGCTTACGCCAAAGTCGTAACACTGATTTGCAAATGGCCATAGCAATGCTAACATAAGGGCGATCACAACGTTAAGGATGCTGACAATGATCGTCGTGACTGGTGCCAGCGGCCAGCTTGGCCGCGGTATTGTGCAAAACCTGTTTGGCCGTGTGCTGCCCGCCAGCATCGTCGCCAGCGTTCGCGATCCCGGCAAGGCCGCTGATCTCGCCAGCCAAGGCGTCGATGTACGAACCGGCGATTTCGCTCGGCCGGACACGCTTCGGATCGCCTTCAAAGGGGCGGATCAAGTGCTGATCGTTTCCGCCGACAAGCTCGGCGAGGAGGCATTGCGCATGCATCGCGCCGCGATCGACGCGGCGCGTGAAGCGGGCGTGCGACGCATCCTCTACACCAGCCATATGGGCGCGCGCCTCGGCTCGCCCTTCCTTCCGGCCGACCAGCATGCCGGCACGGAAGCGGACCTGGCCGCGAGCGGACTTCTCTTCACTGTGCTCCGTCACGGCTTCTATGCCGAAAGCTGCCTCCAGATGATCGGAGACGGCTTGGCGAGCGGCGAGCTCCGCACGCCGGAGGACGGGCCGGTCAGCTGGACGGCGAGAGACGACCTGGCGGAGGCCGATGCGGCCATTTTGGCTAGCAAGGGCGGCTGGGACGGCATCACGCCCCCGCTCACGGCAGGCGAGGCCGTCACGATGGCACAAGTCGCCGCCATCGCGTCAGACGTGCTCGGACGAGAGGTCCGCCATACCTTCATTTCCGACGACGAATGGCGGGATGCGAAAGTAGCGGCCGGGATGCCCGCTTTTTATGCCGACATGCTCTTGGGCACGTTCCGGGCGGCTCGGCGCGGCGACTTCGCCGCCACCGATCCGACCTTGGAAAATCTCCTTGGTCGGCCACCCCGCACGATGCGCGACCTGTTCGCGGCAACGATCGCTTGAACTCCAAGATTACGAGGACAATCCAAATGACTGCACTTTCCGGTATCCATCACGTCGGCGTCGTTGTCGAAAATGTTGAAGCGAGCACCGCCTGGTATGTCGAGCATCTCGGCTTCGAGCGGTTGTACACCTATGGCTGGCCGGGGGTGCAAGCCGCCTTCATCGGCCGTGGTGCCCTCAAGATCGAGCTGTTCCACAACGACGACGCGAAACCGATGGTCGAAGACCGGCGTCGAGCCGAGACGAACCTGCAGATTGGCGGGATCAATCACTTCGCCATCGAGGTTCACGACCTGGACGCTGCGGTAGCTGCTTTGGAGGCAAAGGGAGTGGACATGGTTTCGCCACCTCGCGAGGTTCCGAACAGCGGCGGCAGCCGCTTCGCGTTCATTCACGACAATGAAGATATGCTGGTGGAACTTTTTCAACCCGCATGATGACGCGACGCTCTGCCGCCGTCCATGCGGCAGAGCGTCAGCTCCGGGAGAAGGCCGGTCAGGGGTTGATGGCAATTCCCGATCTGTTCTGGGCCAGTGGGCTGGTTCTTGTGTCGAAGGACACGCTAAATATCTGGACCGTTTTCCGGTGGGCGGGTAAGGCGTCACGCCTTGGCGCGCGTTGCGAATGGCCGCCGCTACCAAGTGAACGAGGGACTCAAGCGCGTCATGGCCGGAACCAAGAACCACGATTATCACATTTTGCCGCCCGATCTGGTCCCGCTGGGCACCACGATCGGCGCGTTCATGATGACCACCGGCCTTGCGCTGACGATGCACAAGCTGCCGGTCGGCAAGTATATCCTGCTGACTGGCGTGGTCGTCCTGCTGGCGTTCATGTATCAATGGTTCGCGAAAATCGTGCTCGAGGCAAAGGCCGGCGATCATACGCCGGTCGTGCAACTGCACCAGCGCTATGGCATGATCCTGTTCATCGCGTCGGAGGTCATGTTCTTCGTCGGCTGGTTCTGGGCGTTCTTCGACTTCTCGCTATTCCCGTCAAAGCTTTCGACCGTGATCGGCGGGCAATGGCCGCCCAAGTCGATGGAGGCGGTGCTCGATGCATTCGACCTGCCGCTGCTCAACACGCTGATCCTGCTGTGCTCGGGCACCACCGTCACCTGGGCGCACCACGCGCTGATCCACGGCGATCGCGAGGGTCTGAAGCGCGGCTTGTGGGCGACGATCCTGCTCGGCCTGCTGTTCACCTCGATCCAGGCCTACGAATACGCGCACGCGCCGTTCCCGTTCGGCACCAACACCTACGGCTCGGCGTTCTATATGGCGACGGGCTTTCACGGCTTCCACGTGATCGTCGGCACGATCATGCTCGCGGTGTGCCTGAAGCGCGCGTACAACGGCGACTTCACGCCGCGCCAGCACTTCGGCTTCGAAGCCGCCGCCTGGTACTGGCATTTCGTCGATGTGGTCTGGCTGTTCCTGTTCGTCTGCATCTATGTCTGGGGCAACTGGGGCTTCCCGATCGAGTGACTCGGCCGCTCGTGAGATCGATCACATGATCGCGCCGAGCGGTCACCAGGATGCCGCCTGGCATCTCGCGCAGATCAACGTCGGCCGTTTGGCCGGACCACGGGGAAGCGCCGAGGTCCAGGGCTTCTTCGACGCGCTAGACACGATCAACGCCCTGGCGGATCGTTCCGACGGGTTCATCTGGCGACAGGTGGGCGAGGGCAACGATGCAACCGACATCACGCCCGCGCCCGATCCACTGTTCATTACCAATATGTCGGTATGGCGTGACACGGACGCGCTGTTCGCGTTCGTCTATCGCAGCGCGCATACGCCGGTAATGGCGCGGCGGCGGCAGTTCTTCGCGCCGTTCACTGGCGCCTTCCAGGCGCTATGGTGGGTGCCGGCGGGCACGCTGCCGACGCTGGACGAAGGGCTGTCGCGGCTTTGGCTGCTCGATCGCTTTGGCCCTTGCCCGCAAGCGTTTACCTTCAAGAGGCGCTTCCCCGCCCCAGGATTGAGCGGGCCGCCAGTCGATCATCATCCCGATCTGTGGTGTGCCGGCAACGCCTGAACCCTCGCGCACGCGTGTGCAGGGGTCTGGCGATGCCGCACCGTGCGGCGTGCCCGATGTATCGGCACACGGCGATGCGCTGTGCCCGCCGTCGCTACCCGCCGCCGCACTACGCGGGCTGTGCCCGCGCTGTGGCGCGCGGACGCTGTTCAGCGGATACGTCGAATTCGCCGACCGCTGCCACGTCTGCGCGCTCGACTTCGCTTCGTTCAACGTCGGTGACGGGCCGGCGGCGTTCCTGACGCTGATCATCGGCACATTGGTCGTCGTGCTGGCGATCACGCTCGAACTGACCGTGCATCCGCCGTTCTGGATGCACATGCTGCTTTGGGTGCCGTTCACAGCTGTTGCGGTGATCTTCGGCCTGCGCGCGGGCAAGGGCGCATTGCTGGCCGCAGAGTTCCGTCGCGACGCGGGACAGGCCGGGCTGGCGGGAACTCGCGCAACCGAGCCCGCCGATGGCGAAGAACCGCGCTGATGCGCCGCGTCCCCGTAATCCCGACGCTTATCGTGTTCGCGGCGGTCGCGCTGATGATCGCGCTGGGGCTGTGGCAACTGCTCGACCGTCTGCCGCAAAAGCAGGCCTATCTGGCGCAGCTATCCGCAAACCCGGCAAAGCCCGAGATCGCTTTCCCCCGCCGGCCTGATCCTGTGTCGCTGTTCCGGCGCACGCGCGCGATCTGTGCGCCACCCGTGGCGGTGAGCCTCGCGGGAGCGGGCGCACACGGCTACCGCGCGATCGCCCGATGCCATGCAAGCGCCGACGCGCCGGGGCCGATCGTGCAGCTCGGTACGACGCGCGATCCGCTGAGCAAGGTCATTTGGGACGGCGGCGCGGTGGCGGGCTATGTCGGACAGGCGCCCGATGGCCGGCCGTGGGTTGCCACGCTGTTCAGCCGCCGCCTGCCCGAGCCGATGCTGGTCGCCGATCCGCCGCTTGGCGGGCTGGCCGCGAACCAGCGCCGCGATCCCGCGGACATTCCCAACAATCATCTGTCCTATGCGGTGCAATGGTTCCTGTTCGCGGCGACCGCGCTGGTGATCTACGCACTGGCGGTGCGTGCGCGCATCGGACGGTAGCCCGCGCGACCGACGCCGCGCGGGCGGCTTGCTTGCGCGCGGGCTGCGCCGCAGCTAACCCCGCGGCTTCATGCGGTACATCAGCACACGAAACGGTGGTGGCGGATCGGAGTCCGACCTTGACTTCGCCGAAGCGACGCTCGCCGGCCTCGCGCCCGATGGCGGGCTTTACGTGCCGCGCGAATGGCCGCACTTCACCGCTGACGAAATCGCGGCGATGGCCGGTCTGCCGTATCCCGAACTCGCGCAGAAGATCATGCAGCCGTTCGTCGGCGATACGATCGCGCCTGATCGGCTGCTTGAACTGACGCGTACCGCCTATCGCCGTTTCGCGCACGCCGCGGTGACGCCGCTGCGGCAGCTGAATGCGCAGCACTGGCTGCTCGACTTGTTTCACGGGCCGACACTGGCATTCAAGGACATCGCGTTGCAGCTGCTCGGGCTGCTGTTCGAGGACCTGCTAGCGCCGGGAGGGCAGGGCGCGGGCGACCCGCTGACCATCGTCGGCGCGACGTCGGGTGATACCGGCTCCGCGGCGATCGATGCCGTCGCGGGGCGCGAGCATATCGACATCTTCATGCTGCATCCCAAGGGCCGGGTAAGCGACGTGCAACGCCGCCAGATGACCACGGTGCTCGCGCCCAACGTGCACAACATCGCGATCGAGGGAACGTTTGACGATGCACAGGCGCTGGTAAAGCGCATGTTCAACGATACGGCGATGACCGCGCGCTACCGCCTGAGCGCGGTCAATTCGATCAACTGGGCCCGGCTGATGGCGCAAGTTGTCTATTATTTCGCCGCCGCGCTACAACTCGGCGCGCCGCGCCGCCCAGTCGCATTTTCGGTGCCGACGGGCAATTTCGGCGACGTGTTCGCGGGATATGTCGCGGCGCGGATGGGCCTGCCGATCGCCCGGCTGATCGTCGCGACCAACGTCAACGATATCCTGTATCGCGCGCTGTCGAGCGGCGATTATTCGGCGGGCCAGGTGACGCCGACGCACGCACCGTCAATGGACATCCAGGTTTCCTCCAATTTCGAGCGCCTGCTGTTCGATCTTGCCGATCGCGATGGCGCTGCGATCGCCGCGCAGATGGCGGGGTTCGAGCGCAACCGCACGATGCGGCTCACCAACGCGCAGCGCGAAGGCGCATCGGCGCTGTTCTCTAGCGTCCGCGCGGATAACGAGGACCTGCTGCAGGCGATCCGCTGGGCCTGGGAGAGCTGCGGCGAGCTGATCGATCCGCACACCGCGATCGCGCTCCACGCCGCCCGTCAGACAACGGCGGCCGGGCTGCCGCGCGACGTCCCGGTTGTCACGCTGGCGACCGCCCACCCGGCGAAGTTCCGCGACGCGGTCGAACGCGCGACCGGCCATCGCCCACTGCTTCCCGCGCGCATCGGCGATCTTTACGAACGGGCCGAACGGTTCGTCGAGATATCGGGCGGGTATGACGATGTCGCCGCCTATGTCGCGGGTCACGCGACGCCGCGCGGCTGACGCAGGACCAGGCGCTCTCGCGACGCGGTGACGATGGCCACGCTCGACCTTATCCCCCAAGTCCTGATCGGCGAACCCTGGGCTGATTTCGCGCTGCTCGATTCGGGGTATGGCCGCAAATACGAACGCTATGGTCCGTACCGCTTCATCCGGCCGGAACCGCAGGCGCTATGGACGCCGCGTCTGGCGCAATGGCCCGCCGACGCCGAGTTCGTTCCCGGCTCGGACGAGGATGGTGGCGGCCGTTGGCGGTATGACGCGCCGGTGCCCGCCGACGGATGGCCGCTCGCCTGGCGGGACACGCGCTTCGTCGCGCAATGCACGCCATTTCGCCATCTAAGCTTTTTTCCCGACATGGCACCGGTGTGGGATTGGATGGCGAACGCGCTGACCCGCCCTCCCCCGCACTGCGAAGCAGACTCAGCTCCCGCAGCCCTGCATACGCTCAACCTGTTCGGCTACACCGGCGTCGGCACGCTGGCGCTGTCGCGTTTCGGCGCGGTCACGCATGTCGATGCGTCGAAGAAATCGGTCGCGCAGGCGCGCGTCAACGCCGCTTTGTCGGGCGCGCAGGAGCGCCCCATCCGCTGGCTGGTCGACGATGCCACCAAGTTCGCCGCGCGCGACGTCCGGCGGGGGCGGCGTTATGATGGGATCATCCTCGATCCGCCCAAGTTCGGCCGCGGTCCCAAAGGCGAGGTCTGGCGGCTCGAGGAGCATCTGCCCGCGCTGATCGCCGATTGCGCGCGGCTGCTCGATGCCGACAGCCGGTTCCTGTTCCTCACCGTCTATGCAATGCGCATGAGTTCACTCGCGCTCGCCGGTCTGCTCGACGAAGCGCTGGCCGCGCTACCCGGCCGTATCGAGCACGGCGACCTCGCCCTGCGCGAGGAAGCGCCCGGCGCGCGGTTGCTGCCGACGGCGATCTTCGCGCGATGGCGAAGCGATTGACCAACATCCCTACCAAACCGCCCACCCTGAGCCTGTAGAAAGGCTGTTCTTCTCGATCCAGACGAAGCGCTCGAAGGTAAGTGCGGTCCTTCGACGAGCTCAGGACAGACGGATTTGTTAAAGGGCGATTACTCCGCCGCGACCGCCACCGGCGAATCGATCGCCTGAGCCTCGATCTCCGCCGCCTTGGCTTCGACCAGGCCGACGATGTGGTCGAGCATCGCCTCGCTCGACACGTGATGGTCAGTGACGCCCGACAGATAGACCATATGCTTGCCGTTGCCGCCGCCGGTCAGGCCGATGTCGGTCTCGCGCGCTTCGCCGGGGCCGTTGACCACGCAGCCGAGCACCGACAGCGACAGCGGCGTCTTGATGTGCGACAGCCGCTGCTCGAGCGCCTCGACCGTGCGGATAACGTCGAAGCCCTGCCGCGCGCACGACGGGCACGAGACGACGCGGACGCCGCGCGTGCGCAGGCCCAACGCCTTCAGCATCTCGAACCCGACGCGCACTTCCTCTTCGGGCTCGGCCGACAATGACACGCGCAGGGTATCGCCGATCCCGGCCCACAGCAGATTGCCCATGCCGATCGAGCTCTTGACCGTTCCTCCGATCAGCCCCCCCGCCTCGGTGATGCCGAGATGCAGCGGACAGTCGACCGCTTCGGCGAGGCCCATGTAGGCGGCGACCGCTAGGAACACATCCGACGCTTTGACCGCCACCTTGTATTCGTGGAAATCATGATCCTGCAGCAACTTGATATGATCGAGCGCGCTTTCCACCAGCGCATCGGGACAAGGCTCGCCGTATTTTTCGAGCAGGTGACGCTCGAGGCTGCCCGCGTTCACGCCGATGCGGATCGCGCAACCGTTGGCCTTGGCCGCGCGCACGACTTCGCCGACTCGCTCGGCCGAGCCGATGTTGCCCGGATTGATCCGCAGGCACGCCGCGCCCGCATCGGCCGCTTCGAGCGCGCGCTTGTAGTGAAAATGGATGTCCGCGATCAGCGGCACGCGCGCGGCGCGGGCGATCTGCCCGAACGCGGCGGTACTTTCGACATCGGGGCAGGAAACGCGGATCAAATCCGCCCCGGCGTCCTCGCAGCGGCGGATCTGATCGATCGTCGCGGCGGCGTCCGAGGTCAGCGTGTTGGTCATCGTCTGCACGGTGATCGGCGCGTCACCACCGACGGCAACGCTGCCAACCATGATCTGACGGCTCTGGCGGCGCGCGATGTCACGCCACGGGCGAAGGGACGCATTGGCTAAGGACATTGCGATCATATAGCCACGCGAGGATGACGGGGCAATGACATGCACGTTAGACCATCGCCGCGAACAGGACGTCGTCGTCGCGATGCGCGCCGACCCAGAACTCGATGTCGGCAATCTTCAGGAAACCGTGACGCGCATAGAACCGCTGCGCGTCATGGTTGTCGCTCCACACCGACAGCTGCATCTCGTCGGCCCCGAACGCGTGCGCCTCGGCCAGCGCCCAGGCCATCAGCGCGCCGCCCGCGCCTCCGCCGATACGCGCGGGATCGGTGTAGAGCTGCTTCAATTCGATCACCCTCCGGCCGCGCGCATGATCGGGCCAGCCGCAGCGCATCGCGAGCTTGCAGAAGCTGATCGCCGCGCCGCTACGCTCGGCGATCGCGATGCGCATGTCGGGATCGGCAAGTTCGCGCGCGACCACTTCGTCCGCATGCGCGCCAAGCAGGAAGCGCTCCAAATTATCGGCGTCGTACATATGGCCGAACTTGGCGATGAAGCCGCGTCGGCCGAGATCGGCGAGCGTTGCGGCGTCGGCCATCACGGCGGGGCGCAGCGCGAGCGCGCCGAGCGGAGACTCGCCGCTCATGAGGCCTTCGTCATGCAGATGACGGACCTGTCGGGCGCGTAGTCGGCGATGGGCAAGCCGTTCATCAGCATCCTGCCCAACACTTTATCGCGAGCCGTAACGAGACGCCGATCGTTGGCCGGTTGAAAGATCGGGTCGTACCGGTGCCCGTCACGTTACCCTCGCGCCCGCGCTTGCCGATAGCTGCCGAGGAGGTCCACCGTCTTACAATGGAACGTCAGCTCCTCGATCGCGCGATCGACGCTCGGCAATCCCGGCGCGCCTTCGATATCGGCGAAGAACGCGGTCGCCGCGAAGCTTGCGCCGCGTTGATAGCTTTCGAGCTTGGTCATGTTGACGCCGTTGGTCGCAAAACCGCCGAGCGCCTTGTACAGCGCGGCCGAGACGTTGCGCACCTCGAACATCAGCGTCGTCATCACGGCGTCGCCACGGCGCGCTTCGTCCGCGAGCCGTGCGGGCTCCAGCGGATCGCGCGCCAGGACGACGAAACGGGTGGTGTTATCGACGGTATCCTCGACGTTATCCTCGATGATCCGCAGACCGTAGAAGTCGGCCGCGATGGCGGGTGCGATCGCGCAGAGAGCAGGATCACCCCGTTCGCGCACGAAGGCCGCCGCCGCGGCGGTATCGGCATAGGACAGGGGCACAATATTACGTTCACGCAAATAATCGCGCGACTGCCCGAGCGCCTGCGGGTGGCTGTAGGCGGCGGTGAACGGACCCGGGCCGAGCGCCATCAGCGCATGATGGATCGCCATGAAGTGCTCGCCGACGATCGACAGACCGCTTTCGGGCAACAGAAAATGAATGTCGGCAACGCGGCCGTGGCGCGAGTTTTCGATGGGGATCATCGCGCGCGCCACCCGGCCGTCGCGCACCGCGTCGAGCGCATCCTCGAAGCTGAAGCAAGGCAGCACCAGCGCCGCGGCGTCGCCCTCGCGCGCCGCATATTCCAGCGCGGCGCGATGCGAATTGCACCCGGGCGCGCCCTGCACCGCGATCGCGCGCGCCGGATCGGCGGCGGCGGCGGCGGTCATCTGCTCGACCAGCGCGAGCGCGGGGGCGGGAAAACTGTGCATCGGCGCGGCGCTTAGCCGCGCGCCCACGGCGGGGCAATGGCGGGCGAGCAGGGGCGGGCGGAGCAGGGCGGGGCTGGGGCAGGGTCTGGGCTTGCGCTCGCCAGCGCTCGCCAGTAAGCGATCGGCTAGTCCCAAAGCCATATTCCACAGGGCAATCCATCGATGGAAGATCGTTTCAATACAGCGGCCGGCTGGACGTTGTTTGCCGGTGTTGTCGCACTCGGTCTCACCAGCGTCAGTCATCACTATTTCGAGGCCGACAAGAACCCCCGGCCCGAGAAAATGGGCTATGCGATCGCCGGCGTCGTCTCCAGCGACGAGGGAGCGGCGAAAGTCCTGCCGATCGCCGATCGTCTGGCGGTCGCCGATGTCGCCAAAGGCGAACAGACGTTCAAGAAGTGCACCTCATGTCACGTGATCAATCAGGGCGGGCCCAACGGCATCGGCCCGAACCTTTATCACGTGGTGGGCGAAGTGGTCGCGCAGGGCGTGGGTGGCTATCCATTCTCCGATGCGCTGAAGGCAGTCGGCGGCAACTGGGACTTTGACAAGCTCGACCACTGGCTGACCAGCCCGAAGGCTTTCGCCAACGGCACCAAGATGACCTTTGCCGGATTGGAAGATCCGCAGGACCGGGCCAACGTGATCGCCTATCTTAACTCGCAAGGGTCGAACCTGCCGTTGCCCAAGCCCACGGCGGCGGCGGTGGAAACAAAGGGGGCGGCGGGAGCCAAGGACGCGGCCGGCGCTCCGGCGGCGGCGGCATCGGGCGCGACCGGCGGAGAGGCGACGGCGGCGGGTGGCGCGATCACGACCGCGGCGGTGCCTGTCGCGGGCTCCGCGCCCAAGGTCGGCGACAACAAGGCGGTCGGCACCGTCGGGGGCACGAACTCGCATCAGTGATCATTTGGGCGGGCGGCGGCTCAGTTGGCGCCTTTGAACCCTTGCGCGACCACGTACCATTCAGATGAGCTCTTGCGGCTCGCCGGCGGCTTGGCGTGCTTCACCGCCGCGAAATGACGTTTGAGCAACGATAGCAGCGTCGCGTCGGTTCCGCCCGCCAGCACCTTCGCCACGAACGCTCCGCCGGGTGCAAGCAACCCGATCGCGAAATCGGCGGCGGTTTCGACCAGCGCCATCGTTCGTAGATGGTCGGTCTGCTGGTGGCCGACGGTATTGGCGGCCATGTCCGACAGCACCAGGTCCGGCGCGCCATCGAGCGCGACGACGAGCAAGCCGGGCGCCGTATCGTCCATGAAGTCCATCTGCAGGATCTCGACGCCCTCGATCGGCTCGGTCGGCAGAAGATCGATGCCGACGATCCGCGCCTGCGGGCAGCGCTGACGCATCACCTGGCTCCAGCCGCCCGGCGCGATGCCCAGGTCGACCGCGCGCCGCACGCGGTTGAGGAGGCCGAAGCGCTCGTCGAGCTCGATCAGCTTGAAAGCCGCCCGACTGCGATAGCCGGCGGCCTTCGCCTGTTTGACGTAGGGATCGTCAAGCTGACGCTGCAACCACCGCGCCGAACTCGCGGTGCGGCCCTTGACCGAACGCAGGCGCTCGCCCGGATCGCGTCCGGCGCGCGTCACCCGCGGATCCCGCCCGCCACGACGCCGAGTGGGGCACGATCTCCCGCGCCGATCAAACTGCGCAGGATACCTTCGCGGATGCCGCGATCGGCGACGCCGAGCCGCTCGGCCGGCCACAGATCGAGGATCGCCTCCAGGATCGCGCAGCCTGCGACGACGAGATCGGCGCGCTCGCGGCCGATGCATGGCAGTTCGCACCGCTCGGCGACCGCCATGCCCGAAAGCCGTGCACTGATCGCGCGCATCGCGTCGGTGGGGACGATCAGCCCGTCGACCGCGCTGCGATCGTAATGCGGCAGGTCCAGATGCACGCTGGCGAGCGTCGTGACGGTGCCGCTGGTGCCGAGCAGGCGGACGCTGCCTGCGCGGATGGCCTCGTCGCGCGCCTGGGCGACGCGGACCGCGAAGCCGGCGAACGCGTCGCTGACCAACCGCTTCATCGCAGCATACCGCGCGCGTCGTCCCGCTTCGTCGGGCGCCTCGCCACCGTGCTCGCCCGGATCGGCGCAATGCTCGGTCAGCGAGACGACGCCCCAGGGCACGCTCTGCCAGTCGAGGATGCGCGGAACGGTGTCGGTGCTCTCGATCAGCACCAGTTCGGTCGAGCCGCCGCCGATGTCGAAGATCATCGCCGGGCCGATGCCTGATTCAAGCAGCACGTGGCAGCCGAGCACCGCGAGGCGCGCCTCTTCGCGAGCGCTGATGATGTCGAGCGCGATCCCCGTCTCGCGCCGGACGCGCTCTATGAAGGCCGCGCCGTTCGTCGCCCGGCGGCACGCTTCGGTCGCGACCGACCGCGCGAGATGCACCTTGCGGCGGCGCAATTTATCGGCGCAGATCGATAGCGCGCCGAGCGCGCGGTCCATCGCGTCGTCGCTCAGCCGTCCGCTATGCGCCAGCCCTTCGCCCAACCGCACAACGCGGCTGAACGCATCGATCACGACGAAGTTCTCGCCCGATGGCCGCGCGATCAGCAGCCGGCAGTTGTTGGTGCCGAGGTCGATCGCTGCAAAGGCGCGGCGAGGCGCGGTGTCTCCCGACGCTGCGCCATCATCCTCGCGAACGGGAACGCGCGCACATATCGCGCGGCTCGATGCCGGCTGGACCGGAATAGCGGCGGAAGCGCCCGCCGCGTCGCCTCCGTCAACACGGCCGTACCCGACATCCGCGGTACGCCCGTTCTCAGCCGGCGGAGAAAAGTCCGCCATATTGATGCTCGATCATAGGAATGCGCCCGAAAACTCGGGGATTGCGGCGAGACTACCTGTCACAGAACCGCAAGACAAGCGGCACCAGCCTCCGACACGCGCGGGCGACCAACCGATATGTCTTGGCGGAGATTAAATTACAGCCTTCGACCTGGAACGCGGTTCGCAATGCCGGGTTGTAGGGTGCGACCCACTCAAGGAGATCGTCATGTTCGAGAAGCTGCGGATTCATCAGCATATGGAAGTCACCGACGCCGCAGGCCAGCATGTCGGCATCGTCGACGACGTCAAGGACGACCAGATCAAGCTGACCAAGAGCGACAGCTCGGACGGCACGCATCACTACATCCCGCTCGATCAGGTCGACAAGATCGCGGAAAATCGCGTCTACCTGAAGTAGAGCGCTCCTGGCGCTGGCCGGGCACTGAAACGGCAAATCGAAGGCTTCGGTCGCGCGTACTTCATACGCCGGCCGGGGCCTTTTTGCTGGTGGAATATCCGGCTCACCAAGCAGTGTTCCGTCGAAATGCGCGGTGGTTAGAACCAGCGACGGCGGGGACGGACCTCGGAAACGCCACTATCTATCCTACGATCGACCGGAGCGGCGATCGTATCGGCGACGGGCGCGGTCGTCCCGCCGGCGACCGATGCCGCCCCCTGCGCCCGCGCCGCGCGCAGCTCGGCGTCGCGTGCATCGAGCTCGGCTTGGCGGGCAACCACTTCGCCGCGACGTTCGGCGCGCATCCGGTCCCAGCTCCACCACATCTGACTGTGCGCGAACACCAGCAGCATACCACCGACTATCGCCAGGTTCTTGAGCGCCATCGCGAGCTGCATCGGGTCGGCGAAGTTGGTGTGGTAGAAGATCGTCACCAGCACGATGAACACCGCCAGCAGGATCGCCACGAGCCGGGTCATGATGCCGAACGCGAGACACAGACCCGCCACCAGCTCGAATATCCCGACCGGGATGGCGAGGCCGTTCGGTAAGCCCACCGAAGTAATCTGTGCCTCGGTGGCGCCGATATGCGTCAGCTTGGCGAGGCCCGAGACGATGAAGATGATGCCTAGAAATATCCGTCCGATGACGGCGGCGATCGTGGACATGGCGGCGCTCCCAATCCGACCCGGCATTTTGCGGTGTCTGCGCGCAAGGCTTATTGCAGATCCCTATTGCTGATCAAGGTTCCAGTCGGGGTCACAGCGAGGGCAGCGTGACCCCACGCTGATGCATGTATTTGCCTGCGCGATCGGCGTAACTGATCTCGCACGGTTCGTTGCCCTGGAGGAACAGAAACTGGCAGGCACCTTCGTTGGCATAGATCTTTGCCGGCAACGGGGTGGTGTTCGAGAATTCGAGCGTTACGTGCCCTTCCCAGCCGGGCTCGAGCGGGGTGACGTTGACGATGATCCCGCAACGCGCATAGGTCGACTTGCCGAGGCAGATCACCAGCACGTCGCGCGGGATGCGGAAATATTCGATCGTGCGGGCCAGCGCGAAGCTGTTGGGCGGGATGATGCAGATGTCGGTCTTGCGATCGACGAAGCTGTTCGCCGCGAAATCCTTGGGATCGACGATCGCGTTGTCGACGTTGGTGAAAATTTTGAACTCGTCGGCGACCCGCGCGTCGTAACCATACGAGGACAGCCCGTACGAGATGCAGCCCTCGCTCCGTTGTGCCTCGACGAACGGTTCGATCATCGCATCCGATCGCGCGCGTTCGCGAATCCACCGGTCGTTCAAGATCGCCATGACGCGTGTCTGGCGGCGTGGCCGATGCCGGACAAGCCGTCCACCGGCCTTGTCCACCAGCGCGGGACATCCACGAGCCGCCGTATGATGATCGTTGATCGGCGGACGCCGGTGCAGCATCGTGACGGCGATGTCCTCCGCCGCCCCGCCCACCTCCATCCTTGCCGTGTTCGGCACGCGGCCCGAGGCGATCAAGTTGTTCCCCGTCATCGCCGCGATGCGCGCCGATGCACGGTTTCGCGTGCGGGTCTGCGTGACCGGCCAGCATCGCGCGATGCTCGATCAGGTGCTCGATATCATCGGAATAACCCCTGACCATGATCTCGACCTCATGCGCCCGCGCCAGTCGCTCGATCGGATGACGAGCGCGCTGATCGCTGCGATCGGCGCGGTCATCGAGGAGGAGAGGCCCGAGCGCGTCATGGTGCAGGGCGACACCGCAAGCGCGCTATGCGGCGCGCTCTGCGCCTATCATCACCGCATTCCGATCGATCACGTCGAGGCGGGGTTACGGTCGCACGATCTGCTGCGACCGTGGCCGGAAGAAGGTAACCGGCGGATGATCGCCTGCCTTGCCGACCTGCATTTCGCGCCGACGCGGACGGCCGCCGACGCACTTCGCGCGGAAAACATCCCGCCCGCCCGCATCTATGTGACGGGCAACACCGCGATCGATGCGCTGCACGCGATCGCGGCGCAAAAGCGGCATGGCGGCGGCACGCTGGCCGACCTGCTCGTGCGCTTCGTCGGGCGTCGGCTGATCGCGCTCACCTGTCATCGGCGTGAGGCTGCGGACGGCGGCATCGCGCGGATCGCCGAAGCGGTCGCGCGCATCGCCGAGCGGCCTGACGTGGCGGTGATCTGCCCGCTGCACCCCAACCCCGTTATCCGCGCGCCGATGATCGCCCGGCTGGAAGCCTTGCCGAACGTCGCGCTGATCGAACCGCTGACCTATCCCGATTTCGTCCGCCTGCTGTCGGCGGCGACGCTGGTGCTGACCGACAGCGGCGGGGTGCAGGAGGAGGCGCCCGCGCTCGGCAAGCCGGCACTGGTGCTGCGCGATACGACCGAACGCGGCGAAGGCGTCGCTGCGGGTACGGCGCTGCTGGTCGGGACGGACACCGACCGGATCATTGCCGAGGCCGCGCGTCTGCTCGACGACGCCGATGCCTATGCGCAAATGGCGCGCGCGCATCTGCCGTTCGGTGATGGGCGCGCGGCGGCGCGGATCGTCGAGGCAATCGCGCACCACGTGGGAATGCCTGTATTGTCTGCGCAAAGCAGAGGTTCTAACACAACCACCGTACAGGCATAATACAGGCGAGGCAGGGCGCATGACAAAGGCGATCGTATTCTGTGCGGACGGCACGTGGAACGGTCCGGATGGGCACTCGACTGAAGTCACCGGGCGAACCAATGTCTACAAACTGTTCGCCAACCTTGGCGGCACCGCGGTGGCGGACCCGCATCTGCTTGAACAGGAACGCAATCTTGTCAATGAAGGCGGCAAACAAATACAGGTCACCAAGTATCTGCACGGCGTGGGCAATTCGGACAATCCGATCGTCAGGCTGCTGGGCGGGACGATGGGCGCGGGATTAGTCGAGCGGATCGTGCGAGGGTACACGTTCATCTCGCGAAACTACCTGCAAGGTGATCGCATCTATATCGTCGGGTTCAGCCGTGGCGCCTATACCGCGCGCGCGCTTGCCGGATTGATTTCCTCGCGTGGCCTGCTCGACGCGACCGAGGTCGACCTTTCGGACAAGAGCCACGCGTATCGCCTGGGCCTCGCCTCGTGGTATCACTACCGCCGGCTGGCGAACGAACAGGCGGGGGTGCTCGGGCAGTTGCGCGGGTTGTTCGACCGGCTGATCCTGCCTTACCTCGACAAGGTGGACGACAAGCTGCTTTCGCATGTGCCGATCGAGGCTGTCGCGGTTTGGGATACGGTCGGATCGTTGGGCGTGCCGATCTATCTTGGCCAGCAATCGCTCGATGTCTTTCAGTTCGCCGACTTGCGTCTCTCGCCCGCCGTGCGCACGGGTCTGCACGCGGTATCGATCGACGAGATGCGATCCAACTTCGGGCCGACGTTGTGGGACCCCGATCCGCGCGTCACGCAGGTGCTGTTCGCCGGCGCGCACGCGGACGTGGGTGGCGGTTACGCCGACGACTGTGGCTTGTCCGACGTTTCGCTGGAATGGATGACGCGCCGCCTGGCGGCGCTCGGCGTTAGCTTTGCCGACGTGCCGCTGATCGAGGTCAAGCCCAACGCCTATGGTACGGCGCACAAGCCGTGGACGGACCTGTTGTGGATGAGCATTCCGCATGGTCCGCGGACGTTTCCCCAGCACCTGCGCGTCAAGCACGAGGTGACCGATCGCCTCAAGTATCAGACGAAGGGGGAAGCGGCGGGGTGGCCGTATCAACCGTTGAACCAGCATTGCTTCGGCGAGAACTCGGTGCTGGCCGAAGGGATCGAGATCGAACCCTGAGCCTTAAAGCCTGATGGCTAGATCCCCGCGTACCACTGATAGCCGGCTGCATCCTCCCAATATCCGCCCTTGCCGCGATAGAGCCCGGCGAGCGTCGCGCGCGCCTCGATCCGCTGGATGAACTTGGCCTGCTTGTAGCCCAGTTGCCGCTCGACCCGCAGCCGCAGCGGCGCGCCATGCTCGATCGCCAGCGGGCGGTCGTTCATTCGCCAGGCAAGTATCGTCTGCGGATGCGCGGCATCGACGAGATCAATCGATTCGTAGTATGGAGAGCTCCCCAGCACGTCGGCGCAGTGAAACACCAGATAGCGCGCCGCCGGCAGCAGGCCCGCCATCGCCAGGATCGTCGCGAGTCGCGGCCCCTGCCATTTGCCGATCGCGCTCCACCCCTCGACGCAATCGTGCCGGGTGATCTGCGTGCGCTGCGGCAGCGCTTGGAGCGCAGCGAGCGACAGCGCCAACGGCCGCGCGACCAGGCCGTCGACCGCCAGCATAAAGCTGGCGAACCCCTGAGACGCTTGTTGCAGCCACAACGGGTCGCTACCGACGCGGCTGCCGTTCGGGCGGAAAGTCGGTGACATCGCCGACGGCGCGAACTCGGTCGCCAGCGCTTCCCGCCCGATCAGCCGCTGCGTGCCCATATGCCAATCGTCCATCGACTGCAGAACGGAGCGGAAACCGGGGCTTTGGTCGAGCTTGTCGCAGCCCGACAGCAGCAGTCCGCCCGCGCCAAGCGTGCCGGTGCGCAGCAGCCCGCGGCGGCTCATGCGGGCCCTGATCCCCGATGGATCGGTCATCCGGCATCTTCCATGACCGGTCCGGCGAGCCGATCGTCGTTCGCCCGCTCGCGCGGCAGGCGATACCGTCCGGTCACGATCGAACGCACTTCATTGAGCGGGCCGGCGAGCACGACCATCGCGATATGCACGATGAAAAAGCCCACGAGGCCGCAGGTGGCGAGGAAATGCAGCGAGCGCGCCGACTGCCGCCCGCCCCATATGGCGGTGAGCCAGCCCCAGTTCGCGTCCATGCCCGGCGACATGGCAAGCCCGGTGACGATGATCAACGGCAACAGCCCGAAGACGACGAGGGCGTAGGCGAGCTTTTGCAGCACGTTGTACTTCAACGCGCCGACGCCGGTCGGAAAGCGCAGCCGCGCGTGGTCGCGGACGTCCGCCCAGATGTGCGCTGGCCGCCATTCGCGGCGAGTGATGTGCAGGTCGCGCCGCACATGACCGTCGATCAGCGACCACAGCAGGTAGGTGAGCAGCGCGAACGCCACGATCCATGCGAACGCCAGATGCCATATCCGCGCCCCGGCCAGATCGTAGTGCGACGGCAGCGTCGCCCAGCCTGGAAACGCAAGATGCCGCGTGGCACCGTTGCGATCGGTCCAGACGCCAAGCAGCCCGGTGGTCGGGATCGTCACCGCGCCGATCCGAAGCATACCGCCGCCGGCCGGGTTCGTGCCGATCTCCAGCCAGGCATGATCGAGGTTTGCGCCATAATGCCCCCAATAGAGACGCGGATGCGCATTGAAGATCATCAGACCGCTCATCAGCATGACCAGCAGCGTCACCGCGTTGATCCAATGCCACAGCCGGGTCGACAGGCGGTGCCGCTTGACGACATCGCCGCCGCGCGGGCCAGCCACGCCGTCGCTCGGATCGTTGCCCGGCGCGCCTCTTCCCAAATCCACCGCGTCCATGCGCCTCCGATCGATCGTCAATACATGGTTTCCTTAGCGGCTTGGTGGCCGAGATAGACCCGGGTTGCCGCCCGCACGATGAACGCGGCACGCGGTAAACTCGGTAGCGGGGCGGATCGCGCTATTGCCCGATCAGATGCACCGCGATCTCGCGTTGGTGGCCGGCGCGCCGGTGTTCGGCAAGGTAGACCGCCTGCCATGTGCCGAGTAGCATCCGCCCGCGCCGCACGGGGATGCCGAGCGTGACCCCGGTCAGCGTCGCCTTCAGGTGCGCGGGCATGTCGTCGGGTCCCTCGTCGTCGTGGCCGTAATCGGTGCTTTCGGGGGCGATGCGGTCGAGCCACGCGGCAAGATCGGTGCGCACCGCGCGCGCCGCGTTCTCCTGGATCAGCAGCGAGGCCGAGGTATGCAGACACAGCAGGCTGAGCAGTCCCTCCTCGATCCCGGCGCCCGCCAGCCAGTCGGCCAGCATCCGCGTCAGGTCGGTAAAGCCGCGACCGTCGGTCGCAACGCGCAGCACGGTCGAGGTTTGTTGCAACATCGCATGAAGGCTTGATCGTTCGCCCAGCGAAGCGCAACCCCCGCCAAAGCCGTTGACCGCGCTCGGTGCGTCGTGCGATTGGCGACGCGCGTCGGTGTGCGGGTGTAGCTCAATGGTAGAGCAGCAGCTTCCCAAGCTGAATACGAGGGTTCGATTCCCTTCACCCGCTCCATTGGCGAGACGCTGCGAGCGCTCGTTCGTTTGGCGGCGCTTCGCCCTGACGAGCGGCGCACCCACTTCATCCCGCGGTCGGATCCGTTTTCGCTGACCAACGTTGACTCGTCCGGTGGCGCATTCGCGTCGCGGACGATGAGGTGCGATATGCTCGAGCATCTGCCCAAATGGCTGGGTCATCTGCTTGGCGATGTCCATGCGGGTTGGGAAAAGCTCGTGCTCGCCGATCCGGCGTTGCGCATCGGCGCGGAACGGATCGCGCTGAGCAGCCCCGAGTTCGCGCCCGGCGGCACGTTGCCGGCGCGCCATACGGAAGACGGCGCGGGCGGCTCGCCGGCGCTGGCGTGGAGTGCCGTGCCGCCAGACGCGAAATCGCTGGTGCTCGTGGTCGAGGATGCGGGATCGCCGACGCCCGAGCCGCTGGTCCACGCGCTGGTCTATGACATCGACCCGGCGCTCGGCGGTCTGGCGGAAGGAATCATCCACGCGGGCGGCGGGGCATTCCAGGTCGGACGCAATTCGTTCGGCAAGACGGCGTGGTTGCCACCCGATCCGCCGCCGGGACATGGCTTGCACGATTACGTGTTTCAGCTGTTCGCGCTGAGCGCCCCGCTCGGTCTTGATGACGGCGCGGGACGATCGGCGGTGACCGATGCGATGACGGGCAAGGTGATCGCGAGCGGCGTGCTGATCGCCAGATACGGTCGTGAATGAAAACCTGTCAGATGGGCGCGGCGATCCTCCGCGCCCGGCCGATGATCAGGCTTCCTGCCCCGCATCCTGGTTGACCGATTGCGCCAGCTTGCTCGAATATTTGTCCGCGTTGTAGATTTCCTTGACCGTCTCGCCCAATTGCTTGGCGTCGTCCTTCAGGCCCAGCGCCTTGGCATAGGCGGCGGCGGTGCCGAAGCCGGTGATGCCGTAGTGCGACATGCGCTGGTACTGCGCGATGATGACCGCATCGAGCAGGGGTCCCTTGGACGGACCTTCCTCGACGATATGCTTGGTAGCTTCGGCGACGAGGCCTTCCATCCCCTTGCAGTGCTCCTTCGAAACTTTCTCGTCCTGCGCCTCGATCAGTTGCTTCAGCAGCGAGGTGTGCTTCTCGATACCCTCCTGGCTTTGCGTGAGCATGTCCTTCAGCTCATCGTCGCTGGCCTTGCCAGCGACCTTCTTGAGGACGCGCTGCATCTGATCGTTGGCAGACCACAGGTCCTTGAGCTCGTCGGTGTAGAGGTCAGAAAGGTCTTCAGGAGTGGACATCGTAATTCCTTTGCGAAACAGCAGGCCGACCCCGCGAAAGAGCAGCCGGCGTTGATCAAGCTACGTTCGTCTTCGTGGTTCCGCGAGTTGCGGCGAGTGTCGCGCCAGGACAAAACTATGGGTCAGACGATCAATCGTGTTGGGTACGTCGTTCACAAGCTGATCTGCCGCTCCTCGCAGCCCCCGCGCCGGCGCTAGAAGACCGCCTTCGCCGTCGGCTCGCCCATCATCGCCTGACGCACCAGCGGGATCGGCGGGCCGCCGTAGCTCAGGAACTGATCGTGGAACGCCTTCCACCCCGCGCGTCCGCCGTGCGTCGCGGTCCAATCGGCGCGCAGGCGGCGGATCATCAACTTGCCGAGCGTGTAGTTGAGGTATGCCGGGTCGTATGTACCGCGCGCCGCCTGCTGATCGGCATTGCCTTCGTCGGTATAGCACTGCGTCCTGAACAAGTTCACCGATTGCGCCATCGTCATGCCTTGCGTGTGCATGCCGATCGAGGAGAGGAAGCGGCAGTCGCGCAACAGCGCCTCCTTGATCTGGCCGATATGCGTCGCGGGATCGCCGGCGCCGAGCCCGGCCTCCCACATCATTTCCTCGCTGTAATGCGCCCAGCCCTCGGCGAACGCATAGCCGACGAACAACCCGCCGACCTGCGAGGGCACGCGGTTCGAATGGAGGAACTGGACGAAATGGCCCGGCATAACCTCGTGCACCGAGGTGAACAGCAGGCTCGACTTGGACGGGATATAGGCCGCCTGCTTCTCGGCCGACCACGATGGATCGGGCGCCGAGATGTAATAGATCGACGCGAGACCCTTATCGAGCGGCCCCGGGGGATCGATATAGGCGCCGTTCTGGCTGTTGTACGGCGGAGACTGCTTGACCAGCGCCTGCTCGGTGCCGGGTATCGTTACCAAATCATGCGACTTGACGAACGCGGTCAGCATCGGGATCTGCCGCGTCGCCTCGGCCACCGGGCCGCCCGCGGGCTTGTCCGCCTCGACCCTGGCGATGCAGGAGGCGACCCCGACGCCCGGCGCGAACTTGGCGCATTCGGCGGCGAGCGCCTTCTGGTTGCGCGCGAGGTCCGCCTGACCGATAGCCTGGAGCTGGTCGAGCGGGATCTCGACGCTTTCGGTATCGCGCAGCATCTGCGAATACTTGGCCGCACCTAGCGCAAAGCCCTGCGTTGCGCTCGCCTGCTGCCCGCGCAGCCAAGTCGCCAGGCTGTCCATCGCCGCCGCCGCTTTCGCCGACGACGCCTTGAGGCGTGATTGCAGTGCGGGATCGCCAACGTCGGCGAAAGCCTTCGGCGCGTCGTCGCGATAATAGCTGGCGAACCCGGCGAACCCGGCGACGCCGTGCTTGATGAAGCTCGCGGGCAACGGCGTCTTCAGGTTTGCGCGGATATTGGCGGCGGCCTGCGGGATCGCGTCGAAGAACGCGATCAGCGCGCGCATCCGCGTCGGCTTGTCGGCATAATCGCGGCTGATGTAGACGTTGGGGTCGAGGCCGTTGTCGATATACCAGGCGGGGTTGGTGTGTGGCCGATCCGCCGTCTGAATCCAGAACAGTTCCTTCCTGACGACCGCAATCAGGTATGTGCGCTCGAATGCGTCGGCTTGCGAAAGCCCGGTATAGCGGTTCGCCGCATCAATCACGCCGTTGAAGAACGCGACCCGCTTGGCGATGCCGGCGTCGCTCCAATCGGGCAGCTTGCCATCGAAGCGGTGATCGCCCTGATAGACCGCGGTGGCGGGATCGAGCGTGAACCATTGCTCGATCGTATCGTGAACGAAGCCCTTCCACGGCGCCATCGTCGCGGCGTTCACCACGGGTTCGCCGGGTGCGGGGCGGGGGGGCGCCGCCAGGGCGGGGAGGCTACTGGTGAGCGCGAAAGTCGCTATGCCCGTGGCGATACCCGCCGCGATCGTCCGCCGCATTACCATGTCCCCTTGCCAGATCAGCGCGCGCCGAAAGTCCATCCTTCGGTCCGCGCGATATCTTGATCCAGAGCAACGGGTCGCCACAGCGCCGGTTCCCGCGCGGCGTCGCGCAACCATGCGGCGGTCAGCAACGCATCGGCGGCATGGTCGCTGATCGGCCCCATGTGCGTGATCGTCGGCGAGCCCAAAGCGATCAGCGCCGCGTCGAGTTCAGCTCCGTCGCGCATCTTCGACCGGCCCGGCCGCCGCCCTGCGGCCATCGCCGCCAGCGTGGTGTATATCTCGACCACTACGGAGCCGGCGGCGGGAAGCGGATCGAACGGCCAGATCGGCAACTTGCCGGACAGGCGTTGCAGCACGCGCATCCCGGTCAGGCTCGACTTGCCGACCTGCGCCGCGCCGACGAGGTTGAAGTTGCTCGTCGGCGAACATCCCATTATCGCCTGCGCACGTTCGGTGACGCGCAGCCGCCCCCGCCCGCCCGGCACGCCTGCCACGCCGAAACGTGGGCCCTCACGCCCACCGTGACGGCGGAAGTAGGCGCTGAGCTGGGGATGATCGACGAAGCTTAACGCGCCAAGATGCGGATCATCGGCGCAGATCGCCTCGACCAGCGTCCAAAGCGCCCTGGCATCGGGTGGACTATCCGCCCAACCGGGAAAGAACGCGCCAGCGTCGGCGAAGGGCAGTGAGAAGCCGAGGTCGAGCCCGACAAGCGTATTGGCGGGCATCGCCTCGAGCAGCCATTCGAGCACCTCCCCGCGCGACCAGCGATAGCCGGGGCGGATGAGGTGCGGCGGGCCACGGTCCGCATCGCACAGCGCGACCGCGATGCCGGCGTGTCGCTCCCCGGCCGCGCCCGACCAGTCGATCGCGGCGAATTGGGTGAAATCCAGCGCGTTGGCGGTCACTCAGCCCGTGATCGCCAGCGGGTGCGCGGCAAGTCGCGCGTCGCGGGTCAGCAGCCGCATGCCATGACGCTGCGCCTGGATTAGCAACATCTCGTCGAACGGATCCTTGTGCGAGATCGGCGTGTCGAGCGTGGCGATCGCGTCTAGCGGCATAAGTGGTAGCAGCGTCCAGCCGAACGCTTCGGCAAAGCTGCGTGTCTGTTCGGGATCAATGGGACCTTTGCGTTCCCCCGACGGATGGAAACTGTTCCACTTTAGGCGCAACTCCCACAGCGATACCGCCGACAGCGCAAGTTCTGCATCGGGTCTGCTGATTTGCTGCAATTCGCCGGATCGCAGCATGGTTTCGTCGAGTATCGTCCAAACCGCGACATGCGTGTCGAGCAGAAACTTCATACGTCGTCATCGATACCCAGGACTTGGCGGCTGAAGGCAGGGTCGTCGAAGTTGTCCGGTAGTTCGCGCGCCAAGCCGGTCAACCCGAGTTCTTCCCTAAGTTTCGCAGCTAGCTCCCAGTCCATGCCGCCGCGCTTTGCCGCAGGGACCAGCTCCACGAACGGCTGGCCATGCCTCGTGACGATAACGCGTTCGCCCCGGGCGGCAGCGGCGGCGGCCTCGCTGAAGCGCGCCTTCGCCTCGCGTATCGACATTTCCATGCGCGTTCTCCTGAGTGAGAAAGCATAGTCACCATGTAGTCACAACGCAATCGTCAAACGTCCTTGGCGCGGCGCTCGTCCCACCACGCCATCCTGTCGCGAACCTCGCGCTCAAACCCGCGCGCGACCGGGCGGTAATACTCTTGCCGCGCCATGCCCTCGGGCCAATAATCCGCGCCGGAAAAGCCATCGTCGGCGTCGTGATCGTAAGCATACCCCTGGCCATAGCCGATATCCTTCATCAGCCGGGTCGGGGCGTTGAGGATGTGCGCGGGCGGCATCAGCGATCCGGTCTCCTTTGCGCTTTTCCATGCCGCCTTCTGCGCCAGATAGGCCGCGTTCGACTTGGGCGCGGTCGCGCAATAGAGGCACGCCTGCACGATCGCGAGCTCGCCCTCGGGGCTGCCGAGGAAGTCGTAGGCGTCCTTGGCCGCCAGGCATTGCACCAGCGCCTGCGGATCGGCGAGGCCGATGTCCTCGGAGGCGAAGCGGGTAAGGCGGCGCAGCACGTAGAGCGGCTCCTCGCCGGCGGTCAGCATCCGCGCCATGTAATAGAGCGAGGCCTGCGGGTCGGACCCGCGCAGCGCCTTATGCAGCGCCGAGATCAGGTTGTAGTGCCCCTCACGATCCTTGTCATAGACCGCGACGCGGCGCTGGAGAAAGCGGCCGAGTCCGGCAGGATCGAGCGGTGCCGGTAGCCGCGCGGCATAGAGCGTCTCAACTTGGTTCAGCAGAAAGCGCCCGTCACCGTCGGCCGACGCGACCAGCGCGGCGCGCGCCTCGTCGTTCAGCGGCAACGGGCCTTCGATCGCCTCGGCGCGTTCGATCAGATGGTCGAGCGCTTGCGCGTCGAGCCGGCGCAGGATCAGCACCTGCGCGCGGCTGAGCAGCGCGGCGTTCAGCTCGAAGCTCGGGTTCTCGGTCGTCGCCCCGACCAGCGTCACCGTGCCGCGTTCGACGTAGGGCAGGAAGCCGTCCTGCTGCGCGCGGTTGAAGCGATGGATCTCGTCGACGAACAGCAATGTACGCTGTCCGGCCCGCGCGGCGGTTTCAGCTTCGGCGAAGACCTTGCGCAGATCGGCGACGCCCGAAAACACCGCGCTGATCGCGACGAAGCGCATGCCGACCGCTTCGGCCAGCAGTCGCGCGATGCTCGTCTTGCCGGTGCCCGGCGGCCCCCACAACACCAGCGAGGACAGCCGGCCGGCGGCGACCATACGGCCGATCGCGCCTTCGGGCCCCGTCACGTGCTCTTGCCCGACGACATCCTCCAGCCGGCGTGGGCGCAGCCGGTCGGCAAGTGGAGCATGTGGCGATGCTTCGTCGCGCCCGCCCGGGGGGGTGGCAGGTTCAGCATGGTCGGCGAACAGATCGGCCATTGACGAGAGATAGGCGAGCTTTGCAAGAAATGCACAGGCCGACAGGAGGCATCATGTCGCACCATCCGCAGTACGCCGCGTTCCTCAGCTATAGCCATCGCGATCAGCGCTGGGCGTCGTGGCTGCACCGGAACCTGGAAACGTATCGCCTGCCTCAGCGGCTGCGCGCGACGACGCGCGGCGACGACCCGTTGCGGCCGATCTTTCGCGATCGCGACGAGCTCGCGGCGTCGGGTGATCTCAACGCGCGGATCGAGGCGGCGCTTGCATCGTCGCGAGCGCTGATCGTGCTCTGCTCACCCGATGCGGCCGCGTCGCGCTGGACCAATGCGGAGATCGCGACGTTCAAGCGGCTGCACCCCGATCGGCCGATCCTCGCCGCGATCGTCGGCGGCGAGCCTTACGCCAGCGCTGTTCCAGGAAGCGAGGCGCTGGAAGCGTTTCCGCCCGCGCTGCGGTTCCAGGTCGACCGCGACGGCGCGCTGACCGATCAGCCGGCGGAGCCGATCGCCGCCGACTTTCGCGCGACCGCCGATGGGCGGCGCCTCGGCAAGCTCAAGATTATCGCCGGGCTGCTCGGCGTCGGGCTCGACGATCTGGTGCGGCGCGAGACGCGGCGGCGCAACCGGCGGTTCGTCGCGCTCGCCGCCGGATCGCTGGCGGGAATGGCGCTGACGTCGGGCCTCGCGGTCTTCGCGTTCCGCCAGCGTACCGAGGCGGTGCGCCAGCGCGAGCAAGCGGACGGGCTGATCGAATTCATGCTCACCGATCTTCGCGCCAAGCTCGATCCGGTCGGGCGATTGGACGTGCTCGACAGCGTGGGCGAGCGCGCGGTGCGGTATTATGCGGGGCAGGACGTCGCGGCGCTCGATGCCGATGCGCTGGGCCGCCGCGCACGCGCGTTGCAGCTGGTTGGGGAGGTTGCGACCAAGCGTGGCAATCTGACCGGCGCGCTGGCGCAGTTCCGTCAGGCGGCGGCAACCACCGCCGAGCAGCTGCGCCGCGATCCCGACAACGGCCAGCGCATCTTCGACCATGCGCAAAGCGTGTTCTGGGTCGGCTATATCGCCTGGCAGCGCGGCGATAACGCGCTCGCAAGGCGCTTTTTCACGCAATATCGCGATCATGCCGCCAGGCTCGCGCAATCGCCAAAGCCCGAATGGCGGGCAGAGCTCGGCCATGCCAATGTCAATCTCGGCGTGCTCGACCTCGACGACGGGCAGCCGAATGCCGCGTTACGCGATTTCGAAGCGGCGAGCACGGTGTGGCAGCGGTTGCACGGCGCCGCGCCTGGTGACCGCGAGACGACCTATCTCATCGCGCAGGCCCACGCCTGGGAGGCCGATGCGCGCCATCAACTCGGCGACTATCCGCGCGCACTTGCCGATCGCGCGACGGAAATCGCGATTTATCGCCAGCTCAAGGCGCGCGATCCGGGCGACATGAAGGCGAGCGAGGGCCTGTCGGTGGCTTGGCTGCGCACCGCGCAACTGCAGCTCGAAAGCGGCGCGCCGGCGCGCGCGCTGGCCTCCGCCGACCTCAGCCAGACCGAAGTCCGCTCGCTGCAGACGCGGGACCCATCAAACGCACTGTGGACCGAGATGGCGGTCAAGTCCGCCAACATCCGCGCCGAGGCGCTGATGATGCGGCAGGACTGGGCGGCCGCGGCCGACGCCAACGTATGGGCACTCGACCGTGCGCGAAAGCTCGTCGCGACCGATCGCACCGTCGCCAGCTGGCGCACCGATTGCCTGCTGCCCGCGCAATGGATGAACGTCGCGATCCTCCATCGACGCTCGACGCCTATCGCGGCGCGCGCGGCGATCGGCGCGGTGAGCGGAGCACCCGCGCCCGGCGAGCTTAAATCGCCAGACGCACGTTTCGCGCGGATCATGCTCGCCGTATTGTCGGGCGTGACCGCGCGCCAGCTTGGCGAGGCATCGCGCGGGGCAACCGATTGGGCCAAGGCGCGCGCGATGCTGCCGCCGGCGCAGGCATCGCTCGACGCACGGTTTGTCGCCGCGGCGCGCCTGCTCGACGCCTCGCCTGTTGCGCCGCCAGTTCCGCGCGAAGGCGGCTACGATTTGAAGGCGATCGTCGGGCCGACGCGCTAAACCGAGGCTAACAGACGCGCGAAATCCGCCGCGTTCGCCAGCACCGAACGGAGAGGCGGCGCGGCCGGATCGATCGCTGCACGGTCACGACGCAACAGCAGCGGCGGTTCGCTGGCCGTGCCGCCGACGGGGATATGGATCACCGGACGCTCGGCTTCGAGCGCCAGCGCGACGACGTGCGCGGTGCCGCCCGGGACGATCCGTTGCGCGCCGTCCCACACCGCGATCATGATGTCGCTCGCCTCGATTATCGCGCGACCGACCGCGATGTACGCGGCGGCAGGCTCTCCATCGCATCCCGCCAGCGCGGTGACGCGGTCGGCGGCGGCAAGCTGCGCGCTGAACGCCTCGCGCTCCGCCCCGTCGGTGAAATCGGCGGCGTAGGTCGTGGCGGCGAACGGCAACAACGCGTGGACGCGATATCCTGCCGAACGCGCGGCGGTCGCGGCGAACTGATCGGCCCCGGTAGCCAGCGGGGTGTGCAGCGTCGGCGGCGTCGGGGCGGCGGCGATGGCGAGCAACCGCAGGACCGCCTCGATCGCGGCGGGCGCGGTGGCGAGCGCGCCGGGGGGCAGGCGGGCTGCGCGATGTCCGGTAACGCCGACGTTGAGGACCGCCCGCGCGCCCGGACTTGGCATACGTTCGCGATCGTCGCTCGGATCGGCGTTGGTCAGATGCTGCGCCTCCCGAGCCTGCGAGCAGCGATATCGAGCGCATCTGTCTGGAACGTCAAGCGCGTTCGCGCCGGATCGCGGGGCGGCCGGCCAGACTTCGCGATCTTTTTGAGGCGACGTTCGTTGACGACGTGAACCCGCGCGCTGGCGCCGCGGCGCAATCAGGAGACGACGATGGACGACAATCGCATCTGGGAATTCGAGCGGGAATTGTGGCTCGGCGGGGCGGACATCTATCGCCAGCGCGTGAGCGAGGACGTGGTCATGGCGCTTCCGGCGCAGCCCTATCTGTACGATGCCGATGCGGCGATCGCGGCGGTGACCGACACGCCGCGCTGGGAGAGCGTCGACTTTGCCGAGACGCGCGTCCACCGGCCGCAAGAGGGGCTGATCGTCATCGCCTATCGCGTCGTCGCCAGCCGGGGCGCGGACTCATATAGCGCCGCCTGCACCAGCACGCTGCGCCGGTTGAGCCACGAACACTGGGACGTGGTGCAGCACAGCCAGCTGCCGTTCGGCCTGATCGTGCCTGATCCCGATCAGGAGTGACGGCCCGCTCAAGAGTGACCCGCTAGGAGCGACCGGATGTCGTCAGCTTTCCACGCCGAAGGCATCGTCGCCCCAGGCACGCATGATGACGCGGCCCCCGGCGACCACATCGACCAGGCTCAGCGGCAACAAGCGATGATCGGCATCGCCGTCGCCCCGCGCCAGTTTGATCTCGCCATCCTCGACCGTATCGACCGTCCCGATGTGCGCGCCATCCGCCGCGATCACGTCCATCCCCGCCGTGATAGCCTGCGTGTCGCTCGCAATCGGCGCCTGCCGTTCGCGAATTGCGGGCGCGTCGTCGGTATCGGTCGAGATCGACGATATGAGGTCGGGCGAAGTCGGATCGGTCGATGTCGGGTGTGAGGTATCCACGAACGTATCTCCGGCAAAGACGGCTAAGACCGGCTCAATCCTGATGGCTGCGCGCGGCGGCGGCGTCCTCGGCGGTGAAGGGCTCGTCGTGCTGCGGCACTCCCGACGGCGGCGCGGCACCGCGCCCGATCGCGCTCGCCGCATCCGCGCCGGCGTTCTCGCGCGCCTCGGCGGCGGGATCGGTCTTGTGCTTGCCCTGCCCTTCGACGTCGCGCCAGCCGCTGTCCTCGCCCGGCGCGGAGCCGGCGGGGGTCGCTCCGGTGACATCGCGCATGTCGTCGGGCGCGAGCTTGTTTTCGGGAGCGTCGCCATCGGGCCCCGTCTCGCGCCAACCCGAAGGCTTGCCCGGCTCGGTCGGGTGCAGCGTGACGTCACGCGAATCCTTGGGCGCGTATTCTCCACCGGACATCGACGTTCTCCTTGGCTAGTAGAGCAACCCGCGCGAGGCCAAATCGGTTCCGCATGTGCTGAGCCGCTTGCGCCGCGCCTGGCCGCGAAAGCCGTCGCATAAGCGATCGGCGATCCCCACATGCTCTATTGCCCAGCCGTCTGTGGATAAGCATGGCGCGCCAAGGATAGGCGCGCGCTTCACCAACGCGGGCGGGTCGGGTAACCTCTCAAGCCCGCCGCGTCCTGGCCGCGCCCGCACCTGTCACGAGTTGAACCTATGCCCCTTCTGGAAGCCCGCAAGACCTACAAGCCCTTCGAATATCCGTGGGCCTATGATTTCTGGAAACGCCAGCAGCAGATCCACTGGATGGCCGAGGAAGTGCCGCTGGGCGAGGATTGCCGCGACTGGGCGCAGAATATTTCGGAGCACGAGCGCAACCTGCTGACGCAGATCTTCCGCTTTTTCACCCAGGCCGACGTCGAGGTGCAGGATTGCTACCATGACAAGTACGCGCGCGTGTTCAAGCCCACCGAGATCAAGATGATGCTCGCCGCGTTCTCCAACATGGAGACCGTGCACATCGCCGCCTACTCGCACCTACTCGACACGATCGGCATGCCCGAGAGCGAGTACGGCATGTTCCTCGAATATCAGGAGATGCGCGAGAAGCACGATTACCTGCAGAACTTCGGGGTCGAGACCGATGCCGACATCGCGCGCACGCTGGCGATGTTCGGCGGTTTCACCGAAGGGCTGCAGCTGTTCGCCAGCTTCGCCATGCTGATGAACTTCCCGCGCTTCAACAAGATGAAGGGCATGGGCCAGATCGTCACCTGGTCGGTGCGCGACGAGAGCCTGCACTGCGAAGGCATCACTCGGCTGTTCCACGCCTTCACCAAAGAGCGCGACTGCCTGACCAAGGCGGTGCGCGAGGACATCATCGACTGCTGCCAGAAGACCGTGCGATTGGAAGACGCGTTCGTCGACCTCGCATTCGAGCAGGGCCCGGTCCCCGGCATGAGCGCCAAGGACATCAAGAAATACATCCGCTACATCGCCGACTGGCGCCTGTCGCAGCTCGGCCTGCCCGCGATCTACATGGCCGAAGACCACCCGCTCCCCTGGCTGACCCCTTTGTTGAACGGCGTCGAACACGCCAATTTTTTCGAAACGCGCGCAACCGAATATTCGAAGGGCGCGACGCGCGGCAACTGGCAGGACGTGTGGGCCAACTTCGACCAGCGGCGGAACGCGCGCGCGAACGATAGTGCGGAGGTGGCAAGCGTGGAGAGCGAGGCGGATATGTTTGCGGCGGCGGGGATCGCGGCGGAGTAGGGGCCTTTCTTGGGGGAGCAGGTCTATGTCACTAATGAACCAGTATATTCTTAACCATGGGCAGCTAGGCCCGTTCTTTGAACGAATAAGAGAGGCGCAAGCGCCAGACAAGTTCACCCACCAATTTCTAAAGGATATAGGTTTTACATCTTCTAACTACCGAGCTTACATCTCTCTCCTAAAAGGGCTTGGCTTTTTGACAGAGGACGGTTCTCCCTAGTCAGAGTATATGAGGCTATTAGACTCCACTCAATGGAGGAAGGCTATAGCAGAGGCCGTTCAAACGAGCTACTCAGATATATTCACTTTCAAGGCAAAGCCTGGAAAGGCGGACAAGCAGGCGATCCAAGGTAAATATAAAACGACGTATAACGTCAATGATTTGAGTGCCGAACGCGCTACAAACACATTCCTCGCGCTACTAGACCTGTCCGATCAGGTCGCTTTTTCCGCAGGTGCTGTCTCACCTCCCACACCTTCGCCACAGACGGACGCAAACGCGCGCGAGGAAGGGCTAATTCAGAGTGTCACGCCACGCACTTCTTCTCAGAATACCAACAGTAAAGTAGAATTATGCTACAATATTCAAATCCATCTTCCACCGACCAAAGATGTAGAGGTGTATAACGCGATATTTAAGTCTTTACGCGAGCATTTTGTTGACTAATGCCTAATAGGCGCATCCGAGATTTTGTCTTTCGAGGCCTTTTGTTTGACTCCGAAGCCACTGGCTTTCGGGCGGCTGGCATCTCGGTAGGGGCTGATTTTTCCAAGAAGCGAAGACGCGCTTGTTCAAGAAGCATTAGCCCCGTTTGGTGTGAGACGCCGCAATGAGGCACTTGAGATGGCAAGACTGTATGCCGTCTTGCATGCGTTTGAGAATGAAGTCCGTGTCCTTGTGAAGGAAACCTTGGATGAGCACTCCATTGGAGATTGGTGGGAGTTCGACGCCATTCCTAAAAAGGTGAAAGACAACGCAGAAAGCCGTCAGA
This sequence comes from uncultured Novosphingobium sp., assembly GCA_964242815.1. GTDB lineage: Bacteria > Pseudomonadota > Alphaproteobacteria > Sphingomonadales > Sphingomonadaceae > Novosphingobium. Next base: position 157,470 of record CAXSZV010000003.1, read on the forward strand.
GAACGGCGATGAAAGACTCATGGTTAGAAGGCGCAAAATCAGAACGGCTAGAGTTTGTAGATTTTGGCGATTTAGCAACGATAATGATCCATAACTGGAATGCCTTCTCTGACTTAATCCCTAGTCAGGAGTGGCTAAAGCAAAGAATGCTTGAACTAGAGAAATGTCGTAACTTCGTCGCCCTTCATAGAATGCTCCTTCCTTCTGAGTTTCAACGAGTTTATATGTATATTTCGGACTGGAACAAGGTAGTAGGGCTGTAACGAGCGAGGAACTTGCCTAGCCAGCTTGACTGACTTAAGATCCCCATATGTTCTCCGCCGCTGACCACTCTGCCTACATTGACCTGCTCGCCATCTCGCGCGGCAAAGCGGTTCGGCACCATCCTCGCCGATCCGCCGTGGCAGTTCCAGAACCGCACCGGCAAGTTCGCGCCCCAGCACAAGCGCGCTCGATCGCTACGGCGATTCATCCTGCGAGCCATGCCGTATCCGCAGGATGATGACCGTCCCGCCGTCGACCCGGTAGCGCAGCACGTACGGCCAGACGACGGTCATTTCTCGATTGCCGCCGCCGACCGGTCGACCGCGCTCCGAGAACTCGGAAAGACTGTCGGCCAGCGCGATGAGGCGCTCGCCCAACCGGGCTGCGGCGGCTGGATTGAAGGTCGTGATGTAGGCGACGATCGCTTCGAGGTGAGCCACCGCCTCGTCGGTCCAGACGATCCGGCGCAAATCAGTCGCCGGCCTTGGGTCTCGCGAGCGGCGTGGCGGTTCCCCACGACGCGATCCAACGCCTGACGGCGGCATGGCTGATCAGCCGCCCTTGCCGTACATCGGCCTCCGCGCGCGCATCCGCAGCGGCTTCCGCGTCTGGATCGGACGCGTCGAACAGACTGGGCTGATGGTTCATGCTTTACCATATCCCGACACGTCCAGCCCGTCCATCGCTCAGCCGGGCGGCTTTGGGTGACCTATGAACAGAATCGGATTCTTTCCTACCCGTCGCGATGGGTGGTATGCCAGTGTAATGAGCGATCCCGCCCGCCAATCTCCGGCCTATCGTCCATTTGCGACGCCGCCCAGCGTGACGGCGTGCGGGCATAAGGCGACACCTCGGGCCCAAGGTGACACGTTTCCCCAGAACACTGTCAACCGTGTCAACCTGGCCGGCACCTCGCGGTATCGTCAGCCCCTCGACGTCGCGCGATGACCGACGCCCGCCCCGACATCACCATCGCTGCGATCGACGGCAAGCATCCGCGCATCCACCCCAGCGCGTTCGTCGCACCCGGCTGCCGCATCCTCGGCGACGTCGAGATCGGCGCCGACGCTAGCATCTGGTACAACTGCGTAGTGCGCGCCGACGTCAACCGGATCGTCATCGGCGCGCGGACCAACATCCAGGACGGCAGCGTGATCCACTGCGACAGCCCCAAGCCGGGGCGGCCGCAAGGCTATCCGACGATCATCGGCGCGGACGTGCTGATCGGCCACCTCGCGATGGTGCACGGCTGCGTGCTGGAGGACGGCGCGTTCGTCGGCCTTGGCTCGATCGTCATGGACGACTGTCGGATCGAGGGCACCGGGATGCTGGCCGCGGGCGCGATGCTGACGCCGGGCAAGGCGATCCGCGCGGGTGAGCTGTGGGGCGGTCGCCCGGCCAAATACATGCGTAACCTCAGCGAGGAGGCGATGGCCGCGAACCGGCGCGGGGTCGAGGGGTATGTGGAAAATGCCAGGCGGCATCGGGCGGCGTTGGGCGGTTAAGCCCAACGCGCGCTCCGCCTATGCCATGCGCAGGCCAGGGGGTTTGACGCCCCCCGAGCTTACATCGATCCGGTCATGCCCTGCACCATCGACAGGTGCCGCTGGACGGCCGGGACGATCGTGCCGGCGACCTGCTTCAGCGTCGGATCGGTGCCGTTGTCGGCATAACCCTGCTGTAGCGCGAGCGCGGACTGATGCGCCTCGAGTTGCTGCTGAAGGTAGAGCTGGTCGAACGAGCCCTTGGGCGCCTTGCGCAACAGGTCGATCTTGGCTTGGTTCGCGGCGGACAGCTTGGTCGAAGGCGGCGCGATGCGACGATCCTGGTTGTTCAGCGCGGCCATCAACGCCTTGCTGCTTTCGGTATGATCGGTGATCATCTGCCGGGCAAAGCCCTTGATGTCATCGCGACGCGACTTGGCTGCGGCGATCCGGCCCGACTGGATCTCGAAGTTATCCGAATCAGCCGCCATCTTGACGTAGTCGGTCGCGGACAAGGCGCCTGCCGATTGGGTCATGTCGGCCGTCGCTTGAGCGAACGATGGCGTGGCGGCGGCGAATGCCAAGCCGCCGGCGGCGATTAAAAACAACTTGCGCATGATTTTCTCCGATTTCGTAGTCGCAGCAAACGGCGCAGACTGTCGGTGGTTCCATCACGCACTCAATCGCGGATCAACGCGCGCAACGCCTCGATCCGGTCCGCCTCGTGCGCCGGTTTGTCGCGCCGCACGCGGTGGATGCGCGGGAAGCGCATGGCGATGCCGCTCTTGTGCCGCTTGCTTTCGTGCACCGAATCGAACGCGACCTCGAACACGAGCGTCTTGTCGGTCTCACGCACCGGACCGAACGATTTGACCGTGTGTTGCCGCACGTGGCGGTCGAGCCACTTCAGTTCCTCGTCGGTGAAGCCCGAATACGCCTTGCCGACCGGCAACAGCTCCGCGCCCTGATCGGGATCGCCGTCCCAGCAGCCGAACGTATAGTCCGAATAGAACGACGAGCGCTTGCCACTGCCACGCTGCGCGTACATCAGCACGCAGTCGATCAGCAGCGGATCGCGCTTCCATTTGTACCACAGCCCCGTGCGGCGGCCGGCGATGTAAGGGCTGTCGCGGCGTTTCAGCATCACGCCTTCGATCGCATCGTCGCGCGCGCGTTCGCGGATCGCGGCGAGCTCGTCGAGGCTCGCGGCTTCGATCACCTGGCTGAGATCGAAGCGGTCGGGATCGAGCCGGGGCATCAGCGCCTCGAGCATCGCGCGGCGTTGTTCCCACGACAGCGCGCGCAGATCCTCGCCTTCGCACAACAGGATATCGTAGAGCCGCACGAACGCGGGATAGTCGGCCAGCATCTTGGGCGTCACGGTCTTGCGCCCCAGCCGCTGCTGCAACGCGTTGAAGCTCGCCGCGCCGCCTTCTTCGCCACCCTGGTGCGAACCGCGCACCAGCAGCTCGCCGTCGAGCACCGCCGCGATCGGCAGCGCCGTCGCGACTTCGGGGAAGGTCGCCGAGATGTCGTCGCCTGAGCGCGAATAGACGCGCGTCTCGCCGCCCAGATCGCCATCGACGTGCACCAGCTGCACCCGGATGCCGTCCCATTTCCACTCGGCGGCATAGTCGGCCATCGCGACCACCGTGTCCTCGAGCGGATGGGCGAGCATGAACGGGCGGAACAACGGCAGGTCCTCGCCCGATGGCGGCGGCATGCCATCCGCCGCCCAGGCGAACAGCGGCAGATAGGGCGCGACCTGGCCGTGCCAGTACTCCTCGACATCATCGACCGCCACGCCGAAGCCTTGCGCGAACGCGGTCTTGGCGAGCCGCGCGGATATGCCGATGCGCATCGCCCCGGTCGCGAGCTTGAGCAGCGCATACCGCCCGTTGGCGTCGAGGCGGTCGAGCAGCGCGGGCAGATCGCGCACCACGCTGGCGCGCGTCATGCGCTGGAGCGCCGCGACGGCTTCGAACAGCGTGGGGGCATCGCCAACCTCACCCGCCGGCTCGGGCCAGAGCAGGCTGGCGGTCTCGGCGGTGTCGCCGACGTAATCGCGCGACAACGCATAGAGCACCGGGTCGACACGCTCGGTCAGCAGATTGCGGATGGTCGATGATTTGACCGCGGGGAAGTCGAGCCCGTCGGTCAGCGCGGCGAGGGCCCAGCCGCGATCGGGATCGGGCGTGACCGTCAGGTAATCGGCGATCAGCTTGAGCTTGCCGTTGCGCGACCGCGTGTAGACCAGCGCATCGATCAGCGTCGCGAAGCGCTGCATGGGCTCTAGATCCTCCCCGTGCCGGGGAGGACGATCTGCCGCCGCTCAGTCATCTTCGTCCTCATAGCCCACCATCGCCAGCGCGCGCGCCTTGCGTTGGTGAAGCTCGCACCAGCGCAGCATCGCCTCTTCGCGGCCATGCGTGATCCATGTTTCGGCGGGGTTCACGTCCTCGATCGTCCGGGTCAGCTCGTCCCAGTCGGCGTGGTCGGAGATGATCAGCGGCAACTCAACCATCCGCTGGCGAGCGCGCTGGCGCACCTGCATCCAGCCGGATGCCATCGCGGTGATCGGATCGGGTAGTCGCCGGCTCCAGCGATCGTTGAGCGCGGACGGCGGACAGATGACGATGGCGCCTTCAAGCTCCGCTTTCTTCGCGTCCGCCACCAGCCGCAGCGGCCCAAGATCGACGCCGAGGTTTTCGTAGAGCCGGCACATCCGCTCCATCGCACCGTGCAGCCAGATCGCATCGTGATGGCCGGCCGCGCGAAGTTCCGCGATCACGCGTTGCGCCTTGCCCAGCGCATAGGCGCCGACCAGCACGCAACGCGCGGGGTTGGCGGCACGGGCCGCGAGCAGCCGGGCGATCTCCTGCTCGACCGGCGGATGGCGGAACACCGGCAGGCCGAACGTCGCCTCGGTGATCAGCACGTCGCAGGGCGTCACCGCGAAGGGCACGCAGGTCGGGTCGGGACGTCGCTTGAAGTCGCCGGTGACGATGATGCTCTCGCCCGCGTGCTCGAGCAGGATCTGCGCCGACCCGAGCACGTGGCCGGCGGGCAAGAACGTCACGTCGACATCGCCCGCGAGCCGCAGCGTCTCGCCATAGGCGACCGGGGTCGCGCCTTCGTCGGTCGCATAGCGCACCTGCATGATCGCCAGTGTTTCGGGCGTCGCGATCGTCCGCGCGTGGCCGCCGCGCGCGTGATCGGCGTGCCCGTGCGTGACCAGCGCGCACGCCGTCGGACGCGAGGGATCGATCCAGCAATCGGCGGGCGTCACGTGAATGCCCCATGATTCGGGCTTCAGCCAGCCGAATGGGTTGCGCATCGATGATAGATGCCCGCGAAGTCGCGCAGGGTCCATCGCAACATCGTCGTGATCGCCGCGCGGCATTGCGAAAGACGCGCCGCCCGATAGAGTGCGAACAGGCCGGACGGGAAGTTGACGATGCGCAGGCGAATCTGGCTGTTGGTGAGTGCTGCGCCGCTGTTGCCGCCGCTGCTGCTGACCCTGACGGCGTGCGGAGCGAAGACAGATGCCGACGCGCCCGACGCGCCGGTCCATACGATCCCGGCGATCGCGCCTTCGGTGGCACCAGCGACACAAGACCCGGCGGCGGCGCAATACTTCCGCACGTTCGACGGGATCGACGCCGACCATGACGGCTTCATATCGGCAGCGGAGAACGCCGCCGCCGCCGATACCGTGTTCGATGCGATCGACGCCGATGGCGACGGCATGATCACCGCCGGCGAATTCGACGCGGCGCGAGCGGCGATGCACCTTGCGCCGACGCCGAGCTCGGCCGACCTCATCGCGCGCGCCGATCAGGACGGCGACGGCCGGCTGACGCTCGCTGAGTGGATCGCGCTGCGCGGTCGCGACTTCAAGGCCGCGGACAAGAACGGCGACGGACGGTTGGACCGGGCCGAATGGCAGGGCATGTTCCGCCTGGAATCGGCGACGACTGCGGCACCCGCGCCAACCGGTGCGGACACCAAGCAGTAAGCGAGACACTGCGTAGCGGGCGACGGTAGCCCGCCCGCGCCGCTATCGCGAGACCTCGACCCATACCGGCGCGTGATCGCTGGCTTTCTCGCGGCCACGATGGTCCTTGTCGACACCGCAGGCGATCAGCCGGTCGGCAAGCTCGGGCGACAGCAGCGCATGGTCGATGCGAAAGCCGTGGTCGCGCTGCCAGGCGCCGGCCTGATAGTCCCAGAACGTCCAGACGCCGCCGCGCGGATTGTGCAGCCGCAACGCGTCGGTCCAGCCATCCGCCAGCAGCCGCGCATAGGCATCGCGCGTTTGCGGCTGCATCAGCGCGTCCGCCGCCATCGCCTTGGGCGACCAGACATCGTCGTCGTGCGGCACGACGTTGTAATCGCCGAGCACGATCGCGGGAGTTTCGGTTGCGGCGATCTCGTGCATCCGCTCACGCAGCCGCTCCATCCAGCGCAGCTTGTAATCGAACTTGGGCCCGGGCTGCGGATTGCCGTTGGGCAGGTAGATACAGGCGACGCGCAGCCCGAACACCTCGGCCTCGATATAGCGCGAATGCGTGTCATCGGGATCGCCGTCGAGACCGCGCCGGACCTCCACCGGCTCATCGCCATCGGCCAGGATGGCGACACCGTTGAAGCCCTTCTGGCCATGCCAGATCGCTTTGTAGCCCAGCGCTTCGATCTCGGCTGTGGGCCAGCCCTCGTCCTGCGTCTTGATCTCCTGCAGACAGGCGATCGCCGGTCGCGTCTCCGCCAGCCATTCTAGCAGGCGCGGTAGCCGCGCCTTGATGCCGTTGATGTTGTATGTGGCGATCTTGATCACGGTTGGACTAGCGCAGGCGGCGAGACCAAACGCGAGCGTTCAGATCGCAAAGCTCGATCCGCAGCCGCAGCCGGCGGTGGCGTTCGGGTTCTCCACCCGGAACGCCGCGCCGCCGAGCGATTCGACGAAATCGACGACGCAACCCGCGACAAGGTCGAGGCTCACCGGATCGACCACGAGCCGAACGTCGTCGGTGGTCGAGACCGTATCGTCAGCCTCGGCATCGTCCGCCAGGCCGAATGTATACTGGAACCCCGAACAGCCGCCACCCTCGACAGCGAGCCGCAGGATCGCCGGCTTGCCTTGCCGCGCCGCGATCGCCGCGACGCGCGCGGCCGCCGAAGGGCTGAGGGTCAGGGGTGTCATTTGCATGATGCCGATGTAAGGCGCGGCGCAAGCAGGGGCAAGCTTGGCTTATCGGCCTCGCATTCGAGCCGCGCCCCGCCATGCCCGTCCATCCTGAGCTTGTCGAAGGATCGTCGTTCTTTGTCCCGCTCGCAGGCGGAAGAAGGACAGTGCTTCGACAAGCTCAGCAAGGACGGCGGGGGGTGTTCGGCTCGCCCGGATCGCGCCTCAAGCGGTCTGGATATACGATCGCATCGCGTCGGCCTCGGCTTCGATCCGCTCGATCCGTACCTTGACCAGATCGCCGATCGAGACGAAGCCGACCATACGACCCCTGCCAGTACGATCGGCGTCGATCACCGGAAGATGGCGGATGCGCCGGCGCGTCATCAATGACAACGCGGCGAGGACGGTGGTTTCGCTGGTGACGCTAACCGCCGGCGCGGTCATGACCTCGCGCACTGGACGATCGAGCGCCAACGCGCCTTCGGTGGCGATCTGATAGAGGAGATCGCGCTCGGAGAAGATTCCAAGCACCTCGTCCCCCGCGACCACCGGCAGCGCGCCGATCCGCCGTTCGGCAAGTAACGCCGCAGCCTCGGCGACCCGTGCGTCGGTGGGGCAGGTTACGATCGCGGCATCGCGCGACGCCAGCAAACGCCCGATAGTCATCGCTACTCTCCCTTATGCTTTTTTGGAGTCGGCGATCATGCCACGAATCGAAGCCGTTAACTATCGCCGACGAACTGTTGGCGTGGCGCGTGACAAGACGACCGTGCTTGCGGCGGCGGGGGCAGACGCGCATTGTCGCCATCATGATACCGCCCTCGCCTCTCGACGATCCGCGACTCGCCGCGCATGCGTGGGGCCGGTTCCGCCGGATCATGCGGCTGATGCTGGCGATCACCGTGGGCATCGTGCTGATCGCGCTGGCGTTGCTGTATAAACACAACGGGCTGGTCTCGATCCACATCTACATCGCGACCGCGCTCGGCATCGGCTTTACGATGCTGCTGATGTCCGCGCTGATGGGGCTGACGTTCCTGTCGAGCGGCACCGGACATGACGAGGCGATCTCCGATATGCTGGAGGAAGAGCGCAACCGATAGGGGGGTGTATCGCGGATCACGTCGCAGATTACGTCGCCCGGCGCTCACCCTGGCGCACCGCGCGTTGACACGTTTGCCCCGGGCGTCGCATGCCACATGTCGATGCTCGCCGCGCTTGCCTTGTCGATCGCTCAGCTTGGCGATCGCCGCGTGCTGCGGCTGCTCGCGCGCAGCATCGGCATAACGTTGTTGCTCCTCGCGATCCTGGCGATCGGCGGCTGGTGGGCGCTCGACCTTGGCCTGCGCGATGCCAGGATCGGCGGGGACGTCGGCGGTGACATAGGCGGGGACGCTTTGCGCGGCGCATTCGCGCTGATCGCCGTGATTATCGCAGGCTGGCTCGCGTGGCGGCTGATCGCTTTTGCGGTGCTTCAGGTCTACGCCGACGAAGTGGTCGCCGTGGTCGAGGCGCGGCACTATCCGGCGGCGTTCGCCACCGCCGAGCCGCTCGGCCGAGCGGCTGAATTGCGGCGCGGTTTGGCCGGCGCGGCAAGGGCGCTTGGCTGGAACCTCGCCGCGCTGCCGATCGCGCTCGCGCTCATCGTGACCGGGGTCGGCACGCCGATCCTTTTCTGGGCGGTCAACGCGGTGCTGCTGGGGCGCGAACTGGTTGACATGGTAGCGTCCCGCCATCGACGGTCCGGCACGACGCCCGCGTTGCCGGCGGCCGAACGGCTGGTGATGGGCGGGATCGTCGCCGGGCTGACGTTCGTTCCCGTCGTCAACCTCCTCGCGCCGTTCCTCGGCGCGGCGCTGGCGACGCATCTGACCCATCGCCGCGCGCGGAGCTTGCCCTATGCGACTTGATCCGATGATCGCCCTCGCGGCGCTATCGCTGCTCGGCGCGTGCGTCGCGCCCGCCAGCGGGATCGCGCCGCAGTTGCGACCTATCCGCGCGCCCGCCCCCGCCCTGATACCGCCGACTCGCCCGCCCGAGCGGAAAGGAATGCGCGAGGCGATGGTGCATCACGAACCGGGTCTCCAAGGCGTGATCGGCGCGACGCCGGCCGAACTTGCCCGCCAGTTCGGCACACCGCGGCTCGATGTCTACGAAGGCGATGCACGCAAGCTGCAGTTCAGCGGCGAGGCCTGCATACTCGATGTCTTCCTCTATCCGCGGGTGCGCGGGGGCGAACCGCAAGTGACCTACGTCGAGGCGCGCCGCCCGACCGGCGCAGACGCCGACCGTGCGACCTGCGTGGCGGCCTTGAAGACGGCGAAGCGCTGAGGGCGGAGGGCGTGTGCTGTTCAAGGTCCGATTCGCAGCGCGTTCTGCCTTCAATTTGGCTTAACGAACCGGTCGTGACGGGGCCGTTACCATCGCTTGCGTTGGCGCCTTGTAGTAGTCCGCCGTCTTGGCCGAGGTCGACGCGATCACCGCCATTTCGACCCAGGCCTGCGGTTTCTCGATGTCGGGTTGGTACAGCCCATCGTATCAGGCTCGTCGTGAACGGCGTAGTTGTCCTTTTGCGTCAGCTTGAAAGCGATGGTCACGTGCGCGTTGCCTGTAGCCATGGACGTCCTGCCCTTCGGTCGCCGGCTCGGCGAGGGCGGGGCTGGCGATGCCGACCAATGCCGCCGCGACAGCTGCCACACCGACCTTCATCGCATCTCGCCCTTAATGCACCGAACGCTTAACGCGGTTTTAACGTCATTTTGCGGCCTTCACTGGCATGCCAGGCATTCTTCGTAATCGGTCGGCGTTTCCAGTTCGATCACCTTGGCTTCGGGCGTGTTGTCCGCCTCCACCCCGCCGGCGAAGCCCGCGCGCTGGATCGACTTCGAGCGCAGGTAATAGAGCGACTTCACGCCCTTTTCCCACGCCTGGAAGTGAAGCATCATCAGGTCCCACTTGTCGACATCGGCGGCGATGAACAGGTTCAGCGACTGCGCCTGGTCGATATACGGCGTGCGGTCCGCGGCGAATTCGAGCAGCCAGCGCTGATCGATCTCAAAGCTCGTTTTATAGACGTCCTTCTCTTGCGGGCTGAGGAACTCGAGGTGCTGGACCGAGCCGCCGTGCTCGAGGATCGAGTTCCAGACGTTGGTCGAATCCTTCGATTTCACAGCGAGCAGCCGTTCGAGATACGGGTTCTTGACCACGAAGCTGCCCGACAGCGTCTTGTGTGTATAGATGTTCGCCGGGATCGGCTCGATGCACGCGCTGGTGCCGCCGCAGATGATGCTGATCGACGCGGTCGGCGCGATCGCCATCTTGCAGCTGAACCGCTCCATCGCGCCCGTATCGGCAGCGTCGGGGCAAGGCCCGCGCTCGTTCGCCAGCAGCATCGAGGCTTCGTTGGCGCGCGCGGCGATGTGCTGGAACATGCGCATGTTCCACGCTTTGGCCATCGCGCTTTCGAACGCGATGCCCTGCTTCTGCAGGAACGAATGGAAACCCATCACCCCCATGCCGACCGAGCGCTCGCGCATCGCCGAATACTTGGCGCGCGCCATCTCGTCGGGCGCGCGGTCGATGAAGTCCTGCAGCACGTTGTCGAGGAAGCGCAGCACGTCCTCGACGAAGTGCTTGTCGTCGGCCCATTCTTCCCAAGTTTCGAGGTTCAGCGACGACAGGCAGCACACCGCGGTGCGATCGTTGCCCAAATGATCGCGCCCGGTCGGCAGCGTAATCTCGCTGCACAGGTTCGAGGTCGATACCTTGAGGCCGAGCTCGCGATGATGGCGCGGCATCATCCGGTTCACCGTATCGACGAACACCAGATAGGGCTCGCCGGTCGCGAGCCGCGTCTCGACCAGCTTCTGGAACAGCGAGCGTGCGTCGACGGTGGCGCGGACCGAACCGTCCTTGGGGCTCAGCAGGTTCCATTCCTCGCCCGCGCGGACAGCTTCCATGAATGCGTCGGTGACGAGCACGCCGTGGTGGAGGTTCAGCGCCTTGCGGTTGAAATCGCCCGAGGCCTTGCGGATTTCGAGGAACTCCTCGATCTCGGGATGCGACACGTCGAGGTAGCACGCGGCCGAGCCGCGCCGCAGCGAGCCCTGCGAAATCGCGAGCGTCAGCGAATCCATCACGCGCACGAACGGGATGATACCGCTGGTCTTGCCGTTCAGGCCGACCGGCTCGCCGATGCCGCGCACCTCGCCCCAGTAGGTGCCGATGCCGCCGCCGCGCGCGGCGAGCCAGACGTTCTCGTTCCACGTCGCGACGATGCCCTGCAGGCTGTCGGGCACCGAATTCAAAAAGCACGAGATCGGCAGGCCCCGGCCGGTTCCGCCGTTCGACAGCACGGGCGTCGCGGGCATGAACCACAGGCGCGAAATGTAGTCGTAGATCCGCTGCGCGTGCGGCTCGTCGTCGGCATAGGCGGAGGCGACGCGCGCGAACAAGTCCTGATAGGCCTCGCCCGGAAGAAGATAGCGATCATCGAGCGTCTGGCGGCCGAACTCGGTCAACAGCGCGTCGCGCGCGGGATCGGTGACGACCGCGAACCTGCGCGCGTGGATCGTCTTTGAATCATCCGCCTTCGCCAACGCGGCGGTGGCGAGCGCCGTCACCATCGCTTCGGCCACCGTATCGGCGACAGGCGCAACCGGCGGCTTCGTCGCGGCAGGCTTGCCGCCAGACGCTTCGCGCGGCCGCTCAGCGATGCCGACGTCGAACAATCCGGTATCCACCATGCCGTCCTCCACGCCGCCGCCCGTGCTCAAATCCATGTCCGCCCCCAGTTCGCACGGCGTGCGCCGCGGCGCACGATAAGGCGCGTTTTGCCGAAAAACCGCAAGTGCTGGGGTCGCCCAAACGGGCTGCCGTCAGGCAAAATTACCGGAATTCCGCCCGCTAAAAAAATGTGGTGACAACTGTCCGGGATCACAATGAGGCACGTCGAAGATGGTCGATTTAGCCGGCCCATTACAAGTCTGGCCAGGTTCGCCATCCTATCGTCGACCCCGCCTGCATCGCCGTTGCAATCACCCGCGCGGCCAGTCGAGCCATCGGCGCAAGCCGGCGCCTAGCACTTCGGTCCGCTCGTGATCATCGAGCAGCGGGCAGTTTCGCACGCCGAACAACAGGTCAGCCCAGCTTTCGCCGCGCTGATTCACCGAATAGTCGCTTTCCCAGAACACGCGATCGGCGCCGTATGCGTCGATTGCGCTGCGCAGGATCGGCCACAGCGCTTCGCCAGGGTAGGCTGGCCGATCGAACATCGCCGACGCATGTCCCCACTTGAGTGACAGATTGGGCTGTTCGGAAAGCGCACGGATGCGGTCGAACAGGGCCAGTTGTTCGGTCTCGTTGCGGGGGTGGGTCCCTCCGCCGATCGCCGCCCGCATCGATGTGGTGAACAGGCCGCAGTGGTCGATGCCGATCTTCAACGTCGGAAACGCCCGCGCCGCTCGATGAAACCCCTCGGGCAAATCGGGCGCGAAGACGAAGACCGGCAAGTCCCAATCGGCGGCGATGGCGAGGATATGGTCGTAGCCGCCTTGCGTCCAGAACCGCATCTCGCCGCGCGACATGCCCGGGTCGATCCGTAGCGCGCGGCCCGCGGGCGCATCGCGCACCATGCGGATCACCGCGCGATATTCGGGATCGAGCCGGTGCACGCGCAGCAGCCAGGCGAAGCGCGTGGGATGAAGCTGCGCGGCAAGTTCGGCGGTCGGGCACACCGGCCGGAACCCGCCGTCGCGCAGCGGATGGTTCGGCTTGTTGCGGAGCCCGCTCGTCAGCCAGTATTCGTCGACGAGCGCGGCAGATATGCCGATCGCGTCCATGCACGCGATCGTCGGCTCGATGCCACCCGGACCCATATGGATCTGCGCATCGACGATATCGGCGCTTTTGCCGACGACGGTCAGCGAATGTCTGGCGGCCGTCGCTGGCGATGGCGGCGGAGAAGGCTGCGTGGTCATGTCGCTCATTCATCGAGCAACCCGGACGTGGTCGATCGTCGGCGGGAGATCGGACGATTCCGGCCCGGAGCAAGCCGGATCATGCCATGGTCGTCGTTGCTCATACTATTCGCCCCCCACCCGCAACCATTGGGTTGTCTGGCGCGAACAGTGGCCGCACGATCGCCTGATTGACAACCAAAACCGCATCATCGGATGCCGTTCGGCCGTCCCATATCGTGCCGGATTGCCGCATCGATACGCTACGCGCCCAGCGCGTCCTTTTCGTCGAGCAGCAGTTTCAGCGTCAGCGCCAGCCGTTGCGCGTCGGCGCGCGCGGCGTGTTCGCGCGGCATGCGTTCGCGCGCCTTGGCAAGTGCTGAGACCACTTGCGGCCGGGTGAAGCCTTGTTCGACCATCAGCTCGCCCAGATAGCGTACCGGAAATGTCGGCTGGATGCCGCAGGCTTCGGCGAGCGTCTCGAGCCAGAACGCATCGAGATCGGCGTCGGCGAATATATGGTAGCCCGCGGCGGCCGCGTTCAGCTCCGCCATCACCTGCGCCGCGGGCGTCCCCTCGCGTTCGATCTGCGCACGGGTCAGACCGTGCAGCGCTTGCGCCTCATCCGACCAGTCCCAGTATCGCCATTGCGGCGCGGGGCGGATCAACCATTGCACGCTGCCGCCGTCGACGCGCGCCAGCGCGACCTCGATCGGAAACGATTGCCCATATTCGGGCAGGCAGCTCGCCTCGAAGTCGATCAGCGCATAAGGGCGGGCCGGGGGTTCGGTCACCCGCCCGCAGTCAGGCGGTGAGCGGCGCGGTCAACGCCTTGAGATCGGCTTCGGGCCGCGCGCCGTAGTGCGAGATGACTTCGGCGGCGCAGACCGCGCCGAGCTTAAGGCACCGTTCGAGCGGCAGCGCGCGCACGTGGCCGAACAGGAAACCGGCCGCGAACAGATCGCCCGCGCCGGTGGTGTCGATCACTCGCGCGACCGGCTCCGCGCGCACCATCGCGCGCTCGCCGCCGGCGATCGCCAGCGCGCCATGTTCGCCCCGGGTTACAACAAGCACCGGCAGCTTCGGCGCGATCAGCGTCAGCCCGCGCTCCAGATCGTCGGTCTGCGTAAGGCTCGCGAGCTCGGCTTCGTTGGCGAACAGGATGTCGATCTCGCCTGCGTCGATCATTGCGCGGAAATTTTCGCCGTGGCGATCGATGACGAAGCCGTCCGATAGCGTGAAGGCGATTTTGCGCCCCGCGTCGCGCGCCGCCGCCATCGCGCTGCGCATCGCGCTGCGCGGCTCCGCGGGATCCCACAAGTAGCCTTCGAGATAGAGCACGCCGGCGTCCGCGATCAGACCGAGGTCGAGCGCGCTGGCCGGAAGGAATTGCGAAGCGCCGAGAAAGGTGTTCATCGTGCGCTGCCCGTCGGGCGAGACGAAAATCAGGCAGCGCGCGGTCGGCGGATCGCCGGCGCGCGAGGGTGTGGTGAAGGCGATGCCGCCCGCGCGGATATCGTGTGCGAAGACCTCTCCCAGCTGATCGCGCGCCACCTGGCCGATGAACGCGCAACGCGCGCCGAGCGCCGCCATCCCCGCCAAGGTATTCGCCGCCGACCCGCCCGATATCTCGCGTGCGGGACCCATGGCATCGTAGAGAAACCGGGCCCGCTCGGCGTCGACCAGCGTCATGCCGCCGCGATTGAGGTCCAACTCGGCGATCCGCGCGTCCTCGGCGGGGGCCATGACATCGACGATGGCGTTGCCGATGGCGATGATGTCATAAGCCGGAGCTGACGCTGGCATGATGGTGGTCCTCGATATGTGCCCACGTCGCGTCTAGCCGATCCCAATGAAGTTGCCACCGTAGGCTTGGTCATCCGCGCTCAATCGTGCCGGCCGGCGATCCGGGCGACCTCGGCGGCGACCAGACGCTCGACGATCGCCGGCAGGTTGCGATCGAGCCATTCGGTCAGCGCCGGACGAAGCAGTTCCCGCACCAGCGCTTCCAGGCCCACATTCTCCGCTGGCGGAGATGACGGCGCGGCCGCGCGCCGGTCAGCCACGGAGGCAAGCGTATCGAGCGAGCCGCGCAGGTTCGCCGATACCGACGGCGTCACCAGCGCAGTGTCGATCGCGTGGGCGTGGACCATGGCCGGGGCGGGTAACGTCGCGTCGCGCGCATAGGTGTGCTGCGCGAGGTCGAGAACGTCTTCGCCGGGTTTCTCCTCGCCGGCCCGCTCAACAGGTTCGCGCGACGCGGGCGTCTCCGCCGCCGCTCGTCCACCACCACGATCCTCGCGAGCGATGACGCGCTTGATCGATTCGAGGATTTCCTCGATGCTCGGTTCACCGGGATGGCGCATTGGCCCCCGTCGTCAGCGGTTCGCTCCTGTCGATCGGCGGGGTTCCCGTTTCGACCTTGGTCGCTTGCTCCTTTTGTATCGTGATGTTTCCGCCCTGCACCGGCGTATCGACCGTGCGCGTCGCCAGCGCCACAGGGGCCGGGCGATCGTCGAAATCGGACCAGCTGCCCTCGACGCGGCGATAGTCAACGTCGGGATCGTAAAGCGCGCCGCCGTCGATGCCAAGATCGCGTGATTCGGCGCGGCCCATCGCGGCGAGCAATGTGAAACCCGCGACGTAGGAATTGCGCCGTGCGGTCACGAGCCGCACCTGCGCGATCAGCAGTTCCTGTTCGGCATTGAGGATGTCGAGGATCGTCCGGTTGCCGACGGTATTTTCGGCGCGCACGCCTTCGAGGCTGAGGCTTGCCGCTTCGACCGCGGTCTGGCTCGAAGCGATGATCTCGACCGAGGCGAGCCACGACGAATAGGCGGAGCGGGCCTGCGCGATCACGTTCCGCTCGGTCGCGATCTCATCTTCCAGCACCGCGCTCTCGGTCTGCTGCGCCTGACGCCGGAGCGCCGCCGGAAGCCCGCCCTGGTACAGCGGCACGGTAAGCCGCGCGCCGACCCGCGCCGAGTTGTCGCTTTGCGCGAAGAAATCGCCGACCGCCGCGCTCCCGCCGCCCAATGTGCCGAAGTAGTTGTCGTAGGTGCCCGCCGCGAATGCCTCGATGTGCGGCAGCCGGCTCGCGCCCGCAACCTTGACGTCGTATGCCGCCGCCTTGCTCCGTGCCCGCGCGGCGAGAATATCGGGGTTGTTCTCGAGCGCGATGGACACCGCTTCCTCGGGCGTCGCGGGAAAGTTGGGCAGCGGCGGGGGTGGCTGCAGGTTGACCGGCGAGGTGCCGACCAGGCTAACGTAGGTCTCGCGCGCCGAGGACAGGTTGGCCTCGGCGTTGCGCGTATCGCCTTGCGCCAGCGCCAGCCGCGATTGCGACTGCGCGACGTCGGTCCGCGTGAGGTCGCCGATCTCGAAGCGATCGCGCGTCGCCTGCAGATTGACTTGCAGCACCTTCACGTTGCTGCGGTTGAGGCCGACGATCGCCTCGTTCTGTACGACGTCCATATAAGCGCCGACGACTTGCGAGAACACCGAGCTTTCGCTGCCACGCAGATCCGCGCGGCCCGCGCCGACGCGCGTTTCGGCGGCGCGCACCGCGTTGCGGACGCGTCCGCCTTCATAGATCGGCGCGGTGACCTGCGCGTTCGCCGACAGCGCGCGCAGCGGGCTGGTGAAGTTGTTCGCGCTGCGCCGGACGAATTCGTCGTATTCGGCTGTGGCGGCGGCGTTGGGGCGACCCGCCGACTTTTCGATCGGCACCTGCTCGTCGGTGACGCGCAGGTTCGCGCGCGCGGCCAGCAACGTCGGATTGGTGCGATAAGCCTGTTCGAGCGCGCCGCGCAGGTCGTCAGCCCGCGCCGCAGAGATCGGCGCGGCTGCCGCGACCACGATCGCCGCCGACGTCGCGACGAGGACGAGCGCGCCGCTGCGGTTGCTTGATCTTGCCCCCCCCGACATCAAGTTTAGAAGCTCCACCTCTTCGGCTTCGCGAATTCGGCCAGCGCAGGTATGCCAAGCTCGGCGAGCGGCAGCAGCGCGAGCGCGCCGCCGCTTTTGCGGCCCACCGCGAGCCGCGTCACACCGCGCTCGATGATGCCGGTGACCAGACGGCCGTCGTCCGCCAGCGCCGCAACGATCGCATCGGGCACCTCTTCGGCCGCGCCATCGATCACGATCAGCGAATAGCCCGCGCCGCCCGGAGCCAATTCGCTCGCGACCCCGGGAGTCGCGGCGGTCAAGCTGCCGACCAACGGGCGCAACAGCGCGGCAAGGTAGCCATCACCATCGCCGACGAGCAACGCGACATCGCCATCGCGCGGCGCGGCCTCGGCGAGCATCCGCCCCTGCACCAGCGGCGCGGCAAGCGAGCGGCCATCGTCCAGCGGGATCGCGCGGTCGATATAGGCGGCCTCGCGCATCGCGCTGGGGACATAGTCCTCGCGCGCGACGCCCAGCATCGCGGCGAGCACCCAGGGTTCGTTGACCCCGCTTGTGCGCAGCTGGCTGTCGATCATCGCGCGGCGGGCGATTTGCGAGCTTGTCCGCCCTTCGCGCTGCGTCGCCGGCACGCGATCGTCCAGATCGGCGGACGACCGGTTGGGGGCGCGATCCGCAAGGTTGGTCATCGGCACAAATTCCCATGCGACGAGCAGCCATCGTCGGTGGTTCGCGGGGCTCGTCCGGCGCGATGGCGGGCTTCTAAGTCAAGGCTCGCGGCGCGCCAAGCGCTTTGACGACGCGTGCCGCGCGTGAGTATGGCAGGCCCCAGCCGCAATCGCGCGTACCGGCAACCCGAGGAGCAGTTCCGCATGGCCGAAATGGTGACCATCCGTGAGGCTGACCTGATCGACAGCGTCGCCGATGCGCTGCAGTTCATCAGCTACTATCACCCGATGGATTATATCCGCGCGCTGGGCGAGGCGTACGAAGCCGAGCAGGGCCCGGCGGCGAAGGACGCGATCGCGCAGATCCTGACCAACAGCCGCATGTGCGCCGAAGGGCACCGGCCGATCTGCCAGGATACCGGCATCGTCAACGTGTTCGTGAAGTGGGGCCAGGATTGCCGCCTGGAGTCATCGCGCTCGCTGCAGGACGTGATCGATGACGGCGTGCGACGCGCCTACAACAACCCCGAGAACAAGCTGCGCGCCTCGATCCTCGCCGATCCCGCGTTCACCCGCCGCAACACGCGCGACAACACGCCGTGCGTGCTGTCGGTCGAAATGGTGCCAGGCACCACGGTCGGCGTCGACGTCGCTGCCAAAGGAGGCGGCAGCGAGAACAAATCGAAGTTCAAAATGATGAACCCTAGCGATTCGATCGTCGATTGGGTGCTTGAGATGCTGCCGCAGATGGGTGCCGGCTGGTGCCCACCCGGAATGCTCGGCATCGGCATCGGCGGCACGGCCGAGCATTGCGTGAAGCTTGCCAAGCAAAGCCTTATGGACCCGATCGACATGGGCCAGCTGAAGGCACGCGGCGCGCAGACCGATCTGGAAGCGCTGCGGATCGAAATCTTCGACAAAGTCAACGCGCTGGGCATCGGCGCGCAAGGGTTGGGCGGGCTATCGACGATCCTCGACGTGAAGATCCTTGACTGGCCGTGCCACGCGGCGGGAAAGCCGGTCGCGATGATCCCCAACTGCGCCGCGACACGCCACGCGCACTTCACGCTCGACGGTAGCGGGCCGAGCTATCTCGAGACGCCGAGGCTCGCCGACTGGCCCGACGTCAACTGGACGCCCGACAAGGCGGCGAAGAAGGTCGATCTCGACACGCTGACGCCCGAGGAAGTGCAGGGCTGGCAGGACGGCGACCGGCTGCTGCTGAGCGGCAGGATGCTGACCGGGCGCGACGCGGCGCACAAGCGGATCGCCGACATGCTGGCGAAAGGGGAGGCGCTGCCGGTCGATTTCCGCGGACGCGCGATCTACTACGTCGGTCCCGTCGATCCGATCGTCGGCGAGATCGTCGGTCCGGCCGGGCCCACGACGGCGACCCGCATGGACAAGTTCACCGACATGATGCTCGAGCTCGGCCTGCTCGTCATGGTCGGGAAGGCCGAGCGCGGCCAGGGCGCGGTGCAGGTCATCGCCAAGCACAAGGTCGCCTACCTGATGGCGGTCGGCGGCGCGGCGTACCTCGTTTCGCGCGCGATCAAGAAGGCCAAGGTGGTCGGCTTCGAAGACCTCGGCATGGAAGCGATCTACGAGTTCACCGTCGAGGATATGCCGGTGACGGTGGCGGTCGACGCGCGCGGCAACAACGTCCACCAGCTTGCGCCGGCGATCTGGAAGGAGAAGATCGCGCGCGAAGGGTTGCTGGTGTAGTCGCGCGAGTTCGGGGGCGTTTGGCTAAGCCGCCCCCGACCCAACGCCCGCGTCAATCGGGCGGATTGTGCTTGGCGACGAACGCCACCGCCGCTTGCAGCATCTGCTTGCGTGTCGTGGGGCGCGACAGCCAGTGGTCTTCCTGCTGCATGACGACCATCTCGACCGGCTTGTGCGCGGCGCGCAGCGCGCTCGCCATCGCCTCGCTCTGGTGGAATGGTACGACCGTATCGTCCTTGCCGTGGATCAGCAGGATCGGCGCGTCCGCTTCGGCCGCATGGCGCCGCGGTGAGACCGCGGCATAGCCCGCGTGCGGCCCCAGCGTCTCGCGCAGCGCGCGTGACATCATCGGATTGTCGCCGCTATCGTGCAGGTCCGAATTGTACATCATGTCGAGATCGACGACGGGCGCATCCGCCACCGCGCAGCGATAGATGCCGTGCTGCAAGGTCACTCCGGCGAGCGCCGCGTAGCCGCCATAGCTCGCGCCGACGATGCACGCGCGCTTGGGATCGACGATGCCTTTCTTCGCCAGCGCGTCGAGCCCGTCGGAGATGTCGGTCTGCATCCGCTTGCCCCACTGACCGTTGCCCGCGCGGCGGAATGCGTCGTCGCGGTTAGTCGATCCGCGAAAGTTGGGCTGGAACACCGCATAGCCGCGGCTGGCGAACGCCTGCGCCCACCAGTCGAATTCGGGCTCATCCGCTGCGGTCGGTCCGCCGTGGGGCAGCAGGACCACCGGCAGGTTGCGCGCCTCGCGACCTTTGAGCAGCACCGACGGAGGTAGCGTCAGGATGCCGTCCATGGCGAGGCCGTCGCTCGCGGTATAGCCGAAGGTCGAAATCGGGCCGACCTGTTCGGGCTCGATCGCCAGCCGATCATAACCGATCGCATTCGCGCGCTTGCCCGCGACGTCGACCGCATACCAGGTGCCGCTGTCGGCCGAGCCGCTGGTGTGCACCAGCAGCTTCGCAAAATCAGGTGTCCAGTCGGCCAGTTCCACGTTGAGCTTGGGAAACGCGCGGAACACTTTGACCATCGCCTGCTGTCGCGCGGCATCAAAGAAATGCGGCACCGGCGGTGCGCCGCGTTCGAGATAACCGATCAGCCGCCCGTTGGCCTCGTCAGTATAAGCCCGATCAACATGAACGTCGGCGAGGATTTCCTTTGGCGCGACGCCGCCCGTCAACGGTACTTCCATCCAGCGGGTCACGCCCTTCGCGTCGTCCTCGACCGCGTAGACTGCCGTGTCGCCGTCCCGACCGAAGAACATCAGGCTGACATCGCCGGTCGGATCGATGCCGCTGGCGATAGATTTGCCTACGGCATTCGTGATCGTCCAGCGTCCGTTCTCCGATGCGATATCGAGCGTCGCGGCGACTTTGCCGGCTTCATCGACCAGCCAGTCGCGCGAATGACCGTCGGCTGCGGCGCGGGCGACGAGGCGCGGCGAGTTCGACACGAGATCGACCGCGTAGAGCGAGGCGTTACCAGAGGTGACGTAGGCGCCGCTCGGCGAGACAGTCAGTGCGATGCCGCCGTAATAGCCGACCCAGCGTCCATTGATCAGCCGCGTGCCGAAGTGGCCGCGTGTAGTCTCGCCGATCGCGCGCGAGTTGCTGAACACATAGCGCGCCTTCGACCCATCGAGTGGCAGCACCAGCACGCCGGACAGCTCGTATTTGTCGGCGGCGAACCCAGGGCCGAGCGAAACCGTCGCCGAACTGGTGATCAGCACCAGTCCGTTTCCAGCCCAGGCGATGCTGCGAACCTTTATCTTCCCGATCGGCGCGTTGACGATCAGCTTGTTGGTCGCCTGGTTGAACACCAGCACGCGACGTTCACCCTTGATCTGCGAGAGTACGGCGAACGATTTTCCGTCGGGTGACAGCGCGATGTGTTCGACGCCGGGCAGATCGCCGTAAGCGTCGAGCGGAGGCGGCCCCGCCGGTGTAGCGGATGTGGCAGCCGTGGCTACGGTTTCAGCCTGAGCCTCCCCCGTGATCATGAACAAAAGCGCGGTCGCACAAGCCGCGCCTGCAAACCATCGGATCAGCCCCCGCATATCACCCCCATCTCGTGTGCACTGCGGGGGCGAACACATCGCCACATCCGCAATCACCCTCGTCATGATCACCCCCGTGATCACCTGGCAATGGACGAGCGAACGCTCGCTCACTCGCCATTTGCACCGGTCGAACGTATCGCGGCGCAAAAACCGGAGCAACCCCAGACTCGCTAATTTGGGCAACGTCGCGTTGGCATCATAGCATTTGATCGTGCGGCCGCCCGACGCGATAAGCGCGCATGGCCACCGCTCCCGCCCTTGCTCCCGCCCTCGCCCCCACCGCGCCGCCCCCCGAACTGCCGCGCGATTGCACCTTCGACCCGACCGACTGGGCGATCCTTGCCGCGCATTGGTATCCGATCGCTTTAGCGCGCGAGGTCGGCGAGAAGCCGATCGGCACCAAGCTGCTCGATGAGCCCTTGGTGATCTATCGCGCGAACGGCGAGATCGTCGTGGCGCGCGACATCTGTCCGCATCGCGGCGTACCGCTCAGCCTCGGCACTCAGGTCGCCGACGGGGTCGTCTGCGCCTATCACGGTTTGCGCTTCGGCGCTGGCGGTCGCTGCGTGCACGTGCCGGCCAGCCCCGATCGCGACATCCCCGCGCGCATGACGCTGATCACCTACACCCACGTCGAGCGGTATGGGCTGATCTGGACGTGCCTGCGGCCTGAAGTCGGCGCCACGCCCGTGATCCCCGATATGCCGCATTGGGACGAGGCCGGCTTCCAGCAGATCGTCTGCCCGTGGATGGACATCTTCGGTTTCGCCGGCCGCCAGATGGAAGGCTTCCTCGACGTCGCGCATTTCGCCTTCGTGCATACCGAGACGTTCGGCGACGCTAACAACGCCGGCGTCCCGGCGTACAAGCCCGCGCCGATCGAGCATGGGTTCGAGGTCGAATACAGGAGCAGCGTCGGCAACTATCCGATCGGCGTCGCCGATCGCGGCCGGCCGGGGTTCGAGTGGCTACGCCACTTCCGCGTCCATCTGCCGTTCACCGCGACGCTGGAGATTCACTTCCCCGACGCCGCGCGGCTCGTGATCATGAACGCCGCCAGCCCGGTCAGCGCCAAGCACACCCGCCTGTTCGCCCCGATCGCGCGCAATTTCGACACCGACCTGCCGGTGCAGGACGTCTATGATTTCAACGAGCGCGTGTTCAAGGAAGACAAGGCGATCGTCGAGGCGCAGATGCCCGAATGCCTGCCGCTCGACCCGCTGATGGAAGCGCACATCCCGGCCGACATGAGCTCGATGGCGTATCGGCGCGAATTGCGGGACATGGGGCTCAGCAGGTTTTTCGTGGCTTAGTGCGTGTTGCCGGTCGTGGCGTCCGCCCTCGAACTGATCGGCAATGCCTTGGCCTCGCCCCGGTTCACCCCTTCAATGCGATTGACCAAACCGCCCAGATAGTTGCCGAAGCGGGCACCCGGTGTGAAGCTGACGCGCACGGTCGAGGCGACGAGCGATGCCGGCACGGCAATGTCGCCACTTTCGCGCGGACGGAACGACAAGCGCGCAGGCGCAACGGCGGGCCGCTTGGCAAACGGACCGAGCAAGGCCAGCTTGGCAATACTGCCGACACCGGCTGGCCGGGGTTGCTCACCCTCGGGCCAGTCAGCCTCGCTGGTTACCACACCGAGATCCGTTACCGTACCCGGTTTGAGGCGGAAGCTGTACGAGCCGAGCGAAAACGAGGTGTTGCCCCAACCCTGTACGACCCAGGTGTCCGGTTCCAGTTCCAGCATCATAAGCCGGGCACCGTCCGCCTTTGCGATCTCTCGATCGCGGAAGGGCTCGACGGCGCGCTGCTTGGCGGGGAGCGGGCGATCGGCAGCGCGGCCCAGCCCGCGGACGTCACTGCGCTCAAGATCGTAGCGCCCCAGAACGAGGCCCGAAAGCAATGGCACCCACTTACTTGACCCGGGAAAGCCGGGTGCAAAAGTGTTTCGCTGCTGCCGGTACTCGACGAGTACGTATGCCTTGGTGGGATCAAGCTGTCCGGGCACAGCCTTGAGCGTTTCGGCCATGACGGGAGCAGTAAGTAGCGCTGCGGCGACGAAAGCGGTGACTGCCGCCTTCATCGTGGCAGCATCCTTCCGTAGGGCTCATCGGCGGCGGCAAGGACGGCGAGTCGTTGCAGTCGGTCCGGCCCGGACAGCTTGCCGATACTTTGCTCAACGTCCTTAGCGGCTTCGACGCGGCGGTAACCCTTGTCCGCCATGCAGGTCCGCAGCACGTTCTCGACGAGGCCGCGGCGCTCGCGCGAGCGCATAAAGCCGGCAAGGAACCCCGCCGCACCGGCCGCATAGAGATTGGCGGAATAGGGCTGAGCGATCACTGGGGCTTGCACGCCGGTGGCAAGCGACTCACAGTCTTGCGCTTCGGCCACGAACGTGGCGCGGTCCACACCGGCTTTGTAAAAATAAATCGATCTTGCGTTTGCTACCGTCGGCAACGATCCGGTCAGCAGAAACACGATCGTCGCGTATACCAGCTGCCGCCTCATGCTCCCCCCGGGTGCTGCATGGCCCCTCAAGCTCTTCGTTTAGTCAACTCCCCCGGTAAGTCGAGTACCCATAGGGCGACACCAGCAGCGGGACGTGGTAATGCGTTGCCGCGTCCGACACTCCAAAGTCGATCGGCACCACGTCGAGGAACGGCGGTTCGGGCAGGTCGAGGCCGAGCGCGCGGTAGTAGTCGCCGGCGGCGAAGGTGAGGCGGTAGGGGCCGGGCGTCAGGTCGGGGAACGCGCGGCAGCGGCCGTCGGCGTCGGTCTTGCCAGCGAGCAGCAGGTCCTCGCCCGCCAGCAGCATCAGGCCGACGCCGGCGGCGGGCTTGCCCAGCATCGTATCGAGCACGTGGGTCGAGAGCGTGCTCATGCAGCGGCTTCGTCGTCGCGCGCCGGCGCGGGGGGCCACTCGCCGACGAATTCATGCTCGTCGTAAGCCAGCAGATCGTCGAGCAGCGCGTCCTTGTCGTCGAGGAACAGCTGGTCGGCGACGCCCCTGATGAGGCGCGGCAGCGCGGTCTTGAGGCCCGACAGCGCGGAAGCGGACAGGCCGAGGCTGATCAGCGCCGAATAATTGAACGCGAACAAGCCGTGCAGCGCTTGGGCATCGGCAGGATCGCGGGGCAGCAGCTCGAACCCTTCGCCGAGATACGGATGCGCGTCGATCGCCGCGTGCGGCTGGCCCTGCGCGACATAGCGGTCGGACCAGCGCGCGATGCGGTCTGCGACGAGCCGCAACTCGGGGCGCAATGCGGGATCACTGACGAGGCCGGTCGACAGCACCAGGAAGTCGAAGTGATAGCTTCCCTGCGGCGTCGTCACGCGTGCTTGTTGTTTGGCACCCTCGCCCTCCGCCGTGACCGACAACCATGGCGCGCCGAGGTGCAGCGCGAAGCCCGGCCACGCTGACGCGCGATTGAACGTGTCGTTGGTCGGCGGCTGGTTGTGGCCGAGGAACGTGACCATCGCGCGGTGCTTGGCCGCGTCGTCGAGCGCGGGAAAGCGCGAGCCGAAGCCGACCCGCTCCATGTAGCGGATCGGGTTGATCCGCGGCAGCACCTTGCGCCGGATGAACACGTGCGCTTCGGCCACCCCTTCGCTTAGCGCATGGTTGGCGTTGTCGAACGCCGACGCCCCGCCGCCGAGCACACCGATGCGCTTGCCGCGCAAGTTCGCGAAATCGATCGGCTCGCTGGTATGCGCGTAGAGCCGGCACGGCAGCGCGTCGCGCACCATGGCGGGCGTGTGCCATTCGCCGCCGCCCTGGATGCCGGTGGCGAACACCACCTTGCGCGCGATCAGGGCATCGCCGCCAATTTCATCTTTGTCCGCTAGATGCAGCTTGAACAGGCCGCCCCCCAGCGGCTCGACAAGATGAAGCTTTGCATCGTTGCGCACCGGCAGGTCGAGCACGCGACGATACCAGCGCAGGTACGCCATCCAGTCGCCGCGCGCGATCTTGTCGAGCGCGTCCCAACACGCCGCGCCTTTCCACGCCTCGAAGAACGCACGCGGCGTGAGCGCGGGGACGCCGAAATCGATCGGGGTCAGCGCCTTGGGGGTGCGCAGCGTGATCATCCGCGCGTAGGTGTCCCAGGGCCCCTCGAAACCCACGGGGTTCTCGTCGATCACAAGAATGTTCGACACGCGCTCGCGCAGCAGTCCGAACGCGGCGGCGAGGCCCGATTGCCCTCCACCGACGATCACCACGTCGTGCACATGACCATCAGGATGCGTGCGCGGCCGCGTCCAGTCGGGACCCCCAAAGTCGATCAGCGCAAGTTGCCGGGCGAGGTCGGCTTCCAGTTCGGGCAGCAGGATCGCGGGAACGGTCATGCGATGTCCTTCAATCTCAAGCGCACGATCTCGCCGATCTCACCGAGCGCGGTCGCGATCTCGTCCTCGCGGGTGTTGCCCAGCCGGCGTTCCATTGCCGTTAGGATACCAACCTTGTCGGTCAGGCGCACGCAGATGATGAACGGGAAGCCGAAGCGCGTCGCATAGGCGGCGTTGAGCGCGTGGAACCGCGCGAACTCCGCCTCGGTCAGCCGGTCGAGCCCCGCCGACGCCTGCTCGTGCGCCGATTCGGCTGTGAGCGTACGGTCGATCGCCGCCTTGCCGGCAAGCTCGGGGTGCGCGCGGATGAGCGCGAGTTGCTCGTCGGGGGTCGCGTCATGGACAACTTGCATAAGGCCGGCGTGGAGATCGGCGAACGGCGCCTGCACGGCGGCGCGCTCGACCACCCACGGACTGTGCTCGAACAGCGCGGCGTAACGCGCGATGAAGTCGGTTGGGGTCATCGTAAGTTGGCCCGGCGCGACCTGCACGATCACCCTCATCGCGGATGCTCCGCCAGCCAATGCCGGGCGATATCGATCCGCCGCGCGATCCACGCATCGCCGCTGGCCAGCACGTGGTCGACGAACCGCGCCACCGCGCGCGCGCGCGCGGGCCGACCGGCGATGCGGCCGTGGAGGCCGACCGACATCATCCGGCCGGGGTCCTCGCCGCGCAGCATATCGAACGTATCCCGCAGATAACGAAAGAACTGCTCGCCCTCGTTAAAGCCGTTGAGCGCGACGAACTTCATGTCGTTGGCGTCGAGCGAATAGGGCACGATCAGCTGGCCGGTGCTCCGCGCGTAATACGGCAGATCGTCGGCATAGCTGTCCGCATCATAGACGAAGCCGCCTTCCTGGGCGACAATCGCCGCGGTGTTGGGGCTGGTGCGGCCCTGATACCAGCCGAGCGGCCGCTCGCCGGTCACGCGCGTGTGCAGCGCGATCGCCTCGGCGACGTGCGCGCGTTCGGTATCCTCGGGCACGTCCTGATAATCGAGCCAGCGCAGCCCGTGGCTGGCGATCTCCCACCCCGCTTGGTGCATCGCGGTGACCGCCTCGGGATTGGCTTCCAGTGCCTGTGCCACGCCGAACACGGTGACCGGCATGCCGCGCGACGCGAATAGGCGATAGAGCCGCCAGAACCCCGCGCGGCTGCCGTATTCATAGAGGCTTTCCATCGCCATCGACCGCGCGCCGGGCTGGCTCTGCGCGCCGACCATCTCGGACAGGAACGCTTCCGAGCCGGTATCGCCCAGTTCGACCGAGCGCTCCGCGCCTTCCTCGTAGTTGATCACGAACTGGACGGCGACGCGCTTCGCCCCCGGCCAGCGCGGATCGGGCGGGCTCGCGCCATAGCCGACGAGATCGCGGTCGCTCATGTCGCGAGCGTTTCGACGAAACCGAGCATCGCCTGAAGCGCCAGTTCGACGTCGCCGACGATCACGTCCTCGGCCGGGTTGTGGCTTATCCCGCCAGTGCAGCGGATGAACAGCATCGCGGTGGGGCACAGCGCCGCAATCACCATCGCATCGTGCCCAGCGCCGCTGACGAGGCGACGGGGATGCTGGCCGGTTTCCGCCACCGCATCGGCGAGCAGATCGGCGAGCGCCGGGTCGCACGGGCTGGCGGGCAGCGTCTGCGTCAGCTCGATCGTGCAGCCGATGCCGCGCGCGCTGGCGATCGCGCGCACTTCGGCGACGATCCGCTCGGCAGCCGCGTCGCGATCGGGATCAAGGCCCGCGCGTACGTCGATCGTGAACTCGACGCGCCCGGGGACGACGTTCGGGGCGCCCGGGCCGACCGCCATCCGGCCGACGGTCGCGACCAGATCGTCGTTGCCCGCGCGCGCGATGCGTTCGACCGCGAGCACTGCCTCCGCCGCGCAGGTCAGCGCATCGCGGCGCAGGCGCATAGCGCTGGTTCCCGCATGGCCCGCGACGCCGGTCAGCGCCACCGCCAGCCGCTTCTGCCCGGCAATCGCGGTTACGACGCCGAGCGGCAGGCCTTCGGCCTCGAGCACCGGGCCCTGCTCGATGTGCGGCTCGAGATAGGCGCGCACCGAGCCGGGCGGATAAACGGCGTCGGCGAAACGCAAGATGTCGAGCCCTGCATCGGCGAGCGCATCCGCCAGCGTTACGCCATCGGCATCGGCGATGGTGAGATGCGCTGGATCGAGCGTCCCCGCGACCGCGCGGCTGGTCAGCATCGAGGCGGGAAAGCGCGAACCTTCCTCGTCACCGAACGCGATCACCTCGATCGCGAACGGCAAGCGGCGTCGCTGCGCGTGAAGCGCGGCGCAGCATTCGATCCCGAGCATGATGCCGAGCGGACCATCGTAGGCGCCCGCGTCGCGCACGCTGTCGATGTGGCTGCCGATCAACAGCACCGGCGCGTCGGGATCGACGCCCTCGTACCGCCCGATGAGATTGCCCGCGCGATCGCGCCGCACCGCCATGCCGGCTTCGCGCATCCATTGCGCGATGCGGTCGAGCGCGGCGGCGTGCGCGGGGGTCAGATAGGCGCGGAACAGGTGCGCATCGCTGTCGCTGTACGGCACGCGGGCGAGCAGTCGGCATCGTTCGACCGCGCGACGTCCTCCGGCGTCGTAGATCGCGGGATGCTGCGCGATTTGCGCCCCGACCACCGCGTCGGCGATCACGTCCCGCTCGCGAGCCACGCGAAGCGCACGACGAACAGCGCAGCGAGCGCGAGCAGCAGCCAGTCCTTGCGGCCGATCTCGCCGCGCACGGTCTTGAGCAGCGCGTGCGCGGTCAGGCCGAAGGCGAGTCCGTTCGCGACCGAGAACGTCAGCGGGATCATCGCGACGGTCAGGAACGCGGGGATCGCCGCCAGCGGATCGTCCCACGCGACTTCGCCCAACGGCAGCAGCATCAGTCCGCCGACGACGATCAGCGCGGGCGCGGTCGCGGCGAGCGGCACGAGCTGCGCATAGGGCGCGACGAACATTGTCGCCAAGAACAACAGCCCGGTGACCACCGAGGTCAGCCCGGTGCGGCCGCCCGCCTGGATACCCGCGGCGCTCTCGACATAGCTGGTGACGGTGCTGGTGCCCGCAAGACTGCCGACCATCGTCGCGGTCGCGTCGGTCAGCAGGATGCGGTTGAGCCCGGCGATGTTGCCCTCGGCATCAACCAGTCCGGCGCGCTTCGTCACCGCCACCAGCGTGCCGATGTTGTCGAACAGGTCGACGAACAGGAAGACGAACAGGATTTCGAGCAGGCCCAGCCCATGCGATCCGCCGACCCCGAACACGCCGGGCAGATCGAGCTTGAACACTGTGCCGGTGATCATCGCCAGTGAATAGGGCTGTGGCGTGAACGTCACCGACCCCGCGAACCAGCCGACCAGCGTCGTCGCGACGATGCCGATCAGGATAGCGCCGCGCACGTTCCACACGCTCAACGCGCCGATCACCACGAGCCCGAACAGCGCCAGCGCCGCGCCGGGGGCATGCAGGTTGCCGAGCGCCACGAACGTCGCCGGATTGGCGACGATCAGCCCCGCGTCCTTCAACCCGATGAAGCCGATGAACAGCCCGATGCCGCCGGCGACCGCCGCGAACAGATATTGCGGGATCGCCGCGACGATCAACTGCCTGATGCCGGTCAGCGTCAGCACCAGGAACGCGAGGCCTGAAATGAACACGCAGCCGAGCGCGATCGGCCAGGGGACGTGCATCTGCTGGACGACGGTGAAGCTGAAATAGGCGTTGAGCCCCATGCCCGGCGCGAGCGCCAGCGGCACGTTGGCAAAGATGCCCATCAGGATCGAGGCGAAGGCGGCGGCGAAACACGTCGCCGCGGCGACGGCGGCGACGGGCATCCCCGCCTGGCCAAGGATCGCCGGGTTGACGAGCACGATATAGGCCATTGTCAGGAAAGTCGTCGCACCAGCCAGCACTTCGCGCCCCGGCGTGCTGCCGCGCGCGGACAAGGCGAAGTACCGGTCGAGCCCGCCCGTTGGCGCGGTGCGCACGGCGTCCTCGCCCCCGCTCGCGCTCCGCCGCTGCACCGCATCCGCCCCGGCTGAAAGTCCGTCCATTGTCACCCCACGCTCGCCGCGCGATCATGCGAAGATCGGCCGCCGCGCGCCAGCGTATTGATTGAGATGCGGCGTTGCAGAAATGAGCGCGGCGCGTGCGAAACCGTATCACTCTTGAGCGGGGGTCGTGCCACGCTATGCTGGCGTGGCGAAGGGCGATGACGCCCGTGGGGGCATCGGTCGCAATGGCGCTCGCCGGGTACAGGGCCGAACTGCTCAGCGTGCCGCGTGATCCGCGCGGCGCGGGCGCGTCGGCCGCCGAGCATCATGCCGACGGTTTGCTCGTGATCGAGGACGGGCTGGTCGTCGCGCAAGGCGATCATGATACGCTTACCCCCCGGTTCGCCGGGCTGGCGACAACCGACTATCGCGGCAAGCTGATCGTGCCGGGCTTCGTCGACGCGCACGTGCATTATCCGCAGGTCGATCGGATCGCCTCCTACGGGCTGCAACTGCTCGACTGGCTCGATCAGCATATCTTTCCCGCCGAGGCCGCGTTCGCCGATCCACACCGCGCACGCGATGCGGCTGAGTTCTTCTGCGACGAGCTGTTGCGCAACGGCACGACCAGCGCGCTGGTGTTCGCGACGGTGCACACGGGCTCGGTCGACGCGCTGTTCACGGCGGCGCGGGCGCGCGACATGCGGCTGATCTCGGGCAAGGTGCTGATGGACCTGGGGCCGGAGAGCTTGCGCGACACGCCCGCCAGCGCCCGCGCCGACAGCGAAGCGCTGATCGCGCGGTGGCACGGTCGCGGCCGGCTCGGCTACGCGGTCACGCCGCGCTATGCGCTGTCGTGCAGCGACGCGCAGCTCGCGGTCGTGGGCGATCTGCTGGCCGCGCACCCCGACGTCCTGCTGCACACGCATATGGCCGAGAACCGGCGCGAGGTCGCAGCGGTTGAGGCACGGTTCGAAGAGTGCCAGGATTACCTGGCGGTCTACGAGCGGTTCGGCCTCGTCACCCCGCGTTCGGTGTTCGCGCATTGCGTGCACATGGACGATCGCGCGATGGCGCGGATGGCACGAAGCGGCGCGGGTGCTGCGCTATGCCCGACCTCGAACCTGTTCTTGGGCTCGGGCCTGTTCGATCTAGCGCGGCTCGATGCCGCCGGCGTGCGCGTGGGTCTCGGCACCGATGTCGGCGCGGGAACCAGCTTCTCGCTGCTTGCGACGATGGCCGAAGCCTACAAGGTCTGCCAGCTCAGGGAGACCGCGCTCGATCCGTTCCGTGCGCTGCATATGGCGACCGCGGGCGGCGCGGCGTTGCTCGGTATCGGCGACCGTATCGGCGCGCTGCTGCCGGGGCAGGAGGCAGACTTCGTCGTGCTCGATCCCACGGCGACGCCGCTGCTGGCGCGGCGCACCGCCAGGGCGACGCTGGCCGAGCGGCTGTTCGCACTGCAGATCCTCGGCGATGATCGCGCGGTATGCGCAACTTACGTCGCCGGGGGGCTGGCCTATTCACGGCAAAATGCGCTTGAACCGCGCCAGCGCGAACCTGCGCTATGCGGGAGCAGGCCATGAGCGGCACCACCAGTACCGGGGCGGACATCGAGTTCGACCACATCAGCAACGAACGCTTTCTCGCCGATATCGAGGGGCTGGCGCGCAAGATCGAGGGCGCGATAGGCACCTGGCGGCCTGATTATCTGGTAGGCATCGGGCGCGGCGGACTGGTGCCGGGCGCGTTCCTATCCCACCGCACGGGCATTCCGCTGCTGTCGATCGATCATTCGAGCAAGGTCTATGACTTCGCCGAAGCGCTGCTGCTGCGCATTGCCGAATGTTCGGCGCGCGGTGAGCGATATCTGTTCGTCGACGACATCAACGACAGCGGCAAGACCTTGGCGCAGATGCGCGCGTCGCTTGCCGACAACGGCGGCGCGCTCGGCAACGTCCGCTTTGCGGTGCTGATCGACAACGCCAGCTCGTGCACCCGCGTCGACTATGCCTCGCGCATGATCGACCGGGCGACCGACAAGGCGTGGTTTGTGTTCCCTTGGGAAGCCGTCGCGCCGCGCGAAGTGTTGGCGCAAGAGGCGGTCGAAGACCCCGACCGGCTGTCGCTGGGCGCGGGCTGACGTGCGCATCTGCGTCTTCCTCGGCTCGAGCGCCGGCGTCTCCCCCGTCTATGCCGAGGCGGCGCGCGGGTTCGGCGCATTGCTTGCGCGGCGCGGCATCGGCCTCGTCTATGGCGGCGGTTCGATCGGCCTGATGGGACAGGTGGCTGACGGTGCGCGCGACAGCGGCGGCGAAGTCATCGGCGTGATCCCCGAGGCGTTGCGCGCGCGCGAGCAGGACCACGCGGACCTTAGCGAACTGCACGTCGTGGCGACGATGCACGAGCGCAAGGCGCTGATGGCGCGACTGTCAGACGGCTTCGTCGCGTTGCCCGGCGGGATCGGCACGTTCGAGGAACTGTTCGAGGTGTGGACCTGGTCGCAGCTTGGCTATCACGCGAAGCCATGCGCGCTGCTCGACGTCGCCGGCTTCTATACTGCGATGCGCACGTTCATCGATCACGTCGTCGACGAAGGCTTCCTGCGCCCCGTGCACCGCGACATGCTGCGTGTCTGTGACGATGCGGACGAATTGCTCGACTGGCTGACGTCGCACCACGGCTTTGCCCAGCCGCAGCTGATTGGACCGGAGGACTTGTGATGCGTTTCGCGATTATCGCCATCGTCGGCGCGTTGGCCGCCTGCACCCTGGCCGGGTCGGCAAGCGCGAAGGCGACCGGCACGCCGCCATCGGACGAGGCGCGAGCGGCCGCGCTGTTCGATCGGATCGCCGCGCAACCGCCGCGGCTCAGCGTATTCCTGCGGCAGATGCCCAAGGGAGGCGATCTCCACAATCACCTGGGCGGCGGGACTTACGCAGAGGATTTCTTGCGCTGGGGCGCGCAGGATGGTGCCTGCGTGGCGCGCGCGACGCTCTCGCTCGCGCTTGGGCCCTGTGCCGCGCCGGCGAGCGAACCGCTGCGGGATCTCGGCGCGCGCGATCCGGCGCTCTATTCGGCACTGATCGATTCGCTGTCGTCGCGCGACCGGTTGTTCGGCGTGGGCGCGGACCGGGTCAGCGGACACGACGATTTCTTCATCACCTTCGCGCGCTTCTGGGATGTCGCCAAGCGCCATGTGCCGGAGATGATCGCGGCCGCGCGGATCAGCGCGTCGGCGAACCGCGTGGGCTATCTCGAGCTGATGAGCGATCCCTCCGCCACGCACGAGGCCGGTGAGCTGTCGGTGGGTAAGCCGTTCGATCCCGCCGACCTCGATGGCGACTTCCGCCGCCTCGAGCCGTCGCTGCCCGCGCTCGTCGCCGGCGCGCGTGCGGAGATCGATGCGCGCGAAGCGGCGGTGGGCAAACTGCTCGGTTGCAAGGGCGGCGAGACGACGGGGCCGTGCGCGGTGACGGTGCGATATCAGGTTTCCGCGCTGCGCGATCAGCCGCCCGGCTATGTGTTCGGCCAGCTCGCGCTCGGCTTCGCGCTGGCTCAGGCCGATCCGCGCTATGTCGGGGTCAACATCGTCGCGCCCGAGGACATGCCCGTACCGCGCCGCGACTTCGATCTGCACATGGCGATGTACCGCTACCTCGCGGCCAGATATCCGACCGTCAAACATTCGCTGCACGCGGGCGAGCTTGCGCTCGGCATGGTGCCGCCCGCCGACCTGCGCGATCATATCCGCAAGTCTATCGAGGTGGCGAGCGCGAGCCGCATCGGCCACGGCACCGACATCGCCTATGAGGCCGATGCGCCCGCGATCCTCGCGCGGATGGCGCGCGATCGCATCGCGGTCGAGGTGTCGCTGTCGAGCGCCGATACGATCCTGGGGGTCCTTGGCCGCGATCACCCGCTGGCCCTCTACCGCGCGGCCGGCGTGCCGTTCGTGCTTTCGACCGACGACGAAGGCGTCAGCCGCAGCGACATGACCAATGAATACCTGCGCGCCGTGACCGAGCAGGGCCTGCACTACGCCGACCTCAAGCAGGCCGCGCGCGCCAGCTTGGAATATGCGTTTCTGTCAGGCGCGAGCTTGTGGCAGGCGGGCGGGATCGGCCAGCTCGGCGACGCGTGCCACGTTGCCGCATCGCCCGCCTGCGCCGCGCTGCTCGCCAGCAGCGACAAGGCGCGCGAACAGATGCGGCTCGAACGCGACTTTACCGCATTCGAGCGCACGATTGGGAACCAGCGGTTCTGACCTGCTCCTCCCGCTTGCGGGAGGGGCCGGGGGCGGGCCCGTGCCTTACTACAAACCCTAACCCCCTCCGCCCAGCGGGAGGACATCGTTTGGAGACCGTATGAGCGAAATCCTGTCGATCAGCGCCGGCCCGTTCGCGTTCAAGGCGCGGCTCGAAGATGAACGCGCGCCCCGCACATGCGCCGCATTCCGCGCGCTGCTGCCCTATCAAGAACGCGTCATCCATGTCCGCTGGAGCGGCGAGGGCGTCTGGATACCGATGGGCGATCGGGCATTCGACCTGCCGTGGGAGAACGCGACGCGCCATCCCGCGCCGGGCCAATTCATCTTTTATCCCAAAGGCGTCAGCGAAACCGAAATTCTGCTGGCCTATGGCGGCGTCGCCTTCGCGTCCAAAGCGGGGCCGTTATGCGGCAACCATTTCCTGACGATCTTTGAAGGACTTGAAGACGTTGCCAAACTTGGCCGCATGACATTGTGGGACGGCGCACAGCCGATTAAATTTGCGGTGAGCGGAACGTAATTCGCGACGAAAGTGTTTGCGTGATTGGAGGTCCCGATCATGAGCATCATTCTTGCGCTCGCACTGTTCGGTTGCTCGGACGATGGCAGCTATTGCCGCAGGATAGCCGGGCCCACCGAAACGTTCGCCAGCCAGACGCAATGCGAAGCGGCGAGCGCCGGTGCGATCGACAAGACCGTCGTCGGCGTCGACGATTATCCCACGATCATCGCCAAATGCCTGCCGGCCGCGACGCTCGCCGCGTTCGGCGACCATCCGGTCGACCTGACCAAGCGGCCGTTTCAGCTCGCTCGCGGCTACGATTGAGTCATCCCCTCCCGCGATAGGGCGGCACGCCCTGGTCGGGGACCCATAGCCCGTCGGGAGCGGGTCCGGATTGCCAGAACACGTCGATCGGAATGCCGCCGCGCGGATACCAGTATCCGCCGATACGCAGCCAGACCGGGTCCATCTCGTCATACAGCCGCTGGCCGATGCCGACGGAGACGTCCTCGTGGAAACCGCCATGGTTGCGAAAGCTGCCGAGGAACAGCTTGAGGCTCTTCGATTCGACGATCGTCGCACCGGGCGCATAGTCGATCACGATGTGCGCGAAATCGGGCTGGCCGGTCACCGGACACAGCGAAGTGAATTCGGGCGCAGCGAACCGTACCAAATACAATGTGCCCGGGCGCGGGTTGGGCACGTAGTCGAGCACCGCCGCTTCGGGCGAAGCGGGCAGCCTGCTCGATTGACCGAGGTGCAGCGGTTGGGGTGACGCGTCCATGGCGCGCCCTAGCCGCGAATCCGGTCGGTCGACAAGCCGCGAGGCGGTCGTGATTTATCGAGCGTGCTCGACGCGGCCTGAGCGCGCAGGTAGCGATGCGGGGATGAAAAGTCTCGTTTCCACGCAGTGGCTGGCCGCGCAACTAGGCGCGCCCGACCTCCTGATCCTCGATGCGTCGATGCATCTGGCCGATGCAGATCGCGATGCCGGAGCCGAATTCGTCGCTGGCCATATCCCCGGCGCGCGGTTCATGAATCTGGCGACGCTGGTGGACCCAAACTCGCCGATCGAGAACACGCTGCCCGATGAGGCGCTGCTCGCCGATCGCATGACGGCGCTGGGCGCAGGCGATCATCAGCGGACGGTATTCTACGACGATAGCGATATCCGTTCGGCCGCGCGCGCCTGGTTCATCTTCAAGCTCGCCGAACGGCGCGACATCGCGATCCTCGACGGCGGGCTCCCGCGCTGGAAGGCGGAAGGGCGCGCGATCGAAGCCGGCACCACGACAGTGCCGGCATCGGGAAGCTTCACGCCGGCTCGCGACGATGCGCTGGTGCGGGACAAGGCGCAGATGCTGGTAAACCTTGTCACGCATGCCGAACAAGTCATCGATGCGCGCAGCTCCGCCCGCTTCGCCGGGACCGTGGCCGAGCCCAGGCCGGGCATCGCTTCGGGACACATTCCGGGCGCGATCAACGTGCCTTACGCGAGCCTGTTCGCGCCCGACGGGACGTTGAAACCGGAAACAATCCTTCGGCGGGTGTTCGAGGACGCGGGCGTCGATCTGACGCGGCCGATCGTCACGACCTGCGGCAGCGGGATCACCGCCTGCGCGCTGGCCTTCGCGCTGGAGCAGCTCGGCAAGACCGATGTCGCGATCTACGATGGCAGCTGGGCCGAATGGGGTGCCGATCCGGCGACGCCCAAAGCGACCGGCGCACATCGTGAGGCTCTGGTGCAGCGATGACCGACGCGTCTGATCCCGATGATCGCCCCGCCACCCGGCTTGTCGCCGCCGGCCGCAGCGCCGCGTGGACGCAGGCACCCGGCCTCAGCGGTGGCGTGGTCAATCCGCCGGTCTGGCGCGCGAGCACGCATCTCTATCCGACCATAGCCGACCTGCGCGGCGGTAGGCCGAACGCCGATGGGCACTTCTATTATGGCAGGCGCGGCGCGCCGACGCAGTGGGCGCTGGCCGACGCGCTGACCTCGCTCGAGCCGGGAGCGGAGGGCACCGTGCTCTATCCGTCGGGCGTCGCCGCGATCGCCGGCGCGCTGCTCACCGTGCTGCGTCCGGGGGACATCCTGTGGATGACCGACAACGCCTACGAGCCAAGCCGGTCGCTGGCGCGCGGACTGCTGCGCGACTATGGCATCGAGACGCGGTTTTTCGATCCGCTTGATATCGCGGGATTTACGGCGGCGCTCGATGATCGCGCGCGCGCGGTGTTGCTCGAAAGTCCGGGCAGCCTGACGATGGAGGTCTGCGACGTGCCTGCGCTGGCGGCGATCGCGCGCGAACGTGGCGTGGTATCGCTATTTGACAATACCTGGGCCGGATCGCTGGGCTTTGCCGCGCTGGCGCACGGGGTCGACATCACGATCATGTCGCTGACCAAGCATGTCGGCGGTCACTCCGACCTGATGATGGGCAGCGCCGCCGCCGGCCCGGCATGGCACACCAAGCTGCGCCGCCGCGCGCAGATGCTGGGGCAGGTGGTCTCGCCCGACGACGCGGCGCTGGCGCTGCGCGGGCTGCGCACGATGGGGCTGCGGCTGGAGCGGGAGAGCACAAGCGCGCTGACGATCGCCACCTGGCTCGCCGAACGCGCGGAGATCGCGCGCGTGCTGTGCCCGCTGGTCCCCGGCGCGCCGGGCCACGATCTGTGGCAGCGCGACTTTACCGGCGGCTGCGGCCTGTTCAGCTTCGTGTTCCGCGGCGGCACGTCGGCGCGGCGCGACGCGTTCATCGACGCGCTGCGACTGTTCGGCATCGGCTACAGCTGGGGCGGGTTCGAGAGCCTGGCGGTCCCCGTCGACCCGGCGCCGATCCGCACCGCCACCGCTTGGCCTTCGGCGGGCGATCCTGGCGACCGCTTCGGCGTGCGGCTGTCGATCGGGCTCGAGGATGCGGGCGACCTCCTCGCCGACATCGAGCAGGCGCTTATCGCATCGGCCGACGCGGCGTGATGCCTGGAATAGGCGGGCGCGCGCAGTCGCGCACCGCCCCTTTTCCGCCCTACTTCTCGGTCAGCGCCTCCCCCATCGTCTTGTTGATCGGCTTCGTCAGATAGCGCCACACGGTGTTGCGACCGGTCTGGACCTCGGCGATCGCGGTCATGCCAGGCAGAATGTCGATCCGCTCCCCCGCTTGGTGCGGACGCATCCGGCGGGTGTCGACCCTGATGTGGACGCGGTAGAACACCTGCTCCTGCCCCTGCGGACCGGGTTCGGTGAGCGTGTCGGGGCTGATGTAGATAACGCGTCCCTCGGCCGATCCGTAGATCGATGAATCATAGGCGTCGAACTTGATCGAGGCGGTCTGGCCGACGCGGACATAGGCGATGTCCTTGGGCGACATCTTGCTTTCGAGGATCAGCTCGTCGCCGGTCGGCACGATGCTCATCGCTTCGTCGCCGGGACGCAGCACGCCGCCCACGGTGGTGAGCTTGACGTTCTTCACCACGCCATCGACGGGCGCATAGATGCGCGTGTCCTTCAGCGCGTCCTGGCGCTGCGCCAGCACCTCGCGCGCGGTGACGAGGTCTTCCTCGGTACGCGCGTATTCGGTCTGCAGGTCTTCGATGTATTTGTTGCGCACGTTGACCAGCTGCGAAGTCAGATCCGACGTGCCGCGCTGCATGTGCAGGATGTCGGCGCGGCTGACGTCGCCCTGCTTCAGCAGCGGCGCGTTCATGTCGAGCTCCTGCTGCATCAGCCCGCGCATCTCGCGCAGCGAGGCGAGTTGGTCCTGCAGCGCCTGACGTCGCTTTTGGTAGAGCAGCGTCTGATTCGATACGAATTCGGGGAACGCGCGGACTTCCGCCGGAAACGCCAGCGGCCGGTCGAACAGCTCGGCGTTGATCCGCGCCTGCGTGCTCAGCAGCGAGGCGACCTTGCCTTGCCCCTCGCCGACGGCGGCGCGCAGCTTGATATCGTCGAGCTCGACCAGCACCTGGCCTTTGTGCACCTTGTCGCCTTCGCGCACGTTCATCCGCACGATCTGGCCGCCGTCGGTCGACTGGATGATCTGGATGCGGCCCGACGGGATGATCTGTCCGGGCGCGCGGCTGACCTGGTCGAGCTCGGCCCAGAACGACCAGACGAGCGCGATGGCGAGGAATGCGACGATCGCCATCAGGACGATCGTCGACTGATTGAGCCAGCGGCCGCGCATACCGCCGGGCCTTGTCCCGACACCGCGCGGGGTGTCGATGCGCATCAGCGATCCGTCCATGTCAGGCTCCCATCTTCGCGGGTAGCGAGCCGCCGCCGGTGACGCCGGCACCGGCGTAGACGGCGACCGGGGCCGATCGCGCCGGGGCGGGCGGCTGTGGATCGGGCGCGGCCGGCTGACTCGACGCCTGCGCGCGTCGCTGCAACTGGGCCAGGATGTCCTGCGTCGGTCCATCGCCAACGATCTGCCCGTTGGCGACGACGATCAGGCGATCGACCATGCCGGCAAGCTGCAGCTTGTGCGTGACGATGATCAGCGTCGTGTCAGGACCCAGCTTTTCCTGGATCGCGTGCAGCACCATGCGCTCGGTCTCGACATCGAGGTTCGCGGTGGGCTCGTCGAGCAGCATCAGCTTGGGTTCGGCGAGCAGCATGCGGCACAGCCCGGTCAGCACCCGCTGTCCGCCCGACAGCCCACGCCCGCCCTCGCTAATCGGCAGGTCGAGGCCCCGGGGATGCGCGGTGATCAGGCTGGCGAGCCCGGTCCGCCGCGCGATTTCCATGATTCGGTCATCGCCCGGATCGGCGAGCCCGAGCAGCAGGTTGTCGCGCAGTGAACCGTTCACCAAGCGGTAGTCCTGCGGCAGATAGCCGATGTGGCGGCGCAGCACGTCTTCGGCGATCTGGCTCATGTCCAGCCGATCGAGCAGGATCTGGCCTTCCTTTGGCGCATAGAGGCCGCTGAGCAGCTTCAGTAGCGTCGACTTGCCCGATCCGACGCTGCCGATGATGCCGATCCGTTCGCCCGCGCGGATATCGAGCTGCTGCGCGTGAACCCCCGATCGCCCGCCCGGATAGGCGAACTGCACGTTCGCGAGGCTGAGCGTCGGCGCCAGGCGATTCGGCCGCAGCACCTCGACATCGGCGGGGCGGTCGGTCGGCAGCGCGAGGATGCCGTCGAGCATCTTGAGCGACGAGCGCGCATAGCTCCACTGCACCAACAGGTTGGGCAGCTGGCCGATCAGCGGGCCGTTGACCCGCCCCGAGATGATCGAGCACGCGATCAGCGCGCCCATCGTGATCCGCCCCTCGAACACCTCGACCGCGCCCCACGCGATCAGGCCGATGTAGCTCATTTGTTGGATCGTGCCGAAGATCGAGCCGGCGATCGCCTGCAGCCGCTTCACCGGCAGCTCGCTTTCGTGCAGTTCGTCGAGCAGGCCGGTCCAGCGCGACAGCAGATACCACTGCCCGCGATTGGCCTTGATCGTCTCGGCCGCGTCGAGCGCCTCGACCAGCAGGCCGTTCTTGCGGTTGGTGCTGATCTGCGCGCGAACCGTGTTGCCGTTGATCAGCTTCGAGAACAGCAGCGCCAGCCCGATCGCGATCGGAAAGCTGATCGCCAGCACCAGCGCGATGATCCCGCCCAGCATCGCGATGATGACGATGAACAGCACCGCGAACGGCAAGTCGGCGAGCGCGAACAGCGCCGAGGACGACATGATCGCGCGCACCTGCTCGAGCCCGCGCAGCTGCGCCGCCATCGTGCCGATCGACGGCGGACGCGCGTCGAGGCGGACGTCGCCGGCGCGGCTGAAGAAGAATTCCGATACCTCGGTATCGACGTCGACCGATTCGCTCTCGAGCAGGTTCGCGCGGATGACGCGGAGCGCCAAGTCGAACCCCAACGCGATAAACGCGCCGATCGTCAGCACCCACAACGTCGAAAACGCTCCGCGCGGGACCACACGGTCATAGACCTGCATCGAATAGAGCCCCGTGACGAGCGCGATCAGGTTGACGATCACCGTCGCGGCGACCGCGATGACGATCACCGGCTTGCGCCGGAAAACCGCGACCCGAAACACGTCCATCGCCCGGGTGAACGTCTGCCGCCCGGCGGGCAGCGGGATCACGACGTCGTAGAGCGTGACCGCGCCGGCATCGTCCCATTGCGTTTCCAGGCCATGCTGGATCACGCGCAGCCGCGCGTCGCCCTCGATCCGCTCGACCACGCCCCAGCCATGCGAGCGATGCGCGCCGAGCATCGGGA
The DNA here is from genome assembly GCA_964242815.1 of uncultured Novosphingobium sp. Taxonomy (GTDB): domain Bacteria; phylum Pseudomonadota; class Alphaproteobacteria; order Sphingomonadales; family Sphingomonadaceae; genus Novosphingobium. The sequence goes on from CAXSZV010000003.1 coordinate 198,095, forward strand.
ACTCGTGCGCGCGCGGATGATCGGCGAAGCGCGAGGGCGCGGCCCAGCCGATCGCCGCGCAGAACGCATCGAGCGCGCGTACGTCCTCGCCGGGATCGGCGGGAGCGCCATCGGCCCAGTCGGGCCGAAGCTCGATCCGGCGCAGCCGCGCGAGATCGACGATCGCGGAACGTATCGCGTCGGTCATGCTACATCCTGTCTAGAGATGGTCTGTCGGGGATCCGAGAGGAACGGCGAAAGGCCCACCCCCAGCCCCTCCCGTTCACGGGAGGGGGGAGCCAAGCGTCGTCCTACTCCCCTCCCGCGTGTGGGAGGGGTTGGGGGTAGGCAGCTTTCTCTCACGGCGCGGTCACGTCGAACGTCGGCCGCCAGCGGCCGCTTTCGATCGTCAGCCGGACCGCGGTCGCCATAACGGCAACCTGCGAATCGCTTTCCTGGATCTGTGCGTTCACTGCTTCGCGCAACTGGTTCATCACATCGAGCCATGATCGGCGGCCGGCGATGTATTGGCGCATGAAGCTCTCGCTGACCGCCACCGCGGTCACCGCCGCCTCGTGCCCGACGCGGACCTGGACGCGCGACGAGCGGTACAGGATAAGGTCGGACGCAACCTCGCGGCGAAGCTCGACCTCGCTCGACAGCCGATTGTCCTGCGCCTGGGTGATCCGCGTCCGCGCGGCGTTGACCTGCGGCAGCTGCGTGGCGTCGTTCTGCGCGCGCACGACCGCGCCGATGCGGTGACCGAGGAAAACGTCGTAAGTGTATTGCGCGCCGATCTGCGGGAGCAGCGCCGCTTTGCGACCGTCAAGGTCCGCGCGCGCGACGTCCACTTGCGCGGCCAGCTGGCGCAACTGCGGTGAATAGACCGCCGCCTGCTCTTCCAGCACGTCCTGCGCGGCAAGGTCGATCGCCGGATCGTAATAAGGGACCGGGCCAATATCGAAGTTCACGTCGGCGACCAGTTGTGCCATGATGCGCAGCGAGGTCAGCCGCTGCGCATGCGTGGCGTTGAGATCCTGCTCGACTTGCGCGGTGCGCGACCGGGCGAGCTCGAGATCGGCAAGCGGGCTGACTTCCTGCCGGGTGCGGCGGTCGATCGTATCGACCAGCCGCTGATGCTCACGCAGCGAGGCGATCAGCAGTTGTTCGCGCTGGGTCAGGCGGACGATGTCGAAATAGGTCTGCGCGGTCGTCAGTGCGAGCGTGTGGACCGTGTCAACATATTGCGCCGACGATGCGTCCTCGCTCGCATGCGCGCGACGGATCGACGAGCCGATGCGGTCGCCGGTCCAGATCGGCTGATCGACTTGCAGCTGCGGCACAAGGCCCCTGCCGTCGGGGTAGCCGCGTCCGCTGTTGTATCGCGTCGCGCTTGCCGAGATCGAGGGGAGCCATTGGTAGCGCGACGCGCGCAGATCGGACGCCGCCGCGCGCAACGCGGCGCGTGCCGCGCCGGCGGTCGGATAAGCGCGCGTGACGATGTTGATCGCATCCTCGAGCGCGTGCGGTACCAGCGCCGGCGCGCGTGGCCAATCGACTTGCGCCAAGCGGCCATGCGCCGCGCGCGGCATGGCGGCTGCGTATGCGCCCGGATCGACCGAGACCGATGCGGGAACGGGTCGGTCATCGCCGATCGCCGATCCGTCCGCCGCCGCGCCCCTATCGTCCGTAAGCGTCGCAGGCGGGCCGAATACCGGCGGGAGCCTGGCCGCGCGCGAGCCCGGTAATGGATCGCTCATCGAACGAGCCGGCACCGGTCCGGGCACAGGCGGTGGGACGACACCTGGGGGCAGGCCGACACTGGGGGCCATCGTCGATGGGGGAACGGCAACTTGGCTGGCCCGCCGCGCGTCCGCCGTCGGTGACTGGGCGGATACCGCTGACGGATCCGCCAGTGCGACCATCGTGGCGATGGCAAGGCCGGCCGCGGGCACGCGCTTCATGCCTTGGACCGCGCGCCGGTATGAAGGCTGAGGCGACGCACGCGCTGATCGTCAGGATCCCTCCCGGTCGCGACCAGGTCCGCCGCGCGCAGCCGATCGAGCACGGCGTAGAATCCGCGATGCGATGTCCCCGCCGCCTCGATCGCTGCGCTGATCGGCAGCGATCCGGTGAGCCGCAGCGTCAGCAGCACACGCGCCTCGGGAGTGAGCAGGCGGATATTACGCTGGGCGTGCAGCGCAGTGTCGAGGTCGAGCAACTCGCGCCAGCGGCCACCGTGTGCCGCGCCTTCGTCCGGCGTGAACGACGCATCGGTCAAGCCGTCATCGAAGGTCGGGTCGCTGACGATGCTCAATCCCCTGCAAGGTTTACCTGCAAATCGAGCATTGATTAGCATAGATTAAAGTTAACGCACGCGGCGATCGCGCCATTACGGCGCTACTGTCGATTATACACGCAGGCCGGCGATGCCTTGAGCCGCCGGACGGCGGTCAATGCCCGGCGGGAAGCGGCCCGACCGGTGGAGGCGCGGCGTCGGTCTGTTGCGCCTGCCGCGCGTCATAGTCCTTTTCGACTGCCTCGACCCGCGCCTGCTCATCGGCGGCATCTTGATCGATCGTCGAAAGTCGCTTGGTGCGTTCAGCGGCAATCAGCTGGCCGAATTTCACGTCGGTACCATTCTTGCGTTCGGCATAGGCGTTATGGATGAAGTTCTGCGCGCAGCCGGTGTAGCCGCCGGGGCCGATCGGCGTGCAGCTAAGCGTGCCGGTGTTGCCCACCGTCTCGTAGGCCAGCACGCGATCGGTCCAGGCGCGGCTTTCGGGCTTGTCGATGCCGCGCAACGGTTCCGGGATGCGATAGCGCTCGCTTTCCGCCTTGCGTGCGCAAACGGTAATTTCATCCGACGAGGTAGAACGCGGACAGGCATCGTTGCCGAAGACGATGAGCTGGTTCACCTTTTCACCCGACCCATCCTCCGCCGCGCTATTCGGCGCATCCTGTGCGGCGACCGGCATCGCGGAGGACAGCGCTGCAAGGCCGGCGGCAAGCGACAGGGCGATCAATGTGGTACGGGACACGGCGACTTCCTCGATGGCGGGACCCACGAACGTCCCCCGCGCTGAACGATAGCTGAAACGGGTAGGCCGCGCGCTCGTTCCTTGCGCGGTCGCGGGTCGAAGTCACCGTCCGTCAGATGCGTTCCGACAACCGGATCGCCACGCGACAGCCAAGCCGGATGGCGCCGTTGAGCAAGGCGTAGGCGGGCGCTTTCTCGGCACCGGCGGCAAGCGCGATATCGCGATGGCCACGCTCGTCGTCGCGAAACCGTTCGACCACGTCCGCCAGTTCGGGATCGGGCGCTCCGCCGTCGGCGCCAAGCTGTTCGAGCTGCGCGGTGTAATGCCGGTCGATCTCCTGCTCGACCGCCGCCGTGCAGGCCATCGCCGCCTCGGGACCCAGCAGCGCGGTCGCGGCGCCCAGCGCGAAGCCTGCGGCCGACCACAACGGTTGCAGCAGCGTCGGGCGGACGCCGCGCTCGATCAGCATCGCGTCGAGCGCGCGGCTGTGCTCGGCCTCGTGCGCGGCCATGCCCGCGATCGTGCGCGAGTGTCGCGCCTGCGTCCCCATCACCGCGAGCTGGCCCGCATAAATGCGTGTCGCGCCATATTCACCCGCCTGATCGACGCGCAGCATCCGATCGGCCAGAGCTTGCTTGGTCATGCCGCCACGCTCATCCTTGTTGGTCCGCGCTTCGCCAGCGACGCCGCGATGAAAAGCGCTGCGGCGACGGCGACGATGAAGTTCCACCCCGCCAGCGACACACCAAGGAAGCGCCACTGCGCGACGTCGCAGCGCACCAGCGGCGCGTTCATGATCGCCGCGAGCGGATCGCCACCGCCGGAGAACGTGGAAGCGCTGCACGTCGTTAGCCCATGCCACCAGCCCCATTCGACCCCGGCATGGAACGCCCCGATCGCGCCGGACACCACGATCGCCAGCGCGGCGAGCGCGGTGAGCGGCCGCGCCATCGCGGGGCTGGCGAACGCCAGCAACGCCAGGGCAAGCGCGACGAAATGCGGATAGCGCTGCCACCAACACATTTCGCACGGCGCGAGGCCGAAGCCGTATTGCGACAGATATGCGCCCGCGAGCAGCAGCGCCGGTGTCGCCAGCGCGACGGCGCGCGCGACATGCGTCGAGCGATCGAGCATTATCGGACGCGAGCAGCTATTGCGGGCTTAGGCGCGGGCTTGGGCGCGACACCGGCGGTCCGCCGCAACGTCTGGATCGCGTAGTAAAGCTGGAAGTCGGTGACGCCCTGCTTCTTGAGGTCGGCGGCGCTCAACTTGAAGCGAGGGTCCGCCTGCCGATCGGTCTCGAGCTGCTTGTCGCCCAGGTTCACTTCGTTGACCAAGTGGCCGCGCAGATCGGATTCATGCAGCGCGCGCTGTTCGCGGATCGCCGCGTCGGGATCGCTCAGCTGCGGCACGCGGATGTCGGGTTCGATCCCGCCCTCCTGCACCGAGTGGCCCGACGGCGTGAAATAGCGCGCGGTGGTGAGCTTGATCGCGCTGCCGTGATCTAGCGGGATCAGCGATTGCACGCTGCCCTTGCCGAACGTGCGTTCACCCATGATCAGCCCGCGATGGTGATCCTGCAGCGCGCCCGCGACGATCTCCGACGCAGATGCGCTGCCCGCATCGACGAGCACGATCAACGGCAAGCCCTTGGCGACATCGCCCGGAAACACCGTTTCAGCATGATAATACTGATTCTCGTTGGCGACACGGCCACGCTGCGAGACGATATCGCCGCTATCGATGAACAAATCGGACAGCGCCACCGCCTCATCGAGCGAACCACCGGGGTTCGACCGCAGATCGAGCACCAGACCGGTGAGTTTGCGGCCCGCCCCGGCCTGCACCTCAATACGCATCTTGGCGATCGCGGCGTTGACGAACTTGCCGACGTCGCGCGAGAATTCGTTGACCGTAATGACACCCACCGTGCCATCAAGCTTCGACGTCACGGGCTCGAGCGAAATCACCCCGCGCGTCACGTCGACATCGAACGGCGCGTCGCGGCCTTCGCGAAAGATCGTCAGCTTGACCGACGAGCCCGCAGCCCCGCGCATCTTGGCGACCGCATCATCGATATCGCCTTCGTAATAGAGCTTGCCGTCGATATGGGTAATGTAGTCGCCCGCCTTGATCCCCGCCTTCTCCGCCGGGCTGCCGCGCATCGGCGAGACAACCTTGACCGCACCGTCGTTCATCACCACCGACAGGCCGAGGCCCGAATAGTTGCCGTCGATCATCGTCTCGAGCCGCTGCAATTGCGTGCCGTCGAGATATGAGGAATGCGGGTCGAGGCTCGACAACATGCCCTCGATCGCGCCCTTCAGCAGCTTGTCGTCATCGACCGGATCGACGTAATTCGCCTTCACCAACTGATAGATAGCCATCAACTTGCCGAACTGCGGCCCGCTGCGCGCATCGACCGCTGCAAGCCCGGCGGTGGTCGCGGGCAGCAGCGCGAGCGTGGCGAGCAACAGCAAGGGTCGGGAAAGCTGGTGGAATCTCATCTTTGGGTCGACCTTTCGCGGCATAGGTAATGCGCGGCGGCGCCGAACGCCAGATGGCCGACATCCGACGATGCGATCAGGTTAGCGGCACCGTGAACCCCGGGTCCGCCTTCGCCATCGCGCGCTGGAACGCCGGCCGCGCGCCGATGCGTTGCAAGTAAGCGCGGATGTTCGGATACGGAGCGACATCGCGCGGCGCGAACAGACGCATCGTCGTCAGCGGAAACATCGTCAGGATATCGGCTGCGGTGAAGTCCTGGCCCGCAAGGTACGGCGTGACGCCGAGCCGATCCTCCAACTGATCGTAAGCCCGATCGAGCCTCGCTCGCAATGAGGCGACCATATCGTTCGGTTCGTCGATCCGCTGCGCGATCATGTCGATCATCGCCGAGGGCATCAATGAGCCGTTGGCGAAATGGAACCAGAATAGATAGTCCGCGTAGTTGGTCTCGCCGGGCCTGACGAGCAATCGTCCGTCGCCATATACCTCGCAAATATACTCGACGATCGCGGCCGATTCGCCCAAAGTCAGCGGGCCATCGGTGATGACCGGGGCGGTGCCGAACGGCGTGAGCGCGCGATATTCGGGCGGGGCCATTCGCGTCTGCGGATCGCGCTCGTACGATTTCATTTCGTATGGCACCGCAAGCTCCTCGCAGAGCCAGACGATGCGATCAGACTGCGATATGCCGAGATGATGGACGGTCAGCATAAAACGGCACTTTCCATGGTAAGACGATCGGGCCACCTACACCTGACGAACCGGACCGGTGTCCACAAAAAACGCAAAGATCGCTGCGGGGATTGCCCGGTTCGCTGCTCGTAGGCGGCACTTGCAGCGATCGCCGAACTATCCCGCGCGATGGCCCGCGCGATGGTAGGGATGGCCGGCGAGGATGCTGGTCGCGCGCCACAACTGTTCGGCCAGCATCGCGCGAGCGAGCAGATGCGGCCAGGTCATCGCACCGAACGACAACAGCAGGTCTGCACCACCGCGCATTGCATCATCGTGGCCGTCGGCCGCGCCGATCAGGAAGCGCGCTTCGCGCGCGCCGCTATCGCGCCATTGACCGAGCAACGCCGCAAATGTTTCCGAAGAGAGCGACGCGCCACGCTCGTCGAGCAGCACGACCTTGGTTTCGCCCGGCGGCGCGGGCATGCGGCCGCCCTGGTCGGGGAGCTCGGTCAGCTGCACGGGCCAGGCGATCCGTCGGATATACCGTGTGACGAGATCGGCTTCGGACGAACGGCCGATGCGGCCGCGCGCGATGATGTGGAGCAGCATAGGGCGACCGTCTGGGCTTTCGCGCGATCGGCGCGGGATCGCGCGTCAGGCGGCGCTCGCCTGCGCGGTGTCGCCGAACCCCCACATCCGCTCGAGGTTGTAGAAGCTGCGCACCTCAGGCCGGAACAAGTGCACGATCACGCTGCCGGCATCGACCAGCACCCAGTCCGCCACCGGCAGCCCTTCGAGTCGCGGATGGCCCAGGCCCGCATGCTTGATACGTTCGGCGAGCTTCTGCGCCATCGCGGTGACCTGGCGGCTCGACCGGCCCGATGCGATCACCATGAAGTCGGCGATCGTCGTCTTGCCCTCAAGCGCGATCGACACGACGTCCTGCGCCTGATCGTCGTCGAGCGACTGCATCACCAGCGCGTGGAGCGGATCGCCCGACGGGGCATCCTGCGCCGGTCCGCGAGGCGGGGCGACGAGGCCGGCGGGGGCCGGCGGGGGAAGCGCTTCGTTCATTGAGGGTGATATCGCTCCTGGAATGTGGGAAAGGCCGCGAGACGATCGTCGGTGCTCGCGAAGAATGTGCCGTGGTAGGGAAAGGTGCTCGCGAACCGCATCGTCACCCGGCGTCCAGCGGGATGAGATCGTGGGTCAGGCCATCGCGCGGACGAGAGCGGTGCCGGGTCGCCCAGCTTGGATCGGCCGCGCGAATCGCCGTGGCCGAACGCGTATCGGGATCGAAACGCAGGATAACCAGCGCCGGAGCGCTCCATCGCCGGGATCGCAGGCGGGCCGCAGACACCCGGTAGCGCCTGAGCCAGGCCATGGCGGGGCTCGTCATGGCACGCGCATCATACCCCGGACGGCAGACGACGGCAATCGGCATGATCCGCGCGATATCGCGCCAGCGATGCCACCGGTCGAATTGCGCCAGGTTATCCGCGCCCATCAGCCAGACGAAGCGGCGTTTGGGATATCGCCGCCGAAGCGCGCGCAGTGTGTCGAGGGTGTACCTGGTCCCCAGCCGGCTTTCGATCGCGGTGACGCGGATCGGCGCGCGCCGCGCCATGCCCCGCGCTGAGGCGACCCGTGCGGCAAGTGGTGCCATACCCGTGCGCGGCTTCAGCGGATTTCCTGGCGAGACCAGCCACCACGCCCCATCGAGCGCCAGCGCGCGCAACGCGAACAGCGTGATGCGCCGATGCGCGCCATGCGCGGGGTTGAAGCTGCCGCCGAGCAGCGCGGTGGCGTGGCCGAATGTGCTCAGGGCCGAAATGCTTAGGGCCGAAATGCTTAGGGCCGCGTCTGGCCGTTGCCGCGCACCTGCCACTTGTACGTCGTCAGCCCTTCGAGCGCGACGGGCCCCCGCGCGTGCAGCCGGCCGGTGGCGATGCCGATCTCCGCGCCTAGGCCGAACTCGCCGCCATCGGCGAACTGGGTCGAGGCGTTCACCATGACGATCGCGCTGTCGACCTCTTCGAGAAAGCGCTCCGCCGCCGCCGCGTCATCGGTGACGATCGCGTCGGTGTGGTGCGAACTGTGCCGGGCGATGTGCGCGATTGCCGCGTCGAGCCCGTCGACTACCGCCACCGACAGCACTGCGTCGAGGTATTCGGTGTCCCAATCGGCCTCGCTCGCGGGCGCGACGCGCGGATCGAGCGCCTGAGCGCGCGCATCGCCACGCAGCGCGCAGCCGCCGTCGATCAGTGCCGCGATCACTTCGCTGCCGGCCGCAAAGCGCGTGTCGATCAGCAGCGTCTCCATCGCGCCGCAGATGCCCGTGCGGCGCAGCTTGGCGTTCACGGCGACATCGCGCGCCATCGCGGGGTCGGCCGCTTGGTGCAGATAGGTGTGGCAGATGCCGTCGAGATGCGCGAGCACCGGCACGCGCGCATCGGCCTGCACCCGCGCGACCAGGCTCTTGCCACCGCGCGGCACGATCATGTCGATGAGGCCAGCCGCCGTCAGCATCGCGCCGACCGCCGCGCGATCCTGCGTCGGGATCAGCTGCACCGCGTCCGCCGGCATGCCCGCGCTTTGGAGCCCGCGCTGGAACGCGGCGAGCAGCGCGCGATTGGACTGCACCGCCTCGCTGCCCCCGCGCAGCAGCACCGCGTTGCCCGAACGCAGGCACAACGCCGCCGCGTCGACCGTGACGTTCGGCCGGCTCTCGTAGATGATGCCGATCAGCCCGATCGGCACGCGCACCCGGCTGAGCGCGAGGCCGTTGGGGCGCGTCGACGCATCGATCGTCTCGCCGACCAGATCGGGGAGCGCGGCGATCTGGTCGACCGCCTCGGCGATGGCCGCGAGCCGCTTGCCGTCGAGCCGCAACCGGTCGAGCAAGGCATGCGACAGCCCGGCCGCTTCGCCCCGCGCGACATCACGCGCGTTGGCCTCAAGGATCGCCGGCTCGTCATCCCGCAGCGCCTGCGCGGCGGCTTCGAGCGCCACGGCCTTGGCGTCGCTCGACATGCGCGCGAGCGCCCGTTGCGCGATACGACCCGCCGTGCCGAGACGCTCGATCAGCGCTTCGGGCGCTTCGGTGACGGAGGACTGCGCGTTCATCCGCACGCCGTAGCAGCACGGCGATGCGCTGTCATCGGGCCGCGCGGAACCCTGTCAGGCGATAGGTTACGCTCCGCTAGCCTCGGCCGCTTCGGCCGCGCGCTTGGCGTCGAGCCAGGCCTGCACCTCGGCTTCCTGCGCGGCGTCGCTCGCGGCTTTCACGGCCGATTCGCGTTCGGCGCGCAGCTGCTCGATCAGCGCCTCGCGCTCGTTGCCGATGCGGCCTTCGTCGACCACTTCCTCGATCCCGGCCTTCTTGGCCGCGCGCGCGACGATCGCGTCGAGTTCGCGCTGCGAGCACAGGCCTAGCGTGACCGGGTCCTTCGCGGTGATGTTGGCGATGTTCCAGTGGCTGCGGTCGCGGATCGCGGCGATCGTGGTGCGGGTCGTGCCGATCAGCTTGCCGATCTGCGCGTCGGTGACCTCGGCATGATTGCGCAGGATCCAGGCGATGCCGTCGGGCTTGTCCTGCCGCTTCGACACCGGGGTGTAGCGCGGCCCCTTGGTGCGGTTGACGTTCACCGGGGCCTTCAACATCTTCAGCCGATAAGCGGGGTCGGCTTGGCCGCGCTCGATCTCGGCGGTGGTCAGCTCGCCTGAACGCAGCGGGTCGCGACCGGTATATTTGCTGCTCGCAAGATCGTCGGCCATCGCCTGCACTTCGAGAATGTGCAGGCCGCAGAACTCGGCGATCTGATCGAACGTCAACGATGTGGTGTCGACGAGCCACGACGCCGTCGCATGCGGCATCAGTGGGGTGGGCTGGGTCACGATTTTCTCCGGCCATAAAAACAAAGAGCCGCCCCTTTGCGGAGCGGCTGCGCGTGACGGGACGTAGGGCAACACGCGGCCTTCGGCAAGCTATCACGGTGACAAGCCGTCATCGGCGCGCAACAAAGTACGTGGCGCGGACTGTCCGCCGGCTTGGGATTACACGGGCGGGGCTTCGCGCCGAGCGTAAAGCAGATATCGTATCCGCCCAACCCTGAAGCGCGCGCTCAAGGTGTACCCGCCCGCCAGCGTGGGTACGAGCACCGACCATGTGCCCTGGTCGCGGGTCGCCTCGAACGTCTCGTCGCCGATCACGATCGCGGCAGGGCGAGCGGCGAGCAACCGCCGCATTTCATCCTCCGGATCGACGCCCAAGGTGCGCGTCTCGACCGCCCACGACAAGTGCCCGGGAAAGGCATATCGCGTCACGAGGCAGGATCGGCTCAGCCGGTAGAGCGCGGGATCGCCTTCATAGACGTAGAGACAACCATGCCGCAGCAGCGGCGCGATCAGCGCCGTCGCCCGCGCGATCTGAGCGCCGTCGCCGCGCTCGGCTTGGTTGCCGGTGACGCGCGGGATCGCGAGCGCGAGGCCGATGGCGAAAACCGCCGTCGTGGGCGCCAACGCGACGCTGCCCAAGCCCAGCGCGGGCGCGCTCAACACCGCGAGCGGCAATAGCAGCGGCGCGCGGTAATGGTCGAAGTAGGTGCCGACGAGCAGATAGCCCACGATCGCGAACCCCAGCCAGCCAACGAGGAACAGCCGCAGGCCACCGGGAAGGCCATCGCGACGCGGGCGATCGCGACTGATCCCGAACGTCCCAAGCAGCGCCGCGAGCGCGAAGCCTGCGAGGCCGATCACGGTCTTGCCGAGGCCCGACCACCAGTCGCCCCAGCCGAACCCCCGCCCGAAATTGGACGAGATGTTGGCGGCGATCCAGTCGCCCAGATGCCCGATACGCCAATAGAGCGCGATGACGATCAGCGTCGGCAGCAACGCCGCGAAGACCCATAGCAGCGCGGCGCCGGCGATATGCGCGAGCGGCCAGCGTCGGCGCAACGCCAGGGCGAGCAGCGTCAGGCCGAACCATAGCCCTTCGAACACGACGGTATATTTGATCTGCAGTGCGATACCGACGAGCAGCATCACGCCGATGCCCGATAACAGCAATCGGCGCGGCCTTGCCTCCACGATCAGCCCCGTCAGCACGAGCGCCGCTGCAACCATGGCAAGGTTGTAGAACACCGGCGTCTGCCCGCCGAAGCAATGGAACGCCGACAGGTAGATCAGATAGGCCAGCCCCGCGAGCCAGGCTCCGGCGGGCGGCGCGATGACAAGCGCGATGCGCCGCAGCGCCAGCGCGGTGATCACCACGCAGACAAGCGCGGCAAGATGCGTCGCGATTGGCCCGTGACGCGTCGCGGCGAACGCTTCATAGAGCGCGAACAGGCCAGCCGGCTTGCGATCCCACAGATCCACGAACGGCAAGGCACCCGCGCGCATCCGATCGCCGACGAGCAGATAATACTGTTCATCGATATCGACGACCGGATCGCCGAATACCGGCAGCCGCAGCGCCAGCGCGACCAGCAGGTACGCGATCCCGGCGAACCACCCGGCGAAAAGCGCAGACGACGCGAAGCGGGCTCGCCTGCGCATCGGGCGGGCTCAGGCCGCGAGCACGATCTTGCCGACGTGGCCGCCGCTTTCCATCCACGCGTGCGCCGCCGCCGCTTCGGTCAGCGGAAAGGTCCGATCCATCACCGGACGCAAGCCGCCGCCCTCGACATGCGGCCATACGCGCGCGCGGATATCGTCGGCGAGCGCGGCCTTGAAATCGGCCGAACGCGGGCGCAACGTCGATCCGGTCAGCGTCAGGCGATGGCTCATGACCACCGCCAGGTTGATCTCCGCCTTTGCGCCGCCCTGCACCGCGATCGTCACATGCCGGCCATCGTCGGCAAGGCACTTCAGGTTGCGCGCGACGTAATCACCCGCGACCATATCGAGCACGACCGATACGCCTTTACCCGCGGTGATCGCCGTGACCGCATCGACAAAATCGCTCGCCCGGTAATCGACCGCATGCGCCGCACCGATCGCCAGCGCGGTCGCGCATTTGTCCGGTCCGCCGCAAGTCACGATCACGGTGAGGCCGAACAGCTTGCCCAGCAGGATCGCCATCGTGCCGATGCCGCTGGTGCCGCCATGGACCAGCACCGTGTCGCCCGCGCCTGCGCCGCCGCGCTGGAACAGGTTCGACCACACGGTAAACAGCGTCTCGGGCAGCGCCGCCGCCTCGGCCAGCGTCAGCGCTGCAGGAACCGCGAGGCAATGACGCGCATCGGCCAGGCAATATTGCGCATAGCCGCCGCCGTTGACCAGCGCGCAGACCTGCGTGCCCAGCATCGCCGGATCGGCGCCAGTCCCGTGCGCGACCACTTCGCCCGCGACTTCGAGCCCGGGGAGCGGGGACGCGCCCGGCGGCGGCGGATAGCTGCCCTGACGCTGGATCACGTCGGGGCGATTGACCCCGGCGAACGCGACTCGAATCAGAACCTGGCCGGGACCCGGCACGGGCAATGGCATCGTCTGCGCGTGCAGTACGTCGGGGCCGCCCGCGCCGACGATGCCGATCGCCGTCATCGATTGAGGCAAGGCACGCGATGTCATCGGTAAGGTCATGCCGGGTCACGCTTTTGTGTTGGTTGACGTATGTGATCTCGTTGGTTCATAACCGGGTCGACCTATGGTTGACAGCGGGCTCGGCGCGACCGATGTTGCATCGCAATGGACGATGATCGACCCCGATCACGCGCTCCGGAAGACGATTTCGGAGCCGCAGGCCTCCTCGCCGGTGAGAGCCTCGATAGGTACTCGCTCGACGAACTCGATACACGCGTCGGTTTGCTCGAAGTCGAGATCGCGCGCGTCACCCGGCATCGGGCGGCAAAGGCCGCGCATCGCAGCGCTGCTGACGCGCTGTTCGGCGCGAAACCATGACGATCGGCAGTGTCATGCAGGTTGGCCGATGTCCTACAACATTGGTTCCACACATCCTACATCGTTACCGTTGACCCGCGTCACGACATATTCCCGAAGCTCGCGGAAGCCCTACCACTGAAAGAGTCGTCCGATGCCCAGTTTTGCGCAAAGCCTTGAAAAGACCCTGCATGTCGCGCTGACGCACGCCGCGGAGCGCAGCCACGAATATGCGACGCTTGAGCACCTGCTGCTCGCGCTGATCGACGATAACGAGGCGGCGCAGGTGATGCAGGCGTGCGGCGTCGATCTGGGCGACCTTGGCGACGTCGTGCGCCAGTACCTCGATCAGGAGTATCAGTCGCTCAAGACCGACGAAAAGGGCGATCCCGCGCCTACCGCCGGGTTCCAGCGCGTGATCCAGCGCGCGATCCTGCACGTCCAGTCATCGGGCAAGGATACCGTCACCGGTGCCAATGTGCTGGTAGCGCTGTTTTCCGAACGTGATTCGTATGCGGTCTATTTCCTCCAGCAGCAGGACATGAGCCGATTGGATGCGGTGAGCTATATCAGCCATGGCATTGGCAAGGGCGGCCGCCGGATCGAGGACCGCAGCCCCAAGGGCAGCAATGCCGACAACGAGACGCCGCAGCCCGAGGAAAAGGCAGAAACCAAGAGCGGCAAGAAGGAAAGCGCGCTCGACCAGTTCACCGTAAACCTCAACGACAAGGCGCTGGCGGGCAAGGTCGATCCGCTGATCGGCCGCGGGCCCGAGGTCGATCGCACGATCCAGATCCTGTGCCGCCGGTCGAAGAACAATCCGCTGTATGTGGGCGATCCCGGCGTGGGCAAGACCGCGATCGCCGAAGGTCTCGCGCGCAAGATCGTCGAGGGCGACGTGCCCGAAGTGCTGACCGAGGCGGTGATCTATTCGCTCGACATGGGCTCGCTGCTAGCGGGCACGCGCTATCGCGGCGATTTCGAGGAGCGGCTGAAGCAGGTCGTCAACGAGCTGGAGAAGCTGCCGCACGCGGTGCTGTTCATCGACGAGATCCACACCGTGATCGGCGCCGGCGCGACCAGCGGCGGGGCGATGGACGCCTCCAACCTGCTCAAGCCCGCGCTGTCGGGCGGCACGATCCGCTGCATCGGCTCGACCACCTACAAGGAATTCCGCAACCACTTCGAAAAGGATCGCGCGCTGCTGCGCCGGTTCCAGAAGATCGACGTCAACGAGCCGACGATCGAGG
>CAXSZV010000004.1:0-211256 GCA_964242815.1 uncultured Novosphingobium sp.
ATCGACACCGTCTGCTCCTCGAACGGCAGCGGGCTGAACTGCGCCTGCTTGAGCAATTCGGTCAGCCGCGCGCCACGATTGAGCAGCTTCTGCGTCGAGGCGTCGAGGTCCGAGCCGAACTGCGCGAACGCGGCCATCTCGCGGTATTGCGCGAGCTCCAGCTTGATCGAGCCCGACACCTTCTTCATCGCCTTGGTCTGCGCCGACGAGCCGACGCGGCTCACCGACAGGCCGACGTTGATCGCCGGACGCACGCCCTGATAGAACAGGCCGGTTTCGAGGAAGATCTGCCCGTCGGTGATCGAGATCACGTTGGTCGGGATATAGGCCGACACGTCACCCGCCTGCGTCTCGATGATCGGCAGCGCGGTCAGCGATCCCGCACCCTCGGCGTCGTTCATCTTCGCCGCGCGCTCGAGCAGGCGCGAATGAAGGTAGAACACGTCACCCGGATACGCCTCGCGGCCCGGCGGGCGGCGAAGCAGTAAGGACATCTGGCGATAGGCGACCGCCTGCTTCGACAAGTCGTCATAGACGATGACCGCGTGCATGCCGTTGTCGCGGAAGAATTCGCCCATCGCGCAACCGGTATACGGCGCGAGGAACTGCAGCGGCGCGGGCTCGGATGCGGTCGCGGCGACGACGATGGTGTACTCCATCGCGCCGTTCTCTTCGAGTTGGCGGACGATCTGCGCGACGGTCGAACGCTTCTGGCCGATCGCGACGTAGATGCAGTAGAGCTTCTTGCTCTCGTCGGTGCCGGCGTTGGCTTCCTTCTGGTTGATGAAGGTATCGATCGCCACCGCCGACTTGCCGGTCTGGCGATCGCCGATGATCAGCTCGCGCTGACCGCGGCCGACCGGGACCAGGCTGTCGATCGCCTTCAGTCCGGTCTGCACCGGCTCGTGCACCGACTTGCGCGGGATGATGCCGGGTGCCTTGACTTCGACCCGGCTGCGCTGGTCCGAAACGATCGGGCCCTTGCCGTCGATCGGATTACCCAGCGCATCGACCACGCGGCCGAGCAGCCCGCGACCGACCGGAACGTCGACGATCGTGCCCGTGCGCTTGACCGTATCGCCCTCGCGGATCTCCGCGTCCGACCCGAAGATCACGACGCCGACGTTGTCCGCCTCGAGGTTCAGCGCCATGCCCTGCACGCCGTTGGCGAACTCGACCATCTCGCCCGCCTGGACCTTGTCGAGCCCATGGATACGCGCGATGCCGTCGCCGACCGACAGCACCGAGCCGACTTCGGAGACTTCCGCCTCGGTGCCGAAATTGGCGATCTGGTCCTTGATGACCTTCGAGATTTCTGCGGAGCGGATATCCATGCGGTATTAGCCCTTGATCAAAGTTTTTGCGTCGGAGTTTCTGAGCGCGTCAGCCGCGCATTGCCTGGGCGAGAGTGTTGAGACGGGTGCGGATCGAGCCATCGATCCGCTTCGAGCCGACGGTGACGACGAGGCCGCCCAGCAGCTCCGGATCGACCTTGGCGCGGACCTTCACGTTGCGGCCTTCGCGCGCGGCGAGCTTCTGGCGCAGCGCTTCCAGCTGATCGTCGGTGAGCACATGCGCGCTGACGACCTCGGCGGTAACCTCGCCGCGCGCAGCGGCGGCGATCGCGTGGAACGCGCGGATCATTTCGGGCAAGACCGCGAGCCGGCGGTTCTTGGCGAGCACGCCGAGAAAGCTCGCGGTCAGCGGCGCGACGTTGAGCAGTTCGGCGACGCTATCGACCGCGCGCCCCGCCGCATCGCGGCTTATCTGTGGATTGCGGATCAGCGCGGTAAACTCGGGCGTTTCGCGCAGCGCTTGGTCGAGGTTGTCAAGATCGCCCTCGACCGCGGTGACGACGCCGCTCTCGCTGGCAAGATCGAACAGGGCGGAGGCGTAACGCCCCTGCAGACTGGCCGTTATCCCGCTGGGATTTTGCACGCGACGGTTCCCTATACGTGTTCGATCGGGCGGATCGGCCCCGAGCCGATCTGCCTCCCGACAAGCCATCGGGTGTCCACGTCGAAACGTCCCCGATCGCCCCCTGTTGGAGGCCGCATAGCGACGATCCCGGCGGAGCGCAAGGCGCGCCCGGGTGTCTCGGATACGGACGACCGGCCGACCGGATTACGAAGCGAATCCCGTGCTTTTCATCGCTCAAAGCGCAGCCGCCGAGTGCTCCGAACCGGAGTTTGCAGACGCGCAGCGATAGACCAGCCGCTCGTTTGACTGCGGCGGCAACAACGTCCGCAGTGCCGCCTGCGCCTCACCGAACCGCCGCACCGCCGCGTCATCGGTGCCGGCGCCGCAGCTCAGGGCGGCGATCCCCTCGCGTTCGTTGCGCAACGCCGTCATCGCGTCGGGATCGAGGAAATAGCGCTCGACGCGGTATTCGGCCGTCTTCGGGTCGAAGCGCGTGACCGTGGCAATATCCTCGCCATCGGGAACCTGCACGCGGCTCCAGCCATCGGTACCCTGCCCGTACTGGGTCTGCCCGTTGGCGCAGCCATCGGTGCCCCAATCAAGCGGTACATCGGCCATCTCGCTGACCGTGATCCGGCTGCGATCGGGAATCAGCGTGCAGATCAGCTGACCCGATGCCGGCGCACCAAGCTTGGGCGTCGCGCGGGATGGCGCAGCCCCAGGCGTCGCCCGCAACTGCCGCGCGCGCTCGTCCACCCGGTCGAAACCGGGCCGCGCGACCATCGCCGCGCCCGTGCTGATTAGCAGCACCACGCCCGCCCCCGCGAGCACCTTCGCCTGCAATCCCCGCGCGCCGCCCCACCGCGTCCACGAAACGACGCCGCAGCCGAGCGCGAGCAGCAGCGCGACCCCCGCGAGGCCGAGCAGGTTCTCGCGCTCGCCAGCGATCTCGAACAGCGCCTGGCGCTGCGCCTGCTCTTCGGCCGCGGCTTGGCGTGTCGTCGCCGCGCGCTGGTCTTCGGCAGCGCGCGCCTGCGCCGCCGCGCCACGATCGGCCTCGGCGCGGTCGAGCTCGGCGATGCTGCGGCAGGGCGTGCCGACGACATGCGGCTGGACGCCGAACGCGATCAGGAAGCGCATGATCTCGCGCGTCGAGACCGCGAAGTAGAACTCGGAATCGCCGTTGCCGGCCTCGGTGCCGAAGCTGTTCGCGCCGAGCACGCGGCCACAGGCGTCCAGCAAGGGCCCACCGCTGTTGCCCGCCCCCAACGGCGCGGTGTGCAGGATCGTCTCGAACGCCTTCGACGATCGACCGGCCGAGACGTTGCCGCGCGTCTTCACGGGGCTCGTCGGCGACACGATATCGCCGACGTTGAGCCCCTGCGCCGAATCGACGTTGCCCGGATAGCCGACCGCGAAAACGTCCTGCCCGTCGGCGACCGCGCCGGTGAACAGCGTCGCGACGGGCAACGCGCCACGCTCGGTCAGGCGCAACAGCGCGAGATCCTTGTCGGGCGCGATCGCGACGACCTTGGCGAACCAGCCGCCTTTTCCCTCGGACGGGACGATGCCGATGCGGATGTGCTCGTCTGCGCGCGCGGATTGGACGACGTGCGCGTTGGTGACGATGAGGTCGGGGCCGACCGCGAAGCCCGAGCCGTGGCCCTGGAGCGCGTAGTGCCCGTCCTCGTCGGATACCAGTACGACGCGCACCACGCTGCGCGCGGCGGCGGCGATGTCGCTCGGGTCGGCGCGCGACGGCGATGGCGTGACCCAGGCGAGCACGGCCAAAAGCGCCAATAGCAGCTGCACCCCGACCCGCATCATGGCGCTTCCATAGCCGCCTTCGCTTTGACCGCAAGCGGCGGGAAGGCGGCTGTCATGGTTGCCGTCTATGCGGTGCGGATGACGGGAGATGTCGCCGATGCGGTACGAACACCAAAACCGGGGTCGAGCCGGACGACCGTGTCCTTCGCCCCTCGACACGACGGCACGCGCACCGCACAACGACGAGGGAGATACGAGCTTGACCAGTGCAGGAATCACGGTCCCCCCAGTCGATGTCGATGTCGATGTCACCGGCCCGGAGGATGACGAGGCCTGGCAGGCCGTCCTGCGGCGTGACCGCGCGTTCGACGGACGCTTCGTCACCGGGGTGCTGTCGACCGGGATCTACTGCCGTCCGTCGTGCCCGGCGCGCCATCCGCATCGCGCGAACGTGCGGTTCTTCACGAACGGCGACGGCGCGCGCGACGCCGGGCTGCGTCCGTGCCTGCGCTGCTCGCCCGACGATGTGTCGCGCGATGAGCGCGCCGTGCTGGCCGCGATCGCCGCGATCCGCGCCGCCGAACAATCGCTCGCACTCGGTGGGCTCGCGGCAGACTGCGGCTATTCGCCCGCGCATTTCCAGCGCGTGTTCAAGCGCGCGGTGGGGCTGTCGCCGGCGGCGTTCGCGCGCGCATTGCGTCACGAGCGGGCGCAGGACGCGCTGAGCGCCGGCGAACGCGTGACCGACGCGATCTACGATGCGGGGTTCTCAACGCCCTCGCGCTTCTACGCGCAGGCGGGCGAGCGGCTGGGCATGATGCCATCGGCATGGCGCGACGGCGGGCGAGGCGCGATCATCCGCTGGGCGGTGGTGCCGACGAGCCTCGGCCCGATGCTGGTCGCGGCGACCGACCGGGGCGTGTGCCGGCTGGCCTTCGGCGAGGGCGAGGCTGATCTCGCGCGCCGGTTCCCCGCCGCCACGCTGATCGCGGGCGGTGAGGCTTTCGCCGGGCTGCTGACCCAAGTGATCGCCGCGGTCGAGCGGCCAGGCGACTCGCGCCACATCCCGCTCGACGTGCAGGGCACGGCGTTCCAACAGGCGGTCTGGGGCCAGCTCCAAACTATCCCCCCGGGCGAGACGCGCAGCTACGCGCAGATCGCGGCTGCGGCGGGCAGTCCGGGCGCGGTGCGCGCGGCGGGATCGGCCAACGGCGCGAACCCGGTTGCGGTGCTGGTGCCGTGCCACCGCGTGATCCGATCGGACGGATCGCATGGGGGGTATGCCTATGGGCTGGAGATCAAGGCCGAACTGCTGCGGCGCGAGCGGGGAATGCGTTCACGTTGAAATCTACTATCCAACCCGTCATTCGCTCCGATGTTCGGCGATCAGCGTGCGCGCCTTGCGCCACAGCACGATCGCCTGCGTGCCGATCATGCCGAGCGCGAAGCCGAACAGGCCATCGGTGACGGCGAGCAGGCTCGGCGGGGGCGTGCCGTCCTCGCCAATGTCGATATGACGCGGCAAGATCAACCGGCGCGCGAAGGCGAGACCCAGGATCAGGAACAGCGCGGCGGGTGATTGGCGGACCATCACGCGTCCGTGATCGGGATCGACGTGCAGCCGCATCAGTCGCGCGCGCTGCCACCCCGCCAGCGCGCCGATCGCGATGCCGCCGGCAAAGGCGAGCCAGCCGAGCGGCGGCGGCGGGGTCAGCATGAAAAGCCCGACGATGATGATCGCATATATCACCGGTGCCGTCAGCATGACCCTGGGCCGCAGCGGACGCGCGCGCTCCAGCCGGCGGAACCTTACGGCGATCACGATCCCAAGCACGAGCAGCGGCAGGTAGGTAACCCACCACGGGATTGAGGGATCGGGCGGCGCGTTCAATGATGCCATGCCTTACGCCGGCCACCGACGCGAGCCTCGACCCAACCCGTATCGGGCACCTCTCAGCTTCCCCCGATCTCGGCCAGCGCGACTTCGCCCGGCGGCGCGACGTGACCCTGCCAGGTCAGCACGGGTTTTCGCGCCGCGAGCGTCTCGTCCAGCCGGCGGCGCGGGGCGAGATGCGGCGCCGAGCGAAGGCTTTCATCGCCCGCGCGCGCGCGCTCGGCGACGCTGCGCAGCGAGCCGATCAGGCGATCGAGGCCCTGGCGGCTCTCGGTCTCGGTCGGCTCCACCAGCATCGCGCCGTGCACCACCAGCGGGAAATAGACGGTCATCGGATGGAAGCCCTCGTCGATCAGGCCCTTGGCGATATCGAGCGTGTTGAAGCCATCGGGCAGGTCGTCGTCGCTGAACAACGCCTCGTGCATACAGGGCGCGCCCTCGCCGGCGAACGGCGCGTGCAGCACATCCTTAAGGCTTGCCAACACGTAGTTGGCGTTGAGCACGGCATCGCCCGCGACCTGGCGCAGGCCATCCGCACCGTGGCTGAGGATGTAGGTCAGCGCGCGCGTGAACATACCCATCTGACCGTGGAACGCGGCCATCCGGCCGAACGAGCGCGCATGGTCATGCACCTGCGCGTCTTCTTCCTCGACCAGATAGACCACGCCATCGGGCATGCGCGCGGTGAACGGCAATGGGCCGAACGGGGCCAGCGCCTCGGACAAGACCACCGGGCCAGAGCCCGGCCCACCGCCGCCGTGCGGGGTCGAGAAAGTCTTGTGCAGGTTGATGTGCATCGCATCGACGCCGAGATCCCCCGGACGCACGCGGCCGACGATCGCATTGAAGTTCGCGCCGTCGCAATAGACGAAGCCACCGGCGGCATGGACCGCGTCCGAGATCGTCTTCATCTCGCGCTCGAACAGGCCGCAGGTGTTGGGGTTGGTGATCATCACCGCCGCCACGTCGGGCCCGAGCCGGGCGGTCAGCGCCGCCAGATCGACGCGGCCATCGGCGGTTGCCGCAATATTCTCGACGCTGTACCCCGCGAAGGCGGCCGTCGCCGGGTTCGTGCCGTGCGCGCTTTCGGGCACCAGCACCACCGCGCGCGCATCGCCGCGCGCCTCCAGCGCCGCGCGGATGCACAGCAGACCGCACAGTTCGCCATGCGCGCCCGCCTTGGGCGTCATCGCAACGCCGGACATTCCGGTCAGCGTGACCAGCCACCATGCAAGCTCGTTGATCACCTCGAGCGCGCCGCGCACCGTCGCCTGCGGCTGCAACGGATGGAGATCGGCGAAGCCCGGCAGCCGCGCGACTTTCTCGTTGAGACGCGGATTGTGCTTCATCGTGCACGACCCGAGCGGGAACGGCCCGAGATCGATCGCATAGTTCTGCCTCGACAGCCGCGTGTAATGCCGGACGGTTTCCGGCTCGGTCAGCCCGGGCAGGTCCGGCGCGGCGCGGCGCAAGAACCTGTCGAGGCTTGGAAGCGGCTCTTGAGAAACATCCTCAAGATCGACGCCGCATTTACCGCGCTGGCCGAGTTCGAAGATCAGCGGTTCCTCGAGCATCAGACCGCGGTCGCCGCTGGCGGTCGTCGCGATCGATGCATCGCCAGCCCCGCCCTTGTCGGGCCGCCAGCCGCCAGGGTTCAGCGCGTTCATACCAGTTCTCCGTCAAGCTCGGCGCTCTGTTCGGCGAGCACGCTGAACAGCCCGTCGACCAGCGAGGCGATATCTTCGTCCGTCGTGGTCTCGGTCACCGCCACCAAAAGCCCCCCGGCAAGCTCTGATGCATCGGGATAGAGCCGTCCGAGCGGGACGCCGGCGAGCAAGCCGCGCTCGGCCAGCGCCTCGACCGCGCGACGCGCGTCGCCGGGCAGAATCAGCGTCACCTCGTTGAAATAGGCCTCGTTGAGCAGCCGCACGCCGGGAACCGCGATCAGCCGTTCGACCGCCGCACGGGTGCGCGCGTGGTTGATCCCTGCCAGCCGTCGCAGACCTTCACCGCCAAGCAAGGTCATGTGAATTGTAAAAGCAAGCGCGCAAAGCCCTGAATTCGTGCATATATTGCTCGTCGCCTTCTCGCGCCGGATGTGCTGCTCGCGTGTCGACAGGGTCAGTACGAAGCCGCGCCTGCCATCGGCGTCGACGGTCTGGCCGCACAGCCGGCCGGGCATCTGCCGCACGAACTTCCCGCGACATCCGAACAGGCCAAGGTATGGCCCGCCGAAATTGAGCCCGACGCCGAGCGACTGCCCCTCGCCCACGACGATATCGGCACCGAGATTTCCCGGGGCCTCGATCAGTCCGAGCGCGACCGGCTCGGTCACCACCGCGATCAGCAGCGCGCCGCTGGCGTGGGCAGCCGCGGCTATGCCCGCGAGGTCGGGGATGCGGCCCAGGATATCGGGATACTGCACGACGACGCACGACGTCTCCCCGTCGATCGCCGCGATGACCGCCGCATCGTCGGGCGCGGGCTCGAGCACGGGCGGTCGCGCGTCGATCGCGTCGCCGGTAAACTTCGCCATCGTGTTGACGGTCGCGAGGTAATGCGGATGCAAGCCACCCGAGACCACCGCGCGGCGGCGGCGCGTGATGCGCGCGGCCATGCCGATCGCCTCCCAGCACGCGGTCGAGCCATCGTACATCGAGGCGTTGGCGACATCGACGCCGAACAGACGCGCGACCTGCGTCTGGAACTCGAACAGCACCTGCAGCGTGCCCTGCGCGATCTCGGGCTGATAGGGCGTATAGGCGGTCAAAAACTCGCCACGCTGGATCAGGTGATCGACGCTCGCCGGAATATGGTGGCGATAGGCCCCGGCGCCGAGGAAGAACGGCGCGCTGCCGGCGGCAAGGTTCTTGGCGGCAAGCTTCGCCATGTGCCGCTCGACCGCCATCTCGCCGGCGTGGAGCGGGAGCCCTTCGATCGGCGCGGACAGGCGCGCGTCGACGGGAACGTCGACGAACAGGTCATCGATCGACGACACGCCGATCACGCCGAGCATCTCGGTCCGGTCGCCATCGGTGAGCGGAAGGTAGCGCATCAGCCCGTCCTCCCCGCAAGCGGGGAGGTGGCGGCGGCGAAGCCGACGACGGAGGAGACTCCCCTCCACCACCACTGCGCGGCGGTCCCTGTCCCCGTTCCGGGGAGGAGGGCCGCGGTCCCGCCCCCCGCTGGGCCGGCAAGAACCTTAGAGACCCGCGACATACGCGTCATATCCCGCCTTATCCATAAGCGCACTCAGCTCGCCCGCATTGCTCAGCGTCAGCCTGAACAGCCAACCCGTTCCATCGGCGTCGGTGTTGACCGTCTCGGGCGCTTCGCCCAGCGCGCCGTTCGCCTCGGTCACCGTGCCAGACACCGGCGAATAGACATCGCTCGCCGCCTTGACCGAATCGACAACCGCGATCGCGCCGCCGCCGGCCACCGTCTGGCCGGGCGCGGGCAACTCGACGAAGGTGATGTCGCCCAACTGGTGCTGTGCATAGTCGGTGATGCCGACGGTGCCGACTTCGCCGTCGACCTCGATCCACTCGTGTTCCTTGGTGAAATAGCGGGCCATGCGGGGGGCTTCCTTCAGCGGACGTAGCGGTGGGGGATGAGCGGGAGCATGTGAACTTGAGCGGCGAGCCGCTTGCCGCGCACCTCGATCTCGACAGCGTCCCCCGGCGAGGCATGCGCGGCGGCGACGTAAGCCATCGCGATCGGTCGATCGAGCGAGGGGGAAAAGCCGCCCGATGTGACGACGCCGACTTGCGCGTCGCCGACGTGCACCGTCGCTCCCTCGCGCGCGGCCAGGCGGCCTTCGATCATCAGGCCGACGCGCCGGGTCGGCGCGCCGTCGGCGATCAGCGACAGGATGCGCTCGGCCCCAGGAAAGCCACCCTCGGCGCGGCGGCGGCGCGATATCGCGAAGCCGAGCCCGGCGCTGATCGGATTGGTATCGGGCGACAAGTCGTGGCCATAGAGCGGCAGCCCCGCTTCGAGCCGCAGCGAATCGCGCGCGCCGAGCCCGATCGGCTTGACCTGCGGCTGCGCGCACAGCGCGTCGGCCACGGTGGCAGCCGCCTCCGCTGGGATCGAGATCTCGAACCCGTCCTCACCGGTATAGCCCGACCTGCTGATCCACGCCTCGACGCCGGCGAGCGTGAACGCCCCGCCGCGCAGGAAGGTCAGCGCCGACAGCGACTGCCCACCGACGCCGCTCGGCGTGACCAGCGGCTCCAGCATGGCAAAAGCCTCAGGTCCCTGCACTGCCAGCAGCGCGGTGTCGTCCAGATGGCTGATCGTGATGGCGTCTGGCAGCGCCTCGCGCAGATGAGCGATATCGTCCCACTTGGTCGCGCCGTTGACGACGACATAGAGGCCGCTCTGCCAGCGGGTGACCATCAAGTCGTCCAGGATACCACCGTGCTCGTCGAGAAGCAGTGAATATCGCACCATGCCCGGCTTCAGCGTCGAAAGATCGATCGGCAGCACCGCCTCGACCGCCGCGTCGAGTCCCTCGCCCGAAAGGTAGAGTTGGCCCATGTGGCTGACATCGAACAGCCCCGCGCAGGTCCGCGTCCATTGATGCTCGGCGATGATGCCTTGATACTGCACGGGCATCAGGTAGCCGGCGAAGGGCACCATGCGTCCGCCTCGTGCCCGGTGCCAGGCATCGAGCGGCAGCAAGGCCGGCACAATCGGCAGGCCCGCCTCATCAGTATCGAGGGTCTCGCTAATGCTCACCGTAAGCTCCGCACAGAAGGGCACGCCGGAATCCGGGCGCCCCCTCTGTCACGGAAGCCTGAGAGCTTTCCCCATGCGCGGCCGAAGCCGCAAACGGGTTACACCTTCGGCGGCCGGGGTCGCAAAGACCCCGACACTTTCCAGAGCATCGCTATCGACGGCACGCGGTCCATTTGCCTGAGAGATTCCGGGGCGGTTGCTCCTTCGGCGTCCCGTGGTTCATCCTTGAAGGACGAATCACGGAAACTCTCCCGCGCTGTCAGCGACAGATGGTTGATGGACGGCACGGCCGGGGTGTGTCAACCGCGCAGCTTGCTCGCGCGGCGGGTCGACGTTAGCACGGCGCCGCACTCAAGGAGATATCATGGCGCGCTCGATCATCGTCACCGGCGGCTTCGGCATCCTGGGCCAAGCGGTCGCTGAGGCGTTCGCGCGGGCGGGCGAGCAGGTCGCGCGGATCGATTTCGCGCCCGCGCCGCATACGCCGATCGACGGTGTACTCGATATCGGCGGGATCGACTTGACCGATGCGGCGGCGACGCAGACCGCGCTCGATCGGATTGTCGATGCGCATGGCGGCATCGACGTGCTGATCAACATCGCCGGCGGCTTCACCTGGGAAACGCTGGCCGACGGCAGCATCGACAGCTGGGTGAAGATGGGGTCGGTCAACGTGATCAGCGCCGCGACGATCACCAAGCTCGCGCTGCCCGCATTAATCGCCGCGACGGAATCGCGCGTGATCAACATCGGCGCGGGCGCGGCGATTAGGGCGGGCGCGGGGATGGGCGCCTATGCCGCGTCGAAATCGGGTGTCCACCGCCTGACCGAAGCGCTGGCCGAGGAGCTTGCCGACAAGGGCGTAACCGTCAACGCGGTGCTGCCCACCATCATCGACACGCCGACCAACCGCAAGGACATGCCCAACGCGGATACCTCGCAATGGGTAAAGCCCGATGCGATCGCCGACGTGATCGTCTTCCTGGCCAGCCCGGCGGCGCGCGCGATCACCGGCGCGCTGATCCCGGTCACGCGCGGCGGGTGACGATCAGAACAGCGGCGTGAACACGGCTCGACGCGGCAGACGCGATGTCGACCAGATATCGGTTCCGCGCACTTGAAAATGCGAGGTGACAAGAAGATGCGGCATCGCCAGCGCGGCAATGCCGGCGAACAGCGCGCGTAGACCGCTCGGTTCGATACGGATCATCGCGACGGCAATCGCCGCCAGGACCGCGATTGCGGCGAGGAGGACGGGAGCGACCGCCTGCAGATATGCCATTGCGTTGTCGCACCCCATTCTTCTCGCCCGCGCGGCCGTTTGCGGCAGAGCGTGGAGAACGAGGAAGCCGATCGAAAAACCGACGAGCGGCGGCAGTGCAACGAGCGCGGCCGTGCCGGCCAAGAGGCGCGGATCGCGTCGCGCGAGGCCGAGCACGACCATGCCGAAGGCCGCCACCTGGCCAAACGGGGCGATGATATCGGGCGACCATGTCGCGAGACCGCTCGTAAGGCTCAAGATACCGGAATAGTCCGCGCCATGCAGCGCGGATGGCGCGAGGATGAGCCCGGCGCCGCGGATCAGGCGATCGTACCAGCGGCCGTTCGCCCCATCCTCAAGCCCGAAATGGACGGCGGAAGCGATGAGGAACAGCGGCAGGGCAACCGCCGGCATGGCGAGCCACCATATCAGGCATAGCACCGCAACCGCCAGATAGGCGACGGCGAACGCGCGCCTACGGTCCGCGCCGACGACCTGGAGATCGCTCGCCCCGTGCGCCATACCGATCACGCCTATCGCGACAGCGGCGAAGGCAAGCTGGACCGCCATCGGGAATAAAGACGCAGCCAGTGCCGCCGCCACGAGCGCGCCCCAGCCGATAGCCGGAGCGCCGCGGATCATGCTCGGAATCCGCTTGTATCACCGTCTTCGCGCAGGGCCTTGTCGAGATTGTTGGCGGCGTAGAACGCGTAGACCACCTTGGCGATTACATCCAGGATCAGGATCGCCCAGACCGAGGTGGCGTCGGTGATAATCCACAAGCCCTCCGGTCCCACCAGGAAGACGATCGGATAGAGGAACCAGATGACAGTGAGGAAACTGACGTTGCGGCTATAGGCGATGCCGATCGAACTCCCACCTTCGATCGCCAGAGCGCGTAGTGGGCCCCACAGAAGGTAAAGCACGCCGACAAACGCGGCGCAGGACCAGAAATACCACACCCACTTCACCAGCAAGATATCCGCGAGCGACGAGATCAGGCCGGTGACGATCATCAGCACGTCGAGCACGATGATGGAAGTCAGGAACCCGCCTGCCTTGCCCGTCCGTCCGCGCCCGTTCAAGGCGACCAGCACCAGCCCCGAGAGCAGCAACGGCGTCGTCACCGACCAGTCGAGATATCGGGCTACGTATGTCGCCGAGCCATCCGGCTTGATCAGAGTGCCGACGCCAAGCATCATCGCCAGATAGGCGGTGGCGGCGACGAACGGGACCGTGGCGTGCAGCAGCGTGTGGTCGCGCGAGGGCGGCGCTTTGCTTCCGGTGAAGTAGATCGCCAGCGAGGCGAGCGACATGACCATGAAGCCGATCAGAAAAGCGGTTTGCTGCATCTTGCGTCTCCGATCGCGCGGGGGATATCGCCGCGACATCACAAGACAACGCGCGGCAACTCTATTGTTGCCTCGATATTTTGATGATTCAGATTCGCAATCACCAGTTGCGGTTGGCGATTGGCATATACGAGATGTGTGCGTGATCGTGGGATCAATATCCCATCAGGCTCAGCACTTCCTTGCGGCTGCGGTCGTCGTCGCGGAAGACGCCCATCATGCGGCTGGTGACCATGCCCACGCCCGGCGTGCGCACGCCGCGCGCGGTCATGCAGCCGTGCTGCGCCTCGATCACCACCGCGAGCCCGCGCGGCTTCAGGCCATCCCAGATGCATTGCGCGACCTCGGCGGTCAGGCGCTCCTGGATCTGCAGCCGCCGCGCGTAACCGTGGAGAACGCGCGCGAGCTTGGAGATGCCGACGACGTGGTTCCGCGGCAGGTAGGCGATCGCCGCCTTGCCCTGGATCGGCGCCATGTGATGCTCACAATGCGACTGGAACGGGATGTCCTTGAGCAGCACGACCTCATCGTAGCCACCCACCTCCTCGAACACGCGCGCCAGATGCACCGCCGGGTCCTCAGTCATGCCCTGGCAATATTCCTTCCACGCGCGCGCAACGCGTTTGGGAGTATCGCGCAGACCCTCGCGGTCGGGATCGTCGCCCGCCCATGTGAGCAAGGTGCGGATCGCATCCTGCACTTCCTGCGGCACCGCCACCTTGCCCGATCCGTCCGCATCGTAGCCGATCAAATCACCCATGATCCTGTTCCTCTCCTGCAATTCGTCTGCGCGCCGATCGCCCCTTTCGGGGTCGGCGAAGGATGCCGCCACGGCGGAACAGCCCTCGCGCCGCCGCCGGCTCGAACATCTCGCTCGGCCGTTCGGGATCGAGCAGGCCGCTGTCGGCGATCGCCTTCTCGGCATCGTTGAGCTCGCGCAACGCGAGCCGCCGCAACCGGCCGCTGCCCGCACAAGTCGCCTCGATCATCGCGGTCATCGATCCGTGCCGATCGATCAACGCGCCGACTTCCTCCATCGCGATGCCGCAATGCTCGGCGATCAGCATGTGGCGCAATCCGGTGATCTTCTCGCCGACATGCGCATTGGCGGGCCGCGCCGTGTCGATGAACACGTCGCATTCGCTGTCGAGCCCCATCGACCGGTTGTTCATGTTTGCCGAGCCGACACGCACGATCTCGTCATCGACGATCGTCAGCTTGGCATGCACGTAGATCGGCGTTCCCGCAGCGGTATAAGGCGCGAACATCGCGAACCGTCGGGCATGGTCATGTTCGAGCACCGCGTGCAGCAGCCGCACGCGCGCGCTGTCCATCACTTCGGCTTGCAGCCAGCCCGAAGCGCTGAGCGGATTGAGGATCACGAATTCGGGCGGATCGGCTTCGGCCAGCCGCCGCGCGATCGCCTCGGCGATGCGGCGCGAGGCGAAGTATTGCGTTTCGGCATAGACGAAGCGCTTGGCGCGCGCGATCTGCTCGACGAACAATGCCTCGATCTCGCGCAGTTCGCTCTCGCCGCCATAGGCCGCGCGGGTGCGCGCGATACCGATCTCGACGTCGCGGAACTCGGCCTTCAGCCGCTCGGGCCAGGGACTGAACGCTTCGGCGGCGCAGGGCTTGAACGGCGGGCCACCGGCGATCTGCCACCGCTCGCGGCCCATCTCCGCCAGCGCCGCCGCGACATCGCCCTCCATCAGCATCGACACGTCGTGCCACGGCGGGGCGGGCTTGCCGGCCGGCGTCGTGCGGCGCGGATCGTCGTCGCGATGCGCGGGCGTGTCCCAGCGCTCGCTGGTCATGTCGATCCCCCCGCACGCGGCGACCTTGTCATCGATCGTCAGGATCTTCTGGTGGTGGCTGCAGCCGACCGGATGCGCGCCATCGAGCCGCGCGACGATGCGGCGATGGAACCGCCAACGTAAGAGATCGGCGATCATCGATCCACGCGTGATGAACTTCAGCGCCCCGAAATTCCAGACGAGCACGTGGACATGCATGCGCCGCGAACGCTTGACCAGCCAGACGAAGAAGGTCCCCAGCCTTGCCGGAAAGCGCCGACGATTCCCGACGACGCGCCAGCCCCTGCGGCCGCCGTCGAACAGTATCCGCGTGTCGAAATCCCAGCCAATCAGGAACACGCTTTCGCGCGCGGCGCACATCGCATCGCGCGCGATATCGAAGTATTCGGCCGCGTCGATGACGACATGCGCGCGGCTGGCGCGGGCATAGCGCCAAACCGACCGAGCGTTGCCCTCATCGCACCTCGATTCAACCATATGCGCGTGTCTTTAGCCGCGATCGAGCGAAAGCAAAACCTGCGTCGTCGTGGGCGCGCTCAGGCGGAAGTCGCGGGGGCGACGATGCCGACCGTATCGCCAACGCGCGCCGCCTCGAACAACCGTCGCGCGAAAGCGGCGGGCACGCCGATGCAGCCGTGCGTCGCGGCGGACTTGCGAACATCGCTGGCGTGGATCGCGACGCCATCCGCGGTCAGTCGCAACATGAAGGGCATCGGCGCGTCATAGCTGCGCGAATAGTGGTTTTCGTCCTTGGCGAGGATCGTCAGCACCCCGTGCGGGGTCGGCCGACCGTCCGCGCCATAGAGCACCAGCGCGGTGCCGATCTCGTCGCCACCGCGAAACACCGACAGCAGCTGGCGACCTAGGTCGACGCGGATGAAAATCGGACCCGGCCCGACGCCGGCATCGTTCCAGACATAATCGCCATAAGACAGCACGCGACGCACGTTGAGCACGCTGTGGATCGTCTGGCCGCCGCCGCCGCCCGGCAGCGCGAGGATCGGCGGACGATCGGCCGGATAGACGATCCGCGCGGTGTCGACCTGGCGATGGTCGATCGCCAGCCTATCCACAGTGCCATCCGCTTGGGATGCGGTGCCCGTCATGACGGCTGCAAGCACCAACGCAACGCCCATCGTCGCTATGCTCAGCATTCGCGCGCCGCGACCGACAAAATTGGCGCGGGCATTCATTCTGTTGCGCTAAGCGCTAAAAGTTTCCCTTGGCGACGACGCATCGCGGCGCCCACCAAGCCCATGCCCGCAATCATAAACGCCCAGGTAGCGGGTTCTGGCACCGGTGTGACCATCGGACCACCCGGCCCGGTAGGACCGGACGGTGGCCTAGGGGGGCCGGGCGATGTTAAGGGCGGCCCTCGTAATCCGGGCGACCCCGGAGGGCCAGGATCTGGCGGAGGATAGCCCTCAAATAGAGGGTACTTGTCTGTGAGCGGTACAATACTTGGCACAACCAGAGGCTGCCCAATATCAACTCTTCGATCGACTAGATCGTTCGTGACGGCCGGTATGATGGGTGCCCGTGCCTTACCCGTGCGAGGCCCCTCATCGCCCTTGATTGTCGGCGCATAGGCGAGCTTGGTCTGGAGCAGCGCGCCCTTGCCGCGCGCGCCGGGCGAACGATCGCCCATCAGCGATAGCGGATCGCGCAAGGCCCCCGCCGCGCCGCCAATCGCCGCGCCGCGCATCGGACCCCCGACGACGCCACCGACCAGCAACGTCAACCCGGCCAGAATGCCGAGCCGCGTTCGCGCTTTACCCCATTTCATTGATGCAATCCCTGATATCGTTCACTCAGCGGATTTTCCGCTGTTCAACTTGCCCCATTTCGCCATGCGCGGTTCATGAGATGCTCCGGCGACCGGTGACCGATCGACGGCGCACCTGATACGCGAGAACCGCGGCGACGGACGCAACCTCGATTGCCCGAAATCACCCGTGACGTTCGCCGCACGCGATCGTTCGACGCACTGAGCGTCGGGCGAAGCGCCGCAGGTATATCTCCGTAGCCAACCATTATGTCGCGTTGCAGCATAGGATTGCCGTGAGCAATCAGGGCTTTCGCGTATTTAGCGCGCCACTACCCCGAAACGGCACACATGCGGCGTCCGGCGACGCGCATCGCGTGCGCCGCGTTCCCGATACCCGCCTTCGCCTTGCTACGCCCTCGGCGCGGCTGTAGAGCGCGCGCAACCCCACATCGCCAGACCCAGAGGAACCCGATGGCCGCGCAATACGCCTTCGTCATGAAAGGCATGACCAAGACCTTCCCCGGCGCGCCCAAGCCGGTGCTGAGCAATATCAACCTGCAATTCTATCAAGGCTCCAAAATCGGCATCGTCGGCCCCAACGGCGCGGGCAAATCGACGCTGATCAAGATCATGGCGGGGATCGACAAGGAGTTCACCGGCGAAGCCTGGCCGGGCGAGAACATCACCGTCGGCTATCTGGAGCAGGAGCCCGAACTCGATACGAGCAAGACCGTGCTCGAAAACGTCAAGGACGGCGCGCGCGAGACCGCCGACCTCGTCGACCGGTTCAACGAGATCTCGATGATCATGGGCGATCCGCCGGAGGACGCCGATTTCGACGCGCTGATGGATGAGATGGGCGCGTTGCAGGAAAAGATCGACGCGGTGGACGGCTGGTCGCTCGACAACCAGCTCGAGATCGCGATGGAGGCGATGCGCTGTCCGCCCGGAGACTGGCCGGTCGACAAGCTGTCGGGCGGCGAGAAGCGCCGCGTCGCGCTGACGCGCTTGTTGATCCAGAAGCCGTCGATCCTGCTCCTCGACGAGCCGACCAACCATCTCGACGCCGAAAGCGTCGAGTGGCTGGAAAACCATCTGAAGGAATATGCGGGCGCGGTGCTGATGATCACCCACGACCGCTATTTCCTCGACAACGTGGTCGGCTGGATCCTCGAACTCGATCGCGGCAAGTATTTCCCTTATGAGGGCAATTATTCGACCTACCTCGAAAAGAAGTCGAAGCGCATGGAGCAGGAAGACCGCGAGGAAAGCGGCCGGTCCAAAGCGCTCAAGGAAGAGCTCGAATGGATCCGCCAGACCCCGGCGGCGCGCCAGACCAAATCGAAGGCGCGCATCAGAAAGTTCGAGCAATTGCAGGAAGCGCAGAACGGCCGCAAGCCCGGCAAGGCGCAGATCGTCATCCAGGTGCCCGAGCGCCTCGGCGGCAAGGTCATCGAGGCCAAGGGCATCTCCAAGGCCTATGGCGACAAGCTTTTGTTCGAGGACTTGTCGTTCCTGCTGCCGCCGGGCGGCATCGTCGGCGTGATCGGCCCGAACGGCGCGGGCAAATCGACGCTGTTCAAGATCATCACTGGTCAGGACCAGGCGGATACGGGCGACGTCGCGATCGGCGAGACCGTGCATCTGGGCTACGTCGACCAGAGCCGCGACCATCTGGACGGCAGCAAGAACGTCTGGGCGGAGATTTCCGAAGGCGCCGACTACATGAAGGTCAACGGCTTCGACATGTCGACCCGCGCCTATGTGGGCGCGTTCAACTTCAAAGGGCAAGACCAGCAGAAGAACGTCGGCAAGCTGTCGGGCGGCGAACGCAACCGCGTGCACCTCGCCAAGATGCTCAAGCAGGGCGGCAACGTCCTGCTGCTCGACGAGCCGACCAACGACCTCGACGTCGAAACGCTCGCCGCACTCGAAGATGCGATCGAGAACTTCGCCGGCTGCGCGGTGGTGATTAGCCACGACCGGTTCTTCCTCGATCGGCTCGCGACGCATATCCTGGCGTTCGAGGGCGACAGCCATGTCGAGTGGTTCGAGGGCAATTTCGCGGCTTACGAAGAAGACAAGCGTCGCCGCCTGGGTGACGCCGCCGATCGTCCGACGCGGCTCGCGTACAAGAAGCTGACCCGATGAGGGACATGATTATGAAACATTGGTTGATCGCTGCGACTCTAGTCGTGTCGTCGACGACCGCTGCGGAGGCGGCGCAAGTGATCGATCAGTCGGCGCTGGTCGCGCCCGCTCAGGCATACCGTCTGAGTTCGGCGGGCGTGATAGCGCGGCCGACCGGCAACATCATCAACGTGCTGGTCCAGACGGTAACCGCCGGCGTGACCGGGCGGCTCGACGCCATCGACCTGCAGCTGCGACGGAGCGCCAGCGGCTTCGTCAACTTCAACCTGTTTGACGGCGATGGCGCCGTATTTGGCGCCAACTCACTTTACACGATCTCGATCGATCTTGCGACGATACCGGGTGGCCCGGTAAATCCCGACGCGCTGACGACCGTCGACGTCAGCGCGGCGAATCTCCAGCTGACCCCGGGCAAGCTGTTCAGCTTCGGATTGTTTCCGGCCAACCCGCTTAACGAGCCCGGCGCGGTGGCGATCCTTACCGGTAGCGGCCCGGAGGGTAACGGCCCGCCGCCACCGAACGTCTATGGCGGTGGCACGCTGAAGGTGTCGCCCAACTTCTCTACCTATTTTCCTCTCGATGGCGATGCCGGCTTCCGTACGCGCGTGTCGGTGCTTGCCGCACCCGAACCGGCGAACTGGTGCCTGATGGTCGTCGGCTTCGGCGCGATCGGCATGACGATGCGCGCGCGGCGTTTGCGGACACGGACGAGCACTGGCTGATTACCGAACGTTAAGACAAAGAGAGATGAACCTGAACGGATGGTCGTCGTCAAGTTCAGGGACATTTCAGTCTCCGATTGGCATTGTCCCTCCATACGGATCGCACCTGCGTCGGTCCCATGATGGAGAACATGATGAGAAGGACCGTTCAGGCAAGCGGACTGGCGCTTGCGATCACGCTGGCGGCGCTGTCACAACCGGTGATTGCGCAAGACCAAGGCCATCGCGACCATGGCGCTGATCGGGGCGGCGAACATGGTAGCGAGCGCGGCGGTCAAGGCGACTATCGTGGCGGCGGTCGCGAGGATCGCGGCGGGCCCCCGCAGCAGCAGGCCGCACCACAGCAGGCACCGGCGCCAGCCGAGGTGCGCGCGGGGCGCCCGGGCGGCTATGCGGGTGACGCGGCAAGGCAGAACTGGGAGGCTCGGCGCGGCGACGCGCAGGCCAGACAAGCGTCGCAGGGCGGCGCGCAGCCGGAAGGCCGTGTGGTAACGCGCGGCGGACCTGACAAGTATCGCGGCGGCCCCGGTGGCTATCGGAGTGATCCACGGCAGGGCGATGGCTATCGTGGCCCGAATGCCGGTCAGGGCTATCGGGACCAGCGCGACCAAGATCAATACCGGCGCGATCGCTACGATCGTCAAGGCTATAACGGCCAGCGCTACGACGGCCGCAATGATGGCCAGCGCTACGATCGTGACCGCAACGGTGGCGCGTACCGCCAGGGCCAGGGGTACGGTCGCGGCGCCAATTGGAGCCGCGACTGGCATCGTGACAACCGGTACGACTGGAGCGGCTATCGTTCGCGCAATCGCGACGCGTTCCGGCTGGGCGGCTATTACTCTCCATATCGCGGCTATTCGTATCGCCGCGTCGGCATTGGCTTTTCGCTCCAGCCGCTGTTCTTCGGCAGCAGCTACTGGATCGGCGATCCGTACGAATACCGCCTGCCCCCCGCCTATGGCCCGTATCGCTGGGTGCGCTATTACGACGACGCGCTGCTGGTGAACATCTACACTGGCGAGGTCGTCGATACGGTGTACGATATCTTCTGGTGATCGACCCCGCGAGGGCGCTCGTATCGAACGAGCGCCCGCCGGCGAATGGAGATGACGCGATCGCGCGGATCCCGGACCAGGCCGCCTTGGCGAAAGTCGGGCGAAGCGTGCGCGATCGGCTGCTCGCCGACCCGTCGGTCTACCACGTATTGGCCGATCGCGCCGAGGTGTTCGCCGCGGCGGATTTCCTCGACCCTCGCGAATGCACGCATCTGATCGCGGTGATCGATAGGGTCGCGCGGCCCTCCGAAGTCTACGCCGCGCAGCAAGCCCAGTACCGCACCAGCTATTCGGGTGATGTCGATCGTGGCGACAGCTTTGTGCGGATGATCGAGCGACGATTGTGCGACCTCACCGGTCTCGAGCCCGCGTGGGGCGAGACGATCCAGGGCCAGCGCTATCTGCCGGGCCAGGAGTTTCGCGCGCATTGCGATTGGTTCGATACGACCGCATCGTATTGGCCTTCCGAACTCGCCCGCGGCGGTCAGCGATCATGGACCGCGATGGTCTACCTCAACGATGTCGATGCCGGCGGGACGACGCGGTTCGTCAACCTGGCGATCGACATCGAGCCGCAGGCGGGCGCGCTGCTGATCTGGAACAACGCCTTGCCGGATGGGCGACCCAATCCCGACGTGCTTCACGCCGCCCTCCCGGTTGAGCGCGGGGTCAAGCATGTGATCACCAAGTGGTTCCGCACGCGCGAATGGACCTAAGGATCAGCCGGCGTGCCTGTCCGCTTCATCGAACAGCTGACGCGCCGATCCCGGCTTCCGGTCGTTGGCCTGGCCGGCTGGTAAGGCGCCGGCCAGGCCGTGATCGTCAGACGTAGGGCTGACGCGAGTACGAACGGTATTGCCCGTTTGTCGCATCGGTATCGCGCGTACCGTACGGCGCATAGGCCCCATCGGTGGCGTCGCTGCCGACCAGCGCGTCTTCGTCGGCATCGCCCTGGTAGTCCCATCCCGACGCACGCCACTCCTCCTGCCGAGCGTCAAGATCGACCGACTTCGCCTCTTCGAGTGCGCGGACGGCGGCAGGCGTCGCATCGTCATCGACATCGGCGGTCAGGACAAAGCCGCCGCGCCGGATGCCTTCCTCGTAGGCGTGACGATCGGCGCTGGGCAGGAAGACGTTCTTGACCGAAGCCCACAAGCCGCGATCGCTGCTCGTGGAGTTCGAGCCGCTCGTCTTGTGCGTGCTTTGATCGTGCACCTGGACATGCGCGGCATCGACGCCGGCCTGACGCAGGCGTTCGGCTCCGGCGTCTGCATCGACCTTGGTATCGAACAGGGCGGTAATGGTGCGTGACATGATTATATCCTCCGAGAAAATGTTCAGCCGAGCGCAGTCTTAGCGCTGGGTAACGACGAGTTCGGTGCGACGGTTTTCGGCGCGTCCCGTTGCGGTGGCGTTGGTGTCGACCGGATCCTTATCGCCACCCGTGGCGGTCTCTATCCGGGCACCGTCGATCCCCTTGGCGACGAGCGCCGCCTTGACGCTTTCTGCGCGCGCCTTGCCCAACGCCACGTTCGCGGCTTCGTTGCCGCGCGTGTCGGCATAGCCGGCGATGCGGATATGCGCGGACGAATACTGCTTGAGCGTCGCGGCAACCGCATCGACGTCCGCCTCATCGGCCGGACGGATATCGCTCTTGGCGGTCTCGAAATTGAGCTTTTCGAACGTAAACGTTCGTGGCGCGGGGTCGGTGCCGGCAAGGTATCCCGACAACGCCGATGTTCCCAAGGCGGTCGCGGTAGGAGCGTTCGGCGTTTCCGCGAGCACGCTGCTCGACGCGGTCGGAACAGGCTGCGGCATGGTTGCCACGTCATCGTCGTGCCGGCGCGTCAGCCAGAACAACAGCGCCAGGATACCGGCGATCAGCGCGATCCAGGCGAGCCAGTTGATCGGCTTTTTCTCGATGTGAATATGCGAAGGCGGCGCACCCTCGCCACGAGTGCTTTTGGGGTCAGCCATGAATTCGTATCCTCTCAGCGGTATCTGTCAGAAGCGTGAACGCCCCGACGGGGATTCCGCTCCGCTTATTTTTCAAATGGCGATGGTGAGCGAATCGCACGTTGCGCGCCGCCTCTGCCGCGATGCCGACGGGCAGGAATCGCGCTTTCCGCCGATTGGTATCTTCTAAGACGGGTGCTCGCGCTGCGCGTGCACCGCTTCGACCAAGGCCTCGATGCGGCGTTGCAGCAGGATGATCTCGAGCTGCGTCCGCAGGTTGACCTCGTAATCATGCTGCGCGGTCACGCGATCCTTCCGCGACTGGCGGTTCTGGCTCATCATGATCACCGGCGCCTGGATCGCCGCGAGCGTTGACAGCATCAGATTGAGAAAAATGTACGGATAGGCGTCGAACGGCGGTAGGCTGAAATCCTCGAGCACATGACTGTTGATCAGCATCCAAGCGAAGAGCACGAGCATGAAGCCGATGATGAAGCCCCAGCTGCCGCCTACCGCCGCGACCTTGTCCGCCACGTGATCGCCCAACGTCGCCCGGCGCATCGCTTCCTCATCGGCGTCATCCCCGACGAGCCTGCCCGAGGCGACGCGGCGCAACACGTTCTGTTCTTCGCCGTCGAGATCGGCGAAGCGTCGTCCCAGCAACTCCTGCGCCAGGCTTTCGGCGGTCCGCTGCGGCTCGTCATCCATCGGCTGTGACGCCCGTCAATGTTTCGGCGATAAGCCGGCGGGTGTTGGCTATGCCGTAAAGCGTGATGAAGCTGCCCATGCGCGGGCCTTGTGACGATCCGAGCAGCGTCTCGTACAACGCCTTGAACCAATCGCGCAGCTGCTCGAAGCCGAATTCGGGCCGCTTGCCGATATCGTAGACCAGCGTCTGCACCGTGGTCGCATCGGTCTCTTCGGGCAAAGCGGCAAGAGAGTGATCGAGCGCCCGCAGCGCGGCGGCTTCCCTCGCCGTCGGCGCGCGGCGGTGAAGCGTCGGCGCGACGAGATCGCGGTTGTACGCGAGCGCGGTGGTCACCAGCGTATCGATCGCCGGATGCGCGGCGGGATCGGCGTCAGGAATGTAGTTGCCCAAATACGACCATACCTGCTCGCGCGTCGCCCTCGCGCCGAGCACGCCGACAAGATTCAACAGCAAGCCATAGCTTACCGGCGGCGCATCGCGCGCGCGGGGTGGCGCCGCGCCCTGGTCCTGCCCCCTTGCAAGGCCGTTGACCCCGAGGAGATGCCAAGCTGGGTTGCCCAACTGCTGGTCGATCGGCTGGTCGGGCAGCTTTTCGCGGAATTGCCAGTATTCGTCGACCGCGCGCGGGATCACGCCTAGGTGAAGCTGCTTCGCGCTCTTGGGTTCGCGGTACAGGTAAAAGCCCAGACTTTCCTCGCCGCCATAGGTCAGCCACTGCTCGATCGTCAGACCATTGCCCTTGGACTTCGATATCTTCTCGCCGTTCTCGTCGAGGAACAGCTCGTAGATCATCCCCTCGGGCCGTCGCCCGCCGAGCACCTGCACGATCCTGCCTGATTGCGTAACGCTGTCGGTGAGGTCCTTGCCGCTCATCTCGTAATCGACCCCGAGCGCCGCCCAGCGCATCGCCCAGTCGACCTTCCACTGCAGCTTCGCGCACCCGCTGAACACGCATTGCTCGATACGCATCCCGTCGTCGTCGAAGGTGACGATCCCCGCATCGACATCGACCACCGATACCGGGACTTGCAGCACCCGGCCGCTGGTGGGCGAGATCGGCAGCACCGGCGAATAGCTGCGTCGGCGATCCTCGCGCAGCGTCGGCAGCATGATTGCCATGATCGCATCGAAGCCGCGCAGCACGCCGCGCAACGGTTCGTCGAATGCGCCCGATGCATAGCGTTCGCTCGCCGAAACGAATTCGTAATCGAACCCGAAGCGATCGAGGAATTTGCGCAGCATCGCGTTGTTGTGATGCGCGAAGCTTTCGTGGTGGCCGAACGGATCGGGAATGCGGCTCAGCGGCTGGCCGAGGTGCGCGGCGAGCATCGCCTGTTCGGGCAGGTTTTCTGGCACTTTGCGCAAGCCGTCCATGTCATCGCTGAACGCGATCAGCCGCGTCGGCGCGCCGTCTGTAAGCACCTCGTAGGCGCGGCGGATTAACGTAGTTCGCAGCACTTCCTGGAACGTGCCGATGTGCGGAAGGCCAGAGGGGCCGTAACCCGTTTCGAACACCACCGCCGCGCCGTCCGGCTTGCCTTGCGGATAACGCTTGAGCAGCTTGCGCGCTTCCTCGAACGGCCACGCCTTCGAAATCAGCGCGGCTTCACGGAGGGCCGGGTCGGTCATGACAGCGCCTTCGCGAGATCACCGCCCCCGCGCAAGCAGGAAGAGCGCCGGCGACCCGTGCATCTCAGTCCGCAAAGCGCGCCTGCATCGCCTCATCGACGAATTGCGGTTGGATGACGACGTTATGGAACGCGGCCACCTGCCAGCCCCCGGGCCGTCTGATCATCACCTGCTGCAACCGCGTGTAGAGCACGCCATCGACCGGGACGACGCCCGGCGGAAACTGCGCGACGCCGGTAAGCTTGCTGACCGTGCTGACGATCGCGGTGGTGGGATCGATGAACGTGAGGTCTTCGATCGCCTGGCGCATGACGCTGCCTTTGTAGATCGTCGCGAAGATGTGCGCGTGCTGCGCGACGAACGGCGCCTTGCCGACCGAGAACATGCCGACGATGTTGGTGAAAACGATGCCGGGCGTGGCCGACGCGGCGAACGCTTGTGCGTCACCTTTGGCCCACGCCGCGCCTTCCGCGTCGAGGATACGCGCGATCGCCGCCTTGTCCGCATCGTTGCCGACCGCCGGCGCGGGCATGGCGGCGGGCGCGGCGGCGATCGCGCCGATCAGGCCGAGGCCGATGAGAATGCGCTTTATCCCCATGACGAAACCTTTCTCTTCGTGGTTGCGCCACGATGCGATGCTACGGCGCGCTTGTCGAGCAGCCGACGAAACCGGTCCCCGATGCGCGCTTGCCTGTTCCCTTGACGTTCCTTCACGCTTACGTTCGTGACCATGCATCCGGCCCCCCTCCCCGCGCTTCACGCGAACCACGCGGGCGTCTGGCTGCGCTCCGGATCGTCGCAAGATGGGTCCGGGCAGACGCGAGAGGTCGGAAAGGGCCAGGCGATCAACGCCGCCGCCGATACGCCGATGCTGCTACTCAATGCGCCGTTGTTGGCGACGCGGCTTGGTTATCCCGATCTCTCGGGGCTCGATCTGCTCGAACTCTACGCGTTCGTCCGCCCGGCGCGCTTCCTCGCGCCGACCCCGCACGGGCTGGCGCGCGCGCTCGACCTGCCCGAACCGTCAAGCGACAGCGCGGTGCCCGAATTGCTGCAAGACGCGACCGAGGCGCTACTCGCGCAGTGCGAGCGTGCCGACTGGGAGCAGCGCGAAGGTGCCTGGCTCGCATTGCAATCGCTGGCCCGCCAGCGCTGGCCCTGGGCGCCGCTGCTCGCGTCGCGCATCGCGCGGCCCGAACGCGCCGAACGCTGGCTGTTCTCGCGCCTGCCGCAGTGGGAGGAAACCGCCGAGCGCGCGCCGCCGCGGCAGGTCGCGCTCGATGAAGCGCGGGTGATCGAACGGCTGCACAGGCTGACCGGCAGCGCCGCCGAGCAGCGACCCGGGCAGCGCGCCTATGCGGCCGAAGCGGCGCGGACCTTCGCGCCGCGCGCCAAAGCGGGCGCGCCGCACGTGCTGTTGGCGCAGGCCGGCACGGGCATCGGCAAGACGCTCGGCTACCTCGCCCCTGCGTCGGACTGGGCCGAGCAGTCGGGCGGCACGGTCTGGGTCTCCACCTTCACCAAGGCGCTGCAGCGCCAGCTGCGGCGCGAGAGCGAGCGCGCCTGGCCCGCCCGACGCACCGACGGCAGCCGGCCGGTGGTGGTACGCAAGGGGCGCGAGAACTACCTGTGCCTGCTGAACCTCGAAGACGCGCTGCAGGGCGGGTTCAGCGGCCGGCCGGCGATCCTCGCGCATCTCGTCGCACGCTGGGCCGGATATACGCAGGACGGCGACATGATCGGCGGCGATCTGCCGGGCTGGCTCGGCACGCTGTTCCGCCAGCGCGGCGTCACGGCGCTGACCGATCGGCGGGGCGAATGCGTCTATGCGGGCTGTCCGCACTATCGCAAATGCTTCATCGAACGCGCAACAAGGAGCTCTACGCAGGCCGACCTAGTGATCGCCAACCATGCGCTGGTTATGGTCAACGCCGCGCGAGCAAGGGACGCGGCGACACGCCCGACGCGCATCGTGTTCGACGAAGGACACCATGTGTTCGACGCGGCCGACGCGACCTTCGCGGCGGCGCTGACCGGCGGGGAGACGATCGAACTGCGCCGCTGGATCATCGGGCCGGAGCGCGGTTCTCGCGGGCGGCGGCGGGGCCTGTCGGCGCGGCTCGCCGACGTCGCCAGCTATGACGAGGCGGCCGGCCGCGCGATCGCCGCCGCGCGCGATGCGGCCGAGGCGCTGCCCGCCGACGGTTGGCTGCAACGGATCGGCGAAGGCACGCCCTGGGGTCCGCTCGAACAGCTGTTCGCCGCGGTGCGCGAGCAGGTCTATGCGCGCGACGAGAGCGGCGGTCAGGAAGCGGGCTATGGCCTGGAAACCGAGGTGGCCGGGCTCGACGGCGCATTCGTCGAACATGCCCAGGCCGCCGCCGTCGCGCTAGAGGCGATCCGCCAGCCGCTGCTCCGGCTCAGCCTGCGTTTGGAGGCACTGCTGAGCGAGCCGCCCGACTGGCTCGATAGCCCCGAGGGAGCGGCCGGCGCCGGATCGGGAGGGCGCGCGCGGATCGAAGGCGCGCGGTTCGCGCTGACCTGGCGGATCGAGTTGCTCGCCGCGTGGGAAGCGCTGCTTGGCCGGCTCGGCGGACCGGTCGATCCCGAATTCGTCGACTGGCTGGCGATCGACCGGGCCGAGGCGCGCGAATACGATATCGGCGTGCACCGCCGCTGGCTCGATCCGATGAAGCCGTTCGCGCGCACCGTGCTCGCTCCCGCGCATGGAGTGATGCTAACTTCGGCGACGCTGATCGACGGGCACGGCACCGATGCCGGAGTTGGCGCGGACATATCGGGCGCGCAAGATTGGAGCACGGCGATCGCACGCAGCGGCGCTGGCCATCTGGATATCGCCCCTCGCCTCGCCGCGTTCGACAGCCCGTTTGACTACGCGAGCCAGGCCGAGGTGTTGATCGTCACCGATGTGGCGCGCGGTGACATCGCCGCGCTTGCAGGTGCCTATGCGCAGCTGATCGAGGCGGCGGGCGGCGGCGCGCTCGGACTGTTCACCGCGATCCGCCGGCTGCGGGCAGTGCACGGCCGCATCGCCGATCATCTCGCGCGCGCCAATTCGAAGAGCGGGGGTCTGCCGCTCTACGCGCAGCACGTCGATCCGATCGACACCGGCACGCTGGTCGACATCTTCCGCGACGATCCACGCGCCTCGCTGCTCGGCACCGATGCATTGCGCGACGGGGTCGACGTGCCCGGCCATTCGTTGCGGCTGGTGATCCTGGAGCAGGTGCCCTGGCCGCGCCCGTCGATCCTCCATCGCGCGCGACGTGCGGCGCATATCGCACCGGTGGCTGCGGCGGGCGGCGGGCGATCGGCCGGCGGCGCGTTCGACGATGCGATGGTTCGCGCGCGGCTGGCGCAGGCGTTCGGCCGGCTGATCCGCAGCCGTGACGATCGCGGCCATTTCGTCGTGCTGTCGTCCGCGTTCCCCTCGCGGCTGATGAGCGCGTTCCCGCCGGGCGCGCGCATACGCCGCGTATCGCTGGCGGAGGCGTTGACCGCGGTGGCCGCGATGCCGCACGGATGCGATCCGATCATCGCTACCGATCAGCCGGTCGAGCCTGGGTATGAAGGCGCTTCAATGAAGACACTTGGTAAATGAAGACACGGGCTCAATGAAGACAGTTGCTCAATGAAGACCCTGGGCCTGTTTCGCCACGCCAAATCGGACTGGCACGATGCGCGCGCGCGCGATTTCGACCGGCCGCTGAACGAACGCGGGCATCGCGGCGCGGTGCTGATGGGCGCGCACATCCGGTCCGAAGGCACGCGTTGGGATCGGGTGATCGCCTCGCCCGCGGTGCGCGTCGCGCAGACGATCGAACACGCGGCGCAGGCCGCGCGCTCGACCGTGCCGGTCAACTGGGACCGGCGCATCTACCTGGCCAGTTCGGCGACGTTGCTCGATCTGCTGCGCGAGCAGGACGGCGATCCGAAGGCGGTGCTGATGATCGGGCACAACCCGGGGCTCGAGGACCTGATCTTCGATCTGGTCCCCGATGACGGATCGAGCCCGCTGCGCGATATCGTCGAGGTCAAGTTTCCGACCGCGTCGTTCGCGGTGCTGACCGCGGCGATCGACCGCTGGGTCGACCTTCGCGAAGGCGTCGCGCGACTGATCCACCTCGTCCGCCCGCGCGATCTGGATCAGGCGCTCGGCCCCGACGGCGCGCCGTGACGCCGGTCGGCACGCTTAGAGCCATCTGGCTCTAGCTGGCGGCGAGCGCCTCGGACAAGACCCGCCGCACGTGCCGCAGCCGCACCAACGCCTCGCCCGGCAACATATCGGGATGGATCGCGGTCATCGGCAGCGCGTCGGACGCGACAGGCGGCACCGACGCGAGCCCGGGCGGTCCTGTCGAGGTAGCCGCCATCGCCCCGCCGCTTGCCTCGATCGCCAGCCGCGCGCCGCGCAGCGTATAGCCCTGCTCGTCGACCAGCCGATGGATGGTCCGCAGCAACGCGATATCCTCGGCGCGATAATAGCGGCGGCCGCCGCTACGCTTGATCGGACGGAGCATCGGGAACTGCTCTTCCCAATAGCGCAGCACGTGTTGCTTCAACCCGAGCGCGGTCGCGACTTCACCGATCGTGCGCAGCGCGTCCGGACCCTTGGCGCCGCCGAACCCGCCAGGCGCAGTTACGCCAGGCGCGGTCACGAAGGGCTCGGTTGCGCTTGGCTTGATCGCATCAGATTCGGCACCAAGGCGATCGGTCATCGGCTCATGGCGATCCTGTCCTTGAGCATCTGGCTCGATCGGAACGTCAGCACCCGGCGCG
The DNA here is from genome assembly GCA_964242815.1 of uncultured Novosphingobium sp. Classification (GTDB taxonomy): domain Bacteria; phylum Pseudomonadota; class Alphaproteobacteria; order Sphingomonadales; family Sphingomonadaceae; genus Novosphingobium. Next base: position 29,548 of record CAXSZV010000004.1, read on the forward strand.
GGGTGATCGGCACTTCGATTCCGGTCTTCGGATTGCGGCCGACCCGCTCGCCCTTGTCACGCAGCAGGAACGTGCCGAAACCCGATATCTTGACGTTTTCCCCACGGCCGAGCGCCTCGCAAACCTCGGTGAGGATCGACTCGACCATCGTCAGCGATTCGGAGCGCGATAATCCCAGGTTGCGATGGAGCGCATCGGCGATCGCCGCACGAGTCAGCGTATCGGTGGAGCGTACAGGCGGACTGTACGCAGGCCTTTCAATGATCGCGAGCGTGGCCATCGAGCGATCCTTTCCCCTTAAGCAACCCGGCGCGCATGATATGCAAATGTGTCCGGATGGCAATGACGCTTTGTATCTAACCGACATAACCACGTCCCGGCCGATTACATGCGCACCAGCGCGGCTCCCCAGGCAAAGCCGCCGCCCATCGCTTCGAGCAAAATAAGGTTGCCCGGAACGACGCGACCGTCGCGCACCGCGACGTCGAGCGCCAGCGGCACCGATGCGGCCGAAGTGTTGGCATGGTCACCCACGGTGACGATCACCTTCGCGCGATCGATACCAAGCTTCTTGGCGGTCGCTTCGAGGATGCGTGCGTTCGCCTGATGCGGGATCAGCCAGTCGATCGCATCGATGCTGAACCCCGTCTCATCGAGCACTTCGGTCAACACGCTGCTAAGGTTCGCCACCGCGTGGCGAAAGACCTCGCGGCCCTTCATCCGCAGCTTGCCCACGGTGCCGGTGGTCGATGCGCCGCCATCGACATAGAGCATCTCGTTGCGCGCGCCATCGGCGTGGAGCTTGGTGGCGAGCACGCCGCGCGAGACATCGCCGTCCTCCGCGTGCGCTTCCAGCACCACCGCGCCCGCGCCATCGCCGAACAAGACGCAGGTCGTGCGATCGTCCCAGTCCATCAGCCGGCTGAAGGTTTCAGAGCCGATCACCAGAGCGCGCTTCGCCATGCCCGCGCGCAGCATCGCGTCAACGACGCCCACCGCATAGATGAAGCCCGAACAGACCGCCTGAACATCGAATGCGATGATGCCGTGCCGGCAGCCGAGCTTGTCCTGCACGATCGTCGCGCTCGCCGGAAAAGTCTGGTCTGGAGTCGCGGTCGCCAGCACGATCAAGTCGATCGCGTCGGCGTCGAGCCCGGCCGCATCGAGCGCTGCGCGGCACGCGTCGACCGCAAGGCTCGCGGTCGTCTCGTCGGCTTGCGCGATATAGCGCTGGCGGATGCCCGTCCGCTCGACGATCCATTCGTCACTGGTGTCGACCCGCTCGGCAAGTTCCGCGTTCGAGACGGCGGTGCGCGGCAGCGCGGAACCCGTCCCGGTAATGACCGACCGCAGCATCAGGCGACGTCGCTTGTTTCGATCGGGGCAGCCAGCGACATGCCGAAGCGCAAGCCATGCTCGCCGATCCGCGCGAGATCGGCGGTGATGCGCTCGGTCACGTTCTCCTGAAGCAACCGCGCGGTCACCGCAACCGCGTTCGCAACGCCCGCCGCGCTCGCGCCGCCATGGCTTTTGACCACGATGCCGTTCAGGCCGAGAAACACCGCGCCGTTGTGATTGTTGGGATCGAGGTGATGGCGCAGCAGATCGGTCGCCGGCTTGCTGATCAGGAAGCCCAGCTTAGACCGCGCCGAACTGGCGAAGCTGCGCCGCAACAGGTCGGCGACGAACCGAGCGGTGCCCTCGACCGCCTTCAACGCGATGTTGCCCGAAAAGCCATCGGTCACCACCACGTCGACATCGCCTCGGCACAGCTTGTCGGCTTCGGTGAACCCTTCGAACACGATCGACAGGTCATCCGCCGCCTGCCGAAGCAACGCGGTTGCATCGCGCAGCACATCGGTGCCCTTGGTCTCCTCGGTGCCGATATTGAGCAGCCGGACGCGCGGCGCGGTGCGCCCGGTCACCACGCGCGCATAGGCCGCGCCCATGATCGCGAACTGGACGAGATTGCGCGCGTCGCATTCGGTGTTGGCGCCCAGATCGAGCATGACGACGTCATTGTCGCCAAGCGTCGGCAGCAGCGCGCCGAGCGCGGGCCGATCGATGCCCGGCATCGTGCGCAGCGCGAGCTTGGCGATCGCCATCAGCGCGCCGGTATTGCCGCCGCTGACCGCCGCGCCGGCATCGCCGCGCTTGATCGCATCGATCGCCATCCCCATCGACGTGGTCCGCGCGCGCCTCAGCGCCTGGCTCGGCCGCTCGTCCCCGGCGATCACATCGTTTGCGTGGAGCACTTCGGACACGCCGCGCAGATCGCGATGATCGTCGAGCACGGCGGTGATCCGGGCGCGATCGCCAACCAGCAGGAACGCGGCGCGATCATAGTGCCGATGGGCGATCGACGCACCTTCGATCATCACGCGCACACCTTCGTCACCGCCCATCGCGTCGATGGCGATACGCGGCCGATTCATCGACGACACTCCGAACGAAGCCGGCTCAGAGCCCGACGGCGATGATCTCGCGACCGTTGTAGTGACCGCAGGCGTTGCACAGGTTGTGCGGCCGCTTGAGCTCGCCGCAGTTCGAGCACTCGCTGAACGCCTCGGGCTTCAACGAGTCATGGCTGCGGCGCATTCCCCGACGGGAGGGCGAGGTTTTTCTTTTGGGGACAGCCATTGCGGCACCTGTTCCTGAAACTGCGATCGTATGATGGCGAGCGACTGATGGCGAGCGACCGGCACCCCAGAAAATAAGTGCGGGCCGTTCGCGAAGGCGCGCCTATAGCCGATTTTGTCGCCGTTGCAAGCGCTCGGGGGTCGCACTAACCGCCGGTAAAACGAAGGGACCGACCACGATGATCCTGCAGACGACGCTATCGCTCGCCGCCGCCGCCGCGGTTATCAATGCATGGATATTCCAGCGGGTGGTCCGATTGCGGATGACGGCCAAGGTTCTGCACGGTGATGGCGGCAACCTCGCGCTGTTGCGCCGAATGCGTGCGCACGCCAACTTCATAGAGCACGTGCCGATCACCCTGGTGCTGATCGCCGCGATCGAGCTATCGGGCAAAGGCCGGACTTGGCTGGCGATCGTCGGCGCGCTGTTCATGCTCGCGCGCGTCGCGCACGTGATCGGCATGGACGTGGACAAGCCCAATATCGCACGCGGCGCGGGCATCATGATCACGCTGACGATCGAACTCGGCTTGGCGGTCGTCGCGCTGCTGATCGCCACCGGCGTCTTCTAGGCCGGCGTGATCGAGGGCCCATTGATCGAGGAACCTGCGGCCGCGCAGGCCGGGCGCGGTAATCTGATCGCGCACCGCCCGGACCAGCGTGGTCTCGATCGCATCGAGCATCGCGTAACGCTTACGGTAGAGTGCGCGCTTGCGGGCCGGTACGTCGGCCGAGATGCGGCGGCCCGGATCCACCGGGATCTCATACCAGTCGTCGCCGCTGCGCCGACCGCCGCGATCGTACCAGATCGCATCGTAATCGAGTCGCACCACGCACATCGGGTGATCACCAAAATATGGGTCGAAATGATAGGTAGCGCCGTTGGCAATCGCGAAGATGCGCTCCACGCCGAGCGCGCGGCAGACGGTCTGAAACACGTCGATCAGCAGGTCACGCGGACGAAGGCCGCAGGCATCCTTGGTCATCGCGCGATAGATGTCGAGCACCCCGGTTTCCGCGCGGCCCTGGATGCCGCCTATCCGTGCGACCGATAGGCCCGCCTCGCTCGATAAGACGAAGCAGAGCGAGAACAGCCGCCGATCGTCGCGCCACAAGCTTATGACGCTCAGACCGTCGTCGAGCATTATCGAGGGCTCATCGATCGTGACGCGATGGCTCGCGCCTTCGATCGGCAAGATCGCCAGCGTCCGCGGCGGTCCCTTCGTCGGGCTCAGGATGCCGCCGAATGCGTCGACGATTTCAAAGTGCTGGCGGATGCGGCGCAGCTTTTCCGTCGGCGTCCAGGCAGCGCAGGCGAACGGCCGAAACGGCTTGAGGAAGCTCCGCATCCCCCCGATCGCCAGCCGATGACCGTAGGCATGGGCGAAGGCGAACGTATCGCTCACCAATCGCGGCTCGCGCACCATCGTGCGAACGATGCGCATCGCCTTGAACGCCTTGGCAAGCCGAGGTTGCCCAGGCCTCGGCGGGTCGGCTGCGAAACCGTGTTCGACGGTCGCACCCTCACGGCCAAGTCGATCGCCGACGAGCGACAAGCGAAGCTTCTGCGCAAGGCCACGCCCCCATAGCCCGATATCGATCGAAGGCACTTGCGCGCCATGCGGCAGCGTCACCGGTCTCATGACCACTCCTCAGTCGGCACAGCGGCGCTGAAGATAACGCGTCCACCCTTTCGCAAAGATGACGCAATGACGCTAATCAGGCCTTATCGCGCTGGCTGGATTGGTGCGGTTAGCTTGTCGAAGCGCGTCTTACCGCCAATGCGACCGTCGGTCGGCCCGATCACCCGAAGCGATGATCGGCGACGAACGGATTGCTGCGCCGCTCCGCGCCGAACGTGCTCGTCGGCCCGTGTCCGGGGATGAAGGTGGTGTCGTCGCCCAGCGGCCACAGCTTGCCGGTGATCGACGCGAGCAGATCGGCGTGGTTACCGCGCGGAAAATCGGTGCGGCCAATCGAGCCCTGAAACAATACGTCGCCCACCACCGCCAGTTGCGAGGGCGCATGGTGCAGCACGACATGGCCCGGCGTGTGGCCCGGGCAATGGAGAACGTCGAGCGTCAGGTCGCCGACGGTAATGGTGTCGCCATCCTTGAGCCAGCGATCGGGCTCGAACGTCTCGCCATTGAAGCCGAAACGCTCGGCGGCCTGGTCGAGTTGTTCGATCCAGAAGCGATCGTCCTCATGCGGGCCTTCGATGGGCACGCCGTATTCGCGCGCCATGATGCCCGCCTCGCCGCAATGGTCCATGTGGCCGTGCGTGACGATGATCTTCTCGAGCGTCACCCCGGCCTTGTCGAGCGCGAGCCTCAGCCGATCGAGGTCGCCGCCCGGATCGATCAGCGCGCCGCGCATCGTGCGCGTGCACCACACCAACGAGCAATTCTGCCGGTACGCGGTGACCGGAACGATTGCCACGCGCATCGGCGGATCGTGGGGCGTTGTGTCGCTATTGCTCATGCGTGACAAATGGCGGGATGGGCCGCGCATTGCAACGTCCGCAATTCGCGCCGACGGTTACAGCCGCCCCGCCTTCCAGACGACACGGCCGATCACCGCGAGCGCGGCCGGCTCCAGTTCGATCGGGCGATAGGCGGGATTGTCGCTGAGCAGCGTGACCATCCCCGCGCGCCCGGCGTCGATGCGCTTGACGAGCAGCGCGTCGTCGACGCGGACCACATGAATTCCGTCGCGCAACGGGCGGGGCGTGCGATCGACGAGAATCTCATCGCCATCGCGCAACGTCGGCTCCATCGAATCACCGGTCACCGCGATCGCCGAGAGCGCTGCCGGATCGAACCCCTGCCCGCGCAGCCAGCGGGTCGAAAAGCGGAACGCGCCAAACGGCCGCTCATCGCCCACGACCCGGCCCGGTCCCGCCGAAGCACCGAGCGCAAGACGCGGTACATCGCTCCATTCACTGGACGGCCGCAAGGATTTTTCCCCCGGTCCGCCCAACTCGACCTCGTCGACGCCAAGAAAGCGCGACAGTGTCCGGCGGTCGTCCTCTTCCAACTTGCGCGGGCTGCCCTTGCGCACGAACTGCTGCAGATAGGTGGCATTGCGGCCAATCATCCGCGACAGCTCCGCCAAGCTGACCGCACGCTGGTCAGCCAGCGCCAGAAGTGTCGCACGTGGGTCAGCCTTATCCATGCGCGGGTCGATACTCGATGTATTTTTACTAGACAAGTAGGATTTCTCCCTCTTGTTTGGTTGTGAGCCAGCACCAGGGTTGGGAGAAACGACATGCTGATTCGCGATATCGAAGCATTCCTACGGCAGACGGGCATGCCGTGGACCAAGTTCGGCCGACTTGCGGCCAATGACCCGCGCTTCGTCCAGGACCTGCGTAACGGTCGCATGCCTGGCCCAACGGTTACCTCCCGTGTGGAACATTTCATGAACACGTATCGGGAGACGCTCCATGCTTATTGATCCTGCGTTGCCTGGCGCTCACTGCTCCCCTCCCCTCCGCCGCGAGCGGCGACCGTGGCTGCAATTGGTGAGCGCGATCCTCAAGCTCGCGGGAGACGAAGCGCAACTGCTGTCCCACGCGGAAAGCCCCTGGGCGAGCATCACGTTCACGGGGATGCGGCATACGGTGCGCCTGCGGTTCACGGGCGATGCCGGATGCGATGCGGCAGAGGCGTTCATCGTCGCCGCCCCCGACCACGAGTTCACTCTCCACGGCCGGCTCGTCGCCGACGTCTCGATCGATCTTGTCGAGCACCGCCAGACGCCGCAGCCCGAGGTGATCGTGGAAGCGACGCTGCTCGTGCTCGACGACGGCTGAACGGAACGCCGGCGGTCAGTATCCCTGCCGCAGGTCTACGACATGTGACAACGGCGCGCCGCGCCGCCAGCGCTCGAGGTTATCCAGAAAGCGACTGACGGCGTCGCACGCGACCGTGTCCTGCGATCGGCCCGACAGGTGCATCGAGATGTGCGCGTTCGGCTGGTCCCACAGCGGATGGTCGGGCGGCAGTGGCTCGGGGTCGGTCACGTCGAGAAACGCCGCGCCGACTTGCCCTGAACGCAGTGCGGCGATCAGCGCATCCTGATCGAGGACGAAGCCGCGCGCGAAATTGAGCACGGTAACGCCCCGCCGCATCGCCGCGAATTCAGCCGCGCCGATCAGCTTGTCGGTCGCCGATGTCGCGGCGGTGGTGACAAGGACCCAGTCGAATTCAGCCAGCCGGCCGCGCCATTCGTCCGCGCCGATCGCGCCGTTTGCCGCATGGCGGCGCACCGCGACCACCTCGACGCCGAAGCCGCGCAACAGGTCTGCCACGCGTCCGCCGATCGCACCCGCGCCGATGATGAGCGCTCGCGTACCACGCAGCTCGCGCTTGCCGGGCGGCTCGTGCAGCCACTCGTGCCGATCCTGTGCGCGGACGACCTCGCGATAGCCCTTCGCGATCGTCAGCATCGCCATCACCGCGTATTCGGCGATCGTCGCGGCATGAAGCCCCGCGCCGTTGGTCAGCACGATGCCGCGTTCGGCGATCAGATCTAGTGGAAAGCTGTCGACGCCGGCGGCGGCCGTGACGATCCAGCGAAGATGCGGCGATCGGCGCACCATTTCGCGCAACGCCGCACGCTCGAGCGTATCGAACCAGCCGATCTCGGCTTCATCGGCAAGCGCGAGCGCTTCGCCGTCGGCATCGAACCATCGCGGCTCGATCGTCGATGGAAGCTGTGGCGCCAGGATCGGGCGCACCGACGAATTGAGGACAGCAAGGGTCTTCGCCATGGTCATCGGGTCATTGCGCACGATTGCCCAAACGGCGTCACGCGAGCTTCCAGTCCCACCCGAGCGGATCGCCGTCCATCACCTCTACCCCCTGCGCGACCAGTTCATCGCGCACGGAATCGGCCATGGCGAAATCCTTCGCCGCGCGCGCCGCTGACCGGCGCGAGATCGTGGCGGCGATAGCGGCTTCGTCGATGACCGCCGATGTCGGCCGGATGCGCAGATCGGCGCGGCGCAGGCTGGCAAGACCAAGACCCAGCACGCCATCCATCGCCTCGACAGCGGCAAGCTTTTCGGCCGGGTCGGTCTTTTTGAGTGCCAGTACCGCTTCGAGCACGGTCAGCGCGACCGGCGTGTTGAGATCGTCGCTGATCGCCGCGTCGAACTGTTCAATGAAGGGCGCGAGCCTTGGCCCCGGCACCGCGTCCACTTCGCCGCGACCGCGGAGTTGGCCGACCGCGATCACGATCCGCTTCAGCCGCGTCAGCGCTGCCGTCAGCCCGTTCCAGCTGAACTCCAGCTCGCCGCGATAGTGCGCTTGCAGACACATCAGCCGGTAGGCGATCGGATGATAGCCGCGATCGACCAGCAATTGCAGCCGCAGGAATTCCCCCGCGCTCTTGGACATCTTTCCGGATCCGCTCTGGCCCGCTGCATCCTGGTCGGCGCGTAGCACCAGGAAGTTGTTGTGCAGCCACATCCGCGCGCCGGAATGCGCGGGTTCGTCGAGCGATCCGCAGCAGGCGGGCTCGCCGCCGAACACGTAGGCCTGGTTCTGCGCGATCTCGTTCGGGTGGTGGATCTCGCGGTGGTCGATCCCGCCGGTGTGGATGTCGAACGGAAAACCGAGCAGCTTGCCACTCATCACCGAGCATTCGAGATGCCAGCCCGGCGCGCCCTTGCCCCACGGCGAATCCCATTCCATCTGGCGCGTCTCACCCGCCGGAGTCGCTCGCCAGATCGCGAAATCGGCCGGATGTCGCTTGCCCGCCACGGCCTCGATACGCGCGCCGCTCTCGTTCGCATCGACCTCCACGTCGGCCGGAGCGCGCGCCAGACGGCCGTAATCGGCGACCGTACCAATATCAAAATAGAGCCCGGTGTCGAGCTGATAGCAGTGCCGCTCGGCGATGGTCTGCGCGAAGGCTATCATCTCGGGCACATAGTCGGTGGCGATCGACCATTGCGCCGGCTCGCGGATGTTCAGCGCGCGGACATCGGCCCAATAGGCTTCGGTGTAGCTCCGCGCGATCTCCCAGATCGACCGCGCACCCGCCTGCGCCGCGCGTTCCAGCTTGTCCTCGCCCGTATCGCCATCATCGGTCAGATGCCCAACATCGGTGATGTTGATCACATGGCGCAGCACGTACCCTTTCCAAGTCAGAGCGCGTCCGAGCACGTCGGCGAAGACATAGGCGCGCATGTTACCGATATGCGCGAAATTGTAGACCGTCGGGCCGCAACTGTAGACGCGCGCCTCGCCGGGGTGGATCGGCTCGAACGGCTCGTGCCGCCGCGTCAGGCTGTTGAACAGGATCAGCGGCGTGGCGGCGGACATGCGCCGATCGGGTGACGCAGGCCGGACGTAGCGTCAAGCGGGCTCATCGGGGAAGGACGGCGTGCGCATACCTCGTGGCGCGATAGGCGACCCGATTTTAGTCGACGTCGCCGGAACGCGTCAGCCTGGTCCATACGAAATTGGTGATCACCTCGGCGAGAACGCCGATCGCGACACCCGCGACGATGTCGCTCGGAAAATGCGTATGCCGCGGCACCTGCGATGCCGCGATCGCGGTCGCCGCGCCCAAGCACGCGACACGCGCCTCGGGTATTTCACGCGCGGCCGCAGTCGCGATGGCCATCGCCCGGGCTGAATGTCCGGATGGGAACGAGTGCATGCACGGCTCCTTCGACCGCCCCCGCGTCATCTGATAGCGCCCGGTGTCGAGCATGTGCGAGGGCCGCGTGCGGTCGACCCGGTCCTTGGTAACCCACTTGATCGCCGCAGCCATCGCGTCCGCCGCGATCATCCGCATTCCGGCACGAACCAGTCGCGGACGGCGCAGGACCAGCCCGCTCGCCAGCGTCGCGCCGCAGGCCGTCGCGATCGGCCATCCCCCGCCAAGCAAGCCGATCGCTTGCGCCAACTTCGTCAGCGGATGGGCGGACCATCGGCGGAGCGCATAGATCGTGGCGATGTCGATCCGTTCGAGCCGACTCGGCGGCGTGTCGCTCAGCGGCCAGGACCGGTTCGATGGCGGTCTGTCGGTCAACCGTCCTTACCCTTTCCGCCGATGCCTTTGACATATTTCGCCAAGCCCTCGCGATAGGCCGGGTTCAGCATCAACGCGCTGTTCGCCATGCGCTCGACATGCCGACCCAGATCGCGGCCGACCTCGCTCGCCATCTCGATCGCGATCTTGGCCGCGCCCATCTGCTCGGGGTTCTGCTTGGCGAGATGGCGGCAGAACGCCATCACCTCGTCCTCGAAAGTATCGTCGGGATAGACCTGGTGGACGAGCCCCATGGTGAACGCGAGATCGGCGTCGGCGGGCTTGTTCGCCATGATGAGCCAGCGCGCCCAGTGCGGACCGCACATCCGCGACAGCCGCGATACGCCGCCCGAGGCAGGCAGGACGCCGAATAGGCCCTCGGGAAAGGCATAAGCCGCGCTCTTGGCGGCAAGCCGGAAATCGCACGACAGGCTCATCTCCAGCCCGCCGCCGACGCACATCGCATGGTGCGCGACGACGATCGGCTTTTCGATATGCTCCATCTCGTCCCACAACTGCTGCATGTTGTTGAGGTTCAAGCGATGGTTTTCGCGGATCCCCCGCGCCGAGCCGCTGGTCGCGCTGGGCGAGACGATCTTCGGTTCTCCGCCGAGCAGATCCGCGCCCGAGCTGAAATAGCGGCCGCGCGAGCGGATCAGGAACACCTTCGCCGCCTCGTCGTCGCGAAAGGTCAGCACCGCGTCGGTCAAAAGGTCCATCATCTGACGCGAGATGGCGTTCAACTTGTCCGGACGGTTGAGCGTCGCGATGGTGATGCCGTCATCGGTCGTTTCGGTCAGCAGGTGCGGCGCTTCGCCGTCAGCCTGGTGCGCTGGCACTTCGGTCGTTGTCATGTCAGCCACGTGTCCGGGGCAGGCCAAGCCCGCGTTCTGCAACCATCGAGCGGTGCACTTCGCTGGTCCCGCCGTAAATCGTCGTCCCCTGCGCGTGGCGGTAACACTGATTGATCAGCGCCGCCGCGCCCTCGCGGTTCGACAGCGACAGTGGCGCGGTTAGGTCCATCAGATCGCGCGAATCGGTCACGAACTTGTCCGACGAATACATCTTCGCCATCGGACCGTAGGCGAGGTTCGATTTCTTCTCGATGCTCGCCCACTGGGCGCGATAGGCCATCATCTCGCTGACCCACACATTGGCGAGCGTGCGGGCGAGACGCGTCTGCGCACGAGGCGTATCAATCAGCCTGCCGCCGCCTTCCACCCCGACGATGTCGCCGGGCAGTTCCGCGCACAGTTCCTGTGCCGCGTGCAGCATCTGCTTGATGATCCGGGCGAAGCTCCCCCCCTGTTCGATCTCGAGCGCGACCGCCATCGTCTTGACCCCTCCGTCGACCTCGCCAAGCCGCCAGCTGTCGGGCACCTTCACGCCATCATAGAACGTGATGTTGGTCCGCTCGTCCTGGAACGTATGCACCGCCTGCACGGTCACGCCTTCGGCGTTGAGCGGCACGATGAACATCGTCAGCCCCTTGTGCTTCGCCACCTCGGTATTGGTGCGCGCGAGCATCAGCACGTAGGTCGCAAGGTTGGCGCCGCTGGTCCACATCTTGGTGCCGTCGATCCGCCAGCCGTTTCCGTCGGGTGTCGCGCGGCACTGCGCGGCAAAGACGTCGGAGCCCGATCCGGGTTCCGAATAGCCAAGGCTGCACAGCACATCACCGTTGATGATCTTGGTGAGCACTTCCTCCTTCAGCTCGTCGCTGCCGTAGCGGTGGATCATCAACGCGACCATGCCGGCGACGCCCGCCGCCGGCGTATTGTATCCCTGATGCTCGAACGCCCCGGTAGCGGCGATCTTCGCATAGGCGGGGATGTCGCGCCCGCTCAGTTCCTTGGGCAACCCGGGGAACAGCAGCTTGTTCTCGGCGAGCAGCTTGTGGACCTCGGGCACGTATCCTTCCCAGGAATAGTGGAACTTCTCGCGCATTTCAGGCGTGACGTTCGTGTTGAACAGCGTGTCGATTTCCTCGACGATCATCGCCGCTTCGGGGCCGAGGTCGAAATCGATCGATACCTCGCCCGTTTCGGGCAGCGAGGCCGTTTCACCCGCGTAGAGCCGCCGTCCAGCTTCCTCGAGCAGCAGTTGCGGATCGCCGAACACCAGCGGCCACGCCTTCACGCGCAGGCTGAACAGGTGGATGTCGTATTCGTTGGTCAGCCCATAGCCGCCGAACGTGTGCAGCGCCTGCGCGGTCGCGGTCGCGGCGGTGTCGCTCGCCCACCACAAGGCGAGGCTGATCCCCGGCGCGGCCTCGTCCGATCCATCGAACAAGTCGCGGATCGCCTTCCACACCAGGAACTTCGCGCCGTCGATATCGCACAGGCGATCGGCCAGCGGGTGCGAGATGCCCTGGAACGTACCGATCAGCTGGCCGAAAGCCTTGCGCTCGCACGCATAAGCGGCGCCGAGCTTTAGCGCTTCACGTCCGAGCCCCGCCAGCGCGGCGGCGATCAGCAGCTTCCACTCCTCGATACCCGCGGCGAAGATCCGGTGATCGGAGCCGATCTTCTCGCTGACCAGCGCGCCGAGATCGATCTGCGACAACGGCGTCGACGCAAGGTTGCTCTCGGCCCGGCGCGCGCTTTCGGGTACAGTAACAAGCACGACCTCGTCGCCGCGCCGCGCGATGACCGCTTCGGCGACCGCGCCGCCGGCGATCCATTGCACCGGCCGCTGCGCGATGTCGTAAAAGGCGAGGCCGACCACCGCTTCGCCCGCGAGCACGCGACCGAGCAGGTCCGCCTGCGCCTCGCCGCCCAGCGTCGCGAGCAGCCGCGCGGCGACCAGCGTTTCCGCCAGCGGACCCGATACCAGCGTGCGGCCGGCTTCCTCCATCAGCACCGCCGCATCGAACAGGCCGAGCCCCAGGCCACCGGCCTCTTCGGGTACGCGCATCGCAAAAGCGCCAAGCTCGCCCAGACCGCGCCACAGGTCGCCATCGAAACCGCCAGCGTCGATCGCCGCGCGCACCCGGGTGGTGCTACTGTTCTCGTCGAGAAAACGCGCGAAGGTATCGCGCACCATCTCCTGTTCGTCGGTCAGATCAAAGTTCATCGCCGTCGCCATCTCGCCAAATTATGATTCTTGGGTGCCGCCGCCACGGGCGTCCGCGATTGTCGCCTCACCATAGTCCGGGGGGTCGTTCAATCGCTTTCTAAAGAGCGGCTTGGCGGCGCGGTCGAGCGCGGGCATGCCGCGACGCGCAGTCCGTCCGGTCGCTCGCCGCCGATCGCCGGGTCAGCCAGCGGCAACATTGCGCGATGGGCTTGCGCAGCGTTTGCAGGCGCGCGATCAGTTCCGATGGACCCGCCCGCCAACTTCGTCGTCGATAGCTCGCGCTTCGCCGTCGGCGCGATCCCGCCCGAGCGTTCGCTGGCGTTCATCGACTTGGCGTCATCGGATGGGGCCGGAAATGGCTTCGTCCCGCCGTCCTATCCGGTAATCGGCATAGGCCCGCGCGATCATCCGCTCGCCGCCGCGCTCGACGCGGTGGTCGAGCCACCGATCGGCATCGAGCGTCTGGTCGCGCAGGTCGGCGCAACGCCGTTGGCGGCGGCTGCGGCGGTGCGGTTGCTGCGAATGCTCCCAGACATGGCGATCGAGCCGGGGCTCGTCGCTGAGTCCGCTACTTACGCAATGCTGCAGGGGAGCGATGAGCATAAGCGCTGGCTTGGCTTACAGAGAGCGCCGGGCGCTCGGCCGACACCCCCGGGGATGGTAAGGTTGGACCGCGACGACGGCCGGATGCGGATCACCCTTGATCGCGCCGTCGCGGGCAATGCGATCGACCGCGCGATGCGCGATGCGCTCTATGAAGCGTTCGCGGTCGGCTCGCTCGACGATGCGATAAGCGAGGTCGAACTGCGCGCGAACGGGCGCGTGTTCAGCCTGGGCGCCGACCTTGTCGAGTTCGGCACGACGGCCGATCCGGCGACCGCGCACGCGATCCGCGCACGCACGCTTCCAGCCGTTCAGGCGGCGCGCTGCGCGCACAAGCTCGTCGCGCACATTGACGGCGCATGTATCGGCGCGGGGCTCGAGCTTGCGGCCTTCGCGCATCGCATCACCGCGAGCCGACGCGCCTGGTTTCACCTGCCCGAGCTCGCGATGGGAGTCATTCCGGGGGCGGGGGGTTGTGTATCGCTGACCCGGCGCATCGGTCGCCAGCGGACCGCGCTGATGATCCTGTCAGGCCAGCGCCTCGGCGCTCGCCAAGCGCTCGACTGGGGCCTGATCGACGCGCTGGTGGATCAGCCGGCCTGACGCCCAGACGGCGAGCACGTCGTCGGCGCAAAGCCGCTCGCGCGCCTGCGCCCACGGCCGGTCGAGCAGGCACAGGTCCGCGGGTAACCCTGGTCCGATGCGCCGCATGAGCGCCAGGTCGAGCGGATCGCGCAGGAACAGGTCGAGCGCCGCTTCGGCCGACAACGCCTCGTCCGCGCCGACGATTGCGCCGCAACGCGTCGTGCGCGTCACGGCAGCGCGCATCGCTGCCCAGGGATCGGGATCGCCGAACGGCGCATCGCTGCCGCCGGCGAGCGTTATGCCCCGGCTGGCAAGCGTACTTAGGCGGTAGAGGTCGGCGTGGTGGCGCGGCTCGACATCGGCAAGGTAGCGATCGCCGCGTTCCGCGATGAAATGCGGCTGCACGCAGACGCGCAGGCCAAGCGCGGCGATGCGGTCGGCCAACGCTTCCGATGCCACCGATGCGTGCTCGATGCGATCACCTAAGATCGTGCCGGCAGCTTCGAACAACGCCACGGTGAACACCAGCTCGACTTCGGACACACAATGGACCGCGATCGGCCGCGCGGCGCGGTGCGATCGGCGGATCATGCCCGCCGCGACGGTAAAGTCGGGCAAGGCGGCTTCATGCAGATGAAGCTTCGTCGGCCCGAGCGCCCATCCCTGCGGCTCGATCACGCTCAGTTGCTCGCTTCCTGCCAGGACCAGCCGTTGCGCCAGCCCGCCCGACGCGACTTCGCGCGCAAAGTATGCGGCTTCGGCCTCACCGTTGCGCGGCGACATGTCGGTGACGCCGGTAACGCCCAAGCGCGCCAGTTCGCACGAGATCGGTGCGAGTTCGGGCGGCGTGCCGGAGAGCGCGGCGCGCAGCCAATCGTCGGCGTCGAACAATCGCCCGGTGAACCGTCCGTCGACACGCTCCAAACCCGGCGGCGGCGCCGTGCGCGCGAGCAGTTCGGCGAGGCCGCGCGAGTTGAGCAGCCACATGCGTCCCGAACGATGCTGGATACGGATCGGCCGCGCGGCGACGAGTTCGTCCAGCGCGCTCGCATCGGGCAGGCCCATCACGCTTTCGTGGTAGCCGATGCCGCGCAGCCAGCCGCTGCCGGGCAGGTCGAGCGCGCGCGCCAGATCCGCCACGCCGGTGACTTGCGGCGGACCGCAGACGATCGACGCCGACCGCGCGGCAAGCGAGGCCAAGTGAATATGATGATCGTGCAAGCCGGGAAGCAGCGCGCCGCCGTGCGCCTCGATCGTCGGCTCGCCCGGCCGAGGCGGCAACGCGCCGATCGCCGCGATCACGCCACCAGCAAGGCGGACGTCGGCGATGCCGCGCCCCCACACCTCGGCGTTGCGGATCAGCATCGCGCAAGCGTCGGGAAATAATGCGCGGTATCCTGACCGAGCGACCGCGCGGGTGCGAGCATCGGTCGGCGCTGCAGGCGCGGCATCGTCCGTCCCTCAGCCACGCCCCAGGCCTTGAGATCGGCGTCGAGCTGCGCCGGCCCGCGCTCGTGCTCATCGCGCAGCGCCCGGTTCGCGATCCCCGTCAGCGACAGTCCGATGCGCCGCGCGTGGCCCGATCGCCAGGCGCGCCAGCCCTTGCGTGCCGCGACGATGCCGGTCAGCGGATCGGGCAAGGCGTCACCGACATAGCCGATGCGACCCGATGCACGCTCCATCGCGCGGCTGAGCCCGGCCGCGACACCGCAATCGTTGCCGATGCCGGCCCAGTCGATCGCTTCGCCGACAAAGCCGTGACCGGTGACGCTGAGCCAAACTAGGCCCGCCGTGTCGCGCACCAACCGGTCGGCGTCGATCCCGAGCTGGCGCAGCGCGCGCGGGCGCGACGATTCGATGACGATATCGGCGCGGCGGATCAGCGCGATCAGCGCCGCCTTCTCCGCATCGCTGGCGAAATCGATCAGCACGCTCGCCTTGCCTTGGTTGATCAAGTCGAACGTTGCGGGATCGTCGCGCCGGATGAGGTCGGGCCGCGTCAGGCTCTCGACCTTCACCACCTCTGCGCCTGCCAGCCACAGCAGGTGCCCGGCGAGCGGCCCCGCCCAGATCGCCGACAGATCGATGACGAGCGGCTTCGCGGCGGCATCGCGGCGACAAAAGGGTCCCTCGGCGATCGTTGCCAGCGGGGGAGATACCGGCGTCTCGTCCGCCGATGCGACCGGCAAGCCCAGCAATCGTCCTCGCGCAACCAGATCATTCACATGATGCCGGCCAACCGCGACGGCGATCGCTTCGTCGCCGTCGCCGGCGATGTCATCCAGGAACAGCGCCGGCAGCATCGCGCGGTCCTCCTGGCGCAGGAGCGTCAGCGCGAACCAGCCGCCATTGCGCGTCCGCATCAGCCGGCTCGCGCCGAGCCCCGCCGAGCGCAGGCCATTGATCGTGAAGCCGCCGTTCGAGCCGCGCTCGCCGAGCAACGTCGCGCCATCGAGCCCGGCAATGGCGGTCGAACCGGTTTCCCGGGCGAGCAACCCCAACTGGCGATCGGCCCAACCGGCGAGGGGAATGGCGAGCTCTTCTGCCCGCGCCGGGCAGGCAAATCCCGGTCTACTCGGCAAGGATCTTCTTGACCTCGCGCCGCAACAGCTTGCCCATCTCGTTGTAAGGCAAGGCGCCGACGAAACGCAGTCTATCGGGCACGCGCGACGAGCGCAGGCGCGAGCGGATCAGCTGCTTGAGCTCTTCCTCGCCCGGCGCGGCATGCCCGTCGCGCACGACGACCGCGACGCCCACCGCCTCGCCCCATTCGACCGACGGCACCGCGCAGGCGCAGGCGTCGGCGATCGCGGAATGCGTCAGCAACACGTCCTCGATCTCGCCCGGCGACAGGTTCTCGCCTCCCCGCACGATCACGTCGTCGGCGCGGCCCGACAGGAACAGATAACCGTCGGCGTCGATGAACCCGGCGTCGCGCGTCGGGAACCAGCCGTCGGCGTCGAGCGCGCTGCGTTCGCGATATTCGCCCGAAACTTGTTCTCCGCGCACGTAGATCTCACCTGGCTCGCCGACCGCGAGCGGTTTGCCGGCCTCGTCGCGGATCTCGACTTCGACCGTCGGGATCGGCGTGCCGACCGAGGTCAGCCGCGCGCGGACCTGCGGATCGTCGGACGCGAGCGCGGCGCGATGATCGTCGGGGCCGAGGAGCGCGACGGTCGAGCTGGTCTCGGTCAGGCCATAGGCGTTGGTGAAGCCCGCATCGGGAAAACGCGCGAGCGCGCTCTGGATCACCTCGATCGGCATCTTGCCGCCGCCATAAGCGATGCCGCGCAGCGACGAGACATCGGCGTCGGGCGCCTGATCGAGCGCTTCGATGATGCGGCCGAGCATCGTCGGCACGACGAAAGCGTTCGACACGCGCTCGTCCGCCACGAGCTCCAGCCAGGCCTCGGGGGAGAAGGCGGGCAGCAGCACGATCCTGCGCTGCGCATAGATCGAGCTGAGCAGCGCGGAGATACCGGCGATATGGTACGGCGGGACCACGACGAGCGCCGCATCGGCCTCGTCGGCGCTGGCGAATTCGACCGTGCCGAGGATATAGCCCAGCAAGTTCGCGTGGCGCAAGATCGCCGCCTTGGGCGCGGCGGTGGTGCCGCTGGTGAACAGCTGGATCGCGATACCCTCGCCCGGGTCCGCCTCAAGCGTCGGAGTTACCTCCTGCACGGCTTGCGCGAACAGTTCGCGCGAATAGACCGTGTGGCCTTGATCGCCGACTTCGGCATCGGGCGAAAGGCGCAGCACGCGCTCCTCGTCACCGACGATCAGCGCGGGAGCGATCCGGGTTAGCAGTGCGCCAAGGTCTTCGTCGGCCAGCCGATAGTTGAGCGGGCAATAGGGCACCCCCGCGAGCGCCGCGGCGAACAGCGCGATCACCGCCGCTTCGCTGCTTTCGTCGAGCAGCGCGACCGTCGTGCACGCACTGTCGGCGATCAGCTGGCTCGCACCTCGCGCCGCCGCGAGCAGATCGGCGTAAGTCCAGCGCTTGCCGTCGCAGACGAGGCCGATGCGATCGGGCGCGGCCTCGGCGGCCATTTCCAGAAGCAGGGCGATGTTCATCGGATGCGTTAGCCCGGCGGGATCAGTCGGACGCCGGCAGCGGCTTGGCGTCCTTGATCACCAGTGCCTTGCCATCGACCGAAAGCGACCCCTTGCCCGGCTTGACGCACAGCAACTCGTAAGCGCCATCGGCATCGACATAGCGCTTGCCCATCAGCGTGCCGGCCGAAAAATCGGCGGCGAGCGGCGCGGCTTCGGCAGGCTTGGCCTCCGCCATCGGCGAGCCGCCGCACTCGATCGTGCCGTCGCCCGCGCGGATCACCATCACCTCGGTATCGTCAGCGGCGCTCTTCAATCGGGTTCCGGGCTTCATCAATGATCCTTGTTTGTATTCGATACTGATTTCTAGGCCGATGGGCGTGACAGGTTCAAGGACTGCATGACCCGGCCATCGACCGATCGTGGATCAGGCGATCGCGCCCTTTGCCTTCAACGCCTCGATGCGATCCCATTCGACGCCCATCTCCATCAGCACGATCTCGGTATGCTCGGATGCCTGCGGCGCGCGGCTGGTCTCAAGCTTCTCGCCGTTGAATTGGACGGGGCCCCGCACGAGCTTGAGCGGTGCGCCGCCGTCCGCGCCTTCGACCTCGATGATCATGTCGTTGGCGATCGTCTGGTCGTCGGTCAGCAGGTCCTCGAAACTCTGGACCGGCGCCCACTGGCCCGAATAGGTCTTCAGATGCTGCCGCCAATATTCGAACGGCTGCTTGGTGAACGCTTCGGCGATCAGCGCCACCGCCGCGCGGGTGTTCTCGAACAGCGCGTGCGGCTCGGCAAAGCGGGCATCATCGGCGGCTTCGGGAATGCCGAGATGCTCGAACAGGCTGCGGATGTGACCGGTGGGGCTGAGCGTGCACAAGTTGATCGTGCCGCCGTCCGACGTCGCGAAGTTGCCCATGAACGGGTTCACGCTCGGATTGGGCGCGTTCGGCATCGAATTGCGCATGGTGACGCCGGTTTCCATGACCTGCGAGATCAGCGCGCCCGATGCCCACCAAGCGGTGCTGAGCAGCGACACGTCGAGTTCGACCGCCTCGCCGGTCTTTTCGCGATGGAACAATGCGGCGGAGATACCACCGGCGATGAACATGCCACCGATCGAATCGCCGAACGCGGGGATGCCTTGACCGAGCGGGCCGCCTAATTCCTTGGGCGTCATCGCGTCGGCAATGCCGCTGCGCGCCCAGAAGCATGTGCCGTCGAACCCGCCGACTTCACGTTCGGGGCCCTTGTTGCCGAGCGCACTGCCCCGCGCGTAGATGATGTTGGGGTTGGCGGCGCGGATGTGCTCGATATCGAACTTGTTCTTCTGGCGGATTTGCGGAAGGAAGTTGGTCAGGAACACGTCGCACTGCTTGGCGAGTTCGTAGAGCAGTTCCTGACCCTCGGGCAGGGCCAGATCGATGCCGACGCTTCGCTTGCCGCGATTGGGGTGCTCGATCAGCGTGTGGCGCAGCGGATCAAGCTTGACCCCGCCCATGTTGAGAAACCCGCGCTGCGTGTCGCCGCGCACCGGATGCTCGATCTTGATGACGTCCGCGCCCCAGTCGGCGAGCACCGCGCCGGCGGCTGGCGTGAAGGTGAACTGCGCCACTTCGAGGACGCGTACGCCGTCCATCACCTTGATCGCCATCTATCCCGTCTCCCTCGCCGCAACCGGCGCATTTATCGATTGCCCTGCGCCCAAACGACGCGACGATCAACCGCCCCGTTGCGACCCCGCCGCCGCTTCGGCCCGTCCCTCCTCGACACAAGAAACCCTTGCATCACATGTGAACGAACCTCACCGGCGATACTAAGCATGCTTACATACGTGCAAAAAAGCGTGCTGCACTTGCAGCATTTGCAATTGACCGCCGACTGCCGTTTTCCTAAGTTAGGTTAGTAACAAAAGCAATCGCAATCGTGTTTCTCAGGAGCTGTCATGAACAAGTTCATCTCGTTCGCCCTTATTGCCGCCGCTGGCCTCGCGCCGCTTACCGCCGCCGCCGCTGAAGATTCGCAGACCGTTCGCGCGGCTGTCGAAGCTGGCACACCGGTCAAGGTCAACGTCGGCCAGATGCTCTACAGCAAGGGCTATCGCGTCGCCTCGATCTATCGCGTGAACGCCGAGGGCAACCCGCAGATCATTCTCGATGGTCGCTTGGTGACCGTGCCCGCGGCGACTCTCTCCGACGCGAGCGGCAAGGTCACGACCTCGCTGTCCAAGAAGGACCTGGCGAACGCTCGGTAAGCGTCCACTTCGTCCTCGATATCGCAGGGGCGGCGCGATTGCGTCGCCCCTTTGCGTTTGGGGACGTTGAAAAGCGATCCGGCTCGTTCAGACGCGCGTCGCGTTCGCGTAGAGCCGACCGATAAAGCTCGAGAGCCGCGCGATCTCTTTGTCCGAAAACCCGGCGAACAAGCGATCCTCTCGGGCTTCGGCGATCTTCCCGAGCTGGGCCAGCAACGGTTCGGCGGCGGGCGCCAGGAAGATCGCGCGGGCGCGCTTGTCATCCTCACGATCGCGCCGTTCGAGCAGACCATCGGCGCAGAGCCGATCGATCAGCCGACCGGCCGATGCCTCTGACATCTCGAGCGCTTCGGCGATCATCCGCTGCGTCGCGCCCGGTTGCCGACTGACGACCGCGATCAGCCCCCATTGCGAACGCGTGATGTTGAGGTCGACCACCTCGCGGTCGAAGCTGTTGCGCCATACCCGCGCGAGGATCGTCAAACGGATGCCGATTTCGCGTCGCGGACCGATCGCCGCGTCGTCCACCGCGACGGCGCCGTCTTCGTAACCGGCGCGCCCGGCGACGAGATCAGCGGGCGCTTCGCTCATCCGGCCACGCCGCTGCCGATGGCAAGACCGACCCTGACGTGTTTCACGAACTCGCGCATCCTCGCTCAGACGCGTTCGATGATCATCGCCGGTGCCATGCCGCCAGCCGCGCACATCGTGATCAGCGCATAGCGGCCCTCGCTCCGCTCCAGCTCGTCGAGCGCGGTGCCGATCAGGATCGCCCCAGTCGCGCCGATCGGATGGCCGAGCGCGATCGAGCCGCCGTTGATATTGACCTTGGCGCGATCGAGATCGAGATCGCGGATGAATTTCTCGACCACGACGGCGAATGCCTCGTTGATCTCCCAGACGTCGATGTCGTCCTTGGTCAGCCCCGCTTTGGCCAGCACCTTCTTCGCCGCCGGGCCCGGCGCGTTGAGCATCAGCGTCGGATCGTCGCCGACGTTGGCGGTCGCGACGATGCGCGCGCGCGGCTTCATACCATGTGCCTCGGCATAGTCTTTCGACGCGAGCAGGATCGCCGCCGCGCCGTCGACCACGCCCGACGAGATGCCGACATGATGCAGCGGCTTCACCTCGAGGTCAGGATACTTCTGACCGATCAGCTCGACGAAGGTCGGGCCGTCCTTGACCGAGGGCATCGCATAGAACATCTCGAACGCGGGTTTCAGCTGCGCAAGACCCTCTTTCGTGGTGTCCGGGCGCGGATATTCCTCGTGATCGAGGATCACGTTGCCATCGTCATCCGTGACGGTGATCGTCGAGCGCGCGAAACGGCCTTCTTTGAGCGCCACGTCCGCGCGCCGCTGACTCTCGACGCCGAGTTCTTCGAGATCCTCACGGCTGATGCCTTCCATTGCCGCGATCGCATCTGCGGCGATGCCCTGGTTGGTTTGCGGATGCTTGGCCTGCAACCGCGGATTACCGACGCCCATGCCGCCGCCAAGACCGGCTTCGCGCAGCTTGCCGCCGTAATAGTTGATATAGCTTAACTGTTCGGAGCCGCCGGCGATGACCAGGTCTTCCATTCCCGCCATGATCTGCGCAGCGGCAAGGCTGGTCGCGGTCAGCCCGCTGCCGCAGTAGCGGTTGAGGTTGACACCGCTGGTCTTGATATCAAATCCGGCGTCGAGCGCGGCCATCCGCCCGGTCGCGCCGGTCTGCAGGCCCATCGTACCCGACGTGCCCCAGATGACATCGTCAACCTCGGCGGTGTTGATGTCGTTACGCTCTTTTAAAGCGGTGAGCACCGATGCCGCGAGATGTTCAGGATGCATCGTCGAGAGAGCGCCCTTGCCCATCTTGCCGATCCCGCGCGGCGTTCTAACGGCGTCGATGATGAAAGCTTCGGCCATTTGGCCCTCCCGCAAAGCAAGATGTTATAGGGTGACATGCTTCCTGATCCGGCGAATTGCAATCGCCGATCGGCGCTGTGGATTGACCGGCGCAGCGAACGCCTGGAGGGCGGGACGGCCCGACAGGCCGTCTTCCCCACCCTCCGAACGACGTTCGTCAGGCTGCGAGCCTCAGGCAGCCGCCTGCGTCCGCCCCGTCGGCCAGGCGAGCATCTTGACCTCGGTATACTCCTCGATCCCCTCGACGCCCCATTCGCGCCCAATGCCGCTCGCCTTGTAGCCGCCAAACGGAATGTCGCCGGCGATGGCCATGCCGTTGTTGACGCTGACCGACCCGGTCCGCACGCGGCGGGCGATATGCATCGCGCGCTCCTGGCTGCCGCTGACGCCGCCAGACAGGCCGTACTGGCTGTGGTTGGCGATGCGGATCGCGTCCTCGTCGTCCTTATACGGGATCACCACCAGAACCGGACCGAAGATTTCCTCCTGCGCGATGCGCATGTCGTTGGTCACGTCGACGAAACAGGTCGGTTCGACGAAGAAGCCGCCGCCCTTGTCGGGCCGTGCATTGCCGCCGGCGAGCAGCGTCGCGCCTTCCTGCTTGCCGAGTTCGATATAGCCCATCACGCGGTCCAGTTGTCGCTGCGAGATCACCGGGCCCATGATATGCGCCGGATCGTCGCGGTCGCCCCAGTTCTCGCCATAGCCCGCGTAAGCGCCCCTGAGGATCGCTTTGGCCTCCTCGTACCGGCTCTGCGACACCAGCAGGCGCGACTGCACCGCGCAGCCCTGCCCCGCATGGAACACCAGGATCGTCGAAGCGACGTCCATCGCGAAATTGGGCGCATCGTCGAGCACGATCTTGGCCGATTTGCCGCCCAGTTCGAGGAACACGCGCTTCAACGTGCCCGCGCCGTTCTCCATGATCCGCTTGCCGACGCCCGTCGAGCCGGTGAACGACACCAGGTCGACGCGCGGATCGCGGGTCAGCAGTTCGCCGGCCTCGACCGGATCGGACCCGAACACCACGTTGAGCACGCCCCTGGGGAAACCCGCCTGCTGCGCCAGTTCACCAAAGATCGAACCCATGCCCGGGGTATCGGGCGCGGGCTTCAGGACGACGGT
This sequence comes from uncultured Novosphingobium sp., assembly GCA_964242815.1. Lineage (GTDB taxonomy): Bacteria > Pseudomonadota > Alphaproteobacteria > Sphingomonadales > Sphingomonadaceae > Novosphingobium. The sequence continues at coordinate 52,845 of CAXSZV010000004.1, forward strand.
GCACCCGGCGAGCAGCGCCGCGACCACCTTGCCGATGTTGATGTAGAGCGGGACGTTCCACGGGGTTATCGCCGCGACGACGCCCACCGGCTCGCGCACCGACACACGCTGGCTTTCATAGCCGAAGCCGAACTTGGCCCCGTAATCCTTTTCCCACTCGACACGATCGAACACCTGCAAATAGTCGTCCCAGCCATCGAGCGCCATGTTGACATGCGCGCGCGTCACGCCGCCGCGCGCCGCGCCCGCCTCATGCACTGCCAGATCACCCAGGCGATCGCGGTTCTGCTCGAACAGTTCGCGCAGCTTTACCAACAGCTTGACCCGCGTGGCCTTGTCCTCGCTCCAATCGGTCTCGTCGAACGCGCGACGCGCGGCGGCGATCGCGGCGTCGACATCCTCCGCCCCGCCGTCGGCGGCCTTGCCCGAGGGCTGGCCGGTCCACGGGTTGATCACGTCAAAGGTCTTGCCAGTGGCGGCATCGCGCAGCTCGCCATCGATGAACAGCTTGGCGTCGGGCAGCGTCACATGCTCGGCGGCTTCGGGGAAAGTTGCGGTATCGGTCATGGTTTACGGGCCTCCACGGAGATATGCGGCAAGTGGACATCGGGGGGTAGGTCGACAACCGCGCGGAATACGTCGGTGACCGAGGTGACAGAAGAGATCGGCTTGGTCGCCATGTCGATACCGCGTGCCGCGTTGATCTGGAAAAAGCGGCCCGCCGCGGCGGGATCCCAGTTGGGGGCCTGCGGATCGTCGGCATCGACCATCGACCCCGCGCGCACCACCGACAGCCGTATGCCCGCATCTTCGAGCTCCATGCCCAGCGAACGCGTAAGCCGTTCGAGGCCCGCCTTGCTCGCCTGATAGATCGACAGCATCGCATAGGGCATATCGACCGATTCGCTGCTGACGTTGACGATCAGACCGCCCCGGCCGAGCATCGGAATCGCCGCGCGCGTGCACAGGATCGGCCCGAGCAGATTGGTGCTGATGGTCGATACGAGCTGCTCGTCGGTCGCCTCGGCCACCGTGAAGGGCTCAAAGACGGCGGCATTGTTGATCAGCACGTCGATCGTCGGATGAGTCGCCGCGATCGTGGCGAACGCCGCTCGCACCGAGTCCGGCGAAGCGACGTCGCAGGCCACTGCCATTGCGACCCCGCCCAGTTCGCCGGCCACCGCCTCTACTTTAGCCAGCGTGCGGCCGAGCAGCACGACGGTTTCCCCATCGGCCGCAAACCGGCGCGCGATTGCCCGGCCAAGGCCAAGCCCCGCGCCGGTGATGACGATCGTCTTAGCCACTGTCGCACACTCTCCTGTCTTGTCTTCTTTATCGCTATCCGCCCGGCCATATCGTGATCGGCGCGGCTATTCCATCGCCGTTCGCGGAACTCGTCGGACGGGAACCGCGCGGCGCATCAGGAACGGAAACGGCACGATCGCCAGCAACACGAACGTCAGGACATGGAAGTTGTCAAGATAGGCGATCATCGCCGACTGGCGCGTCACTTCGCCGTTGAGCATCGCCATCGCCGCCTGTCCGATCGCGGGTATCCGCGTCGCGGCATCGGGCAGGGGGACGCCGCCGATTAGCGATCCGGTGACATGCGTCGCAAGGTCGGAATGGCTGATCTGTTGATTGCGCGCAAACAGCGTCACGATCGCCGAGATGCCGAGTGAGCCGCCGAGGTTGCGGATCAGAGCAAGCAGGCTCGATCCGTCCGGCCGCAGATCGGGCGGGATCGTCGCGAAGGCGGCGATGTTCATCGGCGCGAACACCATGCCGAGGCCAAGCCCCTGGACGAAACTTGCGAACGCGATCGGATGCCAGTCCATGTCGAGCGACCATCCGCTCATCATCCATAGCGAGTAGGCGGCGATCAGGTAGCCGAAGGCGATCATCAGGCGATGGTCCACGCGTTCGAGCAACCGCGCGGTCATCAGCGACATCGCGATCACGCCGAGCCCGCGCGGTGCCATCAGCAGTCCGGCCATCATCACCGGATAGCCATAGAGCGACTGGAACATCGTCGGCAGGACAGCGGACAGCGCGACGTTGGTGAGGCCTAGCACCGCCATGAACGCCATGCTGACCAGGAAATTGGGATTGGCGAACAGCAGCCGGCTGAACAGCGGATGCGGCGCGCTTTGCGCATGGACGAAGAACATCCATAGCGCGGACAGGAACACGATTCCCTCGATCACCGTCTCTCGGCTGGCGAACCAGTCGTTGGTCTGGCCGCGATCGAGCATGAGCTGCAACGCGCCGAGCGCTAGGCCCAGCGTGGCGAACCCGAACCCATCGAGCCGCCGCCGCTCCATCGGACGCGACGGCAGCAGCCACCACAGCAGCGCCAGCGCGGGGATGCCGAGCGGTAGATTGATGTAATAGACCCAGCGCCAGCTGAGGTTCTCGGTCAGGAAACCACCGAGGAACGGCCCGCTGATCGGCGCGACCATAACGATCATGCCGAACTGCGACATCGTCGCGGCCTGCTTGCTCGGCGGGCTCACGTCGAACATGATCGTCTGCGTCATCGGCCCCATGAACGCGGCCGCCGCGCCCTGGACCAGGCGGAACAGCACCATCTCGCTCAGCGACGTCGCCGCGCCGCACGCTCCCGATGCGACCAGGAACAGCGCGGTCGCGCCGATGTAGAGGTTGCGCGATCCGATGCGATTGGACAGCCAACCGGTGATCGGCATGGCGATCGCGCCCGCCATGATGAAGCTCGTCAGCACCCAGCTGATCGAATCGTCCGAGGCGCCGATGCTGACCTTCATGTACGGCAGCGCGACGTTGGCGATCGTGGCGTCGATGAACTGGCACATCGCGACCAGCATTACCGCGCCGAGCAATATCGCGCGGTGCTTGACCGGCAACAGCGGCCGATCGCCGGCCTCGAGATCGACGCTCATGACCGCGTTCCGGTATCCACCGTCACGTGCGTAGACAGCCCCGCGAGCAGGGGGCGCGAAGGCTTGCCGTCGATCGCGATGCGCACCGTGACGCGCTGCGTGACCTTGATCCAGTTGCCGGTCGCATTCTGCGCGGGCAACACGGAGAACTCCGAACCCGTCCCCGCGCCCATGCTGGCGACATGGCCCTTGACCCGCAGTCCGGGGTAGGCATCGAAGGTCAGCGTCGCCGGCTGGCCGACGCGCATCCGCGCGAGGTCAGTCTCCTTGAAGTTCGCATCGACCCAGCCGCCATCGCTGCGAACGATCGTCACCGCCGGCAGTCCGGTCATCATCAGTTGCCCGAGCTGAAGACTCGACGTCTGGCTGACCGTTCCGGCAACCGGCGCGCGGACCGTGGTGTGCGACAGATCGAGCTCGGCCTTGTGCCTCTGGACCTGGGCGGCGAGCACGCCGGGATTGACGCCGGGGGCCGAGGGCGCGGTCGTCAACGCCGCCTGCGCCTCGCTCGCCTTCGCGCGCGCGGCGGCGAGCTTGCTGCGCGCGTCGGCCAGATCGTGCTGCGAGGCCTCGATCTGCGCCCGGGTCGAAAATCCGCGATCCATCAGCGCGGCGGCGCGCCGATACTGATTTTCGTAGAACTTCACGTCCTCGGCCGCGCCGGCGATATCGACGCCGGTGCCGCCGAGCTCGCTCTGCAAGCCGACGACCTTGACCTGTGCCGCCGCAATCGCGGCGTCCGCCTGCGCGATGGCGACCCGAAATGACGATGGATCGACGCGGAACAGCATCTGCCCCGCCTCGACATGCTGGTTCTCGCGCACGCCCACTTCGACGATATTGCCGATAACGAGCGAGCTGACCGAGATCTTGTCCTGCTGGACATAGGCGTTGTCGGTCGAAACGTAGCGATCGTTGGAGACGTAGTAATAGAGCGCGCCGACGATCAGCATCAGCGGGACAGCGGCCATCAGCGCGAACTTGCCCCAGCGCCTGGTCGGACGCAGCGAGCGCTGTTCCGCCGCCGCGACGCCTTCGCGGATGCGCGCGTCCTCGAACTGGGGATCCTGCTCAGCCATTGACCGCGATCGGCGTGCCCGCGGGCTGCGACAGGTGCCGTGCCAGGTTCTCGCGCATCGCCAGCAGCTGATCGGCGAGTGCATCGCGTTGCGCCGCGCTCATTCCCTCCAACGCAATATCCAGGGTGTCGTTGGCGAGCGGGCGCAACTGGTCGAGCAGGCCGGTGCCGCGCGCCGTGAGATAAAGCCGCCACGCACGGCGATCGCTCGGGTCGGCGCGACGCTGGACAAGGTCGGCATCCTGGAGGCGATCGATCATCCGCCCCGCGGTGATCGGCTCGACCTCGAGTATTTCGGCAAGCGCCCCCTGATTGATGCCCTCGTTGTGCGCGATCACGCTCAGGACCTGCCATTGCGGCCGCGTCACCCCGATCGCACGCGCCCGCGCATCGAATGAACGGCGCATGAGACGCGATACCTGAGCCAGAAGCGTGGCGACGTTATCGTCCATGCGACGGCTATAGTGTCCATGCTTACTATAATCCAGCGTCTTCGCCGCGAGGAGATCCCGCTAAGCGTTGACGTCGACGATATACCGCCCCCTGACCTCGCCCGACATGAACTTGGCGGCTGCATCGATCGCGTCGGCAAGCGGGATCGTCTGGCCGATCACATCGAGTGCGGACGCGTCGAGATCGTTCGCCAGCCGCTGCCAAGCCTTGAGGCGCGGACCCTTCGGGCACATGACGCTATCGATACCGAGCAGGGCGACTCCGCGCAGGATGAACGGCATCACGGTGGCGGGAAAGTCCGGGCCTTGCGCGAGGCCGCAGGCGGCCACCGTGCCATGCGCCTTGGTCTGCGCACAGGCGTTGGCAAGCGTGAAGCTGCCCGCGGTGTCGACCACGCCCGCCCAGCGCTCCTTCTGCAGCGGCTTGCCCTTTTCGCTCATCTCGGCGCGATCGATGATCGTCGCCGCACCGAGCGACTTCAGGTAATCGGCCTCGCTCGCCTTGCCCGTCAGCGCGGCGACCGAGAAGCCAAGCTTCTTGAGCAGCGCGATCGCCACCGAGCCGACGCCCCCGGTCGCGCCGGTGACGAGCACCTCGCCCTGATCGGCGGTGACGCCCCGATCGACCAGCGCATCGACGCAGAGCGCGGCCGTATAGCCGGCGGTGCCGATCGCCATCGCCTGCGCGGGCGAGAATGCGCTCGGCAGTGGCACGAGCCAATCGCCTTTCAGCCGCGCCTTCTGTGCCAGGCCGCCCCAATGCACTTCGCCCACGCCCCAACCGTTGAGCACGACCGTATCGCCCGCCTGCCAATCCGCGTGGCTGCTCTGGCTGACCGTACCGACCAGATCGATGCCCGGCACCATCGGGAACTTACGCACCACCGGCGAGCTGCCGGTGATCGCTAGGCCATCCTTGAAGTTCAGCGTCGAGTAGGCGACGTCGATCGTCACGTCGCCCTCCGGGAGTTGCGCTTCGTCGAGCTGCTGTACCGAGACGGTCTGGCCGGTGTCGGTCTTGTCGATCACGATCGCGGAAAACATGGCATCTCCTGGATTGGCTTGGCGTCACCAAAGCCGGTTCGCCGGGCAAAGGCAACGATCTTGCGGATAGGCTTATCTGCCGACCGGTCGTTAACCTCAACCGCCACCAAGCTGCCGGTCGATCGCTGCGATCTCGGAGCGCAGCCACATCGTCTCGCTCAGGTTCGCGCCACCGCTTGCCGCCAGCAGCGCCTCGCTCGCCCCCTTTTTCGCCGTTAGCGCGCCCGCGTGCCTTGGCTCGGCCCCGAGCGCGATGGCGACAAGATGCAGCGCTTCGAGCGGATGGCCGGCGGCGATTTTCGCCCGCGCGCGCTCGGCCAGGCGATCCGCGCCGCCGACAAGTTCGACCAGGTCGGCGTCGATACTCGTGCGCGGGACGCCGTAGAGTTCGGTCGTGCCGTCCTCGTAATGGAACCAGCCCGCGTATTCGCGCCAGATCGCCTTGACCGCCCAGCTTGCCTTGCCATGGAACTCGGCGATGCGGATGTCTTCGGGGACGGCGACATCGCGCATCAGCTCGTGCACGGTCCTGCCCGCGTTCATGCCGTCGAGCGTGTAGTCGCGGACATAGCTGACTGCGGCGTGCATGCGATCGAGGTCGGCGCGGATGCGGTCTGCGCCCGATATCGGCTCGCCATGCCCGGTAATAATCGTCTCGGCACCAAGATCGCGGATGCGCTCGAGCGATGCGAGATAACGCCGCACCGAACGCGGCTTGTCGCCGCGCAAGGTGTTGAGGAAAGGGAACGACAGCCAGACGGGACCGAACACGTTGCCGGTGAAAGCGATCCGTTCGCGCGGCAGCCAGACGGTCAGGCTGTCGACCGTCTCTCCTTCGGGCGTGCTGATGACCTCGAACCGCCGTTCGCCGACCTCGATTGTCAGCTCGCGATCGACGAACAGGTCGGGCGTCACCTTGGGCGGCTGCTTCGGAGCGGGGCCCCGCTGCAACGTCGATCCCCACAGCTTGGCGGTGCGCGGACCGAAGAACGGCATCAGCCGGCTCATGTCCGCGTCCGCCTCGACGAAGCCGGGGCCGCCGATGATCGTCGTCGCGGCCTCGCGCAGTTCGGGCACCCCGCCGGTGTGATCGGCATGGCTTTGCGTCAGGATGATGTACCGAAGCGACCCGGTCCGGTGCGGCGCGAGCAGCCCGACCGTGCGTTCCACGTTGTCGACGAAGCCGGTGTTGACCATCACGTCGCCGTCGTTGGTGGTGACGAGGTAGGCATTGGACAAATCGCGCGCCATGAACACGAAGTCGGTGATCGCCACCGCCTCGGTCTGCATGTCCCCGCCGCGCACCAGCCCGGCCAGCGCGGGCTCGGCAGGTTTGGCCTCGCCTTGCGCCATCACGCGTCCTCGAACTCGACCATGACTTTCGCCGATTGCGGCGTCCCAGCGATTTTGAGCCCGTCGATCAGGTCGGCGAACGCCACCTTGTGGCTGATCATGCTGGCGATCTTGTCCTTGAGCCGGGGCATCGCCGCGAGCACGTCAGGAAACTCGGTCGGATAGCCGACCGCGGTGGTGATCGTCATTTCGGTGGTCAGCATATGGCTGACGGGGAAGTCGATCGGCTGCATGTAGACCGCGGTGATCACTAGCTTGGCGCGCCATTTCGCCATCATGATCACATCGGTGAGTATCTGCGGCGCGCCGGCGGCGTCGATGAACGCGTCGGTGCCGACGCCGACGCGGACGAGCCCCGGGACTTCGCCGTGCAGCTTGGCGATCTCGTCTTGCAGGTTGCCGGCGGTCGGATCGAGCGCGGCGCGCGCGCCCAACGCCAGCGCGCGCTCGCGCCGCTCGGGCGCGAGGTCGAGCGCGATCACGTCGGTGACGCCGCGATCGACCAGCCAGACGATCATGCCGAGCCCGATCGGGCCGCAGCCGAACAGCACGACCTTGTCGCCGGGCTTCACCTCGGCACGGTTCACCCCGTGCAGCGCCACCGCCAGCGGTTCGCACAGCGCGGCGACATCGTAGGGGATCCCTTCCGGCACCGGCAGGATCGAATCGCCCAGCCGTGCCTCGCGCACCAGCAGTTCGTCGGTGAACGCCCCCTCGGGCCCTCCGCTGCCGACATTGCTCGGCGTCATCATGCCGTTGATGACGACCGCCTGGCCGATCTCGATGCCGCTGACCTGCGAGCCGACCTCGATGATCTCGCCCGCGCCCTCATGTCCGAGCGCGGTGGTGCCGTCGGGCTCGCGCGCTATGCCGCCATACTTGATGTAGGACAGATCGCTGCCGCAGATGCCGCATGCCTTCATCTTCACGACGACGTCGTTTGGGCCGATCGGCGGCCGCTCGTAATCATCGAGCCGGACATCGTCGACGCCGTGGATGTTGAGCACCTTCATCGCAAGTCTCCTTCGGTTCGCCGCTACGGGCGGACCATGTAGCCGCCGTCGAGGATCACCGTCTCGCCGGTCATGAACGACGACGCGTCGCTGCACAGATAGGCGCCGATGCCTTCGAAGTCCTCCGGATAGCCGACCCGCCCGAGCGGGATGTGCGGGCCCATCTGCGCGGCGAGATAGTCGGCGTGATCGCCCATCATCGGCGTCATGATCAGTCCCGGCGCGATCACGTTGGCGCGGATGCCGAGCGGGCCGAACTCGGTCGCGAGGCAGCGGATCGTCGCGGCGATCGCCGCCTTGGATGCCGCATATTCCATCTTGCCCGACAACCCCTGGAACAGCGACAGGCTGCCGCAGGCGACGAGGCTGCCGCCGCGCTCGCCCGCCTCGGCGCGCGCCTTCATGTGCCGCGCGCCCTCGCGCAGCGTGAAGAACGCGCCGTGCAGCGCCACTTCCTGGAAATCGCGCCAATGTGAGGTCGGCATGTCGAGCACCGAATCATAGCGCGGCGCCGCGCCCGAATTGGCGAATACGCAGTCGATGCGCCCGAAGTCGGCGATGAGCGTATCGAAGCCGTCGATGATCGCCTGCTCGCTGCTTACGTCGACGAGGTAGGTCGATACGCGCCCCGCGCCCGCCGCTTCGAGCTGCGCCTTGGCGGCCGCGTTCTTTTCGGCGTTGCGCGCCCAGATCGCGACATCGCCGCCCATCTTGGCGACGCCCATCGCGAAGCCGAAGCCGATGCCCCCGTTGCCGCCGGTGACCAGCGTGACTTTGCCTGTGCAATCGAACAAACCCGCCATCAGGTGGCCTCCATCATCGTCTCCCGCGCCGCCTCGCTCATCGGGCGGTCGCGCCGCGGTACGGACAGGCGAGCCATTTGCACCGTCGGTCCGCTCCGCACGGGCCGGTGTGCGCGCCACGGCGCTTGTGCCACAAGCCCGCTGGCGATAGAGATCGAGCCATAAAGTCGCATCGCGGACAGATACGCCTGTCCACCGCCGGGAACCCGACACCATCGCCATAGCCATCGACGATGCGCCCGCGCCCCTGCCGACGATAACCGTCGAGGCGGAGGCGCACACCGCGACGATGACCGCGCGCATCGTCCGGTTCGACATCCCCACGCCGACTGCGCACGCCTATGTCGCCGGCGCGGGCTATCACATCGACATGTGCCTGACCCCCCGCCCGCCGCACGCCCGCGCCGGCTTCCGCGCACATTGGGGGCCCCACCGCTACGAGCGGCTTGGCGACGTGTTCATGCTGCCCCCGGGCGAGGAGGTATTCGTGCGCGGCGGCAGCGGCAGCCAGGCGTCGCTGCTGTGCGATCTGGCGCCCGAAGCTATCGCCGCGATCTTCGGCGAGGACCTTCACTGGAGCGAGCAGCAGCTGGCCGGCCTGCTCGACATCACCGGCGCCCGCATCCGCGCGCTGCTATCGCGTCTGACCGCAGAGCTGCGCCATCCGGGCCTCGCCTCGACGCGGCTGGTTGAGTTCATGGCGGGCGAGCTGGCGATCGAGCTTGGCCGCACGTGCCTCGAAGTGCGCGAGCGCGTGACGAATGGCGGACTCTCGGGCTGGCGGCTACGGCTGATCGACGAGCGCCTGGTCGCCGACGGCCGCTCCGCCTCGCTCGGCGAACTCGCCGACTTGTGCGGCTTGTCGGTGCGCCAGCTCACGCGCGGGTTTCGCATCAGCCGGGGGTGCTCGATCGGCGACGCGCTCGACCAGCGCCGGATGGAGGCGGCCAAGCGCCTGTTGATGGCGGGTGAAAGCGTCAAGACGGTCGCGTTCGCGCTGGGCTTCGCGTCGCCATCGAGCTTCACCTTCGCGTTCCGCCGGACCGTGGGCAGCAGCCCGGGCCAGTTTCGCCGCCGCCAGCTTGGTCGAGGCGAAGCGATGAGCGCGCCGCCGTCCGATCGTCTGCCTGCGCCGGTATTGGCCTGATCTCGACCGTCCGTCCCGATTGCGCGCGGCAATCGCGTTGCCAAAGGCCATGCGTTGCGGACTAGTCGCGCGCAATAACGCCGGGACGCAAACGGTTGCCCGAGCGACAACGGGAGAACTACGTCATGGCCCACCAGATCGTCGCCGATGCGCTCGTCGAGCAGGCGGTGCGCGAGACGGGCATCGATCGCTTCGACAGCGACAGCTATCGCGAAGGGCTCGACGTCTTCATCGACGATTTCAACCAGGGCATCACCGCCGGTATCTATACCGACAGCGGGATCGCCAAGGCGCAGGCCGATGCGGTGTTCTACATGAGCAACCGGCTCAAAATCGCCGACTACCTGCGGCGGAAACCCGAGTTGTTGGAACGCAAGATTGAACGACCGGTATTCGTGATGGGTGTGCCGCGCACCGGCACCACGCTGCTATCCAACCTGCTCGCCGCCGACCCAGCGCGCCGCTCGCCACTGACCTGGGAGATCGATGATCCGCTGCCACCGGCGACCAGCGATACACTCTATACCGACCCCCGCGCGCTCGCCAAGCTTGAGCAGGAGCGTGCGATGCTTGCCGCCTATCCCGATGCGGGGAAGTATTATCGCGGATCGGCGATCTATCCGAACGAATGCGTGTTTTTCCTGGCGCACGATTTCAAGACGCTGATGATCGAATCGAAGGGCAAGCTGCCCGCGTACAAGGATTTCATCTTCGGCGCCGACATGACCAGCGCCTATGCATACCACCGCAAGTTCCTGCAGGTGCTGGGTAGCCAAGCTCCGGGCACCTGGAACCTCAAGATGCCCTCGCATTCGCTGCATCTAGAATTTCTATTCAAGGAATATCCCGACGCGCGGGTAATCTGGACGCATCGTGATCCGTACACCGCCACTGGATCGCTGTGCAGCCTGATCGCTCTGTCGCAAAGCCAGTTCATGCCCGCGCCCGATAAGGAATGGCTCGCCGAGGATTATCCGTGGCAGGCGGCCGAGCACGCCAATCGGATTATGGACTATCGTGATCGACACGGCGAGAACACGATCATCGACGTGCATTACGATCAGCTGATGACCGAGCCGGTCGCGACGATGAAGCGCCTTTATGGTGAGCTCGGCGACGAGTTCACACCAGAAGCCGAAGCTGGCGTCCAGGCCTGGCTCGACAGCAATCCGCAGGACAAGTTCGGACGGCACGAATACAAACTGGCGCAGTACGGCCTGAGTAAGCAGGGTCTCGAGCCGCTGTTCGAGCGATACCTGTCGCGCTACGACGTGGCGCGCGAGGGGTAGAGCCGGACGACGTCGCGCTGATGATCGCGTACGGGCGCTGCTCGCCTGACCCCCCAGCTAGGCGACGCAACTCGCCTCGCGCGTCTCGCTCGCCGCCACATCCCGATACAGCGTCGTGCGTTGGCGCAGCGGCCGCCCCGCCGATGCGGCGGCCGCGCGCAGATCGTCGACGCTCACGTCCTGGCCGTGGCTCGCCCCGGCGGCGCGGCTGATCGATTCGTTCATCAGTACGCCGCCGATATCGTTCGCGCCCGCTGCGAGCACCCCCGCCGCGCCCTCGACGCCCAGCTTGACCCACGAACACTGGATCGAGCCGATCGACCCGTGCAGCGCAAGCCGCGCGACCGCGTGCATCATCACCGCCTCGCGCCAGGTCGGACCCCTGCGCGCCTGCCCGCGCCGATAAAACGGCGCTTCCATGTGGACGAACGGCAGCGGCACGAACTCGGTCAAGCCGACGTCCCCGGCCGCCATCGAATCGTCCTGCTGGCGACGCAACGCGTTCAGATGCCGCGCCCAGTGATCGATGCCTTCGAGATGGCCGAACATGATCGTCGAGGTGGTCGGCAACCCGACGCTATGCGCGTCGCCCACGACTTGCAGCCATTCGGCGGTGGTCAGTTTGTCCGGGCAGATTAGCTTGCGGATGTCGTCAGAGAGAATTTCGGCGGCAGTGCCGGGCAAAGAGCCGAGCCCCGCATCCTTGAGCATCATGAGATAGTCGCGCACCGGCAAACCGAGCGTCCGCGCGCCCTGGCTCACCTCGAGCGGGGAAAATGCATGGACATGCAGATCGGGGCACGCCTGCTTCACCGCGCGGACGATCGAGAGGTACGTCTCGCCGGTATAGCGCGGGTGGATGCCGCCCTGCAGACACACCTCTGTCGCGCCGCGCGCCTCCGCCTCGCGTGCTCGATCGGCGATCTCTTCAAGGTCGAGGTCGTAAGGCTTGTCGCGCAAGCCTCCCTTGCTCGATGTCTTCGAGAATGCGCAGAACGAGCAGGTGTGCGTGCAGATGTTGGTGTAGTTGATGTTGCGGTTGACGACATAAGTCACCGCCTCGCCGTTCACCTCGCGCCGCAGCGCGTCGGCCGCGGCGACCACCGCCGCCGCCGCCGCCCCGCGCGTGGCGAACAACGCGGCGATCTCGGCGTCAGGAAGCCCGCGCCCCGCCGCCGCGCGATCGAGGATACGGTGGAGAAAGGGCGCGGTCGGGCCGTCGTGATTGCGGCCGAGCGGCGCGGTAGGCCTGCCGGGCGGAAGATCGGGCAGCCCCGGGCTCCAGGCGCTGTCACGCCCAAGCCACTCGCTATCCGACAGCTTGAGCACCGCCGGACGCAACGCGGGATCGAGCCAGGTGTCGCCGCCGGTCGCGACGAAGCGCGGATAGATCGTCAGGCGCTCGACCAGCGGCAGGCCGGCGCCTGCGCAGATACGCGCGAGCCGCTCGATCTCGGGCCACGGCGCCTCGGGATTGACGTGGTCGCGCGTCACCGGCGAGATGCCGCCCCAATCGTCGATGCCGTGGTCGATCAGATCGACCAGCCGCGCGTCGTTGAGGTTGGGCGGCACTTGTAGCGATACCTCGTCGGGCAGCACGATGCGCGCCGCCGCGACCGTCCGCAGGAACTCCGCATCGCTCGCCTCCGGCGCGTCCGCCATCTGTGTGCCCCGCTTGGCACGAAAGTTCTGGACGATGATTTCCTGCAGATGACCGTGCGCCAAATGCAGGTCGCGCAGCGCGATCAGCGCCTCGATCCGCTCGCGCGGTGTCTCGCCGATGCCGATCAGCACGCCGCTGGTCGTCGGCGTCCGCGCGCGCCCCGCCGCCGCCAGCGATGCGAGCCGCAGCGCGGGCAGCTTGTCGGATGATCCGAAGTGCGCGCCGCCCCGGTCGCACAGCCGCTCGGCGGTGCTTTCGAGCATCAGCCCGACCGACGCCGTGACCGGGCGAAGCATGCGATAGTCCGCTTCGTCGAGCACGCCGGCGTTGACGTGCGGCAGCAGGCCAGTCTCGCCCAGCACCAGTTCGGCGCAATGGCGGACATAGTCGATCGTGCGCGCGAAGCCCCGCTCGGCCAGCCACTCGCGCGCCGCCGCGTAGCGCCGCTCGGGCGCGTCGCCCAGCGTGAGCAGCGCTTCCTTGCACCCAGCGGCCGCGCCGTCGCGCGCGATCGCCAGCACTTCGTCGGGCGACAGGTAGGGCGCGTGCAGTCGCGAAGGCGTCGTCGCGAACGTGCAGTAATGGCAGACATCAGCGCAAAGCCGCGTCACGGGAATGAAGACTTTCCGCGAATAAGTCATCCGCGCGGGACCCCGAGCCTCGCGCCGTGCGCGCGCCTCGGCCGCGAGGTCCGCCAGCGGCGCGCTCAGCACCCGCTCGATCAGCGCGTCGTCGGCCTTTATCATGCCTTCATTCCACTCCGGCGGCGGCAAGCACGTCGCGCGCGAGCCTTCGCCTGTCGGCCGCATCGCGCATCACCGTTTGAGTGACGGTGACGCAAAGCCCGTCGGCGCGCAAGTTCGCGGCGTCGCCCTCGTCGCTCGCATCGATGATCAGGTGATCGATCAGCCCCTTGTAATGCCTCGCGATGGCGCGATTGCCACCTTGCTCGCCAAGCTCGTCCAGCAGCTTGCCTAAGGGACCTTTCAGCGCCTTGCCGCCGATCAGCGGCGATACCGCGACGATCGGCGCCTCGAGCTCCGACAAGGCATCGCGCACGCCGTCGAGCGACAGGATCGGATCGACGCTGAGGTACGGGTTCGATGGGCACAGGATCACGGCGGCAAGGTCGCCGCGCGCCAGCGTCTCCGCAAAGCCCGGTGACGGCGCCGCGCCCGGTGTCCCCACGAACCGTATCGCACGCGCGACGGGGCGGCATTGCTCGGCGACGAAATAGCGCTGGAAGTCGAGCCAACCCGCATCGGTGTCGATTTGCGTGCGCACGCGCGCATCGCTCATCGGCACGATTGCGGAACCAATGTCGAGCGCACGGGCCAGCCGCGCGGTGACTTGGGACAAGGTTTCCCCATCGCGCAGTCGCCAGCTTCGCGCGATATGCATGGCGAGATCGCGGTCGCCCAGATTGAACCAGTCGGCCTCGCCCAACGCGCGAAGCATCGCCATCGCCTGCCACGTCTCGCCGACGACCCCCCAACCCCGCTCTGCATCGTTGAGCCCGGCGAGCGCGTAGACGACAGAATCTATGTCCGGACAGATGGTTAGGCCAAGATGTTCGAAGTCGTCTCCAGTGTTGACGATGATCGTCAACCGGTCCGGCGAGAGCACCGACGCCAGTCCCGCCGCCAGCTTCGCGCCACCGACTCCGCCCGACAGAGCAACGACGTGGCCCACCGGGCTACTGTTCATCGAAACATGTCCTGCTCGTGTGGCCGTAATCCTGCAGCCGCCCCAGCGCCGTGATCGGCGGTGATCCAGCGACCCGCGCCGCGCACGATCGCCGCCGGCGTCGCCTCCGCCCCCTCGCCCATCGCGAGCGTGGCGATCGCCGCGATCGAATCGACGACGCCGATGATCGTCGCCTGCAGCACGCGCCCGAACAGGTCCGTCTCTCCCCGCCGGTCCTCAAATGCGGGAATGCCCGCACAGCCGATGGCCGCGCCGACCGTACCGATGCGCCACGCGCGTCCCATCGAATCGGCGATGACGATCGCGGGCCGGACGCCGGCGAGACGCATCAGATCCTCGCGGATCGCCCGCGCGCTGTCATCGGGATCGACCGGCCAGAGCAGCACTGTGCCCTGATCGCCGCCCTCCACATTCGACGCATCGATCCCTGCATTGGCCAGCACGTGGCCGGTTCGATGTTCGGCGATGATGGCGGCGGGGCTTGCGCGCACGATCGCGCGACTTTCGCTCAGGATCAACTCGATTAGCGCGGGATCGCGGCCAGTCGCTCCCGCCAGGCGAAGGCTTTCCGCGCCCGGCGTTACATCCGACAAATCGCGCAGACGTCCATCGGCTTTCGAGACGATCTTCTGGGCGATGACGATCGCGTCGTCGTCGCCGATCGGCTCACCCGCTCGGCGGGCGGAGTCGAGCACCTCGGCGGCGATCGACATGCCGGGCGCGAACAGTGGCAGACCCGCTATCGGCGTGACGGTCAGGCTTGGTGGTGCGGTCATCCGGCGACTCCGACCGCGATTTTGCCGTCGATCAGCGCCGGACGCATAGGCGGGTTGTCGACCGCCGACAATTCGATTGCCTGCGGACGTGCGCCCGCTCACTGCATTGTCATGGCTGGCATCAGTGAGGGACGGGAGCGGCGCATGAAAGTTTCCGTAGCGAGCATCGACGGCAGCCCCCCGTGCGTGCCCGCGCCACCGGGTCCAGGCGTCGGGTTGCGCGCCGCTTGACTTGCTGGGCAGTCATCCCGATCAAATGCAGGCCCGATCGTAAGACCAGGCTGGCGCCCGCGCTCAGCCCGAAGGCACGCGACGCGCTGGTGCTGCGCATGGCGACGCACGTCGCCGCGACCGCCCGCGCGGCGCATGGCATCGACGAGGTGCGGTTTCTGGTGCTCGCAAGCGACGGCTTGCCTGCCGACGTCTCGTTGTTGCACGAGCCCGGCGAGGGCTTGAACGCCGCGCTTGCCGCCGCGGTGACGCAGGCGGACCTCGCCGCCGCGGCGCGCGTCGTGTTCCTGGCCGGCGACCTTCCGCTGCTGACGCCGGGCGACGTCGCTCTGCTGACCGTCGCCGCGGGGGAAACCGTGGTGATCGCCCCCGACCGCCACGGCATCGGCACGAATGCGATCTCGTTGCCGCTGGCGCACGCGGCGGACTTTCGCTTCGCGTTCGGCAGCGATAGCCTCGCGCGGCATCGCGCCGAGGTCGCACGTGTGGGACTCGATCTGATCGAAGTGCACAGCGAAGGGCTCGCGCGCGATGTCGATCTGCCCGACGAACTCGTCGACGCGGCACGCTTCACATGACGGCGACGAATTGGGGATGTGGCGATGGATGCGAGCGATCTTGACCTCACCGGACAGGCGGCGCTGGTCACCGGCGGCGGCGGCGGCATCGGGCGCGCGATCGCGCTGTGCCTGGCCGACATGGGCGCGGACGTCGCGATCGTCGATGTCCTGCCCGATCGTGCCGCCGAAACCGCCGCGCGTATTGCCGAGCGGGGGCGGCGAGCGCTGCCGATCGTCGCCGACGTGATGGACGTCGGCAAGGTGCAGGATGCGGTCGCCGCAGTGGCGGATCGCTTCGGCAGGCTAAACGTGCTGATCAACAACGCCGGCGGGGTGCCGCGGCGGCGGTTCCTCGATCTTACCGAGCGCAACTGGCGGCGGCACATCGATCTCAACCTGGTCAGTGTACTGGCAGCGACACAGGCGGCCGTGCCGGTGATGATCGCGGGCGGACGCGGGGGCGCGATCGTAAACGTCAGCAGCATCGAGGGCTCGCGCGCCGCCCCGGGCTACGCGGTCTATGCGGCATGCAAGGCGGCGATGAACAATCTGACGCGCACGCTGGCGGTCGAGTTCGCCGAGCACCGCATCCGCGTCAACACGATCGCGCCCGACAATACGATCACGCCCGGGACGAGCGGAAACCTCACCGGACCGATCGACGATCCCAAGACGGCGATCCTATCACCCGAGCGCCTCGAAGCGATCCGCCGCCGCATCCCCATCGGGCGCCCGGGGATCGACGACGAATGCGGGCGGCTCGCGGTGTTCCTCGCTTCGCCGATGGCAAGCTATATCACCGGCGCGATCATTCCGATCGACGGCGGCACCTGGGCATCGGGCGGCTGGGTCCGCGACGACGCTGGCAACTGGATCTTGCCGCCCGAGGTCAAGGGGGATAGCGTTTAGGATCAACGTCGTTCGCATTGGCTCAATAACTTCGCGCACCATGTTCGTCCAAAATAGGCTGCAGCGCCAACTAAGAATGTCCTTACGCCGACGCGGCTAATTTGCGGCGTATCTGAAGAACTTGACAGAGTTCTCGCGCATAGCGCTTCATCATGGAAGTTAGTAACTTAGCCAACGACCACGTCCTCGACCTTTCGTGCGACCGCCAGGATATCGCGCAATCGCTCGCAGGGAAACAGGCACAGCATCTTGTAATCGAGATCCGCACGTCCGGTGGGGCCGACGGGCACGAACCGGCGCGCACGAGTGCGGCGATCGCGTGCGCAGGCGTACACTCGATAGTCGATATCGCGGGCGAAGTCGCTGACGCGCTGAGCGGGTTGCAACTCGCTGAGCACGAGCGGTCGCTGGCTCTGGAGCACGCCTCGCGCGCCTTCGAGCGCCTCGAGATCGAAGCCCTCGATGTCGGTCTTGATCATCGCCACGCGCAAGCCTCGCGCCGCGACGAAATCGTCGATCGCGGTCACGGGCACCTCGACGCCATCCTCGTCGGGTGCCGCGAAATGCGAGATTTCGCTTGCTTGCGAGCGCGAAAACCTCGCCGTGCCCGACCGGCGGCCGACCGCATGGGAGAGGATCTCGACATTGGGATGGGCCACAACGTTACGCGTCAGGGCGCGGCGCGGTTTCTCGTCGGGCTCGAACGCATAGACCCGATCGGCCAACGGGGCGTAATAGACCGAATAGTAGCCGATGTTTGCGCCGACATCGAGCAGGCAGCCGTCGGCACTCCCCGCCAACAGCCGGGCGAACAAAGCCTCGCTTCCCCAATCGATGTCCGCGCCGGCGAGGTACACTTCGGTGGCGCAGAAACTGTCGAGCGGCAGGTGGAAGCGGCCGCCCGTGGGCAAGTCGATCGCGTGTTCGCGTCGCAGCACCCGCTTGAACCACTGCCGCGCGATCGTGCGATAGAGCCACTTCGCCGGCCCGACCTCGCGGATGAACTGCCAGTTCAACGCGCTACGCCATCGCGCGGTCGGTCAACGTGGGGCCGCACGTCTGCGCGACGGTTCACACGATGCCAACCGGTCGCGCCGCCTTAAGCTGCCGATACAGCGCATTACACGCTTGACGCTCGCTTTGTCGGCTCCTTGACGGTGGTCGGGCACCCACCCGCGATGTCTCTATCGCGGGTGGGTCGTCCGTCATTCGACGACGGTGACCAGGTGCGGCAGCTTTGCGATCGCGCCGCGCACTTCGGGCGTATCTGCGAGTTCGACCACGCGGTGCATCTTGCCAAGACCAAGGCCGATCAGCGTCGCCTTCTGATGCGCGGGGCGACGGATCGGTGAGCCGATCTGCTTGATCCTGACGGTCTTGTTGGGTTCGCTGGCCATCATGCTTGCTCCGCGATCGGTTCGGCGGCGACTTCCGCCTCGCCCGCGCCGCCACGACCGAGCAGATCCGCGATCTTCTTGCCACGACGCTGCGCAACCGACTTGGGCGACGTCTGCGTCGTCAGCGCGTCGAACGTCGCGCGGATCATATTGTAGGGGTTGGATGTGCCGACCGACTTGGTGACGACGTCGGCGACGCCAAGGCTTTCGAACACCGCGCGCATCGGGCCGCCGGCGATGATGCCGGTGCCCGCCGGGGCGGTGCGAACGTTGACCCGGCCCGCGCCGAAGTGGCCCCTGCCGTCATGGTGCAAGGTGCGGCCTTCCTTCAACGGCACGCGGACCATCTTCTTCTTGGCCGAAGCGGTCGCCTTGGTGATCGCCTCGGGCACTTCGCGCGCCTTGCCATGTCCGAAACCGACGCGGCCCTTGCCATCGCCGACGACGACCAGCGCCGCGAAGCCGAAGCGCTTGCCGCCCTTGACGGTCTTTGACACGCGATTGATGTTGACGAGCTTTTCGATCAGCTCCTCGCCACCATCGTCATCGCCGCTACGTCCGCGTCGATCGTCGCGTCGACCGCCGCGGTTGTCGCGGCCCCGATCGTTGCCGCCGCGGCCACGTCCGCGCCCGCCACCGCCCGGGCCGCCTGGACCGCCAGGGCCGCGGCCTTCGCGAACGGGGGCGGGCTCGCCACCCAAAGGATGCTCGGTCACGACCGGCGTGGCATTGGTGCTTTCATCAGCCATAATCAGAACTCCAGCCCGCCTTCACGCGCGGCATCGGCAAGCGCCTTGACGCGGCCATGAAACAGGAACCCGCCGCGATCGAACACGACCGCGCTCACGCCGGCGGCCTTCGCCACTTCGGCAAGCTTGAGCCCGACCTGCGATGCGGACGCGATGTCGCTGCCCTTCGCGCCGAGCGTGTTGGCCGAGGCCAGCGTGCGACCCTGCGCATCGTCGATGATCTGCGCATAGATATGCTTGCCGGTGCGGTGAATCGACAGCCGCGGGCGGCTGCCGGCGCGCGCGCGCAGAGCGCCACGAACCCGGCGGCGGCGGCGATCAAATAGGGAAAGCTTGGCCATTACTTCTTCTTCCCTTCCTTGCGGAAGACGAACTCGCCGCGATATTTGATGCCCTTGCCCTTGTACGGCTCGGGCTTGCGCCAGCGGCGGATCTCGGCGGCGATCTGGCCGACCTTCTGCTTGTCGATGCCGCTGATCTCGACCGTCGTGTTGTCGGGCGTCTTGACGTCGATGCCCTCGGGCACGTCGATGTCGACGTCGTGCGAGTAGCCGAGCTGCAACTTCAGCTTGCGGCCTTGGGCCTGCGCGCGATAGCCAACGCCGGTGATCACCAAAGTCTTGGTGAACCCCGTCGTCACGCCTTCGATCAAGTTGGAGACGAGCGTGCGCTGCATGCCCCAGTGGCTGCGCGCCGGCTTGGTGTCGTTCGCCGGCGTCACCGCGATCTGTCCTTCGCCCACGTCATAGCTGACGAGGTCGGACAGACCGATCGCCAGCGTCCCCTTCGGACCTTTAACCGAGAGCAGGCCGTTGTCGAGCGTGGCGGTGACCCCGCTTGGGATCGCCACCGGCCGTTTGCCGATGCGGCTCATCAGAACACCTCCGCGAGCACTTCGCCGCCGACGTTCTGCGCGCGCGCCTCGCCGTCCGAGAGCACGCCGCGCGGCGTCGAGACGATGGTGATGCCAAGGCCATTGCGCACGACGGGAAGTTCGCGGCTACCCGAATAGACCCGGCGGCCGGGCTTGGAAACGCGCGCCACGTGCTTGATCGCGGGCTCGCCTTCGAAATACTTCAACTCGATGCGCAGCTGCGGGTGAACGCCGGTAGCGTCTTCGCTGAAGCCGCGGATATAGCCTTCGCGCTTCAGCACATCGAGCACGCGCGCGCGCAACGTCGATGCCGGCGATAGGATCGAGTCCTTCTTCGCCTGCTGGCCGTTGCGGATGCGGGTGAGCATGTCACCCAGGGGATCGGTCAGAGCCATATCTGTTCCTTACCAGCTCGACTTGGTCACGCCGGGGATCATGCCCTTGTTGGCAAGATCGCGCAGCTCGATGCGGCACAGGCCGAACTTGCGATAATATCCGCGCGGCCGGCCCGTGGTGGCACAGCGATTGCGCACGCGCGTGGGGTTCGCGTTGCGCGGCACTTCGGCCAGCTTCAGCCGCGCGATCAAGCGCTCGGTCTCGTCGAGCGACTTGTCGTCCGCTACCGCCTTCAACTTCGCGTACTTGCCCGCATACTGCTTGACGAGCTTCTTGCGCCGTTCATTCTTGTTGATGGAACTCAGTTTCGCCATGGACTTAAGCTCTCTTTATCTGGCCGCTCACGCGGCCTGCTTCTCTTCGGTCGCCGCCTGTTCGGGCGCAGCCGGGAACGGGAAACCGAACAGGCGCAGTAGTTCGCGCGCCTCGTCGTCGGTCTTGGCGGTGGTCGTGACGATGATGTCCATGCCACGCACCCGATCGATCTTGTCGTAGCTGATCTCGGGAAAGATGATCTGCTCCTTCAAGCCCATCGCATAGTTGCCGCGACCGTCGAAGCTACGCGGGTTGAGGCCCCGGAAGTCGCGGATGCGCGGCATCGCGATCGTGATCAGCCGGTCGAGGAACTCGTACATCCGCTCGCGCCGCAGCGTAACCTTGCAGCCAATCGGCATGCCTTCGCGCAGCTTGAACTGCGCGATCGACTTCTTCGCCTTGGTGATTACCGGCTTCTGCCCGGCGATCAGCTGCATCTCGTCGGCGGCGGTCTGGACCTTCTTCTTGTCCTGGCTCGCCTCGCCGACGCCCATGTTCAGCGTGATCTTCTCGATCCGGGGCACTTCCATCGGATTGGCGTACCCGAACTTGTCGGTCATCGCCTTGACGATTTCGTCGGCATACTTGCCCTTCAGGCGCGGCGTATAATCAGCCATCGATCGTCTCCCCGGACTTCACCGCCACGCGGACCTTCTTGCCGTCCTTCGTCTCGAAGCGCACGCGCGATGGCTTGCCGTCGACAGCGAGGCCGACCTTCGAGACATGAAGCGGCGCTTCGCGACGCTCGATCCCACCCTGCGGGCTCGCCTGCGTCGGCTTGTTGTGGCGAGTGGCGACGTTGACGCCTGAGACCAGCACCTTGCCGTCCTTCGGCATGACCTGCAACACCGTGCCGGTACGCCCCTTGTCCTTGCCCGAACGGACGACGACGCTATCGCCTTTCTTGATCTTGGCGGCGGCCATCACAGCACCTCCGGCGCAAGGCTGATGATCTTCATGAAGCCGCGGCCGCGCAGCTCGCGAACCACGGGGCCGAAGATGCGCGTGCCGATCGGCTCCTCGTTCTTGTTGATCAGCACCGCGGCGTTGCTGTCGAAGCGGATGACGCTGCCATCCTGGCGACGCACGTCCTTGCGCGTACGGACGATCACCGCACGGTGAACGTCGCCTTTCTTGACGCGAGCGCGCGGCTGCGCCTCCTTGACCGACACGACGATCACATCGCCGACGCCGGCGACCCGGCGCTTCGACCCGCCGAGCACCTTGATGCACTGGACGCGCTTCGCGCCGCTGTTGTCGGCGACGTCGAGATTGGACTGCATCTGGATCATCGATCCGGTTCCTTATCAACTGGCTTGCCGGGACGCGCCCGGCAGTTCCAAATTCTTATCTCAACCCCATCTACCCTGAGCTTGTCGAAGAGCCGTACTCACTTGACGCGCTACGCCCCAAGAAAAAGAACAGTGCTTCGACAAGCTCAGTATGGATGGGTTAGCTATATATCCGCTTCCAGAGCGGTACCCTTGCTCGCCTGCACGCGGTCCAGAACCTTCCAGCTCTTCGTCTTCGAGATCGGCCGCGTCTCCTCGATGCGGACGCGCTCGCCGGTTGCGAAGGTGTTGTCCTCGTCGTGCGCGTGATACTTCTTCGAGCGCCGGATGATCTTGCCGTAGAGCGGGTGCTTCACCTTGCGCTCGACCAGCACGGTCACGGTCTTGTCGGTCTTGTCGGAAACGATCGTCCCGACCAGGATACGCTTGGGCATCGTCGTTCCTTATGCCTTGCTGGCGGCGGACCGCTCGGTCTGGAGGGTACGGATGCGCGCGATTTCGCGGCGCACTTCCTTGATCCGCGCGGGTCGCTCGAGCTGGCTCGTCGCCGCCTGGAACCGCAGATTGAACTGCTCGCGCTTCAGATCGCCGATATCAGCGGTAAGCTGATCGTCGGTCTTGGCGCGCAGGTCGTCGATCTTCGCGGCCATCATTCACCCCCAAGATGCGCGGTGTCGCCCAGGCGGGCAACGACCTTGGTCTTGATCGGCAGCTTCATCGCCGCACGCTCGAACGCCTCCGAAGCAATCTGCCCAGATACGCCATCAAGCTCGAACAGGATGCGACCCGGCTTCACCCGCGCCGCCCAGTATTCGATCGCACCCTTGCCCTTGCCCTGGCGGACTTCGGCGGGCTTCTTCGTCACCGGCACGTCAGGGAACACGCGGATCCACAAGCGACCCTGGCGCTTCATGTGACGCGTGATCGCGCGGCGCGCGGCCTCGATCTGGCGCGCGGTGATCCGTTCGGGCTCCATCGCCTTCAGACCGTACGAGCCGAAGTTCAGCTCGGTGCCGCCCTTGGCGTCGCCTTTGATGCGGCCTTTGAACGCCTTGCGAAATTTGGTTTTCTTCGGTTGCAGCATGTCTCTATCTCAAACTCAACGGGCTGGCCGGACGCCGGAGGTCTGTGCCTCCACCATCAGCCGGTCCTGCGACATCGGATCGTGTCTCAGGATTTCGCCTTTGAAAATCCAGCACTTGATGCCGATGATGCCGTAGGCGGTCAGCGCCTCGGCCTCGGCATAATCGACGTTGGCGCGCAATGTATGCAACGGCACCCGGCCCTCGCGATACTGCTCGACCCGCGCGATCTCCGCGCCGCCCAGACGGCCGCCGCACATGATCTTGATGCCTTCGGCCCCCAGCCGCATCGCCGACTGCATCGCGCGCTTCATCGCGCGGCGGAACGCCACGCGGCGGATCAGCTGGTCGGCGATCCCCTGCGCGACGAGCCGCGCGTCGACCTCGGGCTTCCTGATCTCGACGATGTTGAGCTTGACCTCGCTCTTGGTCATCGCGGCGAGCTGCGCACGAAGCTTCTCGATATCCGCGCCCTTCTTGCCGATGATCACACCGGGGCGCGCGGCATAGACCGACACTCGGCACAGCTTGGCCGGCCGCTCGATCACCACTTTCGAGATCGCGGCCTGCGGCAGGCTCGTCATGATGAACTTGCGGATCTTGAGGTCTTCCTCAAGCAGCGTGCGATAGCCCGCGCCCTCGGCGTACCAGCGGCTGTCCCACGTCCGGTTGATCTGCAGGCGAAGCCCGACGGGATTGCTCTTGTGACCCATGATCAGGCTTCCTCGACTTCGCGAACGACGATGCGCAGGCGGCTGAACGGCTTGAGGATACGCGTCGACTTGCCGCGACCGCGCGTATGGAACCGTTTCAGCGTCATCGCCTTGCCGACGCTGGCCTCGGTGACGACGAGCGCATCGACATCGAGGTTGTGGTTGTTCTCCGCGTTGGCGATCGCCGAAGCGAGCACCTTGCGCGCATCGACCGCCATCGCCTTCTTCGAGAACGACAGGATGTTCAGCGCCTCTTCGACACTGCGCCCGCGGATCAGTCCGGCAACCAGATTGAGCTTTTGCGCCGAGCCACGGATCGTGGTCCCGACCGCCAGCGCTTCCTTGTCGCCGACCTTGCGCGGGGATACTTCCTTGCCCATCAGCGACGACCCTTCTTGTCGGCGGCATGCCCCGGGAACGTGCGCGTCGGCGCGAACTCGCCGAGCTTGTGCCCGACCATGTCCTCACTCACCGACACCGGGATGAACTTGCGGCCATTGTGCACGCTGAACGTCAGGCCGACGAACTGCGGCAGGATCGTCGAACGCCGCGACCAGGTCTTGATCGGACCCGTGCGGCCGCTCGCGTCCTGCGCGGTCTCGGCCTTCTTCAGCAGGTGAAGGTCCACGAACGGGCCCTTCCAGACGGAACGTGCCATGTGCCCTTACCTCTTCTTCTTGGCGTGGCGCGAACGGATGATCATCTTGTCCGTCTGCTTGTTGTGCCGAGTGCGCGCGCCCTTGGTCGGCTTGCCCCACGGCGTCACCGGATGGCGTCCGCCCGATGTCCGCCCCTCGCCGCCGCCATGCGGGTGATCGACCGGGTTCTTGGCGACGCCGCGCGTCAGCGGGCGGCGACCCATCCAGCGCTTGCGGCCGGCCTTGGCGAGATTCTGGTTGGCGTTGTCGGGGTTCGACACCGCTCCGACCGAGCCCATGCAATCGCCGCGCAGATAACGCTGCTCGCCCGAGTTCAGCCGAACGATGACGAGGCCACGATCGCGCCCGACGACCTGCACATAAGTACCCGCCGAACGCGCGATCTGACCGCCCTTGCCCGGCTTCATTTCGACGTTGTGGCAGATCGTGCCGACCGGCATCTGGCTCAGCAGCATCGCGTTGCCCGGCTTCACGTCGGTCTTCTCACCCGCGACGACGCTGTCGCCGACCGCAAGGCGCTGTGGCGCGAGGATATAGGCGACCTCGCCGTCCTCGTACTTCACCAGCGCGATAAACGCGGTGCGGTTGGGATCGTACTCAAGCCGCTCGACCGTCGCCGGCGCGTCCCACTTGCGCCGCTTGAAATCGACGTAGCGGTACTTCTGCTTGTGACCGCCGGCGATGCCGCGACTGGTCACGTGGCCCTTGTTGTTGCGGCCGCCCGACTTGCGCTTGCCCTCGGTCAGCGCCTTGATCGGCTTGCCCTTGTAGAGCGCCGACTTGTCGACGAGGATCAGGCCGCGCCGCGCCGGGCTGGTCGGGTTGTAGTTCTTCAGTGCCATCGGATCAGCCCCGCGCGCCTTCGGTGATGTCGATCGACTGGCCCTCGGCCAGCGTCACGACCGCCTTCTTCACGTCCGAGCGCTTGTAGGGCTTGCCCTTCCAGCGCTTGGTCTTGCCCTTCTGCGTCAGTGTGTTCACGCCGGTCACCTTGACCCCGAACAGCGCCTCGACCGCCGCCTTGATCTCAGGCTTGGTCGCCTTGTCGGCGACCTTGAACACCACGGCGTTGTGTTCGCTGAGCAGCGTCGACTTTTCCGTGATGTGCGGCGCGACGATCACGTCGTAATGACGCACGTCAATGCCGTCACCGCTCTTGGTCGGGGACTTAGCCATTGAAGCGCGCCTCCAGCTTTTCGACCGCCGAGCGCGTCAGCACCAGCGTGTCATGCTTCAGGATATCGTAGACGTTGGCGCCGATCGCCGGGAGCACGTTGAGGCCGACGAGGTTGCCGGCGGCACGGGCGAAGCCCTCGCTCACCGCATCGCCATCGATCACCAGCACCTTCTTGCCCCAGCCCGACTTCGCCAGTTGGCCGGCGAGCGTCTTCGTCTTGCCATCGTGGTCGAGCGTATCGATCACGACCAGACCATCTTTCGCCTTCGCCGACAGCGCCATCTTCAGACCAAGCGCACGGACCTTTTTGTTCAGCGAGACATCGAAGTCACGCCGGCGCGGCCCGTGCGCCTTGCCGCCACCGATGAAGATCGGCGCGGCGCGATCGCCGTGACGAGCGGTGCCGCCGCCCTTCTGCTTGCCGAACTTCTTGCCGGTGCGCGAGACTTCGGACCGTTCACGCGCCGCGCGCGCCGTCCCACGACGGTTCTCGAGCTGCCACGTGACGACGCGATGCAGGATGTCCGCGCGCGGCTCGAGGCCGAACACGGCGTCCGACAACTCGATATCGCTTGCGCTATCGCCGTCGAGATTGAGGACCTGTACCTTCATGTGTCAGCCCTCTTTGTCATCATGCGCCGCGCCGGCGGCGTCCGGATCGACCGGATTGAACTCGGCGATATGATCGGCCTGCGCCTGGTCGAGCTCGGTATCGAGCGGAGCGCCGGCATCCTGCGACGCAAGAATGGCGGCGGCTTCCTCAGCGGTCGGACCTGCGTCGATCTCGTGGACCGCCGCTTCTTCGACCAGACCGGCGGGCGCTTCCTCATGTGCGGGATGCGAAGACTGACGCTCCTGGAACGCGCCGGGGAACGGCAGTCCTTCGGGTGCCTTCACCTTGACCGCGTCGCTGATCAGCAGCCAGCCATTCTTCGCGCCAGGCACCGAACCCTTGACGAACAGCAACCCACGCGGAACGTCGGTGCGGACGATCTCCAGGTTCTGCTGCGTGCGCTGACGGTCGCCCATATGACCCGCCATCTTCTTGTTCTTGAACACGCGGCCCGGATCCTGGCGGTTGCCCGTCGATCCATGCGAGCGATGCGAGAGCGAGACACCGTGCGTCGCGCGCAGACCACCGAAGCCCCAGCGCTTCATCGCGCCGGCAAAGCCCTTGCCCTGCGTATGCCCGCAGACATCGACCATCTGACCGGCTATGAAATGATCCGCGCTGATATGCGCGCCGACGGGAAGCAATGCATCTTCGCTATCGAGCCGGAACTCGGCGACCTGCGCCTTCAGCGCAACTTCCGCCTTCGCGAAGTGCTCGCGCTGCGGCTTAGCCACGTTCTTCTGCTTCGCCTGACCCGCGCCCAGTTGGACCGCGACGTATCCATCGCGATCGGCGGTGCGGTGCGACACGACCTGACACTCTTCCAACGAGAGGACGGTGACCGGCACATGCCGACCGTCTTCCTGAAACAGGCGGGTCATCCCGACTTTCTTGGCGATCACGCCAGTGCGCATGATCCGAACTCCACACAGAGGCCTTGCAGGGACGATCCCCACGAGGCGTGTTCAACCCGAAGTGTGAAGCGAGCCCCGTCCGGGCTGAGTGCCCACCCGGAAGGGCAGGCAAGACGGGGGACGCTTTCCCGGCAATGCCCGAAGGCGACGCCGGAGGTATCCCAATGTCTGCGGAGACTTGCGTCCCCAATCCGCCTTAAACCAGGCGGCTCGGCGCTTAGGCCACCGGCACTACGCCAGCTTGATCTCAACGTTCACGCCCGCCGCGAGGTCGAGCTTCATCAGCGCATCGACCGTGGCGGCGTTGGGCTGCACGATGTCGAGCAGCCGCTTGAACGTGCGCACCTCGAACTGCTCGCGCGACTTCTTGTCGATGTGCGGACCGCGGTTCACGGTGAACTTCTCGATCTGCGTCGGCAGTGGAATGGGGCCCCGGATCAGCGCGCCGGTGCGGCGCGCTGTATCGGCGATCTCGCCGGTCGCCTGGTCGAGCACGCGATGATCGAATGCCTTCAGGCGGATGCGAATGTTCTGGGCGTCCATTGTCACTACCGATGAGAAAGAGCGGGTAGGGGTCCGGCGCGATACGCCGCGACCCCGCTACAAAAACCGACCGCCAGGGGAACGAATCCCCCCGGCGGAGCGCGGCCTATATTACTTCGTGATGCTCGCGACAACCCCTGAACCGACGGTGCGGCCACCTTCGCGGATCGCGAAGCGCAGGCCCTCGTCCATCGCGATCGGAGCGATCAGCTTGACGCCGATCGTCACGTTGTCGCCGGGCATTACCATCTCGGTGCCCTCCGGCAGCACAACCTCGCCCGTGACATCGGTCGTGCGGAAGTAGAACTGCGGCCGATAGTTGGCGAAGAACGGCGTATGACGGCCACCCTCATCCTTCGACAGCACATAGACCTCGGCGTTGAACTCGGTGTGCGGCTTGACCGAACCCGGCTTGCACAGCACTTGGCCACGCTCGACTTCCTCACGCGCGACACCGCGGATCAGCGCGCCGACGTTGTCGCCCGCCATGCCTTGATCGAGCAGCTTGCGGAACATCTCGACCCCAGTGACCACGGTCTTGCGCGTATCCTTGAGCCCGACGATCTCGACTTCCTCGCCAACCTTGACGACGCCGGTCTCGATACGGCCGGTGACGACGGTGCCGCGACCCGAGATCGAGAACACGTCCTCGACCGGCATCAGGAACGGCCGATCGGTCGGACGCGGCGGTTGCGGGATGAATTCGTCGACCGCGGCCATGAGCTCGTTGATCGAGTTCTTGCCGATCGCGTCGTCACGACCCTCGAGCGCGGCGAGCGCCGAACCCTTGATGATCGGAATGTCGTCGCCGGGAAAATCGTATTTCGACAGCAGCTCGCGAACTTCGAGCTCGACCAGCTCAAGGATTTCCTCGTCGTCGACCTGATCGACCTTGTTCATGTAGACGACCAGCGCAGGCACACCGACCTGGCGGGCGAGCAGGATGTGCTCGCGCGTCTGCGGCATCGGCCCGTCGGCGGCATTCACCACTAGGATCGCGCCGTCCATCTGCGCCGCGCCGGTGATCATGTTCTTCACGTAGTCGGCATGGCCCGGGCAATCGACGTGCGCGTAATGGCGGTTCGGCGTCTCATACTCAACGTGCGCGGTCGAGATCGTGATGCCACGCTCGCGCTCTTCGGGAGCCTTGTCGATGTTCGCATAATCGGTGAACGTCGCACCGCCGGTCTCGGACAGAACCTTGGTGATCGCCGCAGTCAGCGTCGTCTTGCCATGATCAACGTGGCCGATCGTGCCGATGTTGCAGTGCGGCTTATTCCGCTCGAACTTAGCCTTCGCCATTGCTTAAACCTTTTGTGTTTTCCATTGATTGATCCGGCAAAGGCAACCGCCTGCGGAATCGAGCGCCGCCCCTAGTCGGTTCGCCGTCGGCGCGCAAGCCTTGCGTTGGCCCTATAGCACTTGGGGAGTAAGCACACTCGTTAGAACAATAACGTGTCCGTGTCGACGACGAGATCAGAGATCGTGACCGACACAACCCGCTGTCCGAACGGAATGATCTTCACCCGGCCGTACCGGCCCTGATGGGGTTGGTTATGGATCAGCATGCGTCGACCGTTGACGTCGGCAATCCGCGAATTCAGGCGATAGACCTCACCATCGATCAGCTCGACTTTGCCGTCGATCGGAAACGCGTCGTTCGCCGCAAGCAAGCGAAAGTCATCGGGGGTCAACCGCAGCCGCACCGGTGCTGAGCGAAAACTGAAATGACCGGGCTCATTCATGCGGAAAGTCTATCCGATACCCTTCGAAACACTAAGATACGTTGGGGCGCTCGCTTGAGCCGAACAGACACCCCAACGATCCTCAAGCAATCGATCTTGCGACGTCGATCAGGCAAGCTTCTCCTTGACCTCGGCCGCGACGTTGGGCGGCACCTCGTCATAGTGCGAGAAGGTCATCGAATAGTTGGCCCTCCCCTGGCTGAATGAGCGGAGCTGGTTGACGTAGCCGAACATGTTGGCGAGCGGCACCATCGCCTCCACCGTCTGCGCATTGCCACGACTGTCGGTGCCCTGGATCTGCCCGCGCCGCGAGTTGATGTCGCCGATGACGTCACCCATGAATTCCTCGGGCGTCACCACCTCGACCTTCATGATCGGTTCGAGCAGCTTGATCCCCGACTTCTGCGCGCCTTCGCGCATCGCCGCGCGTCCGGCGATCTCGAACGCCAATGCCGATGAATCGACGTCATGATAGGCGCCGTCGTAAAGCTCGATCTCGAAGTCGATAATCGGGAAGCCGACCAGGCTGCCCGATGCGGCGGTCTCGCGCATCCCCTTCTCGACCGAAGGAATATACTCCTTGGGAATGTTACCGCCCTTGACGTTGTCCGAAAAGACGATGCCCGATCCGCGCTCGCCCGGCGTCAGCTTGAACTTGACCCGCGCGAACTGTCCCGAGCCGCCCGACTGCTTCTTGTGCGTGTAATCGAGGTCGACCGGCTTGCCGAGATATTCGCGATAGGCGACCTGCGGCGCGCCGACGTTGGCCTCGACCTTGAATTCGCGCCGCATACGATCGACGATGATGTCGAGGTGAAGCTCGCCCATCCCCTTGATGATCGTCTGGCCGCTCTCGTGATCGGTCGACACGCGGAACGAAGGATCTTCGGCCGACAGGCGATTGAGCGCAACGCCCATCTTCTCCTGGTCCGCCTTGGTCTTGGGCTCCACCGACAGCTCGATCACCGGCTCGGGGAACTCCATCCGCTCGAGCACGATCGGCTGACGCTCGGCGCACAACGTGTCGCCGGTGGTCGTCTCCTTCATGCCCGCCAGCGCGACGATGTCGCCCGCGAACGCCTCGTCGATATCCTTGCGGTCGTTGGCGTGCATTTCGAGGATGCGGCCGACCTTCTCCTTCTTGTCCTTCACCGAGTTCAGGTACGTGCCCTTGCTCAGCGTGCCCGAATAGATGCGGATGAAGGTCAGGCTGCCGACGAACGGATCGTTCATCACCTTGAACGCGAGCGCGCTGAACGGCGCATCGTCCCTGGCCGGACGGCTGTCGTGCTCGTTGCTGTCCATCTTGACGCCCTGCACGTCCTCGATGTCGAGCGGGCTGGGCAGATAATCGACCACCGCGTCGAGCAGCGGCTGAACGCCCTTGTTCTTGAACGCCGAACCGCAAACGACGGGCACGAAAGCGTGCGCTAGCGTGCCCTTGCGAATCAGCGCCTTCAGCGTCGCGACATCGGGTTCGTTCCCGTCGAGATAGGCTTCCATCGCATCGTCGTCCTGCTCGACGGCAAGCTCGATCAGCTCGTTGCGATGTTTCGCGGCCTCAGCGGCCATATCGGTGGGAATGTCCTCATAAAAGAATTCGGCGCCGAGCGACTCATCCTTCCAGATGATCGCGCGGTTTTCCACCAGATCGACCAAGCCCTTGAGGTCGGCCTCGATGCCGATCGGCAGGTACAGCACCGCCGGCGTCGCGCCGAGCCGGTCGATGATCGACTGCACGCAATATTTGAAGTTCGCGCCGGTGCGGTCAAGCTTGTTGATGAAGCACATGCGCGGCACGCCATACTTGTCGGCCTGACGCCATACCGTTTCCGACTGCGGCTCGACGCCCGCGACCCCATCGAAACACGCAACCGCGCCATCGAGCACACGCAGCGACCGCTCGACCTCGATGGTGAAATCGACGTGGCCGGGCGTGTCGATGATATTGATGCGATAGTCACCCCAAAAACAGGTCGTCGCGGCCGAGGTGATCGTAATCCCCCGCTCCTGCTCCTGCTCCATCCAGTCCATCGTCGCGGCACCATCATGCACCTCGCCGATCTTGTACGACTTGCCGGTGTAATAGAGTATGCGCTCGGTCGTGGTCGTCTTGCCGGCGTCGATGTGCGCCATGATGCCGATATTGCGATAACGCTCGAGCGGATGGCCGCGTGCCATGGTCTAGTCCTTGGATTTGGGTTCGTTTGAATTGCCGCGCGCCTTACGGCTCGGCAGCCGTCAGGGGAAGAAGAGTTTGGCGATAGCCGCACCAGCGCCCAGAAGCGCGGCGGTAGCCAGCATCGCCTGAAACGCCATGGCGCGAGGCATGTACTGCGTTTCCGCGATCAGCTTGCGGGTTTCCACCTGAGACTTGATTGTCTCCGCCTGCGATTTGACGATGTCCTCCACAAGCTTAGAAACGCGAGCGATCTGCTCGTCTACGTCCAAGCTGTCCTTCCCTGGTGTCGTCGCCATGATCGTCGTCCTCTCCGCCGATATAGCGACTTACCAGCGATAATGCGAGAAGGCGCGGTTGGCGTCGGCCATGCGGTGGGTGTCTTCGCGCTTCTTGACCGCGTTGCCGCGATTGTTCGCGGCGTCCATCAATTCGCCCGACAGCCGCGCGGCCATCGTCGTTTCAGGACGGTTGCGCGCCGCGCCGATCAGCCAGCGGATCGCCAGCGCTTGCGAGCGCTCGGGGCGAACCTCGACCGGAACCTGATAGGTTGCGCCACCGACACGGCGGCTGCGCACTTCGATCTGCGGCCGCACGTTGTTCAGCGCATCGTGGAACAGCTGCAGCGGATCGGCCTTGGCGCGGGTCTGCATCGTGTCCATCGCACCATAAACGATGCCCTCGGCAACCGACTTCTTACCATCGAGCATCAGGTTGTTCATGAACTTCGACAGGGTCTGATCCCCGAACTTGGGATCGGGCAGGATTTCCCGCTTTTCGGGACGACGACGACGTGACATGTTTTTCGTTTCCTTCGGAAAGCGGCAGACCCGTCCGGGCCTGCCTTGCGGCTCCGTCCCTCTCCCTCACCCCGACAGGGTAGCCCTACGGGTGGGGGACAGGGACGGAGCCGCTCACCGCCGTCAGGCGGACAAAACGCTTATTTCGGACGCTTGGCGCCGTACTTCGAACGCGACTGCTTGCGGTTCTTCACGCCCTGCGTGTCGAGCACGCCGCGCAGCACATGATAGCGCACACCAGGCAGATCGCGTACGCGGCCGCCGCGGATCAGCACGACCGAGTGCTCCTGCAGGTTGTGTCCTTCACCCGGAATATAGGTGATGACCTCGCGCTGGTTGGTCAGCCGGACCTTCGCGACCTTGCGCAGCGCCGAGTTCGGCTTCTTCGGCGTCGTGGTATACACACGCGTGCAGACGCCGCGCTTCTGCGGGTTCTGCTCCATCGCGGGGACCTTGCTCTTCGCCTTCTGCGGAGCGCGCCCATGGCGAACCAGCTGGTTGATCGTCGGCATTCGTCTGTCTTCCTCGATGCGCGCGGAACACGATCGCCTGTGGAGGAGATCGCGAGGGTGATGCTCGCCACCGGACGGCTTGCGCCGCCGGCAGCCGGACGTTCGATCAGAGGAAGCGGGGTTCACGAAAGCATGCCGAGCGGCCGATCCGGCGCCCATGCCACGATACGTGAGCCGAAACGCTCCACCCGACCAGCGCCGGATTACTTTGCCTGACAACAATGCATGTCGAAGACGCGCACCGCGATCACGGCAATGTTCAGCTTGATCCGATCCAAGGCTAACGCCTGGGCTCGGCTGTCGGCGCCGCTATTGGTCGCACGGCGTGAGGTCAAGCAAATTGTCGACTGTCGCCGCAAGTGGGCTTGGCGACTTACATGGTCTAAAATAGAGTCCGACATCAATTTGGAAGCGGAGAATATCGTGCCGAGCATCATAAATCGCGTGGGCGTAGTCGAGAATTTTGGCGAGGAAACCGGCGGAGATGCCCCCGCAAGCGATCAACCGCCCGTCGAGGTCAAGTCGACGAACCCGCCTAAGACCGCGCCAGCGCGGAAGCCCAAGACGACCAAGCAAAGATAGCGGCTTCATCGTGCAGTGGCGCCCTTCGAGATAGTTTACCTCGCCGCGCAGCGATCCACCAAACGCGTTGATCGAGGCAGCTACGACGCCTTCCGGGAGCAGATCGACGACGGCGTCAAAGCAGTTCTGCGGCGGATTTTCGGACCGGTAGTGACCCAGAATGGAACGAGCACTGCTTTAAGATCTGGCGGTTGCCGCCCTTGAACGAGGCCGTAAGCGCAACGAGCCTCAACCGCGCGCGCCAAAACCGTTGATGGTCGAGAGGCCGTTCAAGTAACGGCTCCTTTTAACCTGGCTTTGATCACCAGGTAAATAAGCTAAATTTCTGATATTTTACTTTTTATTTTTAATGATAGCCTAATCTGTCCCTATTTTAGCAATTAGAGAAATCTCCGCGTTAAGATAGAAGATGTGAATATCTATGCTTTATTATATCACGCGGTCTTAAAGCTTGCCATTACCGGGCTTGAGATGACTGACAACCTCTTGAAGTGGTCAACCTTGATACCGTCGCGTCCCACACCACCCTGAACGGGCGACCGATGCAGATGTCCCATTTTGATCACATTGACGACCGCCGCCCCGGACGGCAGACGGCTCACAGAACGATCGTGTCACCGACATACCGTTCAACCGGACCGGGGCGATCGAACCCCAACCCTAGATCGCCTCGGTTCGGGCTTATTCATACATCGTCAGGGCTTCGTGGCGGGCTCGCCGAAGGCTTCGAACAGAGCGGTGTAGGTCGTGCCGATGTCGCTCGCCTCGCTTCGGGTCAACTTGCCCGAGGCGCTTGCCTCGCCAATGGCCCCCAATAGCTTCATCGGATCATCGGTCTCGATATCGTAGATCGCCAGATACTGGTTGGTGTCGGCGCCCATCAGTTTCGCGGTCAGCTTATAACGCTGCGCGCTGTCGATGCCGTCGAACAAGCTGGTCAATTCGACCAGATGCCGAGTGTTATACCAATCGTGGTATTCGGCTTCCTTGCCTGGGACCGGGGTCGTCAACGCGATCATCTTGAACTTGGCCACGGCGCTCTCCTGTGTCGCGTGCCGGCAAGCTCGCCGATAAACGCGATCGCAGTCAATATACTCCGCCTTGTTCCTCCGCGAAGTCCCCTTGATCGAGCGAATCGCCGAGATCGATCGTCGCCGCGCGCCGGGTGTCGCGGCTCTGATGCAGCAACGCGATCAACTGCTGGCGCTGCGCGACGACATCATCGGCTCGCGCAAGACGCGGCGGCTCGCTGTCGGGCTTGAACGCCTCCCAGATGACCGAGGCCTTCGGGTTGGCGTCGTCGGGTGTCCCGCCGAACACGCGCTTGCCGGTCACGCGGTCGATCGTGACGAGGCGGATGCCCTCGGGCGCGACGAATGGCGTGTGGCTCCAGCGCGGCAGCGTCGCCTGGACGAAATCCTTGAAGATCGGCGCGGCGATCCGCCCGCCTTGCGCATATCCGCCCAGCGAGCGCGGCTGATCATATCCTAGATAGACGCCGGCGACGTATTGTTGCGAACCACCGCAGAACCAGACGTTGGTCGGCCCCGTCGTCGTGCCGGTCTTGCCGAACAGCGGCAGGCCGAGGTCGCGCAACACCTCGGCGGTGCCGCGTGTCACGACGCCTTCGAGCATGTGCACCGTTTGGTATGCGGTGCGCGCGTCGAGCACCTGGCGTCCGCGCGGTTCGAGCCGGGGCATCGGCCGGCCATCCCATTGCGCCATGCTGCAGCCCAGGCACCGCCGCGTATCGGCGCGCCAGATGACCTTGCCCGCGCGATCCTGAATGTAATCGATGAGCGTAGAAGGATACTGCACGCCGTTGTTGGCGAGCGCGGCATAGGCGTTAACCATCTGCGCGACCGTCGTCTCACCCGCCCCGAGCGCGAAACTCAGGTATTTCTGATAGTTGCCGATGCCGACCGCCGAGAAAGTGCGGACGACGCGATCCATGCCTGTATCGCTGGCGATGCGCACGGTCATCAGGTTGCGCGATTGTTCGAGCCCCCAACGCATCGTGTGCATCCCACCGACGCCGCGATTGTCGAAATTGCGAAAGCATTTCTGCCCGAGCGACGCGCCTTGATAGACGCAGAAGGTGCCGTCGAGCACCATCGTCGCCGGCGTCATCCCGGCGTCGAGCGCGGTCGCGTAGACGAACGGCTTGATCGTCGAACCCGGCTGCCGCTCCGCCTGCGTCGCGCGGTTGAACGAATCGAGGCCCGCATCGAATCCGCCCTGCATCGCGAACACGCGGCCCGTGCCCGGCTGCTCGACCAGCATCCCGCCCGACACGGCGGGAACCGTCCGCACCGCCCAGGTCGAAGCGCCTGCGGGCGCGGCCGCGATCACGTCGCCGGTGCGTAGGGCGTCCGGCAGACCGACGAGCGCGCCGGTCGCGCCATCGGCGAAACCGATCGTGGCGCTTGAACCCGCGCGGCGCACGACCACGCCGATGCGCCAGTCCTTGTAGTCGATCGACTTGTTCGCGAGTTGCAGTTGCGATTGCCAGGCATCGGCATCGAAATCGGCGATGTGCGTGACCGGCACCGACCACGCGCGACCTGCGGCATAGCGCAGCAGCCCGACGCGCAGCGCATCGCGCGTCGCGGTCTGCATCTGCGGATCGAGCGAGGTGCGCACCCACAGCCCGCCGGCATAGATACTGTTTGGCCCGCTGTCGGCATTTTCACCGTACTTGGCGATCAGCCGCCGGCGCACTTCCTCGACGAAGTAGCCGATCGACGGGTCGTATGTCGTCACGCGGCGCGCGACGAGGCCCAGCGGTTCGGCCTTGGCGGCATCGGCTTCGGCGCGCCTCACCCAACCGTTCCTGACCATCTGATCGAGCACCCAGTTGCGCCGCGCGATCGCCTTGTCGGCGTTATGCGCGCGGCCGTAGGTTTCGGGTGCCTTGGGCAGGATCGCCAGGAACGCGGCCTCATGCAGTTTCAGCTGATCGACGTCCTTGCCGAAATAGGCCTGCGCGGCGGCCTGCACGCCGAAGCTCTGCCGGCCGAGCGGTATCTCGTTCAGGTAAAGCTCGAGGATCTGCTGCTTGCTCAGCACGCTTTCGATCCGGCGCGCGACGATCATCTCCTTCAATTTGCGCGTCACCGAATATTCGTTGCCGATCAGGATGTTCTTGGCGACCTGCTGCGTGATCGTCGATCCACCGCGCGCGCGTTCGCCAGAGCCGAACTTGGTCGCGTAATCGATCAGCGCGCCGGCGAGCCCGGTGTAATCGACGCCGCCGTGCGACCAGAAGTTCTTATCCTCCGCCGAGAGGAACGCGTTGATCAGCGGCTTGGGAAAATCGACGAAGCGCAGCTGCACGCGCCGCTCGCGCGCATAGCTGTAGACGATCGCGCCATCGCCGCCGCGCACCATCGTCGGCAGCGGCGGCTGGTAATCCAGCAACTTGTCGGCCGAAGGCAGGCTGCGCGTCAGGAGATAACTCGACGCCGCGAACACCAGGGCCAGCGCGACCAGGAGATACGTGGTGATGCGCAGCGCACGCCGCCGACGCCAGGCGGCACCCACGGCTCCGAACGCACGATGGAAGCGGTTGCCCGCATTGTCCGATGTGGCGACAACTGCCATGCATCCGCGCCTTAGCGAGTGGAGCCGGCATAGGGAAGCGCCCCGGCGGCCTGCGCCATTTGGCGCTTCGCCGCATCAGGCGCCGCGCGGACCTTGCCGACCGATCAGCGGAATGCTACGTGCATGGCTTCGAGGCGATCCAGCGTCGATCCCCACAAATCCGGAAGCCGCGAGATGCACGCGCGCTCTGGCGGGATCGCTGGGCTGCGCCCGAAGGAACCGGGAAGTTTATGTTCCCGACCCGAAAGGTTGACGAGGGTCATGACAACTGCCGTCCCGCACTGCCTGCCGTTGCCCCTATGGGCCCGGACGGCGGCGGACGCGGCGGTCGCGCGACCCGATCGGGACGGATCCGTAAACCGACTTTCAGCTCGCGGGGTGGCAGAGTGCCCCGTTTCCCCATCGAAGACCGCCCGACGTGCCAGGCTTTGCCGCCGCGCCTCGCCGCGTCTTCCCCACGATATGCGCGCTTGCCGTTCGGTTTCGTCCGATCCCTGGCGCGCCTGGAGACATACTGATGACCACGCGCATGCTTATCGATGCGCGCCACGCGGAAGAGACGCGCGTGGCGGTGCTGCAAGGTAACCGTATTGAAGAATTTGATTTTGAGTCCGCCGAACACAAGCAGATCAAGGGCAATATTTACCTCGCCAAGGTAACCCGCGTCGAACCTTCGCTGCAGGCGGCCTTCGTCGACTTCGGTGGAAACCGGCACGGATTCCTCGCTTTTAGCGAGATACACCCGGATTATTATCAGATCCCCAAACAGGACCGTGAGGCGCTGCTGGCCGAGGAAGCCGCGCAGGCAGCCGAGGAAGAGGCGCTTCGCGCCGCCGAGGACGCCGAGGAGGAGGCCGCCGAGGCCGGGGGCGAATATGAAGCCGCCGAAAGCGACGACGATGCCGACATGGGCGGCGTGATCGAGATCGACACGTCCGACAAGGACCATGTATCGACGATCGAAGCCGGCCTTGTCGACGACGATCACAACGCCGACGACGATCACAACGCCGACGATCACGTCGACGATGATCGTAACGCGGACGATGGCGGCGCGGACGCCTATGGCGCTGACGATGCTGACGCGCGCGCCGATGACGGTGCAGACGGCGACAACGAGCGCGCCGATGCGCCGCGGGGTCGCCGCCAGGGTCGCGCCCGGTCGAAGCAGGCCGACGAGCTGCGTGATCGCCGCATGGCGCTGCGTCGCCGCTACAAGATCCAGGACGTGATCCAGCGCCGTCAGGTGCTGCTGGTGCAAGTCGTGAAGGAGGAGCGAGGTAACAAGGGCGCGGCGCTGACGACTTACCTCAGCCTTGCAGGCCGCTATTGCGTGCTGATGCCCAATTCGAGCCATGGCGGCGGCATCAGCCGCAAGATCAGCTCGGCCGCGGACCGCAAGCGGCTCAAATCGATCATCAGCGAGCTCGAGCTGCCTCGTTCGATGGGCTGCATCGTGCGCACCGCAGGCCTCGCGCGTACCAAGACCGAGATCAGGCGCGACTTCGATTATCTCGCGCGGCTGTGGGACGAGATCCGCGAGAACACGCTGGGTTCGTCCGCGCCCGCGCTGATCCATTCGGACAGCGACCTCATCAAGCGCGCGATCCGCGATATCTATAACCGCGAGATCGAGGACGTGGTGGTGGAGGGCGAGCACGGCTTCCACGCCGCGCGCGCCTTCATGAAGCTGCTGATGCCCAGCCATGCGCGCAAGGTGAAGGCCTATGCCGACCCGGTGCCGCTGTTCCAGCGCTATGGCGCGGAGGATCAGCTGACCGCGATGTACGATCCCGTCGTGCAGCTGCGTTCGGGCGGCTACCTCGTCATCAACCCGACCGAGGCGCTGGTCTCGATCGACATCAACTCGGGGCGCTCGACCAAGGAATACGGGATCGAGGCGACCGCGCTCAACACGAACCTGGAGGCGGCGCGCGAGATCGCGCGTCAGCTGCGCTTACGTGACATGGCGGGTCTCGTCGTCATCGACTTCATCGACATGGAGCACGGATCGAACGTGCGAAAGGTCGAGAAGGCGATGAAAGACGCGCTGCGCAACGATCGCGCGCGTATTCAGGTCGGCCGCATCTCGGGCTTCGGGCTGATGGAGATGAGCCGGCAGCGGCTGCGCACCGGCGTGCTCGAGGCGAGCACGCGGACGTGCCCGCATTGCGACGGATCGGGCCTCGTGCGCACCGCAAGCTCGGCCGGCCTCGCCGCGCTGCGTCTGATCGAGGAGGAGGCGGCCAAGGGACGCGGCAGCGTGATCACGCTGTTCGCCAGCACCGAGGCGTCGATTTATCTGCTCAACGTCAAGCGGCAGGATCTGGGCGAGATCGAGTATCGCTATAACGTCCGGGTCGAGGTGATCCCCGAGGGCGAGAACGAGGGCGCGAAGATGCGCGTCGGCTCCAGCGGCCCGCGCCCCGAGGCGCCGCCGCGGTTCGATCCGATCGTGGTCGCCGACGACGACATCGAAGACGTCGCCGAGGAAGACGACTTCGACGAAGAGCTCGAAGAGGAGCGCGAGACCGACGAACGATCGGGCGAGCAGCGGCGCGACGATGGCGATGGCCGGCGCAGGCGGCGCAAGCGCCGCCGGGGCGGCCGTGATCGTGCCGACGCGCCCGCGAGCGGCGATAGCGAAACTGGCGACGATGATCTCGCGGCCGAGATGGCCGACAGCGATATGCTCGGCGTCGGGCCTGCGGCGATCGATGGCGACGGGCCGGACGGTAGCCTCGCGGCTGAAAGCGACGATGGCGCCGATGGCGAAGGTCCGCGCAAGCGGAGGCGTCGTGGTCGCCGCCGGCGCGGTGGTCGCGGTCGCGACGAGGCGGGCGCGATCGACGGCGGCGACTTGTTCGAAGGCGATGGCGGCGCGCCTGATGGCGTAGCCGAAGATCAGCCGGAAGCGCGCGCTTTGC
Organism: uncultured Novosphingobium sp.; assembly: GCA_964242815.1. Classification (GTDB taxonomy): domain Bacteria; phylum Pseudomonadota; class Alphaproteobacteria; order Sphingomonadales; family Sphingomonadaceae; genus Novosphingobium. Next base: position 92,863 of record CAXSZV010000004.1, read on the forward strand.
CGGATGCGGAGGAACCCGGCGCGGAAACCGACGCGGTATCCGCCTCGACGGAAAGCGCGTCCGATCGGGCGGATCAGTCGATTGATGACGTCGTCGCGCCTTTGGCGGAACCCGCCAAGGCCACGCGAACGCGGCGTAAGCCTGCTGTAACCCCCAAGACGGATGCCTCCGTTGCGGCAAGCGAGACCGACGAGCCCGTGGCTAAACCGGCGCGCACCCGGCGCAAGAAGGCCGATGCGGCTGGCGATCTCGGCATCAGCGCGGGGGCCGATGGCGTAACCGATGCCGCTCCGGTCGAGGCGAGCGACGCCAAGCCCAAGCGCACCCGGCGCAAGAAGGCGGACAGCGAGCCGGCGGCGGACGCGCAGGCCGGTTTCGCTCCGGAGGGCGAAGCTGCCGATGTCGCCATCGAACAGCCGGCGGCCGCGTCGCCGTCCGACGATCTCACGCTCGTGCCCATTGATGAGGCAGACACGGCGCGGGAGAGCGATGGGGCACCGACCGATGAGCTGCAGTCCGCCGCCGAAACGACACCCGACGGTCCGCCGCGCCGCGGCTGGTGGCAGCGCACTTTCGGGGCCTGATCGACTGGTCGAAGTCCGAAGCCCGCGTTCACACCGAACGCGGGCTTCAGGCTCTACAAGCCCATCGCGGCGAGCGCGCCGCCATCGACGCGCAGGTCGACCCCGGTGATGAAGCTGGCCGCCGGCGAGCACAGGAAGACCGATGCGGCCGCGAGTTCCTCGGGCGCGCCCAGACGCGGCAGCGCCGCGCCCTCGCGCATCGCCCGCGTGTATTCGGTCTCCTCGCCGGCCAGCATCGGCGTGTCGATCAGGCCCGGCGACAGCGAGACGATCCGCGCCTTGCGTTCACCGAAGCGCTTCGCCTCGCGTCGGGCGATCGCCCGCACCGCGCGTTTCGACAAAACGTAGGCCGCGCCCGGATCCTCACCCATCAGATGTCGCAGCACCGACGCCCCGCCGGGGGGCAACGGCTGTTCGAACGCGGCGTCGGCTTCAGGCGAAACCGGCAGGTAGCCCGCCATTGAGGCGTAGAGCACCGCCGCCGCGCCTTCCGCCATACTGGGATAGATCGTTTCGACCAGCAACACCGTCCCATCGAGGTTGATCGCCAGGATCGCATCGGCGTCGGTCATTTGCGGCGAAACGCCGGCGGTATGGATCACCGCACCGATCGCGCGCGTGCCGACCATATCGCGCAACGCCTGATGAAAAGCGCGGTCGGCGATCTGCCCGGCCAGGAGCTGAACCGTGCTTCCCGCCGCTCGCAACGGCGCGGCGACGGGCTCGAGCCGATCTTCCGACAGGTCGCACAGGATCAGCTCGCACCAACCCGCCTCCGACAGCTGGCGCGCGCATTGTGAGCCCATGCCGCCCGCTGCCCCGGTCACGATCGCCACGCCGCCGAACATTGCTTCGCCGTTTCGCCCGTTCGCCACGCTCGCCTCCCATTTCCGTGCTGGTTCAGCCCGGGTTCAGCCCTCGCGTGAGCTTCGGTCACTCACACGTCAAGCCGTTGGCACCGCAACATAAGCGCCGCGCAAGTGGGACCACAATACAAATAATGTGATTGCGCACCACGACCGATGTGATCGATCAGACTTGCTATCACATTCTGCTGTGACTAATTCCGCTTCATGCCGAACCCAGTCATCTCACGCGTGCGCTCGCTCGTTACCGAGGGAACGATGACGCGCACGGGCCTTGCGCGCGCCGCCGGTCTACACGCCAACACGTTGCGCGATTGCGGCGAGCCGGACTGGAACCCGACCACCGATACGCTCGGCAAGCTCGAACGCTTCCTGTTCGCCAACGATGGTCGGTCGGTGCTCGTCCCGATCGAGGAGATCATAGACGAGGCGCGCAACGGACGCATGTATGTGCTGGTCGATGACGAGGACCGCGAGAACGAAGGCGACCTGATCATCCCGGCGCAGATGGCGACGCCCTCGGCGATAAACTTCATGGCGACGCACGGCCGCGGGCTGATCTGCCTGGCGATGACGGGCACACGGGTCGAGCAGCTCGGGCTGCCGTTGATGAGTCCCGCCAACGGAACGCGGCATGAAACCGCGTTCACCGTCTCGATCGAGGCGCGCGAGGGCGTGACGACGGGCATCAGCGCCGGTGACCGCGCGCGTACCGTCAGCGTCGCGATCGACGGCAGCAAGGACAAGGGCGACATCGTCACGCCGGGACACGTCTTTCCTTTGCGCGCACGCGACGGCGGCGTCCTCGTCCGCGCCGGCCATACCGAGGCGGCGGTCGATATCTCACGTCTAGCGGGCCTCAATCCGTCGGGCGTGATCTGCGAGATCATGCGCGAGGACGGCGGCATGGCGCGGCTCGACGACCTGATCGGCTTCGCGCGGCTGCACGACCTCAAGATCGGCACGATCCGCGACCTGATCGCCTATCGCCGCAAGCACGATCGCATGATCGAGAAATCGAACGAGATCGCCTTCACCAGCCGGTGGGGCGGCGATTGGCGCGCGTGCAGCTATTACAATCGCGCGACAGGCGACGAGACCGTGGCGCTGGTCAAGGGCCGGATCGACGCCACCAAACCGACGCTGGTGCGGATGCACACGCTGTCGATCTTCTCCGATGTATTCGCCGAGGAAAACGATCGCACCGATCTGCTGCCGCGGTCGATGGAGATGATCGCGGCCGAAGGCGCCGGCGTGATCGTCGCGATAAACCGCCCGATGCATCGCGTGATGAGCCGCGCGATCGACATCAAGGGCCGCCGCCGCGCGGGCGAGATGCCGCTGACCGAAGAGTTGCGCGACTATGGTGTCGGCGCGCAGATCCTGGCCGAGTTGGGCGTGCACGATATGGTGCTGCTGACCAACACGCATCACACGCTGGTCGCGCTCGAAGGGTATGGCCTGTCGATCGTCGGCGAGCGGCCGGTTGGTCCGCCGGGAAGCTTGGATTGACCGGCCTAACCGTCGTAGAGAGGTATTCATGGCCAAACTGCTGATCGTCGAGGCGCGGTTTTACGACCATCTGAACGATATGCTGATCGCCGGCGCGCGCGCGGCGATCAAAGCGGCGGGATACAAGTCGGAAACCGTGACGGTTCCCGGCGCGCTCGAGATCCCCGCCGCGATCGCGCTCGCCGACGCGACCGGCGATTACGATGGCTATGTCGGCATCGGCGTGGTGATCCGCGGCGAGACCTATCATTTCGAGATCGTCGCCGGCGAAAGCGCGCGCGGCATCATGGCGCTGACGATGGACGGCCTGGCGATCGGCAACGGCATCCTGACGGTGGAGAACGAGGCACAGGCGCTGGTCCGCGCCGACCCCGCGCAAAAGGACAAGGGCGGCGAGGCTGCGAAAGCCGCCCTGACGCTGATGGCGTTGAAGGAGCGGTTCGGCGGCTGACAGGGCGCGCGGGGGACGGACAATGCCGCGCATCGTCATCTTCGGTCTCGGCTACACGGCTTCGCGCATCGCCGACGCGTTGCGGGCGCGGGACTGGGACATCATCTCGACGGGGCGTGCAGGCACGTTGCGCTTCGACGATGACGCCAGCGTGCGGCTCGCGCTCACCGGCGCGGATTATATCCTGTCCTCGGTCCCGCCCGATCGCCGCGGCGATGACCCGGTGCTCACGACCTATGGCGATGCGATTCCCGGCAAGCGCGCGGTCTATCTGTCATCGACCGGCGTATATGGCGATGCGGGCGGCGCATGGGTCGATGAAAGCGCGCCGACGGGGACCGGCCGACGGTCCGCTCGCGCGCAATGCGACGCCGCCTGGCTGGCGCGCTACGCACGCGTGCTGCGACTGCCGGGCATCTACGGCCCCGGCCGCAGCGCGCTCGACCGCGTGCGCGAGGGCAAGGCGCACCGCATCGATCTGCGCGCTCAGGTCTTCAGCCGCGTGCATGTCGACGATATCGTCACCGGCGCGATCCTCGCGCTCGATGCGCCGCCCGGGGCCTACAACCTGGCAGACGATCTGCCGAGCGCGCAGAACGCGGTGATCGAGGAAGCGGCGCGGCTGCTGACTATCGCCGCCCCGCCGCTGCTGTCGCTCGACGAGGCTGAACTCTCACCGATGGCGCGCGGCTTCTATGCCGAGAACCGCCGGGTGGCGAATGGCAAGGCACGCCGGGTGCTCGGCTGGACCCCGCGCTATCCCACGTATCACGAAGGGCTGCGCGCGCTGCTCGGTGTAGGGGCGACCGGTGTGCGGCCCGAAAGCGCGATCATCAATCCCGTGAGCGCCAGCACCGCGCCGCCCGCGGCAAGCGAGGTCCAGCGGTAGCCTTCGACGACCGTCGATATCGCCATCGCGATGACCGGCACCGCGACATTGCTATAGGCCGCGCGCCCCGCACCGATCCTGCGGATCAAGGCATAATAGAGCGGAAACGTGATCACCGAGCCGAAGATAGCCAGATAGGCCGTGCCGAGCGCGAAACCCGGGCGATCGTCGAACGTGGGCAGGCCGTCCGATATCAGCGACAGGATGACGTTGATCGCGGTGCCGATCGCCATGCTCCACGCGATCAGCGGCACGACCGGTTGCCGCCGCCCTGTCTCGGTCGCCTGCACGACATTGGCGACCGACGCGCTGAGCACGCCGGCAAACGTCAGCGTGGCACCCAGCACGACGTTTCCACCGAGCGCCGCCGCGCGATATTCGTGCAGCAAAAGCAGCGCGATGCCGACGATCGCAACCGCCGATCCCGCCAGAAACCGCGCGTGCAGCCGCTGATCGAGCACGATGCGCGCGAGCAAGGCGTTGGGAACCATCAGCAAGGCATAGATCACCGCGACCAGCCCCGAGGTCAGATGCTGCTCGGCGCGATAGACGAACTGAAAGTTGCAGCAGAACTGCGCGAACCCGACGATCGCGGCGGTGATCAGCCCCGCGCGCGGCAGGCGCAGCGGCTCACGGCGAAGCAGCGCGAGCGTGAACATGCCGATGGTGGCGAGCGCGAACCGGTACGTCACCGACCAGCTCGGCGGTACGCCGCCGACCTGATCCCGGATCACCACCCAGGTCGAGCCCCAAATCAATGCGACGATCACGAACGGCACGACCACACCCGCGCGCATCATGCCATCGCGTTCGCGCGTCGTCGCGACGCTCACAGCGAGGCGATCGCGCGGGCGAGTGCGTATGCGTGCTCCGGCCGTGTATCCCAGGAACACACGAGCCGCGCGGCCTGTGCGCCCCAATCGTAGAAGGCGAAGCCCTGCCCGCGCAGCGCGGCGCGTTCGGCCGCGTCGAGACGGCAGAACACCTCATTCGCCTCGACCGGATGCAGCAGGCGATCCGCAGCCTGATCGGCGATCGTGCGCGCGCAGGCGTTGGCGGCGCGCGCGTTGACGAGCCAGACATCGTCTTCGAGCAACGCCAGGATCTGCGCCGACAGGAACCGCCCCTTCGATTGCAGGTGCCCGGCGCGCTTGCGGCGATAGCGCATGCGGTCGGCCACGTCGGGTGCGAAATAGACGATCGCCTCCGCCCCCATGCCGCCATTCTTGACGAAGCCGAAGCTCAGCGCGTCCGCGCGATCGCAAGCGGCGGCCGGCGAACAGCCTAGATAGGCGACCGCGTTGGCGAAGCGCGCGCCGTCGACGTGGAGCGCCAGCCCACGCTTCTTGGCATACGCAGCGATCGCCGCGACCTCATCGGGCCGATAGACGCGGCCGTATTCGCTCGCCTGCGTGATCGAGACGGCGCGCGCCTGCACTTGGTGCACGTCGTCGCGGATCGGTGCGATCACCGCATCGATCGATCCGGGCGTCAGCTTCGCGCCATCACCCTCGGCCAGCAGCAGCTTGGCGCCGTGCAGGTAAAAGCCCAGAGCGCCGCATTCGTCGACCTCGATATGCGCCTCCCGATGGCAGACGACGCCGCCTTCGGGAGGAACGAACGGCGCGAGCGCGAGACAGTTGGCGGCGGTGCCGGTCGCCACCCACAGCACCGCGCAGTCGCGCCCGAACAGCGCGCCGAACGCATCGTCGAGCCGGCGGCTCAGCGCGTCGCCGTCATAAGGCATGTCGGCCGCGTCGGCGGCCTGCATCGCGCGCCAGACCGCGGGGTGGACGGCGGCGGAGTTATCCGAATTGAACTGCATCGCCGTTGCAGCGTTGCTGGCGTGATAGGCTACGTCAAGCCACAGGAGCAGACCCGATGGAAGACCTGACCATAACCCGACACGCGGACGGCGATGACGAGGGCGAATATCATGCGCACGTTCCCGGCAGCGAGGCGATCGGCCGGCTGACCTGGGTCGCGCGCGACGACACCCGGATCGCCGAGCATACGCTGGTGCCGCCCGTGATCGGCGGCCGGGGCGTCGCCGCGCGGCTGGTCGAGGCGATGGTCGCCGATGCGCGCGAAGAGGGATTTCGCATCGTGCCCGCGTGCAGTTACGTCGCGGCGGCGTTCCGCCGGCACCCGGAGTGGGCGGACCTGCGCGGCTGAGCTTTCGTCGTCCGCCGCGCCCGGACCGGCCGTCAGGCGAAGCCGCGCTCGAGAAAGCGGCTCGCCAACCCCGCGAGCAGCGCCGCGCCGGTAGGCATGACGCTTTCGTCGAGCATCATGCGCGGCGAATGGATACCGCAGCATTGCGTCCAGTCCGCGCCTTCCTGCGCGACGCCCAAGAAGAACATCGCCCCCGGCACCCGGTCGAGCACATAGGCGAAGTCTTCGGCGCCCATGATCGGCGCGGCGAGCCGCTGGAATGCCGCATCGCCGAGCATGTCGCGCGCCACTGCCTCGCCCAGATCGACCGCGCGCGGATCGCAGAGTGTGACCGGGAAGCCGGGCTTGATCGTCAACACCGCACTGAGCCCGTGCGCCCCGGCGATGCCCGCGATCAGCAGGCCGATCGACTCCCGCAAGCGCTCTCGGTGCCCGACCGACAGTGTGCGCATCGTGCCGCGCAGCATCACGCGGTCGGCGATGACGTTGTGCGCGCTGCCCGCGTTGACCTGCGCGATCGTCACGACCACCGGGTCGTGCACATCGAACCTCCGCGTCACCAGCGTCTGCAGCGCGAGCACGATCTCGCAGGCGACGGGCACCGGATCGCGCGTCTGGTGCGGCATCGAGGCGTGGCCGCCCTGCCCTTCGACGGTGATCGTCAGCTCGTCCGCGGCGGCGAGCAATGCGCCCGCGCGTCCGCCGACGGTGCCGTGCCGCGCGGTCGGCATGATGTGCAGCGCGAACGCCGCATCGGGCAGCGGGCGATCGAACGCGGCACCTCCGAGCAAACCATCGTCGAGCATGAAGCGCGCGCCGTGCCAGCCTTCCTCACCCGGCTGGAACATGAAACGCACCTCGCCGGGCAAGTCTTCCGCGCGCGCGCAGAGCAGCTCCGCCGCGCCGGCCAGCATCGCGACGTGCGCGTCATGGCCACAGGCATGCATCGTGCCGGGCGTCGTCGAGGCGAACGGCAAGCCGGTCTCCTCGGGCATCGGCAACGCATCCATATCGCCGCGCAGCAGCACCGAGCAGCCCGCTTTCCCTGCATTGAGCGTAGCGACCAGCCCGGTCGTCGACGGCCCTTCGCGCCAATCGAGCGGCAGATGCGCGAGCGCGGCGCGAACCTTGTCGCGCGTCCTTGGCGTATGCAGCCCGATCTCCGGCTCGGCATGGATCGCGCGGCGCAGCGCGACGATGTCCGCCGACAGCGCGCGCGCGTCAGATAGCAGGGCTTCGTCGGGCATCCGCCGATGATAGGCGCATGGTGCGTGCTGTCGAGGCCGTTTGCCGCCCCGCTCACCCGGATGGCGGCGCGTTCCCGGTGCGCAGCGGCTATCGGTCGATCAGTTGACGAAGGCTCTGTTGCTCGGCGTCGTCCTCGCCTATCTGCGATCGATGGGCGATAAGCCGCATAGCAAGGCCGACGCCACATGAACCTCCCCATTGCCGCTGGATATCGTCGCGAACATCGCGCGACGAGTGAGGTCGCCATCCCTGAACCATGGCCACCGCGCTCGATGCGCGTGGGGGTGATCCGCAATCCGCGTAGCCACGGTAATCGGGATCGCGAGGCGGAACCCGCCGCGACGGCGCGTGTGCCCGATACGGTGTCGCTGGTGACGCCCCGCTCGCTTGCCGAGCTGTCGGCGGCGCTGCGCGGCTTTGCCGAGGACCGCGTCGACGTGATCGCTATCGACGGGGGCGACGGCACCGTGCGCGATGTGCTGACCTGCGGCGCGGCGCTGTTCGGCGATCGCTGGCCGCGCCTGCTGCTGGTGCCCAAAGGCAAGACCAATGCGCTGGCGATCGATCTCGGCATCCCGACCCATTGGCCGCTTGCCGAGGGGCTGCGCGCGGGTCGCGCCGCGCGCACCGTGGTCCGCCGTCCCATCCTGATCGAGCGCGATAATGACTCGCCGATCATGGGCTTTTTCTTCGGTGCAGGCGCGTTCAACGCCGCGATTGCGACCGGGCAGACCGCGCACCGGTTCGGCGCGTTTCAGGGCTTCGCGGTGGTCTGCACCGCCGCGATGGGCGTTACCCAGGCGGTGTTCGGTTTCGGCAATTCGCCGTGGCGGCACAGCGCCAGGATGCGCATCACCGACGGCGGCGGCGGCGAATTGCCGCACAGCGCGCGCGGACCGCGCGATCGGCGCTATCTTGCGCTGCTTTCGACGCTGCGACGCTTCCCCGCCGGCATCGCGCCGTTCGCGCCGGCCGATGCGGACATCCGTTTCCTGCTGCTCGACGCGCCGCTGCGCCGGGTGACCGCGCGGCTGCCGGCGATCCTGTGGGGCGGGAGCCGGTCGTTCTACCGATCGATCGGCGTGCATCGCGGCGGGGGCGCAACGTTCGACTTCGATCTCGACGAGGGCTTCATCCTCGACGGCGAGGCGTTCCCGCCCGATCGCATTCGTTTGCGGCAGGGCCCCGAACTGCACTTCATCGTTCCGTGAACGTCGCGCTCGCCGATCGAATCGGCGCCGCGCTTAATCGGTCGCTACCCGATGCGGTGCGCGCGATGGCGCTTCACCTGGCCGGGACGCCGCATGCCGAAGCGGTGCTATTCTACGGTTCGAACCTGCGCACCGGATCGCTTGACGGCGTGCTCGACTTCTATGTCCTGACCAGCGGGCGGCGAGAACGTGGGCCATGGCCGCGCGTCGCCTGGATCGAACGCTCGGTCGAGGGGCACACGCTGCGCGCCAAGTGCGCGACGATGACGCTGACGACATTCGATCGCGCCGCGCGCGGGCGCCTGCTCGATACGACGATCTGGGCGCGCTTCGTCCAGCCGGTCGCGTTGGCCTGGGTGCGCGACGCGATGGCGCGCAAGCTGGTCGTCGATGCGCTTGCGGCAGCGGCCGCCACCGCCGGAACGCTCGCGGCGGCGGTGGGGCCGGAGCGCGGCGATGAACGCGATTTCTGGAACGCTCTGTTCCGCGCGACATACGCGGCCGAACTGCGCGTCGAGCGGCCCGGTCGCGAACAGGCGATCATCGCTGCCGCATTCGCGCACTTCGACGGCCTGCTGCCGATGGCCTGGACGGCCGCGGGCATCGCGTTTGAGCAAGATGGTGACGGCTTCAGGCCGATCCTCTCGCCCGCGCGGCGCATGGCGATCGGCCGCTGGTGGCGGGCCCGGCGTCGCGCCGGCAAGCCGCTGAACCTCCTTCGCCTGGCACGGGCGACAACGACGTTCGCCGGCGCGGAGGGTTATGCCGCTTGGAAGATCGAGCGCCATACCGGGCGCGCGGTGACGCTGCCCGCCGCCGCGCGCCGCCATCCGGTGTTTGCCGCGCCGGCGTTGCTGGCCGCGTTATGGCGAGCGCGGCGGCGCGATCAGGGATAGCGCAGCGATATCCGCGTCGTCACGTTGGCGCGCGGAACCTGCAGCCGCACCGACGCGAACGTGGGGATGCCGGCGAAAGTCGACGGGTTGTTGGAAAAGCCGAACCCTTCGGTCGGCAGGCCCAACGCGCTGCGGTCGAGCGTGCGGCTGGAGTTCTCATCATGATAGCCGGCGATCGCATAGACGCCTGGGCGCGGCACGAACAGGCACGCCACGGTCGCGCCCGCATGGGCGGAAACGCGCGCGGTGAACAACGACCCGTGATGCGCGAGGAAACGGCCGGGATCGTCGGCATAGACCGACAATGCGATCAGCCCGTTGCTGTTGCGTACACCGGTTACCGCGACGCGCAGCCATGTCGCGCTAGGTGTGCCCTGGCAATCGGCGGGCGCCGCCTGCGCGTGCGCGGCATCGCCCAGTCCGAGCAGGCCGGCAAAGCAAAGGGCATAAGCCAACGATCGATTGCCGAATGCGCGGATAACACACGATAACATCTTGATTTTCCCGATCATACGATGACCCTTAAACTGCGCGTCCCGCACTGAACGTTCACTTAATTCACCTCGACCACCCGGCCATCGACCAGGCGAACGGTGCGATCGGCGAGCGCGGTCACCGCGCCGCGGTGACCGATCACCACGATCGTCATCGTGCCGCGCAGCGCATCGACCGCACCCGCGATCGCGGCTTCGCTGGCGGGATCGAGCGCGCTCGTGGCTTCGTCAAGGATCAGCAGCGCGGGATCGCGCAACAGCGCGCGCGCGAGCACGATGCGCTGCCGCTCGCCGCCCGACAGCACCCGTCCGCCATCGCCCAGCCGCGTGTCGAGCCCATTGGGCAGGTCGAGCGCGAAACCCGCCGCCGCCTGGCACAACGCACGCGCGATCCGCGCGTCGTCGGCGCGCGGATCGGCCCAGCGCAGGTTCTCACGCAACGATGCGGCCGCAAGCCACGCGTCCTGCTGGACGTAGGCGACGCGTCGACGCCACGCGCGTCGATCGGCCGGGGCCAGCGCCGCGCCATCGATCGTCAATCCGCCCTGTTCGGGCTGTATCAGGCCACCGAGCACGTCTGCCAGCGTGCTCTTGCCCGCGCCCGACGGCCCGACCAGTGCAGTGATCGTGCCGACCGGCAGCACCAGCGTGACATCCGCCAGCGCCGCGTGCGGCGATCGATCGAAGCGCACGGTCACGTTCCGCGCGGCGACTTCATCGCTTGGCGCGATATCGGAAACGACTGTCGCTTCATCGGGCTCGCGCGCCGCTTCGGCACGCGCGATCAAGGCTAGCGTGGTGACGAGCCCGGGCCGGGCTTGGCTCCAGTTACGCCAGGCATGGTGGAGCACCGCCAGCAGCGGCAGCGCGCGCAGAGCCAGCGCGACCAGCGGCACGATCACGATCCCGTTAGCTCCGGCACCGGCGACGGCGACCCAGATCAAGGCGGCGAGACAGGCCGCTCCGCCGGCTTGCAAGGCGATCTGGGCCCTGCCGAGCCCCAGGAGAAAACGATGTTCGGCACCGCGCAGTGCGTCGATCGCGGCGGCCCCGGTGGCCGCCGACCGCGCTTCCCGCGCGAAGCTCTTGATCACACGCAACGCGCCGAGCCCTTCGGAGAACGCCGACTGCACCATCCGGACGGCCTCATCCAGCTGCTCACCCTCACCGCGCGCGGGGCGCCCGACGCGACGGTAGACGACCAGACCAAGCACCCCGACGCCGATCGCGATCGCGGCGATCGACGGCGACACCGTCAGCGCACCCACCGACAGGCCAAAAAGCGTGATTAGCGTCGCGAGCGCGCCGAACAGATAGCCGAGCCCACCCCCGAGCCGGTCGATCCCGATGATCAAAACCGACGCGCCGTCGCTGCGGCTCATCGCCGACAAGGTTCGCCATTCGCAGTGCAGCAGTGCGTCCCATGCGCGCAGCCGCAGACCGTCGACGACATCGGTGATCAGCCGATGCTGCGCGAGGTCGCGCCGATGGTTGACCACCGCGCGCAACGCCACCAGCGCGACGAAGATCATCAGCAGCGGACCGAGCGATACGGGCACGCCCGCCGCATCGAGCACATGCCCGACGCGCCCGTTCACCCAACCGCGCGGCAAGCTGAGACCCGTCCCGCCGATCGCGGCGAGCATCGGGAAGAGCAGCACCAGCGCCAGCGCCTCGGTGCCCGCCGAAACCAGCATCAGCGCGACCAGCGCCACCAGCCGTCCGCGTCGCCGGGCGATCATCGTGATTACCGTCATGCGCGGGTTCATCGCCGCTGACGACGCCTTGGGCAATGGCGACGCGCCGGCAATGCCGTCGATCGGGACTAGCCCCGCCCCGCCGCCGCTGGCATGGCCCGGCGCAGATGGCGCGGACGGGCGATTGGGGGTCGGCAGCGACAAGGGCGCTCGCGGTGCTACGCGGCGGCGTCATCGGTGCCTATGCACTGGCGATCGCGCTCGGCATCTTCCTGCCAGTCTACACCGACGAGGTCGGCTGGCGCTTTCAGGAACGCGCCGGGTTCGATGGCGTCGACAAGATGTTCAGCGATGGTTGCGGCATCAACTCGCTCGCCGCGCCGCCGCTGTTCATGTGGCCGATGCGCCTTGCATCGGCGGCGATCAACGCGGCGTTCGCCGCGCCGGTCTGGGTGCGGCTGTCGGGGATCGGCTACGCGCTGGCGTGGGGCCTGCTGCTGCTCGCGCTGATTCGCCGCATCGCGCATGATCGGGCCGAACGCATCGCGCTCGGCATCGTCGCGCTGGCGCTGCTGTGCCTCGCTAACACGCCGCTGCTGCTCGTGCTGAGCCGGCCCGAGCAGCCGATCGTGCTCGCGACCGCCGCCGCGCTGCTGATCGCCCTGCAGCACGATGGGAATGCCGCGCGATCAAGGCCCGGCGGGGCCTGGCTGCGAACGCTCGGCATCGTAATCCTCGCGGCGATCGTGCTCGGCTATCACGTCAAGGCGCTGATGCTGATGCCGCTGTTCCTCGCGATGATCGTGATGGCGGGCCGGGGGCATGCAACCATCGCCGCGCGCGTTGCGAGCGGCATAACGCTGGTAGCGGCGACGGGCTCGGCCATGGTCTATTGGGCCGACCGGCTGCGCTGCCCTGGCGATCCGCTGCTCCGCGCCGAATATGCGCGCAACAGTTCGGGCATGGCGCTGGCCAGCCTTCATTCGTGGCATGACGCCACCACCGTGCTGGCCGGGCTCTGGCGCAATATCGATCCGCGCGCTTACGTCGCGCTCGCCGCGCCCGAACCGTTTCCGCTGTCCGAGTGGCTCCCCGCGCGCCAGATCGGCTGGACCAATTCCGCGCGGTGGGTACACGCGCTGGACGCGGCGTGGCTGATCGCGCTGGCGCTCGGCGCGATCGGTCTGGTCATCGGCCTGATCGCCATGATCCGAAGCCGCATGATCGAGCCGCGCATCGTCTTCGCACTGGGTCTGCTGGCGGCGGTGTTCGGGTGGGGCGCGACGCGCCTGGTGCGCAATTTCTACGAAGCCGGGTTCCTGCTGCCGCTGCTCGCGCTCGCCATCGTGTTCGCGCTGAGCGGACTGCGCGGCACGGCGCTGCGGCTGGTGCGCGATTGCCTCGCGGCTATATTGGGCGTCGTCGCGCTGATCAGCGTCGTACTGACGATCACGCTGTGGCGTCCCTCACTGTGGGCGGCATGGCAGGAGCACGGCTATCTCGACCATCAAGGCCATTCGATCGCGATCCGCGGTTTTCCCAGGATCGAACGCGACGTGCACGATGCCGCGCGGCTCTGCTCCATCCCGCCGCCCGAGCGGGCACGCGCGATGCTGCTCGATGACGTGACCTATTTCCCGTACATGCGCTCGTACCGCCCGCAGCATCAGCTCGGCGTCATCGGCCTGTGGCAGGGCGGGATCCGCGATCCGATCGCGTACCTCAAGGGCAAGGGGTCGAGCGGCGCGCTGGTCACCTGCCGCCTGCTACCTCCGGCCTTGCGCTCGCGCGCCAAGCGGTCGGGCGACATCTGTTGTCTGGGGCCACCGCGCTGGTAAAGCGACCAAGATGAGCGACGCACCCGCCCCATCGGCCCCGGCCCTGTTCGACGGTCATGCCGCGAGCTATGCCGACGAGGTCAATCGCTCGATCGCCTTCGTCGGCCTCAAGGTCGATTACTTCACGCGGGTGAAGACGGACTATGCGCTCGACCTGCTGACCGCGCATTTCGGCGGGACCGAGCACCTGTCGCTGCTCGATATCGGCTGCGGCACTGGCGGCAGCCATGCGGCGATCGGCGCGAGGGTCGGTGCGCTGGCGGGCGTCGACGTGTCGGGCGTCTCGCTCGATCGCGCGGCCCGCGCCAATCCAGCGGTAGGCTACCGCGCCTACGATGGCCTGCGCCTGCCCTATGACGATCACAGCTTCGATGCGGCGATGACGGTTTGCGTCATGCACCATGTTCCATCGGCGCGCTGGCCGCGCTTCGCGGCCGAAATGAAGCGCATCGTGCGGCCCGGCGGACTGGCGCTGGTGTTCGAGCACAACCCGCTGAACCCGCTGACGCGGCGCGCGGTATCGAGTTGCGAGTTCGACGCCGACGCGGTGCTGTTGTCGCAGAAATGCACGCGCGATTTGCTGACCGGAGCTGGTTTCGCCGCCGTGCGCAGCCGCTCGATCCTGTCGATCCCCAGCATCGGGCGGCGGACGCGCATTGTCGACCATGCGCTCGGCCGGCTATCGCTCGGCGCGCAATACGTCGCGGTCGGGCTCGCTTGAAGGCCGCCGAGCTTCCCGGCTGGTTGTGGCGCAGCGGCCATATCGTCCCGCGGTTCGCGCGCTTCGGCAGCGTCGGCGTCGCGTCATCGGCGGTCTACGCAGTGGTTACCGCGCTGATGATCACCCAGCTGCACGTTCGGCCGGTGCCCGCGAGCATCTGCGGATACTGCATCTCCGCGCCGGTGAGCTTCTTCGGCCATCGCGGCTTCTCGTTCCGCTCGCGGGGCCTGTGGGGCGCCGAGATGGCGCGCTTCGCCCTCGCGCAGGCGCTCAACATCGCGGTCACCGCATCGGCGATGGAGGGGGCGATACGGCTGCATCTGTCGTGGGTATTCGGTATGGTCGGCGCGGTCGCGTTGGTGCCGCTCGCCAACTTCGCGGCGATGAACTTCTGGGTGTTCCGGGACGGATTGAAGGGGGCGCAGCGATGACGCCCTACCGCGCCGACGTGGTGATTCCGTGCTATCGCGAGGGCGCGGTGCTGCCGCACACGGTGCCGGTGATCCGCGAAACGTTCGCCGAGCTCGTCGCCGACCTCGACAATGGCCTGACCGCCTATCGCCTGCTGCTGGTCGACGATGGCAGCGACGATGCGACCTGGCCGATCATCGCCGACTTCGCCGCGCGGTTCGCCGATGTTGTCGGTCTGCGCCTGTCGCGCAATTTCGGCCATCAGTCGGCGATGCTCGCGGGGCTGACGCACGCCAACGCCGATGTCGTGCTGACGATGGACGCCGACCTCCAGGACGATATCGGCGCGGTCGCGGCGATGATCGCGGCTTACGAAGGCGGCGCGCATCTCGCGCTCGGCGTGCGCAACGATCGCAGCAGCGACCGCGCGCTGAAATCGCAACCGGCGCGCGCCTATTATCGGCTGCTGTCGGCGATGGGGATCAGGATCATCGCCGATCACGCCGACTTTCGCCTGATATCGCGCAACGCGCTCGCCGCGCTGTTGGAATATCGCGAGGTCAACCTATTCCTGCGCGGCTTGATCCCCCAGCTCGGTTTCCCGGTCACGCTGGTGCCCTACAAGCGCCAGCCGCGGCTGCACGGCGAGACTAAATACACGTTCGCCAAGATGATGCAGCTTGCGGCGGACGGCATCACCTCGTTTTCGATCACGCCGCTGCGGTTGATATCGCTGCTCGGCGCGATCATCTTCGGCGCGACGATGCTGCTGGCGGCCTACGTGCTTTACCTGAAGTTCGCGCAGTCGGCGATCATCGTGCCCGGCTGGGCCTCCGTCGTGCTGCCGACGCTGTTCCTCGGCGGCGTGCAGCTGCTGTCGATCGGAGTGCTCGGCGAATACATCGGCAAGATCTATCTCGAGACCAAGCAGCGCCCGCGTTTTATCGTGCAGGAGGAAACGCCGCCTGCGAAGGTCGGCTAGTTCTTCTTATCCTCCCCGGCAAGCCGGGGAGGACAATACTTCTTAACCTCCGCCTATCCCCGTTCGCGCGCCAGGCGTTCCTGCCGATCGATGTCGCTCTCCTGCCGCACGAAGCTGTCGCCGCTGACGTTGAGCCAGACCAGCATCGGCGCCGCCGCGTAGATCGAGCTGTAGGTCGCGACGAAAATGCCGAGGATCAGCGCGGCGGAAAAACCGAAGATGACGTGCGGACCCAGCAGTAGCAGCGCCAACAGCGTGATCAGGATGGTCAGCGAGGTCATCACCGTGCGGTGCAGCGTATCGTTGACCGACATGTCGAGCAATTCGCCCATCGGCATCCGGCGGTACTTCTTGAGGTTCTCGCGGATGCGATCGTAGACGACGATCGTGTCGTTGAGCGAATAGCCGATCACTGTCAGCACCGCCGCGACGATGGTCAGGTCGAACTCCATCTGCGTCAGCGCGAACAGGCCGAGCGTCAGCAGTACGTCGTGGACCAGGCTGATCAGCGCGCCGACGCCGAACTGCCATTCGAAGCGAAACCAGATGTAGATCGAGATCGCGATCGCGGCGAGTCCAAGCGCCTTGAAGGCGGTCCACCACAGTTCCTGCGAAACCTTGCCGCTGACCGAATCGACGCCATCGATCCGCGCGTCGCCGTGGTGCTGCCGGATCGTGTCGGAAACGGTCTTGGTCATCGCCGATGCGGCGGCGGGATTGGCGTCCGAGCCTGCGGGTAGCCGCAACCGGATCGAGACCGCGTTTGGCGCGCCGAAGGTCTGGATCACGGGCTCGCCAAAGCCGAGACGCTCGATCTCGCCGCGCAGGCTGCCGACGGGCGCCTCGCGGCTTTGCGTGAAGGTGACGCGAATCATCTCGCCGCCGACGAAGTCGACGCCGAGGTTCAGCCCCTGCGTGAAAAGCAGCACGACGCTGCCCAGCATCAGGATGATGCTGACGATCGTGGTCGGCCACTGCCAGCGCAGGAAGCGGATGTTGGTGTTGTCGGGGATGAGCTTGAGCATGGACCCTGTCCGGATATCAGATCGCGAGGTCGGCGGGACGCGCACGGCGCAACCACAGCGCGACCCACATGCGCGTGAGGTAGACTGCTGTGAACACCGATGTCGCGATGCCGATCATCAGCACGACGGCGAACCCCTTGATCGGGCCCGAGCCGAACACGAACATCAACGATGCGGCGATCACGTGCGTGATGTTGGCGTCGAAGATCGTCCGGCTCGCTTCGCGATAGCCGATCTCGACCGCCTGGACCACCTTGCGCCCGCGTCGCCGCTCCTCGCGGATACGCTCGTTGATCAGCACGTTGGCGTCGACCGCCGCGCCGATCGTCAGCACGAAGCCGGCGATGCCGGGCAGCGTCAGCGTAGCGCCGAGCAGCGCCATGATGCCCAAAATCATCACGACGTTGATGATCAGCGCGATGTCGGCATAGACTCCGAGCCGGCCATAGCTGACCGCGATCAGCACCACGATCGCGACGGTGCCGACCAGCATCGCCAGCGCGCCGCTACGGATCGAGTCCGCGCCGAGATCAGGCCCGACGGTGCGTTCCTCGATGACCTTGAGGTCCACCGGCAACGCGCCCGAACGCAACGCGATGGCCAGCTGGTTCGCGCTTTCGACATTGAAGCCACCAGCAATCTGTGCGCTGCCGCCAAGGATCGGCTCGTTGATGTTGGGGGCGGACAGCACCTTGCCGTCGAGCACGATCGCGAACGGCTTGTTGACGTTCTCGGTGGTCAGCTTGGCGAACTTGGCGCCGCCTGCCTGATCGAAGGTGATCGAGACGACGGGCGTGTTGTTCTGATCATAGCTTTGCTTCGCGTCGGTCAGCTGATCGCCCTTGATCGCGCCGAGCCGCTTGACCGCGAGACGGCCGAGCTTGGGATCGGCAAACGGCACGATCTCGTCGCCGAGCGGGGTCGATCCCTGCGCCACCGCGGCCTTGTCGGCGGTCGTATCGACCAGTCTGAATTCGAGCTTGGCGGTCTGGCCGAGCAGACTCTTGAGCGCCGAAGGATCCTTGAGCCCCGGAACCTGGACGACGATGCGATCGTCGCCCTGCCGGATGATCGTCGGTTCGCGCGTGCCGAGCTGGTCGATGCGTTTGCGAACCACTTCAGTCGCGGTCTCCATCGCCTGGCTGACCGCGAGCGTGATGCCAGCGTCGGTGGGCTTGAGGACGAACCGGCTGCCGTCCACGACGCCGATGTCCCAATCGCGCTGTCCCGACAGGCCCGCGCCCGAGGTGAGCGGCAAGATCAGCTCGCGCGCCTGATCGACCTGCCCCGGGTTCTGCAACAGGAAGCTCAGCTGGCCGTTGGCCGTCGAAATATCGCCGATCGCGATCGTAGGCTGCGCGGCGGCGAGCTTGGCGCGCACGCTCTCGTCCATCGTCTCCAACCGTTGCTGGCGCACCTGATCGGGGTTCGCCTCGAGCAGGATGTGACTGCCGCCGGCGAGATCGAGGCCCAGGTTGACGCGCGGATCGGGCAGCCCGGCGGGCCAGCCGAGCCCGGTCAGCGAAAACAGCGTCGGCACTGCCGCGAGCGCGCAGGCGATCACCACCAGCCACAGCCACGCCTGTTTCCAGCGCGGAAAGTCGAGGCCATCGCCCGCGCGCCGTCCACCGCCCCGCGCCGCATAAGCTGCGTTCGCCATCGCTATGGTCAGTCGTTCGCCGGCGTGCCGCCGCCGGGCGGAATGATATCGGCGATCGTCGACTTCAGCGCCTTCACCTTGACGCCGGGCGCGATCTCGACATCAGCGTAGCTGCCATCGACGCGCAGTACCTTGCCGACCAGGCCACCGCCGGTAAGCACCTGATCACCCTTCTTCAACGCATTGATCTTGTTCTGCTGTTCTTTCTGCCGACGCATCTGCGGACGCAGGATCAGCAGGTAGAAGATGACGCCCATCGCCACGAGCGGC
This sequence comes from uncultured Novosphingobium sp., assembly GCA_964242815.1. Classification (GTDB taxonomy): domain Bacteria; phylum Pseudomonadota; class Alphaproteobacteria; order Sphingomonadales; family Sphingomonadaceae; genus Novosphingobium. The sequence continues at coordinate 111,793 of CAXSZV010000004.1, forward strand.
AGATAACTGAGCCATGCGGGCGGCCCCTGCCCGGCGGCGGCGGCCGCGGCGAGGAAATCGAGAGTCTGACTGTGCATGAAAAAGTGAAACGTCCTTGGCGCTGTTCGTCCAGGCTCGCCCGCGCGAAAGCCAAAGGCGGGCGGCGAAAGATGCGCGCGACTAGCAGCAATGCCCGATGCTGGCAAACGCGCTCACGCGATCGGATGGCGCAGCGGCCAGCCCAGAGAGGCCTGGTGGATACGTGGGCCGGGCGGCGCTTGCCACCCGCCGGCTGCCTGCCTATACGCGCATGCTCCGGTCGGGACGTAGCGCAGCCTGGTAGCGCATCACACTGGGGGTGTGGGGGTCGGAGGTTCGAATCCTCTCGTCCCGACCAATTTCGCGACTTCCGCCATGGCCGCCGGGCGCACGCCTTGATCAGTCGGGCGCGAAGACGAACGGCTCGATCCCGCGCCGGTTGTCATCAGCGATCACCTCGCGGCCGATCGGCGGGACGGCTCGCGCGGCGCAGGCCGCGCGTTGGCACAGCCGACAGGTCACGCCGATCGGCGTCGGCTCCGGCTGCGCGCTATCCGCATAGACCAGCCGCGATGCGTCTTCCGCCGCGCAGATCAGCGCCAGCGCGCGTGTCACCGTCGACTGGCCGAACCGCCCGCCCCCCGCGCGGACCGTGCGCGCGACCGAGAAAAAACGTCGTCCGTCGGGCATCGCCAGCCACTGGGTCAGAACTTCGCGCGGTCGGCGAAAGGTCGCATGCACGGTCCACAACGGACAGCCGCCTTGCGCGGCGAACGGATAGTCCGCGCCGTCGAGCCGCTTCGACGCATTGCCCGCCTCGTCGATGCGGAGTAAGGCGAAGCGCACGCTTTCGCCGTCACGGCCGAGCGTGGTCAGCCGATGCGCGACTTGTTCGAAGCTGGCGCCGAACTGCCGGGCCAATGCCTCGATATCGTACCGCCGCGCCTCCACCGCCCGCGCGAAGCGATCGTATGGCATGACGATCGCCGCCGCGGCATAGGACGCGAGCGCGCGCCGGGCGAGATTCATTGCCGAACGGCCGCGCAAGCCCGCGGCGCGCACCGGTTCGGCGATCTCGCCGCGCAGCGCGACATAGGCGATGTGCACTGCCTGCTGGAACGCGCGGCTCGCGGCATCGAGCGTCTCGTCGATCAGCAGTTGCTCGCTGTGCCGATCGAACCGCCGGATCGAGCCCATCAGCACGTCGCCGGGCAGAAAGCGTACGCGCACACCCCGCGCCGCGAGCCACTCGGCCATCCCACCCGCCTCGTCGATCCGCGCCGCAAGCGCTTCAGCCGCCGCATCGAGCGCGGCGAAGTGGTTGCCGTGCATCGCGAGAAAGCGGCGGACCTCGGCGACCGGCTCGGGCGCATCGCTCTCACGGTCGGGCAGGCCTTGGTCGGCAAGCGCCTGTTGCTCGCGTAGATAGGCACCATGCAGACGCAGCAGCGCCTCGGAAATGCCGGGAAAACTTGCCGCGAGGTCGGCGACTTCGAGCGGCGGCAGGTCGATCCCGGTGAACAACGGATCGCGCAGCGCATCCCCGATCCTGCGGGCGATATCCGCGCCGTCATCGTGCGCCAGATCGGCGACATCGACCTTGAACGTTCGCGCGAGGCGCAGCAGCAGCTCGGCGGTGATCGGGCGCTGATTGCGTTCAAGCAGTGCGATGTAGGAAGGCGAGATCGCCAGATCGTCGCCCATTGCCTGCTGCGTCAGACCCAGTTCGCGCCGCAGCCGACGAAGCCTGGGACCGATGTAGAGCGGACGAGCCTGGGCCATCGACGTGTGATGTCATAGCTTGACAGCTTTACAAGTTAAACTTGTCAAGTTTCACATGGACACATCGCCGGGCTTTCCATGTTGCGTTGCAGCATGATAGGCGCGCTCATCGTAATCAGCAAAGGACCGATCGTGTGACCTATCAAAGCATCGTGACGACGGCGGGCAACGCCATCACCGCCAACGCCAATTGGCAAGGCATCGAGGCCGAGTCCGTCGCGCGGATGCGGCTGCAGAACCGGTTCCGCACCGGGCTCGATATCGCGAAGTATACCGCCAAGATCATGCGTGACGACATGGCGGCCTATGATGCCGATCCGGCCAACTACACCCAATCGCTGGGCTGCTGGCACGGCTTCATCGGGCAGCAGAAGCTGATCTCGATCAAGAAGCATTTCGGCACCACCAAGCAGCGCTATCTCTATCTGTCCGGATGGATGGTCGCCGCGCTTCGCAGCGAATTCGGCCCGCTGCCCGACCAGTCGATGCACGAGAAGACCAGCGTCCCCGCGCTGATTGCCGAGCTCTATACCTTCCTCAAGCAGGCTGATGCGCGCGAACTCGGCATGATGTTCCGCGCGCTCGACGCGGCGCGCGATGCGGGCGACGGCCTCGAGGCCAAGCGGATCGAGCACGCGATCGATACGTATGAAACGCATGTCGTGCCGATCATCGCCGATATCGACGCGGGGTTCGGCAACGCCGAGGCGACCTATCTGCTCGCCAAGCAGATGATCGAGGCGGGCGCCTGCGCGTTGCAGATCGAGAACCAGGTGTCCGACGAGAAGCAGTGCGGCCACCAGGACGGCAAGGTCACCGTGCCGCACGAGGACTTCCTCGCGAAGATCCGCGCTTGCCGCTACGCGTTCATGGAAATGGGCGTCGATGATGGCATCATCGTCGCGCGCACCGATTCGCTCGGCGCGGGCCTGACCAAGCAGATCGCTTTCGTGCGCGAGCAAGGCGATATCGCCGACCAGTACAACGCGTTCCTCGATTGCGACGAGGTCGCGGTCGGCGAGATCGGCCATGGCGAGGTGCTGATCAGCCGCGACGGCAAGCTGCTCAAGCCCAAGCGGTTGCCCTCGAACCTCTATCAGTTCCGTGCGGGCACCGGCGCCGAGCGCTGCGTGCTCGACTGCATCACCAGCCTGCAGAACGGCGCCGACCTGTTGTGGATCGAGACCGAGAAGCCGCATATCGAGCAGATCGCCGGCATGGTCGACGCGATCCGCAAGGTCGTGCCCAACGCCAAGCTCGTCTACAACAACTCGCCGAGCTTCAACTGGACGCTGAACTTCCGCCAGCAGGTCTACGATGCCTGGGAGAAAGAAGGCCGCGACCTGTCGGCTTACGATCGCGCCAAGCTGATGAGCGTCGACTACGACGAGACAGAGCTGGCGGCGCTGGCCGACGAACGCATCCGCACCTTCCAGAAAGACGCGGCCGCGCGCGCGGGCATCTTCCACCACCTGATCACGCTGCCGACCTATCACACCGCGGCGCTCAGCACCGACAACCTCGCCAAGGAATACTTCGGCGAGGCGGGGATGCTCGGCTACGTCAAGGGCGTGCAGCGCCAGGAGATCCGCCAGGGCATCGCCTGCGTCAAGCACCAGAACATGTCGGGCTCCGACATCGGTGATGACCACAAGGAATACTTCGCGGGCGAAGCGGCGTTGAAGGCCGGCGGCGCGCACAACACGATGAACCAGTTCGCGGCGTGAGCCCGACAAGCATAAGGTCACGACAATGAGCGAAGAGACCATCGAGGACATCGCCCCGCGCGAGCCGGCGCGCGCCCGCGCCGTGCTGTCGACCGAGGACTTCAAGCTGATCCGCGAGGCGGTGCTGTTCTATCTCAAAGAGATTCAGGACAAGCCCGAATCGGTGAAGTTCTCGAACCTCTATCATCGCCTCGGCAGCGCCGCCGGGCGCTGATCGCGCGAAGCGATCTGCCTGGACTCTACCAGTCAAAAACAGCCCGTCGCGCGTTGGCGCGACGGGCTGTCTTGTCTTAGATCACATGGAAGCCGGTGGGCATCGTTCCCAGATTGGCGTAACCGATGATCGTGCTGTCGGCGAGTAGCCACGAGGCGTATTTGCCCGTTGAATCTTGGAACAACAGGTCCGAATGGCCGTCCTGGTTAAGATCGGTAACCTTGGCGAGCTTGTAATCGGTTCCCGCGTTGCCGATAAAGCCGCCGCCGACGATGGCCGCGCCATCGAGATCCCAGTTCGCATAATAGCCGGCGGTGTTTTCGAACAGCATGTCCGATTTGCCGTCGCCGTCGAAATCGCCCATGCCTTTCAGGTACCAGCCCGTCCCGGGGTTACCGATCTTGCCGCCGCCGATGATCGCGGTGTCGCTCATCAGCCAGGCGGCGAAGTTACCGTAGCCATCCTTGAAGATCACATCGGCGTTGCCGTCGCCGTTGATATCGCCGGTCGCGGCAAAGCCATATCCGTTGGCGATGCCGATGTTCCCGCCGCCGATGACCGTCGAGCCATCGATGTCCCAGGATGCATAGACGCCGCTGGTCTTGTTGTAGAACAGGATGTCGGTCTTGCCGTCGCCATTGAAGTCGGCGGCCGCCAGATATTTGTAATCGGGCCCCGGATTGCCGATCACCCCACCGCCGACGATCGTCGAGCCATCGGTGGCCCACGTGGCATAGGTTCCGTCGGTGTTGCGAAACAGGATATCGGTCTCGCCGGTCGCCGCGAAGTGCCCGGTCGTGAGCGCGGTCCACTGCGTGCCGGGCGTACCGATCGCGCCGCCACCGACGACGCTATTCAACCCGACCTGCCACCCGGTGACCGCGCTGGTCGTATTGTTGGCGAACACGAGGTCGGCAAATTCGTTCGCGCCATGCGGCAGCGCGAGCGAATGCAAATCGCTCGAATTTGGCAGCGTCGTACTACCGATGATCACAGTGTCGTTCAGCAGCCACGTCGTCAGCTTGCCGTCGGCCGCGCGGAACAAAATGTCGTCCTTGCCGTCGCCGTTATAGTCGTTGATCGTCGCGAACGCGTTGGTGCCGCCCGGCTTGCCCAAAAATCCCCCGCCGATGATCGCGGTGCCGTTCAAGCCCCAGGTGGCGTAAGTGCCGTCGGCGTATTCGAACAGGATGTCCGCAGTGCCGTCACCGTTGAAATCGCCCGTGCCTTTGAAGAACCAACCGGGCCCTGTATTGCCGATAGGGCCAAGGCCGGTGGTCACGCCTCCGTCAAGCTGCCAAGTTGCATAGGTGCCATCAAAGTTCTGAAACAGGATGTCGGTAAAGCCGTCGCCGTTGAAGTCGCCGGTCGCCTTGTAAACCCAAGCCGCGCCTGGCGCGCCTAGAAGAACTTCGGAGTTATTCGAACCATTTGTGTTATCAATGAATTCGTATCTGCCTAGCATCGGATCTAGGAACAGGGGATCGATAGTACCGTTACCATTGAAGTCGCCAGAGCCGATGAGAGTGGTCAAAATCTTTCCCCTCGATTGCCGTCGCCTGGCAGATAACAAATTGTGCCCGCTTGTCGACAGGATCAAATTTGCGCTGTCCCTAAATAAACCATTAACCTGTGAGCTCCGCCATGTGCATTTGATTCAGCGGTTTTCGCCAGTCAGATATCGGATCGGTGCGTTCCATACCGCCGCGCGATCACCGCGCAGGCGATCAGTTGCAGCTGATGGAAGACCATCAGCGGCAGCAGGACGATGCCGACTTGCGCGGGGGCGAACAGGACGCCGGCCAGCGGCACGCCTGAGGCAAGGCTTTTCTTTGAGCCGCAGAACTGGAGGACGATCGCATCCTCGCGCGCGAAGCCGAGCAGCGTGCCGAGCCGGCGGCTCAGCCACAGCACTGCGGCGAGCAGGACCGCGCAGAGCGCGAAGACTTCGGCCAGCGCCAGCGGCGACAGACGGTGCCACAGCCCTTCGATCACCGCCGCGCTGAAGGCGATGTAGACGACGAGCAGGATCGCGCCGCGATCGACGAAGCCGACGATGCGCTTGTGCCGCGCGAGCCATGCGGCGATCCACGGCCGCGACAGGTGGCCGAGCGCGAAGGGCAGCACCAGTTGCAGCACGATCGTCTCGATCGCGGCGAGGCCGACGTTGCCGCCCGCGCGCGCCAGCAGCAGCGAGACGAGCAGCGGGGTCAGCAGCACGCCAACGAGGTTAGACAGCGACGCGCTGCACACCGCCGCCGCGACGTTGCCGCGCGCGATCGCGGTGAACGCGATCGACGATTGGACGGTCGAAGGAAGCAGCGTCAGAAACAGCAGCCCGGTCGCGATCGTCGCGGGCAGCGTCAGCGCGCGCGTGAGTACAAAGCCGAGCAGCGGGAACACAGCGAAGCTGAACGCCAGCACCGCCGCGTGCAGCCGCCAGTTGCGCGCGCCCGCCACGACTGCTTCGCGCGACAACTTCGCGCCATGAAGGAAGAACAGCAGCACGATCGCGGCGATCGCGGCGATGCCGAACACCTGCGCGCCGAAACCGCGACACGGAACAAGCGAGGCCAGCCCGACCGTCGCGAGCAACGAGACGACGAACGGATCGGCGATGGTCTTGAAGCGCACGGTGAACGGCTAGCGATCGGCGCGTGGCAAGCGCACGCACATGCGGTGCCGCACCTTAGCCGCCTTCGCCCGCGTACTTCGTCTCCAGATACCGCCCGCGCGTCGCCAGCGCGTCGAGTTCGCCGCTTGCGATCTGCCCGGTCATCGCGCCGATCTGATCCGCGATCACGTCGAGCCCGTCGATCAGTTGGCGTTCGGGCGTCGCGCCCGCGTTCGCCTTATCGCGCAGCGGCGTAGGGATGCGCGTGTAGCTTTCGATCAGCCCCGGTAGATGATCGCCGAGCAGACGACGCGCGTCACCGGCGACCGGCTCGTTCTCGCCGAGCGTCGCGAGTTGGGGCGAGAGCTGATCTAGCTGCAAGCCGATCCGATCGAGTAGCGTTTGCGCCGGGGGCGGCAGCATCGGGCGCTGCGTTTCGAGAAACAGCTCGGTGTTGCCCGCCAGGCTCTTTAGATCGGATCGGACGATATCGCCGGCCGCCGGCGCGCGCATTCGGGGGAGGGTCACGAACAGCGCGAAGATCACGATCATCGCGAAGAACGCGATCATGAGCCCGCCGACGCCGAGCCCGTTCATCACGAACCCGGTGATCAGCGCGCCGATCCACACGACGCTTGCCGCGACGATCGCGCGGATCAGCCGGCGCAGGCGATGGCGGCGCTTCATCCGGCGCGAGCGCTCGCCGAGCGAAGGCCCCGAGGTAGCGATCGAACGCGCGACCGGATCACGCGGGACAAGGGGCGTCGTCGGCACGACGTGCGCGCTCAAACCGCTTCGAGCAGGCCGGGCCCCGCGCTCGCCGAGCCCCCGAGCGCCCCCGCCTCGGCCTGACCCTGCGCGCGCGCGATGTAGGCTTTCGATTTGGTGACCTCGCCTTCGAGCGACACCACCGTCTGCTTCATGTTGTCAAGCGCCTTCAGCTTGAAGGCATCGATGCTGTCCATCGTATCGTAGATGTTCTGGAACGCGCGGCTCAGCGTTTCCAATGGAATGGTCGATCCGGCGGCCTGTTCGTGGATCCGCGCGGTGTTCTCCTTCATCATCCGGCCGGTGCCTTCGATGATGTTGGCGGTGGTGGTATTGAGCGCAGTGATCTGGTCGAGCACCAGCTTCTGGCTCGTCATCGCCTGCGCGACCGTCACCGCGGTGCGCAGCGCGCCGACGGTGGTCGTCGACGCGCGATCGACGCCCTTGATAAGCTCGACGTTGTTCTTCTTGACCAGGTCGAGCGCCAGATAGCCCTGCACGCTGACCGCCGTCTGCGTCAGCAGATCCTGCGACCGCTGGCGGACATAGAACAGCGCGGTCTCGCGCACCGCCTTCGCCTTCGCCGGATCGATCGCGTCGAGATCGGCGGCCTTGTCCTCGAGTCTTCCATCGAGCAGTCTCGACATCGTGATCATCTGCTCGAGCTTGCCGAGCGCATCCCACAGCTTCTTGCGCTCGATATCGATCGCGGCGTTGTCCATCAGCAACTCGTCCTTGCCGCCTTGGAGCCGGGCGAGGATCGAGCCGATGTGACCCTGCGCGGACTTGTATCCGTCAAAATAGTCGCGCAGCTTGTTGCCGAACGGGATGATGCCGAACAGCTTCTTGGGCGCGAGCAGGCTGCCCCGCTTCGACGGATCGAGATCCTCGACCGTGCGGCGCAGCTCGGCCAGATCCGCGCCGACGCCGCTCGTCCCGTCCATCGCGCGCACCGGTCGATCGAGGAAACGGTTCGACTGGCTGGACGCGGCGGCGATCTCGGCGCGACCCATGTTGGTGATCTGATCGACCCGCGCGCCAAATTCGGGCGAGTTCGTATCCTGCGCGACCAGATCGGTGACGAATTCGTCGACCCGCGTCTCCAGCTTCGACTTGACCGCATCGCCCACGGGCACGAGTCCCGCGGCCCGCGCCGGCGCGACGACGGGCACAGCGTCGGGCGGGGTCAGCGTCAGCGTCGGCGCGTCGGCGCTCGCTAGCGCTGTGTGCGTCGGATCGCTTGCCATGACGCTAAAAAATCCTCTGTTGGTTCTCGTCGTAACCTAGAGGCGACGTCGTGCTGCAACAAGCGGCGCGACGACAGGAAGATCAGGTCCGACCGATCCCTCGGGGAAACTGCCGCGCCCGAACGCGATCCTGGCTGGCAGCTGCGATCGCTTCGTGGCCAAGCTTACCCGTCGTAATCACCGCCGAGCGAGGTGTTGCGCACCGGCGTCGCGGCGGTGATGCGCAGCGCCTCGGCCGACTGGCTGAGCGAGCCGATCGCGTCGACCTCGTCATCGTCCTCGGGTAGCACGCGCTGGAGCGACCCTACGAGCATTTCATGCAGCAACTTGGGCTTCACCGTCTCGTCGGCGATTTCACGCAGTGCGACGACCGGGTTCTTGTCGCGATCGCGCTCGATCGTCAGTTCCGCTCCGCCCGAGATCTCGCGAGCGCGCTGCGCTGCGAGCAGCACGAGATCGAAGCGGTTCGATACCTTGTCGACGCAATCTTCTACGGTAACGCGCGCCATGGGCACTCCGAACGGTCAGGACTGTGGGAAGTGTTGTGCATTATCCGCAGCGCGGCGCGAAGTCAAGAAACGACCCCGCGCCCCGCCGCAACCAGCGATCAGATACGCGCGCGCAGACCGACGAAGCCCGAGCGACCCGCCGTGCCGTATCCGGCGACCGTACGATAATCCCGGTCGGCCAGGTTTTCCACCCGCGCGAACAGGTCCAGCTGATCGATCAAGGGTACGCTCGCACGCAGCGTGACTAGCGGATAGCCCTTGAGGCGGGTCAGGTTGGCCGCATCGTTGAAGCTGTTGCTGACCATGCGCACGTCGCCGCCCAACGTCAGTCCGCGCGCCAGGGAGATGTCCGGCGTCCAATCGACCGTAACGGTCAGCGCGTTGCGTGGCCGGCGCGCCAGATCGTTGCCGAAGTTGGCGTCGCCGACGGTGCGGTTCACCGACTTGACGTACGTGTAGACCGCCTGCGCGCGCAGGTTCGGGCTGACCTGCGCGCCCAGCTCCAGCTCCGCGCCGGTGGCACGCGCGCGACCGACGTTGTCGTAGAAGCCGAAGCGACCGTCCGCGCACAGCGGCGCGCTCGTCGGGGACGAGCAATAGGCGAAGTCGATGAGGTTACGACTGTCGCGGCGGAACCCGGTCAACGCGAAATACAGCGCGCCGTTGCGGTCGCCGTACTCTATCCCCGCGTCGTAGCTGCGGCTGCGTTCGGGTCGCAGCTGTTCGTTGCCGTAGTTCGAGAACAGCTGGTAGAGCGTCGGGACCTTGAAGCCTTCGCTGTATGACGCCCGCACGCGCCAGTCGCCGATCACGCGATAGCTGGCGTTGCCGGCGAAGGTGCCCTTGGTGCCGAAGCGCGAATGATCGTCGATCCGCGCGCCGCCGGCGATCGTGAAGCGATCACCGTAATAGCCGAGCAGCACGTGCCCGCTCGCCAGCCGCGCACGCTTGCGCGTGTCATAGCTGTCGGAGAAGCGCGACCACTCGTTCTCGCCGCCGAAGTCGAGCCGCACCGGACCCCTGATGGTCCACACGCCGAACAGTTCCGCCCGCTGGCTCAGGCCTTTGGTCTCGTAGGGGAACGGATCGTAGCTCTCACCCGTGTAGCGCCGGCGGATGTCGTTGATCGTATAGGCGGCGGTCAGCGACAGCGAGTCCGACGTGTAGCGGAGCCCGCCTAGCGCCGAGACCTCGTGCGTGAGCTGCACATCGTCGGTATCGGCGAAGACCGCATAAGTCGGCGGCGCGAAGCCGTCGATGTCGAGCTTGCTACGCGCATACCGCGCGTTGGCGATCAGCGAGAGGCTGTCGGTCAGGTCGAACCGGCCGCGTCCGCCGATCCGATATTGGTCATAGCCATCGCGCTCGGTTCCGGCGGCGGCGGCGGACACGCCATCGGTTCGCGTATAGCCGCCGTTGAGCGTCACCGCGTAGCGATCGCGCGTGATGCCGGCGTTGACCTGACCATCGAACGTGTTCCGCGCGCCATATTGGCCCGATGCCTCGACGCCGTTCAATTCGCGGCTGGTGATCGACAGCACGCCGCCGATCGCCTGGCTGCCCCAGACGACGCTGTTTGAGCCGCGCAGCAGCTCGACCTTGCCGAGCCCATCGTTGAGCAGGTTGCCCAGATCATATCCCCCGCTCGGCGCGGCCGTGTCATTCACCCTGACGCCGTCGATGATGACCAGCAGTTGCTCAGATGAAGCGCCGCGCACGAACAGGCTCGTCGTGCTGCCGATCCCGCCGTTGCGCGCGAAGCTGACGCCCGGCAGGCGTTCAAGCACGCGCGTGAGGTCGGGCCCCTGAATCGACTTCAGTTCCAGGGCGCCTATCACGCTGATCGACTGGCCAGCTTGCGATATCGGCAGGGCATAACCGTTGGCGGTGACGGTGATGGCATCGTCATTCGCCCCGCCGGTGGGAGCGGCGGCGGCGGATGTGCCCGGGACGCTTTGGGCATAAAGGGGCGCGGCGATCAGCAGGGACGCGCCGAGAGACAACAATCGTTTCATTTGTATGGCCTTCCGAACAGGGACGATGATGCCGTCCATGGCGGAAGACCTCCGCACGGCGTGGCCGCGCGAACATCTCGCTGCATTCCGGTACACCCCGCCCGGCGCGGAACGACCATCGTCGGCAGGTCTCCTGGCTCCCGGATCGCCGCCCGCCCCCGCCTTCCCGGCCCCGCTCCCGAAGGAACCGCGGACCAGTGGCATGTTGAGGACAGGCTCCCCGGTCACAGTTGCGGGGGCAGCGCGGGCATCGGGCTCAACGCCCTCACCCACTTCCCTCTTAGGTCCGACCGATCGCTCGACACGGACAACCGATGACGTGCGCGGGTCGATAGAGCCCGCGACGCAGCATGACAAGATCGCATTCGACGTGATCCTGCCTAGCCATTAATGCTAACGAGAACCGATATCACTAAAACGGAGAGGCTCGATCGCCGCCGATCCTTTCCGGTTGCATTGGCATCCTCACCAGCTTAGGGCCGCTCCCGTTCTTGGCAGCCTGCGCGCAAAGCGGGGTAAACGCAGCCTGCCTGTCTTCATGCGGTCCCGCCCGCCCAGCGAAGGAACCCGGCGCAAAATGGCACGCAAGAAGATTGCCCTGATCGGCGCTGGCAACATCGGCGGCACGCTCGCGCACCTCGCGGCGCAGAAAGAGCTCGGCGACGTCGTGCTGTTCGATATCGCCGAGGGCATTCCGCAGGGCAAAGCGCTCGATCTCGCGCAGTGCGGCCCGGTCGAAGGGTTCGACGCCAAGGTCACCGGCACCAACGACTATGCCGACATCGCCGGGGCGGACGTGATCATCGTTACCGCCGGCGTCGCGCGCAAGCCGGGCATGAGCCGCGACGACCTGCTCGGCATCAACCTCAAGGTGATGAAGTCGGTCGGTGAAGGCATCAAGCAATATGCGCCCGACGCCTTCGTCATCTGCATCACCAATCCGCTCGACGCGATGGTCTGGGCGCTGCGCGAGTTTTCAGGGCTGCCGCACAACAAGGTAGTCGGCATGGCCGGCGTGCTGGATTCGGCGCGTTTCGCGACGTTCCTGGCCTGGGAGTTCGGCGTCTCGGTCAAGGACGTGAACAGCTTCGTGCTCGGCGGCCACGGCGATACCATGGTGCCGGTGCCGCAATACACCACAGTCAACGGCATCCCGCTGCCCGAACTGGTCAAGATGGGCCTGACCACCCAGGACAAGCTCGACGCGATCTACAAGCGCACCGCGAACGGCGGCGGCGAAATCGTCGCGCTGCTCAAGACTGGCTCCGCCTACTACGCTCCCGCGACCAGCGCGATCGCGATGGCCGAAGCATATCTCTACGATCAGAAGCGTATCCTGCCCTGCGCCAGCTACATTCAGGGCGAATACGGCGTCGACGGGCTCTACGTCGGCGTGCCGACGCTGATCGGCGCGGGCGGCGCGGAGAAAGTGATCGAGATAGCGCTCGACGACAAGGCGAAGGCCGGGCTGCAGGTGAGCATCGATGCGGTCAAGGAATTGCTCGAGGCGTGCAAGGGCATCGACCCGAGCCTTGGGTGATCGCAGACCGCGAACGGACGTGCTAGACTGCGATATGGCTGAACGTGATCCTCAAGTCAGAACATCGATCCGCCCGAGCGCGGACGCTGATTTTGCGGCTTGGATCCAGCACCAAGTTACTGCGCTCAGGCAGGGCCGCTTTGGCGATCTCGATATCGACGAACTCACGGACGAGGTTGAGAGCTTGGCCAGGCGCGACTTCAAGAAGCTGCGCAGCCATCTTCGCGTGATCATGACGCACATGCTCAAATGGGATTATCAGCCTGAGCGTCGAGACGTATCCTGGCGCAAATCGATCAATGCCAGTCGGGAACGCGTATGGGGTGAATTGGCGACGAGCCCCAGCTTCCGTTCGCGTCTCACCGAAGCGGTCGAGCAGGCTTTCCCTCTGGCGCGACTGCAAGCGTGGGACGAATCCGGAGTTTTCCTCTTGGAGCATGAGCCGAACATCTGTCCTTATAGTTGGGAAGAGATCATGCAGCGGCCGCACGATCTGCCGCGCGATCGCGTGCCACAGGACGGAAACGATCCGTTCCAGGGAGACTTTTCCGAGGAGGACGAATGACGACGGCGCAGGCGTCGATACGCGATGAGATACCTGACTATCTCGATCAACCAAGCGGAGCAGTTTCGGGATGAGCATCCTCGTCGACAAGAACACCAAGGTCATCACGCAGGGGATGACCGGCGCGACCGGTAGTTTCCATACGCAGGCCGCGCTCGATTACGGCACGGCGATGGTCGCGGGGGTGACACCTGGCAAGGGCGGGCAGAGCCATCTCGGGCTGCCGCAGTTCGATACCGTGCTTGAGGCGAAGGCCGCGACCGGCGCGACGGCATCGTGCGTCTATGTGCCGCCGCCGGGCGCTGCCGATGCGATCCTCGAGGCGATCGATGCCGAGATCGAGCTGATCGTCTGCATCACCGAGGGCATCCCGGTGCTCGACATGGTGCGCGTCAAGCGCGCGCTGACCGGCTCGCGGTCGCGGCTGATCGGGCCCAACTGTCCGGGCGTGCTGACGCCCGGCGAATGCAAGATCGGCATCATGCCCGGCGCGATCTTTTCGCAAGGGTCCGTCGGCGTCGTCAGCCGTTCAGGGACGTTGACCTATGAGGCGGTGTTCCAGACTTCGAACGAGGGGCTCGGCCAGACGACCGCGGTCGGCATCGGCGGCGATCCGGTCAACGGTACCAACTTCATCGACGTGCTCGAACTGTTTCTGGCTGACGAGGCGACCAAGTCGATCATCATGATCGGTGAAATCGGCGGATCGGCCGAGGAAGAAGCCGCGCAGTTCCTGAAGGACGAAGCCAGGCGCGGGCGCAAGAAGCCGATGGTCGGCTTCATCGCCGGCCGCACCGCGCCTCCCGGACGCCGCATGGGGCACGCGGGTGCGATCGTCTCTGGCGGCCAGGGCGGCGCCGAGGACAAGATCGCGGCGATGGAGGACGCGGGCATCCGCGTCTCGCCCTCGCCCAGCGAACTGGGCAGCACCTTGGCGGGGCTGCTGAAGGAAATTGCTTAATCCGTCATGGCTAGGGGAGGAGCCATGCGGTCTTTGAAAGCGGTTGGACATGGGTAACGAACTCTTCGACTTCCTCCCCGGCGATGACGACGGCGGTCCGCAGCAAGGACCGAGCTGGCAGCGCGCGGGCTGGTCGCCGCTCGACGCGGGTGGCGAGGATGATCTGACCGCCGCGCTCGACCCGATGGCATTGACCGCCGCGATCCGCGCGGCAGTGAACGCGGCAGGGGTGAACGCGGGAGGCGCGACATCGCCGACCGAAGGCGCGAGCGAGGCGACGATCGACGCAGCGGCCGAGGACGCGATGCGCGCGATGGCGCTGATCCGCACCTATCGCGTGCGCGGGCATCTTGCGGCTAAGCTCGATCCGCTAGGCATCATCACGCACGATCTGCCGGCCGACCTGACGCCCGAATACCATGGCTTTAAGCCGGAAAACTTCGACCGTCCTGTGTTCCTTGGCGGCCAGCTCGACATGCAGTGGGCGTCGGTCCGCAAGATCGTGGACGTGCTGCGCGCCAATTATTGCGGCTCGGTCGGCCTCGAATACATGCACATCGCCGATGTCGACGAGCGCCGGTTTCTTCAGGATCGAATGGAAGGCGTCGACAAACAGATCGAGTTCACCCCCGAAGGCCAACGCGCGATCCTCAACGGCGTGATCCGCGGCGAACAATTCGAGAAGTTTCTCGGCCGCAAGTACGTCGGCACCAAGCGCTTCGGGCTCGACGGCGGCGAGGCGATGATCCCCGCGCTCGAAGCGGTGATCAAGTACGGCGGCCAGCTCGGCATGAAGGAGATCGTCTACGGCATGGCGCACCGTGGCCGGCTGAACGTGCTGGCGAACGTGATGGGCAAGCCCTATCAGGTGATCTTCCACGAATTTTCGGGCGGCAGCTCGAACCCTGAGGATGTCGGCGGTTCGGGCGACGTCAAATATCACCTCGGCACCTCGACCGATCGCGAGTTCGACGGCGTCAAGGTCCACATGAGCCTGATGCCGAACCCCAGCCACCTCGAGACGGTGGACCCCGTGGTCCTCGGCAAGGTGCGCGCCTACCAGACCTTCCGCGACGATATCGGCGAAGGCCGCCACCGCACCGTCCTGCCCGTGCTGATCCACGGCGACGCGGCGTTCGCCGGACAGGGCATCGTCTGGGAGTGCTTCGGCTTCTCGGGCATCCGTGGGTACAACACCGGCGGCTGCATCCACTTCATCATCAACAATCAGATCGGCTTCACCACCAGTCCGCAGTTCGCGCGATCGAGTCCCTATCCGTCCGACGTGGCGAAGGGCATCCAGGCGCCGATCCTGCACGTCAACGGCGATAACCCCGCGGCGGTCACGTTCTGCTGCAAGCTGGCGATCGATTACCGGCAGAAGTTCGGCCGTGATATCGTGATCGACATGTGGTGCTATCGCCGCTTCGGCCATAACGAGGGCGACGAGCCGAGCTTCACCCAGCCGCTGATGTACGCGAAGATCCGCCAGCATCCGCCGGTAAGCGAGGTTTACGCGCGCCGGCTTGAAGCGGACGGCGTGATCGATCCCGGCTATACCGCGCAGACGGCCGAGCGCTATGTCGCGCTCCTGGAGGAACACTTCGACGCGGCGAAGACCTACAAGCCGAACGAAGCCGACTGGTTCGGCGGGCTTTGGAGCGGCTTCAACAAGCCGGTCGACCCCGAGACCGCGCGGCGCAACGTACCGACCGGCATCGAGCCCAAGCTGTTCGAGAGCCTCGGCCGCACGCTCACCACGGTTCCCATCGATCTGCACGTACACAAGACGTTAGGCCGCGTGCTCGACGCCAAGCGGCATATGTTCGAGGCGGGCGACGGGTTCGACTGGGCGACCGGCGAAGCGCTGGCGTTCGGCTCGCTGGTGTCCGAAGGCTACAACGTCCGGCTGTCCGGCCAGGATTCGGGGCGCGGAACCTTCAGCCAGCGGCACGCGGTTTGGGTCGATCAGGTCGACGAGCGGAAATACATTCCCTTACAGACGGTCCCGCACGGCGACTTCCGCGTCTACGACAGCCCGCTGTCCGAATACGGTGTGCTGGGCTTCGAGTATGGCTTCGCCAGCGCCGATCCCAAGACGCTGGTGCTGTGGGAGGCACAGTTCGGCGATTTCGCCAACGGCGCGCAGATCATCATCGATCAGTATGTCGCCGCGTCGGAGGCCAAATGGCTGCGCGCCAACGGCCTCGTCATGCTGTTACCCCATGGCTATGAAGGCCAGGGCCCCGAACACAGCTCGGCGCGGCTTGAGCGCTTCCTGCAACTCTGCGCGCAGGACAACATCCAGGTGTGCAACATCACGACGCCGTCGAACTACTTCCACGTTCTGCGCCGCCAGATGCACCGTCCGTTCCGCAAGCCGCTGATCATCATGACGCCCAAGTCGCTGCTGCGGCACCCGCTGGCGAAATCGGAACAGCGCGACTTTATCGGGGAAAGCCACTTCCGCCGGCTGATGTCCGATCGCACGCCGCCCGCCAACGCCGACGTGCGTCGCCTGGTGCTGTGTTCGGGCAAAGTCGGATACGATCTGATGGAAGCGCGCGATGCGGCGGGCCTTACCGATACGACGGTCGTGCGCGTCGAGCAGCTCTATCCTTTTCCGGGAAAGCCGCTGGCGGTTCGGCTCGGGCGGCTGACTGGGCTGCAGGAAGTGGTGTGGTGCCAGGAAGAGCCGCGCAACAACGGTGCCTGGAGCTTCATCGCGCCATTGCTCGAAGACGTGATCGATCGCGTGAAACCCGATGTCGGCCGGCCACGCTATGCGGGACGCGCCTCCAGCGCCTCTCCCGCGACCGGGCTCGCCAAACGGCATGAGGCCGAGCAGGCCGCGTTGGTCGCCGATGCGCTCGGCATTTCGGTCCGCTCCGAGATACGGCGCAAGCGCGCCTGACGCCTGTAGGAACCCTTTTGATGTCCAGTGAAGTCAAAGTGCCGACGCTCGGCGAATCCGTGTCGGAGGCGACGATCGGCCAATGGCTGAAGCAGCCGGGTGACACGGTGAAGGTCGACGAGCCGATCGCCAGCCTCGAGACCGACAAGGTCGCGATCGAGGTCATGGCGCCGGTCGCTGGCGTGATCGGACAGTTGCTCGCTAAGGAAGGCGATACGGTCGCGGTCGGCGCGCTGATCGCGACGATCGGCGAGGGTGTGACAGGAGCGAGCGGATCAGCGGCGAAAAGCGGCGGCGCGCCCGCTTCTCCCACAACCGAGGCCCCGACCGTCGCCGGCTACGGCTCGCACGGCGCGAGCATCTCGCCGGGCGATACGCCGGGTACGATCGCGGAGGCGTCTGACGCGGCGGTGCTCTCGCCGTCGGCGCGGCGCGCGGTTCTGGAGTACGGCATCGATCCGGCGCGCATCAAGGGCACCGGCAAGGACGGCCGCCTGACCAAGGAAGACGTCGTCGCCGCTGCGCAGGCAAAGAGTACGCCGGCGGCAGCCGCGCAGCCTGAACCGGCAACGACTGCTCCGCCGGCAACGACTTCGAACGAGCGCCGCGAGGAGCGCGTCAAGATGACGCGGCTGCGCCAGACGATCGCACGGCGACTGAAGTCGGCGCAGGATACGGCCGCGCTGCTGACCACGTTCAACGATGTCGACATGTCGGCGGTCATCGCCGCGCGCGACAAGTACAAAGACCTGTTCGAGAAGAAGCATGGCAGCCGGCTCGGCTTCATGGGTTTCTTCGCCAAAGCCGCCTGCCTGGCGCTGAAGGACATCCCCGCCGCCAACGCCTACATTGAGGGCGACGAGATCGTCTATCACGACTATGTCGACATCTCGGTCGCCGTCTCCGCACCTAACGGCCTGGTGGTGCCGGTCGTGCGCGACGCGCAGGCGCTCTCGTTCGCGGGGATCGAGAAGGCGATCGCCGACTATGGCCGCAAGGCGAAGGCCGGCACGCTGACGATCGAGGACATGCGCGGCGGCACCTTCACGATCTCCAACGGCGGCGTGTTCGGCAGCCTGATGTCCACCCCGATCATCAACCCGCCGCAATCGGCGGTGCTGGGCCTCCACCGCATCGAGGACCGCCCCGTGGTGCGCGGTGGCCAGATCGTCGCGCGCCCGATGATGTACGTGGCGCTCAGTTACGACCACCGCCTGATCGACGGGCGCGAGGCGGTGACGGCTTTGAAGATCATCAAGGACGCGATAGAAGACCCGACGCGGCTGCTGATCGACTTGTGAGACCTCGTATCATTATATATCGGTCTAATCGGAGACGTACGGTGGATTATGCTGATCACCTAGAAACCCGCCCGGGCGTGCTTGGCGGCAAGCCTCTGGTGAAGGGCACGCGGATTTCCGTTGAACTGATCCTAGGTTTTTTGGCAGCAGGCTGGTCGGTCGAGGAGGTCGTACGCGAGTATCCATCGATCACGAGTGCTCACTTGCAGGCCATCTTCGCGCTAGCTCATGAGCTGATTTCCGAGGAGTGTTTTGTCATCGATGCCAAGGTTGCTTAATGCGCCTGCTGATTGATGAAAATGTTCCTTTATCGATCGCTGACACTCTTGAAAGCGCTGGACACGATATCGAGTGCGTCGCGCATCACCATAGATCAGCCGACGACAACACGGTACTGGCCTTGGCTGTCGCGACAGATCGAGTCCTTCTGACCTTCGATTCCGACTTTGGACGTTTGATTTTCGCGGAACATAAGGAGGCGCCTCGCGCCGTTATCTATTTGCGTTCTCCGCCACCCTCTCCTGCCGCAACTGTCGACCGTATCTTACGCGTGTTGACCGCTGATACACCGGCGATCGATGGCCACTTCGTGTCGGTGGACCAGACATCGCGGTTCCATCCCCTTCCGCGTGGACATGATCATGCCTGATTACGATTACGATTACGACGTCCTCGTCATCGGCTCCGGCCCCGGCGGCTATGTGGCGGCGATCCGCGCGGCGCAGCTGGGGCTGCGCGTCGCCTGCGCCGAAAGCCGCGAGACGCTGGGCGGCACCTGCCTCAACGTCGGCTGCATCCCGTCGAAGGCGCTGCTGCACGGGTCCGAGCTGTTCGAGGAAGCCGCGCACGGCGGCATGGCGAAGTTCGGCATCAAGGCGACCGGGATCGAGCTCGACCTCGCCGCGATGCACGGGGAAAAGGCGACCGCGGTCAAGGAGCTGACCGGCGGTATCGCGTTCCTGTTCAAGAAGAACAAGGTGGAGTGGCTGAAGGGCCGGGCGCGCTTCACCGCCGCACATACGGTCGAGGTCGGCGACAAGGCCCATACCGCCAAGGACATCGTCATCGCGACCGGATCGAGCGTCACGGCGCTGCCCGGCGTGCCCGTCGACAACGAAGCCGGCGTGATCGTCGACAGCACCGGCGCGCTGGCGCTGCCGAAGGTGCCCGAGCACCTCGTCGTCATCGGCGGTGGCGTCATCGGACTTGAGCTCGGCTCGGTCTGGCGGCGGCTCGGCGCACGCGTTACGGTCGTCGAGTTTTTGGACCAGTTGCTGCCGGGCATGGACGGCGACGTGCGTCGCGAGGCGGCGAAGATCTTCAAGAAGCAGGGCCTCGAATTCCGCCTGTCTACCAAGGTCATCGGCGCGAGCGTCGCCGACGGCAAAGCCACGCTTACGCTCGAACCGTCGGCGGGCGGCGCGGCCGAAATGCTCGAGGCCGATGTCGTGCTGGTATCGATCGGTCGCCGTCCGAACACCGAAGGGCTGGGGCTCGATGCGATCGGGCTTGCGGTCAACGCGCGCGCGCAGATCGAGACCGATCATGACTTCCGCACCGGCGTCGAAGGTGTCTGGGCGATCGGCGACGTCACCCCCGGGCCGATGCTGGCGCACAAGGCGGAGGATGAAGGGATCGCGGTCGCGGACAACATCTTCGCCGGCAACGGCATCGTCAATCACGCGGTGATCCCCAGCGTGGTCTACACGACCCCCGAGTTCGCCGGCGTCGGCCTGACCGAGGAGCTCGCGCGCGAACAGGCGGCGGCGCAGGGCGGCGAGATCAGGGTGGGCAAGTTCCCGATGATGGCCAACAGCCGCGCCAAAACCAACCGCGAGCCCGACGGCTTCGTCAAGGTGATTGCCGACGCGAAGACCGATCGCGTGCTCGGTGTCTGGTGCATCGCCACCGTCGCGGGCACGATGATCGCCGAAGCCGCGCTGGCGATGGAGTTCGGCGCGACGAGCGAAGACATCGCCTATACCTGCCACGCGCATCCAACGCATGCCGAGGCGCTGAAGGAAGCGGCGATGGCGGTTACGGGCAAGGCGATCCACATCTGACCGCCCGCCTATTCCTACAAGCCCTCGCCTATCTCGCTCACCCCTGCCTATCCCGTCTAGACTCATCTAATCCATTCGCCCTGAGCCTGTCGAAGGGCTGCACTTACTTCTAGGTTGCGTGCCCGCCGGGAGAAGGACGGCCCTTCGACAAGCTCAGGGTAGGCGGGAATTAGGTCATAACCCCCGCCTCACTCCGCGGCCTTCGCCGCATCGCTCGCGAGTTTGTCCGCGCGTTCGTTTTCGGGATGCCCGGCGTGGCCGCGCACCCACTGCCAGCGCACCTTGTGCGGACGCGTGGCGGTGAGCAGCTCGCGCCACAGATCGGCGTTGGCGACGGGCTTTTTCGCGGCATTCACCCAGCCGGTCTTCTGCCAGCCGAAGATCCACTTGGTGATGCCGTCGATCACATAGCGGCTGTCGGTATGCAGCGTCACGTCGCAGGGGCCATTCAGCGCGGTCAGGCCGCGGATCGCCGCGGTCAGCTCCATGCGGTTGTTGGTGGTCGCGCGTTCGCCACCCGACAGCTCCTTTTCATGAGCGCCCGTGCGCAGGATCGCGCCCCATCCGCCGGGCCCCGGGTTGCCCTTGCACGCGCCATCGGTGAAGATTTCGACCTGCTTCATCCGGCGAACACACCCGCGTTGGCCGGATTGGCGTAGAAGTCCAGCCGCCCCGCAAACGCCAGCGGATCCTTGCGCACGACGAGCGCGCCGGGGGGCGTATTCGCCCAATCGTACGCGCGCGTCATCAGGAAACGCATCGCCGCGCCTTGCGCCAGCAGCGGCAGCGCGGCGCGTTCTGCCAGCGACAGCGGCCGCACCGCATCATAGCCGGCAAGCAGCGCGGTCGACAGCGCCGGATCGAAGCCGCCGCCGTCCGCATCGAAACACCACGAGGCGTGCGTTACCGCGACATCGTAGGCGGTGATGTCCTCGCAGGCGAAATAAAAGTCGATCATCGCGCCGACCTGGTCGCCGATCATCAGCACGTTGTCGGGGAACAAGTCCGCGTGGATCACCGATCGCGGCAGGTCACGCGGCCAGCTCGCCGCGAGCCGATCGAGCGCGAAGGTGACGCGATCGGCCAATCCGGGTGCGATCGCTTCAAGCCCGGCGTGCCCACAAGCGTTCGCAAGCGCACGCCAACCATCGAGCGCCAGGCCGTTCGCACGGTGCAACGCAAAGTCCGTCGCCGCGCGGTGCAGCTGCGCGAGCGCGCCGCCGACGGCGCGAGCCTGCGCGGGCGTCGGCACGCTCACCGAAACGCCGGGAAGGAACTCGATCAGCGCGAGCGCCTTGCCGTCGTGCAGGCGATAGGCGGCGCCGTCACGGTCATGGATCGTGCGCGGCACAGGGCAGTCCCGCGCCGCGAGATGATCGAGCAGGCCCAGAAAGAACGGCAGGTCGGCGACTTCGGTGCGCTGTTCGTATATCGTTAGGATGAAGCGCGCGCCGCGCGACGTCTCGATGCCTTCGCCTCCCGTTGTCTCGATCAGCCAGTTGCTGTTCGATACGCCCTCGGCGATGCCCTTGGCCGAAACGAGCGTACCGACATCATAGGCGGCGATGATGCCGGCCAGCGTTTCCGCGCCGAGCTGCGTATAGACCGCCAAGCCGGATCCGCCCGCTCGATCAGTCGATGAGTTGGAGGGGCAGCTTGAAGATCACCTTTTCCTCGATCGTCACGACTTCCTCGGAGGCGATCGTGCGCATCTGCGCCAGCCGCTCTACCACCTCGACGATCAGCGATTCGGGCGCGGAGGCCCCCGCGGTCAGGCCCAGCACGCTGACCCCCGACAGCCATTCGGGATCGATCTCGGCCGCACGCTGGATCAGCTGCGCGCGCACACCCTCGCGCGTCGCGACCTCGACCAGTCGCATCGAGTTGGAACTGTAAGGAGCGCCGATCACCAGGATCAGCTCACACTCGGACGCGATCGCCTTGACCGCGGTCTGGCGGTTCGACGTCGCATAGCAAATGTCGTCGGCGCGCGGGCCGACGACCTGCGGATAGCGCGCGCGGATCGCCTCGACGATCGCGGCGGTATCATCGACCGACAGCGTCGTCTGGCTGAGGAAGGCGACCGGATCGTCGACGGTGAACGGCAGCGCGGCGACATCGTCCACGGTCTCGACCAGCGTCATCCCGCCTGGCGGAACCTGGCCGAACGTGCCGATGACTTCCGGATGGCCCTGGTGACCGATGAACAGGATGTGCCGGCCGGCATCGATCTGCCGTTCGGCCTGGCGATGCACCTTGCTGACCAGCGGGCAAGTCGCGTCGAGCCATTCGAGGCCGCGCGCGGTCGCCTCGGCGGGCACCGTCTTGGGCACACCGTGCGCGCTGAAGATCACCGGCACGCCATCGGGCACTTCATCGAGCTCCTCGACAAAGATCGCGCCCTTCGCCTTCAGGCTATCGACCACGAATTTGTTATGCACGATCTCGTGGCGCACATAGACCGGCGCGCCGTAGCGCGCGATCGCGCGTTCGACGATCTCGATCGCGCGATCGACCCCGGCGCAGAACCCGCGCGGCGCTGCGATCAGCAGTCGAAGCGGGGGCCGCAAGTCCGATACGGGCGCGGTCGGCGATGGAAAGGGGGCGTTCATTCGCCCGGCTCTAGCGCTTTGTAGTCCGCATCGCTAGGGCGAGCGTGTCGACGTGAGGATTGCCGAATGACCCACCGCCCCAGCCTGCTTGCGATCGCGGCGCTTGCCCGGCCGGCGTCCGCCAGCCGTCGAACCAGGCTCAACCTGGGGCTCGCGATCGGCGTGGGCGCGCTGCTTGCCGGCTGCTCGAGCAACAAGGGTGATATCGTCGTCGACGAGGGCGTGGGCATCACCGCCATCCGTACCCGCTGCCCGGCGGTCGGCATCCCCGACTTCACTGGTGACGTGACCCAGTTCCGCATTCCGGGCGCCAACACCGCCGACGCGATCGACCTCGTCGCGGCGATGACCGACGTACGCAGCGCGTGTAGCGAAGGGGCGGACAAGGTCACCGCGCAGGTCAGCTTCCAAGTGCTCGCGCGCCGCATTGATACGCACGGGGCGCGCCAGGTATCGCTGCCCTATTTCGTCACCGTGCTACGCGGCGGCAGCGCAGTGATCTCGAAGCGCATCGGCACCGTGACGGTGAACTTCGCCGACGGGCAGGAGCGAGCGCAGGCCACAGCGCAAGGCACCGCCTACATCGATCGCGCGTCCGCGACGCTGCCCGACGATATTCGCCGCAAGATCACGCGTAAGCGCAAGCCAGGCGATACCGAGGCGGCGACCGATCCGCTTGCCGATCCGCAGGTCAAGGCGGCGGTCGCTGCGGCGAGCTTCGAGGTGCTAGTCGGCTTCCAGCTTGACGACCGGCAGCTGGCGTACAACGCGACGCGCTGAGCGAGTGCGGCCTAACCGCGCCAACGCGCGATGAAAAAGCCGTCCATGCCGCCGGCCGCCGCGAGCATGCCCGGATCGGTGCGCACAAAGCCCGTGGGCGTCGGCGCCAATTCATCGGACAGTCCTTCAGGCAGTTCATTGCGCACGATCGCATCGACGGTAAGCAAAGCGCGCGCGGCGATATCCTCGCTCTCGTCGCGTTCAAGCGAGCAGACCGCATAGACCAGCCGGCCACCGGGCGCGACCCAGCGTTGCGCGCGCGCCAGCAGCCGCGCCTGCAGCTCCGCCATCTCGGCGATGTGGCGCGGCCCGATGCGGTGAAGCACGTCGGGGTGGCGGCGGCAGGTGCCGGTCGCGGTGCACGGCGCATCGAGCAGCACCGCGTCGAACCGTGTCTCGGGTTCCCACGCGAGCGCATCGGCGACCACCGTCTCGACGCCCAGCCCCACGCGCGCGCAGTTGTCGCGGAGGCGATGCAGTCGCTTGTCGCTCATATCGAGCGCAGTCACGCGCCACCCGGCAGCGGCGAGCTGCATCGTCTTGCCGCCCGGCGCAGCGCACAGGTCGAGCGCGGTGCGGCCCTCGCCCGGCCCGAGTAACCGCGCGGGCAGGCTCGCGGCGATGTCCTGCACCCACCACGCACCCTCCGCGAAGCCCGGCAGCCGCTCAATCGCGCCGCCGCGCGGCAGGCGGACGTGGCCGGGGAACAGCGATACGCCGCCAAGCCGCTCGACCCAACGCGAGGTCTCGGCCGCATCCCGCAACGTCAGATCGAGCGGCGGCGGCTCGGCCAGCGCTGGCACGATCGCCGAGGCGCGCGTCCCCCAGCGCGCGACGACTACATCGGGCAACGTCGGCGCGGCGGGCAGCGCGACTTCGCGCTTCACCAGCGCCGAGAACACCCCGTGCGCCAGCCGGCGCGGACCGCCCGTCAGCAACGGCAGCGCGGTCGCGATCACCGCGTGCGGTGGCGCAGCCAGCCGCAGCCACTGCGCCAGCATCAGCCGCAGCACGCCGCGCACCTTGGCGTCATCGGGCAACTGCGTCGCGCTGTCGATCAGCGCGTCGAGATCGACGAGCCAGCGCAACGCCTCACCCGCGATCGCCCGCGCCAGCGCCTTGTCGGCGGCGAGCGGCAACGCGCTCAACGCCGCGACGCCTGCCTGCTCCAACGTCTCCCCCCGCCGCAGCACCGCATCGAGCAACCGCAAGGCGGCGCGGCGGGCGGCAAGGCCGGGAATATCATCAGCGTCTCGGGGCATCGCCCGCGCCTAAACGCGATTGCATCGCCGCGCCAGCGCGCCCACATCCGGGTCATGGACAAGCCCGCTCCCGCCCGCCCCGAACCCTTCGCCAAGCCCACCTATTGGAGCGACGAACCCGCGCCGCAGCCCGAAGCGGCCAAGCCCGAACCCGACCCCGAAGGCCTGTCGCCCACGCGCTATGGCGACTGGGTGTCGAAAGGCATCGCGATTGACTTCTGAGCTGCGGGTCGATCTACCAGCCATCGCAAGCGAAGCGCGGCAATCTAGAGTCGGTGCGCAATACGCTGGCTTGCCGCGTCGCCTTGCTCTTCGCGATGACGAACGTTTGGGTGCAAGCGCATATCCGCTATCTCACAGCGCTCACCTCACCGTGATCCCTGAGTTCATCCGGGACCCAGCTTCTTCCGCACTATCACGGCAAAAAAGCTGGACCGCATCCCGTCCGGAGTGACGATTACGAAGACATCTGCTCGGCGTGCGCCTCCACCCATCGGTCGAGGGCGGTAACGACGCTGCTTAGCGACCAACCAAGTTCGGTAAGCTCATAATCGACCCGGGGCGGCACCTCGGCATGGCTGGTGCGCCGGACGAGACCATGCTGCTCAAGCCGGCGCAGGGTCTGGATGAGCATCTTTTCCGAGACGCCAGTCACGCGCCGCCGCAGCTCGCCGGTGCGGCGCGTGCCTTCGCTCAGCGCATGGATCACAAGAAGAGCCCATTTCTCCGCGAGCAGCGTCAGCACGCGACGGGCGGGGCAATCGACGAGGAACACATCGCACTGTTTGGGTCGAAATTGTTTGGCCATACTTACCTCCAGGTGGGTACTTGAGCGATAGAGATTGAACGCGCAAGCATGTCGGTGAGCCATGTCGCCGCGCCGATGCGGCGCTCATCTCGGGAGAAATTCGCCAATGAAGACGATCGCCTTGATCACCGCTTTGGCGGCTTCCGCCCTCGCCCTGTCGTCGGCGGTTTCGGCTCAACCGGTCCAAGCTGTGCGCCAAACGAGCCAGGCGCCCGGATATTACCGTGTCCATCTCGGCCGCTTTATGATTACCGTGCTCACCGATGGCGCCGCATCGGTGCCCTATGACAAGCTTCTCCAAGGCAAGCCATCGGCGGACATCGTGCGCGCCTTTGCCGTCACGGGCGAGACCCCTGAACGACCGACCTCAATCAACGCCTTCCTGATCGACACGGGCGATCGACGCATCCTGATTGACGCGGGTGCGGGCGCTCTGTTTGGGCCCTGCTGCGGTCGGCTTCCCATGACGCTCGCCGCCGCCGGATACCGCCCCGACCAGATCGATGTCGTGCTGCTGACGCACGTCCATGGCGATCATTCGGGTGGCCTGCTGCGCGGCGGCGAGCGGACCTTCCCGAACGCAGAGCTGTATCTTGCCAAGGCGGAGCTGGATTACTGGATGAGCGACGCGGAGCGTGCGCGTGCCAAGTCCAGCCACCAGAAGATGTTCGCAGAAGGACGCGCTGCGCTCGCGCCCTACATCACGGCGGCCCGCATGCATGACTTCACCGGACGCACGACGCTCTTCCCAGGCATTACCGCCATTCCAGCGCCCGGTCACACGCCGGGCCACAGCTTTTACGAGCTGGAAAGCGATGGCCGGCGGCTGCTAGTGATCGGCGATACAATTCATGCGGCCGAGATCCAGTTGGCCGACCCATCGGTCACGGTCGACTATGACGTCGATCCCGCCGCCGCCGCGGTGCAGAGAAAGGCGATCCTGGCGCAACTCGCCCAGAGCCACGAGCTAGCCGCGGGCGATCATCTGTCCTTCCCGGGGCTCGGCCATGTGGTGCGCTCGGGGTCCGGTTTCGCCTTCGTGCCGCTGCCCTACGATGCTGGAGTGGCCGACGTCGGGCAGTGAACAGCGTAGTATCAATCCTCAAACGGATCCCGCACTAAAATCGTGTCATCCCGCTCGGGGCTGGTCGAAACCAGCGCGACCGGCGTCTCGATCAGTTCCTGCACGCGGGTGATGTATTTGATCGCCTGCGCGGGAAGATCGGCCCAGCGGCGGGCGCCTGCCGTCGTCTCGGACCAGCCGGGCATCTCCTCGTAGATCGCCTCGACCGCCGCCTGATCGGCCGCGTGGCTGGGGAAGTAGTCTAGCGTTCGGTCTCCCAGGCGATAGCCGGTGCAGATGCGCACGGTGTCGAACCCGTCGAGCACGTCGAGCTTGGTCAGCGCGACGCCGGTCACGCCACTGATCGCGCAGGCCTGGCGCGTCAGCACGGCGTCGAACCAGCCGCAGCGGCGCTTGCGGCCGGTGACGGTGCCGAACTCGTGGCCCCGCTCGCCCAGCGTCTGCCCGATATCGTCCTCCAGCTCGGTTGGAAACGGCCCCGCGCCGACGCGCGTGGTATAGGCCTTGACGATCCCGAGCACGAAGCCCGTCGCGTTGGGGCCCACGCCCGATCCCGCCGCCGCGGTGCCGCTTACGGTATTGCTGCTGGTGACGAACGGGTACGTGCCGTGATCGACATCGAGCAGCACGCCTTGCGCGCCCTCGAATAGGATGCGTGCGCCCGCGCGGCGCACGGCTTTCAGCCGCTTCCACACCGGTTCGGCGTACTTGAGCACCGACGGCGCGATTTCGCGCAGCGCATCGAGCAGCGCGGTCCGATCGACCGGCGGCTGGCCGAAGCCGGCGCGCAGCGCATCGTGATGCGCGCAGAGCCGATCGAGCTGGGGCGCAATCGCTTGGGGATGGGCGTCAAGATGCGCCAGATCGCAGACGCGGATCGCGCGCCGGCCGACCTTGTCCTCGTAAGCCGGGCCGATGCCGCGCCCGGTGGTGCCGATCTTGCCCGACCCAGCCGCTTCCTCACGCAGAACGTCCAATTCACGGTGGATCGGCAGGATCAACGGACAGGTATCGGCCACCGCGAAGTTGTCCGTAGTGATGCTGACGCCCTGCGCCTCGAGCGTGGCGATTTCATCGCGCAGGTGCCAGGGATCGAGCACCACGCCGTTGCCAACCAGCGACAGCGTGCCGCGCACGATGCCCGAGGGCAGTAGGCTGAGCTTGTAGACCTTGCCTTCGACCACGAGCGTGTGCCCGGCGTTATGCCCGCCCTGGAAACGCACGACGGCGTCCGCCCGGCTCGCCAGCCAGTCGACTATCTTGCCCTTGCCCTCGTCGCCCCACTGCGCGCCGATCACGGTGACGTTGGCCAAACTCGCTGCCTTCCTGCGCTGTGGACGGCGCGGGTTAGGCGAAGCGACCGCGAGGGGCAAGCAAGCGTCGTGAGCCGCCGTCACGCCATAAGGCGCTACCGAAGCGCGATCGCCTCGCTTCCCTCGAGGCGATGCGTGCAGCCGAGCCGCTGCGCATCGCAGCCCTCACCCAGCGCTGCGCGCGTGCGCCAGCCGATCGCGCGCAGCCGCGCCGCCGCGTCGTGATCGTGCCCGATCGGCAGGAACAGGATGTCGCGTGGAGCCTCCGCCACCGCGATCGCATCGATCAGCGGATCGGGATAGAGCGAGAAGCCGGTTGCCTCCTCGTCGCGCGCGCCATCGCCGCCGGCAATCCGATACGTCCCGCCCCGCGCCAGCGCTCCGGCGACGTCAGCTGCATAGATCGTGAAGCCGAACCAGCTTTGATATTCGAAGCCGTGGCGCTCCGAGGGATCGAGCGTGATCCGCGCGCGCCCATCGATCCGCCGCGCGATATCGGCGAGCCGCGCAATCCGGCTCTGCAGAACACCCCCCGCGTCGAACGCCCGCAGTTGGTCGATCGCCCGATCGAACGGCCCGATTGCGCTGAGCAGCGGGAGATAGGCCGCGCCGCCGACTTCGCGCAACCGGCCCGCGTCCTTCGCGTCGAGCTCGCGCCGCACCGCGCGGATCGCGTCGGGGGCGAGCGGAAACGCCTGCGCGGCCAGCGTATCGACCACGTCGGGCAGCGTCATGTCGACCGAAATGCCCCGCGCCCCCGCCGCCGCCAGCGCTTCGATCGCGATCCCGACGATCTCGGCGGCGGCGGCGACGCCATCGCTACCGATCAGTTCCGCGCCAAGCTGCAGTCGCTCGCGTGCGGGATCGAGCCCGTCGCCGGTGATCGTCACGACTTGCCCCGCGTAACACAGCCGCAACGGCCGCGTCGCGCCGGCAAGCCCCGTCGCGGCGATGCGGCCTACCTGCGGCGTCATGTCCGAACGCAGCGCCAGCGTGCGCAGCGACGCGGGATCGACGAAGCGGAACATGCGGCGCGGCTCGACCCCGGCCATGCGGCTGGCGAGCGACTGCTCGAACTCGATCGACGGCGGATCGACGCGATCATAGCCGTGCGCGTCGAACACATCGAGCATCGCGCGCGCCGCGCGCCCCGCCACCATCGCGGTGGGCGGCAGCCGGTCACGCAGACCTTCGGGCAGGAGATCGCGGACGGTGTCTTGCATGGGAGCGCCGTTAGCGGGGCGGACGCGCGATGTCCAAGGGCGTAAGGACAGCGTGTCGGGTAAGGGCTCACCCCCGGCCCCTCCCGCCTTCGGAAGGGGAGAAGTAGAACCGTCCCCCTCCCGCTTACGGGAGGGACAACACAACCATCCCCTCCGCTTGCGAAAGTGGTCAGGGGTGGCGTCTTCTTTAAACCCCCCTCAGAAACTCAGCGATTTCACCAGCCGCACGCCGGCGAGACCCCGCGCCTGCTCCATCACCGCTTCGGGGATCGGGCTGTCGAGCGACAACAGCAGCACCGCCTCGCCGCCGGCAAACCGTCGGCCCAGGTGGAAGGTGCCGATATTGATCGCGTTCGCGCCGAGCAGCGTACCGATGCGGCCGATGAAGCCCGGGGTATCGTCGTTGACGATATAGAGCATGTCGCCGTCGAGATCGGCCTCGATGCCGATGCCGAATATCTCAACCAGCCGTGGCTTGGTGTCGCCGAACAATGTGCCCGCCACCGATCGATCACCTTGGCTCGTGGCGACGGTGACGCGCACCAGCGTGTGGTAGACGCCTTCGCGATCGTGGCGCACCTCGCGGATGTCCATGCCGCGTTCGCGCGCGAGGTACGGCGCGTTGACCATGTTCACCGTATCCGAATAGCGGCGCATCAGGCCGGACAGCACCGCAGCCGTGATCGGCTTGATGTTGAGTTCCGCCGCCGATCCTTCGACCTCGATCGAGATCTGCGTCAGGCTGCCGTGGCTCAACTGGCCCACCAGGCTGCCCAGCCGTTCGGCGAGCGCCATGTAGGGCTTGAGCTTCGGCGCTTCCTCCGCCGACAGCGACGGCAGGTTGAGCGCGTTGGTGACGCCGCCGCTGACCAGATAGTCGGCCATCTGCTCGGCCACTTGCAGCGCGACGTTGACCTGCGCCTCGTTGGTCGATGCGCCGAGGTGCGGCGTGCAGATGAAGTTGGGCGTGCCGAACAAGGGCGATGCCTTCGCGGGCTCGGTCTCGAACACGTCGAGCGCCGCGCCGGCGATGTGGCCGCTGTCGAGCCCTTCCTTCAGCGCCGCCTCATCGATCAGCCCGCCACGCGCGCAGTTGATGATGCGCACGCCGCGCTTGGTCTTGGCAAGGTTGGCCCGGTTCAGGATATGGCGCGTCTGGTCGGTCAGCGGCGTGTGCAATGTGATGAAGTCGGCGCGCGCCAGCAGGCTGTCGAGATCAACCTTCTCGATCCCCAGTTCGATCGCGCGCTCGGCGGTCAGGAACGGATCGAACGCGATCACCTTCATGCGCAGGCCAAGCGCGCGCGCGGCGACGATCGAGCCGATGTTGCCGGCGCCGATCAGGCCCAGCGTTTTGCCGGTGACCTCGATCCCCATGAAGCGGTTCTTCTCCCACTTGCCCGCCTGGGTCGACGCGTCGGCTTCGGGGATCTGCCGCGCGAGCGCGAAGATCATCGCGATCGCATGTTCGGCGGTCGTGATCGAATTGCCGAACGGCGTATTCATGACGACGACGCCGAGCGCGGAGGCTGCGGGAATGTCGACGTTGTCGACGCCGATTCCCGCGCGGCCGATCACCTTGAGGCGGGGGGCGGCCGACAGGATGTCCCGCGTCACTTTTGTGGAGCTGCGGATCGCGAGGCCGTCATAGCCGCCGATGATCGCCTTCAGCTCGTCGGGCGTCTGGCCGATGATCTCGTCGACATCGCAGCCACGCTCGCGAAAGATCTGCGCGGCATTGGGGTCCATCTTGTCGCTGATGAGAACTTTGGGTCTGGTCATGATGTATGGTCCAAGTATTCGCCGTCACCCCGGACTTGTCCGGGGTTCCGCTCACTTGAAGCGGCGGCGAGAGGAAGCTGGGTCCCGGATCATGTCCGGGACGACGAGTAACGCGAGGCCTTAACCTTTCAGCGTATCCCAGGCCCAGTCGAGCCATGGGCCGAGCGCTTCGATATCCGCAACGTCCACGGTCGCGCCGCACCAGATGCGCAGGCCGGGCGGGGCGTCGCGATAGCTGGCGATGTCATAGGCCGCGCCCTGGTCCTCGAGCAGCGCCGCGAAGCGCTTGATGAAGTCGGCGTCGGCGCCGTCGACGGTCAGGCAGACGCTGGTCTTTGAGCGGATCGCCGGGTCGCGCGCCAGATGGCCGAGCCACGGCCGCGCCGCGACGATGGCGTTGAGCGCGGCGGCATTGGCGTCGCTGCGCGCCTGCAGCCCCCTGAGCCCGCCGACACCTCTCGCCCATTCGAGCGCGAAGATCGCGTCTTCCACCGCCAGCATCGAAGGCGTGTTGATCGTCTCGCCCTTGAATACGCCTTCGGCAAGCTTGCCCTTGGAGACCAGACGGAACACCTTGGGCAACGGCCAAGCCGGGGTAAAGCTCTCCAGCCGCTCGACCGCGCGCGGGCCGAGCACGATCACCCCATGACCGCCCTCGCCGCCGAGCACCTTCTGCCACGAGAACGTGCAGACGTCGATCTTGTCCCACGGGATGTCATAGGCGAACACGCCGCTGGTCGCATCGGCGAAGCTGAGCCCGGGGCGATCGGCGGGGATCCAGTCGCCGCTGGGCACGCGCACGCCAGAAGTCGTCCCGTTCCAGGTGAACAGCACATCGGTTTCCCAGTCGACCGCGGAAAGATCGGGGATCGCGCCATAATCGGCGCGCAGCACCACCGGATCGATCTTCAGCTGCTTGACCGCGTCGGTGACCCAGCCCTCGCCGAAACTTTCCCAGGCGAGCGCGGTCACGCCGCGAAGCCCGAGCATCGTCCACATCGCCATCTCGAACGCACCGGTATCGGAGCCGGGCACGATGCCGATCCGGTGCGTGTCGGGAAGCTCGAGGACCTCGCGCATCAGATCGATCGCGCGCGCGAGGCGCGTCTTGCCGATCTTGGCACGGTGCGAGCGGCCGAGCGATTGCGTCGCGAGCTTACTAGGAGTGTATCCGGGCGGCTTGGCGCAGGGCCCGGACGAAAAGAACGGGCGCGCGGGTTTGCGCGCCGGCATTTGCACAGTCATGTCAGACTCTCCTCGCAGAGAGCACGCGCGGCGTTGGGACCGCGTGGCCCGGTGGCGCGTGTAAGCCGATGCGTGCATGTGTCAACCTGCGATCCGAAAGGCCCGCCCGCCCGCCCCCGCAACCCCTCCACCCTGAGCTTGTCGAAGGGTCGCACTTTCTCGTGCTTGGCACCGAGCGCGAAGAAGGACAGTCCTTCGACAAGCTCAGGATGGACGGGTGCAACGTGTCGGGGTTAGGCAGGCGAATGCAGCGCGCCCATCCCCCGCTTCGACCCGGACCGGCGTTCGGCCTAGCGCTCGGCCTCGCGCTGCTCGCCGCCTGTTCAGGCGGATCGCACCGGTTTGACGATCATCCCGCCACCCGCACGATCGCGCTGCCGTCCGCGGCCGAGCGACGGCAGTGCCTTGCGCAGCTGTCGCAGGCTAGCGCGCGCTTCACGCCATTGCCCGATCGTATCATCGGCGGCGGTTGCGCGATCGTCGGCGCGGTGCGGCTCGATAGCCTCAACAGCGACACCGCGATGCTTGGGCTCGGCAACCTCGGCCCCGTCGCCTGCCCGCTCGCCAACGCGTTCGCGGCCTGGGCTCGGTACGGCGTCGACCGCGCGGCAAAGCAGTTGCTCGGCAGTCCACTGGTGCGGATCGAGACGATGGGCAGCTACGCCTGCCGCAACATCGCCGGATCGGAGCGTCGCTCAGCGCACGCGACCGCGAACGCGATCGACGTCAGCGGCTTCGTGCTGGCCGACGGGCGGCGGATCAGCGTGCTGCGCGACTGGTCAGGCGGCTCGGAGGCGACGCGCAATTTTCTGCGCGTGATCCACGAGAGCGCGTGCAAG
Organism: uncultured Novosphingobium sp.; assembly: GCA_964242815.1. Lineage (GTDB taxonomy): Bacteria > Pseudomonadota > Alphaproteobacteria > Sphingomonadales > Sphingomonadaceae > Novosphingobium. The sequence goes on from CAXSZV010000004.1 coordinate 144,979, forward strand.
CGGTTCGGTACCACGCTCGGCCCCGACTATAACGCCGCGCACAACAACCACTTGCACCTTGAATACACCGGCGGCCGGTTCTGCCGCTGAATGCTCCCCCCTCCTCCGGAGAGGAGAGGGCTTTGGAGTGGCCTATAGACCCAGGTTGTACAGCCGGCTCGGGTTGTCCTGAAGCACCTTCTTGCGGACCGCGTGGGTGTGACCGCCGAGCACGTCCTTCAGGTGCTCCTGCACGCCCGGATAGAGCGAGGTCGGGTGCGGGAAGTCGGTTTCGAACATCACGTTGTCGACGCCGATCGTCTCGAGCAGCAGCTTGGGCGCGACCTTTTCGAACCAGAAGCTGCACATGAAGTGATCGCGGAAGTATTCCCACGGCCGCTTGTTCAGGAGACCCTTTTTCGACGGCAGCATTTCGTTGAACTGATGCTCCAGCGCCTCGACCGCGAACGGAACCCAGCCCGCGCCGCTCTCGATCAGGCCGATCTTGAGCTTGGGATGCTGATCGAGCCGACCCGAGACCATCCAGTTGCCCAGCGTCGCCGCGTTGCCGATCGAGAACATCGTCGCGACGACCGCCAGCGTCTGCTCGAAGCCGAAGCCCTGCCAGGTCAGTGTGTTGGGATCGACCGCCGAATTGAGGTGGAAGTTGAGCGGCATCCCGGTTTCCTCGCACATCACGAGGAAATCGGTCCAATGGTCGTCGAGGAAGCTCGGCACGCCCACACGCTCGGGCGTGTCGGGCAGCACGAAGCCCTTGAGGCCGATCTCGTGACAGCGCCGCGCTTCCTTCTCCATCTCGGCCTTGTCCCAGAAGGGCAGGTGCGCCATGTTGAAGATGCGCTGTCCGCTCTCATGCTGGTACTGCGCCGAGGCATCGTTGTAGATCTGCACGATCGACAGCGCGAGCGCATTATCGCCCAACGTCATCAGCGATCCGGCCTGCGTCACACCCGAATTCTGGAATCCGATCTGCGCATAAACGCCCATGTCGTCCATCGCCTGCAGGCGATATTTCATGATGTGGCCGCCGGGGTGCGCCTGCTCGAGCTTGGGGAACGCCAGCCGGCCGAGCAGCTTGTTGTTGTCCGCGCGGATGACGTTGCCGCCCATCGAACCGAAGTTGCGATCGCCGACATACCACCGCTCGACCCCATCTGGGTCCAGCACGACGTGCGGCATCTTGTCCTTCAGCGCGGCGGGGGCGCGCGAGGTGAACAGGTCGGGCGCTTCGGTAATGTGCGTATCGCAATCGACGATCTTGATGTCGGCGAACATCGGGTCGAGCCCGCCGGACTGGGTCGAATAGTCGACCTCGCGCAGCACTCCGCCCTCGGTGTATCCTTCGGCCGCCCAATACATCTTGGCGGCCTCTCGCATTTCCCTGGCGTCTGCGTCGGCCATGGCATCTCTCCTATATCGTAACGTAACGCTACTGTTTCGCAGGTAACCGATGATCATGCAATCGGCTCCTCATGCCGACGCGATTATGCATCGCGCGGACGACGCCTGACCGCCAGCCGCGCGGCGATGGACAGATCGATGTTCGGCGGGCGCTCGCGCGGACCGGCTACTCGGCGGCCTGGCGCTCCTCGTTGCCGAAAGTATAGTCGGGAAGCGAGTGGAACGCCTGCTTCAGCGCCTCTCCCCAGCCGTTCGACACCGCCTGAAAATAGGGGTCATGCGCGGCTATCCGGCGCTGGTGGACCGGTTCGAAATAATCGCGTTCGAGCACCATGAGGTCCAGCGGCGCGCCGACCGACAGGTTCGCCTTCAGCGTCGAATCGAACGACACCATCAGCAGCTTGACCGCGTCCTCGAAACTCATCGAACGCTCGTAACCGCGCAGGATGATCGGGCGGCCGTACTTGGTCTCGCCGACCTGGAAGAACGGCGTGTCGAAGCTCGCCTCGATAAAATTGCCTTCGGGATAGATCAGGAACAGGCGCGGCTCCATGCCCTTGATCTGCCCGGCAAGGATCATCGAGGCGGAAAAGCCGCTGCTGCTCTTCTGGTTTTCCGCGCGCGTGTCCTTGATCGTCTGGCGCAGCATCGCGCCGATCCGGGTCGCAACCTGGAACATCGATGCTTCCTCAAGCACCGAATTGTGCCGGTCCGCGGGCGCCTTGTGACGATCCTCGATCTGGCTGATCACCGCCTGCGTCGTCGCCAGATTGCCCGCCGTCAGGATCGCGATCACTCGCTCGCCCGGCTGCGACCAGTGGAACATCTTGCGGAACACGCTGATGTTGTCGACGCCCGAATTGGTCCGGGTGTCGCTCATCAGCACGACCCCGCGATCGAGCATCATTCCCACGCAATAGGTCACGGTGCAGGCTCCTGTGTCGTCCTTGCGGCACGCCATAACGCCGTGCGTCATAGGCGCGGCCAGGCGCAACGCGCAAAGCGATTCGCATCCATTTTCCCCGGAAGCCCGCCCCGTTCGACGGTTGGACGTCGAAGGCGGCGCGCGGCAGCGATCGGTGTGTCGAAGCGCGGTTGGCCGACATCGCCGACTTGCACCTTATCGACGGCGTGGTACGCGCCGAACGCTATTATGGACGCGCCGAGCGACACGCGCCGCGCGACGGGAGATGACGAATGAGCGAGCAGCTGACGACACGCCTATCGGGGCGCCTGCGCCTCCTGCCGCAAGCGGCGGCGGACGTACCGCTCGTAGTCGCGATCCATGGCGGCACCTATACGTCCGCTTACTTCGATCTGCCCGACAGCTCGTTCCTCGATCGCGCCGCCGCGAACCGCATCCCCGCGATCGCGATCGACCGGCCCGGCTACGGCGGCAGTCCGGCGCTCGCGCCCGAGCGCATGACGATCGCCGACCAGGCGAGCTACCTCGTCGAGCCGCTGCGCGAGCTGTGGGAGCTTCACGGCGAGGGCCGCGGGATCGTGCTGATCGGCCACTCGATCGGCGGGGCGATCGCCGCGACGATCGCGTCGACGCCCGGCGACCTGCCCGTCGTCGGCCTCGCCGTCTCGGGCGTGGGACTGCGCACGCCGACGCACCATGGTCCGATGTGGGCGTCGCTGCCCGACGAGCCGTTCGTGTCCATGCCCGGCGAGGTCAAGGACGTCGTCATGTTCGGCCCCGCCGGCAGCTATGCGGCGTCCGCGCCGGAGGCGAGCCGTGGGGCGGACGCGCCCACGCCCAAAGCCGAATTGATCGCGATCACCGGGGTGTGGCAGCAGGATGCGGCGCGCGTGCTGAGCGCCATCCGCGTCCCTGTTCACTATCGCCAGGCCGAACATGATGCGCTGTGGATCGTGAGCCAGGAGGAAGTCGACGGTTTTGCGGCGGCGCTATCCGCCAGCCCGCGTGTCGATGCGGCGCTGGTGCGCGGAACCGGCCACTGCATCGACCTGCACCACGTGGCCGCCGCGTTTCAGCTGCAGCAGCTGGGCTTCGCGCTCCAGTGCGGCATCGAGGCGGACGCGGCGAACCGGGCGGGCTGATGCCCTTCCCCGTCCGCCCAACGCCGCCTGCCTATCCACTTGTCAGCGCGCTTCCGCCTCGCGCAGGAAGCCGTCGAGCAGCGCGTTGAACGCGTCGGCGCTCTTTTGCTGCACCATGTGGTTGGCGGCGGGCACCACCTCGTAGCGGCCGCCGGCGAAGCGCGCGACGACTTGGCCGATGATCTCGAAGAACGGTGTCCAGCCGCCGTTCACCACCAGCACCGGCACGCGGTGCGACGCCATCGCGTCGGCGGCGGCGCGCATCGTCTCGGGCGTCGACATGCGGCCTTGCAACACGGCGCAGCCGACGCGCGACGCAAGCTCGCGGTCCGCCTCGAGCCCCGCGATCCGCGCCAGCATGTCGGCATCGCCCGGAGGGCCGAGCACCGTCTGCGCGAACCTAATCGCATAGTCGGCCGGCGTTTCCGATTGCATCATCAGTCCGGCCAGGCGCCCGCCCACCGCCTGCATCTCGGGCTTGGCGCGAAGTTCGGGATCGGTCATCACCACCGGGAACAGCGCGGGTTCGATCAGCGTCAGCGATTTGACGGCTTCGGGCCTCTTCGCTGCGGCAAGCAGCGCATCCGCCCCGCCCCAGCTATGCCCGACCAGATGCGCGCCGTCTCCAAGCAGGTCGGCGATCCACTCGGCGTCGGCGTCCATGTCGTCGACCCCGCGCGACGGGCTCGCGCCGAAGCCCGGCCGCTCGACCAGCCGCAACCGCCATCCCTTGTTGGCGAGCGCCTTCTGCTCGTTGAATGTCTCGGGTCCGCCGCCAAGCCCACCCTGCACGCCGCCGTGGACGAAGATGACGGTCGACCCGCTCGTTCCCAGCTCGACAATGTTGATCAGGCCTTCGGTCGTCGCGGCGGGCGGCGCGGAACACTGCGCGAGCAACGCGGTGCGGCGCTCGGCGACGGCGGCCATCATCGCCACGGGATCGGGTGCAGACATCGAACTCTCCTCGTTGTGCGCGACCGGCGCGCCGCTGTTATATCGCCGCTTTGATCGCATCCCAGATAGCGACGATTTCGGCGCGGTGTGGTTTTGGTATCACTTTGTAGGCGGCAAAACGCGCGAAATCGTTATCGGACGAACGGAACCGCTATCGCTACAGGCGGTATCGGGATAAACTATTCGCGAGATCGAGGCGGCCTGAGAGCCGCTTGAGTCATGGGGGATTTTATATGCGCGTCGCATTGTTAGCCACATCGGCCATGATGCTCGTTTCAACCGCCGCGATGGCGCAGGTCGCGCCCTCCGACGCGCGGACCAACCCGACCGCCCCGGCGACGTCGGAATTAAAGGCGGGGGCTTCGGAAGACACCGCCGATAGCCAGTCCACGCCGAGCGAGGGGCTGGGTGACATTATCGTCACCGCGCAGCGCCGCTCCGAAAATCTTCAGCGCGCGGCCGTCGCGGTCGACGTCGTCACCGGTGCCGATCTGACCGCTGCCGGCATCACGCAGGCGGGCCGCCTGGGCGAACTGGTGCCCGCGCTGACCGTGCAGCCGACTTCGACCGGCAACCTCATCTTCGTGCGCGGCGTCGGCAACTTCACGCTGACGCCGAACAGCGATCCGGCGATCGCGTTCAACTATGACGGCGTCTATGTCGGCCGCCCGACCAGCACCACCGGCGTGTTCTATGACCTTGAGCGGATCGAGGTGCTGAAAGGGCCGCAGGGCACTCTCTATGGCCGTAACGCGACCGGCGGCGCGATCAACGTCATCCCGACGCAGCCGCAGCTGGGCACGCTGTCCGCCTATGGCACAGCGAGTTACGGCAACTACAACACCGTGGTCGCCGAAGGCGCAGTGAACGTGCCGCTGGGCGATAACGGCGCGCTACGCGTATCGGGCAGCATATCCGATCACGACGGCTATTTGCGAGACGGCACCGACGACGACAAGACCCGGGGTTTCCGTGTTCAGTTCAAGAGCAAGCTCACGCCTGACCTGACGGTGCGCGCGGCGTTCGATTACAGCCACACCGGCGGCATCGGCACACAGGCGAGCTATGCGGGCAATTACCAGTTCAATCCCCTTGCTGGCGGCTACGCGTTCCGCCCTTCGAACCTTCCGTTGTCCGAAGGGTTCTTCACCCAGGCTGCGCAGGATTACCGCACGACGGTCGTGGTTAGCCCGGCGTTCCGGCGGTTGAATCCGCTCGACTTTTATCCTTTTCAGAAGAACAACTTTTTCGGCGCGAACGCGCAGATCGATTACGATACCGGTGCCGGCACGCTGACGATCGTGCCCGCGTGGCGCTATGCCTCGCTCAACTACCTCTCCTCCGCGGGATCGTTCGGCTATCGCCAGCGCGAGAAGGACGAGCAGTTCAGCCTCGAGGCGCGGTTCACCGGCAACCGCGTCGGCATCTTCGACTATACGCTCGGCGCCTATTACTTTCACGAGAGCATCAATCTGCGCACCGCTTTGAGCCTGTCTGCGGCGGCGAACTTCCTTAACAACCAGTTCCGCACCGAATCGATCGCGCCGTTCGGCCGTTTGACCGCGCATGTCTCCGACCGGCTACGACTGGTGGGCGGCATTCGATACACGAGTGATAAAAAGCGCTTCTTCGGCACTACGGTGGGCAATACGATCGTCTGCACGCGCGGGCCGGTGGTGGGCTGCCCCAACACGCCGCTGTTCCCGCTGACCGACACGCAGGCGCAGATCCCGTTCCCAACTCCCACCGCCGACCGTGGAGTCGTTCCCACGTTCGCCAATGGCGTCCCCACCGGGGCGATCATCGTCCGCTCGGATCGGTTTGATAACAATCGGCGCAAGGATAACCGCATCACTTGGCGCGGCGCGGTGGAGTTCGATGTCGCGCCGCGATCGCTGTTCTACGGCAGCGTCGAGACCGGCTACCGTTCGGGTGGCTTCAACCCGGCGACCGGTTTCGACACCTATGCGCCGGAAACGATCACCGCGTTTACGCTGGGGCTGAAGAACCGGTTCTTCGATGATCGTCTCCAGCTCAACGTCGAAGCGTTCTGGTGGAAGTATCGCAATCAGCAAGTGTCGGCAGTACGCAACGACCTCGACGGTCGCACCGCCAACATCACCCAGAACATCGGTCGCTCGCGCATCCGGGGCGTCGAGGTCGAAGCGCGCGTGCTTGCAACCCGTAACACGCTGCTCAGCGCCGACATCCAGTATCTCGATGCCAAGAACCGCGACTTCCGTTATCTGCAGGCAAATTCGGGAGCGCCGCCGCTTACCGGCTGCGGCTATTCGCTGAACCCGGCGACGAACCTCTACACGGTCAATTGCACGGGCTTCCAATCATACAACTCCCCCAAGTGGACGGTGAACCTCTCGGCGCAGCAAACGTTCGAGATCGGCGATTACAAGCTGGTGCCGGGGGTCGATACGCAGTTCAGGACCAGCCGCTATGTCGGCTTCCAGTATCTGGCACAGCAGCACCTCGGCCACGTCTGGCAGACCAATGCGCAGGTAGCATTCGGTCCCGCCAGCGATCGCTGGTCGATCGCGGTGTTCATCCGCAACATCGAGGATCACCGGACGCCGAACTACTCGGCGGTGCATCCGCTGGCGAACATCCTGATCGACGGCACGAGCCCGCCGCGCACTTATGGTGGGCGCGTGTCGTTCAAGTTCTGACGAACCGCTTTTCGTAAGCGTACCTGGCCTGATCCGCGCTTGATGGCGGGGGTCGGGCTTTCGCGTTTTAGCGAGCAGTCGGCGGGTTTACTCTGATAAGCGCCGCGCGCATCACGAGCGCTGGCCAATCAGCGCCGCTTCACGCCGGGTCCGCCTTTGCGTTACGTGGACCGTCGGTCGCAACTGCGCCTTGTACGAGCCATCTGCGACGCTCTGGATAGACGGCCGATCTAGAGCCGCCGACCATGCCCGGCTACGTGTCCGATTACCCGGCGGTGAATTCGCCCGGGCGGAACGAGCCGAAGCGGCGGTGGAATAGCCAGGCAAGCCAGGCGCAGGCGATCGCGCCGAGCGCCATCAGCAGCGCGGGCGCGAACGGCAGATCGCGCATCGGCACGTTGAGGCCGAGCAGGATGCCGCCGACCACCGGCGCCGCGAGCGCGCCGACGCGCCCCGCCGCCTGCGTCCAGCCAACGCCGACCGAGCGGATCGGGGTCGGATAGACGATGGCGAGCAACGCGGTGATGCCGATCTGCACGCCGGTGACGCACAACCCCGCGCCCGCGATCACCAGCGCGTGCAGCGCCGGCGGAAGGTCGGCGAGCGCCATGCAGGCGACGAGCGGCGCACCGACGACGAACAGCAGCAGGATCGGCGCAGTGCCGAGCCGGTCGAGCACGAACAGCAACACCACGCCGCTGATCAGGCCACCCAAAGAGAACAGCGCCGCGGTGGCGCTGCCGTGGCCGCTCGCGGTGGCGCTGGCGCTCGCGAGCAGCGTCGGCAGCCAGGTCAGCGCGAAAAAGTTCGCCATCTGGTTCGCTGCCTGACAGAACCACAGCAGCGGCGTGACGACGGCCAGATCACCCGCGAACACGTTGCCACGATTGGCCCCCGTGGCGCGCGCGGCCAGGAACTTGCCGCTTTCGGGCAGCGCGAACACGCCCGCGAGCGCCACCAGCAGCGGCAGCACGCCGCCGACGATCAGCAGCGCGCGCCAGCCCCAGACCGGCACCAGCGTCGTCGCGACGAGGCCCGGCAGCGCGATGCCGAGCGGCACGCCCATGGTGACGATCACCAACACGCGGCCGCGATGCCGCGCGGGCGTCATCTCCGCGACCAGAGCGCCGACGTTCGGAATGACCCCGCCGAGCCCCAGCCCGGTGATCAGGCGCAGCAGCACGAGCTCGGTCGGCGAGCGTACCGCCGCGGTCACCAGCGTCACCAGCCCGATGAGGACGAGCCCCCAGACGATCGACCGCTTGCGGCCGAAGCGATCGCCCAGCACGCCCAACAACGGTCCGCCGATCATCATGCCGATGATCGCGGCCGAAAACGCCGGGACGAACGCCGCCGGGGCCAAGCCCCAGCTCTTGCCCAGCGCCGGCGCGACATAGCCCATCGCCGACAGGTCATAACCATCGCTGACGAGCGCGAGCGTCGCGATCGCCAGGAACAGCAGCGTGCGTCCGTCGAGCCGCCAGCTATCCGCCGACGAGGGCAAACGGTCGCGGGTCAATACTGGTACCGCAATGTCGCCCCGAACGTGCGCGGCGCCTGTCCGTACGAGACCGGGTAGCCGATCGCCTGCGTCGTGCCGTTGTTGAGCACGATCTCGTTCAGCAGATTGCGCCCGAACAGCGTCACCGAATACCGCTTATCCTCCGTGCTCCAGCCGAGCGATGCGTTGAGCAGCGTATAGGGCCGCTGCGTCAGGAAGTTGTCCGGCTCGAACTTGTAGCTGCCGTTGTGGTTGGCGGTGACGTTGGCGTTGATCCGGCCGAACGACACCGGCGTATCGTAATCGAGCGCCAGCGTGCCCGCGAACTTCTGCGCCTGTGGGATGCGGTTGCCGGAGGCATCGATGGTACCCAGGATCGCGCCACCGCCCGGCCTGCGGATACTACCGACCGCGCCGGGGTATGACACGAAGCGCGCGTGCAGCAGTTCCAACCCGCCGCTCAGCCGCAGTTCGGGCGTCACGCGCGCATCGAAATCCACGTCGAGGCCATAAAGCCGTGCCTTGGCGCCGTTGGTGACGGTCTGCGTAACGCCGACGAACTGCGTCACCTGGATATTCGTGTAATCGTAGTAAAATCCGCCGACGTTGAAGCGCACCCGCCGATCGAACAGCTCCGTCTTCAGTCCCGCCTCATAAGCGTCAAGCTGTTCAGGTAGATAGGCGGGATTGGCGGGCGTGAGAATGTTGAACCCACCGCTCTTGATGCCGCGATTGTACGATGCGTAGACGAGGACGTCGGGGGTGAACCGATGATCGAGCGCGATGCGCCAGGTCGGTCGGCTAATCGTGAGCGCGGAAGGGTTGAACTGTGCGATCGCCGGCGCGCCCGATGTGATCACGCTGCCCGTCAGCTCGCGCTTTTCATACGTGTAGCGCCCGCCAATCGTCAGCGTCGTGTCACGGGGAAGCTTGATGCTGAGTTGCCCATACGGCGCGATCGACTGCGTCCGCTCGACGCCGAACGTCTGCGTCGTGCGCGCGGGCGTGTTCGACGCCGGCGCGTTGAAGGGCGGGAAGAACTGCCGCACGACCGGCTCGTTGCCGTTGCGGTTCCAATAATAGAACAGCCCGCCGGTAAAGGAGATCGGGCCGCTGCCCATCGTGATCGCCTGCAGCTCCTGCGTGAACGAGCGATTGCGCTGATCGCCGCGACCGACGCCGACATAGAAGATCGGCGTTCCCGTCGGCACGTCGTCGAACAGATAGCTGGTGCTGCCGAGGCGGTAGGCGGTGATCGACACCAGCTTCAGCAGCTCGTCCTCGTGCTCGACGGTCAGGCTGACGCCGCCGCCCTTGTACGAGGCATAGGGATCGAGCGGCGAATAGGTGTCCTGCTTGCCTTCGGGTCCGGGCAACGGGCGAACGAACGCCGTGCCGGGATATGGCACGAAGGTATAGGTGTAGGCCTTGCGGTCGAGATAATCGCCGATCAGCGTGGCGGTGGTCTTCGAGCCCAGTTCGACCAGCAGCTTGCCGCGCAGCGACAGCGAATGCGCGAGGCGGAAGGTGTCGTTGCCGGTGGTGAAGTTATCACCCCAGCCCTTGCCCTGCGTCGCATAGTCGGCCGAAACGCTCGCCGCGACGCCTTGCGTCAGGCCGCCCGTCACGAACACGCCGCCGCGGAACGTCGCGTAGTTATCGATCTCGGTCTTGGCCTGGACGTGGAAGTCCTGCGTCGGCTTACGCGTCGTGATCTGGATGACGCCGGCGGTCGCGTTCCGCCCGAACAGCGTGCCCTGCGGCCCCTTCAGCACCGCGATCTGCTCGACGTCGGGCAGCTCGCGGTTGGCGTCGTTCTGGTTGGGCAGATAGACGCCGTCGATATAGAGTGCGACCGGGTTTTCGACGACGTTGCTCGACGTGCCGATGCCGCGGATCGAGGGCTGGAACACGCCGCCAGCCGAGGTGCGCGCGTTGAGCCCCGGCGCGATGGTGCCCAGCGTCGGCAGGCTGGTGACACCCGCCTGCGCAAGCTGCGCGCCGCTGACCGCGGTAATGACGATCGGCACGCGCTGGAGGTTTTCCGCGCGGCGCTGAGCGGTGACGACGATGTCGCCCAGCTGGCTCGTGTCGGCCTGATCGGAGCCCTGCTGCACCTGCGGATCGGCGCCGGGCGGCGTCGCGGTCGCATCACCGGAGACGGTATTCGGCACGGTTCCGGGCACGGTCGCGCCCGATGTCGCGTCTTGCGCCGCGGCCTGCGTAGCCCAGGCGATCGCCGCCAACGCCGCAAAGTGCCCCAACTGTCGGCCTGCCAACTGTCGGCCTGCCAACTGTCGGCCTGACTGCCGCCCCGATTGCCGCATTGTTTCCTCCCCGTTCGTGTTCGGATGACCCGAATTGTTCCGCCGCGCCTGCTAGCTTGGACAGGCAGGCGCTGGAGAGGCCAAACACCATCGGCTGATATCATCTGCGCATCGCCGTCGCGACCGGCAAACCGTCGATAGTCGATACGCGAAAGTAATCAGTCGTTTTGTTTTCCCATCCCCCGCGCCGCAATAGTCGCGATTAGCCCCGCGCCCGTATCGAAGAGCGTTAAGCTCGAACAGAACACGGGGAGAGTATCATGCGCGCTCATTGGCGTCTGCTGTCGGTTTGGGCTGGGTTTTGCGCGACATCGACGATGGCGCTGGCGCAAAGCCAGGCCACCGCGACGAACCAGCTATCGCCGGGCCAGCCCACGACCGCGACCGATCAGGCGGGCGACACCGCGCCGGCCGATGCAGGAACCGGGCTCGAAGATATCGTCGTCACCGCGCAGCGCCGATCGGAGCGACTGCAGAACGTGCCGATCGCGGTCAGCGCCGCCTCCGCCGCCCGGCTCGAAGCGGCCGGCGTCTCGAATACTCAGGAACTCGCGATCCTCACCCCGGGGCTGAGCGCGCCGCAGACCGCCGGCTTTGCGCAGCCGCACGTGCGCGGCGTCGGCTCGAGCACGGCGGGGGCCGGGCTCGAGCAACCGGTCGCGACGTACGTCGACGGCGTCTACATCGCCGCCGCGCCAGCCTCGCTGCTGACGCTCAACAACGTCGAGCGGGTGGAAGTCCTGAAGGGTCCGCAGGGGACATTGTTCGGCCGCAACGCGACCGGCGGCCTGATCCAGGTGATCACCCGCGATCCCAAGGAAGACCTGGGCGGGGCGGTCAACCTCAGCTACGGCAGTTATCAGGATATCACCGCTGATGCGTATGTGACGGGCGGCCTCGCCAGCAACCTGTCCGCCGACCTCGCGGTGCGCTATGAGCATCAGGGCCACGGCTGGGGCCGCAACCTCGCCACCGGCAACTACACCGGTGATCTTGACCATGATTTCGCCGCGCGCACCAAGTTCCTGTTCCAGCCCGACGCGGATACGCAGGTGCGGCTGGCGCTCGATTACGAGGATCGCGACAGCCGGCGCGAGGCGCAGCATCTGGATCCGCAATATCCGGGCACGTTCAACAATCCGGTGTTCGGCGGCCCCTTCCCGCTTGGCAACCGCTATGACACGAACACCGACCGCGATCAGTCGAACCAGCTGCGCGGCGGCGGTGTCTCGCTGCAGATCAAGCACGATTTCGGCGGCGTGTCGCTGCAAAGCATCACCGCCTGGCGTCGCACCGATCTGTCGATCTTTCTCGATACCGACCAGACGCCGGTCCCGATCCTGAGCGTTCCGGCCACCTCGCGTTCGAAGCAGTTCAGCCAGGAATTGCAGCTCTCGAGCACGGGTAACGGTAAGTTCAATTGGGTGGCGGGCGCCTACCTGTTCCTCGCCAGCGATCGCTGGGATCCGTTCCAGGTCGTGTTCGGCGGCACCCCGATCTCGCCGGTGCCGTTCGTGCCGGTCACGATCGAGGAGCGAGACCGCCAGCGCACCGATTCGGTCGCCGGCTACGCGCAGGCAAGCTACGAGTTCCTGCCGGCCACCACGCTCACGCTGGGCGGGCGCTATACATACGAACGCAAGCGCGCGGACGGCATCACCAACTTCATCGTCGCCGGCGGCGCTCCGCTCGTCTCACCCGTTCCGGCGCCGTTCGACCCTTTAGGTAATCCTATCCCAGATCGCATTACCTTCAAAAAGTTCAGCTATCGTATCGCGCTCGATCACCGCTTCGGCCGTGATATCCTGGCCTATGTCTCGTACAACACCGGGTTCAAGAGCGGCGGGTACAATCTGGCGGTAGCCGACAACCAGCCTTACCGTCCCGAGACGATCGGCGCGGCCGAGGCGGGGTTGAAGACCGAGTTCTTCGATCGTCATCTGCGCCTCAACGCATCGGCGTTCCGCTATACCTACCGCAACATTCAGGTGGGTCGCTTCATCAATGGAACCGAAGCTATCTACAACGGCGCGCGTGCACGGATTTACGGCGCGGACCTCGATGCCGAACTGGCGGTGGCGCGCGGGCTTTCGCTGACCGCGGGGCTGTCGTACCTGCACGCGCGGTTCACGTCGTTCCCGCAAGCGGACTTCATCGTTCCCGATCCACGCATCCCATTCCCCAACCTGGGCGGGGTGGTGCCAGGTGAAGCCAAGGGCAAGACGCTGCCTTTCGCGCCCGCCTTCACCGCGAACGCCGGGGTCGATTACCGGTTTGACACATCGGTCGGCGCGTTCGCGCTCAACGCGACGTACTTCCACACCAACCGCTATTTCGCCGCGCCCGACAACGTCGGCTTCCAGCCTGCCTATGATCTGGTCAATACGTCGGTCACCTGGACCGATCGGTCGGGCAAGCTGTCGGTCAAGCTGTGGGGCAAGAACCTCGGCGACGAGGTCTATGTGACCTCGCTGGTGGAAGCGAACCAGGGCCTTATCGATTCGATTGCCGCGCCACGCACCTACGGCGTGACCGCCGGGTTCAAGTTTTAGAGCGTGATGATCTGGTAAGGCTACTCATCGCGACGAGTGACGCAATGAAGCGGTCCAGGATGGCTGATACCGCCCTGGACCGCTTCGTTGGGCTCGCAATGACGAAGCTTCTCTGGATAACGACATAGCGCCTTCAAATAGCGCCCCGGATCACGAGGTCCGCAGGCCGCTTGCTGAGAGGCATCGACTGCCGCGAACCACGCTTAACGGCCCGGCCGACCCTATCTGCCTTGGCCGACGGCTATCGCGCGACTTCCGCGCCACCGGAATACCAGTTGGGGGCAGCTTTCGCTCAGCGGATCGGAATGCTCTCCACGCCGCGCGGGCCGCTGTGTTCGCGCAGCTTGACCAAGCCCTCGTGCTCGCCCGATGCGAGCCGCTCGCGCAGTTTGCTCGGATCGATGTCGACGCCGATCGGATTGACCGAGAACTGATCGGAGAAGAAGAACTCGCCCGCTTCCTCGACCGTATCGTAGTTGTCGACCTGGAACTCGAGCTGGTTGCCGTCGGGGTCGGCATAATAAAGCGAAGTGGTCGGCCCGTGGTTGACCGGCCAGATCGGCTCGATCCCAGCCTCCTTCAGGCGGTCATGGTTGTCGAGCAGCGTTTCGAGGTCGTCGTACGTGAACGCGACATGGTGCATTCCCGCCTGGCCCGCCGGCTGCTCGGTCAGGCCGGGCACATGGATGAAGGCGACGCGGTGATGCTCTTCGTCATAGGCAAGGAACGCGATCGTCGGGCTTTCGAACGCAGGCGTCGCGTTCAGCACGAGCTTGTACCAGGCGATCATCTCGTCAAAGCGTGACGTGCGGAACACGATATGCGCGAGCTTCCTCGGTGATTTGATCGCCGAGCGCGTGCTCGGGGCGGCGGCTGCCGTAGCCATCAGTACGTCCTCCAGATTGCCCCCAACGGAACTCGCTTCTATCTCATCCGCGCGGGCCTTGCCAAGCAGATGCCAATTGCGCCGCCGAGATGCCGCATAAGCATCGAGCTGGCGCGCCATTGCCGCCTTGTCGCCGAAATCACCACGTCAGTTCACAAACGCCATCCCGGGCTCGACCCAAATTCCGCTTCGTCGGTGCCGCAAGAGGGAAAGCTGGATCCCCGATCAAGTCCGGAATGACGAGGCGAATGGATCGGCGCTCAGTTTGCCGCACCGAAGTTGATCCTTGCACCTGCATAGATAAAGCGGCCCAGCGGCGAGATCGGCACGTTGGTTTCGAAGCCGATGTCCGGCTTCTGATCGCCGAGGTTGTTGACGCCGGCGTAGAACGAGAAGCCGCCCGCGACCGCAAGGTTCGCCTGAACGTCGTGCTGCCACAAGTCCTTGAAGCGGAAATAGCGCGGATCAATGTAATCGAGCGCATTGCCGGTCTCGATCCGCGTGAAGCGGCGCGGGCCATCCTGCCAGCGCAGGTTATACGACACTGAAAGCGCGCCGAGCGTCCAGGTCGGCGAAAAGACGAAGTTGTATTTCGGGCGGAACGGCTGATCGACGTTGTTCTGAATCACCGCGCCGGGCAGCGGCAGCTGCTCGAGCCGGTGCAGGTAGCCGCCGACCAGCCGCACGTCGAAGCGGCCGATGCGCGCGGTCGTCACCTGATAGGTGAGGTTGACGTCCAGCCCGGCGGTGCGGAACCGCGCGACGTTCTGCGGCTCGACCGTATAGGCGCTGACATAGCCGGTGCCCTGGCGGCGGGTGATCGTGCCGCAGTACGGGTTGTTGATCGTCGGCAGATCGACGCAGAGATTGGCGACGTCGGTCGCGAACGGCGTGTTGATCGCGTCCTTCAAGTTGATGTCGTACCAGTCGAGCGACACCTGCAGGCGCGGTGCGAAGTCGGGCCGCAGCACGATGCCCGCGGTCCACGTCCGCGCGACTTCGGCGCGCAGACCAGGGTTGCCCTGCTGTGAGCCGGGTATGTCTTGGTTCGCGTCAAGGTTGTTCGCGGCGACAAAATTGTTCGGGTTGCCGCCCGCCGCCTGGATCAGCGCGACGCAGTTCGCCGCGCGGTACTGCGTGCCCTGGCCGCGATTGCCGAGATAGCACGGGTCGGTGATGAAGTCAGAAACGCCGGTGCGCGGGCGGAACAGTTCGGCGATGTTCGGCGCGCGGACCGAGCGGCCATACGACCCGCGAAAGGTGATCGCGCGGATCGGCGCATAGACGCCGTTGAATTGAAAGGCCCTGGTGCTGCCCACGGTCGAATAATGCGAGTAACGCCCTTCCGCGCCGACCGACAGCAGGTAGGCCAACGGGCGCTCCTTAAGCAGCGGCGCGTTCAATTCGCCGAACAGTTCCCACACGCTGAAATGCGCGTTGCTGGGCGTCAGCGGCACCGGCTCGTCATAGATGCCGTTGGCGGGCGAATAGTATGCCCCGTCGATCAGCCCCTGGTCGGGTTTGAACCGGCTCGATTCACGCCGATACTCGCCGCCCGCCGCGAACTCCACCGGCCCGCCGGGCAGCGTGAACGCCTGGCCGAAATCGCCGGTCAGCGTGCCGTTGACGACGTGCTGCTGGAGGCGCGCGTTGCTAACCGGATCGACCAGGTAATAGCCGAACGACGCCGGGTCGGCGGTGTAAGCACCGAACGGGTTGACCGGCACGCAACCCGCGGCGCGCGCGCTGGCCGAGCGGCAGACGGCCTGGCCGCTCACCGGATCTCGCACCGCATCGAGCGCGGCGGCGAAGTTGTCGGGCAACCGATCGTTGAGCTTGGTCGCGCGCACATCGGTGCGGCCGTAGGTGTACGACAGGTCGTACTGTGCGTGGTCGCTGATGCGGCCCGTGACATCGATCACCCCGCGCCAGGTGCGGCGGCGATCCTCCTCGCCCCGGCGCGGCAGATCGAAATTGTTGCGGTTGATAGTGACCGCGCTGTCGCCGTTCGCCTGCGCGGCTTGCAAGATGCTCTGCGGGATGAACGGGTTGTCGAGCGCGATCGGCACGCCGTAGGTGCCGCTATAGCTGCTGAACGTAGTCGCGGTCGATTGCACGAACTTGCCCTCGACGCTGATCTTGAACGCGTCGGACACATCGTAGTGCGCGAGCAGGTTGACCGCGTGGCGACGCGTGCGCGGCAGGATGTCGCCGATGTATCCGGCGACCTGCGAATCGTCGCCACCGGAGGTATAATCGTCCGTTTGGTTGAACGTCCCGAAGGTGTAGGGCTTGCCGTCGCCGCGAAAGAAGCGGTCACCTACCTGGATGATGTTCTGATACGATCCCCCGGCAAACGGCGTGCCGTCGCCGAAGATGTTGCCGTAGCGGTTATCGGTGACCGGGATTTTCACGTAGGACCCCGGCTGACCGGCGACATACTTGTTGTTGTTCACGAAGAACACGCGGTTGGGTGACGTCAGATAATAGCGGGCATCGTTGGCGAGCGGTTGCTCGGCGTCGTATTCGTAACCCAACGTGACGTTCCCGCGCCCGCCGGCGAAGCTCTTGCCCGCGATGATCGAGGCGAAACGGTTGGCCGCGTCGCCCCGGCTCGACACGCCGAACTGCGACCGTGCCGACACGCCGTTGAAGTCGCGCTTCATCACGAAGTTGACCACGCCCGAAACGCCGTCCGCGCCATAGACGGCGGAAGCCGCGCCGGTCAGCACGTCGACCCGGTCGATCAGGTCGGTCGGGATCGTGTTGATGTCGACCGCGGCGGTATCGAACTGGCTGGCGACGTGGCGGCGGCCGTTGACCAGCACCAGCGTGCGGTTGACGCCCAGCCCGCGCAGGTCGAGCAGGTTGAGCCCCGCCTGGCCGATCGCGCCGTCCGCCTGCGCGTTGCCCGCGGTGCGCGTGCTGTCGAGCGAATTGGTCAGCGCGGGCACGCGCCGCAGGAATTCGGTGACGTTGGTATCGCCCGATCGCTGCAGGTCGGCCGAGCTCAGCGACACGATCGGGTTGGGCGCGGCATAGTCGGGCCGGGCGATGCGCGATCCGGTGACGACGATATCGGCAGCGGGCGCGGCTGGGCTCGCGTCGTCAAGCCCCGCATCGGCACTCGCGGCGTCATCGGCTTTCGTCGCATCGTCAGCTTTCGTTACGTCATCGGTCGGCGCGGTGTCGACGTGCTTCGCCGCTTTACCGGGCGCCGCGGGCGTTTGCGCCCCGGCGCTAACCGGCGTCAAGGCGGCCCCCGCCAACACCATGGCGATGACGCGCGATAGATCGTGCATACTTCGGCTCCCCGAACCGCCGCGAGGCGCATTCATGTATTTGAAATGTTCCTGCACCGGGGCCCACGGGTTGGGCAACCCCTTGCGCGCATTTTCAATTCGGGCATGGGTCGCGCGTGGAGCGGAGAGGATCGCTGGACCGTCGCGCGCTGTTGGGCGCGGGCGCGGTCGCCCTGGCCGGAACCTGCGCCGGATCGTGCGCGCGCGCTCCCACGCCCGACTTGTCGTTCTGGGCGATGAGTTATGAAGGCGATTATTCGCCGCACCTGATGCCCGCGTTCACCGCCGCGACCGGGCTGACGGTGGAAGTGCAATCGCTGCCGTGGACCGCAGCGCACGAGAAGCTGCTGACCGCGCACGCCGGCGGCGCGCTGCCCGACGTGCTGATGTTGCCCAACGGTTGGGTCGGCGAATTCGCGCTGATCGGCGCGATCGCGCCGGTCGCGGACGCGGCGCTGCTCGCCGATCTGTTCCCCGGCGCGCGCGCGGCGACGCGGCTGCGCGGGCGCGACTTCGCGGTCCCCTGGTCGATGGCGCCGCAAGTGCAGTTCTATCGCCGCGATCTGCTGGCGGACGCGGGCTATAAAGCGCCGCCGACTGACTGGGAGGGCTGGCGCGCGATGGGGCGTGCGCTCAAACGCCGGCGGCCCGATGATTTCGCGGTGCTGCTGCTGCTCAACTGGTGGGACGCGTTGTTCACGTTCTTCGGGCAGACCGGCGCATCTCCGCTGCGCGATGCCGACACGCGCGGCAATTTCCGCACGCCCGAATCTCGCGAGGCGCTGGCGCTCTACGTCTCGCTGTTCGACGAGGGCCTGGCGCCCAAGGTGTTGTCGACCGAGGTGCAGGACCCGCTCGCCGCGTTCGCGCAAGGGCAGTTCGCGGTCTTTCCATACGGCCCTTCGCTGCTGCTCGACTTGCGCCGCCGCGCGGCCGAGATCGCGCCCGACCGCTGGGCCACCGCGCGGATGCCCGGCCCGCACGGGCCGAGCGCGGCCTCGGGGATCAGCACCAGCCTGTGCGTTTCGAAGCAAGGCCGGCGTCCGGCGCAGGCCTGGCAGCTCGTGCGCCACCTGACCTCGCCGCACAGCGAGCTGCGCCTGCAATACCTGATCGGCAACCTGCCCGCGCGCGTCACCGCCTGGTCCGCCCCGCAGATGCGCGCGGCCGCGCTGCGGCCTTTCGCCGAGCAGATCCTGCAACCCGCGCCGACGCCGAACGTGATCGAGATGGAGCGCATCCGCCTTGACGTGCAGACCGTCGCCGAGCGGGTCGTGCGCGGCGCGCTGACGATCGACGCGGGTCTCGCCGAAATGGACGCCCGCGTCGATCGCCTGCTCGCCAAGCGCCGGGCGCTGGTGGACGCCGGGGTGATCGCGTGAGGTGCCGACGAAGGCCGGCCTTGCAGTGCAAGGCGCGCATACAGACAGCCCGTCCATGCTAAGCCTGTGGAAGCACCGTCCTTCTCTTCGCCCGACATACCGGCGTCCGACGACAAGAACGGCCCTTCGACAAGCTCAAGGTGGGCGGAGAGCGGGGGCTCTGATATGCCTCTTAACCCGGTGACGCGCACATGACCCGGCAGGAGCGGACCGCTTGGGTCTTCACGCTGCCGGTGCTCGCGATCATCCTGCTGGTGTTCGTGCTGCCCACCGCGCTCGCGCTGGCGCTCAGCGTGACCG
The DNA here is from genome assembly GCA_964242815.1 of uncultured Novosphingobium sp. Classification (GTDB taxonomy): domain Bacteria; phylum Pseudomonadota; class Alphaproteobacteria; order Sphingomonadales; family Sphingomonadaceae; genus Novosphingobium. Next base: position 164,332 of record CAXSZV010000004.1, read on the forward strand.
ATTACAGCATCTATGCCTTCGCCGACTGGTCGAACCTGCGCTTTATCGGCCTCGATAACTTCGTCGCGCTGGCGACGACGCCGCTGTTCTGGCGCGCGCTCGGCAACACATCTATCTTCGCGGCGCTCGGCGTGCCGCTGGCGATCGGCGCGTCGCTGTTCGCCGCGCTGCTGCTCAACGATGCGACCGTGCGGTGGAAGCCGCTGTGGCGCGTCGCGCTGTTCGCGCCTTATGTTACCAGCGTCACCGCGACCGCGGTCGTCTGGCGATATGTGCTCAACACGCGCTACGGCCTGTTGAACTATGCACTGGGCTTCGTCGGCATCGCGCCGGTCGCGTGGCTCGACGATCCGCGCAGCTCGATCCCGGCGATCCTGCTGTTCGTGACCTGGAAGGTGTTCGGCTACAACATGATCGTGTTCACCGCAGCGCTCGCCGCCGTGCCGCACGAGCTGATGGAGGCCGCGCGATTGGACGGCGCGGGGCCATGGCTGCGGTTCCGCCATGTTACGCTGCCCGCGATCGGCCCGACGTTGCTGCTCGCCGCGGTGATGAGCGTCGCGGGGTTCCTGCAGATTTTCACCGAGCCCTATGTGATGACGCTCGGCGGTCCGGCGCAAAGCACGGTGACGATCCTCTATTTCATGTTCGAGGAGGGACTCGAATGGTGGAACCTCGGCGCGGCATCGGCGGTGGCGTTCGTGTTGCTCGTGCTGATCCTGGCGCTGACGCTGATCCAGGCGCGCATCGGCCGGCGGTACGAATGGCTGTGATCCGCCTGACGCACCGAACGCGCCGCGCGGTCGTCGCCAATGCGGGTGTCGCCGCGTTGACCACGATCGTGCTGTTGCCGCTTATCTGGATGGTGCTCGTCTCGTTCATGCCGCGCGGCGCGTCGAGCGCGTTCCCGCCGCCGTTCTGGCCCGCGCGCTGGACGTGGGAGAACTATCACGAGCTGCTCGCGCGTCGCCTGATCGACGGCGTCGTGTTCGATTACCGCATCGTGCCCGCGATCTGGAACAGCGTGATCGTCGCCAGCGTCTCGACCGCGCTTGGCCTGCTGCTCACCGTGCCCGCCGGATACGCATTCGCAAAATTGCGCTTTCGCGGCCGCGAGCGCCTGCTCAGGCTGCTGATCGGCGCGCTGGTCGTGCCCGGCCAGGTGGCGATGCTGCCGCTGTTCCTGATGTGCAAGGAGCTGGGCCTGGTCGATAGCTACGCCGGCGTCATCCTGCCGAGCCTCGCGGGCATCTTCGCGATCCTGTTCGTGCGGCAGACGACGCTCGCCATCCCCGACGAGATGATCGAGGCCGCGCGGCTCGACGGCGCGGGCGAGCTGCGCATCTTCACCTCGATCGTGCTGCCGCTGCTGCTGCCGGTCACGATCACGCTCGCGCTGTTCCTGTTCCTCGGCTCGTGGAACGATTTCCTCTGGCCGCTGATCGTCCTCGCCGACCAGCACCGCTACACGCTGCCGGTGGCGATCGCCGCGATTTCGCGCGAGCATGCGGCGGACGGCGAGCTGATGATGGCCGCGAGCGTGGTGACGACGCTGCCGGTGCTGGCGCTGTTCCTGGGGTTGCAACGGTATTACATCGGCGGGCTGTTGGGGGGCGCGGTGAAGGGGTAGGCTTCACTCACACCTAATACAGTTATCGATGTGCTATGCGTAGGACAATTATGGGCAGATTGCTTATCCAGCTTCTACTGCTGATCTTATGCGCGACAGGAACGTTCTTCGTGGGCCGTTGGTGGGAGGCTACTCAATATCTCACCCCTCCTAAAGACGAAGACGTAGTTCGAGCGTTTCGTACGGCTGCGCTGGACGAAACCGTACGACATGGAGGAGGGCGGCAAACTTATGAGCAAGCCCAAATCATTACGCAACGGGTAGCCGGCTTTTCATGTCTGACAATGTTACCCCGACGTGATCAATCGGAGTTCGTTGTGGACGTTTGCTTCTCTGATGCCGGCAAGCTTGTTAAGTGGGAGGGACATTGAACACCTCGACACTCCGTCGAGCTTGCCTCAATCGTTACATCGGCCTTCATCCGGGATCCCGCTTGTTCGATACGTGATCAAAGAAGGAGGTCATATATGTGACCCAGCCGCAGCGTTCGCGATCCATGCGTCGCGCAAAAGGAAGCGGGACCCCGGGTCAAGCCCGGGGCGACGTAAAGGTGGGGCTTGGCAGCTTTCGTTGAGATCTGAGGTTCATCCACAACCGTCGCCCCGGCCTCGAGCCGGGGTCCCGCTTCTTGGCCAAGCCGTGGTCAAGTAAGCCGCTCGTAGAGGTCGCGTCACTCAGGGTTGCCCCGCTCGATCAGCGCGAACTTCCAGTCGCGCCGCCAGCGCTTCAGTCGCTTCTCGTGGGCGATGCAATCCTCAATGTTTTCACCACGGTCGGCCCAGACCAAGCGGTCGAGGGCGTAGCGGGCGCAGAAGTCGGAGCCACCCCCGCTGCGGTGTTGATGAATGCGGGCGGCAAGATGAGCCGTGACGCCGACGTACATCGTGCCGCGATAACGATCGGCCATAATATAGACCCACCCGCCCCGGCATGCGCGATCCATGCGGTGAGGAGAAGGGAAGCGTCGCCCCGGGTCAAGCCCGGGGCGACGTGAGAGTTGAGTGGACGTCTTGGCTCGCACTCCCACCCACATCGAACACCAGCATCCGCTCCGCCGCCGCCGAAAAGCACAACCGCTCGCCCAGCGTCACCGCGCGGGTTCCCGGCAGTTGTGCCACGACCACGCCCGCAGGCGTCGCCAAGTGCGCGAACGACAGCGGGCCCAATCGCTCGAACAGTTCGACCGGACCGCAGAACGGACCCGCCGTATCGAGCACCAGGTGCTCGGGCCGCACGCCAAGCGTGAGCGCGCCCTTGCCCGCCGGCACCCTCGCCGCGACCGCCACGCGCGCCCCGCCCGCGAGTTCCACCTCATGTTCGCCCACCGCGCGGACCGGCAGCAGGTTCATTCCCGGCGAGCCGATCGCGCGGGCGACCGCCAGCGTCGCCGGCCGTTCGTACAACTCCAGGGGCGCGCCGACCTGCTCCACCCGGCCCTCGCTCATCACGACGATGCGGTTGGCGAGCGTCATCGCCTCGAGCTGGTCGTGCGTCACGTAGATCATTGTCGCGCCCAATTGCTGGTGGAGCCGCGCGAAGGCGTGGCGCATCTTGACGCGCAGCGCGGTGTCGAGGTTCGACAATGGCTCGTCGAGCAGCAGCACCTGGGGCCGGCGCACCACCGCGCGGCCGATCGACACGCGCTGGCGCTGCCCGCCCGACAGCGCGCGCGGCCGCCGGTCGAGCAGATCGGTGAGGTCGAGCATATCGGCGACTTCGGCGACGCGTCGCGCGATCTCCGCCTTCGGGCGCTTCGCGACGCGCAGCGGAAAGCCGATGTTCTGCGCGACGGTCAAGTGCGGATAGAGCGCGTACGACTGGAACACCATCGCCACGCCGCGCTCCGCCGGAGCCACATCCGTCACGTCCATCCCGCCGATGGCAACGCGCCCGCCGTCGGCCTCGTCGAGCCCCGCTATCAGCCGAAGCAACGTCGACTTGCCGCACCCCGAAGGCCCGACGATCACGACGAACTCGCCGTCCTCGATACGCAAGTCCGTAGGCTGCAACACCGTCGCGGTGCCATAGCGCTTGGTCAATCCGCTTATCTCGACACCGGCCATCGTGGTCTCCGGGAGGATCAACCCTCCGCAAAAGCCGCGCGTTCGGCCATGAACTCGCGCTCCGCCAGATACCGCTCGGCGTCGAGCGCGGCCATGCAGCCCGTGCCGGCGGCGGTCACCGCCTGGCGGTAGACATGATCGCTGACATCGCCGCAGGCGAATACGCCGGGGATCGCGGTCTTGGGCGTACCGGGCTCGACCCGGATGTAGCCGCTCTCGTCGAGGTCGAGTTGCCCCTTGAACAGTGCGGTCGCCGGTGAGTGGCCGATCGCGACGAACGCGCCTTCGGTCTCGAATACCGAGTGCTCGCCGGTGATCGTGTCGATGAGGTGCAGCGCCTTGAGCTGGCCCGTGGTCGGGCACGCGACGAAGTGGTCGACCGCCTTGTGCCACAGCGTCGAGATCGCGGGGTTCGCCGCCAGCCGATCCTGCAGGATGCGCTCGGCGCGCAGCGTATCGCGCCGATGGATCAGCGTCACGTCGTGGCTGTGGTTGGTCAGGTACAGCGCTTCCTCAACCGCGGTGTTGCCGCCGCCGATCACCACCACTTTCTTGCCGCGATAGAAGAACCCGTCGCAGGTCGCGCAAGCCGACACGCCCTTGCCGTTCAGTTCCATCTCGTTGGGCACGCCGAGCCATTTGGCCTGCGCGCCGGTGGCGATCACCAGCGTCTCACCCACATAGGTATCGCCGCTGTCGCCGACCGCTGTGAACCGGGGCCCCGCCAGGTCGACCGAAACGATCGTGTCCCACAGCATCCGCGTGCCGACATGTTCGGCCTGCGCCTGCATCTGCTCCATCAGCCACGGACCCTGGATCACGTCGCGAAAGCCTGGATAGTTCTCGACATCGGTAGTGATGGTCAGCTGTCCGCCGGGCTGCAGGCCCTGCACCACGATCGGCGCCATCCCCGCGCGCGCCGCATAGATCGCGCAAGAGAGGCCAGCGGGTCCCGACCCGATGATCAGCATGCGCGTAGTATGTTCGGTCATCGTCATTCCCTCAGTCCGACTATGTAGGAAGCGCGCTCCCGAAAGGCGAGCCGATGTCACGCGAGGGCAGTCGCGATAGCCGCCACGATTGCCATCCCCCGCCACTTGCCGCACAGGCTGGAGGATGGACATTGTCGAGGACGACACCGGCCCGGTCTCGCACAGCTTCATCTCGCAACGGCTGAAGCTGCACTACGTCGATTGGGGCAACCCGCAAGCGCCGCCGCTGATCCTCCAGCACGGCGGCCGCGATCATTGCCGCAGCTGGGACTGGGCGGCGCGAGAGTTGCGGCGCGATTGGCACGTGCTGGCACCCGACCTGCGCGGCCATGGCGATAGCGCGTGGTCGCCCGACGGTACGTACACGAACGATGCCTATGTCTATGATTTCGCGCAGTTCGTGCATCAGCTCGGATACGATGAGGTGTCAATCATCGCGCATTCGCTCGGCGGCACTATCGCGACGCAGTTCGCGGGGCTGTTTCCGGATCGGGTGGCGAAGCTCGTCAGCATCGAAGGGCTCGGCCCGTCGCCCGCCGCCGTCGCGAAGCGCGAGGCGATGGGCTATGCCACCCGAATGCGCGAATGGATCGGCAACCGGCGGCAGGCCGCCGGGCGGATGCCGCGCCGCTATCCGGCGCTCGAGGCGGCGTACACCCGGATGAAGGCGGAAAACGGCTTCCTCAGCGATGCGCAGGCGCGCCACTTGACGATCCACGGCGCAAGCCGGAACGAGGACGGCACCTATAGCTGGAAGTTCGATCACTACCTGCACGTCTGGCCGCCGACGCAGCCGACGTTGGCCGACATGACCGCGCTATGGGCCGCGGTCACCTGCCCGCTGCTGCTGCTGTACGGCGCGGACAGTTGGGCGTCGAACCCCGAGCACGACGGCCGGCTCGGCCATTTCCGCGATGCGCGCGTGATCGAGTTCGCCGGCGCGGGACACTGGCTGCACCACGATCAGTTCGATCGGTTCATGCGCGAAGTGCGGGCGTTTTTGTAAGGTCGCTGGTGCCCCACCCAACACCGTCATCTCGGGCTCGACCCGGGATCCCGCTTTCTTCTCCACGCTGCCATCGCTAAGCAGCGGGGCCCCAGCGCAAGGCCGGGGCGACGTAGGCTGGGCGTAGCAGTCAGCGGCAGATCGGGCAGTCGACCGACCAAACAATGGTATCCACTCAATCCATATGTTTGAGCCCGACGCGCAAGTAATCCCACCCCGTCACCAACGTCAGCGCGGCCGCACCCCATAGCGCGGCGAGGCCCGCCGTCGGCACGAAGCGCCAGCCCGGCAGCGCGCCGGCAAGGATCAGCGCGCCTAGCGAGACCAGCTGCAGCGTCGTCTTCCACTTGGCGAGCTGCGACACCGGCACCGATACGCGCAATTCGGCGAGGAACTCGCGCAGGCCCGAGACGGCTATCTCGCGAACCAGGATGATGATCGCGGCGATTACGCTCCACCCGGCGATATCGCGCGTATGCACCAGGATCAGGAGCACCGCCGCGACCATGATCTTGTCGGCGATCGGATCGAGGAAGATCCCCAGCTTCGACACCGTCCCCTGCGCTCGGGCGAGATAGCCGTCGAGGTAATCGGTCAGCCCGACGATGCAGTAGACGACGAAACCGGCGGCGTAGCCGGCGGTCCAGCCCGGATACCACAACAGCGCAACGAGGATCGGCACCGCGAATATGCGCGACAAAGTGAGGAGGTTCGGCAGCGTCAGCATCGTCATCGCCAAGCATTAGGCGCGGATGCCGCCCGATCAAGCCCGCGAAGCGTCCCCACGGCAAAGCCCTCAACACCGGGCTCTTGACATCATTAACCATATTGGTTATATGCGCCAGCGTCGATCGGGTGCGTTTGCGCTTCGATCGGTGCAGCGACGGGAACGGGGGTGTGATGGCCATCACCTTTGTCCCCTCCGTTGGCGGTCGGCGCACCCTAACAGCCGGGTGCCCGCGCCCGCGATGTGAGCAAACGGAGCCATCGCGCTCCTGAACCCGGGGTATGCCCCGGCGGCGACGGACATGCCTCGCGAGGCCTTTTGCCGTCGTCTCCTCACACGCCTTGAAGGCCCGAGCCGCAAGAGACCTCGTGTCGCTCCTGCAGCCATTCGCGAACGAAGACCACGATAGCTCGCGCCCAGCGCGAGCGAACCCCTCGCGCCGGCCGCACCCGTCCGCATGCGCATCTTCCCAGGCGTTATCCCGCGCTCGCCGGCGGGGGCTTTGCCGTGTCTGAAGAAGAGGTGGAGTTGGGCGTCCCTGCGCCATTCCGCGTTACCGCCACGCGCGATAAGGTTTCGCGCGCGCGAAAACGGTGGCAATAGCGCCAGAATGACGACATCGACCCATCTGGTGCGCAGCCGCCGGTTCCTGCCGCTGTTCGTCACACAGATGCTCGGTGCGTTCAACGACAACCTGTTCAAGAACGCCATCGTGCTGTTCATGGTGTACAGCGTCTATAATTCGGAGAGCGCGGAGGCGAGGTTCGCCGGTCTCGCCTCGGCGGTGTTCATCATCCCGTTCTTTCTGCTGTCGGCGCTGTCGGGCCAGTTGGCCGACATGCGCGACAAGGCCCGGATCATCCGCATCGTCAAGCTGTGCGAGATCGCCATCATGGCAGTCGGCGCGGTCGCGTTGATGCTCGCATGGGAGCGCATCGCGATTGCCACGGTCGCGGTGCCGCTGATGCTGACCGCGCTGTTCGCGATGGGCGTGCATTCGACCTTCATCGGCCCGATCAAGTACGCGATCCTACCGCAGCATCTGCATAAGGACGAGGTGCTCGCCGGCACCGGACTGGTCGAGGCGGGAACCTATATCGCGGTGCTCGCGGGCACCATTATCGCCGGCTGGATCAGCGTGCCGTTCGCCGCCGGCGGCGTCATCCTCGTCGCGATCCTGGGCTATGCGGCCGCGCGACAGGTGCCCCCGGCGCCGCCGCTGGTGCCGCCCGAGCCGCTCGACTTCCACATCCTGCGCTCGTCGGTCAGGCTGGTGCGCAACACGCTGCACGACCGGCGCGTGTTCCTGGCGATCATGGCGATCAGCTTTTTCTGGGCGATCGGCGCGGTGCTGTTCATCCAGTTCCCGCCGCTCGCCAAGAACGTGCTGTCGGCAAGCAAGGAAGTCGCAAGCCTGTTCCTGGTGATGTTCTCGATCGGCATCGCGATCGGCTCGGTCTCGATCAACGCGCTGCTGCGAGGCAAGGTCTCTGCCCGCTATTCGCCGCCCGCCGTCATCGCGATGGCGGGCTTCGTCGTCGCGTTCCATTTCGTCTGCCACGCCTGGCACGCGCCGACTACGGGCGGGCTGATGACCGTCGCCACCTTCGTCGTGCAGCCGCTGGCGGTCCCGCTGCTGCTGACGCTGCTGGGCATCGCGATCATGGGCGGCATCTTCGTCGTGCCGCTCTACGCGTTCCTGACGACCTTCGTCGACAAATCGCAGACCGCGCGGACGATCGCGGCGAACAATATCGTCAACTCGGGCGCGATGGTGATCGGCTCGCTGGTGGCCTTGACCTTGAGCGCGCTCGGTGTGGCCATCCTCGACCAGGTGCTGCTGAGCGCGGCGATGTGCCTGATCTCCGCCTGGCTCGCGCGCATCCTCTATCTCGCCGAATGCGACGCGCGAAATCCGGCGCTGGCGTTCGCTACCGGCGAGCGTCGACGCAGGGGCCGCCCCTAAAGGCGACCCCGCCGATCAGATCAGTGCTGCGATCAGATCTTGTCGCCGAGCGCGCCTTTGACCTTGCCCTTGAGGTTCTGGCCTTCGCCCTTCAGCTCCTGCGCCGATCCTTCGGCCTGCAGGTTCGGATCGTTGTTGGCATCGCCGGCCGCCTGCTTGGTCTTGCCGACGATTTCATTGCTCACGCCCTTGATCGTGTCGGTCAACTTACCCATCGCTCGTACTCCTCACCGGCGCGTGAACACGCGCGGTCGATCGGCAAAACGCGGCAATGGATCGGGCGTTCCCGCATCGAGCGATGGCGGGGCCCACCCCACCCGGCTCACCCGTCCGCCAGCTTGAGGATATGCGCCCACTCCTGGGGACTTACATGCGCCACTGACAGGCGCGACAGGCGGACGAGTTCCATGTCAGCCAGCGCGGGATCGGCCTTCATCTCCTTCAGCGTCACCGCGCGCTTCAGCTTGCGTACCGGCTTGACCTTGATCGCCGCCCACTTGTCATCGGCGGGATCGGTAAGGCCCGCCTTGCTGACGCGGACGATGCCGACGACTTCGAGGCCGATGTTGGAGTGATAGAAGAACGCCTGGTCGCCGACCTTCATCGCGCGCAAGTTGTTCGCCGCGCGATGGTTGCGCACGCCGTCCCACAGGCCCTCTTTCTCGGCGATCAGGTGATCCCAGCCGTAGGTATCGGGTTCGGACTTGAGCAGCCAGTAATGCGGTCCGTCCGCCGCATCGGCATCGTCGTCGCTTTTCGCCATGCATACCCCCCGCGCGGTCGCTACAGACGCCTTATAGCCACTTGCCCCGACCGGACCAATGGACCTTGCGACGCTTCCCGTGCTCGACCTCGCCGACCCGGCGGAACCGTTCGCGCGCGCGATCGGCGAAAGCTTCCGCAGCTTCGGCTTCGCGATGGTGCGCGGGCACGGCATCGAGCCGGCGCTGGTCGCGCAAGCGTGGCGGCTGACCGCCGATTTCTTCGCGCTGCCCGAGGCGGAGAAGCGGCGCTACCATCGGCCTTCGCAGGGCGGCGCGCGCGGCTATACGCCTTATCGCACCGAGATCGCCAAGGGCGCGGCGGTGCATGACCTCAAGGAGTTCTGGCACGTCGGCCGCGACCTTCCGGCGGGGCACGCCCTTTCGGCGTCGATGCCGCCCAACGTCTGGCCCGACCGGCCTGAAGGCTTTCGCCCGACCTTCGCGGCGTTGTTCGCTCAGTTCGACCGCGCTGGCGCGACCATCCTGTCGCGCATAGCCACCGACCTGGGGCTCGCCGCCGACTGGTTCGACCCGGCGATCGCGGACGGCAATTCAGTGCTGCGGCTGTTGCACTATCCGCCTATCGAGGCGGTCGACAAAGACGACGCGATCAGGGCGGGCGCGCATGAGGACATCAACCTCATCACGCTGCTGCTCGGCGCGGAGGAAGCGGGGCTGGAACTGCTGGCGAACAATGGTCGATGGATCGGCGTCGAGCCACCGCCCGGCGCGTTGGTGGTCAACATCGGCGACATGCTGCAACGGCTGACCAACCACGTCCTGCCCTCGACCACGCATCGCGTGCGTAACCCTGCGGGTGAGCGTGCGCGCCATTCGCGCTATTCGATGCCGTTCTTCCTTCACCTGCGCAGCGATTTCCCCCTCCGCACTTTGTCGCAATGCGTGAGCGCGGCGCGGCCCGATCGCTACCCCCAGGCGATCACCGCCGACGACTATCTGCAACAGCGACTGCGCGAGATCGGACTGAAGAGGTAGCCGCTATGGACGCCGGTTTCGCCAGCGCATAGATCGCGTGGCAGATGCGCGTCCCCTTCACCAAGATGCATGGCCTCGGCAACGACTTCGTCGTGCTCGACGCGCGTATCGATCCGCTGCCCGCGATGTCCGCTCCGCTCGCGGCGGCGATCGCCGACCGGCGGCTCGGCGTGGGGTGCGATCAGGTGATCGTGCTCGAACGTTCCACCGCCGCCGACCTCGCGATGCGCATCTACAACGCCGATGGCGGCGAGGTGGAGGCGTGCGGCAACGCGACGCGCGCGGTCGGGCTGCTGCACGGCGGCAGCGCGCGGATCGAGACGCGCGGCGGCACGGTGTCGGTGAGCCCGACCGATGCCGGCATCGCGGTCGACATGGGCGCGCCCCGGTTCGACTGGCAGGCGATCCCGCTCGCCTATGCGATGGATACGCTGGCGATGCCGCTCGCGTGGGATGCGCTGGCCCAACCCGTCGCGGTCAACGTCGGCAATCCACACGCGGTGTTCTTCGTCGCGGACACCGACACGGTCGACCTCGCGACGCTCGGCCGCGCGATCGAGCACGACCCGGTGTTTCCCGAGCGCGTCAACGTCAACGTCGCGAGCGTGCTGGCACGCGACGCGATCCGGCTGCGCGTGTGGGAGCGCGGTGTCGGCCTGACGCAGGCTTGCGGCACCGGCGCCTGCGCGAGCGCGGTGGCGGCGATGCGGCGCGGCCTGTGCGACCGGCGCGTGACCGTGACGCTGCCCGGCGGCGCGCTGATGATCGCGTGGCGCGCCGGCGACGATCACATCGAGATGACCGGCCCCGCCGCGATCAGCTTTCGCGGCGAGCTCGATACCCGCGATTTCGGCGTGGCGGCGTGAGCGAGGACGTGTCAGTCGCGTCCGACAGCTGGAGCCAGCGGCTGTTCGGCGGGTTTCGCAAGACGTCGGAGCGCCTGTCCGAAAACCTCGTCGGCATCGTCGGCAAGACCCGGCTCGACGACGCGCAGCTCGATGACCTCGAGGATGCGCTGATCCTGTCCGACCTCGGCCCGCGCGCCGCCGGCCGCATCCGCGAACGCCTTGCGGGCGATCGGTTCGAGCGCGGCGCGGATGAGCGTTCAATCCGCGAGGCTGTGGCGGCCGAGATCGCCGCGATCCTGCGACCGGTGGCAAAGCCGCTCGACATCGTCGCCTTCCCGCGACCGCAGGTGATCCTGACGATCGGCGTCAACGGATCGGGCAAGACCACGACGATCGCCAAGCTCGCCAACCTGTTCCAAGAGCAGGACTATTCGGTGATGCTCGCCGCCGGCGATACCTTTCGCGCCGCCGCGATCGGCCAGCTCGCGGTCTGGGCCGATCGCATCGGCGTGCCGATCGTCAAGGGGCCCGAGGGCGGCGATCCCGCCAGCGTGGTGTTCGACGCGGTGAAGCGCGCGACCGAGCACGGCACCGACGTATTGATCGTCGACACCGCCGGCCGGTTGCAGAACAAGCGCGAGCTGATGGACGAGCTCGCCAAGGTGCGCCGCGTGCTCGGCCGCCTCAACCCCGCCGCGCCGCACGACGTGGTGCTGGTGCTCGACGCGACCAACGGGCAGAACGCGCTCGGCCAGATCGAGATCTTCAAGCAGGTGGCGGGGGTCACCGGGCTGATCATGACCAAGCTCGACGGCACCGCACGCGGCGGCGTGCTGGTCGCGGCAGCCGAGCAATACGGCCTGCCGATCCATGCGATCGGCGTCGGCGAACGGATCGACGACCTGCGCCCGTTCGATCCCGATCTCGTCGCGCGCGTCATCGCCGGAGTCGCCTGATGAGCAAACCCGTGAAGAAGCCGGCAACCTGGCTGAATCTGCTGATCGATTACGGTCCGGTGCTCGTGTTCTTCGTGTCGTATCGCCTGCTGCGCCCGACGGGCGACGCGCCGCTCGGCGAAGTCATGGCGGTGACCAAGAGCACCGGCGCGTTCGTGATCGCGACGATCATCGCGCTCGTGGCGTCGAAGTGGCTGCTCGGCCGGATCGCACCGATGCTGTGGCTGACGACCGCGCTGGTTACCGGCTTCGGCCTGCTCACCGTGATCACGCAGGATCAGGCGTGGATCATGCACAAGCCGACCGCGGTCTACCTGATGTTCGCGGTAATGCTGATCGGCGGCTGGCTGCGCGGCAAGGCGGTGCTCAAATATCTGCTTGAGAGCGCGTTCGAAGGACTGTCGGAGGCCGGCTGGCTCAAGCTGTCGATCAACTGGGGCGTGTTCTTCCTCGTCCTCGCAGGCTTGAACGAGGCGCTCGCCAATTACGGCTTCATGATGTGGCTGTTCGACGATCCGGCGCGCGGCCACGTTTTCGACCGCTGGCTCAACGCCAAGCTGTTCGTCTTCCTGCCGCTGAGCTTCCTGTTCACGTTCGTGCAGCTGCCGATGCTGCTCAAGCACGGGCTTGGCGCGGACGCGGAACCCGAGGTCATCGCGCACCCGCCGCACGAATGATCCGGGCCGGCGGGATCGAGCGCTACGTCGTTTCGTGCAGCGCCGGAAGCAGCTCCTTCTCGCAGAACGTGATGAAGCCCGCCTGGTCATCGCCCGGGCATACCAGCGCGATGTGATCGAAGCCCGCGTCGGCATATTTTCTCACCGCCTTCACGTGCGCCGCGACATCGGGGCCCATCGGAATGGTCTCGGCCAGATCCTCGGGCCGCACGAACTTTGTCGCCGCCTCGAACCCCGCGACGGTCGGCAATTCGCTGTTCACCGCCCAACCGAGCGGCGAGAAGCGGAAGCGTTCGTGCGCGATCCGGCGCCCTTCGTCCTCGGTGGCGGCCCAGCCGAGCGTGGCTTCGGCGTACTTGGGGCCCGATCCGCCGGCGTCGGCATAGCCCTTGGTCAAGTTCTCTTCCGCCTCGGTCGCCATGATGCCGTCGGCTTTCTCGGCGGCGAGCGCGATCGACTTGGGGCCGCTGATCCCGACGATCAGCGGGATGGGCTTGGCGGGGACATCGTATAACTGCGCATGATCGATCACGAAGTATTCGCCGCGCCAGCTGTGCACGCCGCCGCTCCACAGCAGGCGAAACACCTCGATCGATTCGGCGAGCATCGCGTGCCGCTCGGGGATCGACGGCCAGCGCGCGCCGGTGATGTGCTCGTTCAATCGCTCGCCCGCGCCGATCGCCAGCGTGAAGCGGTCGTCGCTCAACCCGGCGATCGTCGCCGCCGCCTGCGCGATGATCGCCGGGTGATAGCGGATGATCGGACATGTCAGCCCGGTCGCCAGCTCGATCGTCGAGGTCGCCTGTGCGATCGCGCCGAGCACGCTCCAGGCGAACGGCGCATGGCCCTGCGCCTCGAGCCAAGGATGGAAATGATCGGAGATCGACGCGAACGCGAACCCCGCCGCTTCGGCGCGCACGGTATTTTCAACCAGCGTCTTCGCCGAATGCTCTTCCGCCATCAGCTTGTACCCGAACTTCGCCACCGGTCTCTCCACTTTGTCGTTTGTTCTCAGGACATAAAACAGCGCTAGGCCAAATGTTCGCCGGCAAACATCGCTTCGCCGTTTCCCTCGGCGAAGCGATGACCAGAGCGCGAAGGATCAGTGCGTCGTCTTGACGGTCGTGGTGGTCTCGCCGTTCGACTTGCGCGTCGTTTTCGTCACCGTCTTGCTGGTGGCGGTCTTGTGGCCGACCTTGACGCCCAGCACGCGCCTGACGTGGCGGGTCTTGCGCTTGTGGACTTTCACGACCTTGGTCTTGTGCGTGACGACACCGTCGTGGGTGCTGGTCGAGTGGCTGACCGAGGTCGAGTTCTGCGCGAACGCGGAAACGCCCGTGGTAAGCGCGAATGCGGCGAGCGCCGAAAGCGCCAGGCGGGATGTGGTCATTGTATGTCCTCCTCTTCATCGGACGCCGCGATCGACATCCCCGCACGTTGAACCGACATCGGGCAACGACGTTCCGTCCGGTCGCCGCTCATGAAGCGGTCGTCAGATTTCGATCTGGCTACCCAGTTCGACGACGCGGTTGGTCGGCAGGCGGAAGAATTCCATCGGGCTCGACGCGTTGCGCAGCATCCACGCGAACAACTTCTCGCGCCAGATCGCCATGCCCGGCTTGGCCGAGGGGATCAGCGTCTGGCGCGACAGGAAGAAGCTGGTGCGCATCATGTCGAACGGCGCGCCGCACATGGTGATCCGCTTCAGCGTCGCGGGCACGTCGGTCTCTTCGAGAAAGCCGAAGTGTAGCGTCACGCGATAGAACCCCGCGCCAAGGTTCACCACTTCGTACCGGCTGTCCTCATCCACCACCGGCTCGTTGCGGATGTCGACCGTGAGTATCACCACGCGCTCGTGCAGCACCTTGTTGTGCTTGATGTTGTGGAGCAGTGCTGACGGAACGCCGGCGGTCTGTGCGGACATGAAGACCGCGGTCGCGGGTACGCGCGTCGCGCTGCCGTGCGCGCTCTTGGCGAACACCTCGATCGGTATCGACCCTTCGGCCATGTTCTCGCGCATCAGCGAACGGCCCTTGGCCCACGTCGTCAGCAGCGTGAAGATGATAAACCCCATCACCAGCGGCACCCAGCCGCCGTTCGGAATCTTCGTCAGGTTGGCGGCGAGATAGGCGGTGTCGAGCGAGAAGAACAGTGCGAGCAGCGGCCACGAATAGCGCTTGGGCCACTTCCACAAGTTGGCGAGCAGCACCGCCAGCAGGAAGTTGTCGATCAGCATCGCCCCGGTCACCGCGATACCGTATGACGCGGTGAGGTTGGACGAGCGCTGGAAAGTCGCCACCAGGATGACCACCGCGATCATCAGCGCGGTGTTGATCACCGGAATGTAGATCTGGCCCGCCTGCTCCTGGCTGGTGTGCTTGATCGTCATGCGCGGTATGAAGCCGAGCTGGATCGCCTGCTGCGTGACCGAGAACGCGCCGGTGATCACGGCCTGCGAGGCGATCACCGCCGCCATCGTCGCGACGATCAGCAGCGGCCACTTGAACCAGTCGGGCGCGAGCAGATAAAAGGGGCTTTCCAGCGCCTGCGGATTGCGCATCAGCAGCGACGCCTGGCCGAGGTAGTTGAGCACCAGCGCGGGCAGCACGAACACCAGCCACGACGTGCGGATCGGCGGCCGGCCGAAATGCCCCATGTCCGAATAGAGCGCCTCCGCCCCCGTCACCGCCAGCACCGCCGAGCCCATCGCCAGGAAGCCGCGAAACGGATCGTTGACGAACATCAACGCGGCGTGATGCGGGCTCAACGCCTCGATCACCTCGGGCATCGCGACGATGCTGATCGCTCCCAGCACGGCGATCGTCGCGAAATAGGTCAGCATGATCGGCCCGAACAGCGTCGCGACCCTCGCGGTGCCCCGGCTCTGGATCATGAACAGGAACAGGAGCAGTCCGATCACGATCGGCACCACCGCACGGCTGAGCCCGGGCTCGTAGACCGCGAGGCCCTCGATCGCGCCGAGCACCGATACCGCCGGCGTGATCATGCTATCGCCATAGAACAGCGCGGTCGCGAACACGCCGAGCAGGACGATCCCACGCTGCAGGCTCCGCGCCGACACCGCGTTGTCGACCAGCGCCAGCAACGCGAGGCTTCCGCCCTCGCCCTTGTTGTCCGCACGCATGATGATGATCACGTATTTTAACGTCACGATCACGATCATCGACCAGAACATCAGGCTGACGATACCGTAGACGTGCAGTTGATCGAGCGGCAGCGGATGATGCCCGGCGAAGGTATCGCGCATCGCGTAGAGCGGACTGGTGCCGATGTCGCCGAACACGACGCCGATCGCGCCGACCGCCAGCTTGATCGCGCCCGCGTGCGAGGAGCCATGGACCTCGCGTGGCGCCACGCCCTCCGACAGCGGAGCACGATCGGATGGCTGCATCGCCGGCGCGTTCGGAACGCCGGGCGTCAGTTGCGCGGCAGCTTGGGAACGCGCCAGCGCATCGGGATCCCCGGAGGTCGCGTCAGTCATGCGCAGCGCCGGCCATCGAATGCATCCCACCGGCGGTACCGGACTTCCGCCGCGCCGTTACCAGCATGGCGGCGGTCGGGCAATGCGCGCGAAGTCGCCGCAGCGTGGTCGTCACGGCGCGACATTGCCCTGACCATTCCCACGGTCCGCGGCCTGTGCCGCGATCAGCAGGTCGAGCCGGCGCAACTTGTCGGCGAGCTCGTCGCGCCACGGCGCGCCGGGGGGTGCTGCCGCCAACGCCTTCGCCCATAGCACCCGCGCCTCGGCAAAGCGCGCCGATTGCGCCAGCGCGAGCCCCAGGAAAAACGGCGGCCCAGGTTGCGTGGGGGCGGCTTCCTGCGCCTCGCGATAGGCGTGCAGCGCCGCCGGGGTCAGCGTGCCGTCGGCGTGGCCGACCAGCGCATTGCCCAGTGCGATCCACGCCTGCACGTCGCGCGGGTTCTTCTCGACCGCGCCGCGCAGGATCGCCGTGGCGTCGGCGTACTGGCCATGTCGCGCCAGCGCGTCGGCGATGACGATGAAGTTCGCGTCCGCCGCCGCGTCGGGCCCGGCGAGCGCATGACGCAGCGCGATCATCGTGGCCGGATCGCCGACCATGCGCGCGCGCGCCTCACGCGGGGCTCCCGTGAGCTCGGGTCGCCCTTGCAGTCCATAGCCGGCGAGCCCGAACAGCAGCGCCGCGCCGATCGCGCTCCAAGTGACCGGCGGTGCTCTAAAGACGAAGGCGAGCGCCGCGAAGGTCGCGATGGCGAGCGCGGCGACGATCACCCACGCGCTCATGCGCCGCCGCCGAACCGCCGACGCAGCAGCACGCCGGCGACCGCGACCAGCGCGAGCGGGGCGGCGTAGAGCGGCCATGTCGCGCGGCCCAGCGGCGGGCGATAGCTGATGTAATCGCCATAGCGCTCGATCAGCCAAGCGCGGATATGCTCGGGCGTCTCTCCGGCGGCGATGCGTTGGCGCACGAGCGATCGCATCGCGCCGGCGATCGGTGCGTCCGAATCGGCGATCGACTGCCCCTGGCATTGCAGGCAGCGCAGCGTCTCCATCAGCGCCTGCGCGCTCGCCTCGCGCGCGGGATCGGCGAGCTGACGGTAGGCGTAAGGCGCGGGCGGCATCGTATCCTGCGCCGCCACCGGCATGGCGATCAGCAACGCGACGAGCAGTCCTCCCCGAACCGGGGGGGTGGTGGCCGCAAGGCCGACGGAGGGGACTCTCCCCGAGTTCGACATCGCGTGCGGCGAGTTCCCTCCACCACCGCCTGCGGCGGCGGTCTCCCTCCCCGTGCCGGGGAGGACTGAAACCCACCACCTCACTGCGCTGCCTCAGCCAGCTTGCGCCGGATCAGGTCGAGCTGTTCGGCGCGGATATCACCGATGTGCTGGTAGCGGATCACGCCGTGGCCATCGATCACGAAGGTTTCGGGCACACCCGACGATCCGATCGCCAGTTGCACCGTCCCCACGCGATCCGCGCCGATCCGCGCATAGGGATTGCCATAGCGCGCGAGGAACGTCGCCAGATCGTCGGCCTGGTCGCGGATCGCCACGCCATCGATCTCGACGCCTTCGCGCGCCAACACGGCCAGTTGCGGCGCCTCGGCGGCGCAGGGGATGCACCAGCTCGCGAAGATGTTGAGCAGGCGCGGCTTGCCCCTTGCCGTCGCGGACGCAACGAAATCGTCATGGCCCAGCCCCGGCCGCGTGGGCACGGCCGCAGGCAGCGCGAAGCGGGGCAGCGGGTGGCCGATCATCGCGCTCGCGACATCGGTCTGCGCCGGGCTCCACAGCCGGCCGATCACCAGCGCGACGAACACCGCGAACACCGCCAGCGGCAGCCAGAGCGTCCACCGACTCAAGCGCGGCCCTGCCGCAATCGGCGATAGGCGATCTTGTCTCGCGCGACGATGCGCCGGATATCGCTCGCGGTGCGCCCTGCGATCGACAGCACGCCCCCGAGCGCGATCAGCGCGCCGCCAAGCCAGATCAGCGGCACGAACGGTTTCCACCACAGGCGCAGCTGCCAGCGGCCGTCCTGCGTCTCCTCGCCGAACACGGTATAGAGCTGACCGTTCCAACGCGTGAGCAGCGCGCTTTCGCTGGTCGATTGCGCGGGGGCCCAGAAGCTGCGCGCCTGCGGAAACAGGCTATGCGCCGCGCCACCGCGATACCGCGCGGCGAGATCGCCCTGCAGCGCGGTCCAGTTCGGCCCGGCGACCGGCTCGACCTCGCGCAGCACGATCGTCCATGGACCGACCGCGACACGGTCGCCGACGCGCGCCGCGACCAGCCGCTCGACCGAGAACGCGCCTTCGCTCGCCATGCCGAACAGCGCCACCGCGACGCCGAAATGCGCGACGACCATACCCCAGGTCGATAAAGGCGTGCGCCGCAGATTGCGCCCGCGCAGCGGCAACAGGCTCGCGATACCAAGCGCCGGCGCGAGGACCAGGCCGATCGCGGGCAGCAGGCCGAGCCCGCTGGTCCACACGAACAGGCCGATCAGCACCGCCGCCGCGAGGCCGATCGGCGCGAGCAGGGCCCCGCGCAGTCTCGTCAGGCTATCGCGCCGCCAGCGCAGCAACGGCCCGATCATCAGCACCACCAGCATCGGCAGCGCGAACAGCGCGGCCATCGGATTGAAGTACGGCGGCCCGACCGAAACGCGCGCGCCCATCGCCTCGGCGATCAGCGGATAGAGCGTGCCGAACAATACGATGCCCAGGATCGCGGTCAGCATCACGTTGTTGACCACTAGCGCGCCTTCGCGGCTGGTGACCGCGAACCGCTCGCCCTCGCTCACGCTCGCCGCGCGCAACGCGAACAGCAGCAGCGCGCCGCCGATGTAGATCGCCAGCAGCACCAGGATGAACGCGCCGCGCCGCGGATCGACCGCGAAGGCGTGGACGCTGGTTAGGATGCCCGATCGCACCAGGAAGGTGCCGATCATAGACATCGAGAACGCGAGCACGCCGAGCATCATCGTCCACGCGCGCAGGGCGTTGCGCGAAGCGAGCACGCTGACCGAATGGAGCAGCGCGGTCGCCGCGAGCCACGGCATCAGCGATGCGTTCTCGACTGGATCCCAGAACCACCAGCCGCCCCACCCGAGCTCGTAATAGGCCCAGTACGACCCGGCGGTGATCCCCAACGTCAGGAATATCCACGCCGCGAGCACCCAGGGCCGCATCGCGCGCGCGAACGCCGGCCCGACCTCGCGCGTCACCAGCGCGCCGATCGCGAAGCTGAACGCGACCGACAGCCCGACGTAGCCGAGGTACAGCGTCGGCGGATGGAACGCGAGGCCCGGATCCTGCAACAGCGGGTTCAGCCCCTGACCCTCCACGGCTGCGGGATCGAGCCGATCAAACGGGTTCGAGGCGAACAGCAGGAACGCATAGAAACCTAGGCTGACGAACGCCTGGCCCGCAAGCGTCGCCAGCATCGTCCGCTCGGGCAGACGCCGCTCGACCAGCGCGACGAACCCGCCGGCGAGGCCCATGATCGTGACCCACATCAACATCGAGCCTTCGTGGTTCCCCCAAGCTCCGGCGACCTTATAGAGCAGCGGCTTCTCGCTATGCGAATTCATCGCGACGAGCTTCACCGACAGGTCGGTCCGCGCGAATACCCAGATCAGCGCGGCGAACGCGGCGAGCGCGAGCAGCCCCTGCACCACCGCCACCGGTCTGACCGCGGCGGCAAGCGGCGCGCCACCTCTGGTGAACGCGAGCGCGCCGCCCGCGAGTTGCAACGCCGCCAGCGCCGCCGCCAGCCACAGCGCGGCAAGACCGAACTCGGCGATCATTGCGTCTCCGCGACGACCGCGCGGGCCTGCTTGCGCGTCATGTCCTGCATCTCTCGCGGCACGTATTTCTCGTCGTGCTTGGCCAGCAGGTTGTCGGCGAGGAAGCGGCCATCCGCGCCGAGCTTGCCCTCGGCGACGACGCCCGACCCTTCGACGAACAACGCCGGAGCAATGCCGCGAAAGCGCACCGGCACGCTGGCCTTGCCGTCGCCGACCAGGAAGTCGATCGTCACGCCGTCCGCCTCGGTACGCAGCGATCCGCGCTCGACCATGCCGCCCAGCCGCACCGCGCGCGCGGGCGATGGCGGATTGGCGCGGATGTCGCTCGGCACGTAGAAATACGAGGCTTGATTACGCAGCGCCCAGGCCGCCAGCAGCGCCGCGGCGATCAACGCGCCGAGCGCGATCGTCAGCAGCACGAGACGCTGATGCTTGGGCTGGATCAGGCCGCGCGGGCGCGGGTTCACTTGCGCCGGGTCCGATCGCGGCGACGCTCGGCCGCGCGCATGGTCAGCCAGCTCCAACCGACGAGCGCGAGCGTGCCGCCGCCGCCGATCGCATAGGCGGCGATCACGAAATGCCATTGGTCGAGCGCTTCGCGCATCAGATCGCCTTGAGGTCCGCGCCGACCAATCGCTCGCCCGCCTG
The DNA here is from genome assembly GCA_964242815.1 of uncultured Novosphingobium sp. Classification (GTDB taxonomy): domain Bacteria; phylum Pseudomonadota; class Alphaproteobacteria; order Sphingomonadales; family Sphingomonadaceae; genus Novosphingobium. The sequence continues at coordinate 184,914 of CAXSZV010000004.1, forward strand.
CATCGCCCCCGCCTGCATAGCCTTGCGCCGCAACCGCGCCTCGGCCTGCACATCGGCAAGGATCGCGCGCATCCGCGCCAGCACCACCGCGCCGAAGATCAGCGAAAAGCCAAACGTCGCGGCGAACAGCGGCCACAGGAACACGGGCGCGATCGCCGATTGGCCGAGCGTGATGCTGGGCGGCTGATGCTGGCTGTGCCACCAGACGACCGAATAGTGGATGATCGGCACGTTGACCGCGCCGACCAGGCCGAAGATCGCGGGCACACGCGCCACGCCGCCGCGCTCCGCCGCATCGGCCAGCGCGATCCAGGCGACATAGAGGAACAAGAGCACCAGCATACTGGTCAGCCGTCCGTCCCAGACCCACCAGACGCCCCACGCAGGCCGTCCCCACAGCGATCCGGTGACGAGGCAGATCGCGGTGAACACCGCGCCGGGCACCGCCGCCGCGCGCGCCGCGATCGCCGCCAGCGGGTGCCGCCAGACGATCTCGGCAAAGCTCGCGCCCGCGATCGCCGCCCAGCCCGCCATGCCGAGCCAGGCGGACGGCACGTGGACGAAGATGATGCGCACGGTATCGCCCTGAAGCCGCTCGGCGGGCACGACGAACAGACCCCAGGCAAGCGCGACAGTCGTGACGATCAACCCGGGCACCAGCAGCGCCGGGGTCAGCCAGCGGGCGATCCGCAGGAACCGGGCGGGATTGGCGAAGCCATGCATCGTGCGCGCGCTTTGGCAGGCGGCGCGGGGTCGGGCAAGGCGCAGACTCGGCAGAGCGCGCTGTGCGTGCCGTCACGACAATGATGGGGCGACCAACGGGTCTCGAACCCGTGACCTCCGGCACCACAAGCCGGCGCTCTAACCAACTGAGCTATGGTCGCCACAAACCCACCAAGGAGCGCGCATTTGCACACCGCCATGACCATGGAAAGCGAAAACCGCCTGTCTGGTGATCGCCGCTCAGCGGGCGGGCATGCCCCACGGCTGGCTCGCGACGGGGCCGTAGAGCGTCACCGCGCGCGTGCTGACGAGCCAGCGCCCGTCGGCGGGGACCAGCACGTCTTCGTACCAGCCGCCGGCGACGACGACGCTGGCGTCGGCGCCGGGCGAGATGAAGATGAAGTTCGACCGCACCTCGGCCCGATCATCGTACAGCGCGATCACGCTGTCGGTCGTCAGATGCAGGCCCCGACGCGCCGGCGGCTGGTCCGCTTCGATGAAGGCGCGCAGCGCGGCCCGCCCGGTCCATGATTGCCCAAGCATCCGCAGCGTCGCATCGGGCGTGAACAGCGCGGCCCAGTCGTCGTAATCGCCGGCATCGGTCGATTGCGCCAGCCGCGCCAGGGTCTGGTGGATCATCTCGTGATCCGTGGCCGGTTGGCGGCTGCTCACGGTCATCACGTCCCGGCCGGCATTGCTCGCGCGTCAGCCCTTCTTGAGCGAAAGCCCGCCGAACCGCTTGTTGAACTGCGCGACGCGGCCGCCCTCGTTCACGCGCTGCGCGCCGCCGGTCCACGCGGGATGCGATGTCGGATCGATATCGAGCACCAGCGTATCGCCCTCGCTACCCCAGGTCGATCGCGTCTCGAACACGTCGCCGTTGGTCATCTGGACCTTGATCGTGTGGTAGTCGGGGTGGATATCGGCTTTCATCGGACGGACTTTCCCAGCGGCCGGTTCCGACCGGCCTCGAATGAGCGGCGCGGATAGCGGGGCGCGGGGCAGATGGCAAGCGATGGCGAGCGTAAGCAGAACCCACCCCCGCGGGAGGGGCCGGGGGTGAGCCCTTTTACGTCTTGCTATTACCCATCCGCCAGCATCGCGGTGAACCTCACGTCGCACGTTACCTTGCCGTCGACCGACGCCTTGCCGGCGAACTTGCAAACTCGCGCGCGCTTTTGGACGAAGCTCACCTCCAGCTGCAACAGCACCCCCGGCTCTACCGGAGCGCGGAACTTCGCGTCCTCGATCGCCATGAAGTAGACGAGCTTGCCCGTGCCCGCGAGCCCCAGCGCCTCGACCGCGAGGATGCCCGCGGCCTGCGCCAGCGCCTCGATCTGCAACACGCCGGGCATGATCGGCCGGCCGGGGAAATGGCCCTGAAAGAAGCCTTCGTTGAAGCTCACCGCCTTGACCGCGTGGATCGCCTGGTCATCCAGGGCGATCACGCGGTCGACGAGCAGCATCGGGTAGCGGTGCGGCAACGCCCGCAGGATGCGGGGGATATCGTACGTCATCCGCCCGAAGCCAGCCGTTTCGTCAGCGCGCTATGATCAGCGTCCGGTCGGCGCCGGACGGCGGCCGGTCGCGGGCGTGGCGCCTGCGGCGGGAGCGGCCGTCGGCAGCGGGGTTACCGAGATCGTGGTCAACTGGCCGTTGAGCGCGGTCAGCACCTGATCGGTCACGTCGACGGTCTTGGCGGAGGCGAGCGTCGCGTCCTGATCGATCGCGATCGTCGCGCCGCGCTGCTGCATCACTTGCCCGACGATCGGGTTCATCTTCTCGGTGATCTGCCGGATCACGTTGTTGTTGATCGACTGGACGTTCTGCTGGAGGCCCTGCACTTCCTGCTGCGCGGCGGCCTGCTGCTGCTGGAACGCTTGGATGCGCGGCTGGAACGCGCGCGCCGCGGTTTCCTTCGCCGGACCATCGGGCAGCGCGCGGATACGGTTGGCCTCGGCCTGCAACGCCTGGTCCTGCGATTGCAGCGGCGTGGCGAGCGCCTGCTGGCGCTGCTGCGCCTGCGTGATGATCGCCTGGATCTGCGTAGTGGCGACCCTGCAGGCGTTGCATTCGGACACGACACGCTGGCGATCGACCACCGCGATCACCGCGGCGGGCAGCGCCTGCGCTTGGGCGATGGCGGGGATAGCCACCGCGACCGGCATGGCGGCGACTGCCGCGAACGACACCGCCTTCTTGATCATCTTGGTCATCAGAATTGGGTTCCTACGTTGAATGTGAACAATTTGGGCTCATCACCCGGAGACTTGAGCAAGGCGCGCGCGATATCAATGCGGAACGGACCGAACGGCGAGTTCCAGTTGACGCCGACCCCGACCGACAAACGCGGCTTCGGCGTATTGCCGGCGAACTGTTCGACGAAACCTTGGATCAAGCCATAAGCGTCGTTGGCGCCCGTGCAACTGGCCGGCTTGGTCCCACCAAGCTTGCCGTTGCCGCTGACCACGCTTGTCGTCGTCGTCGTCGTGCCCGTCGTGCACGTCAGGCTGTATTGATAAGTCGGCTTATCAAAGATTTGCGGACGCCGAACGCCGAATACCGCGCCAACGTCGGCAAAGATCGAAGGGCGCAGGCCCAACTCGCGCGCGCCCGAACCCAACGGCAACTCCAACTCGGCCCGACCTAGGTAATAATATTTTCCGCCCAGCGCATCGTCGGCAAGCAGGTCCTTGCGCTTGTTCGACGTGATGACGCCGTTTTCGTCGATCGGCACGCGCAGAATACGCGGGCCGACGCCGCGAATATCGAAGCCTCGGATCTGCGGGTTGCCGAGGAAGAACCGGTCGGTCAGCCGCACCGAGTCGATCCCCGCCGCGGTGTTCGCGCCATTGTTGCCGAACGCGTGGATCAGCCCGCCTTCGGCCGACAGCGAGAACACGAAGCCGTGGCCGATGTTATAATACTGCGATGCCTTGCCGGTGATGCGGCCATAGCGGACATCGCCGCCGAGCCCCGCATAATCGACGCCCACCGTAATCAGCCGCCCGCGCGTCGGCCGCGCGCGATTGTCGAGCGTATCGAAGATCAACGAGCCGCCGATGATCGAACTCAATCGCTTGCCCAGCGCCTCGCAAAGATAGCGCCCGGCGATGATCGGATCGCATTGCAACAGGTTCGGGTTCTCCCGAAAACTGTAATAGGTGTTCTTGTCGAGCGTGATATCGTCGTAGTTCAGCGTGTACCGCGCGACGGCGGTGATGAATTCGGTCAGCGGCACGCCAGTGCGGATCTGGAAGCCCGTCGTCGCCTGTGAATAGATCGTGTTGCGGTTGGCATCGAGCCCGTAGTTGAAGCTGTTGAGGTCGCGCCGGTAGAGATCAACGCCGAGCGACACGTTGCGATCGAACAGGTACGGCTCGGTAAAGCTCGCCTCGATGCTCTTGGTATAGCGCGACAGGCTCCCCGACAAGCCGATCGTCTGCCCGCGCCCGCGAAAGTTGTTCTGCTCGATCGATGCCTGCAGGATAAAGCTTTCGATGCTCGAGAAGCCAGCCGAAAGCTGGAGCTGCCCGGTGGGCTTCTCCTCGACGTTGGCTTCGAGGATGATGCGGTCGGCCGCACTGCCGGGCTTCTGCTCGACCTCGAACTTTTCCTGGAAATAGCCGAGCGACTTGATCCGGTTGGTCGATCGCTTGACCTGCACCGAGTTGAACGCATCGCCTTCGGCCAGGCGGAACTCGCGGCGCACCACCTTGTCCTGCGTCAGCGTGTTGCCGTTGACGTCGATCCGCTCGACATAGACGCGCGGTGCCTCGCCGATCACGAAGGTCACGCCCATCGTGAGCTTGTCCTTGTCGCGATTGTACTGCGGTCGCGCATCGGCGAAGGCATAGCCGAACGCGCCGGCGGTCTCGTTCAGCTTGTCGATCGTATCCTCGACCAGCTTCGCGTTGTACCAATCGCCTGCCTTCATCGGCAGCTGCTTGGTCAGCGCCTCGCTGCTGAAATCGCGCAGCTGGCTCTCAACCTTGACGTCGCCGAACTTGTAGCGCTGGCCTTCTTCCACCACGTAGGTGATGATGAAGTCCTTTTTATCGCGCGTCAGCTCGGCGACGGCGGACACGACGCGAAAATCGGCATAGCCCTGCGTCAGGTAGAACTGGCGCAGCTTCTGCTGATCGAACGCCAGCCGATCAGGGTCATACGTGGTGCCCGAACTCAATAGCCGAGTTAACTTGGCTTCTTTGGTGACCATCACCCCGCGCAGATCGCCGTCGGAAAACTTGGTGTTGCCGATGATGTTGATGCGGCGCACCTTCGACTTCGCGCCCTCGCTGATCTCGAACACGATATCGACGCGGTTCTGGTCGAGCAGCACCATCTTGGGCTCGACCGTCGCGGCGAAGCGCCCCTGGCGCTTGTAGAGCTCGAGGATGCGCGCGACGTCGGCGCGGACTTTCGATCGCGTGAAGATCTGGCGCGGCGCGACCTTGATCTCGGGCGTGATCTTGTCTTCCTTGATATGCTTGTTGCCTTCAAGGATAATGCGATTGACGACCGGATTTTCCTTGACGTCGATCACCACCGCGCCGCCATCGTTGCGGATCTGCACGTCGGCGAACAGCTCGGTCGCGAACAGATCTTTCAGCGCCTGATCGGCTGCGGCCTGCGAGTAAGGCTGGCCGATGCGCAGCTGCGTGTACGACAGTACCGTCTGCGGCTCCAGTCGCAGCGCGCCGTTCACGGTGATCGAGCTGATCGCGATCTGGCCCGGCGCGATCGGCCCGGCGGCCGGCGGTTCGGGCTGCTCGGCGGGGATCGCCACCGCGTCGCGGCTGCGCGAACGCTCACCGCGCGGCTCGCCCGAGCCGCGACCGGGACGCCCGCGTTGATCGCCACGATCGCCGGGGCGCTGCATTCGCGCGCCGGCGCCGCCCGCCCCGCTCACATCGTCGGTGCTCGTCTGCGCGATCGCCGCGACGGGCAATACCGTCAGCATCGTGGTGCCCAGCAGCACCGTCGCCATACGCGACATGCCGAGAGCGTCAGAGCTGCGAACCATCCTAAATCCCATCCTCGCCGCGTCGCTTCCGGTTACCCACCGGATCGCTCCGCCCCACACGCAAACTCATGTTCACCCGGCACGATATCGAGGCCGGATAGCCGCCGGCCTGTGCCCGATGCAGCGGCGGCGATCAAGCAATCGATCGTCGCAGACCCGCGAGGTATCAAACCGACCGACGTTATCTGTCCGATCCGGGCAGCAGCTTGACCAGATCGTTGATCGTCACGAACAACATCAGCGCCAGAACGAACGCCACGCCCGTGCGGAACGCCCAATCCTGGCTGCGCGGCTCCAACGGCTTGCGCCGCACCGCCTCGGCCGCGTAGAAAGCCAGATGTCCCCCGTCGAGGCCGGGGATTGGCAGCAGGTTGATGAATGCCAAGTTAAGCGAGTAGAACCCGGCAAAGGCGATGAACTGAGCCCAGCCCAGGCTCAACACCTCGCCCGATATCTTGGCGGTGCCGACCGGCCCGCTGAGCTCACGCACCGATCGTTCGCCGGTGAAGATCTGCGCGATGCCGCCGGCGATTATGCGGGTGAGTCCTACCGCCTGCGCAAAGCCAAAGTGAACCGCCTCGGTCGGGCTTACCGCGACCCGCATCGGTGCGCGGCCGGCAATACCAATGCGGCCGATCACGTTGGCATTGGCGTTGCCAAAGCTATCGCGTTCGGTGACAGGCGCCACGCGAACGGGAATAACTAGCGTCACATCGCCCCGGCGGATCGCGAGTGCAACGGTGCGGCCTGGATAGGGAGCGACATGCTGCTCGATCTCAGCAAAACTGTCGATGTTATCGCCGTCGATCGCGACGATACGATCGCCGACGCGAACCCCGGCCTGCGCGGCGGGCGACCCATTCACCAGCATCGCCACAACGGGTGCCATGACGCCATAGACAAGCGCCAGCCCCGCGAAGATCGCGATCGCCAGCAGCGCGTTGGTCAGCGGTCCGGCGAAGACGACGAGCGCGCGTTGCCATACGGGCTTTCCCGCCAGCGTTTGCGAGCGATCGGCCGGCGACAGGCCGCTCGTATCGCCGGGCCGGCTCGTCGCGTCTTCGTCGCCCGCGAACCGCACATAGCCGCCGAGCGGCAGCGCCGAGAGTTTCCACCGCGTGCTGCGCCGGTCGGTCCAGCCGGCAAGCTCCCGGCCGAACCCTACCGAAAATACCTCGGCCTTGACCCCGAACAGACGCCCGACAAGGTAATGGCCAAGCTCGTGGATCACCACCAGCGGCCCGAGCAACAACACGAACGCGGCGACCATCGTCAGGAGCCCGGGTGCGGCGATCATGTCAGCAGCGCTCCTTCATACGAGTTCCATCAGCGCCCGCGTCCGCGCTCGCGCCTCGCGGTCGACGGCGAACACGTCGTCGATCGAAGCGGGCGGCGGCGGCGCGTATCGGGACAGGACATCGTCGACATATCGGGCGATCCGGGTGAACCCGATCTGACCGGCGAGGAACGCGGCGACCGCGACCTCGTTCGCCGCGTTGAGCACCGCCGGGATCGCGCCGCCGGCGGCGGCCGCCTCCCGCGCCAGCCGCGTCGCGGGAAAGCGGTCCTCGTCGGGCGCGCGGAACGTCAGCTCACCGATCGCGGCGAGGTCGAGCGGCGTACACGGCGTGTCCATCCGCGCGGGCCAGGCGAGGGTGGAGGCGATCGGCACGCGCATGTCGGAGGGGCCAAGCTGCGCCAGCGTCGATCCGTCGCGGTATTCGACCATCGAATGCACCACCGACTGCGGATGGACGATGATGCGCAGCGCGTCGAGCCCGACCGGGAACAGATGGAACGCCTCGATCAATTCCAGGCCCTTGTTGAACATCGTCGCCGAATCGACGCTGATCTTCGCGCCCATGTCCCAGTTGGGATGCCTGACCGCCTGCGCGGGGGTGGCGCTCGCCAGCGCTTCGGCGGGCCAGTCGCGGAACGGACCGCCGCTCGCGGTCAGCGTGATCCAGCGGATGTGCGCGGGATCGTTGCCCGCAAGGCACTGGAAGATCGCGTTGTGTTCGGAATCGACCGGCAGCAGCGTCGCCCCGTGGCGCGCGACGGCGGCGACCATGACTTCGCCCGCCGATACCAGAGCTTCCTTGTTGGCGAGCGCGACGATCTCGCCCCGCTCGATTGCCGCCATCGTCGGGGCGAGCCCCGCGCAGCCGACGATCGCGGCGATGGTGATATCGGCGGGCCGCGCGGCCGCCTCGATGACCGCTCGTTCGCCCGCGGCCAATGCGATGCCGCTGCCCGCCAGCGCCTCGCGCAGCGCGGGAAGCCGGCTTTCATCGGCGATCACCGCGATCTCGGCGGAAAACTCGCGCGCCAGCCGCGCCAACTCTTCGGCGCGGCCGTTCGCGGTCAATGCGACGACGCGCCATTGCGCGGGCTCGCGCCGGACGAGATCGAGCGTCGACGCGCCGATAGACCCGGTCGCGCCCAGGATCGTTATCGTGCGCGCGGCGGTGTTATCTAAGCTCACGCAACGCCCTCATGCCCTCACCCTTATCCCGAAGAACGGCAGCAACACGCCGCAGACGAACAGCACCGCCAACAGGCCGTCAACCCGATCGAACAGACCGCCGTGCCCCGGGAGCAGCGATCCTGAATCCTTGACGCCGGCGCGACGCTTCATCCAGCTCTCGAAGAAATCGCCCGCCTGCGCGACGATCGCGACAAGGACGCCGGCCGCCACCACGGTGGCGATGGGGAACGGCGCCACATCGCCTGCGGCGACGTTGGCGGCCAGCAGTGACAGCACGGTCAGCCCGATACCGCCGGCAAGGCCCGCCCACGTCTTCGACGGGCTGATCGCGGGCGCGATCCTTGGCCCGCCGATCGCGCGGCCGGCGAAATAGGCGCCGACGTCGGTCGCGATCACCGCCAGCAGGACCACCGAGACGAGCAGCATACCCGAATGGGCATAGGGCGCGGACGGCGGATCGCGCAGCACCATCAACACCGCCGCCGCGATCCCGCAATAGATCGCGCCCGCCGCGCTCCATGTCGCGCGGTAAGGGCCGGACGCGGCGAACAGCATCACGAGCGCGCGCCATTCGAACCAGACGCCGACGCCGACCGCGAGGACGAAGATCACCCAGATCATCCCACCCAGCCACAGCGCGGCGGCGGTGATCGCGATCATCGCCAGCGCCGATGCCGCGCGGCGCGAGAGGTCGGGATTGCGCGAGCGCATGATCAAGTCCGCCTCGGTACGGGGAAAATATTACCGTCCGCCATAACGACGATCCCGCGCGGCGAACGCGTCGAGCGCCTCGCGCAAATGCTCGGGCGTGAAATCGGGCCACAGCACGTCGGTGAAGTAGAGCTCGGCATAGGCCGCCTGCCACAGCATGAAGTTCGATAGCCGCAATTCGCCCGACGTGCGGATAACGAGGTCGAGCGGCGGCAGCGCGGCGGTGTCGAGCTCGGCTGCGATCGTCTCAGGCGTGATCGCGCCTTTCGCCGAGGCGCGGGTCGCGGCGCGCGCGATTTCGTCGTGCGAACCGTAATTGAGCGCCACCGCCAGCATGATGCCGTCGTTCGTCTCGCAGCGCCGCAACGCGCGGTCGATCTCGACGATCACGTCGGCGGGGAACCGTGAATAATCGCCGATAATGTGCAGCCGCGTATTGTTCGCGGCGAATTCGTCCAGATCGCTGACGATGAAGCGCTTGAGCAGTCCCATCAGCGCGGAAACCTCGTCCTCGGGCCGGTTCCAGTTCTCGGTCGAGAACGCATAGAGCGTCATCGCGTCGAGCCCCATGCCGCGCGCCGCGCGGGTCAGCCGCCGCACCGCCTCGACCCCGCGCTGATGGCCGATCAGCCGCGGCAGATGCCGCCGCTTCGCCCAGCGGCCGTTGCCGTCCATGATGATGCCGACGTGGCGCGCATTAACCAAGGTGATGCTCGGTGGACATGAGGGACCGCACGAACGCGATAGCCCCCTCCTCGTCAGAGGAAGGGGAAAAGGAAGCCGGCAAGGCCCCCCGGCCGCTCACCTGCCGAGGATTTCCTTTTCCTTGCGCGCGAATTCCTCGTCCGCGGCCTTGACCGTCTCGTCGGTCAGCTTCTGCACCTCGGTCTCGAGCTTCTTGCGCTCGTCCTCGGAGATCAGCTTTTTGCCCTCGTCCGCCTTCAGCGTCTCCATGCCATCGCGCCGGACGTTGCGGATCGCGATCCGCGCTTTCTCGGCATATTGGCTGGCGAGCTTGGCCAAGTCCTTGCGCCGATCCTCGGTCAGATCGGGGATCGGCAGCCGGATGGTGTTGCCGTCGTTGATCGGGTTCAATCCGAGTCCCGCCGAACGGATCGCCTTTTCCACCGGCCCGACGTTTAATTTGTCCCACACCTGAACCGACAGCATGCGCGGTTCGGGCGCGGAGACGGTGGCGATCTGGTTCAATGGCGTGTTTGCGCCATAGACCGTCACCGTCACCGGATCGAGCAGCGCGGTGTTGGCGCGGCCAGTCCTCAGTCCCGACAGATCGCCTCTCAGCGACTCCACCGCCCCCTTCATCCGGCGGTCGAGATCGGGCTTGTCGAACTTTGGAGTGGCCATGAGTCTATGCGTCCTGCTGTACGATCGTCTGCGTGCCCTGTCCCGACAAGACGTGCGCAAGATTGCCGCGCTGACGGATCGAGAAGACGACGATCGGAATGGTGTTCTCGCGGCACAGCGCCACCGCCGCCGCGTCCATGACCTTGAGGTTGCGCGCGAGAACGGTGCCGTAGTCGATCGTCTCGAACCGCTCGGCGTGGGGATCGAGCTTCGGATCGGCGCTGTAGACCCCGTCGACGCTGGTGCCCTTGAGCAGCGCGTCACAGCCCATCTCGGCCGCGCGCAACGCAGCGCCGGTATCGGTGGTGAAATACGGGTTGCCGGTGCCGGCGGCAAAGATGACGATCCGCCCTTTTTCCAGATGCCGCGTGGCGCGCCGGCGGATGTACGGCTCGCATACCGTCGCCATCGGGATCGCCGACTGCACGCGCGTGCTGACGCCGATCTGTTCGAGCGCGTTCTGCATCGCCAGCGCGTTCATCACCGTCGCCAGCATGCCCATGTAATCGCCGGTGGTGCGATCGAGCCCGCGCGCCGCGCCGGCAAGGCCCCGGAAGATGTTGCCGCCGCCGATCACCATGCAGATCTCGAGCCCGGTTTCCTTCGCCGCCTTGACCTCCTGGGCCAGCCCGGCGACAAATTCAGGGTCGATGCCATATTGCTGGCCGCCCATCAGCACTTCGCCCGACAGCTTCAGCAGCACGCGCTTCATCGGGGGCAACGGCATGCGAATGAAACCTCGGATCGCGGCGCGGCTTGCCTTACGGGTGGGGGAAGCGAAAGGAAAGCGGGGGTTTGGGTCTGTCCGCAGGGTGTTTCGATAGAGCGAAGAACCCACCCCCCGGCCCCTCCCGCTTGCGGGAGGGGAGATATAGCGCTTGCTCGTTTACTCTCCCTCCCGCAAGCGGGGGGTTGGGGCTAGGCTCTTCTTCCGAATGCCCTACGCGTCGGTCGGCGTCGGCTCGGGCGCGGGCTTGATCCCCGCCGCGGCCGCGACCTCGGCGGCGAAGTCGCTTTCCGCGCGCTCGATCCCCTCGCCCAGCTGAAAGCGGACATAGTCCGTCAGCACGATCGGCTTGCCCGCCGCCTTGCCCGCCTGCTCGACGACCTTGGCGATCGGCGTCTTGTTGTCGATGACGCTCAACTGGCTAAGCAGCGCGACGTCCTTCGCGTACTTGGCGATCGCGCCATCGACCATCTTGATCTGCACGTCGGCGGGCTTGCCGCTTTCGGCCGCCTTTTCCGCCGCGATCTTGCGCTCGCGCTCGATCAGTTCTGGATCGAGCCCCGACGAGTCGAGCGCCAGCGGGAACGCTGCCGCGATGTGCATCGCCAGCTGCCGGCCGAGCGGCTCGAGCACATCGGCATCCGCCTCGCTCTCGAGCGCGACCAGCACGCCGATCTTGCCCAGACCCGGGGCTTGCGCGTTGTGCACATAGGGCACGACCAGACCGTTCGATACCGCGATCTGCTTGAGCCGCCGGATCTGCTGATTTTCGCCGATCGTCGCGACGTTGTCGGTCAGCTTTTCGGCAACGGTCCCGCCATCAGGGTATGCCGCCGCCTTGAGCGCTTCGACCTCGGTCGCACTGCCGGCCAGCGCGACTTGCGTCGTTTTGCGCACGAAATCCTGGAACTGCTCGTTCTTGGCAACGAAATCGGTCTCCGAATTGACCTCGACCGCGACGCCGCGCGTGCCCATCACGGCGACGCCGACCAGCCCCTCGGCGGCGGTGCGGCTCGATTTCTTCGCGGCGGCGGCAAGGCCCCTGGCGCGCAGCATGTCCACCGCGCCCTCCATGTCGCCCGCGGTCTCGTCGAGCGCCTTCTTGCAGTCCATCATCCCGGCGCCGGTGCGCTCGCGCAGGGTCTTCACGTCCGCGGCGGTGTAGGCCATCGCATTATCCTCTTGAAACGAAGGGTGCGCCCAGGCGCAATGGCCCGAGCGCACGACATAACGATTACAGTGTCATAACGACGAGATTATCGGGCCGACATCGACGCCGAACGGCTCGATGTTCGATCTCGATGTCAGATCCCGGCGGCGATTTCCTGGCCGGCGACGGCCGCTTCTTCGGCCACGTCCTCGCTGATCGGCTCGTCCATCGCGCCGAAATCGAAGCCACTGTCGTAGACCGCTTCGCGCCCGCCCTTCTGCGCCGACTGCGCAACGGCTTCGCAATAGAGCCGAACCGCACGGCTGGCATCGTCGTTGCCGGGAATCGGAAACGAGATGCCATGCGGGTCGACGTTGGTGTCGAGCACCGCGACGACCGGGATGCCGAGCACGTTGGCTTCCTTGATCGCCAACTCTTCCTTGCTTGCGTCGATCACGAACATCACGTCGGGAATGCCGCCCATATCGCGGATACCGCCCAGCGACAGCTCAAGCTTGTCGCGCTCGCGCGTCAGCTGCAGCACTTCCTTCTTGGTCAGGCCCGCGGTATCGCCGCCAAGCTGCTCTTCAAGCGTCTTCAGCCGCTTGATCGATCCCGAAATCGTCTTCCAGTTGGTCAGCATCCCGCCGAGCCAGCGGTGATTGACGAAGTGCTGGCCGCAGGCACGCGCCGCCTCGGCGATCGGCTGCTGCGCCTGACGCTTTGTGCCGACGAACAGCACCTTGCCGCCAGCCTGGACCGTGCTCGACACGAAGCCGAGCGCGCGCGCCATCAGGGGCACGGTCTGCGACAGATCGATGATATGGATGCCGTTGCGCGCGCCGAAGATATACGGCTTCATCCGCGGGTTCCAGCGGTGGGTCTGGTGGCCGAAGTGCGCGCCGGCCTCGATCAATTGCTGCATGGTGACGACAGGAGCCGCCATAGTGTCTTCCTTTCCGGTTTAACCTCTGGGAAGCGGTCACCGAGCGGATGGATGAGCCAAAGGCCGCGCCATCATGTTCGCTACGGCACCGGGTGTGGTGCTTCCCATGTGAATTGCCGGGATCAGCGCATTCGGCGAACCCGCTGCCCGGCCGACGCGGCCTATGCGCGCGCTCCCCCAAAGTCCAGAACTATCGCTATAGCTGGGTCCGGCATCGCTACCGATGCCCGCTCGATGCGATCAGAACGCTTGACTCCAGCGGAACAGACATAGAACAGGAACAAAATGGCATCGCCGTTGTTGGAGATGCATGAACGCCGAAGGGCATGAACTATGACGATGATCTTGACCGCGTTGATGTTGAGCGCTGGCACCGTATCTGCGGCGACGAGCCTGTTTCAGACTTGGCGTGAGCAGCGAAACCGGGTCCTCACGTTGGCCCAACAGCTGCGCGTTGCATGTGTTGAACAAGGATCGCGCGGCGCGGGCACGGTGGCTGTCGCGCCGATCAGGCTTCGCTCTGGTCCGGCTCGGCCACCGGCCGTTCGGTTCGCATTCGGTTGAGGCGGGCGTAAGTGACAAGGCCATATGGGATCAGCAGCAGATAGATCACGCTCGCTGCAACCAGGGTCAGCCACAGTTCGGTAAGCAGCGCGGTGACGAGCAGACCGGCAAACGCGACAATCTCGATGCGGATATGCCGGCGCGGGCGAAGTCGCGACCAGCCGAGTGTCGGCAGGTTGGAGATCATCAGGAATGCGACCACGACCATCCACACGCCGACCGCCACCGGCGAGCGGAACTCAGACAGGCCGCTCGTGATCCACAGATAGAGCGGCAGAAACGCAAGGCCCGCGCCGAGCGGCGCTGGAACGCCGCTTAGGAAACCGAGTGACTTGTGCGGCTGATCGAGCGTATCGAGCCGCGAGTTGAAGCGCGCCAGCCGCAACACGCAACTGATCGCGAAAGCCAGCGCGGCGAACCAGCCAAGCCTGGGCAGTTCCTGCAGACTCCACAGATAGACGATCAGCGCGGGCGCGACGCCGAACGAGATCGCGTCGGCCAGACTGTCGAGCTCCGCGCCGAAACGCGTCTCGGCGCGGAGCAGTCGCGCCGCGCGGCCGTCTATACCGTCGAGGACGCCGGCGAGGATCACCGCCTGAACCGCCTTGGCGAAGTCGCCGGCAATGGCGAAGCGGATGCCGGTCAAGCCGACGCAGAGCGCCGCGGCGGTGATCGCGTTGGGCACCAGCGCGCGCAGCGTGAGGCCACCGTCCGGCAACGGCTCGGCGAAGCGACTGTAGCGCAAGCGAGCCCGACCTCGCTCCTGACGCGGACCGATCAATGGCATCGCATGGATCGGGGTGGCAACGGCTGCCACGCGGCCGGCCGCCCGCCGATCATGATCGCGGCATCATTGCCGCACGCCCCGGATCGTCGGCGCTTCCCCGACCCTGGCGAGCACGGTCTCGCCCGCGACGATCTTCTGACCCAGCACGATCTGCGGCTCGGTGTCCGCTGGCAGGTAGACATCGACACGGCTGCCGAAGCGGATCAGCCCGACCCGCTGCCCAGCCGCGAGCATGTCCCCCGGCTTGACGAACGGCACGATCCGCCGCGCGACGAGGCCGGCGATCTGGGTAAATCCGATGACGAGGCCGTCCGCACGCTCGATCAGCAGATGCTGGCGCTCGTTGTCATCGCTTGCCTTGTCGGTATCCGCGTTGAGGAACTTGCCTGGAATATAGACGACGCGACGCACGGTCCCGCCGATCGGCGCGCGGTTCACGTGCACATCGAACACGCTCATGAAGATCGAGATCCGCGTCACCGGCGCGTCGGCGATCCCGGCGGCGGCGCCGTCGGAGACGACCAGTTCGCGCGGCGGCGGCACCCGCTGGATCAGCGTGACGAGGCCGTCGGCCGGCGCGACGATCACACCGTCCGACTGCGGCGTCACGCGCTGCGGATCGCGAAAGAAGGCGAGGATGCACACGGCAAGCAGGCCCAACGGCCACGCCAGCGTTTCCCACGCGAACAGCGCGCACAGCAAGCAGAGCACCCCGGCGA
Organism: uncultured Novosphingobium sp.; assembly: GCA_964242815.1. GTDB lineage: Bacteria > Pseudomonadota > Alphaproteobacteria > Sphingomonadales > Sphingomonadaceae > Novosphingobium. The sequence goes on from CAXSZV010000004.1 coordinate 200,120, forward strand.
TACCCGCGAACACGTGCGATTCGCGGTGGATCGCGGGCCAATGCCATCCGGCATCGCCCTGCCCGCGGTTGTCCAATATCTCTCCTGGCATCGTTCGCCTGTAAGCCGACATCGTGCGTGCGGCAATCATGGTTAAGCACGGGCGGCGGTAGGCTGGCGCCGCATGGACGACATGGCGCGTGGTGGACAGGGCTGGATTCGAACCAGCGTACGCTTGCACGGGCAGATTTACAGTCTGCTGCCTTTAACCACTCGGCCACCTGTCCACATCGGTCGCAGATGAACGATGCGACCCGGATCGCGCTCTCCGTAAAGGCGTCTGGCCGGGAGGCGCGCTCATGAAGAAGCACGCCTTGCGTGTCAATGGAGTCCTTGGCAGGGCGTTCAGCCGCTGACGGATAAGCGAAAAAGGCATCGATCATGGCGGAGCGGGACGAGGAAAGGCCGAAGCGGGCGCTACGCGGTCGCGCCGGCCGCATGCACGGCGGGCGTGGCAGCGGACGCGCTTCGCAGGGCGCGGTCAGGCTTTGGGGCCATCACGCGGTCGAGGCGGCGCTGCTGAACGCCGATCGCCGCCATCGCCGGCTGTGGGCGACGCGCGAGGCGCTGGCCGGACTATCCGGTGATCTTCCGCCCGGCTTCCCGGTCGAATACGCCGACGTGGCCGATCTGGCTCGCCTGGTCGCGCGCGACGCACCGCATCAGGGTCTGGTGCTCGAATGCGATCCCTTGCCCGATCTGTTCCTCGAAGACGTGCTCGACGCGGACGCGCGTCGCCCGCTCGTCGTGCTCGACCAGGTCACCGATCCGCACAACATCGGCGCGATCTTGCGTTCGGCGGCGGCGTTCGATGCCTGCGCGCTGGTGACGCAGGACCGGCACGCGCCGCCCGAATCAGGAACGATCGGCAAGTCCGCCTCAGGTGCCCTGGAAATCGTGCCGTGGGTGCGCGTGGTGAACCTGTCGCGCGCGCTCGAAACCGTGGCGGAAGCGGGATACTGGCGCATCGCGCTGGACGGCGCGGGGACCGAAACGCTGGCGGAGCTATTGCCGACGGGACCGGTGGCGCTTGTGCTCGGCGCGGAAGGCGAGGGACTGCGGCCCAACGTGGCGCAGCATTGCGACGCGGCCGCGCGCCTGCCGATCAGCGCGGCGATGGAAAGCCTCAATGTCTCGAACGCCGCCGCCGTCGCGCTCTATGCGGTAGCAAGCCGGTAAGGCCGAGCCATAGAGACAATCCGCTAGCCCTCAGTCGAGCGCGTCCTTCAACGCCTTGCCCGCCTTGAACTTGGGCTGCGCCGATGCTTCGAGCTTGATCGCTTCGCCCGTGCGCGGATTGCGGCCGATCGAGGCCTTGCGCCGCGATACGGTGAACGTGCCGAACCCCACCAGGCGCACGTCTTCGCCTTTCAACATCGCCGCCTTGATCGTATCGATCACCCCCTCGACGGCCCTGCCCGCGTCGTTGCGCGCCAGACCGGCGCGCTCGGCCACGGCGCTGATCAACTCGTTCTTGTTCATAGTGCCGCCCTTGTTGCCCCCCAAGACCACGCCGCGACCGCATATCTATGCGGGACTCGGCGCTGCGGAAGGCGCGGATTGAACGAAAATGAGAGCTCGAGTCAAAGCGCTTTTGCGATCAAACCGCGCAGCTTTGCGATTGCTCGGACGACGCTTCGATACCGTTGGGCAAAAACCCAAGCCCGGCCGCGTTCGATCGACGCGGCCGGGCTTTGGGAACACACGGACCGTCAGTGTGCGGTCTGCGAAACCGGCGTACCGCCGGGCGCGGGGGCGACCGCCTGGCTCGCCAGTTCGTCCGCTTCGGTCCACTCGATCGCCTCGAGCGGCTGCGTCAGCGCGCGAGCCAGCACCTCGTCGACGTGGCTGACGGGGATGATCTCCAGGCCGTCCTTCACGTTGCCGGGGATTTCGGCCAGGTCCTTGCGGTTCTCCTCAGGGATCAGCACCGTCGTGATGCCCCCTCGCAAAGCGGCCAGCAGCTTTTCCTTCAGGCCGCCGATCGGTAGCACGCGGCCGCGCAGCGTGACCTCGCCCGTCATCGCCAGGTCCGATCGCACCGGAATACCGCTCAACGTGGACACGATCGAAGTGACCATGCCGATCCCCGCGCTCGGCCCATCCTTCGGCACCGCACCTTCGGGCAGATGGATATGGATGTCCTTGCGCTGGATGGTCGAAGGCTTGATGCCATAGGCCGGGCTGCGCGCCTTGACGAAGCTGTAGGCGGCCTGCACGCTCTCGTTCATCACCTCACCGAGCTTGCCGGTGGTCTTGACCATGCCCTTGCCCGGCACCGTCACCGCCTCGATCGTCAGCAGTTCGCCGCCGACCTCGGTCCAGGCGAGCCCGGTGACCGCGCCGACCTGGTGCTCGTCATCGCTCATGCCGTGGCGGAACTTGCGCACGCCGGCAAAGTCGCCAAGGTTCTCGGGCGTCACGGTAACCGTCTCGGCCTTGCCCTCCAGGATGCGCCGCAGCGATTTGCGCGCCAGCCGCGCGATCTCTCGCTCCAGCGTGCGGACGCCCGCCTCGCGCGTGTAATAGCGGATCACGTCGCGCAGCGCCTCGTTGGTCAGGGTGAACTCGGACGGCTTGAGGCCGTGCGCAGCGATCTGCTTGGGCAACAAATGCCGTTCGGCGATCTCGACCTTCTCGTCCTCGGTATAGCCTTCGAGCCGGATGATCTCCATGCGGTCGAGCAGCGGCTGCGGCAGGTTGAGGCTGTTCGCGGTGCAGACGAACATCACGTCCGACAGATCGATGTCTACCTCGAGATAATGATCCTGGAACTTCGCGTTCTGTTCGGGATCGAGCACCTCGAGCAATGCGGACGCGGGATCGCCACGGAAGTCCTGACCCAGCTTGTCGATCTCATCGAGCAGGAACAGCGGGTTCGACGTTCCCGCCTTGCGCAGGTTGGTCACGATCTTGCCCGGCAGCGAGCCGATGTACGTGCGGCGATGGCCGCGGATCTCCGCCTCGTCGCGCACGCCGCCGAGCGACTGGCGCACGAATTCGCGGCCCGTCGCGCGGGCGATCGATTTGCCGAGGCTGGTCTTGCCGACGCCCGGAGGGCCGACGAGGCACAGGATCGGCCCCTTGAGCTTGTTCGTCCGCGCCTGCACCGCAAGGTATTCGACGATGCGATCCTTGACCTTTTCGAGCGCGAAATGATCGGCGTCGAGCACGCCTTGCGCCGCGGCGATATCGCGCTTCAACTTGGATTTCTTGCCCCACGGCAGGCCGAGCAGAACGTCGAGATAGTTGCGGATGACGGTCGCCTCCGCGCTCATGGGCTGCATGCCCTTGAGCTTCTTGATCTCCGCCGTCGCCTTGGTGCGTGCTTCCTTCGACAGCTTGAGCGTGTCGATCTTCTCTTGCAACTCGGCGATCTCGTTGGCTTCCTCGCCGTCGCCGCTGCCGCCCAGCTCGTTCTGGATCGCCTTCAGCTGTTCGTTGAGGTAATACTCACGCTGCGTCTTCTCCATCTGGCGCTTGACGCGGCCACGGATCTTGCGCTCGACCTGCAGCACGCCGAGCTCACCCTCCATGAAGCTGTAGACCATTTCCAGCCGCTTGAGCGGATCGATCTCCGACAACAGCGCCTGCTTGTCGGCGACCTTGGCGGAAAGCTGCGCGGCGACCGCATCGGCCAGCTTCGAAGCGTCTTCGACATCGCCCAGCGTATCGCCCGCGTCGCCGGACAGCTTCTTGTTGAGTTTCGCATATTCGCCGAACTGGTCGACGACGCTGCGCATCATCGCGGTGACCTCGTCACCGACGAGCGCGGGCGCATCGATCGCCTCGACTTGCGCGACCAGCATCTCGCCATTGGCGCCCTGTTCGGGAAGCAGCATCTCGAGCCGACCGCGCGACTGCCCCTCGACCAGCACGCGCACGGTGCCGTCGGGCAGCTTCAGCAGCTGGAGCACGCTGGCGACCACGCCGGTGTCGTACAGATCGTCGCGATCGGGATCGTCGCAGCCGGGATCGAGCTGCGCCAGCAGAAAGATATCCTTCTCCCCCGCCATCGCCGCCTCAAGCGCGGCGACCGACTTCTCACGGCCGACGAAAAGCGGCACGACCATTCCGGGAAACACGACGATGTCACGCAGGGGAAGCAGAGGAAGCAGGTTCATCGATATCCATCCATCAGGCGGCGCCCGGTGGCACCGGCCGCAAGATGCGGCGTTGTGATGAATATGGGATGGGCGTCAAAAACGCGCAATGGTGCGGGAGGGGTGTCTATCCAGGCAGCCCGTGCCCGCCCATCCGTTGCCCGCCCGCGAGTTCCCGTCAGGCTATGAACAGGTCCGAGGCGCTCACCACCGGTTTGCCTATCAGCGTGGCGATCCAAGTCTGCGCTTGCCCGCCCACACCGTCGGGATCGTAGTAGAGCGCTCCGTTCGCCCTATTGTAGATGAAATGTTGGGTGGTGCCGGTCGCCTCGCTGCCGAGCGCAAATTGAGCCAGATTGAGCGGACCAGTATTCTGCGCGGCGCCCGTGAATACGTCCTGGTCAAATACCAGCAGATCGGTACCATGTACGAAGTCGCGGATCGTATCATGTTGTGCCGACGTCTCCAGCGTGCTGAACTCGAAAGTGTCCCCGCCGGCGCCACCCGTTAACGTATCCGCCCCGCTTTCACCAAAAATGCGATCCCTCCCGGCGCCGCCATCGATGGCATCGCGTCCCGCGTCGCCAAACAATACGTTCTCCCCGACGTTGCCGATAATGACATTGTCTAAAAAGTTGCCGAAGCCGGTATTATCCGCGGTGCCCGTCAAGATGAGGTTTTCGGTATATCCGGAGAGCAGATCGCTAACGCTGGAATAGAGCGTGTCATTACCCTCACCATCCTGTTCCTTGATAAGCGAAGATGACGTGACGTAGTATTTGTCGTCGCCCGGACCACCGGATAGTTCATCGAAGCCGCCGCGGCCGTAGAGGCGATCGTTGCCCGAGCCGCCGATCAACGTATCAACACCCGCTCCACCCACGATCGTATCACTTCCATCACCGCCATCAATTGTGTTGCCGAGTTCACCGCCATATAGCTGATCGCCCTGTACTCCCCCCGTCAGGCGGAAGACCTCAAATCCTGCAAAGGTGTTGGTGCCAACCCTCAAAGTGCCGCCGGTATCAATCGCAGTCTTGATCGCGGTGTTGGCAGCGCCGAAATCGAGTGTCAGGTAATCTTGCCCGGCGCCGCCGGTCAGCCTGATTTGTCCGCCCTGCATCAACGCCGTCCCGTCTATCTCGACAAGATCGTCGTAATCGCTTAACATCGCTGTCAGCATTTCGACATCGGTGATCTTCACGTTGGAAAGGTTGCCGCTAAAACCGCCAATGCCGCTTGCGCGAAGGTCGCTGTAAGGCGAGGCGAACATGCCGTGCAAGTCGATGCTGGCAGTGTCTAGGCCTATGCCGCCATCGACTTGTACATTACTGCCACGCACGACCGTGAAGCTGTCATCACCGCCGCCACCGCTGACTGATGTATAGATGGCGTCAGTCAGGATGACAGCGTCCCCGCCGCTGCCAAGGTTTGCGTCTATGTGCTCGATGCCGGTCGCCGACGCTAGCCCCTTAACCGCTGCAATTGCCTGAAAACCGTCGACGCTGAGGGTACGCTTCGTGTCGCTGGCACTAAGGTCAAGAACCCAAATGTCGTCCCCTTCCCCCGCATCGATAGTGTCCATCCCGCCGCTGGATGAGACGAAATCGTTACCGTCTCCGAGCGCAACCGTGTTCGTTCCGGCGCCAAGCCTGACGTTGTCATGCTGCGATCCAGTGACGATCGTGTTGACGCCGCCGCCGACGGTGATGTCGTACTCCTCGAACCCAGCGAAGAGCCAACCGAAGCTCGTCACCAGATTGCCTGTCGGCTCGACGCACAAAGTAACGTTATTCATGCTGGTGAGGTTGAGCAATATCCGATCAATGCCCCCGCCGGCATCCAAGCTCATTGCGCGCTCGCCGATCGGGGCATCTATGTTGACAATAAAATAGTCGCCCCGATCACCAAGCTTCACGTCCAGCTTTTCAATTTGTGAAAACTCAACCACATCGTTGCCAACGCGAGATTCGACGGTTCCCGCGAACCCGGTATCGCTCAGTGTCACGACGGAGGGAAATCGCGCGGTCGCCCTTACGAACCGCGAGTAATCAACATACAGCGCATCGTAACCCGCGCCACCGTCGACCAGGTCGATGCCCGTCAGCGGCCGGAAGACATCATCTCTGTCGGTACCGCGCAACGTATCGTTGCCGATTGTGCCCCTGAATGAAACCATCACGCGCTCCCCGGAAGCCGCCTATCTCAGGTTGCGCACTTTATACAAGGTGATTACGCCGCGACTTGGACAGCCTGAACGTCGTCACCCGCGCCTCAAAACGGCAGGTTGAAACCCGGCGGCAGGCCCAGGCCCTGTTGCGCCTTGGCCAGTTCATCGCCCGCGACCTTGTCCGCCTTCGCGCGCGCATCGTTGTAGGCGGCAGCGATCAGGTCTTCGAGGATCGGCTTTTCGGTCGTGCTCAGCAGGCTGTCGTCGATCGCGACGCCGATCACGCGGCCCTTGGCCGAGCACTTGATCTTGACCAGGCCTCCGCCCGACACGCCTTCGACCTCGAGCGTGTCGAGCTTCCCTTGCGTTTCGGTCATCTGCTTCTGGATCGTCTCGGCGGCGGCCTGCGCAGCCTTGATCATCTCTTCCATCGATTGCATCGGTCGGCTCCTTGAAATGGCTCAGGTTCGCACCTCGCCACGCCGTGTGGAACGTACGAGCGGCGCGGCGGACGCGGTGTCTTCGATAAATTCCGCGTCGGGAAAAGCCGCGAACGTCGCCGCGACCAGCGGATCGCGGAGCAGTGCGGCGCGCGCATCGGCCGCGCGAGCTTCCGCGTGTTCGCGCAGCGTCGGCTCGCCCCCATCGGCGACGCGCTCGACCAGCCAGCGATCGCCCGTCGCCTTGAGCAACGCGTCGCGCAGTTCGGCCGAGGGATCGCCCGAAAAACCGGACGCAAGCGAATAGCGCAGCCGGCCGGCCACAAGCGAGACGACGCGCACCCAATCGCGCATGATGCCCGCGACATGAAGCTGGCCACCACCTTCGACCCGATCGGCAAGTGCCGCCCAATCGGGCGGCGCGGTTGGCTCGGCGAGCGGCGCCGTGGTGCCATTGGTGGACGCCGCCCCGGGCGAACCTCCGGCTGTAGCTCCGCCAGACGTCCCACCAGGCGCCGCAGCCACCGCCGCCTCAAGCCGCCGCGCGAGTTCGCCAGGATCGGGCATGTCCGCCGCATGCATGACGCGAAGCAGCCCCATCTGCGCAGCGATCAGCGGATCGGGCGCGACGCGGACCTCTTCGTAGCCCTTGATCAGCAGCTGCCACAGCCGGTGCAGCTGCCCCGCCGAGAGCGCGCGGGCCCAATCCTCGATCGCCGCGCGTTCCTCGGCCGAGACCGCGTCCTCGGCATGGCCGGCGACTTGCGCGACCGTGATCCGGCTAACGAGGCCCATGATCCCGCGCATCAGCGTGGCAGGCTCGACCCCCAGCGCAAACTGCGCGTCGAGCCGATCGAGCACCGCCGCGCCGTCGCCCGCCAGCACCGCCGCTAGCAACGCGCGCTGCGCGCCCTTGTCCGCGAGCCCAAGCATGTCGCGCACCTGATCGCCGCTGACCCGCCCGCCCAGACCTTCGGCCCCGTCGAGATCGCCCTCGAGGTCGGCGTGCGCGATCGCCTGGTCCAAGATCGACAGCCCGTCGCGCACCGAACCTTCGGCGGCGGCGGCGATCATCGCCAGCGCCTCGGGCTCGGCCTCGACGCCCTCGTGCGCGCAGACACGCGCGAAGTGCTCGGCTAGCAGCGGGCTCGGTATCCGCCGTAGGTCGAACCGCTGGCAGCGCGACAGCACCGTCACCGGCAGCTTTTCGACCTCGGTCGTCGCGAACAGGAACTTCACATGCGGTGGCGGTTCCTCAAGAGTCTTCAGCAAGGCATTGAAAGCATTGCGCGACAGCATGTGAACTTCATCGATGATGTAGATCTTGTAGCGCGCGGTGACCGCCGCATAGCGCACCGCTTCGATGATCTCGCGCACGTCGTCGACGCCGGTATGGCTCGCCGCGTCCATCTCGATCACGTCGATATGCCGGCCTTCGGCGATCGCGACGCACGGCTCGCAGACGCCGCACGGATCGATCGTCGGCCCGCCCTGCCCGTCCGGACCGATGCAATTCAGCGCCTTGGCGATCAGCCGCGCGGTGCTCGTCTTGCCGACGCCGCGCACCCCGGTCATCAGGAACGCATGCGCCAGCCGCCCGCGCCGGATCGCGTTCGCCAGCGTCTGTACCATCGGATCCTGCCCGATGAGTTGAGAAAATGTCTGAGGTCGATACTTGCGCGCGAGGACGCGGTAAGGCTGGTTCGAGGGTGACATCGCGGGCGAAGACGATGGCTGATCGAACAGCATCGCGGGTTCCACCACGACCGTCGCGGTCACGCGCTCGTCATCCGTTCCATGATCGCCGAACATGTCGGTGGATTCGTCCATCACGCCAAACTAAGGAATGGCGGATGGATTGTCGAATGTGAGCGGAGCGATAAAGGAGCCGGGCGACCCGCCGCAACCCGTTGTGGCTGCTTCCTTCCGGACCTGACCAGGTTGGCGGACGCAAACGCCCGCCCGGACTCCCGCTTCGCTTATGCCGTGGCATCGGCGCCAACGCAAGGTTTACGCGCCAGCCGTCTGCCAGGGTCAAACCTTCTGCAGCCCATCGACCTTTCTGCCATAGATGCCCTCGTGCTGTGACAGCGCGAAACGATCGGTCATGCCCGCGATGTAATCGGCGACGTGGCGGCTGCGCGCGGGCTCCGCCGGAGGCAGCCGCGCGAGCCAGTCCGGCCCCATCAGCGCCGGATCATCGCGATAGGCGGCGAATAGTTCGGCGATCACCACCCTTGCCTTGTCGGCGGTGTCGACCTGCGCGGCGTGGTAGTACAATTCCGCATACATGAAGCGTTTGAAGCCACGCTCGCCCGCCGCCATCGCTTGCGAAAACGATACGAACGAGTGATCGGCGGCGCGGACCTGATCAACATGATCGATGCCCACCAGCCGCCCATCCGTCGTCGCGAGCACATCGTTGACCATTGCGCCGATTTGATCGCGGACGAGTTCGCGCAGCTGGCGTTCGCGCGGCGCGAGCGGATGACGGCGCTCCACCTTGCGCCAGCGATCCGCGACGAACGGGTGCGCCAGCAGCGCGTCGAGATTGAGAAAGCCGGCACGCAAGCCATCGTCGATATCGTGGTTGTCATAGGCGATGTCGTCGGCGATTGCCGCGACTTGCGCTTCGAGCGAGGGATAAGTCGCAAGGTCGAGCGGAAACGCCGCATCGAGTTCGGCCAGCGCCCAGCTCGGCTTTGCCACCGGACCGTTATGCTTGGCGACACCCTCGAGCATTTCCCAAGTGAGATTGAGCCCGTCATGATCGCAATAGGGCGTCTCCAGCCGCATCAGCACGCGCAGACAATGCGCGTTGTGATCGAAGCCGCCGGCGTCGGCCATCGCCACTTCGAGCGCCTCTTCGCCTGCATGGCCGAACGGCGGATGCCCGATATCATGCGCGAGCGCGAGCGCCTCGGTCAGGTCCTCGTCGAGCCCCAGAGCGCGCGCGATCACCCGCGCGATCTGCGCGACTTCCAGGCTGTGCGTCAGGCGGACGCGATAGTGATCGCCATCGGGGGCGATGAACACCTGCGTCTTGTAGCGCAGCCGGCGGAACGCGACCGAATGGACGATGCGATCCCTGTCCCGCTCGAAAGGGCCGCGTTGGACCGCAATGCGCGGACCGGGCTCGAGCGGCAGGTCCTGTTCCGGCGAGACCGCGAACTCACGACCGCGCGACCTCGCCGGATCGCTCGCATAGCTCGCGCGCGGCAAAGCTAGGGCTCCGAAGCCAGGATCCAGCCGACCGCGGCCTCAGCATGGATGCGCGTCCCGTCGTATAGCGGCAACAGGCTCGCATCGATGTCGGCGATCATCTCGAGTTCGGTGCAGCCCAGCACCACTGCTTCGGCCCCCGCCTGCGCCAGATAGGTGAGGATGCTCTTCAATTCTCGTTCGCCATTGCGCGTCGCGCGGCCGACCATCAGCTCGTCATATATCACCCGATCGAGCGTATCGACGAAGCGCATGTCGGGCGGCAGCAGATCGATATCGTGCGCGATCAGCTTCTCGCGATAGAAGCTTTCGAGCATGACGTTGCGCGTGCCGATCAGCGCCGCCTTGCGCACGCCCTTGTCGGCCATCCGCCGCGCGACGCATTCGGCGATATGGAGGACAGGTACGGCGACGGCGCTCGCCACCACATCATAGACCCGGTGCATCGAATTGGCACCGATCAACAGCGCGGTCGCACCAGCCGCCTCGAGCCGGCGCGCGCTATCGGCGAGCCCTTTTCCCGCGCGCGCCCAGTCCGCATCGTCGGTCAGACGCGACAGCGGCGCGAATTCCAGGCTTTCGATCAGCAGCGGCGCGTTCGCGCGCATCCCGCGCCGTGCCTGGACGCCTGCATTGATGCGATCGAAATAGGAGCGTGTCGAATACCAGCTCATCCCCCCGATGAGGCCGATCTTTCGCAATGCCAACTCTCCCCGTTACGAACCGGTCCACCGGACGCGCACTCTAGCGTGACCGGATCAGGCATCGTCTACACATATGTGAAGCGATGATAACTCGCACCCGACGGCCCCAGACTACGCCTGCAGCGCCTTGTCGATCTCTTCGACCATCTTCTTGGCGTCGGCGAGCAGCATCATCGTCTGGTCCATGTAGAACACATCGTTGTCGACGCCTGCGTAACCCACGCCGCCCATCGATCGCTTGATGAACATGATGGTCTTGGCCTTTTCGACATCGAACACCGGCATGCCGTAGATCGGGCTCAACTTGTCGGTCTTGGCCGCGGGGTTTACCACGTCGTTCGCGCCGATGATGAAGGCGACGTCGGTCTGCGCGAACTCACCATTGATGTCCTCGAGCTCGAACACCTCGTCATAGGGCACGTTGGCCTCGGCGAGCAGCACGTTCATGTGCCCGGGCAT
>CAXSZV010000005.1:0-136794 GCA_964242815.1 uncultured Novosphingobium sp.
CGGTGGCGATGAACCGCATCGGCGGCAAGTCGAACACCGGCGAGGGCGGCGAGGAGGCGGATCGCTTTCAGCCATTGCCCAACGGCGACACGATGCGCTCGGCGATCAAGCAGGTCGCCTCGGGGCGCTTCGGCGTGACCACCGAATACCTGGTCAACGCGGACGATATCCAGATCAAGATGGCGCAGGGCGCGAAGCCCGGCGAGGGCGGACAATTGCCCGGCGACAAGGTCAACAAGAACATCGCCGCGGTGCGCCATTCGACGCCCGGCGTCGGCCTGATCAGCCCGCCGCCGCATCACGACATCTATTCGATCGAAGACATCGCGCAGCTGATCCACGACTTGAAGAACGTAAACCAAAAGGCGCGCATCTCGGTCAAGCTGGTGAGCGAGGTCGGCGTCGGCACGGTCGCCGCCGGCGTATCGAAGGCGCGTGCCGATCACGTGACGATCGCCGGATACGAAGGCGGCACCGGCGCGTCGCCGTTGACCTCGTTGACGCACGCCGGCTCGCCCTGGGAGATCGGCCTCGCCGAGACGCAGCAGACGCTGCTGCTCAACAACTTGCGCAGCCGCATCGCGGTGCAGGTCGACGGCGGCCTGCGCACCGGGCGCGACGTCGCGATCGGGGCGTTGCTGGGCGCCGACGAGTTCGGCTTCGCGACCGCGCCGCTGATCGCGGCGGGGTGCATCATGATGCGTAAGTGCCACCTCAACACCTGCCCCGTGGGCGTCGCGACGCAGGACCCGGTGCTGCGCGCGCGCTTCACCGGCGAGCCCGAGCACGTGATCAACTACTTCTTCTTCGTCGCCGAGGAACTGCGCGCGATCATGGCCGAGATGGGCTTCGCGCGCGTCGAGGACATGGTCGGCCGGGTCGATCGGCTGGAAACCCGCGATGCGGTCGATCACTGGAAGGCGCACGGCGTCGACCTGTCGCGCCTGCTGCACCAGGTCGATCCGGGCGAAGGTCCGTCGTTGAACTGGACCGAGGTGCAGGACCATGGCTTGGGGCCCGCGCTCGACAACGACCTGATCGCCGCCGCCGCCGATGCGCTCGACAACCGCCAGCCGGTACGGATCGAGCGGCGCGTAATCAACGTGAACCGCACCGTTGGCGCGATGCTGTCGGGCGAGGTCGCGCGCAGGTACGGCCACGCCGGGCTGCCCGACAACACGATCAACATCCGCCTGACCGGGGTCGCCGGGCAAAGCTTCGGCGCGTGGCTCGCGCACGGTGTGACGCTTGACCTGACGGGCGACGCCAACGACTACGTCGGCAAGGGCCTGTCGGGCGGCCGCGTGATCGTGCGCCAGCCGGGGCACGTCGAGCGCGACCCCATCGACAACATCATCGTCGGCAACACCGTGCTCTACGGCGCGATCGCGGGCGAGGCGTACCTGAACGGCGTCGCCGGTGAGCGCTTTGCGGTGCGCAACTCAGGGGCAGTCGCGGTGGTCGAGGGGACCGGCGATCACGGCTGCGAATATATGACCGGCGGCGTCGTCGCGGTGCTCGGCCGCACGGGCCGCAACTTCGCCGCGGGCATGAGCGGCGGCGTCGCTTACGTGTACGACGAAGACGGCACCTTCAAGGACCGCTGCAACCCGGCAATGGTCGACTTGTCGCCGTTATCGGCCGAGCGCGATGTTGACGATGGTGCTGGGCGCCCACAGCAACGCACGCATTCGGTGCACGACAACGGCATGGGCGACATGCTGCGCCATGACGCCGAGCGCCTGCGCGTGCTGCTCGAACGCCACCACCTGCACTCCGGCAGCAGGCGCGCGCGCGCATTGCTCGACGATTGGGACAACGCGCTACCGTGCTTCGTCAAGGTGATGCCGCGCGACTATGCGCGCGCGCTGCGGCAGTTGGAGGCGGAGCGGCTGGAGGCGGAGATGGTGGCGGCGGAGTGACGGCGTCTCGGCGATAGTATGAAAACGCGGTTTTACTCCTACGTCCTCTGGACGCTGGCAATGGGTCTGAGCTTCCCGTCGGGCGTGTTGGCGCAAAGGGTTATCCCGCCGACCCGGCTCGATCCCGCCGGTTGGCTAGCTGATGCTCCCGTCTGGGCACTTGATGTAGTTGGCGATAAACACGTCAGGCTTCATGTCGCAGTAAACGAGATAGGCTTGGTAACCAGTTGCTCAATCACTCTATCGAGCGGAATAGCTAAGCTTGACGAGGCAGCTTGTTTTCTTGTTTCGATTAACGCCCGTTACAACCCAGCGCGAACAGGTGCTGGAACGCCAGTCGTGGCTGGCGATGACGTGGCCTTTTTGATAAAGGCACATCCGCCGATTAAGATTGGTTATCCCGTCGAGGCTTTCCGGAGAAGCGAACAAGGCTCGGTTACAGCGCTGTTGTCGGTTGGCACGGATGGTCGGCCGACGGCTTGCAAGATCGCCAAGAGCAGTCATTCAGAAAGTCTGGATACGGCCTCGTGCATCGTTTTAACCCGTACATTTCGCGCCATCCCTCCAAAAGACATTTTTGGAAAGTATATTCCATTTGAGTCTGAAAAGATAATGAATTGGAAACTTCCCGATTAGTGAGGTGTGGGAAAGATGAAGGCGAGGAAGAAGTGCTAATATCGACAAATTGTACATATCTATATCTGATTTATTAAGTGTAAGTGGCAGTATATCGGACGTAAGTGGTTCCGGTGCAACGGGCGTCATGGCGGCGCAGGGGCGATTGAATGGGTAAAGAAACCGGCTTTCTTGAACTGGACCGTCACGACCGTGCTTATGATGCACCGGGCGAGCGGCTGAAGAACTATAACGAGTTTGTCATTCCCCTGCCCGAGCCGGCGCTGCAGGGGCAGGCGTCGCGGTGCATGAACTGCGGGATCCCGCATTGCCACAACGGTTGCCCGGTCAGCAACATCATCCCCGACTGGAACCACCTCGTCTACGAGGGCGACTGGCAGAACGCGCTGGAAGTGCTGCATTCGACCAACAACTTCCCCGAGTTCACCGGCCGCATCTGCCCCGCGCCGTGCGAGGCGGCGTGCACGCTCAACATCATGGACCAGCCGGTGACGATCAAGACGATCGAGTGCGCGATCGCCGATCGCGGCTGGCAGGAAGGCTGGATCACGCCGCAGCCGGCGAAGACGCGCACCGGCAAGCGCGTCGCGGTGGTCGGCTCGGGCCCCGCCGGGCTTGCCTGCGCCCAGCAGCTCGCGCGGGCGGGACACTCGGTGACGGTGTTCGAGAAGAACGATCGCGTCGGCGGGCTCATGCGGTACGGCATCCCCGACTTCAAGATGGAGAAGCACCTGATCAACCGCCGCGCGGTGCAGATGGAGGCCGAGGGCGTGACGTTCCGCACCTCCGTCGAGGTCGGCGTGACGGTGTCGGTAGCATCGCTGCGTGAGAACTTCGACATGATCGTGCTGTCGGGTGGCGCCGAAGCCGCGCGCAAGCTCGACATTCCGGGTGCCGAGCTGCCGAGCGTGCGGCCGGCAATGGAGTTCCTCAGCCAGCAGAACAAGCGCAACGCGGGCGACGACGAAATCCGCGCCGCGCCGCGCGGGTCGCTGACCGCGACCGGCAAGCATGTGATCGTGATCGGCGGCGGCGATACCGGCTCCGACTGTGTTGGCACGTCGAACCGCCAGGGCGCATTGTCGGTCACGCAGCTGGAGATCATGCCCAAGCCGCCCGAGCGCGAGGACAAAGCATTGAGCTGGCCCAACTGGCCGCTGAAGCTGCGCACCTCGTCGAGCCACGAGGAAGGTGCGGGGCGCGACTGGGCAGTGCTGACCAAGCGCGCGGTCGGGGACAATGATCTCAAGGGCCTCGAATGCGTCCGCGTCGAGTGGGCCGAGGGGCGGATGAAGGAGATCGAGGGAAGCGAGTTCACGCTGCCGGCGGACCTCATTCTGCTGGCGATGGGCTTCACCGGGCCGTTGAAGCCAGGCTTGATCGATCAGGCCGGCGTCGAGCTCGACTCGCGCGGCAACGTCGCGGCGAACGTGATCGACTATCGCACCAGCGACGCACAGATCTTCGCCTGCGGCGACATGCGGCGTGGGCAGAGTCTGGTCGTCTGGGCGATCCGCGAAGGCCGCCAGTGCGCGCGCGCGGTGGACGAGGCGCTGATGGGGGCAAGCCAGCTGCCGCGTTGATCGCGCCTGTCGCCGATCGCGTCAGAACTTGAACTTCGTGCCGACGTAGACCGCTTGGCTGTCGAGGTTGCCGCTGGTCAGCGGCTTCAACCGTTCGCGGTCCTGCGAATAGCGCAGGCCGGCGGTCAGATCGATGTTGCGCGTGACGCGATAGCTGCCGCCGACGTCGATCGGATCGTCACGGTCGCCCACGTAGGTATGCGCGGCGCGGCCGGTGAGCGGATGATCGTCTCCCGCGATCCGGGTAGCGAAGCGAGGATCGCCGCCGCGGCCACCCTGGTTTGCCGCCGGCATCGAATAGCGCGCGGCAAGATCGGTCGTGTCGCGCGGCGCGCCCGATGCCCCGACATTAGGCGCGAAGGTCTGGTATCCGCGCGCCACGCCCAGGTTGAAGCCGCTCTGTGCGATCCGCAGCGGGGAGTCCGATGCCGCCGGCTCTGTCTTGGCGCCCTGCACGGTGATCGCTTTCAACACTTGCGAATCGAGCCTTACCGCGACGGTCACCGATCGATCGGGACGGTTGGGGTTCTTCGCCGGGGTGAACGGATAGAGCGGCCCATGTCCCAAGAACGAAAGAGACAACGCACGCGCCAGCCTCGCGCCGCCGCCTTCGCTTTGCAAGGAAGCGATCGCGGGCGGCGCATCGGCGCTGTCGTGCGGCGCCTCAAACCTGACACCGAAGCCGAGCACCGCACTGGGCAACGCGAGCAGCGTCACCGCAGCGGCGATGGTGAGGCCGGTCGTTCCCGCTCGGGACGGGGATGGGCCGGTCGCGAAGCCTGTCATGTCGATCGCCATCGGGTCGCGCATAGCATGGATCGCCGGCGACTGAACACGCGATATGCGAAGGACCGCCTGCTCATCGGCGGTACAGCAGCAAGGCGTCACGGCTGCCGCGCTCAACTGGCCGCTTGTCGCAGGCGTGCGCCGGACTATAGAACGGGCGCCAGAGCGCAGCGCACCTCTTTGGCACAAGAGGCTTATTTTGCAGGAACCAGTCATGTCGATGCCGATCATTCAAGGTCCACACGAGTCGATCGGGGCCCCGCCGTATGGTAGGACGCGGGTTTTGTCGGGGTTGGCGTTGGGCCTCGGCATCGTCGCAGCGTTGAGCGGATGCGCGGGTCGTCATCACAAGCAGCTGCGCGTCGCGCAGCTGGCGGCATCGAAGGTCACGACGATCGGCGTCAACAGCTATCTGTGGCGCGCCAGCCTCGACACGCTGTCGTTCATGCCGCTGCTGCAGACCGACAGCAACGGCGGCGTGATCGTGACCGACTGGTACACCAATCCCGCGAACCCGGGCGAGCGGATCAAGGTCACGGTGACGATCCTCGATCAGGACTTGCGCGCCGACGCGGTGCGTGTCGCCGCCAGCCGTGAGATCGCGCAAGGCGGCGGCTGGGTCGCCGCGCCGGTACAGGCGGCAACGGTGCAGAAGCTTGAGGACATCATCCTGACCAAGGCCCGGGACCTGCGCCGCAACTCGGTCGGCTGAGGCCCGCGCGGGTGACAGAGAAGACGAGCGAGCGCTTCGATCCCGCCACGGCCGACGCGCGCTGGCAGGCGGCGTGGGACGATGCGCAGTGCTTTCGCGCCGACGGCACCGGCGACAGGCCGCGCAGCTACATTCTGGAAATGTTCCCCTATCCCTCGGGGCGCATCCACATGGGCCACGTGCGCAATTACACGATGGGCGATGTGATCGCGCGCTACAAGCGGATGACCGGCCACGACGTGCTCCATCCGATGGGTTGGGACGCGTTCGGCATGCCGGCGGAGAACGCGGCGATGGAACGCGGCGTCCATCCAGGCAGCTGGACGAGGGCGAACATCGCGACGATGAAGGCGCAGCTGCAACGGCTGGGCTTCGCGTTCGACTGGAGCCGCGAGTTCGCGACCTGCGACCCGGAATACTACGGCCACGAACAGGCGCTGTTCCTCGACCTTTACGCGCACGGCCTCGTCGCGCGGAAGGAGAGCGCGGTCAACTGGGACCCCGTCGACCAGACCGTGCTGGCGAACGAGCAGGTGATCGACGGGCGCGGCTGGCGTTCGGGCGCGCTGGTCGAGAAGCGCAAGCTTTCACAGTGGTTCCTCAAGATCACCGATTTCGCGCAGGAACTGCTCGACGGCTTGGCCGGGCTCGACACTTGGCCCGACAAGGTGCGGCTGATGCAGGAAAACTGGATCGGCCGCAGTCGCGGGCTGCAGTTCCGCTTCGGGCTGGTCGACGGCGCAACCGGCTTATCCCTTACCGACCACACTGAGCTTGTCGAAGGGGTGCCTTCTTCGCCCGACGCCCCTGGCCGCGAAGTAAAGGACGATCCTTCGACGGGCTCAGCACTGACGGGGGGTAGGGCGGGTTTCGCGCGCGGCATCGAGGTATACACCACCCGGCCCGACACGATATTCGGCGCGAGCTTCGTCGCGGTCGCCGCCGATCATCCGATCGCGCAGGAGGTTGCCCGTCGTTCGCCCGAGGCGGCGGCGTTCATCGCGCGGTGCAAGGAAGGCGGCACCACCGCGGCCGAACTGGACACGCAGGAGAAGCTGGGCTTCGACACGGGTCTTGAAGCGCGGCATCCGTTCGACGATGGTTGGACGCTGCCGGTCTACATCGCCAACTTCGTGCTGATGGAATACGGCACGGGCGCTGTGATGGGCGTGCCGGGCCACGATCAGCGCGATTTCGAGTTCGCGACGAAGTATGGACTCGATATCATTCGCGTGGTCGCGACCGAACAGTCGCAGGCTGATCGACCTTTCGCCGGAGAGGCGGAAAGCGGCGACGGCGTGCTGGTGAACTCGCGGTTTCTCGATGGCATGAGCGTAGCCGATGCCAAGGCCGCCGTCATCACACGCGCGGAAGGCGAAGGCTGGGGCGAGGGCAAGACCGTCTGGCGGCTGCGCGACTGGGGGGTGAGCCGCCAGCGATACTGGGGCACGCCGATCCCGTTCATCCACTGCCTTGCTGAGGATGCGTCCTGCGGCGTGGTGCCGGTGCCCAGGGATCAGCTGCCGGTGGTGCTGCCCGAGGATGTCGACTTCGCGACGCCGGGCAATCCGCTCGCTCGGCATCCCACCTGGAAGCATGTGCCGTGCCCGCAGTGCCATGGTCCGGCGGTGCGCGAGACCGACACGCTCGACACTTTCGTCGACAGCAGCTGGTATTTCCTGCGCTTCGCGAGCCAGCCGGGGACGCGCGCGTTCGATCCGGCGGAAGTCGCGCGCTGGCTACCGGTCGAGCAATACATCGGCGGCATCGAGCATGCGATCCTGCATCTGCTCTATGCGCGGTTCTGGACGCGCGCATTGAAGCACATCGGCATGATCGACGTGGCCGAGCCGTTCACCAGCCTGTTCACGCAAGGCATGGTGACGCACGAAAGCTATTTCCGGCTCGACGCGGGCAACGGCCAGCCGGTCTATTTCGGCCCGACCGAGATCGAGCGCGGAGCGGACACCGCGCGGCTGATCGCCGACGGCGCGCCGGTCGAGATCGGCCGCGTGATCAAGATGAGCAAATCGAAGCGCAACACCGTCGATCCCGACGCGATGATCGCTTTGTACGGCGCCGACGCGATCCGTTGGTTCATGCTGTCCGACAGTCCGCCCGAACGCGACCTGCCGTGGTCCGAAGCGGGGATCGAAGGCTGCTGGCGGTTCGTGCAGCGGTTGTGGCGGCAAGTGAAAGCGCAAGCGGATGCTGCGTCGTCCCGCGATCATGTGCAGGAAATCGCGGACGACCAGAGCCGTCAGCTGGAGCGGCTCCGCCACCAGACGGTCTCGGGCGTCGCCGCGGACATCGAGGCATTGCAGTTCAACAAGGCGGTCGCCAAACTCTACGCTTTCGTAGCGGCGATCGAACGGTCCGCGCGTGTCGCCGAGGCCGACATCCGCGCGCTCGTCCTGATGGTGGCACCAATGATGCCGCATCTCGCGGAGGAGTGCTGGTATCGGCTTTATGGGGATACCGAAGGCCTCGTCGCGCAGGCTGCCTGGCCGCAGGTCGACCCCACGCTGCTGGTCGAGGACGAGGTGACGATCGCGGTGCAGGTCAAGGGCAAGCTGCGCGATACGCTGACCGTCGCCAAGGGCACGCCGCGCGATGCGCTCGAAATGCTCGCGCTCGCCAGCTACAAGGTGCAACGCGCGCTCGATGGCGCGGCGGTACGCAAGGTGATCGTGGTGCCCGACCGATTGGTCAATCTCGTCGCATGAAGCCGATATCCGCCTTTGCCGCGCCGATGCTCCTCACGCTTGCCGGATGCGGGCTGCATCCGCTCTATGCGGGGGGCGGCAGCGGCGCGGTCGCGCGTGGGCTGGCCGCGATCGAGGTCGCGCCGATCGAGGGGCGCAACGGTTGGTTGATGCGCAATGCACTGGTCGATCGGCTCGGTGCGGCGGCGCAGGGCGGTTCGCCGCGCTATCGGCTCGACGTGCGGCTCGACGATCGCATCGAGGGGTTTGCGCTGTTGTCGGACGAGACCGTCGGGCGCGAACGCCGGACCCTGCGCGCGCGCTATCAGCTTGTCGATAGCGCGACCGGCGCGATCGTGCTCGATGCTTCGGCGGGATCGGACGCCGGGATCGACGCGGTCGGCTCCGAATACGCAACGATCGCCGCCGAGCAGACCGCGCTCGAAAACCTCTCCCGCGACGTCGCGGATCGCATCGTCACCAGCCTGGCGTTGCAACTGCGGGGCGATCCCGCCGCACCCAAATGATGGCGCCTCTCGCGCTCAACCGGCAAACGCGGGCGCCATGAAGGCGACACAGGCCAACTTCGCCGCCACGCTGCAACGCGCCAGCGGCGCGCGAGTGTTCTTTCTGTGCGGTCCCGATGAAGCGGGCGCGCAGGATGCGGCCGCGCTCGTGCTCGCCGCGCTGTCCGACACGGGCGAGCGGATCGAGCTATCCGGCGCCGACCTGCGGCGCGATCCGGTGCGGCTGGGGGACGAGGCGCGATCGACTTCGCTGTTCGGCGGGTCACGGCATATCGTCGTGCGCGCGGGCGGCGACGAGGCGCACGACGCGGTCGCGAACCTGATCGAGGACACGGTCGTGGCATGCCCGGTGGTAATCGTCGCCAGCGGCGCGAGCGACAAGTCGCGCACCGCTAAGCTCCTGATCGATCGCCCCGATGCGCTAGTCGCGATGTTCCACGCGCCCGACCTCGCGACGGTGACGGCCGCCGTGCGCCGCATGGCAGGCGGCGCGGGTCTGCGCATCGACGACGCGATCGCCCAGCGCATCTCCCGCGCCGCCAATCTCGACACGCGCATCGCGGCGAGCGAGATCGACAAGCTCGCGCTCTATCTCGATGCGTCGCCAGAACGTCCGCGCAACGCCGATGCCGCAGCACTCGATGCGATCATGGCGAGCACCGACGAGGATGGCTTCGCGCCGTTGGTCACGGCGGTTCTCGGCGGCGCGAGCGGACTGCTCAGTGAAGAACTGCGGCGAATGCGCGATATGCGGCTGAACCCGGTCGGCGTCTGCCTCGCGTTCGAGCGGCGCGTGGCGCAGCTCGTGTCGTTGGCGGCCAAGCTCGGCCCGCGCGGCGACATCAAGGCGCTGATGCAAGCTGAGCGCATCTTCTGGAAAGACCAGTCGGAGGTCGCGGCGCAGCTCCGGCGCTGGCGTGGGCGCCCGCTCGAACGGCTGGCCCCCCGCCTGATCGCGCTGCACCGCCAGATGCTCGGCGACAACCACAACGCCGAGTTGCTGCTCGAACACGCGCTGATCGAGATCGCCGGGGTCGCCGCGCGGCGACTGTCTCGTTAACTAAAAATTAACTAGTATTCTTCATCCCCGTCCTCATCGATTAGATGGGGCAGTTGATATGAGATTTTCAAGAAGCTCGCAGACGTCTTTTTCAAGAGTCATCATCATCACTTCTGGCGTCATCGTAGCGTCCATGTTGATGCCGCAAGCGTGCTTCGCAGAAAGCGAACTCGCCGGCCACCTACAAGCAGCGAACCCTGTTACAATTGATAATTTGCTAGCAAAAACACCTGGAACAAAGGCACTATCAGTTCACAAACCGCGAACTTCGGAGCAGCCGCCAGAAGCGTCAGCCAACGACGAAATCGTCGTGCGCGCACGTCTGCCCAAATCGAAGCGGATCGCAGTGAAGAACTTCAATGCAGTCGCCCAGCTATATAAGGTAAAGCGTAGCAGCGCCCGCATCCAGAGTATTTCTCTCGCTTTAAGCGCCATCGATGGCATCATCACGTCGCGTTGTGTCGTAAGCGGAATGTGTCGTGAACTAAATCCTCTTCTGGGACGCGCGCCTTCACCGTTCAAAATCTTTGGGCTGAAAGGTGCGGTAGGCGCTACCCAATGGCATCAACGGGTAAAATTGTCAGATAAGGATCCTTATGCTGCCCGGTCACATGCTTACGTAGAGCTCGCGCAAAACATTCTTATCACCGCATCGACGCTCGTGACAGGACTGTGAAAAGTAACCAATCGATGAGGAGTAAAAGCCCATGCGACGGATTAGCTTGTTATTTATTTCACTCTTGGCATTATCCTCAAGCGCAAAAGCCGAGGCTCCCCCTATAGCCCAGATGTATGTTGAGCCCTTCAATACGATCATTGTTGCGCAGTGGGGGATCAATAGCGACCAAAACTCATCTGCTCAAACATCTGGCGAATTCAAGGCCATTGTCTTCCGCCAATCGAAACGACTTTGCTATGAAATCGACCTCACCAAAGTACCTTACGCTCCAACTGTCCAAATTGGACGTGGGATACTGGGTCATGGTAGGGTTCCAGTTTTCGAACTTTCAGCCTTGCCCGGTAGTAAGAGCGGAACCTGCACCAAACTGCCAAAAAACGTTGCAGTCGACCTCTTGGACCACCCTTTGTTGATGTTTCTTCATATTCAATCAACGCCAAGCGAGAACAGTAATACTACTGTTCAGTTTCGTCGCACGACGCAGAACGTCGTCATGGACAACTTAAAAGCTGTTTTCGCAAATCAAACTACCGGGTTATCGGTATTTGAAACCCGGCGCCCAGACTCATGACTATGCTGCTATATGTGTCTAACTTACCCGCCCGGACTATCATTCCTGTTGTTGCTACCTGTTGTGAGTGCTCCAAGTAGGCCTGCACCCAGTAAGCCGCCACCAATATATAGCGGAACAATACCTTTCTTTCCTCGCGACGCAACTTCGTTCGATTGCGGGCAAGATCTATTAGCGACAATTGCGCTAATCTTGGCCTCTGTCTCACCGCTCTGGTTCGTTGGCCCCGTGTAAATGTAACAAACGCAGCTGCCATCGATAAGTTTCTGCTCATCGACCCTGAATACGTCGGCCGCTTGTGAGCGGTCAACAGTAACGCTGCACTTCGCTGAACTTGTGGCAATGTGTGTCGTCGCCCGAGTGCTCGACGTCTCACCACCGCTATGTGCCAGTGCAATCGTCGCGCCACTGATTGCGGCGAGGGCCGAAAACCCGGTGATGGACAGGGTATGGAAAAGTCTCACACCGATAACTCCCAAAATGGATGTTTGCCGGGTACAGCAATCGGTGATGTTTGCAAAGCCAGATCGCCGCGAACGGCATCTCTGCTTGGACCTGATTGTTATGCGATTCGCGGTAGGGTGGACATGACGCTCGCGTCAACCAAGCTTTCCCGACGCATCGCAATATCCCGCTGCGTCTTCTTCTAACCAACAAACTGGGGAAAACTGCCGGAAACCATGGAGGGTAAACAAGCCCTCCGTGCGCGACCACTTGTTTAAGCCAAAACTTTCGCGCCTAATGTGTCTGCGCCGTGACCACTGTGTGGAAGCTTAAGCCAAACTAAAGGTAAAGCTGCCCGCTACAGTCAAGACGCCTATGATCCATGTTGGGGCTGGAGCATATAATGAATGATACGCTTGATATGAGTGCTAAAGCGTCGCAGATAATCGCAATAGTAAATGAGATTTTGGAACGATACTCCTTAACCGAAAAACTTACAAAATGGTCTTATTTTGAGGAAATTATTTTAAGCATAGCCAATTCCACTAGCCAGCGGCGATCACCCGAGCCAACCCTGTCATTACCATCAGCACAGCGGTTATACGAAGACCGTCGCCGCCGGGGAAAAATATTTGGCTCCGAGGCTATATTTGGCGAACCAGCGTGGGATATATTGCTCGACTTGTTTATAGCTTTAGAAGAAGATCGTCGGGTTTCAGTCAAAAGCGCCTGTATTGGCGCCGCAGTACCGTCGACCACCGCTCTCCGCTGGATTTCGGTGTTAGCATCGCAAGGCCTCATCATGCGTGAAAATGACCCAGACGACGGCCGGCGATCACACATTGCTCTTAGTCCTGTAGGACACGCAGCCATGATTGCTTATTTCGATGCGGCGTCTCGAAAAGCACCATTTGGATGAGGATGCGCAGGTGTTCCTGGGAGGGGAAGCACGCGCCTTCCACGATCCTCAGGCCAGCTCGGGATAGCCGCGCGCGACAGCGTCTCGCTCGATCTCGACCGTTAAGTCGTAAGCGCTATCAGGCAGAACCGCGAACCCGCGCAGGCCGAGCGTAGCACGAACGGCGGTCTGCGCGTCATCGTCGGCGGCTCGTATCAGCGCGTTGCGCAGCGTCAGGACTTCCTCGTCGTCCGCAATTCCGCGCGTTATGAACGGCAGCGCGGGCGTCTTTACCGTTTCAGCCAGGATGCGGACGCCGGCGATCCGATCGGGCGCATGGCGCGCGAGGTTCCCGTAAGTCACGCAATCAATCGAGGCCACATCTGCCCCGCCGCTTGAAACCAGCGCGATGCTGGCGACGTGACCGCCGGTCTCGATCACGCGTGCGAAAAAGCGCCCCCCGGCGGCGTGCGGCGCGACCGCGTGGCGCAGCACGTTCGCGCCCGAATTGCTAAGCCTGCCGTTGATCGCCGCGGTTTTGCCGCGAAGCTCGGCGATCGTCGTCGCGGTCGACTGCGCGCCGACCACGATGAAGCTGCCGCCCATCGGCCCCGCGCACCCCGGTTGATCGTAGATCGGCGTCGCCACCAGCCGCGTCCGCCCGCGCAGCCAGCTCGCGACTGGCAACGCGCAGGACTGCGCCAGCAGCAGGCGCGGATCGAGCCACGCGGCGTCGTAAGCAATCGTATCGTCGAGACGCTCGGGTGCGTCGGCCAGACCGGCTTCGCGCAGGCGATCGCGCAGGTATGCCCACAGCGCGAACGTGGCGTCGGTCACCACCGCAGGATCACGATACATTGCCAGACTGGCGACGCGCTCAACCGACATTGAGTTGCCTGACGAAATCGGCCGCCTCATGCGCATGGACACGGGTATGGCGGATCAGGCCTTCGAACTGCCGTTGCATCGTGCGTATGGTTTCCGCGCTGTTGAGCACCAAGTACATCTGCCCGGCGAAGACCGCCACGCGTGTCGATCCGAAGATCGTGTAGGGGATTGAAAACCGCTCGCGCCCGTCGAACAGGAACAGGCGGAACGAGGGATAAAGTTCATCGAGCAGGCTGGTCATGTGTTCGATCTGTGCCTGCCGCACCGCTTGCGGCAGGTCGCTCCAGATGCCGCCGCCGCGCGCGAATTGCTCGAGGGTCTGCAGCGGCATGCAGCATTCCATGTCGGTGCCCGCCGCGCGATTGTAGTCGAGCCGGAACGCCGCGTCTTCGGCTTGTAGGCCCGCGCTCTGATGCGAAGCGGCGGCTTCGTAGGCGATGACATCGCCGGTGCGCAGCAGATCGGGGATGCGCGCGGGCACGTAACGGATCTTGCTCCCTTCCACCTCGCCATGCCAGCGCATCAGCAGGCTGGCACCGTCTTCCTCGGTGGTCTCGATCTCGCCGCTCGACAGCATCGCCCCGGTGACGCCTTCGTCCTCCGACAGGCCGAGCAGCCAATCGAGCGTGACCGCATGCCGCTCGGCGATCGACAACAGCGTTTCGACCCGCGGCAGGCGCGCGCCCTTGCCCGCTAGAAGCAGCGACAGCGCCGACCGATCGATGCCGATCGACTCCGCGAACACCGCCTGACTCTGTCGGGTGCGTTCAAAAAGGTGTTTGAGCCGTGCGTGAAAAACATCGGCAACATGGCGTTTGTCCACGGGCGCAACTTGTGATGATAATCACAATTTGTCAATCGACGTGAGCAAGATCATCGCTTCGTCACCAAACGCACGTTGTGTCGGCGGCATGGCCTCACGACGATTATCGCATGACGCTGCTCACTCTTCGCGCCGGACCTGGTCTACTCGCATCCCATCCCGCCATTTTCCGGGCACAGGCCACGGCGGTGGAATGGCGCACGATATCGCTGATCGCCGCATGTTATGCCTCATGGCTCGCTGCGGGCGTCCTCTATCGCGTCGACGTTTGGGCGGCGATCATTGTCCTGGTTGTGACGATCACCCTTCATTCCTCGTTGCAGCACGAAGCGATCCATCGCCATCCGACGCGACATGCGAGGTGGAACGAGGCGCTGGTGTTTCTCCCGCTCGGCCTGATCGTGCCGTTTCGCCGATATCGCGACCTGCATCTGAAGCATCACGCCACCGGCCGGTTGACCGATCCTTACGACGATCCAGAAAGCTTCTACCGCTCGCTTGGCGATTATGCGCGGCTGCCGCGCGTCCTGCGCATGTTGCTTGCGTGGAACAACGTGCTGGCGGTGCGGCTCGCGATCGGCCCGTTGATCGCGACCGGCGGCTTCCTGCTGACCGAACTGCGCGGCGCGGGTCGCTCGCTGCGGACTGAGCGTCCGCGCGGCAAGCGGCTGTTGCGAGCATGGGCGTTGCACATGATCGGCGTCGCGGTCGTCGTATCGATCGTCCGCTTCGGCTTCGCGATGCCGATCGGCGCATACCTCGTCGCAGTCTACCTCAGCCAGTCACTGCTCGCGCTTCGATCGTTCGGCGAACACCAGTGGGCCAAGGCGCGCGATGGCCGGACGGCGATCGTCGAGCGGTCGCTGCTCGCGCCGCTGTTCCTCAACAACAACCTCCATCTGGTCCACCACAAGCATCCCGCGCTGCCCTGGTACGATCTGCCCGAGGCCTATCGCGTGCGGCGCGATGAATGGCGGGCGATCAACGGCGGCTACGTCTTTAGCGGCTATGGCGCGTTGATCCGCCGCTTTGGCCTGCGAATGAAGGAGCCGGTCGCGCATCCAGGGTAGATCGGCGGCCAATCGACCATTGCGGCATGGACGGGACCCAAAGGCTCCCGTAATGTCTACGATGGACATTGACATAACAATGCGGCGATTCGGTGAGGGCTGGGTCGACGAGGCGTTTTGCGTTTGCACGCTCCCGGGGGGAAGATGATGAATTCGCGTTACCTGATGAGTTGCGCCGTCGCGGCCATCGTCACCGCTGGTGTCACCACCGGCGTTCACGCCCAGACGGCCGCCGCGCCGGAGCCCGCAAGCGACCCGGCGGCGGTAGGCGAGATCATCGTCACCGCAACGCGCCGTGACGAGAGCATCCAGAAGGTTCCGCTGACGATCCAGGCGTTCACCGGCGAGGCGCTGGAACAGCTCAACGTCAAGAACTTCAGCGACCTCATAAAATATACGCCCAACGTCACGTTCGGCAGTACCGGCCCGGGCAACGGGGCGATCTTCATCCGTGGCCTCTCGACCGGCATCGCGGCAACGCAGGGTGGGTCGGGCATCGGCTATTTCCCCAACGTCGCGCTCTATCTCGACGATCAGTCGATGCAGTTCCCCGCGCACAATGCCGATATCTACGTCGCCGATCTCGAGCGGATCGAGGTGCTTGAAGGCCCACAGGGCACGCTGTTCGGCGGCGGCGCGCAGGCGGGCGCGGTGCGCTACATCACCAACAAGCCCGACCTCGCGCGGTTCAGCGGGCATTTCGAGGGCAGCGTGGGCGGTACCGTCGGCGGTGCGGCGAACGCGGCGTTCACCGCGGTGCTCAACGTGCCGATCATCAAGGACAAGCTGGCGGTGCGCGCGGTGATCTATGACGATCACCATGGCGGCTACATCGATAATGTCTCTGGAACCTATACGCGATCGCCATTCGATCATTGCGCCAACTATCTCGGCACGCCGACCGCGGCGAACCAGTCCAATGGCGGTCAATACAATAACAGCAGCGCGGTTGAGAACAACTTCAACCCCATCGATTATATCGGTGGCCGGGTCTCCGCCAAGTGGCAGGTAAACGATGACTGGGATGTGCTCATCTCGGAAATGTATCAGAAGCTGGACACCAAGGGCACGTTCTTCCAGGAGCCGTTCAGCCCCGACTTCGTGCCGCTGAAAAAGTTGCAGACGGTCACGTTCGAGCCGAACCGCAACAAGGATGAGATTTACAACACCGCCTGGACGGTAAACGGCGCGATCAGCGATTTCCATCTGGTCTACACCGGCGCGTACATGGTCCGCCATCTCGACCTGCAACAGGACTATACCAATTATTCACGCGCGTTCGGTGAGTATTACCAGTGCACGGGCAGCGGCACTGGCATCGGTGCGGGCGCACCGTTCTGTTACGATCCCTATAGTTACTGGCGCGATGTCTCCCGCAACACGCATCTGACGCAGGAAGTGCGCGTGTCCAGCCCGGCGGACAAGCGCATCCGCGCGATCGTGGGCGGATTCTACGAAGACTTCCGCATCGAGGACAACACGGACTACAATTACAAGTCGACGCCGGTCTGCACCACCGCGCTGATCGCCGCCAACACTGGCTGCCTCGGTCTCGTGACCACCAACCCTGCCTCGACCGCCAACCAGCCGGGGCCTCGCGGTCCCAAGGTTGCGTTCGGCCAGGATATCCAGCGCGGGTACAAGCAATACGCGTTTTTCGGCTCGGTCGACTTTGACATCCTGCCCAATCTGACGCTCACCGGCGGCACCCGGTATTACCACTATGATGAAACGGAGACGGGCTCACAATTCTTGACGAACGCCGCCAGTTGTTCAAACCAGCTGATCTGCCTGTCTAATAATCCGCTGACCGGTGCTCCCTATCCGGGTGACGTCAATATCGACGCGAACAACAATCATGTCGTCTATCATGGCTTCAAGAGCCGGGCCTCGCTGACTTGGCGGCCGACCGATGTTACGACGGTTTACGGCACCTGGAGCCAGGGGTTCCGCCCGGGCGGCTTCAACCGGACGTTCGCCAACATCCTGCCCGGTCAGAACGGTCTGCCGCAATACATCCGCCCCAACGGCTATGCGCCCGATAACCTGACGAACTGGGAGGTCGGCCTCAAGACCGATCTGTTCGACCATAAGGTGCGGCTCAACCTGTCCGCCTATTACATGCAGTGGAAGAACGTGCAGATCCAGTTCTTCAACCCGACCGGCGGCTTCGGCAACACCGCGTTCGTCACCAACGGCGCGAACTTTCACATCAAGGGCTTCGAAGCGCAGCTGGAGGCGCGGCCCTATGCGGGGCTCAACGTCCAGGCGGGCTTCACCTATAACGACAGCAAGCAGGTGAATTCGCCGTGCCTGGTCTCGGACTATCCGGGGTCATCGACGTTCGGTCAGTGCGTCACGCAGCTTTATCGCGGCGGTGTCGCATCGCCGGTGCAGTCCCCGTTCGGCGCGCGTGGCTCGCGGCTGCCCTATTCGCCCAAGGTCCAGGGTAACGTGCGGCTGCGCTACGACTGGGCGGCGCGATCGAACCTCAGGTTTTGGGTGGGGGGTGGCGTCACCTATACCGGCGCGACGTTCAATCAGCCGTCGACCTATCCGTCAGGCACGGTCGCGGGGCCATCGGCGACGCCCGGGCCCAACGGAGTGCTGCTCCCGGGGACGGCGCTGTTGCGGTATCACATGCCCGCGTTCGCGCTGCTCGATGCGCAGGTCGGTATACGGCGCGACAACTGGAGCGCGTCGATCTTCGGTGACAATCTGACGAACAACAACGCGAGCATTTTCACTTCCTCGACGCAGTTCATCAAGACCGAGACCGTGGTGCGGCCGACCACGTATGGCGTGAAGGTGACTTACGATTTTTGAGCCGCCGTCGGGCCGATGATTGCGCTTGACCGAGCCCGGCCCGATGCGTGACGGCTTCGCCAGTTGCAGTCATGGCGTCGAAGTCGATCACAGCTGACGAGGCCCAGGCCATCGGATCACTGCCGCTCGAACAGCGCATTGCGCGGCTGCGCGCGCTTGCCGACGCCGGTCGGCATCCGGACGTCCTCGAGCAAGTGCTTCCGCTGCTCCAGCGATACCCCGAGAACCGCGACCTGCTGTTGCTCGCGGCGATCAGCCAGCGCCATTTAGGGGCGCTCGACGATGCACTCGGCACGCTCGATACGCTCGCCGCATCGCAGCCGGGCTTCAGCCTGTTGCATCAGGAGCGCGGGCTGTGCCACGTCGTGCGCCGCGACGCGCCGGCGGCGATCGCCAGCCTGCTGCGTGCGGTCAACATCAACCCGGCGCTGCCGATGAGCTGGCGGATGCTCGCCGGCGTCTACCGGCTGACCGGCGACGAGGGCAACGCGGCGATGGCGGCCGGCCATTGCGCGGTGCTCGCCAAGCTGCCGCCCGAAGTCGTGACCGCCACCTCGCTGTTTTCGGACGGCGACCTCGGCCCCGCCGAGGAGATCGTCCGCGCCTTTCTACTCAAACATGGCGATCATCCGGAGGCAATGCGGCTGCTCGCCAAGATCGGCATGGCGCGCGACGTGCTCGACGATGCCGAGCGGCTGCTCGCCGGCGTCGTCATGATCGCGCCCGATCACATGCCGGCGCGCTACGACTATGCGCGTTGCTTGGTCGCCCGGCACAAGTATCCGCAAGCGCGCGAGCAGATCGAGCGGCTGATCGAGGGCGATCCCGTCAATCACGACTATCGCTCGCTCGCTGCGACGATCGCGGTCGGACTGGGCGAACACGAGGCCGCGATCACGCTGTACCACGAGCTGTTGGCCGAGCGGCCGGGCGACCCGGATCTGCATTTGTGGCTCGGCCATGCGTTGAAGACGATCGGGCAGGTTCCGGCGGCGATCGACGCCTACCGCGCGGCGATCGCGGCGCGCGCCGATTTCGGCGATGCATATTGGAGCCTCGCCAATCTCAAGACCTATCGCTTCGCCGACGCCGAGATCGCAGCGATGCGCGCCGAGGAAGCAAGGCCGCCGCGATCGTCAGCGGACCATATCCAGCTGTGCTTCGCGCTGGGCAAAGCGCTGGAGGATCGCGGCGATATCGCCGGGGCATGGCGCTATTACGAGCGCGGCAACGCGCTGAAACGAGCTGAGAGCCACTATCGTGCCGAGGTGATGGAGACCAATACCCGGTTGCAGATCGAAGTCTGCACGCCCGCGTTCTTCGCGGCGCGTCCCGGCTGGGGCGATCCGCGCGCCGACCCGATCTTCATCGTCGGGCTGCCGCGATCGGGATCGACGCTGCTCGAACAGATCCTCGCCTCGCACAGCCAAGTCGATGGGACGCACGAGCTGCCCGATATCCAGCGCCTGGTTCACGGCTTGCAGGAACGCGAGGCGGACCTCGACAATCCGCGTTATCCCGGTGTGCTGGTCGATCTCACCGCCGCGAGCCTGCGCGAAATGGGCGAGGCGTACCTTGCCGATACGCGCGCCTACCGGTCCGGCCGGTCGCGCTTCGTCGACAAGATGCCCAACAACTTCCGTCATATCGGGCTGATCCACCTGATGCTGCCCAACGCGCGGATCATCGACGCGCGGCGCGATCCGATGTCGTGCTGCTTCAGCAACCTCAAGCAGCTGTTCGCCAGCGGCCAGGAATTCGCTTACGCGATCGAGGATATCGCGAGCTATTATCGCACCTATCTCGACCTCATGGCGCATTGGGACCGCGCGCTGCCCGGGCGCGTGCTGCGCGTTCAGCACGAGGACGTCGTCGCGGACCTTGAGGGCAGCGTGCGCCGCATTCTCGATCACTGCGCGCTGCCGTTCGAACCCGGCTGCGTCGAGTTTCACCGCAACCGGCGCAGCGTGCGCACGCCGAGTTCGGAGCAGGTGCGCCGGCCGATCTTTCGCGACGGCCTCGACCAGTGGCGGCGCTTCGAGCCCTGGCTCGCGCCGCTGCGCGATGCGCTCGGTGATGCTGTCGAACGCTATCGGTAATAGGCCTCAACGGCGGTCGCTCGTCAGCACCGCCCGGCATTTCGCTGTTACGCGTGGATCGCCTGTGCGATCGTCGCCTTGACCAGAGCGATGTTGATCGGCTTGCCGCAGATCGGCACGTCCGCGAAGCGATCGGGCAGCGTATCGGCGTCGTAACCCGTGGTGAAGACGAGCGACACCCCGCGCTTGATCAGCGTATCGGCAAGCGGAAACACCGGCACGCCGCTGAGGTTCACGTCGAGGATCGCGCCGTGCGGCATCGTATCGCTCAGCACCGCGAGCGCCTGTTCGATCGTCGGCACCGGGCCAAGGACATCGGCACCCGCATTCGCCAGCTCTTGCGCGAGTTCGGCCGCGAGCAGGTATTCATCCTCGACCACCAGGATACGGCATGCGCTCAGACTTCGATCAGTCATCCTCTGCCTCCGTTCTCCGGTTTGACGCCGATGCCGGCATCGAGATGATGCAGTGCGCGCCGTCATTTTCAAGAACATAGGTTGTATGCGCGCCAAGTTGATAGGGTAGCGCGCGCTCGATCAGCTCGCGGCCCTGCCCGCCCCCCCGCGGACTCTGTCCGGCTGGCGGCATCGTCACGCCGCTCTCGCGCCAATCGATATGGAGCCATGGCGGAGCATCCGGCGCCGTGCCCTGCTCGGCCTCGATCCACCAGCGGATCGCCAGTTTCGCATCGGGTTGCCCCAGCGCGCCGTACTTGACCGCGTTGGTCGCCAGCTCGTGCAGCGCCATCGCGAGCGTTTGCACCGTGCCCGAGCGGAGGCGGATGCCTTTGGGCCCATCGAGGATGAGCCGCCCGTCGTCCTGCCCCGGATCGACGCCATGCGCCGCCAGCTCAGTCAGGATCAATTCGTCGAAGGTGACCCGATCGTGTTCGATCAGCCGCGAGAGCAGCCCCTGAACGCGCGCCAGCGCATCGAGGCGATCGCGGAAACGCTGGCGAAAATCATCGAGGCTGACGCTGCCCTGCGCGGTCTTCTGCGCCATTTGCCGCACGATGCCGATCAGGTTTCGCGTGCGGTGCTGGAGCTCCGCGACCAATACTCCTTGCCGTTCCTGGAGCTCGCGCAGATCATTGATGTCGGTCGACGCGCCGATCCATTCGATGATCGTCCTGTTCTCATCCCGGATCGGCGTCGCGCGCGTCTGAAACCAGCGATACGCGCCGTCGCTTGCGCGGCGGATGCGATATTCGACCTCGAAGCCGTCATGCTCGTCCGCGCCGTTCCAGGCGTCGAGCGCCAGCGCGCGATCATCGGGGTGGAGCGGTGCCAACCACCCGTCGCCCAGACTGTGCTCCTCGGCTTGTCCGGTATACTCCTTCCATTGGCGGCTCGCCCAGGTCCATTTCCCCAGCTTGACCGCGCGCCACACGAGCGGCGTCAATCCTTCAACCAGCGAATGGAGGCGCTCCTGGCTCTCGCGTACGGCTTGTTCGGCCTCACGGCGCGCGGTGATGTCGCTGGCGGACCCGAACCATTCGGCGATATCGCCATCGTTGCCACTGATCGGCACCGCGCGCGACATCGCCCAACCGATACGTCCATCCTGCTGGACGACGCGATGTTCAAGCTCGAAGGCCTGCTTGCGGGCGACCGCCGCGTCGATCGCCTCGACCATTCGCGGTCGATCGCCGGCGGGGATGTGCTGCGCGACCCAGTCGGTGCTTTCGCGCGTTTCGACCAGGAAGCCCTTGCCCGACATGTCGATCATGGTCGACCAGTCCGCGCTCATCCTGAATACCGCGCCGGAGCTCGCCGCCAACAGCGCGCCCATCCGCTCCTCGCTCTGCTGCAGCGCCGCCTCGGCCAGATAGACAGCGGTCAGGTCGGTGAAGGTGATGACCGCGCCGCTGATGTAGTTGTCGATCCGGCGATAGGGCAACACCTTCGCGGCGAAGCGACGCCCGGTCTGCGGGTCGACTACCGTTCGCTCGATCGGCGTCAGCGTTTTGAGCACGCTGCGCACGTCCTGCAGCAGGTTCGGATAGGCGACCCGCGACACCACGTGATCGAGCGGACGGCCGACGTCGGTTTCGAGCAGGTGGAACACCTCGGTCGACGAGGGTGTGAAGCTGCGGATGCGCAGGTCGTTGTCGAGGAACAGCGTGGCGATCTGGGTCGCCTCGAGCAGGTTCTTGAGGTCGGAATTGCTGCGCGCCAGCTCGCTGACGCGATGGCCGAGCTCGCCGTTGACCGTCTGCAGTTCCTCGTTGAGCGATTGAAGCTCCTCCTTGGAGGTTTCCATTTCCTCGTTGGCGGACTGCAGCTCCTCGTTGATCGACTGGTATTCCTCGTTTGAGGATTTCAGCTCCTCGTTGGTCGATTCGAGCTCCTCGATCGTCGCCTGCAACCGATCGCGGGTCAGACGCAGTTCGGTCTCGAGCCCCTCGACATGCTCGTTGCCGACGTTGCCGTCGCCGCGCACGGACCCTTCGGGCGCAGGCCCCACGTCTTGAAACAGGACGATCAGCGAAGTCACGTCACCGCCGCCGATCGGCTCGACGACCAAACTCACTGCGTTCGCCCGATCGTCCCGCCGGATCACGATGCGTTGCGTCTCGATCCGGCGACTGTCGGAAAGCGCCTGATGCAGCGCGTTGCGCAGATCGATGCGCAAGTCGCGGTGGATCAGGCTGATCAGATTGAGCGAGGCTACCCCCGCGGTCGGCTCGAGAAACCGACCGGTGCGCCCTGAGAAGTGCAGCACGTCGAACTGGCTGTCGACCACGACGTAGGCAGGCGCGTAACGCTCGGCGATGGCTTCGGCCTGCCGCCCGACGGCCGTGGCCAGCCGGGCCGGAGCATGCCGGCCCGCCGGCTGACCCACCGGCGCAAGGTCCATCGGGTCCGCGCCGCGCGCGCGCTGGCTGAGCGTGAAGTTCGGGATGACCCGTGTCGCGGTTTCCAGCCGGCGGAACAGGCGGCTGCGCCGATCGATCGGCGCGAACAGTTTATGATGGCGGGTGATGTTTTCGGACGATCCGAGGAACAACACTCCGCATGGCCTGAGCGCGAAGTGGAAGATCGGGATGACGCGGCTCTGAATGTCGACGTTCAGATAAATGAGCAGGTTGCGGCACGACAATACGTCGATGCGCGAGAACGGCGCGTCTTTGATCAGGTTATGCGGCGAGAAGATGCACATCTCGCGCAGTTCCTTGACGACGCGATATGTATCGCCCTCGTGCACGAACCAGCGCTCCAGGCGATCGGCGCGGATGTGGTCGGCGATCGTATCGGTGTAGCGCCCGGCGCGAGCGAGCCCGAGAGCGCGGGCATCAAGGTCGGTAGCGAAAATCTGCACTTGCGGCGGCTCGGCCAGCGTCGCCAGATGTTCGCGCAGCAGGATCGCGAGCGAATAGGCCTCCTCACCCGTCGAGCAACCGAGCACCCAGACGCGAAACTGGTCGTTGGGCCCCTTGTCCTCGAACAAGCGCGGCAATTCGCGCTCTAGAATGTCGAACTCGGACGGATCGCGGAAGAACTGGGTGACCCCGATCAGCAGGTCCTGAAACAGGTCGAGAACCTCCTGTCGGTCGACACGCAACCGATCGACATAGGTGTCCAGATCCTTGATCTGCAACACCTGCAACCGGCGATGCACGCGGCGCAGGAACGTGCCACGCTTGTATCCGTGGAAGTCGTTCCCCGTCGTGTTGCGTAGGACAGTGGCGATCTGCCGGACATGCGCCTCGACCTGCGCGGGCGCATCGTCGTGACCATCCTCATTGGGAAGAGCGACGTTGCCGAGATAGAAAGCGATCTCCTTGGCGATCCGACCGAGTGGGGTACGCAGATCGGCCGCGCCGAACGGGCCGATGCCTCGCGATCCGTCGTCCTCCGGTCCCGCCTCCGCGATCGAAAGCCCGCCGAACTTCTTGGTCGCGGTGACACCCGCCGTGCCATCGCTGCCCAGCCCGCGCAGGATCACCGCCACGGCATGGTCGTGCGCATGCTCGGCGATCGAGATCAGCATCGAATCGATCGTGCCCCGATGGCCGATCGGACCATCGACGGCGCGGACGCTGAGATGCCCGTCGGTAAGGCCGATCACGTCATCGGGTCCGCCGATGTAGATATGGTTGGGCTCGATCAGCTCGCCATCCACGCCGATCGATACCGGCAGCGACCGCTGCGCGGACAACACATCGACGACGGTCGCGACATCCAGCCCTTCGGTCTGGCGCACCGCGATCAGGTAGGCCGCGCCAAGATCGGGATCGATATCGGCGAAAAGCTGTTCGAGCGATGGAAGTGACGCGAGGCATACGCCGACGCCGACCACTGTAATCGCCGATCCCGGCGATGCATCATCGGCAACCATTTCCGTCAGTTCTTGCTCGTCCGCCATTCGTTCCCACCGATCGACCGCGATCGTTGTAAACGCAGACCGCCTGTTATCGAAGCGGTTTCAAGCAATTCCGCTTGCCGAAGGCGGTTGGCTGGCACGAAGCGAGCGGATGGCCGCGCCGCGCAACGTGGTCGCGTAACGCCCGTATTCCATCGAACGTTCTTCATAGAGTTCTGCGACCGCGCTCCGCCCGGTCTGGCGCGCGTCGAGCGCCATGCGATCCACCAGCGTGACGCGTTCTTCGATCACCCGCATCGCCACGCGGATCGCTTCATCGACCTCGTCAATTTTCGCGTCGAGCGTTTGTGCGGTGTGCGCATGCCCCACCTGACAGCGATAGCGCAGCGGCCGGGAAGCGTGCATCTCTGACAGCACGCCTTCGCAATCGGGACACGATATCGCGCTGGGCGTCGCGATCCGGCGAAGCGCTTCGCTGCCGAGCCGAACGCCCGCCGCGATCTCCACCTCAAGACGCAGATCGTCCGAAGGCGCGCGGGCTTCGCCGGCATCGGTCTTCGCTATCGCGGCGATCAGCCGTCCGAGCTCAGCCGCCTCGACGACGTGATCGATATCGACCGCCTCGAGCGCGGACAGCGGCATCTGGTCGGCTTCAGCGTCCAGCGGATTTTGCACCACGGTCGTCCCGCCGCATGATTTGATCGCATCGAGCCCGGACGATCCGTCATTCAGCATGCCGCTAAGCACGACGCCGACGACGCGCGGACCGAACGCGAGCGCCGCCGATCGGAACAGCGGATCGATCGAAGGCCGCGCCATGTTCTCGCGCGGTCCTTCGCCTAGCCGAATGACGCCGTCGATCAGCAGCAGATGCCGATCGGGCGCGGCGACATAGACGTGGCCCTGCTCGATCGCCTGTCCGTCGTGTGCGCGGGTCACCGGCAGGGGTCCGCTCGCATCGAGGATGTCGACCAGAAAACTTTTGCCGTGAGGGGGGATGTGCGTGCTGATGAACACGCTCGCGGGTAGATCGGCGGGTAGATCGCCGAGCAGACGCTTGAGCACGGGATTGCTGCCGGCTGAACCCCCGACCACGATGATATCCCGCTTTAGCACGCTTGTGATCATTGTCTCCTGTTAATCAAAGAAAACCAATCCGATGTCCGCGCCGCGCATCAGACGATATGGAACTTGCCGACGCCAGCTAGACTTGGGTTGGACTCTCCCTCCGACAACCACCGTTAGCAAGCGGACAAGACCATCGCTCAACCTATGTATGCCGAACCGAAAGAATTCGCCGTACCGCGAATGTCTGCCGTGCATGATCTCGGACACGCTTGCAGAGATGATGATGACCGTGCTCGATCCCGCCTATCGCGAACGCATGCGTATCACCGCGAGGGTGATGAGCGAGGAGATGGCCGGCGCGATGATGCAGATCGAGCGCCGGTATGCGCGCCTATGTGCGACCGTTCGATCTTGCGCAGCTTGGCGACCTCAACCGCTTCTTCGCGACGCAGACCGGACAGGCCTATGCGGCGCAATCGTTGACGATCATGACCGATCCCGACGTCGTCGCGCCGGCGCAGGCGTTTATTACGGTGCTGATGAAGCGGATGCCCGATATCGGCGCGAAGATCCAGGCGGCGACCGCCTCGTTGCCGAAGCAGCGCACGTACGACCATTTGAGCCCTGCCGAAAAGGCACGGCTGACGAAACTGATGGGCCAAGCGCCCGACACGTCAGCCGCTTCCGGAAAGAAGACGCGGCGCCCGCCAGCCGACCGATCACCACGGTCGGCTGGCGGTCCGCGATCTGGTTTCAAGCCTCACTGACGGTCGCCTTGACGATCTTGCCCGGCGCGCGCGGGGGTTCGCCCTTGGGCAGCGCGTCGACGATATCCATGCCTTCGACGACCTGACCCCAGACGGTGTATTGCTTGTCGAGGAAACGGGCGTCGTCGAACACGATGAAGAACTGGCTGTTGGCCGAATTGGGCGCGCTCGTCCGCGCCATCGAGCAGACGCCGCGCACGTGCGGCTCGGCGTTGAACTCGGCCTTGAGATCGGGCTTGTCCGAGCCGCCGCTGCCGGTGCCGTTGGGATCGCCGCCCTGTGCCATGAAGCCGGGGATCACACGGTGGAACACGACGCCGTCGTAAAAGCCCTCGCCGGCCAGTTCTTTGATCCGCGCGACGTGGCCGGGAGCAAGATCGCCGCGCAGCTTGATCTTGACCTCGCCGTTCTTCGCCTCGTCTCCGGTGTCCAGCGTCAGGGTCAGGTATTCGTCGGCCATCGGGCGCTCCTCTTGATGTCGGGCGGATATAGGCGCGCCGCAGCCAATGTCACGTCGCGCGCCGGCCACCACCTGTGTTGCAGGCACCCGTGTTGCAATCGCGAACCATCGTTCTAGACCGCAACGCATGAGCGCTGACCCTTCCGAGATCCTGGTGGTCGAGCGCGCCGCCGAGCCGGGTTCGCCGCACAGTGAAAGCCTCGATCGCGGCAACCGGCTGAAGCCCGAATTCGTCCGCGAGGTGCGCGACGCGATCAAGGATGGCGACGGCGACGCGGCGCGCGATCTGGTCGAGCCGCTGCACCCAGCCGACATCGCCGATCTGTTCGAGCTGCTCGACCATGACGATCGGCCGGCGCTGGCCAAGGCGATCCGCGATCTGCTGAGCGCGGACGTCATCGCCGAGATGAACTACCACGTGCGCGAGGAGTTGATCGGCGAACTGCCCGCCGACATCATCGCCGCGTTCGCCGAGCAGCTCGACACCGATGATGCGGTGTCGATGATCGAGGACCTCGACGAGGCCGATCAGCGCGCGGTCCTTGCCGAACTCGATCCCGAGGACCGCGCAGCGATCGCCAGCGCGCTCGCCTTCCCCGAGGAATCCGCCGGGCGGTTGATGAGTCGCGAGTTCGTCGCGGCGCCCGAGCACATGCAGGTCGGCGAACTGATCGATTATCTGCGCGACGCGGGCGAGCTTGCCACCGAGTTCTGGGAGGTGTTCGTCGTCGATCCCGCGCACCATCCGATCGGTACTTGCGCGCTGTCGTGGTTGCTTCGCAGCCCGCGCGACGTGCGGCTCGCCGATGTCATGCAGCGCGAACAGACGCTGCTGCCGGTGACGATGGATCAGGAGGAAGTCGCGCTCCGGTTCCAGAAATACGCGTTGATCTCGGCCGCAGTGATCGACGAAGCCGGACGGCTGGTCGGGCAGATCACCGTCGACGATGTCGTCCACATAATCCAAGAGGAAGCGGGCGAGGACGCGCTGCTGCTGTCGGGCGCGGGCGATGGCGACATCAACGAGCCGCTGCCGCGCACGATCCGCACGCGGCTGGTCTGGCTGACGATCAACCTTGCGACCGCGATCCTCGCCTCGGCGGTGGTCGCGGCGTTCGAGAGCACCATCGCGCGGCTGGTCACACTGGCGGTGCTGATGCCGATCGTCACAGGCATGGGCGGCAATGCGGCGACGCAGACGATGACGGTGACGGTGCGCGCGCTCGCCACCAATCAGCTGACCAGC
Organism: uncultured Novosphingobium sp.; assembly: GCA_964242815.1. Taxonomy (GTDB): domain Bacteria; phylum Pseudomonadota; class Alphaproteobacteria; order Sphingomonadales; family Sphingomonadaceae; genus Novosphingobium. The sequence continues at coordinate 28,097 of CAXSZV010000005.1, forward strand.
GCCAACACCTGGCGGATGATCGCGCGCGAATGGTGGATCGCCAGCGCCAACGGCCTGGGGCTCGGACTGCTGATGGCGATAGGCTGCCAGGTCGTCTACGGCGACTGGTGGCTAAGCCTGGTGTTGGTGCTGGCGATGATGCTCAACAGCCTGAATGCAGGGCTGTCGGGCGTGCTGATCCCGGTCGCGCTCAATCGCGCGCGGATCGATCCTGCGGTGACATCGACCGTGTTCGTCACGACAATGACCGATACGTTCGGCTTCTTCTTCTTCCTCGGGCTGGCTGACCTGTTCCATCTCAGTTGAGCGCCTATCTCGGCCCGATGCCGCTGCACCTCACCAAGATCGCGTTCGGTTGCCAGGGCACCGAAGACCTTGCCGAGCGGCTCGAACGACAGGGCGCGCTGCCCGAACAGAACGGCGAGGCGCGCCTCACCACGCGCTACGTGCCCAAGCGGCTCGCCGAGCTGACCGGCGGCTCGCTCTACTGGATCCACGAGCATACGCTGATCGGGCGCTCGCCGTTGCTGGGCTTTGACCAGCGCGCGGAGGATGGGCGATGGTGGATCAGGCTTGAGCCGCGCCTGATCCTGGTCGATCCGCGCCGCAAACGCGCGCACCAGATGTGGCGCTACCTCGAAGACGCCGACGCGCCGCGCGACCTGGTGGAGGGTGCAACCTGCGATACTTTGCCCGCGCGCCTGGTCGGCGAACTCGCGCGGTTGGGGCTGGTGTGAGCCGGGGGCAGGTAAAGCCGATCCTCGTCAGAGAAGGGACTGCGGTCGTCCTTTGGCACCAAAACCTCGCTACCCATGTGCGCCGAATTCGTTGGCGATCGCCGTACCGATGCGCAGGATGAGCGCGTGTGATCGCGCGATCGGGTCGATGTAGTCGCGGTGGATCGCCGCGTAGTTCGCGGCGCCTTCGTCCGGGTAGTCGGTCGGCTCGGGAATCGCGAAGTCGCCGATCTTGGGAAAGCTGATCGGGAACTTGCGGCGCAACTGCGCCACCGCATCGTCGATGCGCAGCGTGAACACCATCTCGAGCACGTCGTCGCGACCGATGTCATTGGCGCGGCTGAACGTCGGCACCGATACGGCGCGCAGGAACATGTGCTTAAGCAGCGCCAGTCGCAGCGCCTGGAGGATGCCGAGGTTGCGCCGCGCCTGATCGCCGGCGACCGGCGGCCCATCCGGCAATTCGTCCGGCGGGATCAGGTCGAGCAGCCGGTGCAGCTTGACCGCATCGATCCGCAGCCGCGAGGCGAGGCGACGGAACACGCCGGTGCGATCATCCTTGGTCAGGTATTCGGCCAAGGTCAGACAGGCATCGGCGATGTGCGGCTCGTTGCCGCGATAGGTGCGGCTTGCCCAATAGGCCGAATTGAACAGCTCCCCCCAGGCCGCAACGCTCTTGATGCTGGCGAGCGCGTTCCCGGCGCGGAGCAGCCGGGTCAGCTGGCGGCCACGCGCACTGTCGCGCAGCAATCCGGCGATCTCCTCGCGGTTGCCGTCCGCCGCCGTACCGACGCCGGCGATCACGTTCACGGGATAGCCCAGCTGCTGCAGGATCGCATTGTGCGGGATCGCGCGGATCTGCCGCAGGTTCATCGACCGGTCGGCGCTGAGGTCCGACTGGCGACGCGATTTGCGCGAGCCGGTGTCGTTGAGCAGCCCCAGCCCGAACGCGGTCAGCGCGCGCGAATAGGTGCTGCTGGCCAGATGGCCCTGCTGCACGTCCTTGATCGCGCGATAGAAATCGAGGCTGAGGTCGGTACGGCGATAGAACGGATCGACCGGCTCGGCGGTATCGGTGCGCCACAGCGGTAGTTCGCAAAGCCGCGTCAACGTCGCCAGCGAAAGCTCGGGTGAGCCGAAGAACAGGTATCCGTCGCCGCCCTGAAAGCTGATCTCGGGCTCCAGCCGGATATCGGCGCGCGCGAACCGCCGCCGCGCCCACGGGCTCAACGGCCAAGCTAGCCGATCGGCGAAGCTCGACGGGTGGCAGCCGCGACCCATCGATTCGCCGTGCGTGTCGAAGATCAGCGCCGACAGCTCGCCAAGCCCGTTCGCGGCCATCGCCTCCGCGAGGCGGCCCTGCAATCGCTCGATCGCCAGCGCCGCGGGCAACTGGCCGACGAAGCGACCCGCGTCCGAGAATCCCGTCTGGATCGCCACTCGGCCACGCCGACGCGCATAGTCGCGGTAGGCGTCCTCGGCGAGCAGCGCGTCGAGGAGGCGGCCGCCGTGCTCCAGCGCGGTCTCGGTTTCGAACAGTGGCGAGACGTCGACCTTGCCATCGATGCCGAACATCCGCGCGAAATATAACGCGGCGAGCACCGTCGTCGGCTGCTCGCACTCGGCCACGAGCATTCGGATCGGCGCGTCGGCGTCGATATGCGCCAGGATTTGCCCCATCACCAGGAACTGGCGGACCGCCGTGCTGCTCTCGATCGCAAGCGCGGCGAAGTTGGCGCGCAACGGGCGCACTTCGGCAAGCAGTTCGCGCATGCGGACCAGCGCCGCCTGGCTCGCCAGGCTGAGCTTGCCGTCGGGGTCGATGCGCCGGCGGATCGCGTTGGCGAGTTGCGATGCGTTCACGCGAAAATGCACCCAGCCCATGCCGAGCCCATCGGCGCGCATCGCCGCGGCCACGGTCAACAGGTCGCGCGCAGCATCGGCGTCCGCGTCCCTGGCCTCGGCTTCGAGTTCGGCGATGATGCCGGCGAGCGAGGTCAGCCGGTCGGAATGCTCGGCGGTCAGCAGGTTGGCGGCTTGGGAGACATCACCCGGATCGGTAGGTCCTGCGGCGAACGCCACGGCGATCACATCGCTATGCGCGGCAGCTCGCGCCAACCGCGCCGCGATATGCGGGGCAAGCGTATCGAGGCTGTCGGCGTAGCGCCGCAAGCGCATCGCCTTTTCCCGCAGGCGATAGCCGAGCGAGGTCGTCCAGCCGATGTCGGTACGGCCGTCCATGTCGTAGCCGACCCAGGTCGCCAGCCGTACCGGCATCGGTTGCAGGCCGCGCCAGCGCTTGGGCCAGCGCGCCGTGGCGATGTTCAGCAGTTGCGCGACGATCGTATCGCGCGCGTCCTGCGCTCGCGCCATCGCCGCCATCGCCGCAGCGTGTTCGCTATCGAGCGTGATCGCGTCGCGTTCGTTCGGCGTTTCAGGGGGCGTGGCGCTTACGTGGTGTCCGCTCGCGTCGCCGGTCGATGCGGCCGCCGCCACCACTTCGGTCTGCGCCTTCGATAGCAGGAACGTCGGATGTGCGGTGAACACGACGTGCGCGGCGGGGCGTTGCCAGCGCGCGGCGAAGGCGGCGAAGTCGCCGGCGGTCCGCTCGTCCGCGTCCGCCATCGCCGCCAATCGCGATGCGTTGTAGGACGGCGCGAGCGGCGCGACCAGCCGGATGAGCCGCTGGCCCCGTGCGCCCAGCCCCTCGCTCTCCATCTCCGCGACGAGTTCGGCCAGCCGGTCGAGCGCCAGCGCCCCGCTTTCCAGCGCGCGCGACAGCTCGAACCCGAGCTGGAACACCGGATTGAACATCGGCGTCTCGGCCGTGCGTCGGTGCAGTTCCTGCAGCCGCGCGTCGAGATCGGCGATGGTGTCGAGCGTCATGACGGGGTCGGCCGGGACAAGCCCTGCTCCGCGGCGAACGCGACGGCGGCGCCATAGAGCCCGGGCTGCGCCAGCGTGATCAGCTTGACGGGAATGTTCGTCATGATCTGCTCGTATCGCCCCTTGTCGATGAAGCGGGCGGGAAAGCCCGAGCTGGGCAGCAACGCGCGCAGTCGCGCGGCGATACCGCCGGCCAGCACCAGGCCGACCGATCCGTGGGCCAGTGCATAGCCGCCCGTGATACTGCCGAGGATCATGCAAGCGCGCTCGACCGCGGCGGCGCAGAGCGCATCCTCGCCGTCGATGCCGCGTTGCCAGATGACGCGGTCTTCGAGCGCGGGGGCAATTTCGCGCTGCTCGATCGCGGCGAGCGCCGCATGAATTTCGACGATACCCGGCCCGGCGATCACGCGTTCGGTCGATACATGGCCATGGCGCGCGCGCAGTCGTGCCAGGATCGCGTCCTCGATCGCGTCCATCGGCCCGAACTCGATGTGTCCGCCCTCGGTCGCCTGGACGCGGACCCCGCCCGGATCGCGATGGAAATAGGCGACGCCCAGGCCTGTCCCCGGTCCGACGACGCTGATCGTTCCCAGTGTCGGCAGCGGTCCTTGCGGTCCGCAGATATGCTCGAACGCATCGTCGGGCGCGTGCGCGGCGGCATGCGCAGTCGCGCCGAAATCATTGAGTACGGTCGAGCGGTCGAGGCCGAGCTCGTGGTTGAGCGTTGCTGTATCGAGGACCCAGGTGTTGTTGGTCATCCGCAGTACCGCTCCGGTGATCGGCGCGGCGATCGAGAATGCGGCGGCACGCGGCATGGCGCGGCCAAGCCGCTGCGCGAACGCCCGCCACGCACCCGGCAGGTCGACGTAATCGCTAGTGGCGAGGACTGTGGGCTCGCCGATCGCGATCGCGCCGTCGGCGCCGATCGTGGCGAGCGCGAAGCGTGCGTTGGTGCCGCCGATGTCGGCGACGGCGAGCTCGATCATGACACGCTTTCGCGCCGCACGCTCATGTCATCGCCTCACTCGTTCCACGATACGCCATCGCGCTCGGTCAGCGCGATCGCCGCGCTCGGTCCCCAGGTGCCGGCGGCGTAGCTTTTAGGCACGATGCCGTTGTCGACCCAGACGCTGCGGATCGCATCGACCCACTGCCACTGCGCCTCGACCTCGTCGCGCCGGACGAACAGCGTCTGGTCGCCCTCGATCAGATCGAGCAGCAGCCGCTCGTAAGAGATGCGCCGTTGCGGCCCGGCGAACGCATCGGGCAGCGTGATGTCGAGCGGAACCTGGCGCAAGCCGATGCCGCCGCGGTCGAGACCGGGAACCTTCGCCATCATCGACAGGCGGATGTTCTCGCTCGGCTGGATGCCGATCGTCAGCCGGTTGGGAACCGATCGCGCGCCTCTTCCCGAGAAGATCGAATGCGGCACCTCGCGGAACTGCACGACGATCTCGGTCGTGCGCAATGGCAGCCGCTTGCCGGTGCGCAGGTAGAACGGCACGCCTTTCCATCGCCAGTTGTCGATATGTGCCTTGATCGCGACGAACGTCTCGGTGTCCGAAGGCTTGCCGAGCTCGTCGTCGTAGCCGGGCACTGCCTGGCCACCAATCGCGCCCGCACGGTACTGGCCGGTCACGGTCTCGTTCGGCGCGACCATGCGCAGCGATCGCAGCACCTTCACCTTCTCGTCGCGAACTCCCGTGGCCTCGTAGCTCACCGGTGGCTCCATCGCGAGCAGCGCCAACAGCTGCAGCATGTGGTTCTGCACCATGTCACGGATGGCACCGGCGTCATCATAGAACGCAACGCGCCCTTCGAGGCCGACGGTTTCGGCGACGGTGATCTGCACGTGCGCGATGTGCGCCGAATTCCACAGCGGTTCGAACATGATGTTGGCGAAACGCAGCGCGAGCAGGTTCTGCACCGTCTCCTTGCCCAGGTAATGATCGATCCGGAACGTGCGGTCTTCAGGGAAGGCCGCAGCGACCGCGTCGTTGATCTGGCGGCTGGTCGCAAGATCGATGCCGAGCGGTTTTTCGAGGCCGATGCGCGTCGCCTCGCCCGCGAGACCGCTTGCCTTGAGCCCGGCGATCGACGGCTCGAACAGGCTCGGCGCGGTCGACAGGAAGATCGCGAGGCCCTGCTTGGGCGAGCCGACCTTGGCAGCGAGCGCGGCGAAGCCCTCCGGGTCGGTCGCATCGAGCGCCTGGAAGCTCAACCGGTTGAGGAATGTCGCCAGGCTGCCCTTGCGATCGGGCGGCAGGTATTTCTCTAAAGCTTCGCGCGCCATGTTGCGGAACGACTGATCATTGAGATCCGATCGCGCGGTGCCGATGATTTCCAGTCGCGGATCGATCAGCGTATCGGCGCAGAGCGCGCGCAGCGAAGGCAGCAGCATCCGCTTGGCGAGGTCGCCGGTAGCGCCGAACAGCAGCAGTCGATCGGCGACGAAGTTCGTCATGAAGCTTGGCCATGCCAGTAGGGCATCTGCGCATTGGCTCCTCAAGCGATCGAATGTGCTCGCAACTGCGGCATAACAGCACGCGGACCGCTGCGTCCAGCGGTGAGGGTGCAGGACGAAGAGCCTGGGGAGGGACCTTGCCACCAAACTCGCGCCGCCGGCGAACCTTCCCCTCCACGCGATGCTTCCGTAAGAAGCCGCCGCATGGCGGTCGAAGGCATATTCCTGCTCGAACATCTGCAGACGCCCGCACTGATCGTGGCGAATGCGCAGGTGACGTTCGCCAACGCCGCCGCCAAGGCCCTGCTCGGCGGCCACATCGTCAATCAGGACGTGCGTATCGCGATCCGCAATCCGGATGCGGTGGCGCTGATCACCGGGTCCGCAAGCGGCGCCGCGCGCATCCAGCACCTCTCGGTCGGCGGTAGCCTGTGGGAGGTGACCTGCGCGGTGTTGGCGAGCGGCGATCGACTGGTCGGCCTCTACGACCAGTCCGAGCGCGTCAGCGTCGCGCGCGCGCACGCCGATTTCGTCGCCAACGCGAGCCATGAACTTCGCACGCCGCTCGCGGCGATCCTCGGATACGTCGAGACGCTCGGCAATCCCAAGGCCGGCGATGATCCCGTGACACGCGCCAAGTTCCTCGACGTGATCCGGCACGAGGCTTTGCGGATGCAGGCGCTGGTCGCCGATCTGATGAGCCTGTCGCGCATCGAAGCGGTCAAACACGAAGCACCCTCGCAGCATGTCGACATGGTCGCGGTCGTGCGCGAGACCGCGAGCGAGTTTCGCGCCGACGCCGGCCGGGGAAGCCCGGTGGTTACCATCATCAGCAACGTCGACAGCGCGCCGATCGCCGGCGATCGCGGACAGATGGCGCAGGTCTTGCGCAACCTTATCGATAACGCGGTGAAATACGGTCGCTCGGGCGGCGAGGTGATCGTTACGCTCGAGGCGACCCCGCGCGGCTGGCTGGCGGTCAGCGTGCGCGACGAGGGCGACGGTATCGCGCCCGAGCACCTGCCGCGCCTGACCGAGCGGTTCTATCGCGCCGATACCAGCCGTAGTCGCGCGGCGGGGGGAACGGGGCTCGGCCTGTCGATTGTCAAGCATATCGTAGAGCGGCATCGCGGACGGTTCGATATCATCAGCCGACCGGGGGCAGGCACCACCGCGTCGCTGATGTTGCCGCTGCGCGACGATCTGAGCGGACCCACGCGGAGTATCGCGGAGCGCGAGACGACGTGATTGTCAAAAATGGGTAATGGTTCTGTCATACCGGCGGTCAGGGTTTGCGATCGTGACCGGCGAAAGGATCCTGGAAATGCCGGCTCGCCTCTTCCTGTTCGCACTTGCCGCGATGCTTGCAGGGTTCGGGGCGGCAGGGTGCGGCGCGGCAAGCTCTCGCGATTATGTCCGCGCGGTGGGATCATCGACGGTCTATCCGTTCGCGACCACGGTCGCCGAGCGTTTCGCGCGCGCCGGCAACAAGTCGCCGGTGATCGAGGCGACGGGTACGGGCGCGGGGATGAAGCTGTTCTGCATGGGCCTCGGCGCGCCGTTTCCCGACATCGAGGACGCCTCGCGCCGGATCAAGCCCGCCGAGTTCGAGCTCTGCCGCAAGAACGGCGTCACGCAAGTGGTCGAGATCCAGGTCGGCATCGACGGCATCGCCTTTGCGGAGAGCAGCGCGGGTCCCGGCTTCAGGCTGACGCCCGCGCAGATCTACCGGGCACTCGCCGCCAATCCCTTCGGCCGCGCCAACACCGCCCGCGCGTGGAACGACGTCGACCCTTCGCTGCCCGCGACGCCGATCCTGGTCTACGGCCCGCCGACGACATCGGGCACGCGCGACGCGCTCGCCGAACTGATCATGACCGCCGGCTGCAAGACCGATCGCGCGACCGCCGCGCTCGAAAAGACCGATCCGGCGCGCTTTCAAAAGCTGTGCCGCGAGGTGCGTGAGGACGGCGCTTACGTCGAAGGCGGCGAGAACGACAACCTGATCGTTCAGAAGCTCGCGCAGAACCCCGCCGCGATCGGCGTGTTCGGCTACAGCTTCCTCGAGGAGAACGCGACGCGGCTGAAAGGCATCCCCATCGGCGGCGTCCCGCCGACCTACGAGAGCATTGCAGACGGCCGCTATCCCGGCGCGCGGCCGCTGTATATCTACGTCAAGAAGCAGCATCTTGCCGCGATCCGGGGGTTGGCGGACTACGTGCGCGAATGGACGCGCGGCTGGGGGCCGGGCGGCTATCTGCAGGCGCGCGGCATGGTCATCGCGCCCGATCCGGTTCGCGCGCGTAATGCTGCGATCGCCGAGGCGATGACGCCGCTCGACCCGCGCGAGTTGGCGCGATGACGTCTACGCACCTTCCTTCCGATCGATCATTCGCATGATCGCCATGGCGCCAATCGTCGTCATCGCGCTGGCGATCGCCGGCTGGTTCGCCGGGCGTGCGCGTGCACGGCGCTTGAACGCCGGGCGCGGCTCGCTACGCGCGCTGCCGGGCTATCACGGTTGGCACCTTGCGCTTTGGGTGCTGATCCCCGGGCTGCTGGCGCTTGCGCTGTGGAACGTCGCGCGACCCGCGCTGATCGAGCGCGCGCTGCTCGCCGACCCGGTCGCCGCGCGATTGCCGCCGGCGGGCATGGTGCGCGATGCCGTCTTTGCCGAGGCTCGCTCGCTCGCCGCCGACCCCGCGATGGGTGCATTCAATCCGATCTCGCGCGTCATCGCGGCACCGCTGGGCCGCGCCGAACGGCGGTTCGCGCTGATCGGCCTGGCCTTCGCGGTGGTGACCGCGTTCGCCGGCGGTGCATGGGGCTATACGCGCGTCCGTCGCGAGTTTCCCGCGCGCACTCGCGTCGAGCGGGCGGTGATGCTGACGCTGCTGCTGGCGTCGCTGATCGCGGTACTGACCACGCTCGGCATCATCGTATCGCTGCTGTTCGAATCGTTGCGCTTTTTTGCGCAGGTATCGCCGATCGCGTTCCTCACCGGACTGCGCTGGGCACCGGGGAGCGCCGCCGGGCCCGAGCTTGCGCAAGGTTTCGGCGCGGTGCCGCTCTTCTGGGGCACGCTCTATATTGGCGCGGTTATCGCGATGCTGGTCGCGATTCCCCTTGGCTTGATGAGCGCGATATACCTGACGCAGTACGCGCATCCGCGCGCGCGCCGCTGGCTGAAGCCTTGCCTCGAAATCCTCGCCGGCGTGCCTACCGTGGTCTACGGCTATTTTGCCGCGCTGACGCTCGCGCCGCGCGTGCGTGACCTCGCGCTGTGGCTCGGCGAGAGCAACCCTTCGAGCGAGAGCGCGCTGGCGGCGGGGCTCGTCATGGGAGTGATGATCATCCCGTTCGTCTCTTCGATGGCCGACGACAGCCTGGCGGCGGTGCCTGGCGCGATGCGCGACGGATCGCTGGCGATGGGCGCGACGCGCAGCGAGACGATCCGTCGCGTGCTGATCCCCGCCGCGCTTCCTGGCATCGTCGCGGGCGTGATCCTCGCGGTCAGCCGCGCGATCGGCGAGACGATGATCGTCGTCATGGCTGCGGGCGCGAGCGCGCGGCTGTCCGCCGATCCGTTCGCCAGCCTGACCACGGTGACGTACCAGATCGTCCAGCTGCTGACCGGCGATCAGGAGTTCGACAGCCCCAAGACGCTGTCCGCGTTCGCGTTGGGCCTCGTGCTGTTCTGCGTGACGTTCGCGCTCAACATCGTCGCGCTGCGCGTCGTGCGGCGTTTCCGGGAGGCCTATGAGTAATGCTCGCCCATCCGCGCGGGCCTCGCGGTCGCTCGCTCGGCGCCACGCGTCCGAACGGCGCTTTCGGCTGATGGGCCTTGGCGCGGTGCTGATCAGCCTGTCGTTCCTGGCGATCCTGCTGGCGACGATCCTCATCGACGGCCTGTCGGGCATCGACTGGCGCTTTCTGACCAGCTCCGATTCGACCGGCGCCGAGACGGCGGGCGTCCTGGGCGCGATGAAAGGCTCGGCGCTGACGATGCTGCTGACGTTCGTGTTCGCGTTTCCCACCGGCGTGTTCGCGGCGATCTATCTTGAGGAATTCGCGCCCAAAGGCCGCCGGCGATGGGTCGAATGGATCGAGGTGTCGATCAACAACCTCGCCGCGGTCCCCTCGATCATCTTTGGCTTGTTGGGCCTGGCGCTGCTGATCAACACGTTCGGCGTGCCGCGCTCGTCGCCGCTGGCGGGGGGGCTCACGTTGGCGCTGATGACGATGCCGGTGATCATCATATCGGCGCGCAACGCGATCCGCGCTGTCCCACCATCGGTGCGCGACGCGGCGCTGGCAGTCGGCGCAAGCCCGATCCAGGTCGTGTTCCAGCATGTGATCCCGGTCGCCTTGCCCGGCATCATGACCGGCACGATCATCGGCATGGCACGCGCGTTGGGGGAGACCGCGCCGCTGCTGATGATCGGCATGCGCGCCTTCGTCCCCGCGCCGCCGAGCGACTTCTCCGATCCCGCGACAGTGCTGCCGATGCAGATCTTCCTATGGTCGGACGAGATCGATCCGGGGTTCATCCGCGATACCTCCGCGGCGATCATCGTATTGCTGGTGTTCCTGCTCGCCATGAACGGGCTGGCGATCTACTTGCGCAATCGCTTCGAGGTGCGCTGGTAGATGGCTCAAATGACCAAACTGACCGCGCGGAACGTGACGGTCGACTACGGCGCCAAACGCGCGATCGACGACGTGTCGATCGACATCGACGCTGGGCTCGTCACCGCGTTCATCGGCCCATCGGGGTGCGGCAAATCGACGTTCCTGCGCGTGTTCAACCGCATGAACGACACGATCGCCGGGGCCAGGGTGGACGGCCAAGTCCTGCTCGATGGCGAGGATATCTATGGCGGAGCCATGGACGTGGTGCAGCTGCGCGCGCGTGTCGGCATGGTGTTCCAGAAGCCCAATCCGTTTCCCAAGTCGATCTACGAGAACGTCGCCTACGGCCCGCGCATCCACGGTCTGGCCGAGAGTCGCGCTGAGCTCGAAGCCCTCGTCGAACAGTCGCTGCGGCGCGCGGGGCTGTGGGACGAGGTCAAGGACCGGCTGACCGACGCGGGCACCGCGCTGTCGGGCGGGCAACAGCAGCGCCTCTGCATCGCGCGCGCGATCGCGGTCGATCCCGAGGTGATCCTGATGGACGAGCCGTGTTCGGCGCTCGACCCGATCGCCACCGCGCGGATCGAGGAGCTGATCGACGATCTGCGCGCGCGCTACGCGATCGTGATCGTCACGCATTCGATGCAGCAGGCCGCGCGCGTCTCGCAACGCACCGCGTTCTTTCACCTCGGCGCGATGATCGAGTATGGCGATACGAGCCAAGTCTTCACCAACCCGCGCGAGGAGCGCACCAAGCATTACATCACCGGGCGTTACGGCTGAGCGGGGGCGCACCATGATCGAGCATACCGTCAAGAGCTTCGAGCACGAGATCAGTCAGTTGCGAGGGCTGATCGCCGAGATGGGTGGCCTTGCCGAAGTCGCCATCCGCGACGCGGTCGATGCGCTCGTGCGGCACGATGGCGAGAAAGCCGAAGTCGTGATCGCCAACGACGCGCGCATGGATGCCCTGGAAGTCGAGGTCGATCGGCTGGCGGTGCGGATCATCGCGCTCCGCGCGCCGATGGCAGACGACCTGCGCGATGTCATCGCCGCGCTCAAGATTTCGGGCGTGATCGAACGCATCGGCGACTATGCCAAGAACATCGCCAAGCGCGTCGATGAGGTCGAGGGCCGCGCGAAAATCGAGCCGTTGAGCGTCATCCCGCCGATGGCCGAGCTTGCGCAGGGCATGGTGCGCGACGTGCTCAACGCCTATGGCGCGCGCGACGCGAGCCTCGCGATGGAAGTCATCGAGCGCGACGACAAGCTCGACAGTTTCTATAACAGCCTATTTCGCGCGCTTGTCACACACATGATGGAAAACCCTGCCACGATATCGAGCGCGGCGCAGCTTCTGTTCGTCGCGCGCAGTCTCGAGCGGATCGGCGATCATGCGACCAACGTCGCCGAGATGGTCTACTTCGCCGCGACGGGTCAGTATTTTTCCGGCCGCACGGCCGCGGCGCCTTGAGGAACTCGCGATGAACCCGTCCATTCTGGTGGTCGAAGATGATGTCGCGCTGTGCGAACTGCTTGCCTGGAACCTCGGCGCCGAAGGGTACGATGTGCGCACCACCGGCGACGGCGAAGAGGCGCTGATCATGGTGCGCGAGGCATTGCCCGATGCGATCATCCTCGACTGGATGATCGAGCAGGTTCCCGGCATCGAAGTCTGCCGGCAGATCCGCAAGGACAAGACCATGGCACGCGTGCCGATCCTGATGCTGACCGCGCGTGGCGAGGAGGAGGATCGCATTCGCGGCCTCAAGACCGGCGCCGATGACTACGTGACCAAGCCGTTCTCCCCGCGTGAACTGATGGCGCGGATCGAATCGCTGCTGCGCCGCGCGCGGCCGGCGCTCGCGGGCGACGTGCTGACCGTCGGCGAACTCGAGCTCGATATCGCCTCGCATCGCGTGCGCCGGCGCGGCGAGGCGCTGCATCTGGGGCCGACCGAGTTCCGGCTGCTGCGCTATTTCATGGAGCGGACCAATCGCGTCGTCTCGCGTCAGCAGATCCTTGACGGCGTATGGGGCCTCGATTCGGATATCGACGAGCGCACGGTCGACGTCCATATCCGCCGGCTGCGCAAGGCGATCGTACGCGATGGCGAGGACGACCCGATCCGCACCGTCCGCGCGGCTGGCTATTCGATGGATTCCTGACGCACCGATCGCGCGTGCGGTGGCTTACGCCGTCGCCAGCGTCGCCTCGCCAACGCGGATTTCGCTGGCCAACCCCAACCATTCGCCGAGCAGGCGCAAGCTCCGTCCGACGCTGTCGGTGCGCAGCGAAGCGAACGCCGGCGCGATGCGCAGCACCAGTTTGCCGCGCGCGCCCACTCCCCGTTCGATCGTCAGCGCGGATGCCGCGAGCGCAGGCATGGCTCCGCCGCAGAGCTTGCGGCACAGACGAATGGCGAGGCCCCAGGCGATCGCATCGCGGATATCCGCCGCTGGAGCCAGGTCGGCGACATCGGGCGGCGTCTGCGTGCGGCCGGCGTTGCCCAGCACGGCGGCCGCGAGCAGCGCGCGTCCCCGGTTGTCGAGCCCGATCCACCGCTTGCGCAGCGCCCATTCGAGCGCTTCGTCGGTGCGCAGGTTGGGCTCGATCCGTTGCGCGGCCAACGTCAAGAACGTCGCCGCCTTGCGAAGCGGCTCGGTTTCCCCGTCGCCACGACCTGGCACGATCGCGACCCAGCGCAGCACGGCCTCGGCCAGATCCGAGTTAACGCCATAGCGCGCCGCGAATGCGCCGACCCCGGCGACCAGCGGATGCTGACGTCGCGCATCGGGATCGAGCGCGGAGTAAAGCAACCCTTCGCGCAGTCCCCATGACGAGAATACCAGCCGTGCAGGCTTCAACCGCTCAATCAGTTGAAGTAGCAATGCCGCCGCGTCCGGCAAGCTGGCAAGCCGCGCGCTGGCGATGCCGGGCAGCGGTCCGGTCGGCCGGGTGCCGACCAGCGCGTCGGCGATGCGCAGCGCCGCCTGCGGGGTCAGTTCGACCCCATGCGGATCGTCGAGCGCCGAGGCGTGCGCCTGCGTCTCCAGATACAGCGCATAGCGGCTGAACGCGCGCCATGAACCGCCGACCAGATAGAGCGGTTGGCCTTGCACACCGTCCCAGCCGGCGCGGGTCAGCGCCTCGTCGGCGCGCAGCGCGAATTCACGAGGGCCATCGGCGCGCAGGGCCGCGAGGCGCAGCGAGCCGAACGGCAGCGACGCGCCGTGCGCGATGCTCTCGCCTTCGATGCGCACCAGTTCGAGACTGCCGCCGCCAAGGTCCGCGACCACGCCGACCGCGCCGGGGAACGCGCCGATGACGCCGAGCGCGCTCGCTCGCGCCTCTTCCTCGCCCGACAGCAGGCGCGGCGACAGGCCGAGCGCGCGGACCGCATCGAGAAACTGCGCGCCGTTGCGCGCGTCCCGGCTCGCGGCGGTGGCGACGGTCTGCACGTCCTCGACCCCGAGCGCGCGCAGCAGCGTGGCGAAGCGCGCGAGGCCGGCGAGCGCGGCGGCCATCGCCTTGTCCGCCAACATGCCGGTGCGATCGAGATCGCGGCCAAGCTTGGCGGAGACTTTCTCGTTGAGCACGATCTGCGGCGCGCGCGGGGGGCCGGCGTAGATCACCAGCCGGACGGTGTTCGAGCCGATGTCGATGATTGCGCGCCGATCAGGGCGCGCGGATCCGTCTTCGACCCGCCTCGGGATCATGCCAGCCCCGGAATCATGCTAGCGCCGTGCCGCGCCGCAACGACAGCTTGGGCACCTTGCGCCCGCTCGCCAGCGATGCGCCGCGCCCCGACAACGATGGATTGGTCATGAAATAGCGATGCAGATTGAACGGCTTATCCGCCGCAACCCCATCGGCATCGCCGACGCGGCAATAGCTGCCGTCGGGGTTCAGTAGCCACGATTGCTCGGTATCGAGCAGGTTCGCGAGCAGAACCTGGCCCAGCACCTGATCGTGCACCGTCTGATTGCGCAACGGGACCATCAGCTCGACCCGGCGATCGAGGTTGCGGCTCATCGCGTCGGCCGAAGTGATGAACACCTTCGCCCGGCGGCTCGGCAGCCAGGCGCCCGAACCGAACGCCCAGATACGACCATGCTCGAGGAAGCGGCCGATGATCGACTTGACCGTGATGGTGTCGGACAGCCCCGCGATGCCGGGCCGCAGGCAGCAGATGCCGCGCAGCACCAGCGTGATGCGCACCCCCGCCTGGCTTGCCGCATAAAGTCGCTCGATCACGCCCGTATCGGTCAGCGAGTTGAACTTGGCCCAGATCTCGGCCGGCTTGCCCGCGCGCGCGTTGGCGATCTCTCCGTCGATGCATTCGTAAAGCCGGGAGCGCAGCGAGATCGGGCTGATCGCGAGCAGCTCGGTGCGGCGCGGCTCGACATAGCCGGTGATGAAGTTGAACAGCTTGCTCGCGTCGCGCCCCGCAGCCGGATCGGCCGTGAAGAACGACAGGTCGGTATAGATGCGCGCGGTGATCGGGTGATAGTTGCCCGTGCCGAAGTGGCAATAGGTGCGATAGCTGCTGCCCCCGTCCGCGCCCGCCTCGCGCCGCACCACCATCGACACCTTGGCGTGCGTCTTCCAATCGACGAAGCCGTAGATCACCTGCACGCCCGCGCGTTCGAGCTGGCTCGCCCACAAGAGGTTCTGCTCCTCGTCGAACCGCGCTTTCAGCTCGACCACCGCGGTCACCGACTTGCCCGCCTCGGCCGCGGCGATCAGCGCGTTGATCACCGCCGATTGCTTGCCCGCGCGGTACAGCGTCTGCTTGATCGCGACGACGTCGGGGTCGCGCGCGGCCTGCTTCAGGAAATCGATCACCACCTCGAACGTCTCGTACGGATGCTGGATGACGATGTCCTTTTCGCGGATCGCCGCGAACAGATCGCCGTCGTGCTCCAATACGCGCTCGGGATAGCGGGGCGTGTAGGGCTCGAACTTCAATTCGGGGCGATCTTCATCGACGATCGCCGACAGGCCGCTGACGCCGACGAGCCCGTCGGTCTTGATGACGATCGCGTGATCGAGCCGCAGCTTGTCGCGCAGCAGCTTTTCCGCCGCCGGATCGATCCGGCTCTGCAGCTGCAGCATGATGACGAGGCCCTTGCGCCGCCGCTGGATCGCGGTGCGATAGTATCGCACCAGGTCTTCGGCATCCTCCTCGATCTCGATATCGCTATCGCGCAGCACGCGGAACACGCCGTCGCCCAGCACGCGAAAGCCCGGAAACAACAGTTCCGCATGACGCCGCAGCAGGTCTTCTGAACTGATGTAGACGGCATCGGCGCCCTTGTCCGCGCCCTTGCCATCGCCGGGCACGCGGATGAAGCGGGGCAGCGCCGCCGGCAACAGCACCATCTCCATCATCGGCGCGCCGTCGGACAATCGGGTCAGCGGAAACAGCAGCCCCATTCCTTGGTTGGCGATAAACGGAAACGGATGCGCGGGATCGATCGCCTGTGGCGTGATGATCGGCAGAACGTGTTCGAGAAAGTATGCCTTCAGCCACCGTTCGCGCACGGGATCGAGCCGATCGTCGTCGATCACGCGGATGCCCTTGGCGATCAGCAGTCCCTCAAGCTCGCGCCACGCATCCTGTTGCTGCGTCTCCAATTGCGTCACCGCTTCTGAAATCGCAGCGAGCTGCTGCGACGGCGTCAGTCCCTCGATCGACACTTCCTCGATCTGTCGCCGTACCTGTCCCGCCAGCCCCGCGACGCGCACCATCAGGAATTCGTCGAGGTTGCTGCCCGAGATCGACAAGAACCGCAGCCGCTCGAGCAGCGGGTAATCGGGATTGGTCGCTTCTGCCAGCACGCGCTGGTTGAACGCCAGCCAGCTGAGTTCGCGGTTGAAGTACCGGTTGCCGTCCGCGGGCGCCGCTTCGGGGCCGGCATCGACCTTTAGGCATGGCGCGGAGGGGCCCGTGGCGGAAGCATCGTCGATATCGAGCATGGAGCCGACTTGTCCTTTGGACAACTTGTTCGGGGATGGGGGCTGGCCATGCAAGCGCGAAAGACGCGATTTTGTCCGGTCGACGACGGGCGAGGGCTGGACAGCATGCATCGACCAAGCAAGATTGGCCGTTCATGGGGGGCTTGAGAAATGAAGCGCTATAGGGCAATTGCAATCTTGCTATCGGTGACCGCGGGATTGCCGGGTCTCGCGTCGTCCAACCTGGCGCTGGCCGCGACACCCGACCGCGCCGCGCTGGCCGCGGCGATCAAGGCCGATCATGACGCGGCGGTACAGCGCATGCGAGACTGGATCGCGCTGCCGACGATCGCCGCAGAGGGCCGCAACGTCGACAAGGGAGCGCCTTACCTCGTCGGGATGCTCAAGGATGCGGGATTCCAGCGAGCCGAGGTCGTGCCGACCAGCGGCGTGCCCGGCGTGTTCGCGACACTCGATGCCGGGGCGAAACAGTGCCTCGGCGTCTACTTCATGTACGACGTCAAGCAGTACGTACCCGCCGAATGGACATCCTCGCCATTGGAAGGCCGACTGGTCGATCGCCCCGGCGTCGGCAAGACGATCGTCGCGCGCGGCGCGGTCAACCAGAAGGGGCCGGAGACGACGTTTCTCAACGCGGTGCGCGCCTTCCGTGCGACGGGGAGCAAGCTTCCGGTGAACCTTGTGCTCGTCGCCGAGGGCGAGGAGGAGATCGCGAGCCCGCATTTTCATGAGATTGTCACTCGTCCCGACGTTCGCGCCGCGATCGGCAAATGCATCGGCGTCGTGATCCCCGGCGCCGAGCAGAGCGCGACGGGTGAAGTCGATCTGGAGCTGGGCGCGAAGGGCGCGGTCGAGATCCAGCTGATCGCCGGCGGCGGCCGGTGGCAGCGCGGTCCGGTCAAGGACATCCATTCGAGCCTCGCCGCGTCGGTCGACAGCCCGGCGTGGCACCTGGTCAAGGCCCTCGACACCCTGGTCAAGGACGACGGGCATACGCCGGCGGTGCCGGGCTGGTTCGATCACGTCCAACCGCTAACCGCGCGGCAGAAAGAGCTGATCGCGATGAATGTCGCGCGCAACAGCGAAGCGGAGGTCAAGAAGGAATACGGGATCAAGACCTGGATCGCCGACGAAGACTATCGCACGGCGATGGAGCGACTAGCCTCACAGCCGACGATCAATATCGAGGGGCTGGTCGCGGGCTATACCGGCCCCGGCGGCAAGACGGTGCTTCCCGGCCAAGCCGAAGCGAAGATCGACATGCGGCTGGTTCCCGACATGACGCCAGAAGACGTGATGGCCAAGTTGCGCAAACATCTGGCGGACAAAGGCTTCGGCGATATCGAGGTGCACCAGTCGGGCGGCTATGGACCCAACCAGACCGCCGAGGACAGCGCGCTGGTCAAGGCCGAACTCGCGACGTTCAAACAGGCGCGGGTGCCGGTGACGTTGACCCCGCGCTCGGCGGGATCGTGGCCGGGCGTGGTGTTCACCGGCGAGCCGTTGAAGATGGCCGCGACCAGTCTCGGCATCGGGCGCGGCGCGGGCGCGCATGCGCCCGACGAATGGTATCTGATCGACAGCACCAACCCGAAGATCGCCGGCATGGATGATGCCGCATTGTTCTTCGCCGATTTCCTTTATGGAGCGGCCGAGGCCAAATAAGCGGTCTCCCTTGGGGTCTGGCGACCGGCGGTCCCGCTACGTTTGCGGCGTGCTGTCGGGATCGTCGCCCTTGCGCTCGTCGACGTCGATGTGGAGGCGGTGGCCGAGGCCGACGAGCGCGCCGGCGTAGGTCTTGCGGCGCTCGGCATAGCGCTGGGCCGCGTCTTCCCTGTCGTTCGCGCGGTATCCTGCGGCAACGAGTCGCTTATGATGGTCGCGGTATCGCTTCGCGTCGACGCCATCGGCCGACATGTTCGCGACGCCGAACTGCTCGGCGAGGTCATTGAGCACTCGCGCACCGGTGCGCAGCACGAAATGCGCGCCCGCCTTCGCCGGGGGCGGCGCGTCGACGATCGTCGTATCTAGCAGCGCCGCCGCATCGAGCACCGCG
Source organism: uncultured Novosphingobium sp. (assembly GCA_964242815.1). Lineage (GTDB taxonomy): Bacteria > Pseudomonadota > Alphaproteobacteria > Sphingomonadales > Sphingomonadaceae > Novosphingobium. The sequence goes on from CAXSZV010000005.1 coordinate 46,857, forward strand.
CCGAACGCTGCCAGCCATTCGCAGCGGCTGTCGTTCGACCGGAAAAACACAAGGATCGGGAACGCGCGATGGCTGATCGCGACTTCGGTCGCCCACAGCTCCCACCCTTCGAAGAATGCGCCGAGCCGGCCGATGATCGCCTCGTTCGCGTAAGTCTCCAGGATGGCGATGCCCGCCGGGGGCAGCGTGACGTGCGATTCGAGGCGCAGCACCAGCGTTTCGCGCCGACTGAAGCCCGCCTGGATCGAGATCAGGAACGTCGCCACGACGGTCACGATGGCAAGGCCGGCGGTCGAGCAGATCAACACCGCGATGCGCGTCGCGCCGGGCCTTACCACGCCATTGATCCCTAGCGTCGAGAAGGCGGAACCTGCGGCGTAGAGCGCGTCGCCGAACGAGCCCAGGGCGGGCGTGAAGTCGGTCCGGTGAGCCCAGAAAATGAGGCCGAAGCCGATGATGAGAAGCATCGTCCAGGCGATCAGCGCCAGCACGAGCATCAGCGGGGCCAGGCTCGCCCGGAATGTCTGACGCAGATGCGGCATGCGGATACGGTCGGCCATCGCCTGCCACCCCGCGAACAAAGCGATGGAGATCGCGGGGGCCACGCGGAGCCACCGTGTGCTGGCGCGCGGCACGAGCAGCGAGCGGAAGACGTCGGCCGCGGTGACCGCGATCATCGCGCCCCCGGCGACCGCGATCAGCCCATCGAACATGCGCGCAATTCGGAACCGGATACCATATCGCTCGGGCTCTAGCTTACCTATCGACCGGCGTCATGGGCCTATGCGGGCGTGTCGAAAAGGCGCGACGACAAGGCAACCTGCCACGTCTTAATCCATGATACTCAAATAAAACGGAAATTAGAGGAACCCAACTTGCGTTCCCTCGCGTTCCTAATAGACGTCTATCATAAGGAATGACCATGAAACTCACAACCATCTTGCTGACCTCCGCCGCTGTGCTGGGGATGAGCATCAGCGCCACGGCGCAAACCTCGGGCGGATCCTCCGGCGGATCGATGGCAGGTGGATCGTCCGGTGCCGGATCGTCCGGCGGCGGGTCGATGGGTTCTGGATCAATGGGCAGCGGATCGTCGGGCAGCAGTTCGGGCGGAACGATGGGAGGCATGTCGTCGAGCGGCGGCGACTCGTCGACCAGCGACGGCAGCTCCGCCAACGGTGGATCGAGCACAGGCACGAGCGGCGGGATGTCCAGTTCGAGCGGGATGGGCACCTCCGGCCACCGGTCGTCCTCACGCCGCCATTCCAGCCGTGGCCGCGGGCATTCAGGTTCGTCGACGATGGACGGCTCTGGCTCGAGCGGTTCGACCGGCACCGGGGGAGGCAGCCTGTCCGATCCGACGATGGGCGGCGCCACTACGCCCCAGTAACCGCGCGTGGCCAGCCAGCGTCGCCGCGACCGGATGACCGTCGTGGCCGCGCTGGCGGCGGCCGGCCGCTTTGGCGGCGGGTGACTGATCACTCCCGCCGATGTCGGCCGAATGCCATGGTTCGATCGGCATGGCACTGCGCATCGTGCTTTTACGCCTACCGACCCATCGCCGTTGCGGCGCCGCATGATCTGACGCACAGTCGGCGGCATGATCAAGGCCGCGCTGCACCACTTGACTCGTTACGATTATGATCGCCGCATCACGCTGAGCCCGCAGATCGTGCGGCTGCGCCCGGCGCCGCACAGCCGCACCGCGGTGCCCAACTATTCGCTGACGATCAGCCCGCCCGAACATTTTCTCAACTGGCAGCAGGATCCGCATGGCAACTGGCTCGCGCGGATCGTGTTTCCCGAGCCGGTCGATCACTTCGCGGTCGAGGTCGACCTGCTTGCCGATCTCGCGGTCATCAATCCGTTCGACTTCTTCGTCGATCCGTACGCCGAGCAGTTTCCGTTCACTTACGCCGAAGACCTGAAGTCCGACCTTTCCGCCTATTTCGAACTTGAGCTGCAGGGCCCGCTGTTCGAAGCGCTTGCGGCCGAGCTCGCGCCGTTTCGCGGGCGCACGGTCGATTTCCTGGTCGAGGCCAACCAGCGCGTCCAACAACGCATCGGCTACGTCATCCGCATGGAAACGGGCGTGATGACGCCCGAGGAGACGCTGGCCGTCGGCACCGGATCGTGCCGCGATTCGGGCTGGCTGCTGGTGCAGCTGCTGCGCCGGCTCGGATTCGCCGCACGGTTCGTGTCGGGATATTCGATCCAGCTGGTCGCCGACGTGACGCCGGTCGATGGCCCCAAAGGGGTCAGCCAGGACGTGGTCGACCTGCACGCATGGGCGGAGGCTTACGTCCCCGGCGCGGGCTGGATCGCGATGGACGCGACGAGCGGCATGTTCGCGGGCGAAGGCCATATCCCGCTCTGCGCGACGCCGCATTATCGCAGCGCGACGCCGATCGAGGGTCTGGCCGAACCCGCCGAAGTCAGCTTTCGCTACGAGATGGACGTCAGCCGCATCGCCGAGGCGGTGCGCATCACCAAGCCGTTCACCGACGAACGCTGGGGCGCGGTGCTGGCGCTGGGCGACAAGGTGGACGCCGACCTCGACGCGGGCGACGTGCGGCTGACGATGGGCGGCGAGCCGACATTCATCGCCGCCGACGATTTCGAGGCTCCTGAATGGAACAGCGAGGCGGTCGGCCCGACCAAGGCCGCCTATGCCGACCGGCTGATCCGGACGCTGCGCGAGAAGTTCGCGCCCGGATCGTTGCTGCATCACGGGCAGGGCAAGTGGTATCCAGGGGAAAGCCTGCCGCGCTGGGGCTATTCGCTCTATTGGCGCAAGGACGGCGTGCCGATCTGGCGAGACCCGTCACTGATCGCTGGTGAGCGGCTGCCCGATGAGCCGACGCCGACCGATCCCGCTATCGACGCGCACAGCGCGCTGGCGTTCCTGACCGGCGCGGCGGCAAGCCTGGGTATCGACGAAGACTACGTGACGCCGGTCTATGAGGACGCGGTCAGCTGGATCGTCAAGGAGGCGGAGCTTCCCGACAACACCAGCGTCGATGATCCCAAGCTCGACGACCCCGAGGTACGCCAGCGCTTCATGCGCACCTTCGAGCGCGGTCTGTCGAAGCCCGTCGGCTTCGTGCTGCCGGTGCAGCGCTGGAATGCCGCCGACATGAGCGTGCCGCGCTGGAAGAGCGAAAAATGGAAGGTCCGGCGCGGCGCATTGTACGCGGTGCAGGGAGATAGCGCGCTCGGCTATCGCCTGCCGCTCGGCGCGCTCCCCTACGTGAAGCCGAGCGACTATCCGTACATCCACGTGCGCGACACCGCTGCGCCGCGTGAGCCGCTGACCGATTTTCGCGCTCAAGTCGCCGTCGAGCCTGGGCACGAGGTGCGCGACATCACCAACGCAGGGCCGGACGCGGACGCGCGCCGCCAGCGCGCCGAGCGCGTCGCCGGACCCGACGGCAACGCGCAGGAGATCGTCGAGCAGAAGATCATCGAGGGCGCGGTGCGCACCGCGATCACCGTCGAGCCGCGCGGCGATCACCTGTCGGTGTTCATCCCGCCGGTCGAGACGCTCGAGGATTACCTTGAACTGATCGCGGCGGTCGAGGCGATGGCCGAGGAGGCGAAGCTGCCGGTGCGGATCGAAGGCTATCCGCCCCCGCCCGACCCACGCCTGACCGTGCTCAAGGTTACGCCCGATCCCGGCGTGATCGAGGTCAATATCCAGCCGGCGACCGATTGGCACGACGCGACGTTCATCACCGAGACGCTGTATCGATGCGCGCGCGAGTGCGGGCTGACCGCCGACAAGTTCATGGTCGATGGGCGCGCGACCGGCACCGGCGGCGGCAACCATATCGTGCTGGGGGGGCCGAGCCTGCTCGATTCGCCGTTCATCCGTCGGCCCGATCTGCTGAAAAGCTTCGTCATCTTCTGGCAACGCCATCCGAGCCTCGCCTACCTGTTCTCGGGGCTCAGCATCGGCCCGACCAGCCAGGCACCGCGCATCGACGAGGCGCGGCACGAGAGCCTGTACGAGCTGGAGATGGCGCTGGCGCAGGTGCCCGGTCCCGACGCGCCGCCGCCGCCGCCTTGGGTCGTCGACCGCCTGTTCCGCAACCTGCTGGTCGATGTCACCGGCAACACGCACCGGACCGAGATCTGCATCGACAAGCTGTTCAGTCCCGACGGGCCAACCGGGCGGCTCGGCCTGGTCGAGTTTCGCGGCTTCGAGATGCCGCCCGAGCCGCGGATGAGCCTGGTCCAGCAACTGCTGCTGCGCGCGCTCACCGCGAAGTTCTGGCGTGAGCCGATGACCGGATCAATCGGCAATACCCTGGTCCGCTGGGGCACCGCGCTGCACGATCGTTTCATGCTCGGCCATTTCGTCTGGGCGGATTTCCTTGACGTGCTCGATGACCTGCGCGGGTCAGACTACGATTTCGATCCGGCCTGGTTCGAGGCGCAGCGGATGTTCCGCTTTCCCGTGCATGGCGCGGTCGAAGGCGGCGGCGTCACGCTGGAGATCAGCCACGCGCTCGAACCGTGGAACGTGCTGGGTGAAACCGGCGCGATCGGCGGCACCGTGCGCTATGTCGATAGTAGTACGGAGCGGCTGCAGGTGCGCGCCACCGGGCTCGTTCCGGGGCGCCACGTGATCGCGTGTAACGGCCGCCGCGTGCCGCTGACGCCCACCGGTCCTTCCGGCAATGGCGCGGGCGAGGGTGTCGGCGCGGTGCGCTACAAGGCGTGGGCGCCGGCCGAATGCCTGCACCCGATGATGCCCGCGCACGCGCCGCTGACCTTCGACATCCTCGACACCTGGAACGAGCGCTCGCTGGGCGGCTGCGTCTACCACGTCAGCCATCCGGGCGGGCGCAGCTACGACGACGTGCCGGTCAACGGCTTCGAGGCGGAGGCGCGGCGCAAGGCGCGGTTCCAGGAACACGGCCACTCGCCCGGCGCGCAGACGATCCCGCCCGAGGAAGCGCCCGGCGAGTATCCGCTGACGCTCGACCTGCGTCGGCCCGCGCGTGGGGCGTAGTCGCGCATCCAAGGATGCGGATGGGTATCGGTACGCCTACCCCCATCCCGTCCGTCCTGAACTTGTCGAAGGACCGTTCTTGTTCTCTTGCGGAGCGCTTGCGGCAAGGCAGTACGGTCCTTCGACAAGCTCAGGACGGACGGTTTAAGAGCAAGCGGGAAGATGGTCGATATGACCGCCAGCAATGCAACGCTCGCGATGGCGGGCTGGCTTCAAGACTACGCCGCCCCGACGGGCGACCTGTACCTCACCGCGCCGCCCGAAGTCGCGACCAAGTGGCGCATGTTCGTCGAGGGCCTGTCGGCGCTCGCGGGGAACGTTCCGGCGCAGGCGCGCGAGCTGATCGGGCGGCAGATCGCCGAGCTGGGTCTCACGTTCCGCATGACCGGCGATCTTGGCGGCGAGCGCGACTGGCCGTTGACCGCGATGCCGCTGATCGTCGGGGGGGCCGAATGGGCGGGGGTCGAGCGCGGGCTGATCCAGCGGGCGCGGCTGATTGAGGCCGTCGCGGGCGATATCTATGGCGCGCAGATGCTCGTCGCCGATGGCCATCTGCCGCCGGCGATGATCGCCGGCAGCCGCTATTTTGCGCGTAAGATGCTGGGACATAAGCCGCGCAGCGGCAAGTTCCTCCACGTCTACGCGGCGGACCTCGCGCGCGGGTCCGACGGTCAATGGCGCATCCTCGGCGACCGGCTGCGGCTGGCGAACGGCATCGGCTACGCGCTGGAAAACCGCATGGCGCTGTCACGGCTGGCCGATAGCCTGTTGTCGCGGATCAGCGCGCGCCGCGTCGCCGACTTCTTTTCGGGGCTTCGTGAGGGGATCGCCGCCGACTGCGCGCGCGAACGCCCGCGTATCGCGCTGTTGACGCCGGGCCGTTTCAACCAGTCCTATTCCGAACAGGCGCACCTCGCGCGCTATCTCGGGCTGCCGTTGGTCGAAGGGCGCGACTTGGTGGTGCTCGACGGCCGGCTCTATGTGCGCACGATCGCGGGGCCCAAGCGGATCGACGCGGTCTGGCGCTGGATCGACACCACCGCGCTCGATCCGCTGAACTTCGATTCGCGCTCGCGCATCGGCGTGCCTGATCTATTCGATACCTGGCGCGGCGGCGGCCTCGAAATGGCGAACTGGCCTGGGATCGAGGTGCTCGAAAGCCCCGCTTTTTCGGCTTTCCTGCCGCGCCTCGCGCGGACCTTGTTGGGCGAGGACCTCACGCTGCCCAACCTCGCCACTTGGTGGTGCGGGCAGCCCGTGGAGGCGGCCCGGGTCGCCGGTATGCTTGATAAGGGCGAGCCCGGTGACGATCGGATGCAGATCGCATCGGCTTTTGGACAACCGGTCGCCGGATTGCCCGATCCGCGCGGTGTCGCGATCGGCGCTATCGGTTCTGGCGAGCGCGCGACGCTGCGCGCGGCGATGCGACACCGGCCGATGGACTATTGCGCGCAAGCGATCGCCGGCCTTTCGACCACGCCCACCTTGCTCGCCGATCGGCTGGAGCCGCGCCCGTTCACGATCCGCGCGTTCGTCGCGCGCGACGCTCGCGGCGGGTGGAGCGTGATGCCCGGCGGCTTCGCGCGGCTGTCCTCGGCGCATGGCGCGTTCAATCCGCTGATCGGCGAAGGCGATGTTTCCGCCGACGTGTGTATCGTCGACGAGACGCCGATGACGCGCGAGCGGGTCAGCGTGATGACGCAGGAGCCGCGCATCTGGCGCGGCAGCGCGATCCTGGCGAGCCAGGCGGCGGACAACCTTTACTGGTTCGGCCGCTATACCGAACGCGCCGAAGCGACGGTCCGCGTCGTCCGCTCGATCCTGGGCAGCTCGATCGAGATCGACGGCGGCGCGGCGCGCGACGCCGGCGTGCGCGCGGCGCTCGTGGCGCTGCTCGCGCGGTGGAATGCGATAACCCCGGCGACCGCCAAGCGCCCGTTCGCGCAGGTCTGCTTCTCCGCGTTGACCGAAGGCGAGCTTGGCGGCGGCGTGGCTGCGCTGATGCGGCAGGGGCAGGATGTCGCGCTGGCACTGCGCGAGCGGTTCGCGCGCGATTTCTGGCGGATCGTGCGCCGTCCGGTCGCGCGGCCACCGGCGATGGTCGACAGTGGTGACACGCAGGCGATGATCGATCTCGCGACCGCGCTGATCGAGCATTTCGGCGCGCTGTCCGGGCTCGCCAGCGAGAACATGCTGCGCACCTTCGCCTGGCGCTTTCTCGACATCGGCCGGCGAATCGAACGCGGTGTCGCGGTCTGCCGGATCGCGCGTGCGCTGTCCGCCGTCGCCGGCGCGGGGCGTGATCAGGGCGATGCGTTCGGCGTGCTGCTCGATCTCAGCGACAGCCAGATCGCCTATCGCTCACGCTATCTGACCAGTCCCGCGCGCAACCCCGCGCTCGATCTCGTGCTGCTCGACCCGTCGAACCCGCGTTCGCTGATCTTTCAGGTCCAGCGGCTGGCCGAGCACATCGCCGCGCTGCCGGGGCTTGCCGAGGACAACCTGCCCGAGCCACCGCTGCTCGACGTGCGCGCCGTGCTCGCGCCGCTGGAAAGCGCGACGATCGAGCGGTTCGGCGATGACGAGCTCGCCGACATCGAGGCGCGACTGTTGGCGTTGTCCGATACGATCTCCGCGCGTTTCTTTTTGCAGATCGAACGGCGCGAAAGCCTGGCGTCCGAAGGCCTGCTCGGATGATCGCCGCCACGCGCTACGCGGTTCGCCACGTGACGACGATCCGCTATGCAAGCGCGGTGCGGCTCGCGCGGTTCAACGTGCGGCTTGAGCCCGCGCGCTGGCGTGGCCAGACGATCGAGGACTATCGCCTGATCGTCGATCCGCTGCCGTGGACGCGCACCGACGATCGCGGCGCCTATGTCTCGCGCGACAGCCGGCTGGTGCTGCGCGACGCGATCGATCGGCTGACCATCGAAAGCCGGTTCACCGCCAGCGTCAGCCCGGCGGACATCGACTATTCGAGCGCCGCCGCGCCAACCGTCGCGCAAGTACGCGCCGATGCGTTGGCGCGCGCCGACCTGTCCGCGCTCGCGCCCGCCTCGTACCTGTTCGCGTCGCCGATCGCCGCGACCGAGGGTGAGGTCGCCGCCTGGGCCGATCCGCTGTTGAACGATGCGATGCCGGTGATCGAGGCCGGGCGGACGCTGATGCAGGCGATTCATCGCCAGTTCCGCTACGAGCCCGGCGCGACGCATAGCGACACCCCGCCAATCGACGCGTTTCGCGCGCGGCACGGCGTGTGCCAGGATTTCGCGCATGTGATGATCGTCGCCGCGCGGTCTCAAGGCCTGCCCGCCGCCTACGTCAGCGGATATCTGCGGACGCGGCCGCCGCCAGGTAAGCCGCGGCTGGTCGGCGCTGACGCGATGCACGCCTGGGCGGCGCTGTGGTGCGGTGCCGAACTCGGCTGGGTCGGCTTCGATCCGACCAACGACCGGCTGGCGGGGTCCGATCATATCTTCATCGCGATGGGTCGCGATTATGGCGATGTCGCGCCGCTCGACGGCGTGTTCCTGGGGGGCGCGCGGCAGTCGATGGCCTATTCGGTGGACGTAGCGCCGATCGACTTGGCTCTGGCGGTCTAAGTCCGGCTAGACGCGATATCGGCCCGCCGCAGCGCTTCGGTGACCCTCGCGGCTGTGGGTGAAGAGCCGGGTCCATTCGCGTCCCTCATACTGCGAGCCTGCTACGCTCCTCACGTCGCCTCCAGACGTCGAAGGCGTGCTTCGGCCCGACAATGCCCACCGTCAGGCCTAGGACGACCAGCATCGCGGTGGTTCCATCGACGACTACTGCGTTGAGCAGCGTCATGACTTCCTGCTCCTTCGCGCCGTTCAGCGCGACGAAGCCACCGATCATGCGGAAAACCAGGACGCCGGGCATCAGCGATACGACTGAGGCAAATCCGATGCCGGCGAAGGGCAGACGGCGATAGTGTGCAACGGGAACGAGCAGTATGCCAACTACGAAGGCGGCGATCGTCGCGCCTTCCACCGCGCCGGCTCCAGCGAGGTTCATCGCCGCCCAACGTATTCCGTTCGCAACCATTCCGGCCACGACCGGCCATCCGAGCATAGCCGGCGGCATCGAGAAGAACACGCCATACGAAGCCGCCGCGACGCCGGCCGCGACGATCACCAGCTCGGCCGACACGTCTCGCGCGACCGCGGTGGCGGGTAGATCGACAGCACCGAGCGCGAGCCCTATCAACAGGCCGCCGCTGATCGCCGCGAGCGTTAGCGCTGCGAACGCAAGGCGCGATGCGCCGAGCGGGATCCGGTAGGCGAGCAGATCAAGCGTACCGTTGAGAAGATAGGGTCCGGGCACCATCACCATGCAGGGGCATACCGCCAGAAGACGTAGATCGGAGCTGATGCCGACATCGACGCCTATGGCACCGATCAATCCGGCAATTAGGCCACCGATGAAGGTCTGGCCGAAGGTTTTGACGCCGTGCGCGCCAAGAAGACGCCGGACATATCCTCCGATGCCCGCCGAGAAGAAGATCAGAATTAACGAGGCTGCGTGACTGGCCCCGAATGTCACCCCAAGCGCGGTAGCGCCTGCGGCACAGGCGAATGCGAATAGGTGAATTGAAAGTGGCGGGATGCGCGACGCCTTTTGAAGCGCCAATTTCGCGTTCGCGACGGACATCGTTTCGGCGGTGAGGTCGTGGATGACCCGGTCGATCTCAACGACTCGGTTCATCGCGACGCTGAGGGGGGCTACGTCCGTTATTAGAAATAAATCAGTCGGAGATTGCCCGACGCTCAGTACCAGCTCTCCCCAGCGTGGGATCAATCGAACCGGCAGGTTTAAATAGGTCCCAAGTTCAGCGACAGCCCTGCTGGTCTCTTCGGTCTGCTGCCCGTTTGCGTACAAACCGGATGCCGCCGAAAGAATGAACCTGGCGTTTTGATCCTGCATGGTCATGGTCGGCAGCCTCCCGACGCTAACCCGGCGCTGCTATCCATGCAGCCGATGTGACGGGGCCCGGCGGCCGCGCCGCCGGGCTCATCAAAGTCAAGCACCCGCGACGCCGTGTCCGACGAGCTTGTGCGGATCGACCACATCGTCGAACGTCTTCTCGTCGACCTTGCCCGATTTCAGCGCCGCCTCCTTCAGTGTCGATCCGTCCGCATTGGCCGCCTCGGCGATGTGCGCGGCATTGTCGTAGCCGATCACCGGCGACAGCGCGGTGACGAGCATCAGCGACTGGCCGACCTTGGCGTCAATGTTGGCCCGGTTCAGCTCGGTTCCCTCGATCGAGTAGGTCCGCATCTTGTCGCACATGTCGCCGATGATGCGGATCGAATGGAGCGCGTTGTTGATGATGATCGGGCGCATGGCGTTCAGCTCGAAATTGCCCTGGCTGCCGGCGATCGCCACCACGTTGTCCTCGCCGATCACCTGGATGCAGACCATTACCATCGCCTCGCACTGGGTCGGGTTGACCTTGCCCGGCATGATCGAGGAGCCTGGTTCGTTCTGCGGCAGCAGCAACTCGCCGAAGCCGCAGCGCGGACCCGAGGCGAGCCAGCGCATGTCGTTGGCGATCTTCATCAACGCGACCGCCACGCCGCGCACCGCGGTCATCGCCGCGACCATCGGACCGAGCGAGCCCTGCGCCGCGAACTTGTTGGGCGCGGTGACGAATGGCTTGCCGGTCAGCTCGGCTATCTGCTTGGCGATGTCATCGGAGAACCCCTTAGGCGCGTTGATCCCGGTCCCCACCGCCGTGCCGCCGCAGGCCAGGCGATAGAGGTGGTCGAGCGACCTCGTGACGGTCTCCATCGCGTCGCGCACCTGCGCGGCGTAGCCCGACCACTCCTGTCCGACGGTGAGCGGCACCGCGTCCTGCAGATGGGTGCGCCCGGTCTTGACCACGTCCATCCACTCGTTCGCCTTCGCCTCGATCGCGGTGGCGAAGCGGTCGAGCGCGGGGAGCATGTGGTCCGACAGCGCGGTGACCGTGGCGATGTGCATCGCGGTCGGGAAGCTGTCGTTCGAAGATTGCCCCATGTTGACATGGTCGTTGGGGTGCACCGGCGTCTGCGTGCCGAGCGTGCCTCCCAACAGCTGGATCGCGCGGTTCGAGATCACCTCGTTGAGGTTCATGTTGGACTGGGTGCCCGAGCCCGTCTGCCAGACGTACAGGGGGAAGTCCTCGTCGAGTTTGCCGGCGATCGCCTCGTCGGCGGCCTTGATGATCGGGTCGGCACGCCAGCTTTCCAGCCGTCCCGCCTTGGCGTTCACCAGCGCCGCCGCTTTCTTCACATAGCCATAGGCGTGATAGACCGCCTTTGGCATGTGATCGTCGCCGATCGAGAAGTGCTTGAGCGAGCGCTGCGTCTGCGCGCCCCAATATCGGTCGGCCGGCACCTCGACCTCGCCCATGGAGTCGAACTCCTTGCGCTTGCCCGTCGCGTCGATGCCGATCGGCACGTCCATCATTACCGGATGGTCGCCATCCGTGTTCTTCGTTTCAGTCATCCGTCACTTCTCTGATCGCGTCTCGGAATTCGACTTTCAAATCCCGAGCGCCAAGGCTTTAAACGAGCCGCAGGAAGCCTCGTTATCCTACATCAGGTAGCCTCCGCCCGAAGCCTGCGGCGCGAAGTTCAGTTCGGCACGACCCCCAAAAAGCGGCGATCGGCAGCGGCCGCGTTTCCGGATCCCCGGTGCTAGGACGCATCGCGGGCACGCCGTTGCGTTCCGCCCACGACCGAGCGCGGACGGCATCGGTAAATCCGCTTGCGTCACGGCTCATCGATCGCGAACAGCGGGGATCCGATCAGAGCCGCGATCGCCGTGCAGATCGCGCGTCAAGGAACCGCCAATGCCTTCCGGCCTGATAGCCCTGCTCGACGATGTCGCCGCGATCGCCAAGGTGGCGGCCGCCTCGGTCGACGATATCGGCCTCGGCGTCGCCAAGGCGGGCAGCAAGGCGGCGGGCGTGGTGATCGACGATGCGGCGGTCACGCCTTCGTACCTGACCGGCTTCACCCCCGACCGCGAACTGCCGATCATTTGGAAGATCGCCAAGGGATCGCTGCGCAACAAGCTGTTACTGCTGTTACCGATCGCGTTGGTGCTGAGCGCGTTCCTGCCCTGGGCGATCACGCCGCTGCTGATGGCGGGCGGGCTGTACCTGTGTTTCGAAGGCGCGGAAAAGCTGATCGAGAAGTTCGCCCATGCCGATCGCGGTGAGGCCGTCGAAGAGCCGATCCACGATCTGGCGGCTTTCGAGCAGGCGCGGGTCGATGGCGCGGTGCGCACCGACCTTGTGCTGTCGGCCGAGATCATGGCGATCGCGCTCGCGCAGATCGATGACGTGCCGTTCTGGATCGAGGCGGCGGCGTTGATCGTCGTCGCGGTGTCGATCACCGCGCTGGTCTATGGCGGCGTCGGCCTGATCGTGAAGATGGACGACGTCGGGCTGCATCTGGCGCGGCGGCGATCGGTTGTCGCGCAGGGCGTCGGGCGCGTTTTGCTTACCGCGATGCCGATCGTGCTAGGCTTCCTGGCGAGCGTCGGCACGCTGGCGATGTTGTGGGTCGGCGGCGGTATCCTGCTGCATGGCGCGGAGGAATTAGGCCTGCACGGGCCGACGGCGTTCGTACATGCGGTGCAGCATGGTATCGATCAGGCGACAGGACCGCTGGGCGCGGTGCTGGGTTGGCTCAGCTATGCCATCATGTCGGCGATGGTCGGCTTGGTGCTCGGCGCGATGGTCGCGGGCGTCGTGCATTTGATCGGCAAGGCGCGGCGATAGTCATAGACGCGCGAGCAAGGCTTGCGCGAACTTGCTGAGCGTATCGTCTCGCGCGCCCATCACGACCACCCGGTCGCCGGTTTGCGCCAGCGCGACGATCCGGTCGGCGCACCCCTCGCGCGTCGGAATATGTTCGGCCCGTCCGCCGCCCGCGCGGATCAGACCGACGATCCGTTCGCTGCCTTCGCTGCGATCGGCCGAGCCGCCGAAGTAGACCGGGTCGCACAGGATCGCGACATCGTCCACCGCCAGCATCCGCGCGAACGTCGCCGCGAGCTCTGCGCCCATCTGGCGCAGTGGGCCATAGCCGTGCGGCTGGAAGAAGGCGATCACCCGGCCCGGGTGCGCCCTCAAGGTGGCGAGCGTCGCGGCGATCTTGTCGGGATTATGCGCGAAGTCGTCGATCACGGTCACGCCGCGCGCGCTCGTGCCGACGATATCGAACCGCCGCGCGATGCCGCGAAAGCTCGCCAGCGCCATCACCGCCTCGCCAACCGGCACCCCCGCCGCGCTGGCCGCGCCGATCGCGGCGAGCGCGTTCGCCAGGTTGTGCCGCCCGGGGACGCGCAGCACCAGCGGATGCGTCGCGCCGTCGCGCCGATCGCGCACGGTGGCGGCGATCGTCGTCGGGCTTTGCGCGATGCTGCCCGGCGTGATCGAGAGGGTCGCGGTGTCGCTATCGACGCCGAAGCTCAGCCGCGTCTGCGCGCGATGCGCAAGGCCTGCCGCCTCGACGTCGTCGAGATTGACCACGCCGACCACCGCGCGCGACAGGAACGCGCCGAACAGATCGCGCAACTCGCCCAGGCTCTTGTGATCGAGGCTGACGTTGCCGAGCACCGCGACGCGCGGATGATATCGCGCGATCGAGCCGTCGCTTTCGTCCACCTCGGCGACGAACGCGTCTCCCGAGCCCAAGCGCGCGCTGGCGAACGGGCTGTCGGCATCGGCGAAGTTCTTCATCACTGCGCCGTTGACGATCGTCGGGTCGCGGCCCGATTGAGTCATGATCCAGCCGATCATCGCCGTGACCGTCGACTTGCCGCTGGTGCCGCCCACCGCGATCCCGACCGGCGCGGCGTTGAACAGGCGCGCCAGCAGGTCGGCGCGGCTCATGCGCGCACAACCGAGTTCGCGCGCGCGGACGACCTCGGGCACCGTATCCTCGATCGCCGCGCTGGCGACCAGCGTCTGCGCGCGATAGAGGATGCCGCTCCCGTCCTGCGGATGGAGCGCGATGCCCTGCCGTTGAAGCCAGGCGAACTTTTCGGGCGTGCGGCCCTGATCCCGGCTGCGATCGGAGCCGGCGACGGTCGCGCCGCGCGCACGAAGGATCGACGCCAGCGGCAGCATCCCCGATCCGCCGATGCCGCAGAAGAACCAGGGGTGGGCGGTGAGGTCGAGTGCGTCGGGCATCGCAAACGGCTTATGCTTTGCGGGCGCTGCGGGCAATCGTGCGCCGCAAAGCCTGATGCAAAGACCAGCCGTTTAGCTTAGCCGATGTGCATGACCATCCGCGTCGCCGTCTGCGCACCATCCACGCCGATCACGCCCGACGATGCGACGCGCGTCGGCGCGATCGCCGCCGGCTGCCCCGCGCTGACGATCGACTTTCATCCGCAATGCTTCGCCACCGACGGCCACTTCGCCGGGAACGATGCGCAGCGGCTCGCCGCGCTGCTCGACTGCGCGAATGATCCCGCGGTCGATGCGGTCTGGTTCGCGCGCGGCGGCTATGGCGCGGGACGCATCGCGGAAGCTGCGATTGCGCGAATGGGCGAAGCGACGCGGGGCAAGACCTGGCTTGGCTATTCGGACGCGGGCTATCTGCTCGCCGGGCTCTATCGCGCCGGGCTTGGCCGCGCGGTGCACGCGCCGATGCCGATCGACGTGCGGCGCGATGGCGGGGAGCAGGCGATCGCGCGTGTGCTTGGCTGGCTCGGCGGGGACCGGAGCGGCGAGGAGCCTTCGATCGGTGATGGCGGGCCGGTCGCAGCGTTCAACCTGATGACGCTGGCGATGCTTTGCGGTACGCCGTTGATGCCCGATCTGACGGGGCATGTCGTGATGGTCGAGGAAGTCAGCGAGCATCTCTATGCGATCGATCGCCTGTTCTTCCATGTGACCGCCCAGCTTCATGGCATCGCCGGGCTGCGCCTGGGCAGGATGAGTCGGATCCCGGCGAACGACCGGCCGTTCGGGGCGGAGCCTGATGATATCGCGTGCGATTGGTGCCACAGGCGCGGCATCGCATTCCTCGGCATCGCCGATATCGGTCACGATGCCGCGAACAGGATCGTCCCGTTCGGGCTTGCGGGCGGGCGGCAACCGCAATAGGTCGCCGCGTTTTGTTTGCGGTTCGATGAAGGTCTTATGATGCGCGCATTCGTTTTCCCCGGGCAAGGCAGCCAGAAAATCGGCATGGGCGCCGATCTTGCCGCCGCCAGCGCCACGGCGCGCGCGGTGTTCGAAGAAGTCGACGATGCGCTCGGCGAAAGCCTGACGCGGATCATGCGCGAGGGACCCGAGGACGTCCTGACGCTGACCCGCAATGCGCAGCCGGCGATCATGGCGAACGCGATCGCGCTGTTGCGCGTGCTGGAGCAGGATGGCGGCATCGCGGTTGCCGACAAGTGCGATTTCGTCGCGGGTCACAGCCTCGGCGAATATACCGCGCTCTGCGCGATCGGCGCGTTCGACCTGGCCGAGACCGCGCGACTCCTGCGCCAGCGCGGCGCGGCGATGCAGGCGGCGGTGCCGGTCGGCGTCGGCGCGATGGCGGTGCTCCTCGGCGCCGATATCGACAAGGCGCAGGCGCTCGCGGACGATGCGGCGCAGGGACAGGTCTGCGCGGTCGCCAACGACAACGATCCGGGGCAGGTCGTCATATCGGGGCACACCGAGGCGATCGAGCGCGCGATCAGCATGGTCAAGGCGCACGGGATCAAGCGCGGCATGGCGCTGCCCGTCTCCGCCCCGTTCCACTGCGCGCTGATGCAGCCCGCCGCCGATGCGATGGCAGAGGCGCTCGAGGCATCGCCGCCGGGTGCGTTGCGGTTGCCGCTGTTCGCCAACGTGACCGCCGCGATGGTGGCCGATCCGCTCGAGGTCCGCCGCCTGCTGATCGAGCAGGTGACGGGGCGGGTGCGCTGGCGCGAGAGCGCGGTGGCGATGCGCGAAGCGGGGGTGGATCAAGTCGTCGAGTTCGGCGCCAAGGTCGTCGGCCCGATGATCACCCGCACCGCGCCCGACGTGACGGTGACGAGCGTGACGACGATGGCGGACGTGGAGGCGCTGGCGGCGGCGTTGTAGGGCGACCGCCGGCCGCCGCCGCTACTGCGCCAGTTCGAACTGAACTGTCACGCTCGCTCCGACATCAAGCTCACCCGCCTCGATCGGCGGCGCGGGCATGGCCTCGGCGGCCATCCGGCGGAACATCACCGGTGATGGTGGGCTGTAACCTCCGTTCTCGGCGATCGAAACGATCCGTACCACATGCAAACCCGCCGCGCGCGCATAGAGTTCGGCGCGCTGCCGCGCTTTCGCCACCGCTTGCGTCCGCGCCTCGTCGCTCGCCGCGTCAGGCTGATCGAGCATGAAGTTTGGCCCGTTGACCTGGTTCGCGCCGGCGCTCACAAGCGTGTCGATCACGCGCCCGTACTGCGCCAGATCGCGCTGGCGCACGGTGACGGTGTCGGTCACGCGATAGCCGACGATCTTCTGCCCGCCGTCCTCGACCGAGCCATCGGGCAGCCGCCGCTGCGGCGCGTAGACCGGCTCCAGATTGAGGTTGCTCGTCTGGATGTCGCGCGGTGCGATCCCGGCGCGCCTCAGCGAGGCCACCACCGCCCCCATGTCACGCGAGTTCGCGCCGAGCGCCGCACTGGCGGTATCGGCCTGACTGGTTACGCCGGCGCTGAAGCTCGCGAGATCGGGCGCGCGGGTGGACTTGCCGTCCGCGCTGACCGTCAGCAACGTATGCGTCGGATCGATCGTGGATACCGGGGTCGACGCTTGTTGCGCGAGGGCGGGGGTGGCGACCGCGAGCGCAAGTGCGCCGGCAAGGTCCAAACGGGTAAATGGCATCTCGGTCTCCTGTTTCGACCGAGGCCACGCCCCCGCCAAACGCGCTTTAACCGCGCCGATGCTTTCACGTTCCTGTGCGGCTTGTTGGCGAACCGTCAGGCGGCGCGGGGAATGATCCGGCTGAGTTCACCGCCGTGAAGGCGGCGCGCCTCTTCAAGGTCATAATCACGCTGCAAACCCAGGAAAAAGCCTTCTGACATGCCAAAGTAACGCCCCAGCCGCAGGTCATCTTCGGCGTTGATCGGCGCTTCTTCGGCCAGCAGCGCCTCCATCCGATCGTGAGACAAGCCGGTGCCCGCCGTGACCTCGGCGACAGGGATTTCATCGCCGATCAGGAAATCAAGACGTAGGATTGATCCAGGGTGGACGTTATCCAACCGATTCCCGTCAGCGATGATAGTCCTCGATCCGGACATCGTCCGCGTCTCCATCTGACCAGTGGAAGGTGATCCGCCATTGGTCGTTGATCCGCAGGCTATATCGCGGAGGTGTAAACCCTTTCAACTGCTCAAAGCGATTGCCGCTTGGGACACGCAGATCGCGCAAGGCCGCGACGTTGGCGAGTTGTCGCAGCTTGCGACGGGCCGTCTGCTGGATGTCCGGCGGCAGCTTGAGGCTACGTTCACCATGCCAGATGCGTTCGGTTCGCGGTCAGCGAATGAGCGGATCATTTCCGATTTGCCCACTCAATCAGGAGCGCGTTTATCAGAGCAGCTCTTTGAACAACCAACGACAATTTTTCGTATAAGGACACAGGCGGACTCCAATTGCGCAATAAGCGCTTGCTCGGAGTGACTTTGCCTAGTGTCTTCGCTGTCGTCACAAGCAGCGCGGGATATCCGCCGACGCGCTCTTAATAGGCAGGACGTGTCTTAGTATCAAGTCCCAAACTTGCGCTGCGTCTTCTTCCCGAACCGCGTCTTGCGCGTCCCCGGTTTGCCTTCATTGCTCCGCCCGACCTTCGGCGCCTTGTGCTCGCTCGCCGGCAGGCCGAGCTCGTCGTCTTCCAGCCGTCTGATCTCATCGCGCAAACGCCCCGCTTCCTCGAACTCCAGATCGGCCGCCGCCTTGCGCATGCGTTTTTCAAGGTCCTCGATGTAGCCGCGCAGGTTGTGGCCGACGAGGTTGTTGCGTTCTCCGTCGTCGAGATCGACGAGCACCCCGTCGCGGCTCGCGGTGTCGGCGACGATGTCGTGGATGCGGCGTTTGATCGTCACCGGCGTGATGCCGTGCGCCTGGTTGAACTCGTCCTGCTTCTCGCGCCGCCGATCGGTCTCCGCCATCGCGCGTTCCATCGAGCCGGTGATGCGGTCGGCGTAAAGGATCACGCGGCCATCGACGTTGCGTGCGGCACGGCCGATCGTCTGAATGAGGCTGGTCTCGCTGCGCAGGAAGCCTTCCTTGTCCGCGTCGAGGATGCAGACGAGCCCGCATTCGGGGATGTCGAGCCCTTCGCGCAGTAGGTTGATCCCGACCAGCACGTCGTAGACGCCCAATCGCAGGTCACGGATCAGCTCGATGCGTTCCAGTGTCTCGACGTCCGAATGCATGTAGCGGACGCGCAAACCCCCCTCGTGCATGAACTCGGTCAGGTCTTCGGCCATGCGCTTGGTCAGCGTGGTGACAAGCGTGCGGTAGCCGGCCTTGGCGGTGAGGCGACACTCCTCGATGCAGTCCTGCACCTGGTCCTCGACCGGGCGGATCGTCACCGGCGGGTCGATCAAGCCGGTCGGGCGGATGATCTGCTCGGCAAAGACGCCGCCCGATTGTTCAAGCTCCCAGGGCCCCGGAGTCGCGCTGACCGCGATCGTCTGCGGGCGCATCGCCAGCCATTCGTTGAAGCGCAGCGGCCGGTTGTCGATGCAGCTCGGCAGGCGGAAGCCGTATTCGGCGAGCGTGATCTTGCGGCGATGGTCGCCGCGCGCCATCGCGCCGACCTGCGGCACCGTTTGATGTGATTCGTCGACGAACAGCAGCGCGTTCTCGGGCAGGTATTCGAACAGCGTCGGCGGAGGTTCGCCCGGCAGGCGGCCGGTGAGGAAGCGCGAATAGTTCTCGATTCCCGCGCAGCTGCCGGTCGCGGCGATCATCTCGAGATCGAAGTTGGTGCGCTGCTCGAGCCGTTGCGCTTCGAGCAGACGTCCTTCGATCTCCAGCTCCTTCAGCCGCTCGGTCAGCTCGAAGCGGATGGCTTCGGCCGCCTGCTTCATCGTCGGCCCGGGCGTCACATAATGCGAGTTCGCATAGACGCGCACCTTGTCGAGCACCGCGCCCTTCCTGCCGGTCAGCGGGTCGAACTCCGCGATCGCCTCGATCTCGTCGCCGAAGAAGCTGATGCGCCAGGCGGTGTCTTCCAGGTGCGAGGGAAACACCTCGAGGCTGTCGCCGCGCACGCGGAAGTTGCCGCGTGCGAAAGCATGATCGTTGCGCTTGTATTGCAGTGCGACGAGCTTGCGGATGATCTCGCTCTGGTCGACGCTCGCGCCGGTCTTCAAGTCGAAGATCATCGCCGAATAGGTCTCGACTGAGCCGATGCCATAAAGGCAACTGACCGAGGCGACGATGATCACGTCGTCGCGTTCGAGCAAGGACCGCGTCGCCGAATGGCGCATCCGATCGATCGCCTCGTTCACCGAGCTTTCCTTCTCGATGTAGGTATCCGAGCGCGGGACGTAGGCTTCGGGCTGATAATAGTCGTAATAGCTGACGAAATATTCGACCGCGTTGTTCGGGAAGAAGCTGCGGAACTCACCGTAGAGCTGCGCCGCCAGGATCTTGTTCGGGGCTAGGATCAGCGCGGGGCGCTGCAACTCCTCGATCACCTTGGCCATGGTGAAGGTCTTGCCGCTGCCGGTGACGCCGAGCAGCACCTGCGTCATCTCGCCGTCGCGCGCGGCGGAGACCAGTTCCTTGATCGCGGCGGGCTGATCGCCGGCGGGCTGATACTCGCTGACGAGCTCGAACCGGCGACCGCCCATCGATTTTTCCGGGCGCTGCGGCTTATGCGGTACGAACGTTTCGGTGGTGTCGGGCTCGGACAAGCCCCTGCGGATCACGAGTTCGGCCATGATCGCGGATATGGCCGTTCGGCTCCTGTTCCGCAACTTGGCAACGCGACCGAATAGGAACGCGCGATTGCGATTGCACGCGCGGGCGCTTTGCCCGACGTGTTCGGCAACCCTCAGCGAATCTTAAAGGGAGATTATCTCATGACGATCACGACCCGCACGACGCTACTCCTCGCCGGTGCCGCCGCGGCGCTGTCTCTTAGCGCTTGCAAGAAAAATAGTGTCGAGGCCGACAATGCGAGCGTCGAGACGGTGGCCAAGAAGGTCGCGGCGAGTTCGATCAAGCCCAAGCCCGGTCTGTGGGTGTCGACGGTCAAGATCGACAAGATGGATATCGCCGGGATGCCGCCGCAGGCGAAGGCGATGATGCAGCAGCAGATGGCCCAATCGCATACGGCGTCGAGCTGCCTGACGCCGCAACAGGCGGACAAGCCCGACGCGAGCTTCTTCCAGCAGGCCGCGAAGGACTGCACGTACGATCACTTCGCGATGGCCGACGGCAAGATCGACGGCAAGATGACCTGTAAGCGGGGCGCGACTTCGCAGACGATGACGATGAACGGAACGTATGGCACCGACAACTACAACATGGTGATCAACATGCAGGGCGAAGCGCAGCCGGGAATGCCGATGACGATGGCGATGAACGTCAGTTCGAAGCGGACCGGCGAGTGCACGGGCAAAGAGCCGACCTGACCGTAGCGCGAAAGTCGATCGAAACGCGCGGGATGGATGTTGCGCTCTTCGCCCCGCCTTTGCCGACCGCGTGGCGCTACAGAGCGCCGTGCTCGTGTCACAGCGGTTCGGGCAGTTCCTGCGGGCTGAGGTCGGGCTGATCGGTGTCCGGCGGCAGCATCGGATCCTCGTCGGGTCCGATCGCTGGCGCGGGATCGCCCTGCGGCGGAACGAGTTCGTCGGGCGATTGCGGCTCGATCGTGTCGGGCGGTGAATCGGGTTGCGTTGCCATGCCGATGGGAATGCCCGATGCCCGCCCAAGGTTCCACAGCCGACCCCCGCTTGCCCTTTGCCGCGTGAGCAACTAAGCGCTGCCGCTCTCGAATTCAGCCTTGTCGTCGGCGGGCGTGGCGGAACTGGTAGACGCGCTGGATTTAGGTTCCAGTATCGCAAGATGTGGGGGTTCAAGTCCCTTCGCCCGCACCAGCGCCCCCGCCGCCGCCCGCGCGGCGTATTCGTTAAGCATTACAGTCAGGAAAGCCGCACTACCATGCAGATCGTCGAGACCGCCAACGAGGGGCTGAAGCGCGCCTACACCGTCACGATCCCCGCGAACGAGATTCTCGCGCGGATCGATGGCGAGGTCACGAAGATCGCGCCGACGTTGAAGATGCCGGGGTTCCGCCCGGGCAAGGTTCCGGTTAACCTGGTCAAGAAAATGCACGGGGCCCAGCTGCATCAAGAGGCGCTGAACACCTCCATCCGCGAGGCGATGGACAAGCTCGTAAGCGAGCAGCGTCTGCGTCCGGCGATGCAGCCTGAGGTCGCGCTCGGCGAAGGGTATGCGCAAGGGCAGGATGCCGAACTATCGGTCAACTTGGAGGTGCTGCCCCAGATCGAAGCGCCTTCGACCGAGGGGATCGTCCTCGAGCGGCTCGTGGTGCCGGTGTCGGACGAACAGGTCGACGAGGCGGTGGCGCGGCTTGCCGCGCAGCAGAAGCGGTTTTCCGACGCGCAGGCGGACCATGCGGCGCAGACGGGCGATCAGGTGCTCGCCGATTTCGTCGGCAAGCTCGCCGGCACGCCGTTCGACGGCGGCACGGCCGAAAACCAGGCGATCGAAATCGGCGCGGGGCGGCTGATTCCGGGGTTCGAGGAACAGCTCGTCGGCGCTACGGCGGGCGAGGAGCGTACCATCACGGTCACGTTCCCCGCCGACTACAACGCCGAGCAGCTGAAAGGCCAGGAGGCGACCTTCGACATCACGGTGCGCGAAGTGCGCACGCCGATCGAGCGGCCGATCGACGATGATTTCGCCAAGGAACTGGGGCTCGAAAGCCTCGACCAGCTAAAGGGCTTGTTTCGCGGCCAGTTGGAGCAGGAAGTCGCCGGCCTCACGCGCACGCAGATGAAGCGCGCGCTGCTCGATCAACTCGCTGCCGCGCATTCGTTCGCGGTGCCGCCCTCGATGGTCGAGGCCGAGTTCGCGCAGATCCTCGATCAGTTGAAACACGAAGCGGGGAATGAAGCCGATCCCGAAGCGGCGCTAAAGGAGATCGAAGCCGAGGAAGGCGACTATCGCGCGATCGCCGAACGCCGCGTGCGGCTCGGCCTGCTGCTGTCCGAAATCGGCCAGGCCAACGGCGTCGAGGTGACGCAGCAGGAAATGCAGACGCTGGTGAACCAGGCGGCGCAGCAGTACCGACCAGAGGATCGGCAACGCTTTTTCGAATATGTGCAGAACGAGCCGATGGCGGCGGCACAGCTGCGCGCGCCGCTGTACGAGGACAAGGTCGTCGATTTTCTGATCGGCAAGGCGGAGGTCACCGAACGCGAGGTGACCCGCGACGATTTGCAGGCGGCGATCGAAGCCGAGGATGACGCGACCGCCACCGAACACGTCCACGGCCCCGATTGCGCGCATGACCACAATCACGATCACGCTGCCGACGACAAGCCGGCGAAGAAGGCTACGCGCCGTAAGCCTGCGATCGCGAACGACGAGTCGGCCGCGGAAGACATCGCGCTCGAAACCAAGGCGGACCCGACACCTGCCGCAGAGGCGAACGCTCCTGCCGCTGGCGACGCCGAGCCGGCGCCTGCGAAGAAGACGAGGAAGCCCAAGTCGCAGCCGGCGGATCAGGAATGAGCGCTGGCGCCAGCATGATAGGTGCGTGACAGCGCACGGGGTTGAACATCGCCTTCCGAGCCGCGACATAGGCGCGCCAACGATACGAGGACCTCAAGTGCTAGATCTTTTCGGCCATTCCGGCGCGCAGGGTAAGTTCACCACCGATCCCGTGACCGGCGCGCTGGTGCCCATGGTGGTCGAACAGACCAGCCGCGGCGAGCGCAGCTTCGATATCTTCTCGCGCCTGCTGCGCGAGCGCATCGTCTTCATCAGCGGCGAGTTCGAGGATGGGATGGCCTCGCTGGTCATCGCGCAGTTGTTGTTCCTCGAGTCGGAAAATCCCTCGAAGGACATCTCGATCTACATCAATTCGCCCGGCGGGGTCGTGACCGCCGGAATGGCGATCCACGATACGATGAAATACATCCGGCCCAAGGTGTCGACCGTCTGCATCGGTCAGGCTGCGTCGATGGGCAGCTTCATCCTTGCCGCCGGCGAGCCGGGGATGCGGATCGCGCTGCCGAACGCGCGGATCATGGTGCATCAGCCTTCGGGCGGCGCGCGCGGCATGGCTTCGGACATCGAGATCCAGGCGCGCGAAATCCTGCGCATCCGCAAGCGGATGAACGATCTCTACGCGAAATACACGGGGCGGAGCCTTGAGGAAATCGAGCGCGCGCTCGATCGCGATACCTTTCTCGAAGCCGAAGAGGCGCGCGAGTTTGGCCTGGTCGATAAGGTGTTCGCCAGCCGACCCGATGCGGAAGCGCAGGGAATTGGCGCCTCCACGCCGACGCCTGTCGCGTAATCGCGGCGGCGCTTGTTTTGCCCGCGTCACAGTTCGACATAGCATCGATCGGCGGGGAGCTTAAGCTGATGGCAAGCCTTGTACGGCTAAACCCGCGAGTTATGAGCCTCGCGAAGGATTGATAAATGCGGTCGCCGGGGTAAGCTTCACCAATCCGTCGGGGCTGGGATAACGAGTTAGAGCATGACAAAACTGAGCGGATCAGACGCCAAGAGCACCCTCTACTGCAGCTTCTGCGGCAAGTCGCAGCACGAAGTGCGCAAGCTGATAGCGGGACCGACCGTGTTCATCTGCGACGAGTGCGTCGAGCTGTGCAACGACATCATTCGCGAAGAGACCAAGGCGGGTATCGCGGGCAAGAAGGACGGCGGAGTGCCGTCCCCGCGCGAAATCTTCACCACGCTCAACGACTATGTGATCGGGCAGGATCGCGCCAAGCGGGTGCTGTCGGTCGCGGTGCACAACCATTACAAGCGCCTGAAGCACAGCGGCAAGGCGGGCGATGTCGAGCTGTCGAAGTCGAACATCCTGCTGGTCGGCCCGACGGGGTCGGGCAAGACTCTGCTGGCTGAAACCTTGGCGCGCACGTTCGACGTGCCGTTCACCATGGCGGACGCGACGACGCTGACCGAGGCGGGCTACGTCGGCGAGGACGTCGAGAACATCATCCTCAAGCTGCTGCAGAAGAGCGACTACAACGTCGAGAAGGCGCAGCACGGCATCGTCTATATCGACGAGATCGACAAGATCAGCCGCAAGGCGGAGAACCCGTCGATCACGCGCGACGTCTCGGGCGAAGGCGTGCAGCAAGCGCTGCTCAAGCTGATGGAAGGCACCACCGCCAGCGTGCCGCCGCAGGGCGGGCGCAAGCATCCGCAGCAGGAGTTCCTGCAGGTCGATACGACCAACATCCTGTTCATTTGCGGCGGCGCGTTCGCGGGCCTCGAGCGGATCGTGTCGGATCGCCTGCAGAAGCGCTCGATCGGTTTTGGCGCGCACGTCGCCGATCCCGACAAGCGCCGCGTCGGCGAGCTGCTGCAAAAGGCCGAGCCCGAGGACCTGTTGAAGTTCGGGCTGATTCCAGAGTTTGTCGGCCGCTTGCCGGTGATCGCCACGCTCGAGGACCTCGACATCATCGCGTTGGTGAAGATCCTAAAAGAGCCGAAGAACGCGCTGATCAAGCAGTACGCCAAGCTGTTCGAGCTTGAGGACGTGCAGCTGAGCTTTACCGATGATGCGTTGGAAGCGATCGCGCAGCGCGCGATTGCGCGCAAAACCGGCGCGCGCGGGCTCCGCTCGATCGTCGAGGGGATGCTGCTCGATACGATGTTCGACATCCCGACCGAGAACGACATCGCGGAGGTCGTGATCGACAAGGACGTGGTCGAAGGGCGTAAGGAACCAATCCGCGTGCTGCGCGGTAAGGAAGAGGCGGCCTGATCCGGCTTGTGCGTTCGCGTCGGCCGCGCACGCGCGGCGGCGGAGGTCATCCCGCATCGATTTGATCTTCCGCTTTCCCGACCATCCCGGTTCGGGCAGGAATATGCGCATGGCCGTTACCGCCGAGGCGATTCTCGACATCATCGCCAGCGAATCGGCAATCGATCGGACGAAGCTTTCGTCTGAGGCGACGCTGGAAAGCCTCGACATCAACTCGCTCGACGTGGCGAGCATCGTGTTCGAACTCGAGGATCGATTCGACATCGTGATCGAGCCCGACGCGATCCGGCCGGACTTCACCGTCGGCGCGTTCGTCGCGCATATCGAGGCCATTGCCGAAGCGGCCAAGCCGGCAGGCGCGTCCACGACGTGACCGCGCGCGCGGCTCCGGCCGTGGTCATAACCGGCATGGGATGCGTCTCGGGACTGGGCGTCGGCATGGCCGAGACTTGGCGACGCACGGTCGCGGGCGACGGGGCGATCGCTTCGCGCGCAGCCGGCGGACCGCCGGTGGCGGCGGTCGATGCCGGCGGGATCGAAGCCGCGCTGGCCGGCGCGGCGTTGCGCCAGATGGGCAAGCTCGATCCGCTGTCCGCCTTCGCGCTGATCGCCGGGGCGGAGGCGGTGGCGCAGGCAGGGCTCGAAGGTCACCCGGTGCTACACGACCAGACCGCGATCCTGATCGGCTGCGGCAGCGGCGGCAACGCGACCGTCGATGTGGGGTACGAGCGGCTCTATGGCCGGGGCCTTTCGCGCGTGCATCCGCAGACGGTGCCCGGATCGATGATCTCCGCGCCCGCGAGCCACCTGTCGATGCTGTTCGGCGCGCATGGGCCGGCGTTCGTCGTCGCCAGCGCCTGCGCGTCTTCGGCGCATGCGCTGGGCGAGGCGATGAATATGATTCGCAGCGGTCGGGTCAAGGTCGCGATCGCGGGCGGCGCGGAGGCGTGCCTTAATCGTGGCTCGATGGTCGCCTGGGAATCATTGGGCGTGCTCGCGCCCGATACTTGCCGTCCGTTCTCTCGGTATCGCCAGGGCATGGTGCTGGGCGAAGGCGCGGCGCTGCTGGTGCTCGAGAATGCCGATCATGCGGCAGCGCGCGGCGCGACCGCGCTGGGCGAACTGGCCGGCTATGGCGCGAGCGCGGACGCGGCGCACATCACCGCACCCGATCGCGCGGGGATAGAACTGGCGATCCGGGCCGCGCATCGCGATGCGGGCCTGTCGCCCGACGAGCCGGCGCTGATCGCCGCGCACGGCACCGGCACGCCGCTGAACGACGTGGCCGAGGCGGCGGCGCTGCGTGCGGTCCATGGCGACGCGCTGGCGCGCTCGCGCGTGATCGCGACCAAATCCGCGCACGGCCATCTGATCGGCGCGGCGGGTGCGATGGGCTTCGCGCTAGGCATGACCGCGCTGCGCGAGGGGCTTGCGCCGCCCGTGCTCAACCACCTTGGCACCGATCCCGACTGCGATCTGCCGCTGGTGCTCTCGCCCGAACCGATTACGGCGCGCGTGCTGGTGGCGAACAGCTTCGCTTTCGGCGGGCTCAACGCGGTCCTGATCGGGCGCGCGCGATGACGGCCGCCGCGCATCCCGTGACAGCGCACGTCAACGCGATCGGCACGGCGACGCCGCCGCATCGGGTGCATGACGCCTTCGTAGGCTATGTCCGCGCGTCGCTGCCGCCCAAGCAGCAGCGCCTGTTCGATCGGATGGTGCAGCGCGCCGGGATCGACCAGCGGTTCTCGTTCATCGAGCCCGAAGTGCTCGACGACGGCCGCATCACCGATACCGAGCGGTTCTATGGCCTGAACGAATGGCCGACGACGGCCGCGCGGATGGAACGCTATCAGCGCTGGGCACCCGTCCTGGCCCAAAACGCGATCGCGAACCTTGGGCGTAGCTTCGATCCGGCGCGGATCACGCATGTCGTCGTCGCATCGTGCACCGGGTTCACCGCGCCGGGGCTCGACCAGCAGATCATCGCCGCGACCGGCATCGCGCCGTCGGCCGAGCGCACCGTGGTGGGCTTCATGGGGTGTTACGCGGCGGTCAACGCGCTGCGCACCGCGCACCATATCGTGCGCTCAGAGCCCGACGCCTGCGTGCTGACGGTCAACCTCGAACTCTGCACGCTGCACTTCCAGCGCAGCGGCGATCTGGAGAAGCTGCTGGCGATGCTGTTGTTCGGCGATGGCGCCGCGGCGGCGATCGTCAGCGCCGAGCCGCGCGGCGTCGCGCTCGACGATTTCCGCTCGGCTGCGATTGCCGGCTCGGCCGAGGCGATCACTTGGGCGATCGGCGACCAGGGCTTCGACATGCACCTTGATGGACAAGTGCCCGCGTTGATCGGCGGCGCGCTGACCGACGAGCGGATGCGCAACGACATCGCGGGATTGTTCCGGGGTGACCCGCCATCGGTCTACGATCGCTGGGCGGTGCACGCGGGCGGACGCACGATCCTTGACGCCGTCGAACGCGCGCTCGATCTTCCCGCCGACGCGCTCGATCGCTCGCGCCAAGTGCTGCGCGATCATGGCAACATGAGTTCGGCGACGCTGATGTTCGTGCTGCGCGATATGATGGTGGAGCACGCCGGCAGGTCCGTCGAGCGTGGCATGGCTCCCCCTCGGGGCATGGCCATGGCGTTCGGCCCGGGGCTGGCGGCGGAAAGCTTCCGCTTCAGGCTCGTCTGATGCCCGACTTCTCACGCCGTGCGACCGCCGACGAGTGGATGGACGGCGATGACGTGTCGCAGGCCGAGTTCACCGCCACGATGCGCGATCTGGCGAGCGTCAACACGTTGACGCTGGCGCGGCGGCCGACGCTGGCGTTCGTCGACGCGGCGCTGCGCGCGCTGCCGGGTCGCGAGCTGATGATCCTCGACGTCGGCTTCGGCGCGGGCGATATGCTGCGCGCGGTGGCGCGGCTGTGCCGGCGGCGGGGGCGCGCGGTCAGGCTGGTCGGCATCGACCTCAACCCGCGCAGCGAGCCCGCCGCGCGCGCGGCGACGCCCGATGACTTGCCGATCACCTATGTGACAGGCGATGCCTATGTATGGGCGCTGGGCCAGACGATCGACTTGGTCGTCAGCTCGCTCGTCACGCACCATATGACCGACGACGAGATCGTCGGCTTCCTGCGCTGGATGGAGGCGACCGCGCGACTGGGCTGGCTGGTCAACGATCTGCACCGCCATCGCCTCGCCTACCATGGCTTTAGAGCGCTGGCCGCCACGATGCGCTGGCATCGCTTCGTCCGGCATGACGGACCATTGTCGGTTGCCCGCGCGTTCGATCGCGGCGACTGGGAGCGGCGGCTGGCGCAGGCGGACGTTGCCGAAGCGCGCGTCGATTGGTGGTTTCCATTTCGCTACTGTGTGGAACGTCGCCGATGGTAGGCGCGTCGAGAGTAGGCGAAACGCTCATCATCGGCGGCGGTCTCTCCGGAGGCGCGGCGGCGACGCTCCTGGCGCGCGGAGGCGTGCCCGTGCGCGTGCTCGAGCGCGAAGCCGCGCCGCATGACAAGATCTGCGGCGAGTTCCTGTCGGTCGAGGCTGGGCGCGACCTTGCCGCGCTGGGGCTCGACCCGGTGCGGCTCGGCGCGGTGACGATCGACCGTGTCCGGTTGGTCATGCGTGGCCGCGAGACCGAGGCGCGGCTGCCGTTCGTCGCGCACGGGCTCAGCCGCCGCGTGCTCGACGAGGCGTTGCTCGAGACCGCCGCCAATGCCGGCGCGCGGATCGAGCGCGGCGTTCGCGTAAGCGCGATCGACGACGGCACGGTGCAGACCGCCGCCGGCGAGCACCGCCCCGCGCGTCTGCTCGTCGCGACCGGCAAGCACGCGCTGCGCGGCGCCGGGCGGCCTGGGGGCAGCGCCGCCAGCCGCTACGTCGGCTTCAAGATGCATTGGCGGCTCGGCCACGCCGCCGCGCGGCGGCTCGACGGGGTGATCGAGCTGCTGCCGTTCGCGGGTGGCTACGCGGGCGCGCAGCTGGTCGCGCCGGGGCTGGCGAACCTGTGCCTGATCGTCCGGCGCGAGCGGCTCGCAGCGATCGGTGGCACCTGGGACGCCTTGCTCGCCACGCTGTTGTGCGATGGCGAGTTCGCGCGCCGGTTCGCCGATGCGGAGCCGGCGTTCGCGCGGCCGCTGACGATCGCCAACCTGCCCTATGGCCACCTCGGCCCGCGCGCCGATGAGGGCGACGACGCGCTGTTCAGGCTCGGCGACCAGGCGGCGATGACCGCGTCGCTGACCGGCGACGGCATGGCCGGCGCGCTGCTGAGCGGCCGGCTCGCCGCCCAATGCATCCTCGATGGCGGGGGCGCAACGCGATACCATGCGACATATCGCTACGCGGTTCAGCGCCAGGTCAGGCGCGCGATGCTGCTGCAGCGCATCACCGAGCTGCCGCTGGCGATGCGCATCGGCGGCGCGGTGATCGGCCTGCGTCCCCGGCTTCTGGGCATGCTTGCCGCGGCGACCAGGTTGCCCGCCTGGCGACCCGAATAACCGATAAAGGAAACACCCGCGTGCGATCGATGCTGATGCCCGTCCTGCTTCTCGTTTTGCTGCTTACCGGGCAAACCGCGCTCGCGGGGCCGGCGCCTACGGCCGAGGCGGCGTTCGGCCGCTGGAAGACGCAGGACGGCGCGGCGATCGTGCGGATTGGGCGCTGCGGCGCAACGGTCTGCGGCGTCACCGAGCGCGTGCTCGACGCCAAGGCACCAGCCAACGACATCAACAACCCCGATCCCAAGCTGCGCGGCCGGCCGATCGTCGGCTCGACGATCCTCAGCGGCTTTCGCCAGGACGGCGACGGCTGGAGCGGCGGTCAGGCCTATAGTCCCAAGCTCGGCCGGAGCTTCAACGCGCGGCTGAAGGTAATGCCCGACCAGCGCCTGAAGGTGACGGGTTGCCTGTCGATCATCTGCCAATCGATCTACTGGACCCGCTTGAACTAACCCATACGGAGTGTGATCACGCCCGCCGGGCAAGACGATCTTTGGACAGAGCTGGGACGGAGGGGTAGGGCATGGCTCCAGGGCATCCCGCCCCGGCGACAAGGCGATCCATGCGCGCGACCCCTGATTTTGACTGGCAGCTGGGCGAGGCGGCGGACATGATCCGCGACAGCGTCGCGCGCTTCGCCGAAGACCGCATCGCGCCACGGGCGGCGGACATCGACCGCGAGGATCGGTTCCCGCGCGATCTCTGGCCAGCGATGGGCGAGCTCGGCCTGCATGGCATCACGGTCGAGGAGCAATGGGGCGGGTTGGGGCTCGGCTATGTCGAGCATGTGATCGCGGTCGAGGAAGTGAGCCGCGCCAGCGCCTCGGTGGGGCTGAGCTACGGCGCGCACTCGAACCTGTGTATAAACCAGATCCGCCGCTGGGGCAGCGACGCGCAGAAGGCACGATATCTGCCCCGCCTGATTTCGGGCGAGCATGTCGGCGCTCTGGCGATGTCGGAAGCGGGCGCGGGCTCCGATGTCGTCTCGATGAAGCTGCGCGCCGATCGCGTCGACGGTGACGCCGATGGTCACAGGGGCGGCGGCTGGCGGCTCACCGGCACGAAGTTCTGGATTACCAATGGCGCGGAGGCCGACGTGCTGGTGGTCTACGCCAAGACCGATCCGCAGGCGGGCAGCAAGGGGATCACCGCGTTCCTGGTCGAGCGCGACATGGCCGGGTTCTCGATCGGCCAGAAGATCGGCAAGCTCGGCATGCGCGGCTCACCGACCAGCGAACTGGTGTTCGACGATTGCTTCGTGCCCGACGACAACGTGATGGGCCCGATCGGCGGCGGCGTGCGCGTGCTGATGAGCGGGCTCGATTACGAGCGCGTCGTGCTCGCGGGCCTGCAGCTCGGCATCATGCAGGCTTGCCTCGATACCGTGATCCCGTTCGTGCGCGAGCGGCGACAGTTCGGCCAGGCGATCGGCGGGTTCCAATTGATCCAGGCGAAGGTTGCCGACATGTACGTCGCGCTGCAATCGGCGCGTGCTTATGTCTATGCGGTCGCGCGCGCCTGCGACGGCGGACAGACGACGCGCTTCGATGCGGCGGGCGCGATCCTGTTGGCAAGCGAGAACGCGTTCCGTGCGGCGGGCGAGGCGGTGCAGGCGTTGGGCGGTGCCGGGTATACCACCGACTGGCCGGTCGAGCGGTACCTACGCGATGCCAAGCTGCTCGATATCGGCGCGGGCACGAACGAGATCAGGCGGATGCTGATCGGCCGCGAACTGATCGGCGCGTAGCCCGCCTCAACCTCCGGCCTTGCGCGCGACCAGGCGCAGATAGGTCTGCGCGACCGCGCCGTTGACCGCGTCCCAGGTGAAATCGCGCGAGCGCCGTTCGCCTGCCTCGCCGTGCCGCCGTCGCAGGGTGTTGTCCGCGCCATAATCGCCGATGGCGTCGGCGAAGCCGCCGATCGCGCCGGGCGCGATCAGACGGCCCGAGACGCCGTCGACGACCAGGCTGTCGCTGCCCGTGGCCGCCGCCGCCACGACGGGCACCGCGCAGGCCATCGCCTCGAGCGTGACGTTGCCGAAGGTCTCGGTGACCGAAGGATTGAATAATACGTCCATCGATGCCGTCGCGCGGCCGAGATCGGCACCGGCAAGGAAGCCGGTGAACACCGCGCCGGGCAGCCGCGCGCGCAGCCACTCCTTGGCGGGGCCTTCGCCGATCACCAGCACTGTGTGCGGCACGCTGCGCTGCGCGAGCTCATCGATCGTCTCGGCGAACACGCCAAGGCCCTTTTCCATCACCAGCCGACCGAGGAACCCGACCGCGAGCGCGTGGTCGGCGATGTCGCGCGCGCGTCGCCACTCGTCCGAGCGTCGAGCTGGGTCGAACACACCGCGATCGACGCCGCGCGACCAGATCGAGATGTCGTCGTTCATCCGCTGCTCGCGTAACACCCGCGCCATGCTCTGCGAGGGCGCGGCGAGCGCGTCGCAGCGGCGATAGAATCGTCGCAGAATCGCCTCGAGCGCCGGCTCGATGAAGCCCAGCCGGTAATAGCGCGCGTACGTCTCGAACCGAGTGTGCACCGAGGCGAGGATCGGCAAGCGGCGCGCGCGCGCCCAGCTGATCGCGCGATGCGAGACGACATCGGGCGATGAAACGTGCACCAGGTTCGGCGCGAAGCGGGCAAGATCGCGCTTGATCGTCGGCGCCAGCGCCAGCGGATAGCGATATTCGCCTCGCCCGGGGAACGGGACCGAGGGGATGCTGATCAAGTCGCCGGTCGGAGCGAACGCGGGGCTTGCCACGGTCGGCGAATAGACGCGCACCGCCGCACCGTGCTGCAACAGATAGCCGGCAAGCCGGTTCAACGCCTGGTTCGCGCCATCGCGAACGCAGTTGTAGTTGCCGCTGAACAAAGCGATCCGCAGGTCGGAAATCTCCATCGCCCGCGCGCATAGCCGCGTCCGTCGACGATGGCGAGCGATCGGGCCCGATGCCGGACGGCTCGCTAACGTAAGTCGTTGCTATGTCGCAACACTGTCATGAAAAGCAAAGGATACTGATCGTTATCAGGAAACCTTAAGGCAAAACTCGGCTTGTGCCCACGCATCGTCCGCATGGGCGATCGTCCAAAGGAGCATACGTCTTGAAGGTTCATCTCGTCACCGCCGCTACCGTCGGGTTCGGCATCGTCGGCTTAGGCATCGTCACGCCTGTGATGGCGCAGGAAGTCGCCTCGCCCGAATCGCGCGCGACGCATTTCGACGGCCTCTATGTCGGCGGATCGTTCGGCGGCCAGTTCAACGCGCAGCCGCGCAACAGCCGCCTCGTCTTCGACACCAACCGTGATGGCTCGTTCGGCGATACCGTGCGCACCGCCGGCGGTGCCGACGCGTTCAGCCCGGGGTTCTGTAATGGTCGTCCGCTGTCCAACAGCGCCGATACGAGCTGTGACCGGAACAGCGACGATATCTCGTACGCGGCGCATGTCGGCTTCGACAAGCGGTTCGATCATCTGGTCGTCGGCGGTCTGTTCGAGGCGAGCCGTAGCAACGCGCGCCAGAACACCACCGGCTTCAGCAGCACGCCCGCGCGCTACACGATCTCGCGTCGGCTCGACTATGCGTTGGCGGTCCGCGGCCGCGCCGGGTATACGCCCAACGGCGGTATCCTGTTCTACGGCACCGGCGGCGTTGGCTATGCCAAGATCCAGCACGACTTCTCGACCAGCAACGCGCTCAACAGCTTTACCGAGTTCCGCGACGGCAAGCGCCGCTTCGGCTATCAGTACGGCGGCGGCGCGGAGATCATGCTGACCAACCATATCTCGATCGGGCTCGAGTACCTGTTCAACAACTACAAGGACAACCGGTATTTCGTCGGCGTCGGACCGGGGGCGGCTCCGGCGACCAACCCGTTCCTCATCGCCTCTGCGGGCGGAACCAACCTCACCGTGTCGAACGATCGGTACAAGTTCCACACGATGCAGGGGACGGTGAACTTCCGGTTCTGATCAGCGGCGGTGCCAAAGCAAAAGGGCGGCCCTTTGCGGGGCCGCCCTTTCTGTTGGCGAGGGCCGGTCGTTACCAGCCGCGACGGCGGTAATCGTCGCCGTAGTAGCCCCGGCGATAGTCTCCACCATAGTAGCCGTCGTACCCGCGGTCATAGCCCCGGTCGTATCCGCGATCATCGCGATAACCATCGCGGTAGCCGCTACGGTAGTCGTGATAACGCTGCCACGCGTCACGATCGTAACGGCGGCCATCGCGATCCCAGTAATAGCCGTCGCGGAAGTAATAGCCGTTGGGCTCATAGTAGTAATCGCGGTTGTCATAGCGATAATGGTGGTGGTTGCTGGCGATGGCAGCCCCGACCGCGAGGCCTAGGATGCCCGCACCGATGCCGATCGCCGCGCCATCGCCTCCACCGCGATGGCCGTAATAGCCGCGCGCCTCGGCAGGGCTGGTCGCCGCGAGCGCGCTTGCGGCGAGCGCGGTGGCGAGCGTTGCTTTCTTGAACAGGGTCATCAGCGATCTCCTGCGGCAGCCGACGCCCGATTGCGTGCGGTCCGATGATGCCGTTGAGATCACCAATAAGCGAATCGCACTGAACGGAATCAGCACGACCGTTACAGCCACCGTTAACCTTTGCGCTGTGCTTGCTGAACGATCATTGCGTCCGCCACACGTAAAGCCGACGGCGAGGCTCAAGCCGCTTCCTTTTTCCGGCTCGCCTTCTTGCGCTCGTTCGGATCGAGAATCGCCTTGCGTAGGCGGATCGACTTGGGCGTCACCTCGACCATCTCGTCGTCGTCGATATAGGCGATCGCCTGCTCAAGCGTCATCACGCGCGGCGGAGTCAGTCGGATCGCGTCGTCCTTGCCGGTCGAGCGAAAGTTGGTCAGCTGCTTCGACTTCATCGGGTTGACTTCGAGGTCGTCGGGCTTGGCGTTCTCGCCGATCAGCATGCCCTCATAGACTTTCTCCTGCGGGGAGACGAACAGGCTGCCGCGCTCTTCGAGCATGTTGAGCGCATAGCCGACCGCCTCGCCGGTGCCGTTCGAGATCAGCACGCCGTTGGGCCGCCCTTCGATCGCGCCCTTGTAGGCGCCGTACTTCTCGAACAGGCGGTTCATGATGCCGGTGCCGCGCGTGTCGGACAGGAATTCGCCGTGATAGCCGATCAGGCCGCGCGACGGCGCGCTGAAGGTGATGCGCGTCTTGCCGCCGCCGGACGGGCGCATGTCGGTCATCTCGCCCTTGCGGATCGCCATCTTCTCGACCACCGCGCCCGAATATTCGTCGTCGACGTCGATCACCACGGTCTCGTAGGGCTCGGTGCGCTTGCCGGCGTCATCCTCGGCGAACAGCACGCGCGGCCGGCTGATGCCGAGTTCGAAACCTTCGCGGCGCATCGTCTCGATCAGCACGCCGAGCTGCAGTTCGCCGCGTCCCGCCACCTCGAAGCTGTCCTTGTCGGCGCTCTCGGTGACGCGGATCGCGACATTCGATTCCGCCTCGCGCAGCAGACGGTCGCGGATCATGCGGCTGGTCACCTTGGTGCCCTCGCGCCCGG
Source organism: uncultured Novosphingobium sp. (assembly GCA_964242815.1). Classification (GTDB taxonomy): domain Bacteria; phylum Pseudomonadota; class Alphaproteobacteria; order Sphingomonadales; family Sphingomonadaceae; genus Novosphingobium. The sequence goes on from CAXSZV010000005.1 coordinate 81,926, forward strand.
CGAACGCGCTGTCGTTGACCGCGAAGCGCATCGACAGCGTCGGCGGATCGATCGGCTGCGCGTGCAGCGGCTCGGTCACGCTCGGGTCGGCGATGGTGTTTGCGACGGTCGCCTCGGTCAGCCCGGCGATCGAGATGATGTCGCCCGCGCGCGCCTCGTCGACGGGAACGCGCTCAAGCCCGCGAAACGCCATGAGCTTCGACGCGCGGCCGGTTTCGACCACCTGGCCCTCGGCCGACAATGCGTGGATCGGCGAGTTCACTCGGATGGTGCCCGACTGGACCTTGCCGGTCAGGATGCGGCCAAGGAAGTTGTCGCGGTCGAGCAGCGTGACGAGGAACTTGAACGGCCCGTCGACATCGGCGGCGGGCGCGGGCACGTGGCTGACGATCGTTTCGAACAGCGGCTCGAGCGTGCCTTCGCGCGCATCGACGTCGGCGCTCGCATAGCCGTTGCGGCCCGAGGCGTAGAGCACTGGGAAGTCGAGCTGTTCATCGTTCGCGTCGAGGCTGACGAACAGGTCGAACACCTCGTCGAGCACTTCCTGCGGCCGCCCGTCGGCGCGATCGATCTTGTTAACCACGACGATCGGCTTGAGCCCCAGCGCAAGCGCCTTGCCGGTGACGAACTTGGTTTGCGGCATCGCGCCTTCGGAGCTGTCGACCAGCAGGATCACGCCATCGACCATCGACAGGATACGCTCGACCTCGCCACCGAAATCGGCGTGGCCCGGCGTATCGACGATGTTGATGTGCGTGACGCTTCCGTCGGGGCTAGGCCACTCGACCGAGGTGCATTTCGCCAGGATGGTGATTCCGCGCTCTTTTTCGAGGTCGTTCGAATCCATCGCCCGCTCTTCGACGCGCTGGTTGTCTCGGAAGGTGCCCGATTGGCGGAACAGCTGGTCGACCAGCGTGGTCTTGCCGTGGTCGACGTGCGCGATGATCGCGATGTTGCGCAGGGGTAGCAGGGCGGACATGCGTCTTCCTCAAAAAAGCCGTGATGCTGGCGGAGAGCGGCTGCACCGCCGCCGTCGCTCCCGCGACATCGGACGTGCTGCACCGCAACAAACGTGCGCGCCCTTACCGCATAGCCGCGCGTCGGGCAAGCATCGCCCTGCTCCGCATCCGAAATGGGCGTGACCCCGATCACGCGCAACCTGCGCGGACGACGATTATACGTCATTCGTCGCCGCGATGACGCTTTTACCCCCCGCTCATCGCGGCGACGACAGCCCCCGACGTCGAGGAGGATGGCATCACGACCGCGCGAATTCGGACCGAATATATCCGATGACGACCGCCGGGATGTCGGCTAGCGTACCTTTCGCTGGAAAAGCGAAACAATCTGGAGGGGTTACCATGTCAGAAGAGACGGCCACCGATGTGCCGGCAAGCTCGACGCATACCACCGTGATCCGCGAGGACGGCAGCGGCGGCGCGGGTTGGGTGATCGCTATCGTCCTACTGATCGCGGTCATCGCGGGAATCTATTTCTACTCGCGCGCATCTTCGAGCCAGAGCGCGAAGGACAACGCGATCGCCGGTGCGGCTAAGGATATCGGCGGCGCGGCGAAGAAGGCCGGCGACGCGGTCGACGAAAAGTAGGTCGGATCGGCGCGGAAGGGCTCATCGCTTCCGCGCCGACCTCGATCAGCGCTGGTAGGTTTGCGCGGCTTCGGGAAACTGACGCGAGCGGACCTGCTCGGCATAGAGCGCCGCGGCGTCGGTGATTGTCTCGGCGATAGCGGCATAGCGTTTGACGAAGCGCGGTACTCGGTCAAACATGCCGAGCATGTCCTCGGTGACGAGGACCTGTCCGTCGCATTGCGACGAGGCGCCGATGCCGATCGTCGGGATCGGCAGCGCCTGCGTCAGCGCGACCGCGATCGGTTCGAGCACGCCCTCGATCACCACCGCGAACGCGCCCGCATCGGCGATCGCATGTCCATCGGCGACGATCTTGTCGTGCTCCGCCGCGCTCTTGCCGCGCGCGCCATAGCCGCCCAGCGCGTTCACCGCTTGGGGTGTCAGGCCGATGTGCGCCATGACGGGCACGCCGCGCGCGGCGAGGAACGCGATTGTCTCCGCCATCGCCGCACCGCCTTCCAGCTTCACCGCCGCGCAGCCGGTTTCGGCCATGATCCGGCTTGCCGAGGCGAAAGCATGCTGCGGCGAGGCTTCGTAGCTGCCGAACGGCATGTCGACGATCACCACGCTGCGATAGCTGCCGCGCACCACCGCCGCCCCGTGCGCGATCATCATGTCGAGCGTGACCGAAAGCGTCGAGGGCAAGCCGTAGATCACTTGGCCGAGCGAATCGCCGACCAGTAGGATGTCGCAGTGCGGATCGAGCAGTTGCGCCTGCCGCGCGGTATAAGCGGTCAACATCACCAGCGGATTGTCGGTACGGCCGTCGACCTTACGCCGCTGGAGCGCGGGCACTGTCAGCCGCTTGACCGGCGCGGGCGTCGGATTGGCGCGGCTGGTCGCGGTGTCGAGCTGAAACGTCGTGGACATGCCCGACGTGTAGCCGCGCTTGCTTCGGTCGCAAAGCGTCGGTGGGTGGCTTTCAGGAAAGTTCGCGCTTGCAGAAGCTTAGCCTTGCGGTAGCGTCGGCGGCGATACGAAGGCGTCCGGCGGCGCTTGGGGGGTAACTAGACGCATGTTCGGTCGCATCAAGTCGTTGGACGCGATACTCGCCACCGCGGAAAAGAAGTCGCTGCACCGATCGCTGGGTGCGTTTCAGCTCACGATGATGGGGATCGGCGGCATCATCGGCACCGGTATCTTCGTGCTGAGCGCGGTCGCGGCGAGCAAGGCGGGGCCGGCGATGCTGCTCTCGTTCATCATCTGCGCGGTGGTGTGCGGCCTCGCCGCGCTCGCTTATTCCGAACTCGCGTCGATGATGCCGGTGTCTGGCTCCGCGTATACGTTCAGCTACGCGACCTTCGGTGAGCCGATCGCCTGGATCGTCGGCTGGGCGCTGGTGCTCGAATACGCGATCGCGGCGTCGACGGTATCAGTCGGCTGGTCCGGGTACTTCGTCAAATTGCTCGAACAGTTCCACATCGCGCTGCCGGGCTGGCTGATCGAGGGGCCGCATATCGATCTGCGCGGCATCGCGGGACCACTGCAATCGTGGGGCGTCGGCATTCCCAAGGAATTCCTCGAGGCCAAGCCGACCGCGGGCATCGTCAACCTGCCGGCGATCATCATCGCGCTGCTGTGCACCGCGCTGCTCGTGCGCGGCACCAAGGAGAGCGCGCGCTTCACGTCGTTTCTCGTGGTGATCAAGCTCGTCGCGTTGGTCGTGTTCATTGGCTACGCCTACACCGTGTTCGATGCGGGCAAGTTCGATCCGCCAGCGCCGGCCGGCGTATCGGGGTTCATGCCCAACGGCTTCTTCGGTTCGGGGCTCGGCGTGAGCGCGGCGGCGGCGTCGATCTTCTTCGCGTTCGTCGGTTTCGACGCGGTTTCGACCGCGGCCGAAGAGACCAAGAACCCCAACCGCAACATCCCGATCGGCCTGATCGGCAGCCTGGCGATCTGCACCGTGCTGTATCTCATCATCGCCGCCGGCGCGATCGGCGCGGTCGGCGCGGCGCCCGACGGCGGCTTTGCGCAGGCGAAAGATCCGCTCGCGTTCGTCATGCAGGAGATCGGCCATCCCGGCATTGCGCTCGGCATCCGGCTGGCGGCGGGTCTGGCGCTGCCGTCGGTCATCCTGATGATGCTTTACGGCCAGACGCGCATCTTCTTCGTCATGGCGCGCGACGGCCTGCTACCCCCGGTGTTCGCCAAGATTCATCCGCGGTATCAGACGCCGCACGTCGTAACGATCATCACGGGCATTTTCTGCGCCGCGTTCGCGGGCATCTTCCCGGTCGATCAGCTGGCCGACTTTTCAAATTCGGGGACGCTGTTCGCCTTCGTCGCGGTGACGGGCGGCGTGCTCGTGCTGCGGGTAACGCAGCCCGCGCGGCATCGCCCGTTCCGCGCGCCGTTGGTCTGGATCGTCGCGCCGCTCGCGGGGATCGGCTGCGTCTATCTGTTCTGGAGCCTGTCTGGCCTCACCAAGGTCGCGTTCCTCGCCTGGCTGATCATCGGGCTGATCCTGTATGCTATCTATGGCTCGCGGCGAAGTAACCTCGCGCGCGGTATCGAGGATGCGCCGTCGCCGCCCGACGCTGGCGAAAGCGCGGCGATCATCGGCTGATCAGTCGCCATCGCCATCGCCCCCGACCATTGCCGGGGCGATGGGATGGCGGCGGTGACGGTAGCGGTCAGCGCCGCGCGGGCGCGCTGACGATCGCGTTGGCGGCGGCGAGCACGATCGCGTCCTCGACGAAGCCGCTCGCCGTCTGTCCCCAGCGCCGCATCGCCCATTTGCGCGCGGCGAGCCCCGCATAGGACGACGCGATCGCCGCGCTGATGCCCAAGGCCGCGCCCGCCGCCTGTCGTCTCGGCGGTGCCAGCGTGGCGCCGGCGAACCCTGCGGTGATCGTCCGCGCAAGCAGGCCGAGGAACACGGTGCGGTCGGGCGCGGTCTTCATCTTGTCGCCCGCCATTTCCGCCGCCGCCATCGCGACGGCGCCCGTGGCGATCAGCGGACGCGCAAGCAAGCCTGCCTGCCGGTTGTCATAGGGCAACGTATCGCGTCGCGCGGCACCCGCGAGCGCGGACAGCGGCGTCATCGCGCGTTGCCCCGCGACAAGACCTATCAGAATAGAGCGTAGCATAATGTATTCCAGTCGACTTGCTCACCCTGCCAGACAACGCGCGCAATGCGGGTCTGGCTGCATGGACGGCGACATGCGGCGTATATTTACAGCAGCTTATCCAGGGTGATCGGCAGATCACGCACGCGCTTGCCGGTGGCGTTGTAGATCGCGTTGGCGATCGCGGCGGCGGTGCCGGTGATGCCGATCTCGCCGATGCCGTGCGCGCCCATCGGCGCATGCGGATCGGGGATGTCGGTCCAGATCACGTCGATCGCGGGCACGTCGAGTTGGACGGGCACGTAATATTCGGCAAGGCTCGGGTTCATGATGCGGCCGTTACGCGGATCGAACTGGGTTTCCTCCATCAGCGCCAGCCCCATCCCCATGATGATGCCGCCGCGGAACTGGCTCGCCGCGGTCTTGGGATTGAGGATGCGGCCGCAATCGAACGAGCCCAGGATCCGCGTGACGCGCGTCTCGGCGGTCACCGCGTTGACCCGCACCTCGCAGAACATCGCCGAGAACGAATGCATCGCCCAGTGCTGTATCTCGATCGGCTTGGGCGCGGTTCCCTCGACCGTCAGTTCGGTGCGCTGTGCGCGTTCGAGGATCGCGGCATAGCTTTCGGCGCGGCTCGGATCGTCCCACTTGGCGAGGCCCGCGTCGCGACCGATCACCTCGTCCGCCGACAGGCCCGCGAGCGGCGAAGTGTTCCCCGCGAGCCGTAGCAACTCGTTCACCAGTTCGCGATGCGCGGCGATCACCGCCGCGCCGATCGAGGCGGTCTGCTGCGATCCGCCCGCCAGAATCTGTCCCGGCATCGCCGAATCGCCATAGCCGATGGCCACCGCATCGATCGGCAGGCCGAGTCGCTCGGCCGCGACCATCATATGCGTGGTCGCGGTGCCCATGCCCATCTCGTGCGCGGCGAACTCGACGTTCGCGCCGACCGATGCATCGCCGTCGCGCTTCAGCGTGATCCGCGCCGCACCGCCGGGCATGCGCTGGTAGGGATAGGTGCCCGTCGCCATGCCGAGCCCGATCAGCCAATCGCCTTCGCGCCTCGCGCCGGGGGTCTGCCGCTCGCTCCAGCCGAAGCGCTCGGCACCCGCCCGGTACATCGCTTCTGCGTTACGCATCGACCACGGGCTGCCCTTGGTCGGATGCTTCTCGGGTTCGTTGCGCAGTCTGAGATCGATCGGGTCCATGCCGAGTTCGATCGCCATCTCGTCGATCGCGCATTCCATCGCGAACGTGCCGACCGCCTCGCCCGGCGCGCGCATGAAGGTGTTGGCCAGCATGTCCATGCGGGTAATCTGCACCTCGAGCGCGAACGTCTCGGCCTGATATCCGCTTTGCGTCGCCAGGATGAAGGGTTCGGGCATCGCATTGGTCTGACCCATCGGGGTAAGGCCGGTGTGGATCAGCGCATCGAACTTGCCGTCCGCCTCGGCACCGATGGCAAAGCGCTGCTCGGTCTGGCTGCGCCCGCCGACGATGCGGAACACGCCTTCGCGCGACAGCGCGATCCGCACGGGCCGGTCCGCGAGCTTGGCCGCCGCCGCGCCGAGCACCTGATGCTGCCACAGCGTCTTCGATCCGAACCCGCCGCCGACATAGGGGCTGGTGACGTGGACCTGCTCCTCGGCGATGCCGAAGATGTGCGACAGCGACCAGGCGGTGTGCGTGACCGCCTGCGTCGCATCGTGCACGATCAGCTTGTCACCGTCCCATAGCACCGTTGCGCCGTGCAGCTCGATCGGGTTATGGTTGTTGCGTGGCGTGCTGTAGATCGCGTCGACCTTGAACGGCGCGGCAGCCAGCGCGGCTTCAGCATCGCCGATGTCGACCTTTAGCGGCTGACCTTGGAACGTGGCGATTTCGGAGTGCGCCCTCGCCTCGTCAAAGCTTGTGATGGCGTGATCGGCCGCATAGCGCACGACGATCAGCGACTTCGCGTAATCGGCCTGTTCCTGGGTCTCGGCGAGCACGAGCGCCACCGGCTCGCCGTTCCAGTTGATCCGATCATCCTGCATGATCGGCAGGTTATCGCCGCCCGCCGCCTTGGGCTTGCTCATGAAGCCCGGCATCGGCTGCATCCGCGGCGCGTTTTCGTGGGTCATCACCAGCACCACGCCGGGCGCGGCGCGCGCCGCCTCACTGTCGATCGCCACGATCCGACCTTTGGCGATGGTGCTGAACTCGACCGCGGCATAGACCATGCCCGGCGGCGCGAACTCGCCCGCGAACCGCGCCGCGCCCTGCACCTTCAACGGCCCGTCGATGCGCGAGACCGGGGTGCCGATCCGGCCGTGCTGGCGGCGTTCGGGCGGCACCGGGCGGCCCAGCGGCCGGCTGAGCGGATCGGGCTTGCCGCCGGGCGCCCAGCTGTCGGGCGCGAGCTCGACCGCCTTTTGCATCAGCCCCTGCGCCGCGCCCATCGCGGTCTTGGCGGCTTTGTCGACGAAATTGGTCATGCGGTGTGGTCCGTGACGTTGGCGGCCGCAAGCTCGGCGAGCACGGCGGGGATGGTGCGGATCGCGAGCGGGATCTTGAACGCATTGTCGCGCAGCGGCGCGGCATCGGCGAGCTCCGCCTCGGCGGCGGCGCGGAACGCCTGCGCGTTCGCCGGACCGCTGGCCAGCAACGCTTCCGCCTTGCGCGCTCGCCACGGCTTGTGCGCGACGCCGCCGAGCGCGATGCGCGCCTCGGCGATGCGGCCGTCCTCGATGCGCAGCGCGGCCGCGACCGAGATCAGCGCGAAAGCATAGCTCGCGCGGTCGCGCACCTTGCGATAGGTCGAATTGGCGAGCCATGACGCCGCAGGCAGCTCGATCGCGGTGATGAGGTCGCCGGGCTGCAGCACCGTGTCGAGATCGGGTCGGTCGCCGGGCAGGCGGTGCAATTCGACCAGTGGCAGCGAGCGCTCGCCGTCCGCACCCGATATGTGGACGATCGCATCGATCGCGGCGAGCGCGACGCACATGTCGGACGGATGCGTCGCGACGCAGGCGGTTGCCGTATCACCGCCGGGCGAGGTACCGAGTACCGCGTGGATCCGATTGAACCCGTCGATCGCATCGCAACCCTGGCCAGGCTCGCGCTTGTTGCAGCGCGATCCCACGTTGTCATAGAAATAGGTGCAGCGCGTGCGTTGCAGCAGGTTGCCGCCCACGGTCGCCATGTTGCGGATCTGCGCAGAGGCACCCGCGAGGATCGCGCGCGCCAGCACCGGATAACGCGCGCGCACCAGCGGATGCTCGGCCAGCGCGGTGTTACGCGTCGCCGCGCCGATCAGCAGGCCACCGTCCTGCGTCTCGTTTATCGTGGCGGACAGCCCAGTCACGTCGATCAGCGCCTGCGGCCGCTCGATCGTCTCGCGCATCAGATCGACGAGGTTGGTGCCCCCGCCTATATAGCGTCCGGCGATATTTCCAGCGCGGGAGAGCGCGTCGGCGGCGCTTTCGGCGCGCGCATAATTGAACGGGTTCACGCCGCCACCTCCGGCTGATCGTAGCGATAGGGCTCATCGAGCCGGTCGGGATCGTAGACCACCGCGATCGCATCGATGATGCCGTTATGCGCGCCGCAGCGGCACAGGTTGCCGCTCATCCGCTCGGCCAGCTCCTCGCGGCTGACGGCGATGTCGAGCGAGGTGAGGTCGGCGGTGACGTGGCTCGGCAAGCCCCGCGCCAGTTCGGCCGCCATGCCTACCGCCGAGCACAGCTGCCCCGGGGTGCAATAGCCGCATTGAAAACCATCGTGCTCGATGAACGCCTTTTGCAGCGGATGCAGCCCGCCGTTCTCGTCTTCGAGCCCCTCGACCGTGGTGATCGACCGGCCTTCGTACTGCACCGCGAGCGCTAGGCAGCTGACGATCCGCTCGCCATCGACGAGCACCGTGCACGCGCCGCACGCCCCCTGGTTGCAGCCTTTCTTGGTGCCGGTAAGGTGCAGGTCCTCGCGCAGCATGTCGAGCAACGAGACGCGCGCGTCGGTGGGCGCGGCGCGGGGCGATCCGTTTATGGTGATTGGCATATTTGCGCCAACGTGCGTGTCAGGTGCTGGTTCCCAACATACGGTTATCGGTTGCTCAATAGGCGACGCGACCATGCATCCCGAAATCAGACAAGCTCCGCATCGGATCCGATGACGTTGCAGTCCCGGCATTGTTGCGACCGATTGAATCCGCCCCTAGAGCTTTGTCCATAGAGTTCGATCGAACGACGAACGTGACGGGAGCGGATCATGGCCGACGACTATGCAGGCAATACGAACACGTCGGGTGTCGTGTTTCTCAATGGCAATGCTACCGGCACGATCGAGATGTCGGGCGACGCCGACTGGTTCAAGTTTACGGTCACCAACCCGAGTCTCTACTATCGCTTCGATCTAGCGGGCGCCGCGACCAGCGCGGGGACGCTCGTCGACCCAGTGTTGACGTTATACTCCAGCGGCGGGAACGTGATCAATCAGGATGACGATGGCGGGATAGGCCGCAACAGCCGCCTCAATTACGGTCTGGGCACCGGCACGTATTATCTGGCAGCAAACTCGTTCGGCAGCGGTACCGGCACGTATACCGTGTCGGTGACCGCGGATGATTATGGCGAGGGTGGTGGAACCGGCGTATTCGACGGCGATACGCTTTCTGGCTCGCTTGAGAAGGCGGGCGACATCGACGTCTTTCGTACGTATCTGTATGCCGGGGTCGCCTATACAATCACGTTGAGCGGGGTCGCGGCCGGCGGCGGCACGCTGGCCGATCCGCTCTTGCAGGTGGACAGCGACCTGGGCGACCCGGACCAGAACGTCGTGCTCGTTTCGGATAACGATTCGGGTCCCGGCGCGGACGCGCTGATCAGCAACTACATCGCGACCGATACAGGAAGCGCCTATCTCGCGGTCAGCGCGTTTCAGAACGCGGGCGCGGGCACCTACACGATCTCGATCGCGCATGTGACCGGATCGCGCACCCCCTCGTTCCACGTCGTCGACTTCGACGGCAACGAGATCGACGACATCCTCTATCGCTCGACCGCGACCAACTCGCTGGCGACCTGGGGCTTTTCGAGCAACGGAACGGTCACCAGCGGCGGCGCGATCGGCAACGCGGGTTCGGCCTACCGCATCGTCGGCTACGGCGACTTCAACCGCGATTACAAGTCCGACATCCTATTCAGCGGTCGCGATGGGACGCTTGCCATCTGGGACCTATCGAACACCACCATCGTCAAATCGGGCTTCGTCGGCAATCCCGGCGCGGCCTATACCGTTCTTGGCACCGCCGACTACAACTTCGACGGCAAGACCGACATCCTGTTCTACAATGGCGTGACCGGGGCCTATGCCGTCTGGGACATGAACGACACCGTGATCCTGCCGGCCAGCGGCTTCGTCGGCGCACCGGGCGCGGCCTGGACGTATAAGGCGACGGCCGACTTCAACGGCGACGGACGGGGAGACATCCTGTTCCAGAAGGTCGATGGAACCCTTGCATTGTGGAACCTCGACAACACCACGGTCCTGGCGAACAGCGGCATCGTCGGCAATCCGGGACCTAGCTATTTCGTCAAGGGCACGGGCGATTTCAACGGCGACGGCAGCGCCGATATCCTGTTCGAGAACACCAACGGCGCGTTCGCGATCTGGGACCTCAACGGCACCTCGATCATCCACAGCGGCACGGTCGGCAATACGCCGGCCGGCTACAGCTTCACCAGCATCGGCGACTACAACGGTGATGGCAAGTCAGACATCCTGTTCACCCGCACCAGCGATGGCGCCAAGTACGTCTGGTACCTCGACGATACCACAATCAGCAATCAGTTCCTGATCGGTGCTCCCGGATCGGGCCTGGTGCAGGAAAACGGGCATGGCGCCAGCGGGTTCGGGACGATCGTCTTTCAGGACAGCCTAAGCAGCACGGTGTCGACTTGGCAGACCGGCCTCAACAGCATTATCGGCGGCGGCACGATCGGCCAGCCTGGCAGCGCCTATACCGCGATCGCGACCGGCGATTTCGCGGGCACGGGCGAGACCGACGTGCTGTTCCACAGCACCGGCGGCACGTATGCCGTATGGACGACGAACGGCAACACGCTGATCGGCGGCGGCGTGCTGGGCAGTCTCGACAACACCTACACCTTCCGCGCAGCCGCCGACTTCAACGGCGACGGCCGGACCGATATTCTGTTCCAAAACAGCAATGGTCTGTACGCCACCTGGGACATCGGCGGCACCAGCACGATCAGCGGCGGCGGTGCCATCGGCTTCGCGAACGGCTTTGCCTTTGCGGCGACCGGCGACATCAACGGTGATGGCAAGGCCGATATCATCTTCAAGGACGCGGCGGGCACCTATGCCGCCTGGACGATCAACGACACCGCGATCACCGGCGTCGGCACGATCGGCAACCCAGGCAGCGACTGGACGCTGAAGGGCACCGGCGACTTCAACGGCGACGGCCGGACGGACATGTTGTTCCAGAATACCAGCGGAGCCTACGCGACGTGGGATCTCGATGGCACCAGCATCATTGGCGGCGCCGTGCTGGGCAGCCCGGATGTGGGCTACCAATTCGCTAAGGTCACCGACATCAATGGCGATGGCAAATCAGACGTCCTGTTCGTCGACGGCAGCGGCCACTACGCCTCGTGGCTGATGAGCGACACGACGATCATCGGCGGCGGCGCACTCGGCACGCTGTCGAGCAATTACCACGTCGTGTGAGCGTTGGGTAGCGCGCGAGGCGCGCGGCGTCCGGTCAGCGCATCAGCGTGATCGAGATGCGGCGATTGCGGGGGTCATGCGGGTCGGCGGGGATCAGCGGCTCGCGTTCGGCGACGCCCTCGATGCGGCGGAAGCGGACTTCGGCAAGGCCGTTGTCGATCAGCGCCTGGCGCGTCGCCTCAGCGCGGCCGGCTGACAGCGACCAGTTGTTGCCGCCGATTCCCGATCGCCACGGCAGCGCGTCGGTATGGCCGCGGATCGACAGCCCGCCCGGATCGGCCTTCGCGACCTCGGCGATCGCCTTCATCAGCGCGGTCGCGTCCGGCGTCAGGATCGTCGTGCCGAGCAGGAACATCGAGAAGCGCGCGTCGTCGACCATATCGATGCGGATACCCTCGGTGGTATCGACCATGCGCACTTGGCTGGCGATCCGCTTGAGCCGCGGGTCGGATTGCAGCTTGTGCTCGAGCAGCGCACGCGCGCGTTCGAAGCGCTGGATCGCGCCGGCGCCTTCCTTGGCGCCGCCGCTGGTGTCGCGCGGTACGGTCAGCGTCTTGGTCCCGGTCTGCCCCATGCGATGCGGGTAATTGTCGACGTCGGTCAGCGACGAACCGCCGAGCAGACCGTTCGAGCCAGCGCTTTGCTCGCGCGTCTTGACCAGCGTCGGGGTAAAATAGTCGGCGATGCCCTTGCGCTGCTTTTCGGTCGTGGCGCCCAGCAGCCATAGCAAGAGAAAGAACGCCATCATCGCAGTGACAAAGTCGGCGTAGGCGACCTTCCATGCGCCACCGTGATGCCCGGCGGCGGCGATCGTCACTTTCTTGACGATGATCGGCGGCGGCGGCGGCTCCTTAGGCTTGGGCATCGCCTATTTGCCGCGCAATGCGTCGAGCATTTCGGTGAGGCCCGGCCGGAACGAATGGCCGAGCCCCGATCGCGCGCTTTCGACCACCAATGGTTGCGGCCAGCCGTGCAGGCTGGCGATCACCACCTGCTTGACCGCGTGAAAGATCTGCTCGTCCTGGTCGAGCACCTGCTTCAGCCGGCCGGCGAGTGGCGCGACGATACCGTAGGCGAGCAGCACGCCCATGAACGTGCCGACGAGTGCCGAGCCGATCATGCCGCCCAGTATCGACGGCGGCTTGTCGATCGAGCCCATCGTCTTGACCACGCCGAGCACCGCCGCGACGATGCCGAGCGCGGGCAACGCGTCGGCGAGCGACTGCAGCGCATGCTGTGGCTCGTGCGCCTCGTGGAAATGCGTCTTCATCGCATTGTCCATGACTTCCTCGACCGCGTGCACCTGCAGCGTGCCCGATGAGACGACGATCAGCGTCAGCGTGTCGGCGATCAGCGCGACCAGCGGCTTGTTCGTCAGGATGCGCGGAAACTCGGCGAACAGCGCCGAACTCCTGGGGTCGGTGACGTGTGCTTCGAGCGCGACCGGGCCCTCGCTGCGCAGCAGGCGCATCAGCCGGCTGGTCAGCACGATCGCGTCGATATGGTCCTGCCGGTTGTGCTTGGGACCTTTCAGGATCTTGCCGAAACAGCCGCCCAATGCCTTGAGCTCGTGCATCGAATTGCCCGCGACGACCGCGCCGATCGCCGCGCCGCCGATGATCAGCATCTCGTGCGGGATCGCCTCCATCACCGGGCCGAGCGCGCCGCCGGTGAAGGCGAAACCGCCGAACACCATGACCAGCAGGATGACGATGCCGATGCCAGCGAACATGTCGGGTCGTCTCCGTGGCGGTCAGGAAAGGTGGTCGAACAGGCTGAGGCTCGACAGCTTGGCGAAGCTCGCCTGCGAAGCGTCGAGCACCAGCATCGCATGCTGCAAGTCGGCAATCGTGCGCGGCAGGTCGACGCCGCCGAGATCGGTCTCGGCGGTGGTCCGTACATCGGTCAGCGTCGCGGCACGCGCGCCGACGTCGTCGAGGAACGCGAGCCGCATGCCGACGATCGTCTGCTGCGTCGCCACCGTGGCGAGCGCGGCATCGAGCGTGGTCAGCGCGCCGCTCGCCAGCGCCGCGCCGTTGCTTGCGCCCGATCGGAAGGCATCGCCCAGCGTCTTCACTTGCGCGAGCAGATCGCCGGGCGACCCACCTGCTTGTGTGCCGAACACCTGTGGGCCGGTGAGGCCGCGCATGACGGTCTGTCCGTCGCCGAGGTCGAGCGAGCCCGTGTTGGCGGTGCCCGCGTAGACCGCGTCTCCGGCGGCGTTCAGCACATAGGCATCACCCGCGCCTTTTCCGCCGAACAGCGCGTTGCCCCCCGAGTCCCTGGCATTGGCGAGCGCGACCAGCCGGTCGTGCAGCCCGAGCAGCGCGGTGCCGATGTCGGCGCGCTGCTGCGGGTTCAGCGTTTCGCTCGCCGCCTGCGTCGTCAACTGCTTGGCCTGGTCGATCGCGTCGGCGATCGAAGACAGCGCGTTGTCGGTCAGGCCAAGGTCGGCGCTCGCCTGTTTGGCGGCGGCGGCGGTCACCGTGGCGACGCCGTCCTGCCGCGCGAGGCTGCGCAGCTGCGCCGCGGCGGCGGGATCGTCGGACGATCGGGTCAGGCGCTGCCCCGTCGAGATCTGCCGTTGCAGCGTTTCGGCGCGGGTGCGCAACGCGCCGATATCGTGCGTCGATCGGTCGAAGAAAGCGGCTGTGCCGGGGACGATTGCGGTCATGCTCTGGTCCTGCTGTCCATCGTCAACTGCGCACGTTCAGGATGGTGTTGAACAGGTCGGCGGCGACCTGCATCACTTTGCCCGAAGCCTGGAACGCCTGCTGATAGCGGACAAGGTTTACCGCTTCCTGATCGAGGTCGACGCCGGCGGTCGCCTGCAACGCGGCGGTCGCGCTGTCGGCGAAAGTGCTCAACGTCGTGCCCGCAAGCTTGGCGGTGGCGACCGCGTTCGAGGTGTCGTTCAGCAGCCGGTCCGCCGCGCCGGACGGATCGGCGGCGGCGAGCGCGCTCATCAATGCGGTCAGATTGCCCGGATCGCGACTGTTCGCGCTCGCGCTAGCGGGGGCGGTGGCGATCCCCGCGCCGCCGGGCAACACGACCGCGATGGTCGTGGCGTCGGTGCCGCCGAACATCGCCTGCCCCGTCGCGCCGGTCGGATCGACGCCGGCGGACTGGCTTGCGTTCACCGTCGCGATCAGGCCCGCCGCGATCGCATCGAGCGACCCGCGCGTATCGCGTATCGCGGTGAGGCCCTGCGCGATGCCGGCGAGCACGCCACCTGCAAGCGTCGCGGATGCCGTGCCGATGCGGAAGGCGATGGTGCCGTCGGCGGCGGTGGCGACGGTGAGCGTGTTCGCGCCCGCGCCGCCGACCAGCGCGGGTCCCGATGCGCCGCCAAGCTGCACGGCCACGCTTTGATCGGGGGCGAACGTCGTCGTCACGTCGGCCTCGTCGCTAAGCTTCTGCAGCAGCACGTCGCGCCGGTCGAGCAGGCTCGCCTGATCGCCGCTCGCGCTGCCGCCCGCCGCCGCATTGCGCGACAGGCGCTGGTTGATCTTTGCGAGCTGCGCCGCGAGCGTGTTGACTTGCGCGACGCCGTCCGCCGCTTGCGCCGCGAGGCCCCGACCGACGCCGGCCAGCCCTTGCGCCGCCACGCCGAAGCCCTGCGTCATCGCCCGTGCGTTTTCGAGGGCAGCGGCGCGCAAGGAAGCGCTGGTCGGGTTCGCGCCGAGCGCCTGCAAGCCCGCCTGGAACGCCGCGATCCGGTCGGTGACGCCCGATTGCTCGATCTGCGTTTCTATATCGGTCAGCGCCGCGACCTGCGCGTCGGCACGCGCGGCGTCCGCACCGGTACGGCGGACTTCGGCAGCGCGGAACGCATCGGCGTTGCGCATGACCGATGCGAGCCGCACACCCGACAGCGCCGGATCGCCGATCCGCGTCGCCGACACGGACACGACATCGGCGGCGACGGGACTGCGCCGGACGTAGCCCGTCGTCCCGGCGTTGGCGATGTTCTGCGCGGTGAGGTCGAGCGACTGGCGCGCGACCTTCGCGCCGCTGCGCGCGATCGTCAGCAGGTCGCCGCTCATGGCCTCGCGCTTTCGGAGGCGGCGTGCGGCAGAAGCCGCGCGAACTGGCCTTCGATCAGCTTGCCAAGCCCGAGCGACCCCGTCTGCGCGGCGATATCGGCGAAGCGCGCGTCCATCATCTCGCGGAATGTGCCCAGGCCACTACCCGCCCCGCCACCCGCTTGAGCGCCGGCACCCGATGCGCCATCGGAGAACGGCGTCTCGCCGAAATCCGCCTTGCGCGCTTCGGCGAGCATCTCGCGCAGCAGGATCGCCTCGAACTGTTGCGCCGCCTGCTTGAGCTGCGCGCGGTCGGGCGTGCCGGTCGCGCCGGTCGCGCCGATGCTCGTGTTCGCGATAGTCGTCATATCACCACCATCTCGGCGCGCATCGCGCCGGCTTCGCGCAGTGCTTCGAGGATCGCGACGAGGTCGGACGGGCCGACGCCGAGCAGGTTGAGCGCGTCGACCAGGCTCGCCAGCGATGCGCCGGGCCGGAACAGGGTGACCTTGCGGCCACTTTCCTCGGCCGAGATCGTGCTGTCGGGTTGCGTTGCCGTTCGCCCGTCGCTGAACGGCGCGGGCTGGACGATCTGCGGCCGCTCGTCGATCTTCACGGTCAGCTTGCCGTGGCTGATCGCGGCGGGCGACAGGCGCACCGCGCTGTTAATCACCACGGTGCCGGTCCGGCTGTTGACCACGACGCGTGCGGGCGCTTCGGCCGGGCGCACGTCGATCATCTCGATCGCCGCCATCAGGCCCGCGCGCGAATTGGGGTTCGCGGGCAGCGTCAGCGCGATGGTCACGCCGTCCTCCATGCGCGCGATGCCGGGGTACTGCGCGTTGATCGCATCGCGCACGCGCGTCGCGGTCAAGAAATCGGCGTTGGCGAGATTGTAGCGCAGCACCGCGCCGCCGTCGAAGCCGGTCGCCACCGCGCGCTCGACGCTCGCGCCCTGATCGATTCGCCCTACGGTGGGCACGTTGATCGTGATCTGCGAGCCGCTCTTGGCCGAAACGCCCAGGCCACCCACGGCAAGGTTGCCCTGCGCCAGCGCATAGACCTGCCCGTCCGCGCCCGACAGCGGCGTCATGATCAGCGTGCCGCCAAGCAGGCTCTTCGCCTTGCCGATGGTGCTGACGGTCACGTCGATGCGCTGGCCCGGCTTTGCGAAAGCGGGGAGGTCAGCGGTGACCATCACCGCCGCCGCGTTCTTGAGCCCGGGCGAGACGCCGGGCGGTAGCTGCAATCCAAGGCGCCCCGATACGCCGCGCATCGCCTGCGTCAGATATTCGAGGTTGTCGTCGCCCGTGCCGGTGAGGCCGACGACCACACCATACCCGGTAAGCTGGTTCGAGCGCACGCCCTGAAACTGGCCGATATCGCGCAGCCGCTCCGCATGCGCGGCGCCGTGACTTAACGCATACAGGACGAGCGCCAGCCAGACGACGGCCCGCCATCCCCACCGCATCGTCATCGTGAGCGAAGCGCGGCGATCCAGAGCCCGACGCGTAACGCGCTCGCCGTGACGGGGCAGGGGAAGAGCGTACCACATCAGAACGGGCTCACGATGTTGAACAGCTGGCCGAGCCAGCCCTGTCTGCTCGCGCGCTGGAGCGCGCCCTTGCCCGAATATTCGATACGCGCGTCGGCAATGCGGCTCGATGGCACGGTGTTGTCCTCGTCGATGTCGATCAGCCGGACGATCCCGGAGAAGCGCACCCATTCGTCGCCCTGGCTCAGCATCATCCGCTTTTCCCCTCGCACCAGTGCGGTGCCGTTCGGCCGCACCTCGGCGATGGTCACGGCAAGCGTGGTGTTGAGCCGGCTCGTCTGCGTGGCGCTGCCGTTGCCAGTGAACGACGAATCGCTCGACGCCTTAAGCGCGTCGGCCTTGAAAAAGCTCAGCAGGCCACGCGTCGGCGGAGTGATCGAAGCCTTGCCGCCCTTCGTGCTCTTCGAACCGACCGTCTTGTCGGTGGTCGTCGATTCGGCGAGCAGGATGGTGACCGAGTCGCCGATCCGGCGCGCGCGCGTACCCTCGTAAAGCGCGGCATAGCCCGCTCCGGCATCGTAGATCGCGCCGTCGGCGACGCGCGGCACGGGCGCCGGCTCGGGCAGCGCGGCGACGAAAGCCGGGCGCGGAGCGTGGCCGTGCGCATGCGTGACATGCGGATGAAGCAGCGCGAGCCCGGCCAGCCAGACGCCGGTGATCTGGATCGTGGACCAGCGGGGAACGAATCTTCTCATGGCGTCTGGGCCGCTCACAGCGTCTGGTTCGCGTTCTTGAGCATCTCATCGACCGACGAGATCATCTTCGAATTGATCTCGTAGGCGCGCTGGCATTCGATCATGTCGACCAGTTCCTCGACGATGTTGACGTTCGATCCTTCGAGCATTCCCTGGCGGACATGGCCGCGCCCGCCGTCGCCGGCGACGCCGATCTGCGCCTGGCCGCTCGCCTGCGTTTCGGTCAGGAAGTTGTCGGCTCCCGCGAGCAGCCCCGCCGGGTTGGCGAAGCTCGCGATGGTGATCTGGCCGAGCCCGCTCGGGGTAGCCGATCCGGCGATCGTAGCGCTGACCGTGCCGTCGTCCGCGACGGTGATCGACTGCGCGCCTTCTGGAACGGTCACCGGCGGCTGCACTGCGTAGCCTTGTGAGGTCACCAGCAGTCCTTCGGGCGACCGCGTGAAGTTGCCCGCGCGGGTATAGCCGAGCTGGCCGCCGGGCAGCTGGATCTGGAAGTACCCGTCACCATCGAGCGCCAGGTCGAGCGCGTTACCGGTGGTGGCGAGCGATCCTTGCGTCGTCGTGCGCGTGGTCGATTGGACCGCGACGCCGGTGCCGAGGTTCAGCCCGGTCGCATAGCTGGTCTCGTTCGACGACTGCTGCCCCGCGACCCGCGAGTCCTGATAGGCGAGCGTCGCGAAGTTCGCCCGGTCGCGCTTGTATCCGGTCGTGCCGACGTTGGCGAGATTGTTGGCGATGACGCGCATCCGCGCGTCCTGCGCCTCGAGCCCGGTACGGGCGACTTGAAGGGCGGAAGTGGGCATGGGTCAGTTCTCCTGGGATGGGGCCACCACGATTCTGCTCCCCTCCCGCTTGCGGGAGGGGTCGGGGGTGGGAAGATCGAGGCGCGGCGCGTGGTCCGGCCCACCCCCAGCCCCTCTCGCAAGCGGGAGGGGGAAGTAAGGTTCGTGCCCCAGCGATCACGCGCTCAGCCGCATCAGGCTCGCGCCGCTCTCGTCGAGCTCGCGCGCGGTGGCGATGGTCTTGGCGCGGATGTCGAACAGGCGCTGCGCCTCGACCATGTCGACCAGCACCCGCGTCGCATCGACGTTCGAATGCTCGATCGCGCCGGGGACCAGCCTCGCGTCGGGATCGGACGGCAGCACGCCGCCCGCCACCGCGTGGAACAGCCCGTCAAGCCCCTTGGCCATGCGGCTGCCGGTAAAGCTCGCCAGCTTCAGCCGATCGACCCGCGTCGCCGGCGCATCGGGCTTGGTGGGATCGGACAGCATGATCGAACCATCGGGCGTGATCGTCACCGCGCCGCCGGGCGGCAGCGTGATCGGTCCGCCTTCGCCGAGCACCGGCAGGCCGTCGCCGTTCTGGAGGACGCCCGATACCGCGATCGACAGGTCGCCGCGCCGCGTATAGCCCTCGCCGCCGTCCGCCGCCTGCACGGTCAGCATGGCGTCACCCTGCAGCGCGACGTCGAGCGGGTTGCCGGTCTGCGCGACGACGCCCGCCTTCATGTTCGCACCCGCCACATCGGCGCTGGTCATCGCGCGCGCTTCGAGCGGTAGTCCGGCTATGGTGACTGGGGCCGCTTGCGTCGTCTCGGCGCGAAAGCCGGTGGTCTGCGCGTTCGCCATGTTGCTCGCGATCACGCGCTCGCGCGTCATCGACGCCGACATGCCCGACAGCGCGGTGAAGATCAGCCTGTCCACCTCTGTACCTCCTATCGGCTCAGGTCCGCTCAGCTATGCAGGTTGATGATCGTCTGCGAGATCTGCGTCGCGGTATCGACCGCCTTCGCGTTCGCCTGGAAATAGCGCTGCGCGGTGATCAGGTTGACCAGCTCCTCGGACAGATCGACGTTCGATCGTTCGAGCGAGCCGACCTGCAGATCGCCGCGCACGCCGATGCCGGGCAGGCCGTACGTCGCCGGTCCGGATTTGCCCGTGGCCTCCCAGTTCGACGAGCCGACGTCGCGCAAGCCGGTGGCCGCGACGAACGACGCGAGCGCGACACTGCCGACTGTCGCGCTGCTGCCGTCCGCATAGGTGCCGGTGATCGCGCCATCGGTCGAAATCGTAATGCCCGACAGCGGCGAGGCGGCGGCGTTGGCGGGCGGCACCAGCGCGGCGACCGGTGGCCCCGCCGGCGATGCGCTGGTGAGCATCTGCAGCCGATTCCCGTCGCGATCGACCACATAGCCCGTCCCATCGACATCGAAGCCGCCGTTGCGCGTGAAGTATGTCTGGCCGTTGCGCGGCGAGACCGTGGTGAAGAACCCGTCGCCGCCGATCGCGACGTCGAGCGCGCGGCCGGTCTGTTCAATCGGTCCAATCGCGAAATCCTGATCGATCGCATCGACGCGCACGCCGATCCCCGCGTCATCGGTCCGGCTGCTCGAAGCCGAGGCGACGACGATGTCGGCGAAGTCGACACGCGAGCGCTTGAAGCCGTTGGTTTCCGAATTGGCGATGTTCTGCGAGATGACGTCGAGGTCGGCCTGCGCGCCCTTGAGCCCACTGAGCGAGGTATAAAACGACATGGGGTCAGGCTCCGGTTAGGGTGATCGGGGTGGTGGCGGTCGGGGACGTGGCCGCCTGTTGCGCGATCAGCGTGTCGAGCTTGGCGGCGATGCCGGTGAGCGTCGCGTTCGTCGTGTTGATCCCGGCGAGCGCCGAGAACTGCGCCATCTGCGCGATCATCTCCTTCTGATCGACCGGCGCGGTCGGATCCTGCTGTCGCAGTTCAGCGGTCAGCATCTTGAGGAAATCCTTTTCGCCCAGCGACGCGTAGCCCGACAGCGTCGCCGAGGCGTCGCTCGGGGTCGCGCCAGTCAGGCGCGTGGTCGTCGCGGTGTTGGCGGCGATCGTCGTCGTCATGACTTGCTCCTCAATGTGTCGAGCATCAGTTGCTTGGCGGTGGAAAGCGCCTCGACCAGGTTGTGGTACTGGCGCGACGCGTCGGTCATCTCGACCATCTCGGCGTTCTCATCGACCGGCGCGGCCCAGGTATCGCCGTTGGCGTCGGCCAGCGGATTGTCGGGATCGTGCTGGCGGATCGGCTGCGCGTTCTCGCGCAGCATCCCGGCGACGCGCACGGTGGAAAGGCCCGTGGGCGAGGTGCCCGACTGCCGGTCGAGCTGCTCGGCGAAGACGGCGCGCATCGGCCGATAGGCGGCGGCCTCGCTCGCCGCGACCGAGCCCGCGTTGGCAAGGTTCGATGCCGCCGCGTTCATCCGCACGAGCTGCGCCGACATGCCGCGCTGCGCGACATCGAACAGCGACATGGGTGGGGGTGCACTCACGCTCATTCGCCCTTCAGCGCGCGGGTGACGGTGTCGACCCGGCCGTGGATGAACGAAAGCGTCGCCGCATAGCCGACCGCGTTCTGCGAAAAGGCGACCTGTTCGTTGGCCAGCTCGACCGTGTTGCCGTCGAGCGAGGCCATCGTCGGTAGCCGGAACCGCGTCGCCGCCGTGATCGCCCTTCCGATGTCCTGTCCGCCATCCTGCCCGGCGACGCTGCGACCCAACGCATCGGCGAAGTCGATGTCACGCGCCTTGTATCCGGGCGTCGCCGCGTTCGCGATGTTCGACGCGATCATGCCCATCCGCGCGGAACGCAGTTCCAACGCCTTGCCCTGGATGCCGAATAAGGAATCGCTCATTTTGCTCCCCGCGATTGCTGTCACAGGGGTTATCAGCAAGCGGCGTGCCAACCGCGTCGCGTCGGGCCCGCCGCCTCCCGGTCAGCGCCGCACCGGCCTCGATCCGGCAATCGGCTGCCGCCTTCCGGCAAAGTTGCGGCGCATGCTGAAATCGCCTGAACCGCGCCGTCCTCCTGCTGCGGAGGTCCGTGCGCGGGGGCCTCGGGTCCGATGTTCCAGCGCGGGAGCTTGCCGATGAACCTGGCCAACCTGATCGATCCCTCGGCGGCGATGATCGTCGTCGGCGGCACGTTGTTGGCGACGGTATTGCAGTGCGGTTGGCGCGACAGCGCGTCAGCGCTCGTCGCGATCGGGAGCCTTGCGAACCGCAAACGGTTCGATGCGGCGGCGATCCGCGCCGGCCTTGCCACGCACGTCACCGCGATCCGGCGCGACGGCATCCTGCGCGTCGACCCGCCCCGGTTCGGCGACGCGGAGATCGACCAGGCGACGGCGGCGATGATCGACGCCCGCTCGGCCGCGGCGCTGGTCGCCTCGCACGAGGCGCACCGCGCGCGACGAGTAGCGGGCAACGAGCAGGCGACGCGCACGCTGGTGCACGCGGCCGAACTCGCGCCGATCTTCGGCCTCGCCGGTACGCTGCTGTCGTTGAGCCAGCTCGCGCCTGCCGGCATCGCGGCGGCGGTGCTGCCGCAGGCGATCGGCATGGCGGTGCTGACGACGCTTTATGGCCTGGTGCTCGCCAACCTGGTGTTCGCGCCGCTCGCACGCGCGGTCGATCGACGCGGCGAAGCGGAGCTGCGCGCGCGGCAGGAGGTGATCGACTGGCTTGGCGATCAGCTGGCCGGCGCGTTGCCGCCCGACCACGGGTACGCGCGTACGCCGGTCGAGGCGGCGGCCGCCGCGCCGCCGGTGCATCGCTTGCGTCCATCGCGCGGCGATAGCGGCGCGCGGGGCCATGCGGCATGATCGCCACGCCGCGCACCGGCTGGCAGACGCTCGTCGCCGATCTGTCGATCATCCTGTTCATGGTGACCGCCGGCGCGTTGTCGCGCAGCGCGACGCCCCCCGCGCCGCCTGCCGCGCGTCACCTGACACCGCCGCCGTCCATGGCCACGCTCGCCCCCAGTCTACCGAGCGAAGGCGAAGCGCTGGCCGTATACCGCGAGGTCTCGGGCGGCCCCACCCTCGCGACGTGGCTCGGCGGTCAGCGGATCGATCCGCGCCAGCAGCTGACGATCGTGCTGCGCTATCACGCCGGCGACGAGGCGCTCGTCCCCTCGCGGTTCGCGACGTTATTCCGCGCGACCGCGAAGGCGCGGGTGCGCACGCGGATCATGGCCCAGCCGGGCGACGGCCCGACGACCGCCGGGCTCGCCTTCGACATCACGCCATGATCGTCCGCGCGTCCTCCCTCTTTGATAGAAGGTCCATCGCATGAGCCTGATCCTGCTTGCCGCCGCCGCGCTCGGCATCGCCGATCCAGACACGATCGACCGCGCCATCGGGGAATTCATCAGCGCCGCCGACCCGGCGTCGGGCGTCGCCGCGCAGCCGATCGACCGGCGCTTGCGGCTGCGGTCCTGCGACGCGCCGCTCGCGCTGTCGTGGCGCATGCCGAGGCGCGACGCGGTGCTCGTGCGGTGTCCCGATCCGGGCAGCTGGCGATTGTTCGTGCCGCTGCGCGTCGCCCCCGCCGCCCCCAGCACCGATATCGCGGCTCCGGCCGCACCGGTGATAGCGCGCGGCGACGCGGTAACCCTCATGATCGCGGGCGATGGCTTCAGCGTCAGTCGATCGGGCGAGGCGATGGAAGCGGGAGCGCCGGGCGCCTGGATCAAGGTGCGGATCGCGGCCGCGCCGGGCGCGCAAGCCGATCCGCTGCGCGCGCAAGTCGTCCGGCCGGGGCTGGTCACCATTCCGATGCCATGACCGTTCGAGCGTGGTCGACGCGAGCGGCCTTAATCGCCGCTGCCGTCCGCCGTCCTTCTGCATGAAAGGTTAAGGAGTGTCATCATGTCCGATCTGAAGGTGGGATCACTGTCAGCGGTGCAATCACCGGCAGCGGTCGGCGCGCCGGCGATCGGCGCATCCGATCCCCGCGCCGCCGCGCTAGCGACGCGGTCGGGCAAAAGTGAAGCCACCGACGCGCCGAGCGGTCCCGCTGTGGCGCTGGCACAAGCCGCGTCGCTGGACGCAGGCCCGCAGCCGATCGACAGCGACCGGGTCGAGGCGATCCGCAGCGCGATCGCCAAGGGACGCTATCCGCTGGTCCCCGCGCGCATTGCCGATGCGGTTATCGCCGCCGGCATCCTGCTGCACACCACGAAGGCATAGCGCCCGATGACGCGTTCCCAACCGTCCGCCGCCGTCGATCTGCGCGATACGCTGCGGCAGATGCTTGCCGTCCTTCATGCCGAACGGCATTCGCTTGCCGCGCTGGATCTCGAAAGCGTGGTCGGCGCCGCCGCCGACAAGCGCGACTTGTGCGACAAGGTCGAAAGCGCGGCGGGCGAAGGCGACCTCGATGCTGAATGTCGGGGGCTGGCCGAGACCGCGCGGCGCTTGAACGAGGCGAACCGCCAGGTCCGCAACCTGATCGCCGCCGGTGTCGCCGCGCGGCTCGAAGCGTTGACCGGCCTCAGTCCGTTATACGCGCCACCCGCGACCGGCCTGTCGCTGGGTCCGCGTTGCTGATCCACTAAGGCTTGGCACGGCACTTGCTCAACAACCCGGAACACGATGTCCGGAGCGTCAGCTTGAGCGAAGTTCAAACGAGGATCGCGACCACCGAGGTCGGTGGAGCCAAGAGCGCGGCGCGCGCGGCGGTCGCTCGCGCGGCGCAAGCGACCGGGGTCGATTTCCGCTACCTGCTGGGGCAGGCGAAGCTTGAATCGAGCCTTAATCCGAACGCGCGCGCGGCAGGATCGAGCGCGGCGGGACTGTTCCAGTTCACGCGGGGCACCTGGCAGCGCACGCTGAGCCGGCACGCCGATGCGCACGGGCTTGGCTGGGCGGCGGGCGTCGCAGGCGGCGCAGCGGCGCAGGCGCTGCGCTTCGATGCCGATGCGTCGGCGATGATGGCGGCGGAGCTTGCGCGCGATAACGGCGCGATGCTCAGCGCACAGCTCGGGCGCCAGCCTGATGCGGCTGAACTTTACCTCGCTCACTTCCTAGGCGCGGGTGGGGCGAGCAGGTTCCTGGCGACGCTCGCCAGCGATCCCGGCCGATCCGCCGCCGCGCTGCTCCCGGACGCCGCCGCCGCGAACCGCGCGGTGTTCTACGGCGCGGGCGGCGCGCGGTCGGTCGGCGACGTCATGGCGCTGCTGCGCGGCCGCATGGCCAACGCGATGGGTGACGGCGGCGGTAGTTTGGAGGGCGATGGGGCGCTCGCCGCTTATGATGGCGACGACGGCATCGACGATCTCGGGCTCGATCCGAGCGCGGCGTTCAACCCGCAGATCGCCTATGCGCAGGTATCGATGGGCAGCGCCGGCATGATGCCCCCGCCCGCGTCATCGCCGTGGCCGGGGGCAAGCGTCGCTCCGCCGGTCGCGGCCAGCGGACGAACCTCGATGGCCGACGTGCTCGGCAACGCCTTCGGGCTGAGTTCGTCCGGGCAGCGGGGCGGCGCTTCGCAGGCCCCGGGCTTCGTGCGCAGCGCCTATGCGCAGTTGCGCGAGTGGAACCTGTGATGCGCCTGCGCATGGAGCGGGGCGCAACGCTGGCCCCGCCACTGGCGATCCTGGTGCTGATCGTCCTGATGATCGTGCCGGTGCCCGCGCTGGTGCTCGATCTATGCTTCGTGCTCAACATCGCGCTGTCGGTCGCGATCCTGATGACCGCGATGAACGCGGCCAAACCGCTCGATTTCAGCGCGTTCCCCTCAGTGCTGCTGTTTGCCACGCTGTTGCGATTGGCGCTCAATGTCGCCTCGACCCGCGTCGTGCTCGTGCATGGCCACGAGGGCGAGGCGGCGGCGGGGCGTGTGATCGAGGCGTTCGGCGCGTTCCTGATCGGGGGCAACTTCGCGGTCGGGCTGTTCGTCTTCCTGATCCTGGTGATCATCAACCTCGTGGTCGTCACCAAGGGCGCGGGCCGCGTCTCCGAAGTCTCAGCGCGGTTCACGTTGGATGCGCTGCCCGGCAAGCAGATGGCGATCGACGCCGATCTCGCCGCCGGGCTGATGACCGCCGACGAGGCGCGCGCGCGCCGTCGCGAGGTCGCGACCGAAGCCGATTTCTACGGCGCGATGGATGGTTCGTCCAAGTTCGTTAAGGGCGACGCGGTCGCGGCGCTGCTGATCCTGGGCGTCAACATCGTCGCCGGCTTCTGCCTCGGCATGTTGAGCCACGGGCTCGACGCGGGCGAGGCGGCGAAGCGCTATATCGGCCTCGCGGTCGGCGACGCGCTGGTGGCGCAGGTGCCGAGCCTGCTCTTGTCGATCGCCGCCGCCGCGATCGTCACGCGCGTGTCCGACAACCGCGATCTCGCCGGACAGATCGGCGGCCAGTTCGCCTCCCCACGCACCTGGCTCCCCGTCGCGTTGATCCTCGCCGCGATCGGCTGCATCCCGGCGATGCCGCAGAGCGTTTTCCTGCCCGCCGCCGCGCTAGCCGGCTGGTTGTGGCATTCGCTGAAGCGTCGCGCCGAACGCCTGGCGCTGACGCCGTCCGCCGAGCCTGCCGCGCCGGAGCCCGTCGATCCGTCGGCCATCGCGCCGGCGGACGTGTCCGACCACACGCTGGTGACGATCGAGATGGGCTATGCGCTGGTCCAGCTCGTCGATCAGCGACGCGGTGCGCCGCTGACCGCGCGGATTACCGGCGTGCGCAAGCAATTGAGTCAGGCGTTCGGCTTCGTGGTGCCGCAGTTGCGGCTGCGCGACGCGCTCGACATGCCGCCCAACGATTACCGCGTGCTGCTCGGCGGGGTGCCGCTGGGCGGCGGCACGATCCGGGCGGACAAGCTGCTCGCGATCGATGTCGGCGAGGCGCGGCCGGCGGGCGGGCTGCGCGGCGAGGCGGTGCGCGATCCCAGCTTCGATTGCCCGGCGCTGTGGATCGATCCCGCGTCGCGCGATCACGCGATCGCCGAAGGCTATCTGGCGGTCGATGCGAGCACCGTGATCGCGACTCACCTCAACCAGCTGCTCACCATGCGGCCGCAGGATCTGCTCGGCCCCGACGAAGTCCGCGCGCTGATCGACGGCGCGAAGGCGCACGCGGCCAGCCTGGTCGAGACGGTCACCCCGACGCCGCTGTCGCTCGCGGCGCTCACCCGGCTGCTGCGCGCGCTGCTCGAGGACGGCATCCCGATCGGCCACCTGCTGCCGATCCTCGCCAGCCTGAGCCGCGCGGTACAGCAGACGCAGGACTTCGCCACGCTGGTCGATCTGCTGCGCGCCGACCTTGGCACGCTGATCGTCGGCCGTGTCTGCGCGCCGGGCGAGCGACTGCCGGTGGTCACGCTCGATGCCGGGCTCGAGGCGATGATCGTCGGCGGCATGCACGATCCGGCGACCGGACAGCCGGTGATCGAGCCCGAGCTCGCGCGCATGATCGGCGAGCGCATGGCCGCTCTGGTCAGGGAGCACGCGACGACGCCGCAAGGCGCGGTGCCGCTTGCTTTGGTGGTGCAGCCGCGCGCACGCCGTCCGCTGGCCGCATTGCTGCGGCTGCGCGCACCCTCGGTGCTGGTGCTGTCGATCGCCGAGCTGCCCGTCGCGCAACCGATAGAGGTGCTGTCGGTGATCGGCGGGGACGCCGCAGCCCCCGCGGCGTCCGATGAGCAAACGATCGAAAGGATGGCCGCGTGAAGCACGATCATGCCGCGTTCGGCGCGTCGTCGTCGTCAGCGCAGTCGTCGCTGTCATCGCTGTCCGTGCGCCGCGCCTATGCGGGCGACATCGGCGATCGCGTCCGCCGCTTCCTGCCGATGGTCCGGCGGCTCGCCTGGCATGTCCACGGAGCCGGCAGCGGCGAGGCGCGACAGCTGCCGGGGATCGAACTCGAAGACCTGATGCAGGCGGGCCTCGTCGCGCTGACCGAGTGCGCGCAGCGGCATCAGGGTCCAGGCGAGGACGGGTTCGCCGCCTATGCCAAGCTGCGCGTGCGCGGCGCGATGGTCGATCTGATCCGCCGCGCCGCGCCGCTGTCACGCGGCGCGGTCGAGCGGCGGCGGCTGCTGCGCGAGACCGAACAGCGCCTGTGTCGTGACCTCGGCCGCGACCCGACGCGCGGCGAAGTCGCCGCCGCGCTCGGGCTTTCCGCCGCCGACCTCGCCAGCCTGTCCGCAGACAACCAGCCGCTGCGGTTCGAGCCGATCGACGAGGTCTATTCGGATCACAACGCCGCCTTCGCCGATGACCGCCCGGACAGCCACGCGCTGCTTGTGGGCGCGGAAAGCCGCCACGCGGTGATCGCCGCGATCGCCGACCTGCCCGAGCGGCTGCAACTGGTGATCCAGCTTTACTTCGTCGAGGAGCTGAACTTGGCCGAGATCGCCGAGGTGCTGAGCGTCAGCATCCCGCGCATCCACCAGCTGAAAGCGCAGGCGCTGGCGCAGCTGCGCAAGAGCCTGGAGGGCGTGGCGGAGGTGCTATAAACCCTACCGGGCACGGGGAGGGGAACCAGCCGTAGGCTGGTGGAGGGGACTCGCCCAACAGCGGGCGCTTCGATAAAAAGGCCAGTCTCCCCCGTCAGCCGCTTCGCGGCTGCCACCTCCCGTGCCGGAGAGGATCGATAGATCACCGCCCGACCAGTCCCGTCAGGCTCCCCGGCGTCAGCACCTGCGGCAGCTGGCGCGGCGCGCCGCCCCCCGCCGGATACCAGATATACAGCGGCACGCCCGCCGCGCCCTGCGCGGTCAGATAGCGGGTGATCGCGGGATCGCGCCGGGTCCAGTCGCCGCGCAGCGTGACCACGCCCGCGCGGCTGAAGGCGTCGCGGACGTCCGCGCGTTCGATCGCGACGTTTTCGTTGACCTTGCACGTCAGGCACCAGTCGGCGGTGAACCAGGCGAACACCGGCTTGCCCGACGCACGCGCCTGCGCCAGCGCGGTTTCGCTGAACGGCTGCGCGGCGAGCAGGTCGGGCGCTTCGGCCGTGGGCGCGCTTTCCAGACGTGGCAGCACGGCGACGGCGGCGATGCCGAACGCCAGCAGTCCACTCAGCGCTGCCGCGCCGATCGCCAGACCGCGCCGCTGGCGACGCCCCGCCAGCGCCAGCCCCACCACGAGCAGCGCCGCGAACGCCGTGCAGCCGATCGCGAAGCCGGTGCCGCCCAGCCGGCTCGCCAGCCACAGCAGCGCCAACGCCGTCAGCGCCATCGGCACCGCCATCGCGTGTCGGAACCACACCATCCAGCGGCCGGGGCGCGGCAGCGCGCGGCGCAGCGCGGGCACGAACGCGATGGCCAGGAACGGCAGCGCGATGCCGAGGCCGAGTGTGGCGAACAGCGCCAGCGCCGGTATGGTCGGCAGCAGCAACGCCGCGCCGGTCGCCGCCGCCATGAACGGCCCGGTGCACGGCGTCGCCACGAACGCCGCGAGCAGCCCGGTGGCAAACGCGCCGGTGATCGTCCCCCGGCTCGATCCGCCGCCATTGGTGGCGAACCCCGGGATCGCCAGCTCGAACAGTCCGGCGAAGTTGGCGGTGATCGCCACCGCCAGCAGCAGCAGCGCCGCGACCACGCCCGGCTCTTGCAGCTGGAAAGCCCAGCCGACTTGGCTCCCGCCCGCGCGCAATGCGAGGAGCAGACCGCCCAGGCCGAGGCAGGCGAGCACCACGCCGCCGGTGTAGGCGAGCCCCTCGGCGCGCGCATGGCCCGCGCTTTCGCCGGCGCGCGCGAGGCTCAGCGCCTTGAGGCTCAGGATCGGAAATACGCAGGGCATGATGTTGAGCAGCAGCCCGCCGGCAAGCGCCGCGAGCAGCAGCAGCGGCAGCGAGCCGAGCGTCGGGGCAGCCGCGCCATCGCCGGTCCCCGCCACCGCGTCGCCGGCGACGGGCAAGGCCCCCGGCGTCGCGCCGATCATCAGCCCGTCGCCCGCTGCGTTGAGCCGCAGTACGCCGGCAAGGCGCGAAGGTGCGATCGCGCCGTCAGCGCGTTGCAGGTCGATGACCAGCGTATCGCCACTGCGGCCGAAGCGTTGGTCCGCGCCATAGGCGACCACCCGCTCTTCACCCGCGAAGAAATGCGGGCGGTCGAGCGCCACCGACGCGGGCAGCGGTACGGCGATGCGCAATCGCGCGCCGTCGATCGCGAAATGCGCGGGCGCGCCCAACGGCGCGGGCAGGCGTTGCTGCCAGCCGGCGAAACGCGGATCGCGCGCGACGGCTGTCCCGGCGGCCGTGATGGCGACGGTCGTGGCAAAATCGGCCTGTTCGGGCACGCAGACCTGATCGGTGCAGACCAGCCACTTGGCCGTAACGCGCACCGGCAGCGCCGTCCCGGGCTTCGCGTCGGCGGGCAGCGTCAGCGGCACCAGCACCGCGAATTCGCTGTCATAGACGTGGTTCATCAGCCCGGCGACGAGCAGCGTGCGCGGCACCGGATAGCGCGGCGGCGCGACGCTGGCACCGCGCGGCAACGTCCAGTCGAGCGTCATGCCGAAGCCCGCGTCGCCGGGGTTGGACCAATATCCGTGCCAGCCCTTGGCGGGCCGCATGTCGAGCGCGAGCAGCACCGTGTCGCCGGGCGCGGCTGGACCCTCGGCGACGAGCGAGGCCGCCATGTTGTTGGCACGTGCGCTGCCGGATAGAGTGAGCGACGCGGCGAGCAGCGCCGCGAGCGCGATCATCGACCGCCATATAAGCGCAACATGGCGGCGATAGCGGGGTGATGTCATATCATCCATCTGGCGACGACATAGCGCCGCAGGAGTGTTGCCTCGTCGCGCCAGCCGCGTCATGCACCGCGCCTTGCGCTTGTCGGAGCGCTTTTTCAAGAAAGCCGATCGGAAGGCCCTATGCGTGTCGGATCTCTCGCCTGCCTCACCTTCGCGGCCTTGCTCGCGCTGCCGACCCCGGCGTTCGCCGGCCGGCCGACGCCGGCCGATACCCCTTCGGCACCCGCCACCAAGCCGCCCGCGCTGATCGTCGCGATATCGGTCGATCAGTTCTCCGCCGACCTGTTCTCGCAATATCGGCGCTTTTACGTCGCGGGCCTCGCGCGGTTGCAGGACGGCGCGGTGTTTGCGCAAGGGTTCCAGTCGCACGCCGCGACCGAGACCTGCCCCGGCCACTCGACGCTGATGACCGGCGACCGGCCGGCGCGCACCGGGATCATCGCCAACACCTGGTTCGATCCGGCGCTGCCGCGCGCCGAGAAGAAGATCTATTGTGTGGAGGACGAGGCCGATCCCGCGTCGAGCCCGGGCAACCCGGTGGTCTCGGCCCGGCACCTGCTGGTGCCGACGCTGGGCGAGCGGATCAAGGCGGCCTATCCCGGCAGCCGCAACGTCGCCGTGTCGGGCAAGGATCGCGCGGCCATCATGATGGGCGGCCATGCGATCGATGCCGTCTACTGGTATCGCAACGATCCGATCGCCGGCGCGCCGATTAAGGACACGCCCACGAAAAGCGCCTCGTTCGTCACGCTGCGCGGGCGCGATCCGTCGCCGGCGGCGCGGGCCGCGAACGTCGCGCTCGCCCGGCTGCTGCATGATGGCGCGCCCGCCTATCCGATCCCCGCGTTCTGCACCGCGCGCGACGCGCCGATCGCGATCGGCGACCAGACCGTCGGCGCGAGCCGCTTCGCGCTCGCGCCCGATCAGCCCGACGCGCTGCGCGTATCGCCGCGGCTGGACGAGGCGACGATCGACCTTGCGCTGCGGCTGGTCGACGAGATGCGGCTCGGCGGTGGCCAAGCGCCCGATGTCCTGTCGGTAAGCCTGTCGGCGAACGATTACGTCGGCCACGCCTATGGCACCGCGGGGCTGGAGATGTGCATCCAGCAGGCGGCGCTCGATCGGCTGATCGGCACGCTGCTGACCGGGCTCGATCGGCGCGGCATCGATTATGTCGTCGTGCTGACCGCCGATCACGGCGGGTTCGACGCGCCCGAGCGGCTTGACGAGCAAGCGCTGCCCAGCGCGACGCGTGCGAGCACGGCGTTGTCGGGGGCCGCGCTGTCGCGGACGATCGGCGCGGCGACCGGCGTGACATCGCCCGGCGGCCCGTTGGTCTTCGCCGATGGCGCCGGCGGCGATTACTTCGTCGCCAGGGATATTGCCCCCGCCGATCGCGCCCGCGCGATCGCCGCGCTCGCGCAGACGCTCGCCGCCAACCCGCAGGTCGCGCTGGCGATGACCGCCGACGAATTGGCGCGAGTGCCGTTGCCTACAGGCTCGCCGCAGGACTTCACGCTGGCGCAGCGCGCGCGCGCATCGTTTTACGCCGGCCGTTCGGGCGATGTCGTCGCCTTGCTCAAGCGCGGCGTCGTCGGCGTGATGAAGCCCGCCAAGGGATACATCGCCACGCACGGCAGCCCGTGGGACTACGATCGGCGCGTGCCGGTGCTGTTCTGGCGCAAGGGGATGGCGGGCTTCGAACAGCCCGCGCCGGTCGAGACCGTCGACATCGCGCCGACGCTCGCGGCGATCGCGGGGCTGAGGATCGCGCCGGGCGAGATGGACGGGCGATGCCTCGATCTCGATGCGGGGGCGGGCGATAGCTGCGTGGTGCGGTGAGGTTCGATTTGCGCAACCAGCCTGCCCACCCCCGACCCCTCCCGCAAGCGGGAGGGGAGATGAGGGATACGATATCTACTCTTCTCCCGCTTGCGGGAGGGGTCGGGGGTGGGTTGCTTCTACTGGGGTGAGCCTCTCCGACTCGAATCGCTCCGCCGGCTCTGGCCCACATCGTCACCGCCCCCTATCTCCGCCGTATGACCGACTCGATCCCAGACCGCCGCGACCTTCTGATCCTCGGCGGCGGGCTCGTCGGCATGACGCTGGCGCTTGCCGCGGCGAAGGCGGGGTTCACCAGCCACGTCGTCGATCGCGCCGATCCGGCCGAGCTCACTCATGAAGGCGCCGATGGCCGCGCCTCGGCGATCTCGACCGCGAGCTGGAACCTGTTCGGCAACATCGGCCTCGTCGATCGGCTCGAACCGCTGGGCTGCCCGATCGACGCGATCGCGGTCACCGACGCGATGCGCCCCGGACGGATCGACTTCCGTCCCGAGCCGCACGAAGGCTCGCTCGGCCGCATGTTCGCCAACCGCGACTTGCGCCTCGCGCTGTTCGAAGCGGCGCGCGCCGAACCGGCGATCGCCTGGCATTCATCGGCTCAGATCGTGGCGCGGACGCGTGGCGAGCACGGCGTATCGGCCACGCTGGCGGACGGGCGGACGCTGCCAGCCAGTCTGATGGTCGCCGCCGAGGGTCGCCAGTCGCCGACGCGCGACGAGGCCGGGTTCGCGCTGGCAAAATGGGATTACAGCCATCGCGCGATGGTCACCGTGCTCGGCCATGCGAAGCCACACGACAACATCGCCTGGGAGATATTCTATCCCGCCGGGCCGTTCGCGTTGCTTCCCCTACGTGATGATGACGGGCGCGACGATGACGGAGGCCGCCATCGCAGCGCGCTCGTCTGGACGATCGCCGAACGCGACGCCGGCGCGTTCGCGGCGATGCCCGATGCGATGTTCCTCGCCGAGGTCGCGGCGCGGATGGACGGGCTGTATGGTTCGCTCGACCTGATCGCGCCGCGTTCCGACTATCCGCTGCGCTTCCATCATTCGGGCAAGCTGATCGACCGCCGGCTCGCGCTGGTCGGCGACGCCGCGCACGGCATGCATCCGATCGCCGGGCAGGGCCTCAATCTCGGCCTGCGCGATGTAGGCACGCTGGTCGAGGTGCTGCGCGAGGGTGCGCGGCTGGGGCTCGATCCGGGCGATGCGCAGCTGCTGGCGCGGTACGAGCGCTGGCGCAGCCTAGACGTGTTCACCGTGATGACGGTGACCGACGGCATCAACCGGCTGTTCGGCATCCCCGGCCGCCTGCCCAGCGCCGCACGGCGGCTCGGCATGGGCGCGGTGCAGCGGCTGCCGATGCTGAAGCGGATGTTCATGGACGAGGCGCGCGGGGTTTCGGGGCGGCTGCCCGAGCTGCTGGCGGGGTAAGGATTAGCCTCACCTTCCCAAATCCGACCATCCTGAGCTTGTCGAAGAACTGTCCTTTCTTGCCCCACATGCCCGGCTCGAAGAACAAGTACGGCCCCCTTCGGCTGGCTGCTTGCAGCAGCCGCTCAGGACATGCTTCGACAAGCTCAGGGTGGACGGATGGGGGTGATGGGGTGGAAAACGACCACGATGCAGATCGACGTCGATCACGAACCGCCCTGGCCGGCGGATACCGACTGGGACGCGCTCTCCCAGCGTGCCGCCGATGCGGTTGCCGCCGTTGCGCCCGAACTCGCGAGCGACACCTTCAGCGTCAGCGTGCTGTTCACGGCGGACGCCGAGGTGCACGAGCTCAACCGCGAGTGGCGCGGCAAGGACCGCGCGACGAACGTGCTGTCGTTCCCGATGGTCGGACGCGCCGACCTGCTGGCGGCGGCCAAAGCCGGCTCACTCCCCGGCCCGCCGCAAATGCTCGGCGATATCGCACTGGCGTTCGAGACCTGCGCGCGCGAGGCGGCGGACAAGCGCATCGCCATCGCCGATCACGCCGCGCATCTAGTCGTCCATGGCCTGTTCCATCTGGCGGGCTACGATCATGAAACCGGCGAGGGCGACGCGGCGCGTATGGAAGCGCTGGAGACGAAGGCCCTTGCCCTGATGGGCGTCGCCGACCCATATGGCGATGGAGAGGGTCGCGATGACCCGGCAACAGGGGCTGAGTAAAGCTGATGGCCGAACTGGGCCGTTCGATCGATTCGGGCAGCGGAGATCCGGACAGTAAACGCGGGCTTTGGCGTGTGATCCGCAGGTTTTTCGACGGCGAGCCCGATCAGTCGCTGCGCGCGCAGCTTGAAGAAGCGATCGACGATCACGAGGACGAGGCGACGCCGACCCGGCAGGCTTCGGGCGACCTGTCGCCGATCGAGCGGCAGATGCTGCGCAACCTGCTTCATTTCAGCGAGCACGACGCCGACGATGTCGCGATACCCCGGGGCAAGATCGTCGCGATCGCCGCCAGCGCGAGCTGGGACGCGCTGATCGAAGCGTTCGCCGAGCATGGCCACAGCCGCCTTCTCGTGCACGGCGACACGCTCGACGACATCCAGGGCATGATGCTGATCAAGGACGTGTTCCCGTTCCTTGCGCGCGGCGAAGCGCCGCCGGCCGACTGGACCACGCTGATGCGCCAGCCGCTGTTCGTGCCGCAGGCGCGCGGCGCGCTCGACGTGCTGGCCGACATGCGCGCGAGCCGGGTGCACCTCGCCGTGGTGATCGACGAATATTCGGGCACCGATGGCCTCATCACGATCGAGGATCTGGTCGAGGAGATCATCGGCGAGATCGAGGACGAGCATGACGACGAGCCCGAAGAGCTGCTGGTCGCGCTCGGCGACGGTCTGTGGGATGCCGACGCGCGCGCGGAGCTTGACGATGTCGCGACGCGCGTCGATCCGCGCCTCGCGGAAGTCGAAGAGGCGATCGACACGCTTGGCGGGCTCGCGTTCGTGCTCGCCGGACAGGTGCCCCAAGTCGGCGCGGTGCTCGACCATCAGAGCGGGTGGCGCATCGAGGTGACCGGCGGCAACGAACGCCATGTCACTCGGCTGAGGCTGCATCCGCCGCGCGAACCGGCCACGACCGGTGTCTGATTTTCCAGTGCGCCGCTTGCCTGCTATGGACCGCCTGACGTGATCGCTCGCCGCCTTCCCCCCCTTCGCGCGCTCGAGGCGTTCGTGCGTGTCGTCCGCCTCGGATCGGCGAAGGCCGCCGCGAACGAGCTCGGGCTGTCTCCCTCGGCGCTGTCGCGCCGAGTGCAGGCGCTTGAGGATTTTACCGGCAAACGGCTGTTCACTCGGCAGCACCAGGCGATGAAGCTGACCGAGGACGGCCAGACGTTCTACGCGGTGGTCGAGCCCAAGCTTGAAGAGCTGACGCAGGCGGTCGAAAGCCAGAGCGAGCGCGGCCAGCTGCTGCGGCTGCACCTTGGTGTTCCTTCGCTGTTCGGCGGCCAGCGATTGTTTCCCAAGCTGCCCGAACTGCGCAAGCTGCATCCGCGCCTGCACATCGATATCGACAGCAGCCCCAACCTTGAAACGCGTGTCGGCGACACGCTCGACGCGGCGATCATCCTGTCGAAAAAGCCTGATGCGAGCCTCTATTCGTTCCAGCTCGATCACAACCGCATCTATGCGTTTACCTCGAATGCGGTCGCCGAAGAGATCGGCGTGTCGCCGACCGAAGACGATCTGGCGAAGCAGACGTTCCTGTTGCATCACGATCTGCCCGAAAGCTTCGACGCGTGGAAGGCAGCGCTCGGTATGCCCCGGCTTGAGCCGGTGGCGATCGATCATTTCGATTCGGGCCAGCTCGTGCTCGAGGCCGCCGCGCAGGGTCTCGGCGTCGCGATCATGCACGACGATCACTTCAATCGCGCGCAGGACGGGCGATTGGCGCGATTGTTCGATATCGATGTCGAAAGCCCGTACAGCTATTGGTTCGTCTGCCGCGAACGCGATCTCGAAGACCGACCCGTGCGCATTTTCCGCGATTGGCTGGTGAAAGCGGAGCTCTGAAAGCGGAGCTTGTCGCCCCGTCACGCGATGACGGTTTCGGCTCACCACATGTTCACGTCGGCAAGCGCTCGCGTTCCCGGCACTTTACCGGAACCGTCGATGCAAGCTTTCTGGAAGTCGATGCGCGGCCCGGCGCCGCGCGCGCGCAAAGTGGACTTTGGCCTGAGCGCGCTGTTGCTCGTTCAGGGGTTCACCTTGTTTGTCGGCATACCGCTCGGATCGGGACGTGTCGTCGGCCCGATCCTGCTCGATGGCTGCCATCTGCTCTTCACCGCGATCTGCATCGCCGTGCTGACCAATCATGCCGGCTTGCGCGCGATCCTGCTCGCCAGCGTCGCGGGGGTCGTCGCGGGCCCCTTGGTCATGACGCACTTGAGCTTCGGGCCCGACCTATCACCGATCATGCAGCACGATCTGATCGCGATCGTCGCATTCTTCTTCAACGCCTGCGTGACCGCGCTCGTCGCGCGCCATGTCTTTGCTCCCGCGCGCGTCACGGTGCACCGCGTGCGTGGGGCGATCCTGCTCTACCTCAACGTCGCGGCGCTGTTCGCGATCGCCTATGGCCTCGTCGGCATGAACGTGCCCGGCGCCTTCGCATCATCCGCGATGGGGCATGCTGAGATAGCGACGGGTCAATATACATATTTCAGCCTAGTGACGATCACCACGACCGGCTACGGAGATCTGGTTCCCGTCCATCCGCTCGCGCGCAGCCTCGCCAATCTTGAGGCGGTGTTCGGGCAACTGTTCCCCGCGACACTTCTGACCCGCCTGGTCTCGCTGAACATCTTCGACCAGCGCCGTGACGATTGAGCCTTCCGCAAGGTAGACCTAACGCTCGATCGAGCCGTCTGGGCTTAGGCTTTCATTGAGGAGGACGCGCGTCGCGTCCACGATCGCGCCGAACGCGTCGTCGAGCATGGCCGATCGACCAGATCGACCCTGAACGCCAATGGCGATTCGTCAAACGCCTCGCGCAACGCCGCCATCGCCGCCAGCGGGATCGGAGCGTCGCTTTCGAGCACGAGATCGAGGTCGGACCACGGCTTGACGATGCCCGTCACTCCGCCGGTCACGCGACTGCCGAACGCAGCCGCGCGTGCCGGTCGTGGCAAATGCGTCGCGACGATCACCCGGACCAGCGCAAGCTCGTCCGCCGTTAGCGCGATCGCTGCGCTCACGCCCGGTCCCGTGCGTTTAATCGCAAGAGCAGCGCGCGCGCCTCGGTAAGAAACTCCGGGATGCTCGTGACGACGCGCAACGCCAGAGTCTCGTCATAGCTGTGTGAGGTGATGTTGCGCATTTCGCGGAACGCCCGCCATGCAGGCCAGTCTCCAGCGGTCAATCCCTGTTCGGCGGCGGCGCGGATGAGTTCGGGGAACGACAGCCGGTCGATGTCCGCCGGGCTCGCAGAACTCTCCTACATCGCGCGACGCAGCAGGCGATGCGACAGATCATAAGTGAATTAGAAGCGTTGGATCAGGCCATCGCGAAGCTGCGTGTCGTCTGCTTGGCGGCGGTGGCGATCAAGCGCTTCCTCTAGCCGGTCCGTCGCGCGGGTGAGGGAGGAGAGGTCCATCGGCAAGACCGCGTCAGCCCGCCAGTTTGACGAAGCTGTCGATCAGCCGTTTGCGGCCGCCGCCTTCGAAGTCGATCTCCAGCTTGTTTCCTTCCTGCGCCACCACCGCGCCATAGCCGAACTTGTCGTGGAACACGCGCGCGCCCACGCCGATGTCGCCGCGCGGCTTGGCGGCGAAGCTTGCGGCGCTGCGGCCCGGCTCGGCGATGCGTTTGGGGCTGGCGTCATACTCTTGCGCCGCGGCGCGCTGCCAGCCCGGCCCGCGCGTGATCACCGTCGCCGGCCGCGCGCGCGCGACATCGGCGAACGGATCGCTCATCTCCGACCATTGCGCGCGCCATAGCGAGGCGCCGCCGGTCATCGTGGTCTCCTGCGTGACATGGTCGGCAGGCAGTTCGGCGATGAAGCGGCTGGGGATCGAGCTCGTCCACTGGCCGTAGATCCGCCGGTTCGCCGCATGCAATATCGTGCAGCGCCGCCGCGCGCGCGTGATCGCTACGTAGGCGAGGCGGCGTTCCTCCTCCAAACTGGCGAGCCCGCCTTCGTCGAGCGCGCGCTGCGATGGAAACACGCCTTCCTCCCAGCCGGGCAGGAACACGTGATCGAATTCGAGGCCCTTCGCCGCATGGATGGTCATGATCGTGACCTTTTCGACGTCGTTCGCCGCGTCGTTGTCCATGACCAGGCTGACGTGTTCGAGGAAATCGCCGAGCGTTTCGTATTCGTCCATCGCACGCGTGAGTTCGGACAGGTTCTCGAGCCGTCCGGCGGCCTCCGCGCTGCGTTCGGCCTGCAACGCGGCGGTATAGCCGCATTCGTCCATGACCGTGCGCGCCAGTTCCGCCGGGCTCGAAGACGCGGACAAGTCGCGCCATCGCGCGAAGTCGCGCATCAGCGCGACCAGCGTGTTGCGTGCTCGCGCGGGAAGCTCGTCGGTATCGGCGATCTCCAGCGCCGCGCGCGCGAGCGGGATGTGGCGCGCCCGCGCAAGCCGGTGCAGCCGTTCGATCGCCTTGTCGCCCAGGCCGCGCTTGGGCGTGTTGACGATCCGCTCGAACGCCAGATCGTCCGCCGGCTGCGCGATCACGCGCAGATAAGCGAGCGCGTCGCGGATCTCCGCGCGCTCGTAGAAGCGGAAGCCGCCGACGATGCGGTAATTAAGCCCGATCGCGATAAAGCGGTCCTCGAACTCGCGCGTCTGGAACTGCGCGCGCACCAGGATCGCCATGCGATCGAGGGTCGCGCCTTCGCGCTCCAGCCGCTCGATCTCCTCGCCGACGCGGCGCGCTTCCTCTGGCCCGTCCCAGATGCCGATCACTCTGACCTTGTCGCCCGAGTGATGCTGGGTCCACAGCGTCTTGCCGAGCCGGCCCTGGTTCGCGCCGATCAGCCCCGAGGCGGCGGCGAGGATCTCGGGCGTCGAGCGATAATTCTGTTCGAGGCGGATCACCGCCGCGCCGGGGAAGTCGTGCTCGAAGCGCAGGATGTTGGCGACTTCGGCACCGCGCCACGAATAGATCGACTGATCGTCATCGCCCACGACGCAGATGTTCTTGCGCGTCTGGGCGATCAGCCGCAGCCACAGGTACTGGACCT
This sequence comes from uncultured Novosphingobium sp., assembly GCA_964242815.1. Classification (GTDB taxonomy): domain Bacteria; phylum Pseudomonadota; class Alphaproteobacteria; order Sphingomonadales; family Sphingomonadaceae; genus Novosphingobium. Next base: position 121,193 of record CAXSZV010000005.1, read on the forward strand.
GGTTGGTATCCTGATACTCGTCGACCAGCACGTATTTGAACCGCTGCTGGTACTGCTCCAGCACATCGCGATGGCCGCGTAGGATCGTCACCATGTGCAGCAGCAGATCGCCGAAATCGCACGCGTTCAGCGCGCGCAGACGATCTTGGTACAGCCGATACATCTGCTGCCCGCGCCCGTTGGCATAGGCCTCGTTCTCCGCCGCATCGAGATCGGCGGGGTTCCAACCCCGGTTCTTCCAGCGATCGATCAGCCCCGCGAGCTGCCGCGCGGGCCAGCGCTTCTCGTCGAGATCGTTGGCGACGATCAGCTGCTTGAGCAGTCGCAGCTGATCATCTGTATCGACGATCGTGTAATTCGATTGCAGACCCACCAGTTCGGCATGGCGGCGCAGCATCCGCGCGGCGATCGAATGGAACGTGCCGAGCCACGGCATCCCCTCGACCGCCGGGCCGATCAGGTGGCCAACCCGTTCGCGCATCTCGCGCGCGGCCTTGTTGGTGAAGGTGACGCACAGGATCTCGCTCGGCCAGGCGCGGCGCGTGCGGATCAGGTGCGCAAGCCGGGCGGTCAGCGCGGCGGTCTTGCCCGTGCCCGCGCCCGCGAGCATCAGCACAGGCCCTTCGGTGGTCAGCACCGCCTCGCGCTGCGGGGGGTTGAGCCCGGCGAGCAGCGGATCGTCACTCTCTCCGCTGGGAACGGCGCCGGGGGAGGGGGCGGCAAGCTGCGTCACCGCCGAACAGCTAGGGAACGGGACATCGCGGCGCAAGGTCGCTTCACCGCATATGTTGCAACCAACGGGGATGCTGGGAGTCTGCCGCACACCTACAAAGCACTGGAGATACCCCATGCGTAGCATTCTTCTCGCCGGCGCGGCCGCCTTGTCGCTGATCGCCGTGCCAGCCACAGTGATCGCCCAGTCGGCGGGCTCGATGAGCGAGCCGTCGACCGGATCGAATACCGCCAGCGATCCCTCGAATCCCGCATCGACTGCCGACAGCGCCGCGCCGGCGTCGGGCGGAGACGCCACGAGCACCGGCGATGCGTCGGGCTCATCGACCGGCGCCTCGTCGTCGTCGGCGCCGAGCGGCCTGACCGCCGATCAGCAAACGCAATATAGCGCGCTCCCCGCCGAGCAGCAGCAGTATTACGGTACGCTGAGCCCCGATCAGCAGCGCGGCTATTGGGCGCTGACCCCCGATCAGCGCGGCGCGATCTACAAGATGACGCCCGATCAGCGCGCCAAGGCGTGGCAATCGATCGCCGCGCAGCTGAACGGTCAGACGCCGCCGACCCCGGCGGGCCAGGCGAACCCTCCGGGTGAAGGCATCCCGACCGCGGGCGTGCCGGCGCCTCAGACGGCAGACCAGGCGGTTCCCCCGTCGATGCCCGCGGATCCGAATTACCAGGGTGGCCCCTACAAGGGTGCCGACTCCCCCCCGCCGGCAAGCGACATGAACAAGAAGTACCCGGTGTGCAGCAAGACGGTGACTGACAGCTGCCGCAATCGCGGCGGGAAGTAAGGTCGCAACAAGCGCATAGCGCGCCGGGCCGTCCTCCTCAACGCGAGGGGCGGCCCGGTGCGGGCGTCGCCGATTGGTGCGATCGCCTGCCTAGCCGATCCGATCCAGCCGCCCGCCGATCTCGCGCGTCGCCCAATCCATGAATCGGCGCAGCCGGGGGGAGGGGCGTTGGCCGCTGGGGTGAAGCAGGTAGACAGGCGTCGAGGTCGGTGGCCACGCTGCCAATACCTCGACCAGGCTTCCGCTCGCCAGTTCGTGCTGGACCCGGTAACGCGGCACCTGGATCAGCCCGAGGCCGTGCTGAGCAAGGCACACGTAGCTCGCCGCCGCGTTGACGGTGACCGAAGGGGTGATCGACACGATCCGTACCCCGCCGCCGACCTCGAACTCCAGCGGCAGCACTGCGTGGGTCGACGACGAGACGAAGCCGATCATGCGATGCCCGTCGAGATCGTCGGGCGACGCGGGCATGCCGTGGCGCGCGACGTAGTCCGCGCTCGCGAACGTGCCTTCGCGCAGCATCCCGAGCTTGCGGCCGATCAGCCCGCTGTCGCTCGGCTCGCCGATGCGGATGACGCAGTCGACGCCCTCCGCGACGAGGTCGACCAGCCTGTCGCCCTCGCCGATGTGCAGGCGGATATCGGGATGCTCGGCCAGGAAATCGGCGAGCCCCGGCATCAGAAAGCGGCGGGCGAAGGTGCCGTGCACGTCGATGCGCAGCGGGCCGGCGGGCACGCCCTTGGCGACGTGCGCGTCCGCTTCGTCCACGGCGGCGAGGATAGTCAGCACGCGTGCGTAATACTCCTCTCCTTCCGAGGTAGGCGCGACCTGCCGCGTGGTCCGCGCGAACAGAGCAAGGCCGAACTGTCGCTCGAGTTGCCGGATCGCTTCGGACACCCGCGAACGGGGGATGCCAAGATCGCGCGCCGCCTGCACGAAGCTGCGCCGCTCCATCACGCGCACGAAGGCGCGCATCACGTCTATTCTGTCCATCGTTCCAGATTCTGAGCAATTCAGGATCGCCATTGACTCGAAAATCCCGCCAATGTCGATCCAATGCGCGCGCGGAGCTATCGAAGCTCAGGTGTCGCCGCCGCTCCACGGCGAACATTCGCTATCGGCACCCGTCACCAGCCGGCGCAGCGCGGCGCGCGCGAGCCGCTCGACCTCCACCTTGCGCCGCGCGGCCGCGAGCGGCATCGATGCCGCCGGTCGAACGATCTCGGCATCGTAGCCATCGGCCACGATCAGCCCGCAGCGTTCGGGCAGGAAGGGCTCGGTCTCAAGCGGCGCGCGATCGAGCATCGGCGGCAGGCCCCAATAGAACCGGTCGCAATAGTCGAGGTAGTCGGGCCACTTGGCGTCGCCGAGCAGGTCGGCGCGGCTCACCTTGATCTCGACCAGCACCACGCGTCCCTTGGCATCGATGCCCATCAGGTCGGCGCGGCGGCCGCAGCGCAACGGCATTTCGGCCAAACACCAGATATCGTTGCGCGCGAACAGCCGGCAGATACCGCGCGCGACCGCGGCCGCCGTATGGACGGGGGGCGATGAGGCGGGGGGCGGGGGAGCGAGCAGGGGATCGGCTTCGGCCATGCCCGCTTTGTGCAGAACATAGGGCGAACTGACAAGCCTTTGACTACCTGCGCGACAACATCGGCTTCGGCGCGGCGTGGACGCGAGGGCGGCGGTCACGTATGGCGGCTAAGCGAGGGCTGGCGCGGCCGCGCACGCTCTGCTACCCGCTCGCAAACGCGCCGGCACCCGTAGCTCAGCTGGATAGAGCGCTGCCCTCCGAAGGCAGAGGCCAGGGGTTCGAATCCCTTCGGGTGCACCACGCCTTGACCGGTTCCCGCCACGATGCCGCAGCTTCCCGATCTTGAGGCCTGGGCGATCTTCGCCAGAGTTGCGGAGCGCGGGTCGTTCAGCAACGCGGCCAAGGACCTCAGCCTGTCCAAGACGACGGTGTCGAAGGCGGTGTCGCGTCTCGAGGTGCGGATGCGTGCCACATTGTTCCATCGTACGACGCGCAAGCTCTCGCTGACCGAGACCGGGCGGCTGTCGCTCGACCGCGCGCTGCGCATTCTGGCGGACGGCGCGGCGATCGAGGCGGACGTGCTGGAGGAAGCCGCGGTGCCGCGCGGGCATGTGCGCGTGGCGGTGCTGACCGCGTTCGGCGAGGATCGGCTGGCCCCGCTGCTTCCCCGCTTCCTCGCCGCCTATCCCGACATCGACCTCGAACTGATCCTGATCGACACGCCGGTCGATATCGTCGCGCAGGGATTCGATCTTGCGATCCAGATCGGCAGCGGCTCAGATTCGTCGCTGCGCGCCAGCCGGCTGTTCTCGGTGCGGCGGCCAGTGAGCGCCGCGCCCGCGCTGATCGAACGATACGGCATGCCGCGCCGTTGTGAGGATCTGGCGGCGCTGCCCGCGCTGATCATGAGCCACTTGCCACGCGCCGACGAACTGCAATTCATCGGTCCTGATGGGCAATCGTGCACGGTGCGCCTGGCCGCCGCGCTGCGGGTGAACAGCGCGCGCGCGCTGCTTCCGGCGCTGCTGGCAGCGCGCGGCTTTGCCACGATGCCGCAAACCTACGTCGATGAAGAGCTGCGCACGGGCCGGCTAATCGAATTATTACCCGAATGGACGCTGGCCGACGGTGAGGTGTTCGTTGTTACGCCACCGGGTCGCGCGCGCCCGGCAAGGGTCAGGGTGCTGATCGACTTCCTGCGCGAAAACTTCGCCGGTCTCTCGCTCGATGAGGGCTTGCGACGGTAATCAGTGCGATGAACGCACAATCGTAAACAGTGTTGTTCGCGATTATGCTCTAATCGTCGGGCGTCATCGGCCTACCTCACTTCGATGCGATTTGTCGTCAACCTCTCCGGCCGCGCTTCGGTTCGCGCGATCCGAGCGTTCGGTGCCGTCGCGATGGTTATGGCGATCACGGCTTGCGCATCGATCCCCAAGGTCGCCCGCGAAGTCCAGCCGCTCGGGTCGCACGACGTGGGGATCGCGGCTGCGGATGTTCCCACTCAGCAGGTTCCGGTGTTGGGTGCGTGGTGGACCGCGCTCGGCGATCCGCAGCTCGACCGGATCATGGCGGACAGCCTTGCCGGCAATCCGTCGCTCGAAGCGACGATCGCGCGGTTGCGCCAGGCACAGCAGTCAATCGCGGTGCAGCGCGCCGGCCTGCTGCCGCAGGCCGACGCCGACGTCAGCGAGCAATATCAGCGGTTCAGCGAGCGCTACATCATCCCGCCGCCTTATGGTGGTACCTCGCAGTGGCTGGGCAGCGCGCAGGGCAATCTTAGTCTGGCGCTCGACTTGGCCGGACGGCAGCGCGCGCTGATCGCGCAGGCGCGGGGTCTTGCGGCCGCGAGCGCGCTCGACAGCGAAGCGGCGCGCGTGACACTGACCGGGTCGGTCGCGCAGACCTATGTCGATCTCGCACGCGCGACGCGCCAGTCGGCGCTGGCGAGCCGCTTCGTGCAATCGCGCGAGCAATCGCTGCGCATCGCGCAAGTCCGCAAACGTGCGGGGCTGGGCAACGATTTCGAGATCCGCTCGGCCGATACGCTGCTCGCCGAGGCGCGTCAGGCGCGGGTGCGCGCGGACGGCGCGCGCGAGACGATGGTGCACGCGCTCGCCGCGCTGGCGGGGCGCGGCGCCGATTACTACGCCGGCATCGCCACGCCGACGATCGATCTCGACAAGGCGCTACCGCTGCCGACCGCGCTGCCCGCCGACCTCCTCGGCCGCCGCGCCGATATCCTGGCGGCGCGTGCGCGGATCGATGCCGCCGACGCCAATCGGCGTGTCGCGCGCGCGGACTTCTTCCCCAACATCGATCTGCGCGCGTTCGTCGGCCCGCAAGCGATCGGCCTGTCGCACCTCATCAGCGGCGGGGCGTTCACCTTCGGCGTCGGCCCGGCGCTGCACCTGCCGATCTTCGCCGGCGGCCGGTTGAGCGCGCAATATCGCGGCGCGAGCGCCGCGGTCGACGAGGCGGCGGCGAACTACAACGATATCGTCGTGCGCGCGGTGCGCGACGCGGCGGACGCGCTGTCCGCGGTCCGCACCAACATCGCCGCCGCGGCCGAGCAGCGGGCGATCCTGATCGGCGAGCAGCAGACCGTCCACCTCGACCAGGTGCGGCTGCGCACCGGGCTCGGCGCGCAGCTCGACGTGCTGTCGTCGGGCAATCGCCTGCTCCAGGCCAATCAGACGGCCACCGACCTTGCCGCCGATGGCGCGATCCGGCGCGTGCAGTTGTTGATCGCGATTGGCGGCAGCTTCGATCCCGCGCCTTATGCAGCAGCCGATGTGTCATCGTCCGCCGATCTCGAACGGAAGCTCACGCCATGAACGCTCAGACCTCGGTCCGCGCCGATCCGCACGCGCTTGCGCCCACGCCGGTCGATGGCGTTCCGACGGACATCGTCGACCCTGTTCCGGCCGTCGATGAGTCCGCGATCCGGGCGCACCGCCGCCGCCGATGGTTCGTGATCCTGGGCGCGGCGGTCCTGCTCGCGCTGCTGGTCTACGCGGCCTATGCGCTCTTTTTCGCCGGCGCGAATCAGGTGACAGACGATGCCTATGTGGCCGGTGACGTTGTGGCGATCACCTCGCGTGAGCGCGCGACCGTCACCGCGATCTACGCCGACAACACGCAGCGCGTCGCCGCCGGACAGCCGCTGATCGAGTTCGACCCGGCCGACGCCGATGCGGCGCTGGCGTCGGCCGAGGCGCAGCTGGCGCAGGCCGTCCGCTCGGTCCGCTCGAGCTTCTCGGCGGTCGACGCGGCCGCTGCGCAGATCGTCGCGGCTGAGGCCGACGTGTCTCGCGCCCGCAACGATGTGTCGCGCCGCACTGCCGCCGCCCGCGAAGGTGCGGTCTCGGGCGAGGAACTGGCGCACGCGCAGGATACGGTGCGCAGCGCCGAGGCGCAGCTGGTGCTGGCGCAAAGCCGCCGGGCGGAGGCGGATGCGGCGGTCGGCGGCGCGTCGCTCGATGCGAACCCCAACGTGCTCGCCGCGATCGCCGCGGTGCGCCGCGCGGCGCTGGTCAAGAGCCACATGAAATTGATCGCGCCGCTTGCCGGCGTCGTCGCGCAGCGCAGCGCGCAGATCGGCCAGCAGGTCGCCGCCGGCGCGCCGCTGATGGCGGTCGTGCCGCTCGACGGCGTGTGGATCGACGCGAACTTCCGCGAGACGCAGCTTGCCGATCTGCGTGTCGGCCAGCCGGTGACGATCAAGAGCGACATCTATGGCGGCGGGGTGGTGTTCCATGGCAGGGTGCTCGGGCTTAACCCAGGCAGCGGGAGTGCCTTCGCACTGCTTCCCGCGCAGAACGCCAGCGGCAACTGGATCAAGGTTACGCAGCGTCTGCCGGTGCGCATCGCGCTCGATCCGGCCGAGCTTCGGCGCCACCCGCTTCAGATCGGTCTGTCGGTCAAGGTCAGCGTCGATACCGCCGACCATTCAGGGCCGCCGGTCGCCAGCGCCGCCACCGCCGCGACCGCGCGGCGCGGCGTGGGGACACAGGCCGACGCCAACGTCGACGCGCTGATCGCCCGGATCATCGCGCAGAACCGCGGCCGATGAGCGCATCTCGATTGAGCGCCGCCCGATGAGCGACCGGACGGCGGCGGCGCCCGCCGATGCGATGGCGCCGGCGGGCAACACCCACGCCGCCCGCCAGGCGGCATCGGAGACGCGCGCCGACGAAACCCCGCAGCACGCGCAGCTGACCGGCTTTGCGCTTGGCATCACCGCGATCGCGCTGGCGCTCGGCACCTTCATGCAGGTGCTCGATTCGACCATCGCCAACGTCTCGCTGAACACCATCGCTGGCAACCTGGGCGTCAGCGAGGATACCTCGACCTGGGTCATCACCGCGTTCGCCTGCGCCAACGGCGTCACCGTGCCGCTGACCGGGTGGCTGATGGGCCGGTTCGGCGTGGTGCGCACGTTCGTTTTCTCGGTGACGCTGTTCACCATCACCTCGCTGATGTGCGGCCTTGCCTGGAGCCTGCCGTCGCTGATCGTGTTCCGGCTGTTGCAGGGCATGTGCTCGGGCCCCATGATCCCGGGCAGCCAGGCGCTGCTGATCGCGGTGTTTCCGCCCGACAAGCGATCGACCGCGCTGGGCCTCTGGTCGATGACCACGCTGGTCGCGCCGGTCGCGGGGCCGATCATCGGCGGTTACATCTCCGACAATTACAACTGGGGTTGGATCTTCCTGATCAACGTGCCGGTGGGCATCTTCGTCGTGCTGGTGACGACGCGGATGTTGCTGAAACGTGACGCGCCGGGGCGGCCGATCCCGCTCGACAAGGTCGGGCTGGCGCTGCTGGTGCTATGGGTCGGCTCGCTCCAGGTGTTCCTCGATCTGGGCAAGAACGCGGACTGGTTCAACTCGCCGATGATCACGATCCTGGCGATCGTCGCGGCGATCGGCTTCGTCGCCTGGATCATCTGGGAAATGACCGAGGAGCGTCCGGTGGTCGACCTCAGCCTGTTCAAGAACCGCAACTTCGCGATCGGCACGCTGTCGATCGGGCTGGGCTATGGCCTGTTGTTCGGCAACCTCGTGATGCTGCCGCTGTGGCTGCAGACGCAGCTTGGCTATACCGCGACCTGGGCGGGACTGGTGTCCGCGCCGAGCGGCGTCGTCGCGGTGATCCTGACGCCGCTGATGGCGCGATTGTCGCGCACGATCGACCTGCGCATCCTCGGCACGTTCTCGTTCGCGATGTTCGCCACCGCATATTTCATGCGTTCCAACTACACGACAGCGATCGACGTGCGCGCGCTGATCCTGCCGATCATGGTGCAAGGCGTCGCGATGAGCACGTTCCTGCTCGCGATGATCGCGGTATCCCTGAGCGGCATTCCGCCCGAAAAGACCCCGTCCGCCAGCGGCATCTCCAATTTCGTGCGCATCACGACGGGCGCGTTCTTCGCGTCGCTGACGACGACGTTCTGGGACCGGCGCGAGACGCTGCACCAGAGCCACCTGGTCGAGGCAACCAGCTCGACCTCGGCGGCGACGAGCCAAGCGATGCAGCAGCTCCAGGGCATGGGGATGAGCGCGCAGCAGGCAGCGGGCGCGCTGACGCGGCAGGTGGTGCAGCAGGCCTATCTGCTCGCGTCCGACGATATATTCTGGGTCAGCGGCTGGATCTGCGTGGTGCTGACCGGCATCGTCTGGCTGTCGCGCCGCCCCACGCCGCCGACCGGGCCGGTGGCGGCGGATTGACCCCCAGGATGCGGCCGCACGCGACGTGAATGCGTCGATCGCCAAGGCTTGCGGTCTTGAGCCTCGACGACCACGTGCGATATCGGATATCTGCCGAGCGTTGGCGACGATCGCTTGATCCTTTTTTATTTGCATGAGGCACTCCGATAAATGACCCGGCTTCCCCTGATCGCCCTCGTCGCCGCGCTATGTCCGGCCGCCGCCTTGGCGCAGACCGCCGGCGGCGCGTCCGACGGCGCCGCTCCGGTGAAGGCGACCGTTAGCGCGCCGGCGAAGGCCTCGCCTCCCCCACCCGCACCGCCGCCCGCCGCCGCCGCGATGGCGACCCCGGTCGTGGCGCCCCCGCGTCATTACGGCGCCTATGGGCTCGATCTCGCGGCGCGCGACCTGGCGGTGAAGCCGGGTGACGACTTCGAGCGCTACACCTCGGGCACATGGCTCGACGCGCATCAGATCCCGGCGGACAAGCCGGCGATCGGCGTCGGCTTCGACGTGTTCGATCGCACGCAGGACGATCTGCGCTCGCTGATCACCACCGCGCCGCCGAGCAGCGGCTATGGCCTGCTCTACGCGACGTTCATGGACGAGGGCGCGGTCGAGGCGGCGGGCGACAAGCCGCTGCGCGCCGACATCGCGCGGCTCGACGCGATAAAGGACAAGGCCGCGTTCGCGCGCGACATGGGCTCGCCCACGCATTTTGGCATGACGCTGTTCGACGCCGGTTCCGACGCGGATACCGCCGATCCGACGATGAACACGTTGTGGATCGATCAGGCGGGCATCGGCATGCCAGACCGGGACTATTACCTGACCGATCAATTCAAGCCGCAGCGTGACGCCTATCTCGCCTATATTACCCGCACGTTCGCCTCGCTCGGCCATCCTGACCCGGCGGGCGACGCGGCCAAGGTGCTGGCGTTCGAGACCGCGATCGCCAAGGTCAGCTGGACGCAGGCCGATCGGCGCGACATCGGCAGGATCAACAACCCCCTGAGCACCGCCGAACTGGCCGCCTTCGCCCCCGGCTTCGACTGGGCCGCGTATTTCTCGGGGATGGGCGTCGCCGCGCAGCCGCGGATGATCGTGCAGCCCAAGAGCGCGATCCGCGATATCGCCGCGCTCTATGCGCAGACGCCGCTGGCGACGCTGAAATTGTGGCAGACGTTCCACATCGCCGACGAAGCCTCGCCTTATCTCGCGAAAGCGTGGGTCGACAGCCGCTTTGCCTACGTCAGCAAGCTGAGCGGCGTGACGTCGCAGCGCCCGCGCTGGAAGCGCGGCGTCGCGCTGGTCGACGGGCAATTGGGGGAGCTGGTCGGCAAGGACTATGTCGCGCGCTACTTCACGCCCGAGGCGAAGGCGAAGATGCAGGCGCTGGTCGCCAACCTGAAGGCGGCGATGGGCGACCGCATCCGCGCCAACGACTGGATGAGCGCATCGACCAAGCAGGCCGCGCTCGACAAGCTGAACCGGATGACCGTGATGGTCGGTTATCCCAATAAATTCCGCGACTATTCGCAGCTGCAGCTGCGGCCGGGCGACCTTTACGGCGATGTCGAACGCGCGGGGCAGTTCAATACCGAATACAAGATGGCCGACCTCGGCAAGCCGGTCGATCGCGCGAAGTGGGCGATGAACCCGCAGACGGTCAACGCCTATAACGGCGGGCTCGAGAACAAGATCGTGTTCCCCGCCGGTATCCTCCAGCCGCCGTACTTCGATCCGAGCGCCGACGACGCGGTCAATTATGGCGCGATCGGCGCGATCATCGGCCACGAAATCAGCCACGGGTTCGACGACCAGGGGCGCAAGATCGACGCGTCCGGCGCGGTGCGTGACTGGTGGACGCCGCAGGACGCCACGCGGTTCGAGGCGCAGACCAAGGTGTTCGGCGGCCAGTACGCGAAGTTCGAGGCGGCGCCCGGCGCGTTCATCAACCCCGACCTGACGATGGGCGAGAACATCGCCGATTTCGCCGGTATCCAGGTCGCGCTCGACGCGTATCATCGATCGCTCAACGGAAAGCCGGCGAAGACGATCGACGGGCTGACCGGCGATCAGCGCTTCTTCCTCTCCTTCGCGCAGGCCTGGCGCGCGAAGAACCGCGAAGATGCGACGCGCCAGCAGGTATCGAGCGACCCGCACAGCCCCGACCGCTTCCGTATCCTCGGCCCGCTGCGCAACGTCGACGCTTGGTACGCCGCGTTCGGGGTCAAGCCGGGCGACACGATGTACATTCCCCCCGCGCAACGCGCGCGCATCTGGTAAGGCGAGACACGATGAAGATTAGCGCGCGCAACCAGCTCGCCGGCACGGTGAGCGCGATTACCCCGGGGGCGGTCAACGGATCGGTCAAGGTCGACATCGGCGGCGGCAACACCGTCACCGCGAACATCACCGAAGAGGCGATCGCCGACCTCGGCCTGTCGGTCGGCGATCAGGTGACGGTGCTGATCAAGGCGAGCGACGTGCTAATCGGGAGGTGAGCTTCGCACCCGGAAGGTGGTGACCGGCTATTGCGCGAGCGCATTCTCGATCGCGCCCACCATCGTCGGATCGTCGGGCGCCATCGCGGGGGCGAACCGGCCGATCACTGCGCCATCGCGGCTGATCAGGAACTTCTCGAAGTTCCACAGCACTTCGGGATCGTCGGTCGGCGTTATGCCGTATCCCTTGAAGCTCTCCTTCATCGCCGCGACGTCGCCCTGCTTGGTCGGGATCGCCTGCGTCAGCACGCCGTAGAGCGGCTGCTTGTCCGCTCCGGTGACGTCGGCTTTTTCGAACATTGGAAACGACACGCCGTAGCTCGCCGAGCAGAACGCGGCGATCTCCTCGTTGGTGCCCGGCTCCTGCGCGCCGAAGTCGTTGGCGGGAAAGCCCAGCACCTCGAAGCCACGGTCGCCGTAAGTCTGCTGCAGTGCCTCCAAACCCTCGTACTGCGGCGTCAACCCGCATTTGCTGGCGACGTTGACGATCAGCAGGACGTTGCCCTGGTGGTCGCCGATCGTGTCGGCCGCGCCGTCGATGCGCGTCAGCGGAATGGTGACGATATCGGTCATGGCGATCCTTTGTCCGGTGCCGTCGTCATCTGACACGCGGAGGCAAGCGCGCCAAGTCCCGTCAGAGATTAGCCGGTGTGAACAGTACCCTGGCTTGGCGAGCAACGACCCCTGCAAAGCGCGGATCGTTGATCCCCTCGAACCGAACCACGTCGGCGAAAATGCTGAGATCGCTTTCGTCTATGGCCAAGCGGATATCTCCGACGGTGCGTTCGTCCGCGCCATAGATAACGAGGTCGACATCCGAGCCGGGCCGCGCCGTGCCGTCTGCGCGCGAGCCGAACACGCAGACGCGCTCGAACGCTGCGGCGAACGGCGCAAAGGCGGCCCGCAATGCGCCATGTTGCTGATCGGTAAGGTCAAGCCCCTCTGTCACGCTGCCCCTCCATCCGCGCCTGCAGCCTTTGGAACATCGTGAGATACTCGCTCCCAGTGCGTGCGGCGATGTCCCTGAACTGCACGGCATCGTAGACGTGCGACATCACGTTGCGGTCCTTCATCGCCCTGACCCAGGTGTCGCCGTCATCGATCAGGTTGACCTGCATCGCGGCGCGAATAACATTGATCGGCACCGCCACCTCGACCGGCGTACCGGACCATCGCAAAAAATCGCGCATGAGCTTCCAGCCCATTTCCCACGCATTCTCGAAGCGTTGAACGGTCCCCGCCATGATCAATTCGTCGCCTTGCCTCTCGGACACGCGTTCGACCGCTTCCGCGACCCCAGCGACGGCAGAGGAAAACTGTTCCAGTCGCAGGTGCCAGCGCGGCTCGCTTATTTTACAAAATGCGCGCTTGTCTTGGCGCGCACCTCCTCGGCGCTCACGCCGTGTGCCAGCTCGATCAGCCGGAACGGGCTCGTCTGATCATCGCGCCCGAAGACGCACAGGTCGGTGACGATCATGTCCACGACGCCGAGGCCGGTCAGCGGCAGCGTGCATGCCGGGATGAACTTCGCGTCGCCATTCCTCGCGGTGTGTTCCATCACCACGATGATCTTCTTGACGCCGGCGACAAGGTCCATCGCGCCGCCCATGCCCTTGATCATCTTTCCCGGGATCATCCAGTTGGCAAGGTCGCCGTTCTCGGCGACTTCCATCGCGCCGAGCACCGCCAGGTCGATATGCCCACCGCGGATCATCGCAAAGCTTTGCGCCGAATCGAAGTAAGCCGATTGCGGCAGCTCGCTGATCGTCTGCTTGCCCGCGTTGATCAGATCGGGATCGACCCCGTCAGCATAGGGAAACGGGCCGATGCCGAGCATCCCGTTCTCGGATTGCAGCGTCACCGATACCCCCGCCGGCACGTGGTTCGCCACCAGCGTCGGGATACCGATGCCTAGGTTCACATAGAATCCGTCGCGCAGCTCGCGCGCGGCGCGCGCCGCCATCTGGTCGCGGGTCCAGGGCATATTATGCGTCTCGCTTACGGTCGAACCGGGTTGCACACGACCGCACGTATCGTGGCTTTTGCGCGCATGACCGCATCAAGCCGCCACCCGCTCGCGCACCGTCCGGAACTCGATCTTCTTGTCATACGGCGCGCCGAGCACCAGGCGCTGCACATAGACGCCGGGCAGGTGGATGCAGTCGGGGTCTAGGCTGCCGACCGGCACGATTTCCTCGACCTCGACGACGCAGACCTTGCCGCAAGTGGCGGCGGGCGCGTTGAAGTTGCGTGCGGTCTTGCGGAACATCACGTTGCCCGAGGTGTCGGCGCGCCACGCCTTGACCAGGCTCAGATCGGCGAAAATGCCGCGTTCGAGCACGAAATCCTGCTCGCCGTTGGGGCCGTCGAACCGCTTCACTTCCTTGCCCTCGGCGATGACCGTACCGACGCCCGTGCGCGTATAGAACCCCGGAATGCCCGCGCCGCCCGCGCGCATCCGCTCGGCCAGCGTCCCCTGCGGACAGAACTCGACCTCCAGTTCGCCCGCCAGGTATTGCCGCTCGAACTCCTTGTTCTCGCCCACATAGGACGAGATCATCTTGGCCACCTGCCCGGTGCGCAGCAGCTTGCCTATGCCTTCGTTGTCGATGCCGGCATTGTTGGAGGCGAACGTCAGACCTCGGACGCCGCTATCGCGCACCGCATCGAGCAGCCGTTCGGGGATGCCGCACAGCCCGAAGCCGCCACAGGCAATCAGCAGTCCGTCGCGCAGCAGGCCATCGAGCGCGGCGGTTGCATCGGCAAACACCTTGTTCACGCCGCATCTCCTATCGCACGATATCGATCACCGTAGCCTTAGCCCAGGCCCTCGGCCGAGGTCCAGCTATGCCGTCATCAGCGGCGCCAATCATTCGTGCAATGCGGAAGGGTTAGCTTCGACTTGTTTGCACTTGGGCGCGGCTGATCGGAGTTTGCGCTTACTGTTATCGCGCATCCTTTCGTTAAGTCGTTGCGAACGCTCATGTCTTTTACGAGAGACGCAGCGTTTTCGTAACGAAACATCCGAAAATGATCCTTTTCGCACTTGCACAATGGCCGGGATTAAGATACCTCCAACCTGCCTTTCTAGGCATCCTCTCCCAAACTTTCAGAGCCCGGCCGGCAACGGTCGGGCTTTTTTTAACAGTGAGCGCTCTACTCGACTTCGGATCGCTCGGCCCTGCCGCCCGCGATGGCGTGTGCGGCAAGACCGCGGACGTCGACTCGGGCGCTCAGCCGCGCGGCGAGCAGCGCCGTGCCGCTGACCTTGCGCTGGACGAACAGCGTCTCCACCGGCGGCACGTGCCAGGCGGCTCTGTCGGCGACGAAACCGCGCGCCTCCTCGCGCACCAGCGGCATGTAAAACCGGTCGCCGAAGTCGAACCCGCCCGACGCGGCGTTGCGGTTCATCGCCTGGTCGATCGCGGCGACGATCCGGTCGACCGCATCACCATGCGCGGCGACCGCGTCGGCACCGAGAAAACCGGTTTCGACCGCGATCGCGCGTACGCGCGCCAAGTCGCGCGCCAGCCCCGCTTCGATCAGCGCGCGATAGCTGGCGGAGACATCGGGCGACACCGGCCGTGTCGCGCCGAAATCGAGCAGCACCAGCTTGCCGGTGCGTCCTTCCTCACCCGCCTGCCAGCGATAGTTGGCGAAGTTGGGATCGGTCTGCATCACGCCGAACGCGAACAGCTCGCGCAGCACCAGCTCGATCAGCGCGGTCATCGCCGCGTCGCGCGTTGCTTGCGAAGCCTCGCTCAGCGTCTCGATCGGTCGGCCGGGCACGAACTCCATCGCCAGCACGCGAGAGGTCGTCAGAGCCTCTTCCAGTCGCGGCACGACGTAGCGCGCGTCGCCGGCCAGTCGCTCGCCATAGGCGCGCATCTCCGCGCCCTCGCGCAGATAGTCGGCCTCCTGCGCGAGCTGCCGCTTGGCTTCGGAGAGCAGCGGCTTCAAGTCGATCGACGGCGGCAGCAGGTTCGACACGCGCAACAGCGTCGCGACGTTGTCGACATCGGCGTCGATGCTTTCGCGCACGCCCGGATATTGCACCTTGATCGCCAGCTTGCGCCCGTCGGGCAATGTCGCGCGGTGGACCTGGCCGATCGAGGCGGCGGCGATCGGCGATGCTTCGAACAGCGTGAACCGTCGCCGCCAGTCTGCGCCCCACTCGGCGCGCAACACCTTATCGAGCTGTGCGGGCGGCATCCGCTGCGCCTGATCGCGCAGCCGCGCAAGGATCGCGGTGAGCTCGGCGGGAAGCACGTCGCCCGCGTCCATCGAGATCATCTGCCCCAGCTTCATCGCCGCGCCGCGCAGA
>CAXSZV010000006.1:0-132677 GCA_964242815.1 uncultured Novosphingobium sp.
GCTTGAATCACATCACGTCAGACTTGTGTATCCACTTTATGGGTCTGAACCCTAGTCGGCGCAAACTAGCTCGCTCTCGCCGCCAAAGAGACCGAAGATCAGCTTGGCTGTATGCGTAACTGCCGGACTTTGCGGCAAACTTTATGGCTGCTAAATTATTGTTATAAAACGAGAACGCGTGTGGAGGTGTGGACACCACTCGCTCCACCCGTCTCTAGGCCGACGTTCGCTGATTTCGCTGCATAACAGGGAAGTAAAGGGACTACCCATGTTTTTCCGCCAGCATCGCCGATCAGCGAGCTTTAAAAGCCGCGGATTTCCCGCCTTCCCGCTTCACTTTTCCCTATACAGAATAACAGGGAACGTCAGCCGAGCGAGCACAGACGTCAGCAACGATGATCAGGGTAATCGCGCTGACTTACGCAACGAGCACAAGCTGCCTTTATGCTTCCTCTTCCTATGCAACGGGATATGATCCTGCGAGAGGGAGAGTGGCGACATGGGAATTAACGCAACTGCTGTCGCGCTAGTTCTACTGGCATCCGCGTCTTCAGGTCAGCTTCTTCGACCGAGCGCAAGGGACGTGCAAGAAGCAGCCAAAGCGCAATCCGATGATCCCTATGCCGAAGGCGATATCCTTGCGTGGCGTCGAGACGTTCAAACGTCCGTAGGGCCCAAGAACCTCGATGTCGCTGCGGACAAGCTGGCCATCAAATACGGCTTCGCCGATGCAGACATGCGGCGCCTGATCAGCGCGTGGGTAATCGCGAAATCGCGGCAGTATAATTCCGATCATACGTGGGTACCGATGGTCCGCGCTGAACTCCATGCTCTCGTACCGTTGGTGCGGGGTAAGCCGCTAGGTCTCGCGATCAACACTGAAGCGCTGGACGCAACTACTGACGATTGCTCGGCTGACGACTTCAACACGATGATCAAGGGCTCGACCGATGCCGCTGCCGATGGTTATGTGATCGCGACGACTTCGACTTGCACCGGGAATTTTGCGCGCGCGGCTGTCGCAGGAGGCGATCGCAGCATTCCCGCGTTGATGCGTACTGCCGGATACGGCGGACTGCCACCGCGGGACACCTTGCCCCTCTATGCGTACCTAACCAGCCCTGCCGCACTAGCGCATGTTCGCGAACGTGATCGGTTGTGGGTATCCGCCATCCTCTGCAGCGATACCTTACGGCACTGTTCGACGCTGATTTCGAAGCTCGCGCGCTATCCGACTTCGATCTTCTCCCGGCCGATCTGCGCGCTCTGATCGTATCGCCTGAAATACCACCGAAGCGGATCGCAGTGGTAGATGGCATTACGATGACCTTCGAAGTGGAGAACAACTCCGAAGAAGCGACCGTGTCAGCGGACGCGCTCGACGACGAGCTTGCTCCGATTGTGGACGGAGCGGCGGCCACGGCCGCAAGCATACCAGCGCAGCGTACCAAGCCGAAGCCTCGTGACCTGTCGTCGATCGACGCGCCGATCCTGCAGCTGGCCGAGGCGATGGCAACGGCAGGCCGTGCAGATGAGGCGCGCCGGCTACTCGCAACGTTGCCGGGACTGGCCGAGGCGAAGGCGACGCTCGTATACCAGTTCGCCTGACCCCAGCGGCGAAGTCTTCCTGCGTGGACGCCGGCCATCTGCCGATGGGTGTCATACGAGTCATGGTCGAGATTGCCGTTAACAACCTCGCCGTTGTTCAGCCGGTCGACTACGCTCCAACCGCTCAGAACATTAGCCGGAGACCACCGTTAAGGTTGGTGCCGGTGCCGTCGCTGCCGAACTCGCCGCGATAAGCCGCGAACAGGTCGAGGCCCGGCGTCACCAGGACGGAGAGCCCGGCGCCCGCGGTGGCGAGCGTCGCCTGCCGGGATACGCCAGGCACGCTGAAGCTGGCGTCTGTGCCGACGAAACCGCCCGTCGCCAGTGTCGCGCGCCCGTTCAGTTGATGGCGTACGCCGGCGGAGATCCACGGCTTTACCCGCGCGCCGGTCGCCATCCCGCCGCGCAACGTCAACTCGCCGTCAACGAACATCGCGTGGCTGCTCCGGCGTGCGACGTCGAGCGCGAAGGCGCCGCCGCCGGTCTCGGTCGCACTGCCCCGACGCGTGGAGACATAGGTCAGACCCGCTTCCGGCTTCAGCGCCCAGTCGGTGCCGAGCGGGATCGCATAGCCGACCGACGTGTCGCTCACCCAGCCGCGCAGATGATAGCGCCCCGTCGCGGTGAGTGAGCCCGGCAGAGCCCGCTTCGTGTCGGCTTTGCCGCCGTCATAGGCGAGCAGGGCGAGAAGGTCGAAGCCACCGGCCGAGGCACGGCCGAGCAGGCCCGCGACGATGCCGTCGGACCGGGTGCGGGCGCCGAGTTCCACGATCCGTTGATGGCTGTCGAGATAGCCGACGAAGGCGCCGAGCGAGGCTTGCGCCGAGCCGAAGCCGAGGCCGCCGAGCAGACCATAGCTGTTCGTCCGTGCCCGCGAAACGCCCTGCGCCGCGCTGCCGTCGAGCGGCCGCCAATTGCCGATTCCCTGCGCGAAGCTGAAGAGCCCCGCCTCCTCGCGCGTCGTTGCTGCCGCGCCAGAGCGGGCGGCCTTGACCAGTGCGATCCCGTTCTCGATGCTGATCTGGGTTGCAGAGGCATATGCTTCTGGATTGAGCCGGGCGAAGGCGGCGCCATTGGTCGCGTTACCGCTCGTCAACAGCAAGGGCACCGCCGCGATCAGCGCCGCGCCGCCCTTGCCGCTGGTCAGCAGGCCGTTCACATAATTGATGGTTGCGGTAACCTGCGGGTTGAAGCCAGTTGCTGCGAACTGGCCGAAGAGCTGGATGCGATCGGACGACTGGCGCAGGAAACCGACGATCGTCGCAGGCTGGTTCACGGTCGTGAAGCTGCCGCTGATCCCGCCATTGGCGACGATCAGGTCGAGCGCCGCGCCCGGGGTTAGGGGGCGGCTGCCGGTAAGCGTCAGCGTCGCGCCGTTGGCGACGGAGAGCGTTCCGGAAACGATGAGCTTATCGCTGATCGTGGGCGTCAGCTCGAAGAGGGACGTCGATCCAGATGCGAGGCTTACGTTGCCGTTGATCGTCATCATGCCGGGAGAGGCTCCGGGTGACAGCGTGCCCGCAACGCTCACATTGCCATTGACTGTGCCCGCCGATCCGAACGTCGCTCCCATAGCGACCGTGATGAGCGGCGCCGTGATTATCGATCCCGCAAGGCCGATAAGTCGACCACCATTCACCTGCACCTGATCGAATATGGCGCTGCCGCTGAGCGCGGTGACTCCCGCTTGCTGAAGTAAGCGTTCGAACTCCGTGAACTTGCCGACGTCAAACGCCGTTGGGCTGCTGTCGCTTCCTCCCGAGTGAAGCTCGATCGTATCCGTGCCGGCGCCACCGGATATTCCGCCGACTACGCGACTTCCGGCGTAGAAGACGTAGGTGTCGTCGCCGTCGCTAAGCGTGACGCTGCCACCGACGCTGCCGCGGTTCTCGAACCGATCGCTGCCACCGCCAAGGTCGATCGCTCCGGCGATCGTGCCACGATTCACGACGGTTTCGGACGCTCCCGAGCCGGTAATCGTCGTGGATCCGGTTGTCGCGAGAGCCGTTCCTGCAGCGACATCGAGCTCGCCGCCCTCTAACTGGATCGTCGGGAACGATAACGTACCCGCCAGTGCCACGCTGCCGCTGCCGGTGAGCATCAGCGAATCGAAGTTGACGAACCGTGTCAGATCGAATGCAACCGCGCCGGCCGTGCTGCCGCTGCTGTCGAGAACGAGCGCATTATTGCCCGCGCCGCCGTCGATACGACCGGTCAGATGCGCAGATGTGAGCGTTGCAAAGTGATCATCGTTTCTTCCCAGCGTGACGTCGCCCGCGATCGCGCCACGGTTATCGACACTGGTCGGGCCTATCGCGGTGATCGCCGGCCCATTGCGAGCGGCAATTGTTCCCATATTGACGATGCTGTTGCTGCCGCCTTCGACATCGATGCCGGAGAGACTGCCGTCGACGCGGGCACCTGCGCCGATAGTGATCGCCACATCACCCGTCGATCGGACGAAGACGCCATTGCCGCCCGCTGAGGTGACTGAACCCGTGACGTTTAGCGTCGCCGATCCGGCCGGAAAGCCCGGCACGATGCCGTCGGTCCCGTTTGCGAGAATGCGGATCGCATCGGTGCCGGCACCACTAGCGGTCGCTGATCCGACCATCGCATCGACGGACCCGTAATAGGCCTGAGCGTAGATGGCGTCGGCCCTGCTGACGCCAGAGTAAGGGTAAGTGACCAAGCTGCCGGTCGAGTTTGCCGCGCCGACGTTCAGGACGACGCCAGTCTGCCCCTGCACGACGATCCCGGCATTGCCGTCACCCCCCGCGGATGCCGCCGCGGCCGACACGTTCGCGATCATACCGGCGCTCGCAAAGATCGCCGTGCCCTGCGCGGCAGTGGCCGTGCCGCTCATTATGATGAGGTTGCCATTGGCATAGCCGTCGATGGCGGTGGCGTTCAGGCCGCGGGTCGTGGTCGTCGCGGCGGCTATCATGACGTTCGAATTGTAGCTGGTGGCACTAACGCCATAGGCATTGGCCCCTTGGGTCGACGCGATCGAGCTGGTGATGCCGATCGATCCGCCGCCGAAAGCCAAGACAGCATAAGCATTGTCGCCGACCGTGGAAGCTGCGTTGCTCAGGATAGAGATAGCGCCGTTTCCCTGCGACTGGGCGATAATAGCATGAGACTGTTCGTATATGTCGGTCACGTTGGAAGTAGTAGATGTGGAGTTCGCGGTGATAGCGATGTTGCCGCCTCTGCTGCCGACCGAGATGCCGGCAGAGCCCGGACCAGTGGTTGTCAGGGTGTCGCTCGTCACCGTGACATCGCTTGCCTGGGAGAAAGCCGAGATGCCGGCTGATTCACCGCCGTCTGTCTGAAGCAGCTTACTACCGATCGTGATCGAGCCTGCGGTGTCGACGTCGATACCCGCCGTGCCGCCGCCCCGCATGTGCAGATCGTTGCTGGTGATGCTTGTTGCGCCCGACTGACCACTTGCGCCATCGACGACGATACCAGAAGAATATAGGCCGAAGGTGCTGATCTTGTCGCTGGCGATCGTAATCGCGCCGGTTCCCGAGGAGGCGCTGATCGCGACGGCGTGCGAGTCCGTCGTTGTAACGGAACCGCTCACGATGTTCGTAGCGCCGTCTGTGGCATCGACGCCTATCCCCGTGCCGAGATCTGTCGTGATCGCGGTGCTGTCGATGTTCACCGAGCCGCCCAGTCGCATGTCCGCCTGGACGCCCACCCCGCCATAGGCTCCGGTACTCGTGATCGTGCCGCTCTTGATGACGGCGTTGCCCGCACCGTACGTAACGATGCCACGTGCGTAGATCCCGTCGGCGGTGATGTCGCCGCTTTCGACGTCAGTCTCGCCAGCAGACCCGACGAGGATGCCGGTCATCGACTGCCCGCTTACCGCCGTGCTCGTCGCCACGACGCGGGCGCCGCCGTCTCCGGCCGTGATGTAGATCGCGGCAGCCGGATCGAAGGAATAATAGGCGCTGCCGGCGGCGGAGGCGGTACCGCTCGTGACGTCGACGCTATTGCCTTGCGCAACGATCGCATGGACGCTGTTTGATGTCGCGACAGCCGATTTGATCGTGACGTTGCCGGAACTGCTCAAGGCATTGATGGCTATGCTGTCCGTGGTAGTTGGCGGGCTGTTCGTGCCGTCCACTATCGTGTTGCCGCTGTTGATAAGGATGTCGCCGCCGGCTGCGCGTGCATCGATGGCGTAGGTTTGTCCGGTTCCGGATGTTGTGACCGCGCCGCCGGTAACCAAGACTTTACCGGCGCCGGTGTTGGTGGCGGCAATGCCGGCACCCAGGCTGCTGCCGGAATTGGCTACATTCACGCCCGCGACGTCGAGCGTGATGTCGCCGGAACTAGTCGTCACGTCGATAACGCGTGGGCCACCGGAAACCGTGTCCGTGCGGATCAGAGAATAGTCGCCCGAGCCGTTATACGATATCTCCTCTGCGTAGGCTTGCTGCTGGAGAATGATCCCGCCGACGGCCGTTCCCACCAAGAGAACGTTGCGCGCGCCTGCCAACAGCCGGACGCGTCGCATTCTTTCGTTACCGTGTAACATGAAGCCCCACCTGTTGTCAGGAGCGCGTAGAAGAGGTTTCGAGCTCGTGCAATTTTTTCCGTTGCGCCGCTCTGCTGGGGGAGCGGTAGGTTAAGAGGTATGCCGCGCAGACCGATTGACCGGCTCTGGCGCACACTGCCCGCCGGCTCGCCGACAGGTGAATGGCCGGTTCCAGCACGAGCGGCCGTTCGCGTGGCAACCCTGAACGGCGTAAGCTGGGTCGGAAGCCGACGATTAGCTAACCGCCACCGGGGCTTAGCGGCGATGGTCTGAGCACGCTGTAGAGCCACGAGAGGCGCGGCAGGCGTACTGCCCGAATTCTCGACCGGCAAAGTCACCAGCAATGACACGCGGGCCTAAGCCTGCCACCAAGTCGGCGAGACCGGCACATTGGCGGCGTGCAGCTCGGTGACAAGCTTGCGCTGCCATCCATCCTGATCGTCAAAGAGCACGTAAACGATGCCATCGTAGTCGGAAGGCCGCTCGACATTCGGCGGAACGAGCGCGCAAACGCGATCGGCGCCGAGTTGGCCGATGAAGAAGCCCATCTCGAAAATCACGTTCTGGCGCGGGCGCGGCGAGGGATCGGCGGGCGCCCCGCCGGCGGGCAGAAGCCCCGGACGCAATTGGCCCAGATCATCGGGCGTCATCAGGATGACAGCATAGGCGGCGCCCTCGGCCTCCTCCTGGAACTTGGTGAGGATCGACCGACCCTGATTGGGGCGCTCGCTCAGGATTACCACGCCGAGGCCGACCCGGGTCTCCAGGAACCGCGCGACCGCATGTTTGGCGGCGTCGTCACGGCCATGGACGAGAAAGACCTTGGCCGGCACGACATCGACGGCGGGCGCGGCTTCCGGCTAGGCCGGCGCTGCGACCGCCTCCGGCGCTGCGTCCGGGATCAGCCCCTGCTGGCGCAGAATCGCGTAGAGATCGCCTTCCTTGACCGCCCAATGGGTGCGGCTGAACTCGAAATCGGCGAGCTGCAGATCCCATTTGGCCGCGGCTATCTGCTCGAGCGAGAGCGCCGGCACGTCCTCGTCGAACTCGAAGATCACACGAAATTCCGAGCCGCGCTGCTGGATGCGCTTGATCGTGCCGAGGCGCGGCGTGCCTTCGGCGTGCTGCTCGTACATGAAAAGGGTGGGTAGCTTGGCGAGCTCCTCGAGCGCGTCTGGAGTCAGCGCCTTTAGGGCATCGCGAATGGCGTCCTCGGTATATTCGAGCATCCGGGTGCGATCCCAGACATAGACGCCCTCTTCCCACGCATTGTCGCCAGCGGTGACCATCACATTATACATTGGCGCCCGAGCCTTCCCCGCTCGACGGCGGGTCGGAGCCGATCCCGCTCCAATCTTCCGCCCAAATCGTGATCTTCGCGCGAGCCGGCGGGATAGACCAGCGCGTCACCCTTGGGCGTCTCCCATTGCCCGAGGCTGTCGAGCACATAGGCGCGATCGAGCGTCCGCCCGACCCCGACGCGCAGCACCGCGATGGTCTCGTCCCATCGCGCGCACAGGATGGCGATGCCGGCGCCGCCGTCATCGTCGACCTCATGCGCCGTGATCGCGAGCGCCGCCCCGCTCACGACGAAGCCGTGCTCGGACAGCGCCGCCAGCTTCGCACGCGCCTCGAGCTCGCTGCGAGTGATGGCGAGCGGCGTTGCCGGGGCGTCATCGCTGACCAGGCCGGCGCAGAAATGATGGAATGCCTCCAGCACCTCGGCCTGATCCAGGGTGTCGAGCTCGTCGAACCCGAAATCGAGACGCGAGCAGCCCGTCATCAAGCCGACCAGCGCGCGGCCGCCATTGATCGTCGCGAGCGGCAGATAGGGGCAGTCATCCTTTGGTGCGGCGGTCAACGCCTCGGCTGTCATGTCGAACGCGGCGGCAATCGAGGCGATGGTGTCGGCGCCGACCTTCTCGCCGCGTTCGATCCGCTGCACCGACGCGACGCTGCGCCCCGCCAAGGCGGCGAGATCTTCCTGCGTCAGCGCGCGGGCGGCGCGCAGCGCTTTGATTCGGTCGGCGGTGGCCTGCATCAGCGACGAAGCAATCATAGCGGCGTCTCCGTGTCGATGCGTTTTCATCGCGTGGTCGCCGCCCATCAGGCCACGTCAGAAATCCTTCAACGCCACCGCAACTGCGGGCACAGTCGGACCAGCGAAGACTCGAGAGCGAGGACCCATGGCCAACGTGACGTTCGGCAACCGCCGGGCCGGCATCTTGTGCAATCTCCCGACCGAGCGGCGACTCGACCTGATCGCTGAAGGACTGCCGGTGATCCTCGCCAGCGCCGAGAGCTTCTGGACGGCGGCCGCCAGCCTGACGCAGGCGCCCCGCGAAGCCCGCGTGCTTGAAGGGTTTGCCGAGGAGGAAGCCGCCAAGATCCTGATCCTGATGGATCTGGTGCGTTGCCCGCCCAAGCTCGTCGCGAACCTCAGCGGCAAGATCGTGCGGACCTTCTACGATCACCTCGTCCGGCTGATCTATGGTGACGCGCAGAGCTGGCGTCCGGTCGATGTGGCGCAGTTGCGCGACTATGTTGATGACAAGCGACGGGGCCATTATCCCGAAGGCTATGCCGGCGAATATATCGTGCCGAACTGGAGCCGCTACAGCCGCGAGGCGGCGATGTACGCCGATATCGAAGTGCTCGAGAATGGCAGCGCGCACTGGACCAAATCGGGATCAAACACATCTCCTTGGATATTTAATTATCTAACGATTTTGAATAGTTATCGCAGGATTGATGCAGTGACTAAACCTTTAATGAAACTTGAGCGCTTGTATCGTTACCGTATGGTAGCGGCCTGTCGATTATACCCGATGCTGGCAAAGGGACTTGACGTGCTTTCCCGGAGAACCCGCCAGGCTGAAGGAAATTCGCCTTCAAGGGGAAATGGATGTGAGGGAGGTTCGGCCCGATGCTTGCGCTACTTCTAATGTCCATGCTTCAGCCAAGTGAAATCCTAGTTCCGCAAAACCCAAGCAATTGGATCACTTATGCTGACTATCCGCCTGCCCTCTTACGTCATGGCGTTCAAGGAGATGTAACAATAACCATAAGCGTAAACGCGACCGGTTTACCTATTAATTGTATCATTGAAAGATCAAGTGGGCATGTGAGCTTAGATAGCTGGACGTGCAATCTTATGATGAAGCGTGCTGTGTTTAATCCTGTCAGTTCTTTGGCATCGGTACGAGTTTACCGAAGAAAAGTCGCATGGCGCATCCCAGTCGACGATCCCTCTCGATGCCATTTCCGCGAATCAACCGTACCTTTGATGATGACCGCCGACACCAATCTTGATGGACGGGTTGATCGATTTGAATGGGCATCTTTTGTGAAGCTGTTCAGCTTGAAAGTTCCACCGGAAGCGAGGCAAGGTGTGACGGATGTACTCGACCGATCGTTCGCGGCAGACGATCTCGACCACGACGGACGCCTCACGCGCGCCGAACTCGACGCGGTCGCCGACAAAGTTTGTAAAAGCGCCGTCCCTTCAGTATCAGAACCCAAGCAGCCATAAATCGACATCTGTCGGCTCAACCAATAAGCTTCTTTTTAACTTGAAGCAGAAATACTCATTTATTCGATTATCTAGGCTAATGACGTTCTTGAGCAAAATCATATGAAACATAGGCGGGCCGGTAGCAATTATTACGTTTGAAGGTACCATCGCCGGTCCGCGCCAATGAGGACGATTGGATTATCTGTTGCCTCTTAAGATAGCTGGCGTATTGTTTCGTGAATGCCGCGGGATGCTCAAAACGGATTGGCAGCCAAAGTAAAACGTTGGCTTGACGCACATCAGCGGTCAGACGGGGTTGGTCTGACCCGCCACCTTGCGATGCGAGGCAATCCCGACGCCATAACGGAGGTGGATCGGATCGCTGTTGATCGGCGATCACCTGCGATAGCGCTTTCCGCGGCGCGCATGGCGCATCGCATAGCCAAGCAAGGCCACCCACCCGCTGCGTACAATCTGGCGATGCAGCGCTTCAACCAAGGCGATTTGCGCGGCTACAGATACTGGCTGCGCTGGGCTGCTAAGGGAGGCGACACCGATGCAAGGCATCAGCTTGCAAGGTTTGAGAAGCGACTGCCTCACGGCGCAGCGCGAGATATCAATCGAGGGCGACCATACACGTCCTACGACTAGCTTGCTTTCGCCTGTTTGCAAACGCTCGCATGCTTAACATTAACTGACCGCACCCAACCCAGAAGCTGGTGTAGCCTAATTGAGCCTATCTCGGTGTCCACCAAACCGGTTGCAGGCCATTCCGCTGCTTCGTCCCTATCGAGGAGAAGGTGATTGTCTCGTCGCCGTCTGGCTGAGGCTTTGTAGGTTGAATGCGGAGCCCGCGACGTATTTCGTGAAGCGGGTTGCCCATGACGCGGATGGAGCCTTAGTTCACCTGACTTACCCGACGCTAAACTAACCGCAAATTGCGAGTACAAGCATGCCGACATCACCTCAGGCCGAAGCGATGATCAGGCGTGTATCGCCGGAGGGCAGGGCACGGGCGCAGGCGGAGCGTCAGCGTAAACGGCATGCTAATGCTCGCTTGGTTGGGCGCATGGCGCTTGCCGCGCTGGTGATCGCCCTGATCGCGGAAGCCATTGATCTTGGCGTCGTATCGATCGGCTTGGCAGGCGCCAGCATCGCCTTGCTGACATTCGTTGTCGCTTGCGTCGCGATCGCATTTGCCTCGCGCGAACGGGTGGGCCGACCGAAGCAAGCAAGCCTTGAGCGACTTCCCGCAGAAACAGGTCGATGGCTGGAGCAGCAACGATCACAGTTACCGTATTCGGCCGGAACGCTGCTGGATTCGATCTCCGCCCGGCTCAACGAACTTGGTCCGCAGCTCACCGCACTCGATCCACGTGAGCCGGGAGCCGATGCGGTGCGCCGCTTGCTCGGCACGCACCTGCCCGCTCTGGTCACCGGTTACGAGGAGGTGCCCAAAAGCCTGCGCGTATCGGCCGGTGGGGGCGACCGCAGTGCGGACGAGCATCTGCTCCACGGCCTTGAGGTGATCGACGGCGAGATCGGCCGCATGATCGAGCAACTTGGTCGCGGAGCGTACACTGAGCTGGCGACGCAAAACCGCTTTCTTGAACTCAGATACGAAAATACCGGTGAGCTCGGCTAACCAACAAATCTAGCTGTTTACCGATAGCACCAATTGCGGGTCGGGTATTTCGGTCGGGGCATGTACCTCGATCGGCAGGACTGCGGTACCGATCGCGAAGAACTCGATGACGTGGCTCGACCAGCCATGGCTTCCCTCATGCAGATCGGCCCCGACAACACCCTCCGCGCCCGCGCGGGTGGCCTCGAGCTGCATCCGCTCCATCGCGATCTCGCGCGCCTCGTAGAGCGCGA
Source organism: uncultured Novosphingobium sp. (assembly GCA_964242815.1). Classification (GTDB taxonomy): domain Bacteria; phylum Pseudomonadota; class Alphaproteobacteria; order Sphingomonadales; family Sphingomonadaceae; genus Novosphingobium. The sequence continues at coordinate 11,553 of CAXSZV010000006.1, forward strand.
TGCTGAAGTTGGTGAGCTCGACGTTCTGACCGATGCTGCCGAGCGATGCGAGCGGCCCGCGCCGCGCCACGTGATAGACACAGCTTCCCATAACCATCTCCAAGGGACGGTAGCCGGCATGTAGCAGCGTCCAGAAGTCCTGTCCGGACAAGGCGGAGGTGAAGGGCTCGCCGCGCGGTCCCTTGAAGCCCGTGTGCCCCTTGGCGTGGACGATGCACGTGCCGATCGCCACGAACTCCAGGACCTTGCTGTCCCACTCGAGGCGCTTGACCGTCAGCCGTACGCCGACGATGCCATCCGCGCCCATGTTCGCCGCCTCCTGGCGCATACGCTCCATGGCCAGCGCACGCGCCTCGTACATGGCGGTACTGAGCACATCGAGCTCGAGGCTGCTCGACCAGCCGGCGAACTGAAATCCCAGATGGTAGATGCATGACCCGACGCATAGGCCGATCGGTTCGAACCCGGCTTTGCGCACCAATAGGAACTCGTTGACCGAGAAGTCCGAGGTGAAGACGCCGTCCGGATGACCCTCGCGGCGCAGACCGGCAAGCCGCGCAAGCGCATGTTCGGGAATACTTTGCTGGTCTGCCATCAGATGCCGCCCTCCTCATCCATCACGTCGTTCTTATAAGCCGAGTGCCGCGGCCTGTCCGGGGTACGCAGCGGGGACAGGTCGTCGCGCATGTCGACCACCGGCTCGATCGCATGCGGCACGCCCACGCCTGGCTTCGTGTCGACGACGGTGCCGATCACGATGTGCCGTCCAAGATACGCTGGTTGCTGCTTGTCGCGCTCGCGACGGATGAGCTGACCGAAATGCGTATGCGCGAGTACGCCGTTGCCCTGCTGAGCGGCCTTGGCCCGCAGATCACGATGCGCCTCTCGTCGGATGCCTTCCCAGAAATTTGTGAGCGTCATGATCGGAATGCTCTGGAACGAGCGGAGCTTGACCTGGATGTCCGACAGGGCGGTCCAGTCGCCGCCGCCCCAGCCGCTACTGCCGTATGGGTTGCCGAGCCAGTCGTACCGCGCGCCTACCGCTATGCCAGCCGGGACGATGTCGGCTTCGAGCAGCCGCACGAACTCAAGCGCCGACACCGTCGCGATGACGGGATGAGGGCTTGGAACCAGGCGCTCGATCCTCAACGCAGTCCCGATCAGGGTGAAGTTCATGCTCGCGCCGAAGCGATGCTTGAGCGTGCGCAGACGAACGTCCACAACCGCGTTTGCTCCGGCCGCGACGGCCTCGCGTCCGATGCGATCGAGCGCCTCGTGCCAGCCTTGGGCGTGACCCTCGGTCCAGCTTTGCCCGTACTGGAACCAGCACGTGCCGGACACCGTCGCAACAGGACGCACGCCATGGGATCTGGACAGAAGGAGTTCGGCGGGCGTCATCGTGGCCACCCAGGCGCCCGACCCCGCCGCCGCACCCCGCAGGCGATCGACGACGAACTGCGGAAGACCGTCGCGGCTTAGCGCGATCTCCCACGCTTCAAGCCGTTCAGCGTGGTCGGCAGGAGAACGAGCGCCTTGCCGCGTGTCCATCACGCGACACGTACGATCAGGAAGCTACGTCGGCTCAACGGCTTGTTCCGGGCTTTAATTATTGACGAGGCGAGAATAGCTCACGCCGCAGCAAAGCTACAATCTGCGATTGATGGCGTTTGATCACGGGGTGATGGTGTCCGGTCTTAGCCTGTTTTTAAATGCAAGATCTTCATATCCGTCGCTGTAGATTTCGCCCGAGAGACACTCCTCGAAAGAGCCTCACAACGAGCACGATAGGTCGAGTTCTTGCCGTCTCGGGAGACGCAACAACGGTGCAGATCGTCGGCAAGCCACGGTGAAGACGCACTGTTTCGATGCGCGTAAGTTACTGCACCGTAACGAGAATGTCGCTGGAGGCCCGAGCCGGAATCGAACCGGCGTGCGCGGATTTGCAGTCCGCTACGTAACCACTCCGCCATCGGGCCGTCCGACGCGAAGCTGCGCGGATAGGGCGGTTGGCGGGGCGTGGCAAGCCCGCCCGGGCCGCGAACCTGCCTCTGATAGCCCTGTCGACAGTCAGCCCGATGCCCGCCGTATGCGAACTCGCCATCCGTACTCCGGTGATCGCAAGATCGCCGGCGGGCGCGTGGCGGCTATGCTGAATGTCGCTTGCCCGTCATCCCTCACGTGGCGCTATAGGGCCGTAACGAACCTTATGGTCGAAGGACCCGCGATGAAAACCCGCGCCGCCGTCGCTTTCGCCGCGAAACAACCGCTCGAGATTGTCGAGCTCGATCTCGATGGGCCGCGTGGCGGCGAGGTGCTGGTCGAGATCATGGCGACCGGCATCTGCCATACCGATGCCTATACGCTCGACGGTCTCGACAGCGAGGGGCTGTTTCCCGCCGTGCTCGGCCACGAAGGCGCGGGAATCGTGCGCGAGGTCGGGCAAGGCGTTGCCAGCGTGAAGCCCAGCGATCATGTGATCCCGCTTTACACCCCCGAATGCCGCCAGTGCAAAGCGTGCCTGTCGGGCAAGACCAACCTGTGCACCGCGATCCGCGCGACGCAAGGCCAGGGGCTGATGCCCGACGGAACGAGCCGCTTCAGCTACCGCGGCCAGCCGATCCTGCATTACATGGGCTGCAGCACGTTCTCGAACTTCACTGTGTTGCCCGAGATCGCGGTGGCCAGGATCCGCGAGGATGCCCCGTTCCAGACGAGCTGCTACATCGGCTGCGGCGTGACCACGGGGGTTGGTGCGGTGGTCAACACCGCCAAGGTCCAGGTCGGCGAGAACGTCGTGGTATTCGGGCTCGGAGGGATCGGGCTCAACGTCATCCAGGGCGCGCGACTGGCGGGGGCGAGCCGCATCGTCGGCGTCGACATCAACCCGGCGCGCGAGGAATGGGGCCGTCGTTTCGGCATGACCCACTTTCTCAACTCGCGAGGCCAGAGCCGCGACGAGACGGTCGCCAGAGTGATCGAGCTTACTGGTGGTGGTGCCGATTATACCTTCGACGCGACCGGTAACACCGAGGTCATGCGCACCGCGCTCGAAGCGTGCCATCGCGGCTGGGGCACCTCGATCGTCATCGGGGTCGCGGAGGCGGGCCGAGAGATCGCGACGCGTCCGTTCCAGCTCGTCACCGGCCGCAACTGGCGCGGCACCGCGTTCGGCGGCGCGAAGGGCCGCACCGACGTGCCCAGGATCGTCGATTGGTACATGGACGGCAAGATCGAGATCGACCCGATGATCACCCACGTGCTGTCGCTCGACGAGATCAATCACGGCTTCGAGCTGATGCGTGCGGGCGAAAGCATCCGCAGCGTAGTGGTCTACTGACGGCGCGACATGGCCCTAGACATCGGCCTGCACGCTGCGCGCGCATGATCCTGGGCGCGGTCCTTGCCGGCGGGCGTTCGAGCCGCTTCGGCAGCGACAAGGCGCTGGCCGAACTGGGCGGACATACGTTGCTCGTGCTGGCCGTGGAAACGCTGTCGGGATGGTGCGACCACGTCATCGTGGTCGGCCGCGAACGTGCTCCCGCGCCGACGCTGCCCGATTGGCCGCGCGCCGATATGGGTCCGCTCGGCGGCGTCGCGGCGGCTTTGCGCCACGCGATCGCGATGGGTTATCAAGACGTGCTGACGATGGGCGTCGATTGCGTGGGTCTGCCCGACGATCTGCCCGGTCGGCTGAGCCCGGCCCCCCGCTATCTTGCCGCGCTGCCGGTGGTCGGGCTGTGGCCCGCGAGTGCCAGCGTAGCGGCCGAGCGCCTGCTGGCGAGCGATCGCAAACACTCGATGCGCGCTTTTGCCGGAGCGATCGGCGCGATCGCGGTCGATCTGCCGCGGTCGCCCTCCAACATCAACACCCCGTTCGACCTCCGCGCGGCGGAGCCGACTTTGGTACGCCGCCCTACTGCCTCTGGTGAAGCGAATAGCGAGGGCGATTGCTGAAGGGTTGACAGACGCTGATGTCGAATACACTTCGCCGACCGCGCGTCTTCGCGTGATGCGTCGCGCGCTCCTTGGCGGCACGACGCCAACAGGACCAGCGACAAGCGGATGAGCGCAGAGCAAAACGATGAAGCCGGCGGTCGCGATGAAGCCGATGATCGCGCACCACCCGATGGCGAAAACGCTGGTTCCGATGGCGCAAAAACCGACGATCGCAAGGGCGAAGATGACAAGGACAGCGACAAGCAGGACGACCGCCCGCCGTTGTACAAGCGGCCGATATTCTGGATCGTCGCCGGGATCGTCGCGGCGATCCTGATTATCGGCGGCCTGCTGTGGTGGCTTCACGCGCGGCAGTATGAATCGACCGACGATGCGTTCATCGATGCGCATATCGTTCGCATTGCCGCGCAGACCAACGGCCGGCTGACGATGGTCGCCAACGCCGATAACCGCCACGTGCACAAGGGCGAACTGCTCGCGGTGATCGAGCCGGGCGAGACTTCCGCGACGCAAGAGGAGGCGCAGGCTGGCGTCGCGCAGGCGGACGCGCAGATCAGGCAGGCGCAGGCGCAAGTGCTTTCGGCGCAGGCTAGCAAGCGCCAGGCGATCTCAAACGCCCGCGTTCCGCTTGCCGAGGCAACGCGCGCCGCGCGCGATCTTGCCCGCTATTTCGATCTCGCGCGGCGCGATCCGCTGGCCGTGGCGGCGACGCAGATTGATCAGGCGCGCGCGCAAGCACGAAGCGCGGCGGCGCAGGCGGCGGCGGCACGCGATCAGATCGGCACGGCGGAGACCTCGATCCTTTCGGCGCGCCAGCAGGTCGAGGCGTCGCGCGCGCAGCGCGGGGCGGCGCAGGCGCGCGTGCAATCGGCGAGCGTCAACACATCGTATCTGCGTATCGCCGCGCCGATCGACGGGCAGCTCGTCAACCGTCAGGTCAACGTCGGCAGCTATGTCTCGCCGGGTGCACAACTGTTGGCGATCGTGCCCGATGACGTGTGGGTGACCGCGAATTTCAAGGAGACTCAGTTGGCGCACATCCGCCGCGGCCAACCAGTGACAATCAAGGTCGATGCATTCCCCGGGGTTGTATTCCACGGACGGATCGATTCGATCCAGCGCGGCGCGGGTCAGGCATTTCAGCTGCTGCCCGCGCAGAACGCGACCGGCAACTACGTGAAGGTCGTCCAGCGTGTGCCCGTGCGGATCGTGTTCGATAACGGTGACTGGCGACGTTATTCGATCGGCCCGGGTATGTCGGTGATCCCGACGGTCAAGATCCGCTGATGGCCGGTGCCGGCGCGGCCAAGGGCGGGTGGACACCCGCGCGCTCGGCGGCGGGCAAGCACAACCCGTGGCTCATTGTCGGCGTGATCAGCCTGGCGACGTTCATGGAGGTGCTTGATACGTCGATCGCCAACGTCAGCCTCAGCCATATCGCCGGCGGCCTGTCGTCTAGCCTCGATCAGGCGAGCTGGGTCATCACCAGCTACCTTGTCGCCAACGCGATCGTCATCCCGATTTCGGGCTGGCTGTCCGATGTGGTCGGCCGCAAGCGCTACTACATGCTCTCGGTCGCGCTGTTCACGCTGGCTTCGCTGGCCTGTGCGCTCGCGCCGAGCCTGCCGTTCCTGATCTTCGCGCGTATTTTACAGGGCGTCGGCGGCGGCGGTCTCGCACCGTCCGAGCAATCGTTTCTGGCCGATAGCTTTCCGCCTGAGAAGCGCGGTCAGGCGTTCTCCGCATATGGTGTCGTCGTGGTGGTCGGCCCGGTGCTCGGGCCGACGCTAGGCGGGGTGATCACCGACAATCTTTCCTGGCACTGGATCTTCTTGATCAACGTGCCTGTCGGCATCATCTCGTTGCTGCTGGTGAACGCGCTGGTGGACGAGCCGAAGCTGCTGCGGGACGAGCGGCGCGAGCGGCTGAAGAAGGGTCTGCGCGTCGATTATGTCGGGTTTGCACTGATCGCGCTGGGGCTGGGTTGCCTGGAGGTGTTCCTTGAGCGTGGGGAACGCGATGACTGGCTGACCAGCGGTTTCATCGTCGCGATGGGGCTGATCGCCGTGCTGTCGCTGGCGCTGCTGGTCTGGTGGGAACTGGCGCGCAAGGATCCGATCATCGATCTGCGGCTGCTGCGCAACCGCAACTTCGCGATTACGATGGGTTTCATGATGACCACCGGCGTGGTGCTGTTCAGCACGATCACGCTGGTGCCGCAGATGCTGCAGGAGGTGTTCGGCTACACCGCCACCGACGCGGGCCTGGCGATGACCACCGGCGGCGTCGCGACGCTGGCGACGATGCCGCTGGCAGGCTGGCTGATCGGCAAGGTCGATACCCGGATGCTGCTGATTCCCGCGCTCGCGACGCAGGCTTTCGCGCTTTGGTACATGACGGGCTGGAACACGGAAATCAGCTTTGGCGATGCCTCGTTCGGGCGGCTACTTTCGGCATTCGGGCTACCGCTGTTGTTCATCCCGATCTCGACCGCGGCTTATGTCGGCATCGATCCCGCAAAGACCAATGAAGTCTCGTCGCTACTCAACGTATCGCGCAATCTGGGTGGCAGCTTCGGCATCGGGCTCAGCCAGGCGCTGCTGATCCAGCGTGGGCAATATCATCAGGATCGCCTGGTCGAAGGGCTCAATCCGCTCAACCCGACCTATGTCGACGGCCTTAACCGGATCGGCGAATCGATGCCCGGCGCGGGCGGCATGGCCAGCATCGGCACGCTTTACCAACAGGTCCAGCAACAAGCGCAGATGCTGTCGTACATCGACGTGTTCCACGCGACGATGATCTTCGTCCTTATCGTCCTGCCGTTCGGGCTGTTCCTGCGCCAGGGCAGTGGCGGCGGCGAGGGCGGGGCCGCGTGATGCCGCGCAAACTCCTCGCGCTCGTCACGCCCGGGCTGCTCGCCGCCTGCGCCGTCGGGCCCAACTATCGTCCGCCCGCGGCGAGCGCGCCCGTGCGGTTCGGCGAAACGCCCGATGCCGACATCGGCCAGCCCGCGCCGGCGCTGTCAGGATGGTGGCATGTTTATGCGGACGCCGAACTCGACCGTCTGATTACCTTGGCGCTCGCCGATAGCCCCGATGTGGCGATCGCCGCGACGCGCATCGCGCAGGCCCGCGCCGCCGAACGGATCGCGCGCTCGGGCCTGTTTCCGCAGATCAACGCGCAGGCCGGCGCGAACTACCTGAAGTTCAGCAAGAACGCTGGATTCAGTTCGCTGACCAGCCTGTTCGGCGGCGGTGGTGGGGCGGGTGGTACGACGGGCGTCGCTGGGGGCGGCGCGGGGGGCGCCACGACTGGCGGGAGCACCGGTGTCGGCACGGGCAGCGGGATCGCGCTGCCCGGTGACGATATCAAGACGTTCTCGACCGGCTTTGACGCGAGCTGGGAGCTCGACGTGTTCGGCGGCGTCCAGCGCCAGCGCGAAGGCGCGCGCGCACGCGCCGAGGCGGCGGTGTTCAACGCACGCGACGCGCAGCTGTCGCTGATCGCCGAAGTCGCCGATGCCTATTTCCAGCTCCGCATGCTGCAGGACCGCGAGCGGATCGCGCGCGCCGAGGTCGATCGCGAACAGCGCAACCTCGATATCGCGCAGAACACCGCGCGCGCCGGACTGATCGCACAGGGCGATTTCATCCGCCAGCGGGCCGAACTCGCCAGCGCCGAAGCGGCGGTCGGCCCGATCGTCGCCGACGGCAAGGCGCAGATGCATGCGATAGCGGTGCTCGCCGGACGCACGCCCGACGCGCTGATCGGCGAGCTTGCCGTGCCCCGGCCGCAACTCGCGCCGCCGCCGCTGATCCCGCCGGGGCTGCCGTCCGATCTGTTGCGTCGCCGCCCCGACGTGCGTGCCGCCGAGCGCAATCTCGCCGCGGCGACCGCCGACATCGGCGTCGCGGTCGCCGATCGCTTCCCGCGCTTCAACCTTACCGGCGCGGCGCAGTTGATCTCGACGTCGCTGTCCAACTTGTTCACCGGGAACAGCATCCAGCTTTCGGGCAACGCTGCGGCGACGTTCCCGCTGCTCGATTTCGGCAAGCGCGCAGCCACGGTCACCGAGCGGCGCGCGGCGGCGGACGAAGCTTATCAGCAATATCGCAGCACGGTGCTGCATGCGTTCCGCGATGTCGAGGATGCGCTGATCCGCGTGCGGACCGGGCAGGACCAGCAGCGTGCGCTCGCCGCCGGCCTTGTCGATTCGCGCCGCGCAGTGTCGGCGGTCGAGGCGCGCTGGCGCAGCGGCCTCACCGACTTCGGCGACGTGCTGCAGGCGCGCCAAGCGGTCAACCAGGGTGAGGATCAGCTCGCGCAGAGCGAGGGTCAGCTGCGCCGCTCGCTCCTGTCGCTTTACAAGGCTTTGGGCGGGGGCTGGGAAGACCTGCCGCTCGACATAGCCAAGCCCGGCTCTGCCGCGGCCGCCTACACCGCCCCGCGACGCTGATGGCGGCCGGGGTCCATAAGGGTGGTCGTGCGTTAAATCAAAAGTCTTTCAGACCGCCGACTAGACGTCAGACCAACGGCACAATGCTCACGTCGCCTTAGGCTGCCGCACGCGTTCCGCCATATAACGGCGGTTGCTTTTATGACTGGCGCAGACAACCTACGCGCCGCCGTGCGGTCGAGTCGATCGGTGGTGTCGTAACCGATCGAACCGTCCTGGTTCCGCGCTACGGAGCACAAGGCCTGCACGTAATCTACGAAATCACGCGTGAAGCGTTTGCAGGCGGGCACTCAGCCCCGCAGGCTTTCCATCCGCTTGAGATAGCGCGCCAGCACGTCGATCTCGAGGTTGACCTTGTCACCCTCTGCCAGCGCGCCGAGCGTCGTGACCTGCGCCGTGTGCGGGATGATGTTAACCGCGAAGTGGCATGTCCCGTCGGCCTGGTCGGTGACTTCGTTCACCGTCAGCGATACGCCGTCGATGGTGATCGAGCCTTTCGCGGCCAAGTAAGGCGCGATCTCCGCCGGGGCGGCGATGGCGATGCGACGCGAATCGCCTTCGAGGCGCAGATCGATCACCGTGCCGACGCCGTCCACATGGCCGGTGACGATGTGGCCGCCGAGTTCATCGCCCAGCCGCAGCGCCGGCTCGAGGTTCAGCACCCGGCCGACCTGCCAGCGCCCGGCGACCGTTCGCGTGACGCTTTCCTGGCTGATGTCGACCGCGAACCACGCGTCGCCCGAACTGCCGCCGCGCTCGACCACGGTCAGGCAAGTGCCCGAGCAGGCGATCGACGCGCCGATCACGATTGCCGCCGGATCGAACGGACAGGCGATCGTCACGCGCAGATCGCCCGCCTGGCGCGCTTCGCGGATCGTGCCGAGCGCGGTGACTATGCCGGTGAACATGGTGCATCGCTGATCATCGTGTCCGCATGTAGACTTCGAGCGTATCGCTGCCAAGCGATCGGCGATCGGACAGCCGCCAGCGCCCGTGCGCATCGCCCAATGCGGCAAGGCCGATGTCCGCCACCCCGGCTCGCGCGCCGCCCAGAATGATCGGCGCGCGATAGATCAGCAGCCGATCGACCAGATCGGCCGCAAGGAACGCCGCCGCCGTCTCGCCGCCGCCCTCGACGAACAGGTATTGGACGTTGGACATGGTGACGATCCCGTCAGGCGACGATACGCCGCGCCATCCTAGGGGGGTTGTGCCGCGCGTCAGCACCCAGCGTTCGGGACTACGGTCGGCGAGCCCTGACAGCCGCACATCAAGCGCCGGCGCGTCGGCGCGCAGCGTGCTGCCGCCGACCAGGATCGCATCGGCGCGTGCGCGCTCGGCATGGCCATGCGCGCGCGACGCCTCGCCGGTGATCCAACGGCTCTCGCCGTTCGCTAGCGCGATGCCGCCGTCGAGCGACAGCGCGAGCTTGAGCGTAACATGCGGACGGCACAGCCGACGTTGCATCAGATAGCCGACCAGGCTCGCCTCGACTTCGGGCGACGCCACGATGTCCGCGTCAATCCCGCTGGCGCGGATGCGCGCGAGCCCCGCTCCCGCGGTGCGCGGATCGGGGTCCTCGCATCCGACAACGACGCGGGCGACGCCCGAGTTCGCGACGAGATCGGCACAAGCCGGCCCGCGCGGCGATGTGTGAGCGCAAGGTTCCAGCGTTACATAAAGCGTCGCGTCGGCGGCGTCCCCGCCCGCCGCGCTGAGCGCCATCGCTTCGGCATGGGGCCGACCGCCGGGTTGGGTCCAACCGCGCGCGATCACGCGGCCATCGCGGACCAGCACCGCGCCGACCGCCGGGTTGGGACGGCTGTGCGGTCGTCCCCGCGCGGCAAGGCTGGCCGCCGCCGCAAGCCAGCGGACGTCGGTATTCAACGACCGCTCAACGAGCGGATTTCGTCTGCGCTGCGCCCTGAGCCGCGCCCTGTGCCGCGCGTTGCGCCGCGAGTTGTCCGGCGATCGCTGCTTTCTGCGCGCGCGCAGCCGCCGCGTCGTCGCCGTTCGCCTGGCGCTCGATCGCATCGACATCCATCCCCGATGCGCGGCCGATGGTCTTGTAGATCTTGCGAACTTCCGCGTCGCGCTTCGCCTGCTCGGCATTGAGCGCGTTCTGCTGAAGCTGGTTCGCGCGGTTGGAGGCGATGATCTCCGCATCGCTCCGGTTGTCGGCGAAAGTGCGGATATAGGTGACTTCGGGCGGCTTGGGCGGACCCTTCGCGCCTTCCTGCCACATCACGGAGAAGATGCCGGTCGTGACGATCGCGGCGGCGATCGCGATGCGCCAGCGGTTGTGGTCCGCCTGCCTGAACACGGTGATGATATCGCCGATCGCGCCGGCGGGATTGACATCCTGCCAATAGCCGGACCGCTTGAATAGTGCCATCGCGCGAACATAGGCGCGACGCGGTCGCTTTGCCAGCTTCGGTCGCGCTCAGCCGAGCGGCGCGTATAATTCGCGGCCGTGTCGCTTTAGCCAGCGGTTGGCGGCGGCGACGTCGCCTTCGTACAACTTGGCGAGCGCGGTATGGAAACGTGGTGAGTGATCGAAGTGCACGAGGTGCGCGACTTCGTGCGCGACGACCGAGCGGCGGACGAAATCGGGTGCCATCACCAGCCGCCAGTTGATCCGGATCGCACCACCGCCTTTGCCGCTCGGCGCGGCGCAGCTTCCCCAGCGCCGTTGCGCGTGCGATAGCGCCAGCGTGGGAGAGGTAAGCCCGGCGCGCGCGCAGTAAAACGCGAGGTCATCGGCTAGTAGCGCGCGCGCTTCGGCTTCGAGCCAGCGGTTGAGCCGCGCGGCCAGCGTCTCGGCCAGACCGCCGCAGCGGATCGCTCCTTCGACGATCGCAGGATTACGCGGCGCGGCGGCATCGTAAACGATCGCCAGCGCTTCGCCTCGATACGGGAGCACGGCATCGTGACCGATCGCCATGCGCGGCGGCATCGCGCCGAGTTGCGCCTCCAGCCAACCGGCGCGTGACCGCACGAAGGCGACCGCATCGGCGCCGCGTGCGTAAGAGGGGATCGAGACGCGCGCCTCGCTGCCATCGGGCGCGAGCCGCAGCGTCATGTGCCGCGCATTGGCGCGCCGCGTGATCGCGATCGGCAGGCTGCGCGATCCAAGCTCGACCACAGGGACCGCGCGCGGATCGGCGCGAAGCCAATCAAGCATCGTGATCGCTCCAGGCGTGCTCGTCCGTCTCATCATCCGCATTATAAGGCCAGACGATATGATGTTCGAGCGGCCCGGCGACATCCTCGCTGACCGCCTTGCCGATAACCGACGCGCCTGCGCGATGCACCGCCTCGCGATCGCCGCTGACCAGGTAATGCCAGTCGGGCAATGGCAAGCCGTCGGCGCGCAGCCGGTAGGCGCAGCTCGCCGGCAGCCAGCCGAGGCTCGCGGCAAGATCGGCGGTCAGCCGCACGCAATCGGGCACGAACTTGCGACGCTTCGCATAGTCCTTGCACCGCGCGGTGGTCAGGTCGAGCAGCGTGCAGGCGACGTTGGTCTCGTAATACTCGCCGGTGTCGTCATCCTCCAGTTTGTGCAGGCAGCACTTGCCGCACCCGTCGCACAGCGCCTCCCACTGCCCGCGATCGAGCGTTTCTAGCGGTTGGGTCCAGAAAGGTCGATCAGGCGAAGAGCTTCCACCCCCCGCCCGCCTGCGGGAAAGGCCGGGGGTGGGTCCTTCTGCTTGGTCGAGCACAGGCCCATCCCCAACCCATGTCGCGCGCGGGAGGGGAGAAGAGGGCTCGTCACCCGATTCGGGCGGGTTCACTTCACCCACTTCGCCAGCTCTACCGCGACCGCGTCGGCGCCCCGATCGGTCGGCAGCATCGACAGTGGCTCGCCGGCCGGGCCCATGAGGTAGCTGATCCGGCTGTGGTCCATCAGGTAACCACCGGGGGTCACGCTGCCTTTCGCCCGGTAGACGCGGAACGCGCGCACCGCCTGCGCGACTTGCGCCTCGCTCCCCGTCAGGCCGAGCAGGCGCGGCGAGAACGCGGCGGCGAATTCGCCGACGACCTCGGGCGTATCGCGCGCCGGGTCGATCGTGATGAACATCGGCTGCGTCTTCGCGGCGAGGCCGGGGCTCTTGGCGGCGAAGCGCGCGAAACCCTGCATCAGCACGTTGACGTCGGTGGGGCAGGCATCGGGACAGAACGTGTAGCCGAAATAGACCACCCGATAGCGTCCGGCGAAATCCTGCCACCGCACGGTGCGGCCGTTCTTGTCGACCAGCGTGAACGGGCCGCCGATGGTCGCGCCGGCGAGCGGTGGTGCTTGTTCGGGCGTTGGCGGCTCGCGCGTGCAGCCGGTAAGCAGGGGAAGCGACAGCGCGAGGCACAGCGCGGTGCGGATGCTTGCCGCCGGGGATGCGTGGAACATGGCGCGGCGGTTCATGCTCTGCTAGGCCCCGTTGCGCAAGGCGGGTTCGGTCAGCTCGCGTGTGCGCAACAATCCGCGTCTTGCAAAGGAGAGCGCGCCTCATGCCAGGCTACATTCGTTCCAGACGGCGCATCACCGGCGCGCTGCTAGTCGCCATCGCCGCGCTCGGCCTGGCGTTGCCCGCGAGCGCGCAGTTCTCGTCCGGGTTTAAATTCCTCGACGCGGTAAAGAAAAAAGACGCCGAAGCGGTCGAGCAGGCGCTGAGCCTGCCGGGCGCGACGATCGTCAACACGCGCGACGTATCGAATGGCGAGACCGCGCTGCACATCGTCACCGCGCGGCGCGATCGCACCTGGATGGCCTATCTGCTGGGCAAGGGTGCCAACGTCGATGCGCGCGACAACCGCGGCGTCACGGCGCTGCAACTCGCGACGAACCTCGGCTTCGTCGAGGGGGTCGAGCTGCTCGTCCAGTTCCGCGCCGATACCGATCAGGCGAACGATGCGGGCGAAACGCCGCTGATCAGCGCGGTGCATCGTCATGACTTGCCGATGGTGCGGCTGTTGATCGCCGGCGGGGCCGATCCGATCCGGCCCGACAGCTCGGGTCGCTCGGCGGTCGATTACGCCAAACTCGACGGCCAGCAGCAGGTGATCGCCGCGCTCGACGCCGCCGTGAAGCGCAGGGTGCAACGCGGCAGTGCCGCTCCCAGCTATGGGCCCAAGCTGTGATGGCGGAGGACGTTGTGATGGCGGGAGAGGCCGCGACGGGCGATGACGCCCCCCCGCTCGACGAGCTGCGGATCAGGCTCGCACCGCGCATCGCGGCGGCGGCCGCGTTCGACGGCTGGAGCGCCGTCGCGGTCGAGGCGGCGGCGGACGAGACGGGCACGAACCGCGAGCTTGCCGCCTATGCCTTCCGCGCGACGGGGTCTTCGCCGGCGATCGCGATGATCGCCGCGTGGAGCGAGGCGACATCGCGGGCGATGGCGCTCGCGCTTCCGGCCGAATCACTCGCGGTCCTGCCCGTGCGCGAACGCATCCGCCGGCTCGTGCAGTTCCGGCTCGACGCGCAGGTCGGCTATGAGGAAGCGTTGCGCCGCGCGCTCGCGGTGATGGCGATGCCGCAGAACGTCGGACCCTCGCTACGTATCGGCTGGGCCAGCGCCGATGCGATGTGGCGGCTCGCCGGGGACCGCACGACCGACTACAACTATTACACCAAGCGCACGATCCTGGCGGGCGTCTACGCGGCGACGCTCGCGGTGTTTCCCGACGATCGCAGCGAGGACAAGGCCGACACCAGGGCATTCCTGGCGCGTCGGATCGACGGGATCATGCGGTTCGAAAAGGTTAAGGCGCGCCTGCTGCGCCCGGGCGATGAGAGCTTCAGCATGATGCGGCTGCTGGGGCGGCTGCGCTATCCGACGCGATAGCTCACCTCGATCGCGCGTATGATCTAATGCGAACCAGTTGCAGCTGGCGCGGGAATCTGTCACTGCGTCGCGATGACCCTCGATCAGCTTCCGATCGCGCGCGACGCGCGGATTTCCGCCGTCGATTGGAGCGGGCTCGCCGATGAGGAAGCGCAACGGCTGCGCGCGCTGGGGATCGATCTCGGCGCGCACGTGGCGGTCGCCTATCGCGGCATCATGGGGGGCAGCGATCCGCTCGCGATCACCATCGGTCGGATGACCGTCGCGCTGCGACGCGTACATGCGCAGGCGATGCAGGTCGATGTCATGCAGGTCGAGACGACCTGAAATGAGCCGCCAGCGTAAAGTCGCGCTGGTCGGCAATCCGAACGCCGGCAAGAGCGCGCTGTTCAACGCGCTGACCGGCGCGCGGCAGAAGATCGCGAATTATCCAGGCGTCACGGTAGAGCGCAAGGCGGGCCGGCTGATCCTGCCGACCGGCGAGCCGATCGAGCTCACCGACCTGCCGGGCGCATATAGCCTCGATCCGACCAGCCCCGACGAGGAAGTCACCAGCAAGGTCATCCGGGGCGCGTTCCCCGGCGAGGCGGCGCCCGACATCATCGTCGTGGTGCTCGACGCATCGAACCTCGAACAGCACCTGGTGTTCGCGCAGGAGCTGATCGCGCTGGGCAAGCCGACGGTGATCGCGCTCAACATGATCGATCTGGCCGAGCGCGACGGACTGGTGCTCGATCCCGCCGCGCTCGAGCAGGCGATGGGCGTGCCGGTGATCCCGACCGTCGCGGTGCGCCGGCGGGGCCTCGACGCGTTGGGCGAGGCGATCGCATCGGTCGAGACGCGCACGGGCAAGCCGGGCCATCCTTCGGCCGGTCAGATCGAGCGCCGCCTGTTGGCGCGGCAGATGACCGATGCGACGATCGTGTCCGAGACCGCAAGGCATCGCCTGCATTCGCGGCTCGACCGCGTGCTGCTCCATCCGTGGATCGGCCCGGTGATCCTGTTCGCGCTGCTGTTCGTGATGTTCCAGGCGGTGTTCGCCTGGGCGACGCCATTCGCCGACGGGCTGCAGGCGGGGGTCGGCTGGTTGTCCGAATGGGTGCGCGCGGCAATCGCGCCCAGCCTGCTGCGTGATCTCGTCACCGACGGGGTGTTGAGCGGGGTCGGCTCGGTCATCGTCTTCCTGCCGCAGATCGTCATCCTGTTCTTCTTCATCCTGATGCTCGAGGCGACCGGCTACATGGCGCGCGCCGCGTTCCTGATGGACCGGGTGATGGCCAACGTCGGCCTGTCGGGGCGCAGTTTCATCCCGCTGCTGTCGAGCTTCGCCTGCGCGATCCCCGGCATCATGGCGACGCGCAGCATCAGCGATCCGCGCGACCGGCTGACGACGATCCTGATCGCGCCGCTGATGACGTGTTCGGCGCGGTTGCCGGTCTATGCGGTGATCATCGCCGCGTTCATTCCCAACCGCACGGTGGCATCGGGCGTCGGCCTGCCCATCGGTCTCCAGGGGCTGGTGCTGTTCGCGCTCTATTGCTTCGGCATCGTCGGCGCGATGGCGGTGGCGCTGGTCCTGCGACGATCGGTAACGCGCGGCCAGGCGAGCGGCTTCATCATGGAATTGCCCAAGTACCAGCTACCCGCCGCGCGCGATCTGGCGCTCGGCCTCATACAGCGCGCTTGGATCTTTCTGCGCCGCGCGGGCGGGATCATCTTCATGGTCACGATCGTGCTGTGGCTGCTGCTTAATTTTCCGCGCGCGCAGCCGGGCCAAAACCAGGTCGATGCTTCGATCGCGGGCCATATCGCCAACGGGCTTGCCGTGGTCGTCCAGCCGATCGGCTTCAACCGCGACATCGCGCTGTCGCTGATCCCGGCGATGGCCGCGCGCGAGGTGGCGGTCAGCGCGCTCGCGACGACGTATGCGGTCGCCGATCAGGACGAGACCAAGCAGGACAAGGCGCTCGGCGACCAGCTGAAATCGCACTGGTCGCTGCCGACCGCGCTCGCGTTCCTCGCTTGGTTCGTGTTCGCGCCGCAATGCCTGTCGACGATCGCGGTCACCCGGCGCGAGACCAACGGGTGGAAATGGCCGGGCTTCATGCTCGCCTATCTGTTCACGCTGGCCTATGCATTCGCCGGGCTGACATATTGGAGCGCGGTTGCGCTGGGGCTTCAGGCTTCCTAGAAAACGGGCCCCAGGGAGAGCGATATGGCAGGCAGCGTCAACAAGGTCATCATCGTCGGCAATTTGGGCGCGGACCCTGAAACCCGTTCGTTCCAGAACGGCGGCAAGGTGTGCAATCTGCGCATCGCCACATCCGAAAGCTGGAAGGACAAGTCGGGCGAGCGCCAGGAGCGTACCGAGTGGCATACCGTGGCGATCTTCTCCGAAGGCTTGGCGGGCGTCGCCGAGCGGTTCCTGCGCAAGGGATCGAAGGTCTACATCGAAGGCCAGCTGCGCACCCGCAAGTGGCAGGACAAAGACGGCCAGGATCGCTATTCGACCGAAGTCGTGCTGCAGGGCCCGGGCGCGGTGATGACAATGCTCGACGGCGCGCAGGGCGGCGGTGGCCAAGGCGGCGGCGGGGCGAGGAGTGGCGGCTGGAACGAAGGGGCCTCGGGCGGCGGTTCTTCGGGCGGCTATAGCGGCGGTGGGCGATCATCAGGCGGCGGCTCTTCCGGCAGTGACGGATTCGGCGGCGGCGCGAAAGGCGGCTTCGCCGACGATTTGGACGACGATATTCCGTTCTGATCGGGCTTTTGGTCTCGGATTCGACACTTCCGAGTTTGTCGCAGGACTGCCCCCCTTGTGGGCTACCCTTGATAGAGAGGACGCCCCTTGGACAGGCTCAGGACGGTCGGCGATGGTGGGTTAGCCCCGCGCATTGCGCACCGCCGCGCCGCTGGCGAACGGCGTGATCGCGATCAGTACCAGGCTCGCCGCCCCGGTCAGCGCGATCGCGGTGTAATCGTCCGTCGATAGCGAGCCGGCGCCGAAGATCAGTAGCGGCACCGCCAGCGGGATCGCCAGCAATCCGCCGAGCGCCGCGCCGCCGCCGATCCCGACGGTTAGCGCGGCGATCAGCACGCCGAGCGCGGCGAGGCCCGGCGTACCCGCCAGCAGGCCGAGCTCGATCCGCGCGAGCGTGCGCCCGTTGATTCCGAGCAGCGCCGCGGCCGGTAGCGCGGCGAGCATCAACGGCGGTCCGAAGCTCAGCCAGTGGGCGATGACGCGCATCGCCAGCACCGCTTCCTCGGCGATGCCGCGCAACGCCCATTGATCGAACATGCCCTGATCGAGGTCGGGCTGCGCCAGCCGGTCGAGCGGCAGGATCGCGGCGAGCAGCGCGGCGATCCAGATCACCCCGCCGCCGGTCCGCGCCAGTAGAGCGGCATCGGGCCCGACCGCGAACGGATAGAGCATCGCCACCGCGAGGAAGAACACGATCGGCAGCATCGCCCCGGCGCGCACCAGGTTGGCGAGATCGCGGCGAACGAGCACAAGCAGGATATGCCTCATCGCCCCCGCTCGAGTTCTGGCGAGTGGCCCGCGAGCTCCAGCCGCTTGCTTCCCGCCAACGCGAAAGTCTGGTGCGACGCGATTACGCAGAGCCCGCCCGCCGCGCGATGCTCGGCCACTAGCGTCTCGATCAGGCCAACGGCGGCGGTGTCAAGGCCGTTGAGCGGCTCGTCTAGCAGCCAGATTGGCGCACGCTGAGCCATAAGGCGCGCGACCGCCGCGCGCTTCGTCTGGCCGGTCGACAGATAGCGCACCGGAACGTCGAGCAGGTCGGGCAGGCCGAGCCGCGCGAGCATGGCTTCATCCGCCACGCCGCCATCGACCTGCCGCCAGAACGCGAGCGCCTTATCGAGGCTTGCGTGCGGATCGAGCGCTTGGCGTTCATCGAGCACGCCAACCGCGCCCTCACGCGCGACCGCACCGGCAAATGGTCGCAACAGACCGGCGAGGATGCGGATCAGGCTAGACTTGCCGACGCCGTTCGGCCCGGCCACATGCAGCGCGTCGCCGGGTTCGAGCACCAGCGAAACCCCGCCGAACAGCACCCGCTCGCCGCGCCGGCAGGCGATCCCGTCGGCGGCGAGGCGGCACGCTTGCATCGCGCGGCGCGATAGGCGAATCTCCGCGCGGTGCCAAGGATGGCGCCCGCGCGGAGAGCCAGATGCCGATCGCTCGCCTTGACGAAGGGCAAATCGCCGAAGCGCTGGCGACGCTGCCTGACTGGACGCTGCGCACCGACGGCCTCGCGATCGAGCGGAGCTTCAGGTTCGCCGATTTCGTCGCGGCTTTCGCGTTCATGACCCGCGTCGCGCTGCTCGCCGAGCGCGCGGATCATCACCCCGAATGGTCGAACGTCTACGCCCGCGTGACGATCACGTTGACGACGCACGACGCGGGCGGACTGACCGCGCGGGATGTAGCGCTGGCGCGCGCCATCGAGGCGGTAGTCTGAGCGGGCGCTCGCGACGATAGGTAGCGCGCCTCACAGCGCCGGGTTGTTGTAGCAGTGCCAGGTGAAGATCGCCGCCGCGCCCCGGTGCGGTCGCCAGGCTTCGGCGAGCGCGCGGGTGGTTTTCTCGTCGGGGCGCGCGTCGAGCGCGAGCAGTTTATGCATGCCCGCCTGCACGGCAAGATCGCCCGCGGGCCAGATGTCGGGGCGGCCTTCGGCGAACAGCAGATAGATTTCCGCCGACCAGCGCCCGATGCCCTTGATCCGCACGAGTTGCGCGATCGCCGCCTCGTCATCGGCGGGCAGCAAGTCGAGGTTGATCTCGCCGCTGACGACGAGCTCGCACAACGATCGCGCATAGCCCTGCTTCTGCCGCGACAGGCCGCAGGCGCGCAGCGCGTCGAACTCCGCGGCGAGCAATTCGTTCGCCGGTAGCCCCCCGCCGAGCAGCGCTTCGAGCTTTGCCCATACCGACGCGGCAGCGGCGACGCTGACCTGCTGGCCGACGATCGTGCGCAGCAGCGTCGCATAGCCCCGCTGGTAGATGCGCGGAGCGGGATAGCCGGCGGTCGCCAGCGCGGCGGCGATGCGTGGGTCGCTCGCGGCTATCGCGTCCAGCCCTGCGCGGATCGCCGCGACGTTCAGTCCCATGGCCGTTTGCCGATAACCTGCGAAGATCGCTGCAAACGCTGGCCTCTAACGCCGAACCGATCTAATCGCAAAGTGGACAAGCTCGATGACCGGTCCTTGCGGCCACGGGCGCACGCCTGCATGCGCTGGCGTATAACAAAGGGAGCACTTGCCAATGCCGCAGATCACCGTCGTCAATCAGTCCGGAGAAGCCAGCGCGGTGGAGGCCACCACGGGCCGCTCGCTGATGGAAGTGCTGCGCGACAGCGGCTTCGATGAACTGCTCGCGCTTTGCGGCGGCTGCTGCAGCTGTGCCACCTGCCACGTGCACATCGATCCCGCGCACTTCGCCAAGCTGACGGAAATGAGCGCCGACGAGAACGACCTGCTCGACAGCTCGGACCACCGCGACAAATATTCGCGTTTGTCGTGCCAGGTGCCGGTGACCGATGCGATCGAGGGCATGACGGTGACGATCGCGCAGGAGGATTGAGCCAAGCGCAGCGCCTGATCGCGACGATGGGGACTGCATCACTGACGCAGTCCCCGACGATGCGCCGGCTTGCGGGTCGTGATGGGCTCGCTTACCTCGACAGCCGATGACCGCGCATCCCCCCGTGCCGCTTCCCAGCACGCTCGACCTGATCGGCAACACGCCGCTTGTCCTTCTCAAAGGACCGAGCGCGGAGGCGGGGTGCGAGATCTGGGGCAAGTGCGAATTCACCAACCCGGGTGCTTCGGTAAAGGACCGCGCGGCATTGTGGATCGTGCGCGACTTCGCAGGCCGCGGCCTGTTGCAGCCCGGCGGGACGATCGTCGAGGGGACCGCGGGCAACACCGGCATCGGCATCGCGCTGGTGGCGAACGCGCTGGGGTACAAGACGATCATCGTCATGCCCGAGACGCAATCGCGCGAGAAGATGGACACGTTGCGTGCATTGGGCGCGCACCTCATCACCGTGCCGGCGGCG
This sequence comes from uncultured Novosphingobium sp., assembly GCA_964242815.1. GTDB lineage: Bacteria > Pseudomonadota > Alphaproteobacteria > Sphingomonadales > Sphingomonadaceae > Novosphingobium. The sequence continues at coordinate 31,885 of CAXSZV010000006.1, forward strand.
CCGTTCTCCAATCCCGGTCATTTCGTCCATATCTCGCGCCGGCTCAGCCAGGAGACCGAAGGCGCGGTATGGGCGAACCAGTTCGACAATATCGCCAATCGCAAGGCGCATATCGAAGGCACCGCGCCCGAGATCTGGGCGCAGATGGACGGCCGCATCGACGGCTTCACCTGCGCGGCGGGAACCGGCGGCACGATCGCGGGCGTCGGCCTGGCGCTGAAAGCGTTCGATGAGGACGTGACGATCGCACTGACCGATCCGCACGGCGCTGCGCTTTATGAATACTACGCGCACGGCGAACTGAAGGCCGAAGGATCGTCGGTCGCCGAAGGGATCGGGCAGGGGCGGATCACCGCCAACCTGGAAGGCGCGCCGATCGACACGCAGTTCCGTATTTCGGACACGGAAGGGATCGTCTGGGTCGGCCGCCTGCTGGCTGAGGAAGGGCTGTGCCTGGGGCTGTCATCGGGCATCAACGTCGCGGGCGCGGTCGCGCTGGGACGGCAGTTGGTGGCGCAGGGCCGACGCGAGCCACGCGTCGCGACGATCCTGTGCGACACGGGTTTCCGCTATCTGTCGTCGCTGTACAATCGCCAGTGGCTCGAGAGCAAAGGGTTGCCGGTCTTCCCCTGGCTCGAACGATAACGTAGAACCGGGTTGATGGCTTCGAGGATCGACCCTCCTATCGGCTCGCGCGATGTCGTCGCGCCGCAGCGCTTCGTTCCGCCGACCCCGCGCGAACTGCGTTCCCGTTCGGTGCATCGGCTCCAGGCCGGCCTGCTTGGCCTGGCGGCGATGATGTTGATCCTCGGGCTCGCCAACATCATCATGAACCGCGCGAAGCTTGCCGATCGGCGGGGCGCGCCGATGGCCGCCGCCTCGCTTGGGGCACCACAGAAACCTGCCGATCCGCTTGCGGATATCGGCGTAGTGCCCGCCGCCGATCCGAGTTCGGCGGCACGGTCTGCGGCGTCGCAATGAGAGCGGCGACGGCCGCGTCGAGTGCCGCGCGCCGCCCGCGAACAGGCGCGAGGTTGCCAGCACCACCCCTAAACAACAAGTCAGCATGGTCGTTCGCGGGATGTTCCGGGAAATACTTATGCTTTCCGTAGCCGAATCCCAATAATCGAAGTCAAAACGAGATGATTTCGTCTTCGAACCGATCCATTTCGGAGCGACCGATGTGGTTTGCCGCAGGAAAATCTCCTTAGAATAGCCACTTATCTCTTTCCCCGGATTTCCCGTAAAATTCCCTTTTCACCCGTTCGATCCCAAGATACATCGGGGTCAATCGGGATGTGATGTGACGCGACTCCCCTGCGGGAGAACCGGGTGTGCGAATGCGCGCGTTCGGTGCGAAGCCGCTTGTCCCGACGCTGGGGGTAACCCTTCGTGGATGGGGCAGGCATGGCTGCGGAGCCGTTTAGTTTCAGGGGTCAGGGCTTTTCGCTTCAGCGCGACAAAGGCCGCTTCGTGCTGCCCGGTGCGTTCCGCAAGACCGTGCGCGAATCAAGCGACAACCGTCCACTTCTCTGCCTCGACAAGCACGAACGCTGGAACTGCCTGACGGGCTTCGGCCTCTCGCGCAGCAAGGGCTTCGATGATCAGATCGATCGTGAGGAAGCGCAGGCGGCTCAGGCCGGACGCCCATTCGATCGCGACATGCGCGCGATCCAGCTCGACGGCTTTTTCGAAGTGCCGTTCGACGAGAGCGGCCGGTTCGTGCTGCCCGCGCACCTCGCCGATCTGTGCGGGGTGACCGATCAGTTGTTCTTCACCGCCGCCGGGCCGTTCTTCGTGCTGTTCAATCCCGAAGAGTTCTACAAGATGCCGGCGGGGTTCGAGGCGGCGCAGGCCGCGTGCCGGCAGATGCAGGCGGACGCGCTTAAGGCGAAGAAGCCATGAGCGGGTCGCACATTCCGGTGATGCTGGCCGAGGCGGTCGCCGCGCTCGATCCCCAGCCGGGCGACGTCGTGGTCGACGCGACGTTCGGCGCGGGCGGCTATACGCGCGCGCTGCTGAATGCCGGCGCGACGGTGCACGCTTTCGATCGCGATCCCGATGCGTTGGGCGCGGCGCTCACAAATCCGGGGATATGGCCGGAAGTCGGGGAAAACCCCCCTCGGCTTGTTCTCCATGCGCGCCGGTTTTCTGAAATGGTCGATGCGCTCGGCGGAACAGGTCTCGCGCGGGTCGACGGGATCGTCATGGATATCGGCGTGTCATCGATGCAGCTCGATCAGGCGGAGCGCGGGTTCGCCTTTGCCGCCAATGGCCCGCTCGACATGCGCATGTCGCGCGACGGGGCGAGCGCCGCCGATTTCGTCAACGGTGCGGACGAGAGCGAGATCGCCGACGTCTTGTACCGCTATGGCGAGGAGCGCCAATCGCGCCGGGTCGCCCGCGCGATCATCGCCGCGCGGCCGCTGGCGACCACCGGCGATCTCGCCAGCGTGGTGCGGCGCGCGCTCGGCCATCACCCCGGCGCGCCGAAAGACCCGGCGACGCGCAGCTTCCAGGCGATCCGTATCCATGTGAACGGTGAGCTCGACGAACTGGGCGATGGCTTGGCGGCGGCGGAAACGCTTTTGCGCGCGGGCGGCCGGTTGGCGGTCGTCAGCTTCCACAGCCTCGAGGATCGCATCGTCAAGCGGTTTCTGCGCGACGCGGTCGGAGACGCTTCGATCTCGCGTCATTTGCCGACCGCCGCGTCCCCGCGCGCGCCGACCTTCGTCGCGGCCAGCCGCGCGATCCGGCCCGGAGACGCCGAACTCGCACGCAATCCGCGCGCGCGCTCGGCGACGTTGCGCTCGGCGATCCGCACCGATGCTCCTCCCCGCCCGGGCCCAGGGCGCCTGCAGAACGGGATCGCCGCATGAACATGACCAGGGACCGGGTGCAGTCGATCGTCTGGGCGGTCGTGATCGCGCTATCGCTCGCGCTGCTGGCGGCGCTGACGTTCCGCGTCAACGCGGTGAAGAGCCAGGTACGGCTGACCGAGCGCAAGATCATCGCGATCAAGCAGGAGCAGTTGAGCCTGGAAACGGAATTCCAAACACGCGCGAACCAGCAGCAGCTCGCCGCGATCAATCAGGTCGAGTTCGGCTTCAAGGCGCCCGATGAATTGCAATACGTGGCGGGCGAACGGCAGCTTGCGGCGTTGAGCCGACCGGTGCCGCCCGCGTTCGCGCCGACCGCGCCGGCTTCGGCTTCGGTGCGCTTGGCGAGCGCCGACGATGTGGGCAGGCCAGCGCGAGGCCCGACGCAGGCCGGCGCGACGGGCTCGCTGCCGACGGCGCTGGCGCAACTTGCGGGTCAGCGACTGCCCGTCGGATCGGGGACGCGCTATCTCGCCGATCGGCACGAGACGAAGGCCAAGCCCGAGCCTGACAGGCATCCCGACCGGGGCGCGAGGATCGCATTGAGCGATGACCTCACGCGGAAGCCGCGCGCGTCGAACGGGGGTCGGCAATGAGCGCGATCGCCGCCCCCGCGACGATCGCCAGCGGTCGTCGCCAGCTGGTCGACGTGCGCGAACATGCGCTGTTGACCGCCAAGTTTCGCGGCGTCTGGATCGCGGGCGTCTTCGCGCTGCTGGCGACCAGCGCGGTGGCACGCATCGCCTATCTCGGTGCGTTCGACGCGGCCGAGAACAGCTTCGCGTTCGACCAGACGATGGTGCCCAAGCGCGGCGAGATCGTCGATCGCAACGGTGTGCCGCTGGCGCGCGAGATCGCCGCCTATTCGCTGTGGTTCGATCCGCATGCGATGAAGGGTGGGTCGCCGCTGGTGAAATCCCCGCGCGAAGTGGCGGCGGCGCTCGTGCAGATCTTTCCCGATCTCGACGAGGCCGAACTCGTGCGGCGTCTGTCGAGCACCAAGGGCAGCTATCTACGCAAGCGGCTGCTGCCAGAGGAAGTGAACCGCGTGGCCGAGTTGGGGGAGCCCGCGCTCGAAGCCCCGCGCGAGACCGAGCGGTATTATCCGCAAGGCTCGATGGCCGCGCATGTGCTCGGCTTCGTCGACGCGCATGGTGCGGGCAAGGTCGGCATGGAGCAGGTCATGCAACGCCAGCTGACCGATCCGGTCGCGCGCGCGACGCCCTCGGTGCTGTCGATCGACACGCGCGTGCAGGGTGCGCTCGAGGACGAACTCGCGCGTGGCATGAATGAATCGGCGGCGAAGGGGGCGGCGGGCATCGTGCTCGACGTCGATACGGGCGAAGTGCTCGCGCTCGCCTCGCTGCCCTCGTTCGATCCGAACTTCATCGACCGCGCATCGGTGGGCAACATTTTCAATCACGTGACCAACGAGGTCTACGAACTCGGCTCGGCGTTCAAGCCGATCACCGTCGCGGCGGCGATGGACGCGGGCACGGTGACCAACCTCGCCCGCCGCTATCCGGCCGCGCAGCTGCACATCGGCGGCTTCACCATCCACGACAGCCATAACATGGGGGGTTCGCTCAACGTCGCGGAGGCGCTGATCCATTCATCGAACATCGTCACCGCGCAGATCGGCGACGAGTTGGGCGGGGTGCGCCTCAAATCGACGATGGAAGCGCTGGGATTCAACGCTCGTCCGGGCATCGAGCTGCCGGCGCGCGGGTTCCCCTTGTGGCATTCGGGCGTCTGGCCCCGCATCACGACGATGACCGTCTCGTTCGGCCACGGCATCGCGGTGACGCCGCTGCACCTCGCCTCGGCTTACGCCGCGATGGTCAACGGCGGCACGTTCCGCTCTGCGACGCTCTATAAGGTGCAGCCCGGACAGGCGGCGGCGGGCCGCCAGGTGTTCACGCCCGCGACGAGCGCGCGGATGCGCCAGCTGCTTCGGATGATCGTGGTCTACGGCACCGGACGCAAGGCCGACGCCAGCGGCTTTCGTGTCGGCGGCAAGACCGGGTCGGCGGAAAAGGCCGGCGCGGGCGGTGGCGCGTACAAGAAGAACTCGCTGATCGCGACCTTCGCCGCGGCGTTCCCGATGGACCATCCGCGCTATGTCGTGATCGCGATGCTCGACGAGCCGCAGGGCACGCAGGCGACGTCCGGCCAGCGTACCGCCGCGTGGAACTCCGCGCCCGTCGTCGGCCGCGTCGTCCCACGCATCGGCCCGATGCTGGGGATCATGCCCGACGCCGGCCGCGATATCGACATCAGCGACCTGAAGCCGCTGATCCCCGGAAAGGCGCAGGAATGACCTCGCGCACCGGTGCCCGGCGATGAAGCTTACCACGCTCGCCGCGCGCGCGGGGATCGCGATCGAGCCTGGCCGCGACGGCGAGGTCACCGGTTTTGCGATCGATCACCGCAAGGTCGCGCCCGGCACCGTGTTCGGTGCGTTCCAGGGCTTGCGCGTCAATGGCGAGGATTTCATCGCGGCGGCTGCCGATGCGGGCGCGGTCGCCGTGGTGGCGCGACCCGATGCGGTCATGCCCGAAGCTAAGACGGGCGAGGTCGTCCATATCGCCGATCCCGAGCCCCGCCGCGCGTTCGCGCGCCTTGCCGCGCGATTCTTCGCGCCCGCGCCCGAGACGATCGTCGCGGTGACCGGGACCAACGGCAAGACCTCCACCGTCGAGCTGACCCGGCAGCTTTGGCGCATGGCGGGCATCCGCGCGGCGTCGATCGGCACGCTCGGCGTCACGACCCCCGATCAGACCGTCTCGACTGGGCTGACGACGCCCGACATCGTGACGTTCCTCGCCAACCTGTCCGGCCTCGCGCGCGAAGGCGTGACGCATGTCGCTTACGAAGCGTCGAGCCACGGCTTGTCGCAGTTCCGCAACGAAGGCCCAGCGGTGCGGGCCGGCGCGTTCACCAACCTCAGCCGCGACCATCTCGATTACCATGCCGACATGGACGATTACTTCGCCGCCAAGATGCGACTGTTCGATGAAGTCGTCGCCGATGGCGGCACTGCCGTGGTCTGGGCCGACGACGGCGCGTGGTCGGCGCGCGCGCTCGATCATGCGGCGGCGCGGAGGCTGACGGCGTTCACCGTGGGCGAAGCGGGTGCGGACCTGCGGCTGATCTCGCGCATGCCGGGGCTGCTTGGGCAGGTTCTGGAAGTCGAGCACGCGGGCATTGTCCGCAAGCTGACGCTGCCGTTGATCGGCGCGTATCAGGCGGCGAACGCGCTGGTCGCGGCGGCGCTGGTGCTCGCGACCGGCGGCGATCCGCTGCGCACGTTCGATGCGCTGGCGCGGGTGCAACCGGTGCGCGGGCGACTGGAACGCGCGGCGCTGACCCGCAGCGGTGCGCCGGTCTACGTCGACTATGCGCACACCGCCGATGCGCTGTCGGCGGCGATCGCCGCGCTGGGTCCGCATTGTGGCCTCGATGGAAAAGGCGGCCGGTTGATCGTGGTGTTCGGCGCGGGCGGCGATCGCGATCCCGGCAAGCGGGCGGACATGGGCCGGGTCGCGGCGACGGAGGCCGACATAGCGATCGTCACCGACGACAACCCGCGTGGCGAAGATCCCGCGATGATCCGCGCTGCGATCCTGGCGGGCGGCGCGAACCGCCTGTGGGAGATCGGCGACCGCCGCGCCGCGATCGCTGCGGCGATCGGCGAGGCACAGGCCGGCGACATCGTCCTGATCGCGGGCAAGGGGCACGAGCAGGGACAGATCGTCGGCAGCGGCGCCGATATGCGCGTGCTGCCGTTCGACGACGTGAGCGTCGCGCGCGAATGCGCGGGTGCACAGGATTTCGGCCAGACGGCCAGAGAAGGACAATTGCGATGACTATTGCGGTGCGCATCCTCGATTGGCCGACCGACGCGCTCGACGGGCTCGGCCTCGCGTTGTGGAGCGCGGGCGCGGCGGCCACGGCGATGGGCGGCATCGTCAGCGAGAGCTTCGAGATCGCGGGTATCGAGATCGATTCGCGCGATGTCGTGCCCGGCGATCTGTTCTTCGCCTTGAAGGGCGAGGCGATGGACGGTCATCGTTTCGTCGCCGACGCTTTTGCCAAGGGGGCGGTCGCGGCGGTGGTTGATCGGCCGGTCGAGGGTCCGCACATCCTCGTCGCCGACACGAACCGCGCGCTCCAGGCGCTGGCGGCCGCTGCACGCGCGCGCAGCGCCGCGACGATCGTCGGCGTCACCGGTTCGGTCGGCAAGACCGGGGTCAAGGAGGCGATCTTCGCCACGCTCGACCGGTCGAGCCCGATGCGCGCCGACGGGCTTGGCGCGCATCGTTCGGTCAAGAGCTACAACAACCACATCGGCGTGCCGCTCAGCCTGGCGCGGATGCCCGCGCGCGCGGCCTACGGCGTGTTCGAGATGGGCATGAACCACGCGGGCGAGATCGCCGCGCTGACCCGGCAGGTGCGCCCCGACGTGGCGGTGGTCACGACGATCGCGCCCGCGCACATCGAGAACCTGGGCAGCGAGGAGGCGATCGCCGACGCCAAGGCCGAGGTGTTCGAGGGGCTGATGCCCGGCGGCGCGGCGATCATTCCCGCCGACAGCTCGCATTGTGATCGACTGTGTGACAGGGCGCGCGCTTGCGGTGCAAGGATCATGACGTTCGGACGGAGCCCCGACGCCGACGTGCGCCTGCTCGATGCCATCGCTTCGGCCAATGGCGGCTCGCTGGTGACGATCGAGATGCGCGACGACGATGCAGGAAGCCACGGCGGCACGCGTCGCCTATGCTACACGGTCGGCGCGCCGGGCGATCACTGGGTGATCAATTCGCTCGCGGTGATGGCCGCGGTCCGCGCGGCTGGCGGCGATCTCGGCGCGGCGGGGCTGGCGCTGGCCGAACTCAGCGGCCTGCCTGGACGCGGCGAGCGCTGCGAGATCGCGGTCGCGGGCGGTGGCGCGGCGCTGCTGATCGATGAAAGCTACAACGCCAACCCCGCCTCGATGCGGGCGACGCTGCAGCAACTGGGCGCGACGCCCGCGCGGCGGCGGATCGCGGTGCTCGGCGCGATGAAGGAGCTGGGCGTGCACGGGCCGGCCTTCCACGCCGCGCTGGCGCGACCGCTGATCGACGCGCACGTCGACTTCGCGCTGTTGGTAGGCCCGGAGATGGCGGCGCTGGCGCGGGCGCTGGCGGCGGACGAGCTGGGGAAACAGGTGCAGGCCACGCTTGGCAAGACGCTCGCCTTTGCGCAATGCGACGACACGCGCGAGGCGGGTGAGATGCTGCGGGAGTTCGGTTTGGAGCGCGGCGACGTCGTGCTGGTCAAGGGGTCCAATTCGGTCGGCCTTGCGGCGCTGGTCACAGCGCTGAAGACCGGCCTGGACGACCACGCGCCTTCGAAACGCTAGGCGATGCTGTTCCAGATCGCCGACTGGTTGCATTTCGCAGGGCTCGCCAATCTGGTGCGTTATCAGACGTTCCGCGCCGGCGCCGCGTTGATCACCGCGCTGATGATCGGCCTCGTCATCGGCCCGCGCTTCATCAACATGCTGCGCGTGCGGCAGGGCAAGGGGCAGCCGATCCGGCTCGACGGGCCGCAGAGCCATCTCGCCAAGCGCGGCACGCCGACGATGGGCGGGCTGATGATCCTGATCGCGACGATCATATCTGCGCTGTTGTGGATGGATCTGGCCAACCCGTTCGTCTGGGCATGCCTGCTGGTCACCGTCGGCTTCGGCGTGATCGGCTTCCTCGACGATTACGACAAGGTGACCAAGCACAGCCACAAGGGGATCCCGGGACGCGTTCGGCTGATCGTCGAGTTCGCCGTCGCCGGCATCGCCGCCTGGCTGATCGTCAGTCGGATCAACACGCACGTCTACATCCCGTTCACCACCGAGCGCTACATTCCGCTCGGCCCGTTCTATTATGCATTCGCTGCGCTGGTAATGGTCGGCGCGGGCAACGCGGTGAACCTGACCGACGGCCTCGATGGCCTGGCGACGATGCCGGTGATCATCGCGGCGGCGACCTTCGCGGTGATCGCCTATCTCGTCGGTCGCGTCGACTACACGCATTACCTTGGCATCCCGCACGTGCCGGGTGCGGGCGAACTGGCGATCGTCTGTGCCGGCATCATGGGCGCGGGGCTCGCCTTCCTATGGTTCAACGCGCCGCCGGCGGCGGTGTTCATGGGCGATACCGGCAGCCTGGCGCTGGGCGGGGCGCTCGGCGCGATCGCGGTCGCCGCGCATCACGAGATCGTGCTGGCGATCGTCGGCGGGCTGTTCGTACTTGAAGCCGCGTCGGTGATCATCCAGGTATTCTTCTTCAAGCGCACCGGCCGCCGCGTGTTCCGCATGGCGCCGATCCATCACCACTTCGAACAGCTGGGCTGGGCCGAGCCCACGGTCGTGATCCGGTTCTGGATCATCTCGATCGTGCTCGCGCTGATCGGCCTGTCGACGCTGAAGCTGCGATGATGGGGATGCTTACCCTCAGTCCGTCCACCCTGAGCTTGTCGAAGGAGCGTCCTTTGCTTTGGCGTAGCGCCAAGGTCCGGGAAGAAGTGCGGTCCTTCGACAAGCTCAGGACGGAGGGAAAGTTTAGCCAACCGAGTATGGTTGCGCCATGATCACCTCGCCCGTCTTCGCCGGCAAGCGCTACGCAGTGCTCGGGCTCGCGCGCTCGGGCCTCGCGGTGGTCGAGGCCCTGCTGGCGAGCGGCGCGGACGTCACCGCCTGGGACGCGCGCGACGAGCCGCGCTGCGCGTTGGGCGGGCGGGTGACGCTGGCCGATCCCGCGACGATCGATCTCGCGCCGTTCGACGCGGTCGTGGTCTCGCCCGGCGTGCCGCTCAACCGCCATCCGATCGCCGAGGCCGCCGCGCGCGCCGGCGTGCCGGTGATCGGCGATATCGAATTGTTCGCGCAGGCCCGCGCCGGTCTGCCGCCGCACAAGGTCGTCGGGATCACCGGCACCAACGGCAAGTCGACCACCACCGCACTGGTCACGCACATCCTGCAGACCGCCGGACTGCCGGTGCGGATGGGCGGCAACATCGGCCTGCCGATCTTGTCGCAAACGCCGCTGCCTGCCGGTGGGGTCTATGTGATCGAGCTGTCGAGCTATCAGATCGACCTCACACAAAGCCTCGACTGCGATGTCGCGGTGCTGCTCAACCTCACGCCCGACCATCTCGATCGCTACGATGACTTCGATGGCTATGCGGCGGCGAAGGCCCGGCTGTTCGCGATGCAGTCGGTGGGCCACTTGGCGCTCGTCGGTTACCGCGCCGAGATGGACGAGGACGTGCTGCGCTTCGCCCCCCAGCATCAGCCATTCCAGTTCATCGACGGCGTCGCGCTTCCGGGCCGTCAGGCCGATTGGCCCTCGCTGCAAGGGCCGCACAATCTGCAGAACGCGGCGGCGGCGGTGGCGATCGCCCGCGATCTCGGCGTCGAGGAGGCGGTGATCGCACGGGCCTTGCGCACCTTCACCGGCCTTCCCCACCGCATGGAGCGGGTCGCGCAAGCGAACGGCGTGCTCTTCGTCAACGACAGCAAGGCGACCAACCCCGCCAGCACCGCCCCTGCGCTCGCCGCCTTTCCGCCCGCCAGCGATGGACGTCCGCGCATCCACTGGATCCTCGGCGGCTTGCCCAAAAGCGATTCGCTCGACGAGTGCCTGCCGTACCTCGCCCACGTCGCCGCCGCCTATGTCATCGGTGAGGCGGGGCCGCTGTTCGCCGACTTGCTCGGCTCTCGCATCCCGGTCACGCGCAGCGAGATGATGGCCGAGGCGATCCGTCAGGCGATCGAGGCGGCGCGCGCGGGCGATGTCGTGCTGCTGTCACCAGCCTGTGCCAGCTTCGATCAGTTCCGCGACTATGAAGCGCGCGGCGACACGTTTCGGCGCATCGTCGAGGCTTATCTTGCACAAGACACGGCGGACGTGCGCAAAGCGGGAGAACGCGGCTGATGGCGACACGACCGATCCCAACCATGCATGGCGGCGCGCCCATCGCCTCAGGCCTCGCGACGCGCCAGCGCCAGCCGCGGGGTTGGCGCTGGGCTCGCAATCTGGCGACCTGGTGGCGCGAGGTCGATCGCCTGCTGCTGCTGCTGGTGATCGTGCTGATGGGCATCGGCGCGGCGGCGGTCGCGGCCGCGTCTCCGGCGAGCGCGCAGCGGCTTTCGCTGACGCACGACACCGTTCCCGCATTGCACTTCTTCAAGCTGCATCTGATGTGGCTCGGGCTGGGCATGGTGACGATGCTCGTCTCATCGACTTTCTCGAAGGAGGCCGCCCGGCGCGTGGGGATCGTGCTGGCCGCCGCGATGCTGGTCGCGCTGATGTTCGTGCCGCTTGTCGGCGGGACGATCAACGGTGCGCGGCGGTGGCTCAATCTGGGCATCTCGATCCAGCCCTCGGCGTTCATGATGCCCGGCTTCTCGATCACGATGGCGTGGATCCTGTCGTGGCGCGCGCGCGATCCCAACCTGCCGGTGGTGGCGGTAAGCCTCGCGGGGTTCGTGCTCGTCGCCGCGCTGCTGATGGCCGAGCCCGACTTCGGCTCGACGATGCTGTTCTGCGCGGTGTGGTTCGTGCTGGTGCTGTTGTCGGGCTTATCTGTCCGCTGGTTCGTCATCACCGGCGTCGGCGGTGTCGCGGCCCTCGCCGCGACGTATATGCTCTATGCCAATGCGCGGCACCGGATCGATGCGTTCCTGGGCGGCGGCACCGCGTTCGACCAGGTCGATCTGGCCAAGCGCACGCTGCTCGCCGGCGGGTGGCTGGGCAGCGGGCTGTGGCTCGGCGTGCGCAAGCTGTCGCTGCCAGAGGCGCATACCGACTATATCTTCTCCGTCATCGGCGAGGAGTTCGGCCTGCTGATGTGCGGCACGATCGTGCTGATCTTCTTCGCGATCGCCGCGCGCGTGCTGTTGCGGCTGGTCGAAGAAGAGGACCTGTTCACCGTGCTGGCCGGCGCGGCGCTGACGACGCAGATCTGCACCGAGGCGTTCATCAACATGCTGGTCAACCTGCAGCTGTTCCCCTCGAAGGGTCTGCCGCTGCCGCTGATCAGCTATGGCGGATCATCGACGATCGCGATGTGCCTGACCTTCGGGCTTCTGCTGGCGATCACGCGCCGCAACCCGTTCCTCAGCCGCAAGGCCCCGGTATGGCGCGAGAGCGGTCGGGGATGAGCCCGATCGCGTCATGACCTTGGTCTCGCGCCACTATCTGCTCGCCGCGGGCGGTACGGGGGGGCATCTGATCCCCGCGTTCGCGCTCGCGGTCGAGCTCTTGGCGCGCGGCCATCGCGTCGCGCTGATCACCGACGAGCGCGGCGCGGCCATTCCCGGCATGCCGCCAGAAGTCGCCGCGCATGTGCTGCCCGCCGGGCGGATGCAGGCGCGTGATCCGCTCGGCTGGGTGCGCGGGCTGCGCGGTATTTTGCGCGGCCGGGCGATGGCGCGCGCTCTGATCGACGAATTCCGCCCGTCCGCCGTCATCGGCTTCGGCGGTTATCCGGCCCTGCCGACGCTGCTCGCGGCGCGCTCCGCCGGAGTGCCGACGGTGCTGCACGAGCAGAACGCCGTGTTCGGCCGGGTCAACCGCTTCTTCGCGCGGCAGGTCGATGCGATCGCCACCGCCTTCGCGCGCGTCGATCGGCTGGCCGCCGCGTACGCGGGCAAGGTGACGCTCGTTGGCAATCCGGTTCGCGCCGAGGTTCTCGCGCTGCGCGATCGTCCTTTTCCCGCGACCGACGCCGATGGCCCGCTGCACCTGCTCGTCACCGGCGGCAGCCAGGGCGCGCGCGTCTTGTCGCAGGTGGTCCCGGCGGGACTGGCGCTGCTGGCCGAACCGTTGCGCGCGCGGCTTCGCGTGACGCAACAGTGCCGGCCCGAGGACATCGACGCGGTCCGCACCGACTATGCGGCGCATGGCATTGCCGCCGATCTTGCAACCTACATCGAAGACATGGCCGGCCGTCTGGCCGATACGCACGTGTTCGTCGGCCGCGCGGGCGCCTCTACCATCGCCGAGCTGACGGCGGTCGGGCGGCCGGCGATACTGGTGCCGCTGCCGATCGCCACCGACGATCACCAGACCGCCAACGCGCGTGAGATCGTCGCGGCGGGCGGCGCGCGCGCGATCCCGCAGCCGCAGTTCACCGCCGAGGCGCTTGCCCGGCAGATCGAGGCGCTCGCCGAGCCGGGCGTACTGGCCGCGGCGGCGCACGCGGCGTGGAATTGCGGTTATCCCAACGCGGCGAAGGATCTGGCCGATCTGGTCGAGCGCTTCGGCGGCGTGCCGATGATGGACGTGATCCGGGTTGCAGGCCATGCATCGGCGCCGTCGCATGAGGCGGTTGCGGCAAGCTGCAGCACGGATTTTTGCCGATGAAGGGCGTCGCCACCGACATCGGTACGGTCCATTTCGTCGGCATCGGCGGTATCGGCATGTCGGGCATCGCCGAGGTAATGCACAACCTCGGCTACCGCGTGCAGGGCTCGGACATCGCCGAGGGCTACGTCATCGATGGCCTGCGCCGGCGCGGCATCGCGGTGATGATCGGCCATGCGGCGGCCAACGTCGCCGATTGCGCGGTCGTCGTCACCTCGACCGCGGTGAAGCGCGACAATCCCGAAGTCGCCGCCGCGCTGGAGGCGCGCATCCCGGTCGTGCGCCGCGCGGAAATGCTGGCCGAACTGATGCGGCTCAAGAACACCGTCGCGGTCGCTGGGACGCACGGCAAGACGACGACCACTTCGATGATCGCCTGCCTGCTCGACGCGGGCGGGATCGATCCGACCGTGATCAACGGCGGCATCATCAACTCGTACGGCTCCAACGCGCGGCTCGGCGCGAGCGAATGGATGGTGGTCGAGGCGGACGAGAGCGACGGCAGCTTCCTGCGCCTCGACGGCACGATCGCGGTCGTGACCAACATCGATCCCGAGCACCTCGATCACTATGGCGAATTCGGCGCGGTCAGGGCCGCGTTCGTTGAGTTCATCGAGAACGTGCCGTTCTACGGCGCGGCGGTGCTGTGCATCGATCATCCGGAGGTCCAGGCGGTGATCGGCCTCGTGCGCGATCGCCGTGTCATCACTTATGGCTTTTCCGCTCAGGCGGACGTGCGCGGGGATCGCGTGACGCCGATCGCGGGGGGCAACCGCTTCGACGTCGCGATCCGCCAGCGTGATGGCGGCTTCCGCCGGATCGAGGGCGTCGAGCTACCGATGCCGGGGCGTCACAACGTGCAGAACGCGCTCGCTGCGATCGCGGTGGCGGCTGAGATGGGCTGCGACGACGAGCTGATCCGCACCGGCTTCAGCCAGTTCGCCGGGGTCAAGCGACGCTTCACCAAGGTCGGCGAGATCGCAATCGTCGGCGGGGGTAGTGCGACCGTCATCGACGATTACGGTCATCATCCGGTCGAGATCCGCGCCGTTCTCGCCGCGGCGCGTGAGGGCGCGCGCAATCGCGTGATCGCGGTGGTGCAGCCGCATCGGTTCTCCCGGCTGCGCGACCTGATGGATGACTTCCAATCGGCGTTCAACGATGCCGATGTGGTCCACGTCGCACCGGTCTACCCGGCGGGCGAGGCGCCGATCGTCGGGATCGACGCCGATGCGCTGGTCGCCGGCCTCAAGGCGCGAGGCCATCGCGCCGCGCAGACGACGGCGGGACCCGATGCGCTGGCGCGGACCCTCGCCGAAACGCTGCAGGATGGCGACGTGGTCGTGTGCCTTGGCGCCGGCGATATCACCAAGTGGGCGGCGGGGCTGGCGGACGCGATCGTGGGGGCGAGGGTCGCCGTATGACGTGCGTCGCGCGACACCATCCCCCGACCCCCTCCTCTAAGGAGGAGGGGGAGTTGTTCGCGCCAGCGTCCGAAGCCTCCTCTTTAGAAGAGGGGGTCGGGGGTGGTGCCTTTCCTCCGCCCACCCCGCGCGGCAAGCTGACCGCAAACGCGCCGCTCGCGCCGCTCGTCTGGTTCAAGTCGGGCGGCGCGGCCGACTGGTTGTTCGAGCCGCGCGACGGCGATGATCTTGCCGCGTTCCTCGCCGCGCTGGACCCACAGGTGCCGGCGATGGCGCTGGGACTCGGCTCCAACCTGATCGTCCGTGACGGCGGCGTGCCCGGCGTCGTCCTTCGGCTGGGCAAGCCATTCGCGCAGGTGCGCGCGATCGATGCGCTCACGCTCACGTGCGGCGCGGGGGCGAGTGGCATCCTGGTATCGTCCGCCGCTCGGGACGCGGGTATCGCGGGGCTCGAGTTCCTGCGCTCGATCCCCGGAACGGTCGGCGGCTTCGTGCGGATGAACGGCGGCGCTTACGGCGGCGATGTCGCGGGTGTGCTCGTCGATTGCGAGGTGATCGCGCGATCGGGCGAACGCGCACGGCTCGATGCGAGCGAGCTTGGTTACCGCTATCGTCACTCGAACCTGGCGGACGACACGATTGTGGTCGCCGCGACCTTCCGCGGCGTTGCCGGCGAGCCGCAAGCGATCCAGGCCGAGATGGACCGCATCGCCGCCGCGCGCGAAGCCGCGCAGCCGTTGCGCTCGAAGACCGGCGGCTCGACCTTCAAGAACCCGGCGGGGTACAAGGCCTGGCAACTGGTCGACGCGGCCGGGTGTCGCGGTCTCACGCTCGGCGGTGCTCAGGTCAGCGAGAAGCACGCTAACTTCCTGATCAACACCGGCGCGGCGACGAGCGATGAGATCGAGGCGCTGGGCGAAGAAGTGCGCCGCCGGGTGCGCGATAGCCAGGGCGTGACGCTCGAGTGGGAGATACGACGGGTGGGCCGGGCATGACTAGGGCGCAACCTGTCCTCCCCGTACCGGGACGGTGGCATCGCGAAGCGATGACGGAGGGAACTGGCCGTCTTGCGCATCGCTTCTGCCGCCGCGCCTGGCCGATCGTCCCCTCCACCATGCTTCGCATGGTCCCCCTCCCCGGGGCAGGGAGGACGGGCCGATGACCCCCCTTCACATCGCCGTCCTCATGGGCGGATGGTCGTCCGAGCGGTCGGTCTCGCTGACCAGCGGCAACGGCGTCGCCGATGCCCTCGAAAGCCGGGGCCATCGCGTCACGCGCATCGACATGGGGCGCGACGTCGCGCTGCGGCTCGCGGACGCCGCGCCCGACGTCGTGTTCAACGCGCTGCACGGCACGCCCGGCGAGGACGGCACGGTGCAGGGGATGCTCGACCTGATGGGGCTCGCCTATACGCATTCGGGCCTCGCCACGTCGGTGATCGCGATCGACAAGCAGCTGACCAAGCAGGCGCTCGCGCCGCACGGGATCCCGATGCCGGGCGGGCGGATGGTCGCCAGCGAAGACCTGTTCGAACGCGATCCGCTGCTGCGGCCCTATGTGTTGAAGCCGATCAATGAAGGCTCGTCGGTCGGCGTCGCGATCATCACCGACGATGGCAATCACGGCAACCCGATCGCGCGCGATGCGCCGGGTCCGTGGCAGGAGTTCGCGTCGCTGCTCGCCGAGCCCTATATCCGCGGCCGCGAGCTGACGACGGCGGTGCTCGCCGGAGCGGATGGCGCGCGCGCGCTGATGGTCACCGAGCTGCGTCCGAAATCGGGATTCTACGATTTCGCCGCCAAGTATACCGATGGCATGACCGAGCACGTCTGCCCTGCCGACGTCCCCGATGCGATCACGCGGGCCTGCCGCGATATCGCGCTCGCCGCGCACCGCCTGCTCGGCTGCCGTGGGACCAGCCGCTCGGACTTCCGCTGGGATGATACGCAAGGCGTCGAAGGGCTGTTCCTGCTCGAGGTCAACACGCAACCGGGGATGACGCCGCTCAGCCTCGTGCCTGAACAGGCGCGACACATGGGGCTCGACTATGCAAGCCTCGTAGAGGCGATCGTCGCCGACGCGCTGGCGGTGGCCGGCGAGGGCAAGTCATGACCGCGACGACGATGCGTCGCAAATCCAGCGGCACCGGCAAGCCCGGACAGGGCGGCAGCGCCCGCGCGGTGCCGGTCAAGGTCGGGGGGCCGGTCAAGGTCGTAGGGCGCGGACGGATCGATCGCGTGTTCGCTTGGCTTCCGCTGACCGAGCATCAGCTGCAGCGCGTGTTCCTGGTGTTCATCCTGACGCTCGCGGCCGCGCTGGCGATCATCGTGGCCGCCGCCGCCGGTGTGCCGCAACTCGCGAGCGCGCGGCTTGCGCGCATTGCGGCCGACGCGGGGTTCGAGGTGCGCCGCGTCGATCTGCGCGGCGTGCGCAACATGAACGCGCTGCACGTCTACGAACGCGTGCTGTCCGAGCGCGAGCGATCGATGCCGCAAGTTGATCTTGCGGCGATCCGGCGTGATCTGCTGGCGCTGTCCTGGGTCAAGGACGCACGCGTCTCGCGCCAACTGCCTGATACGCTGGTGGTGGATATCGTCGAGCGCGTGCCGCACGCGGTATTGCGCAAGCCGGGCGGCAGGCTGGTGCTGATCGACGACGCCGGACACGAGCTCGATCCTGTTGCCGCGAACAAGGTAGGCCGGATGATGATCGTCTCCGGGCCCGGCGCGGGGCAGCGGACCGTCGACCTCGACCACATGCTCGATGCCGCCCCCGCGCTGCGTCCACAGGTGCGCGAGGCGGAGTGGATCGGCAACCGGCGCTGGAACCTCACGTTCCGCACCGGCCAGGTGCTGGCGCTGCCCGAAGGCGCGAAGCTCGCGATCGACGCGCTGACCACGTTCGCGCGGATCGATGGGACCAGCCGCCTGCTTGGCGGTCGCTTCACCGCGTTCGACATGCGCGCGGGCGATCGCGTCTATTTGCGCCTGCCGGGGCTCGCGCAGGAAGATGCCGCCGCGCAGGCGCTACGTAGGAAGGAGAACCCCTGAATGGCGCAACCTCGCATCGGGCGTCTGTACGGCGCGGTCAACATCGGCTCGTTCCGCATTTCGGCGATGATCGCCGGGCAATCGGACAACGGCGAGATCGTCGTGCTCGGGTCCGCGCACCGCGCCTCGCAAGGGATCAAGCGCGGCTATGTCACCGACATGGCCGCCGCCACTTACGCGGTGCGCGACGCGGTCGAACGGGCCGAAAAGATGGCGAACACCAGCGTCGGCAGCGTTTGGATCGGCTGTTCGGGCGCGGGGCTGGCGAGCCAGGTCGCGCAGATGGAAGTCGATATCGGTGGCCGGCGGATCGAGCAGGACGATGTCGATCACCTGCTGTTCTCCGCGCGCGACATGCTGCACCCCGATGGGCGCATGGTGCTCCACGCGCAGCCCGCACACTACACTCTCGATGGCGCGCACGGAGTCGCGAACCCCAAGGGTCTGCATGCCGAGCGGCTGGGGGTCGATATTCACGTGATGCTCGCCGACGGCGCGCCGGTGCGCAACCTGACCGAAGCGGTGCAGAACGCGCATCTGGAGGTCGAGGGCGTGATCGCCTCGCCGATCGCGGTGGGGCAGGCGTGTCTGACACCCGAAGAGCGCGAGCTTGGCATCGCGCTGGTCGAGGTCGGCGCGGAAGTCACGACGATCGGCGTCCACGCGGGCGGGATGCTGGTGGGCCTCGCCTCGATCGCCACGGGTTCCGCCGACATCACCGACGCGATCGCTTCCGCATTCGGCATCCGTCGCTTTCAGGCGGAACGGCTCAAATGCGTGAGCGGATCGGCGATCGCAAGCCCTGCCGATCACCGAGAGATGATCCCGGTCAACGCGCCGGGCGAGGAAGGCGCCGGGCCAATCGCGCGCCACGCCGATGACAAGAACCGCATCCCGCGCGCGCAACTGATCGCGGTGATCACTGCGCAACTGGCGCGGCTCAGCGAGGACATCGCGCGCGCCTTGAAAGCGCTCGGCTTCACCGGGCAGCGCGGGCAGCAGGTGGTGCTGACCGGCGGCGGCGCGGAGCTCGTCGGCCTTGCCGATTATACGCAGCAAGCGCTGGGTCGGCCTGTGCGGATCGGACGCGCGCCGCAGCTCGCCGGATTGCCCGAAACGCATTTCAAGCCGGGTTTCGCCAGCCTGGCGGGCCTGGTCCTGTACGCTGCCGCCGATCCGGTCGATATCCGCGCGATCGGCTCGGGCTATCAGCCGACGATGCGTTATCGCGGGGTCGGCATGGTCGGCCGCGTCGCGCGCGCGCTACGCGAATACTTCTGATATGCCGCGCGTGCCTCGGGATGCTGTGGACAAGCGGGCGGGGGGCTTTGCTTCGCCGAATCGGCCATGCGAACAGAATCTAAAATCTGACCACCACGATCACGGCCACGCGTCACGCCACAACGCCCGGGCCAGGAGAATGCCATGAGCATCAATATCGGACCGCCCGCGATCGAGGAACTGCGGCCGCGCATCGTCGTGATCGGCGTCGGCGGGGCGGGCGGCAACGCCATCGCCAACATGATCGCCGCGCATATCGAGGGTGTTGATTTCCTCGTCGCCAACACCGACGCGCAGGCGCTGAACAACGCGGTTGCCGAACATCGCATCCAGCTCGGGCCCGAGATCACGCAGGGGCTGGGCGCGGGATCGCGGCCCGAAGTCGGGCGGGCGGCGGCGGAAGAGACGCTGCCCGATATCGAGCGGCTCCTCGACGGCGTGCATATGTGCTTCATCGCCGCGGGCATGGGCGGGGGCACGGGCACCGGCGCGGCGCCGATCATCGCCGAGGCCGCGCGGCGCAAGGGCGTGCTGACCGTCGGCGTGGTGACCAAGCCGTTCCTGTTCGAGGGCACGCGGCGGATGAAGTCGGCCGACGCGGGCATCGCCGAACTGCAAAAGCATGTCGACACGCTGATCGTCATCCCCAACCAGAACCTGTTCCTGGTCGCCAAGGCCGAGACGACGTTCAAGGAGGCGTTCCAGCTTGCCGACGAGGTGCTGCAGCAAGGCGTCCGTTCGATCACCGACCTGATGGTGATGCCGGGCCTCATCAACCTCGATTTCGCCGACGTGCGCAGCGTGATGGGCGAGATGGGCAAGGCGATGATGGGCACCGGCGAGGCGGACGGCGAGAACCGCGCGCTGATGGCGGCCGAACGCGCGATCGCCAACCCGCTGCTCGACGGCGTGTCGATGCAGGGTGCTAAGGGCGTGATCGTCTCAATCATCGGCGGCGAGGACATGCGGCTGATGGAAGTGGACGAGGCCGCGAACCACATCCGCGAGCTGGTCGATCCCGATGCCAACATCATCTGGGGCTCGGCGTTCAATCCCGACCTGCAAGGCAAGATCCGCGTGTCGGTCGTCGCGACCGGCATAGAGCAGACCGCCGAGCAGGTCGATGTTGTGCATCGGCCTGCATCCGCGCCGGCGCGCGCGCCGCAGCGGCCGGGCACGCCAGGCGTGCCCAATGTCTCGACCAGCTTCGCGCCGGCGTTCACCGCGCCATCCGCGCCGAGCGGGCCATTCGTGGGCGATACGCAATCCTCGCTCGATGCGCCGCTCGATCTCGATCTGGCACAAGTCGCGGGCGATGACCCCGCCATGCAGGGCGCGCAAGACGAACTGCTGCTGAGCCCGGCCACGGCGATCAAGGCGGAGCCGCTCACCGCGATCCGTCGCCCGCAGGCGGTTGCGCAATCGCCGTCTCAGTCGACGTCTCACCCAGCGGCTCCGGCGCCCGCAGCGCCGCCGCCCGCGCCGCCCCAGCACAGCACGCTGTTCGAGCGCATGGCGAGCCTGTCGCGCGGCAAGCCCGCGAATGGCGGCGAACCGCCGGCCCCGTCCGAAGGCGAAAGCGGCGGTTCAGGCTCGAGCAACTTCCCAAGGTTCCTGAGCCGTCAGAACAACCAGTAGGACGCGGCGGCATTCGCATCGCGCCGCTTGCGGCGGAGTAACAGGTGCCAGCCAGATGCTTCAGGGCCGCCAGATGCTTCGAGGCCGCCAAATGCTTCAGGGCCGCCAAATGCTTCAGGCCGAACGTGACCGATCAGCGGTGAAGCGCATGGGCGGCGGTCGCCGCGTCGGCGCGCTGATCGGATCGATCGTCTGCGGCTTGCTGGTGCAGGCCGGGATCGTCGTGCCCGCCGATGTCGCGTGCGCGCGCCCGGCGCTGGCGCCGGCGTCCGCGCGAGCGCCGGCGACGCAGCCGCCGCTGTCGGAGGAAGCGCGGCGTCTGGATACCGCGCTCGCGCGCGTCAACCGCGCCCCGCGTGATGTCGATGCGCTGATCGAGGCGGCGGCCGCGGCATCGGCGACCGGCGACGAGGAGGCGGCGATCGGCTTCTTCCGGCGCGCGGCGGTGGTCTCCCCCGCCGACGCGCGCGTGACGACCGGGCTGGCGCGCGCGCTGCTCCGCAGCAACGATCCGGTCGGGGCACTGCTGTTGTACGATCGCGCCGAGCGCGCGGCACCGCTGGCCCCCATCGCGATCGCCGACCGGGGCCTCGCCTATGACCTCGTCGGCGACAACGCGCGCGCCCAGCGGGCCTATCGCCAAGCGTTGACGCTGATGGAAAGCCCCGAGATAACCCGCCGTCTGGCGCTGAGCCAAGCCATCGCCGGTGATGGCCGCGCGGCGGAAGCGACGCTGCGACCCCTCTTGCAGGATCAGGACAAGGCCGGCTGGCGCGTCCGCGCGTTCGTCTTCGCGATCACCGGGCGGGTGGATGAGGCGATCACCGTCGCCAAGACACTGCTTCCCGGCGATCTCGCGACCGCGATCACGCCCTATCTGCGCTATATGCCGCGACTGACCCGCGCGCAGCAGGCGGCCGCCGCCAACCTCGGCGCGTTTCCCGTCGCCTCGGCGATCGGTCGCGACGATCCGCGTATCGCGCGATACGGCGGCGGGGCCGGGTCGGCGGCCTTCGCCGGCGCGGACCAGGCGCTGGCGCCGACCGGGTCGCCGCTCGGCCGGCGCGGCATCACCGCGCCTCCGGCCCCGACCTCGATCCCGACATTCGCGCTGGCCCCGGTGGCAAGTAACGGGGGCGTCGGTGCTCGTCCGCCGACGCGGTCGGAGCGCGCGGCGGAAGCGGCGATGCGTACCGCGCCGCCCGAGCCCCCGCCGGCGCGGCGGATCGCCGGCCCCGCCGTCGCATCGCGCGATGCGATCCCAGCGCTGCCGCCGCCGCTCGCCGGCGTCCGGGTGCCGCAGCTTGCGATCATCGCCGACCGACAAGCCGGTGTCCCCCCGCCGGCGACGCCGTCGCGCCCGAGCCTCGCCGACGCGTTCGGCGATATCGGCGTGCCCGACCTGCCGGCGACGCCGCGCGCCGGCGCCGTCGACATCGTGCGGATCGGCGCCGATCGCGCCGCCAGGCCGACGGCGTCGTCTTCGTCCCCATCCTCAGCCAGGACATCGTCGCCGATCAAGCCGGGCAAGGCCGATCGCACGCCGCCCAGCCATCCGAGCCGCATCTGGGTCCAGCTCGGCGTCGGGCGCGATCATCAGGCGATGGCGGCCGACTGGCGGCGGATGGCGCGGCAATCGACCAAGGCGCTGGCCGGACGGCAGGCGTTCGTGACGGACAACGGCGCGCGCGACCGCATGCTGACCGGACCGTTCGCGACCGAGGCGGCGGCACGCGCATTCGTGGCGTTGCTCGACACCGCTGGAATGTCCGGCCCTTATGTGTGGATCAGCCCGGCTGGGCAGGTCGTCGAGCCGCTGGATCAGCGTTGACCGGGTCGCGCGTCGGGCGTCAGGGTTTTTCCACAAGCTGTGAACAGGCTTGTCAGGTAATGCGCGGATCGCGAGCGGCTTGGCATTGTTTTGCGAGCGTTTGCAGCGTCATCCCATAGAGAGCTTATAGGCAGACGGTCGGATGAGAACTGTGACGAACGAGATCGACCGGGAGGAAGAGGCGGCGCCGATCGAGATGCTCGCCGCGCTGTTCGAGGCGCGCGGCTGGGAACATTCGTTCAGCGGCGACGACGAACTGACGGCGGAGGTGCAGGGAAGCTGGACCAGCTATCAGATTCAGGCCGTGTGGCGCAGCGAAGACCATGTGCTGCAGCTGCTTTGCCTGCCCGAGATCCGCATGGCCGATGACAAGCGGCCGGCGATATTCGAAGCGCTGGCGCTGATCAACGAGCAGCTGTGGCTCGGCCATTTCGATATCTGGTCGAACGGCGGCGTGCTGCTCTATCGCCATGGTCTGATGCTCGGCGACGACGGCTTGCTGAGCCCGTCGCAGGCACAATTCGCGATCGAGGCGGCGATCGAGGAGTGCGACCGGTTCTACCCGGTGTTTCAGTTCATCCTGTGGGGCGACAAGACGCCGGCTGAGGCGCTCGCGGCGGCAATGGTCGATGCGATGGGCGAGGCCTGAGTTGGCCACAGGCGGATCCGCATGGCCGCGTTCGCTACTGATCGTCGGCTGCGGCAACATGGGCGGGGCGATGCTGACGGGATGGCTGGCCGGCTCTTTGGATGGGCGTGGGATGGCGGCCGATCGCGTCACGATCCTCGATCCGGCACTGCCCGCGCCGCCCGCCGGCGTCGATCTGGCGCGCGATGCCGCCGCGTTGGCGGACCGCGCGTTCGATGCGGTGCTATTGGGCGTGAAGCCGCAAGGCCTCGACGCTGTCGCGCCCGACGTGGAGCGATTGATAGGCGGCGAGACGATCTTGCTTTCGATCCTCGCCGGGGTCGAGTGCGATACGCTCGCGGCGGTGTTTCCCCGCGCGCGGAGTTGGGTGCGCGTCATGCCCAACCTTGCTGCGGCGATCGGTCGCTCGCCGATCGCGCTGGCGATGCGTAGTGGGGACGAGGCGCGGGGCGACGACGAGGCGCGCCGCGCGGACATCGCCGCGCTGATGGCCGCGCTCGGTACGCCCGAATGGCTGGACGAGCATCTGTTCGACGCGTTCACCGCGCTGGCGGGATCGGGGCCCGCGTTCGTCTACCGCGCGATCGATGCGTTGGCGAAGGCCGGCGGGTCGCTGGGCCTCGATCAGGCGCAGGCGGGCCGCATCGCGCTGTCGATGGTCGAGGGGGCGGCGATGCTGGCCGCGCGCGCATCGGACAGTCCCGGGGTGCTCGCCGACAAGGTCGCGAGTCCCGGCGGCACCACCCGCGCCGGCCTCGACATCCTCGACCGGGACGGCGCGCTGGACCGGCTGTTCGCAGCGACGCTCACCGCCGCTGCGCGGCGCAGTGCGGAGATGTCCGCCGAGGCGCGCGAGCGACGCTGAGGACTGATACAATTCGCCACGCGCGACGCGCGGGTTTCAGTTGAAATTTGCGGCCGGCGGAGCGATATTCATCTCTGCAAATCGGCCGCGCATGGTGCGGGGCCCCCAAGGAGTTCACGATGGCCAATTGGAACGACCCCCAGCCCACCCGTACGGGCTTTGGAGCGTCTCCGCGCCTGAACGGGAACGCGATCGGCCGCGCAGGGTACGATACCGGGCTGCGGCGGTACATGCTGTCGATCTACAACTACATGGCCTCGGGCGTCTTGCTGTCGGGCATCGTCGCGCTGCTGTTCGCGCAGTCGGGCATGACTGCGCAGATCGCCGGGACTCCGCTGATCTGGCTAATCGCGCTGGCGCCTTTGGGCTTCGTCTTCGCGATGAGCTTCGGCGCGGCGCGGATGCAGACCAGCACGTTGCAGCTCCTGTTCTGGGGCTTCACGATCGTGATGGGGCTGTCGCTGTCGACGATCTTCCTCGTCTTCCGCCTGCCCTCGATCGCCAGTGCGTTCTTCGCCACCGCTGGCGCGTTCGCCGGGCTCAGCCTGGTCGGTTACACGACCAAGCGTAACCTGTCGGCGATGGGCACGTTCATGACGATGGGGCTGATCGGCATCATCATCGCGATGGTCGTCAACATGTTCCTACAGTCGAGCGCGCTCCAGTTGGCGATCTCGGTGCTCGGCGTCGCGATCTTCGCGGGGCTGACCGCGTGGGATACGCAGCGTCTGAAGCAGCAGTACTATCAGCTGGCGGGAACCGAGTTCATGGGCAAGGCGGTCGTCCTCGGCGCGCTGAGCCTGTACCTCGACTTCATCAATCTGTTCCAGTTCCTGCTGCAGTTCATGGGCGCGCGCCGCTGATGCGCTGAGCTTATCGAAAACAGGTTTGGATAACTCCCCTCATGCCCGGTGCGCATCGTCGCGCCGGGCATTTGCTTTGCCCGGAGAACGGCTTAGAGCCGGACGACAATGCTGACGGCGGGTCTGGGAGAGAAGGTTTGACGGTTTCGATCTTGTGCGGCCGGTGGCGCGCCTCCATGGCGAGCGTCGCCGTGGCCCTTCTGGCCGGCTGTGCGGCGAAAGGCCCGCCGCCCGCCCCCCCAGCCCCGCCCGTCGTCGTGATCCCGCCGCGTCCGCGCCCACCGCTCGGCGCGCAGACTGGCCTGGTACCGCCGCCGGCCGACGCGCTCGGCAACCGCAATACGGTGAACGTCGGGATCACGTCGGCGCAGACGACATGGAACCTGCGTTCGGCCTACAACGTCGCCGCGCTCAACTGCATGAAGCTGGAGCACACCGATATCCTGGCGAACTACAAGGACTTCCTGCGGTCGAACGCGAAGCCGCTGAGCGCGGCGAATGCGCAGATCGACAGGGAATACCGCGCGTCGAGCGGTGCCAGGGCGATAAAGGTGCGCGAAGCCTATATGACTCGGGTCTACAACTTTTACGCGCTGCCCCCGACGCTGCCGGCGTTCTGCGACGCCGCGCTGGCGATGAGTCGATCGCTCAAGGCAGCGAGCCCGCCCGCGCCCGCCGCGACCGTCAGGGCCCGATCGGCAAAGGGCAGGGCAAAGGCGCCGCCACCGCCGCCGGGGATGTCGGCAAAGCAGCTCGATGCCTTTGCCGCCGCGCAATTGCCGATGCTCGACCGCGTGTTCCTCGATTTCTACAACAGCTATGACCAGTACCGTGCCGACCTTGCCAACTGGCAGCAGAAGTACGCGCCCACCGAAGTGCCGGCGCTCGCGGTGATGCCCGGCACCGGCCCATCAACAAGCGTGACCATCCCGACAAATTAGCGCTTTCGCCAGCGATGGGCCTTCGCTAAGGGGGCCGCTCGCAAAAGCCGGGGCCGATGTCCAGGGCAGGCAACTCGCACTGGAACGGGGCCGTAGCTCAGCTGGGAGAGCGCGTCGTTCGCAATGACGAGGTCAGGGGTTCGATCCCCCTCGGCTCCACCAGTGTGATTTTTGTCGCGATTGCGTTCACCGTCCCGCCGGTTCGGTGAACACGCCGCCTTCTTCAATCGGCGCGAGTTCGCATCGACGTCTGCCCGCGCGGGAACCGATCCATGCATTTTCTCGACCAGGCCAAGATCTATGTGCGCGCGGGCTCGGGCGGCCCCGGCGCGGTCAGCTTTCGGCGTGAGAAATACGTCGAATATGGTGGGCCGGACGGTGGCAACGGCGGGCGCGGCGGGGATATCGTGTTCGAAGCCGTGGCGGGGCTGAATACGCTGATCGATTTTCGCTATATGCAGCATTTCAAGGCGCCGCGCGGCGGCCATGGCATGGGCCAGAACCGCAACGGCGCGGCGGGCAAGACGCTGGTGGTCAAGGTTCCGCTCGGCACACAAGTGCTAGACGATGATCGCGAGACGGTGCTCGCCGACCTGACCGTGCTGGGCCAGCAGGTGGTGCTGCTCGAAGGCGGCATGGGCGGGCGCGGCAACGCGAGCTACAAAACCTCGACCAATCGCGCGCCGCGGCAGCATCAGCCGGGGATCACCGGTGAGGAGATGTGGCTGTGGCTGCGGCTGAAGCTGCTCGCCGACGCGGGCCTCGTTGGGCTGCCCAACGCGGGCAAATCGACGTTCATCAACCGCATCACCAACACCAACGCCAAGGTCGGCGCTTACGCGTTCACTACGGTGCGTCCGCAGCTTGGTGTCGTGCATCACCGCCATCGTGAGTTCGTGCTCGCCGACATCCCCGGGCTGATCGCCGGCGCGGCCGATGGCGCGGGGATCGGCGATCGCTTTCTCGGGCATATCGAGCGGTGCCGCGTGCTGATCCACTTGATCGACATCACCGGCCCCGATCCGGCCGACGCGATGGCAGTGATAGAGGAGGAACTGGCGAACTATGGCGAAGGGCTGGCGGACAAGCCGCGATTGATCGCGCTCAACAAGATCGACCTCGCCGACGCCGAATTGGCGCAGGCGTTCGCGCGCGAGCTTGAGGACGCGGGTGCGGCGCGGGTGTTTCCGATCTCGGGTGCGAGCGGGCAGGGGCTCGACGCATTGCTCGACGCGGTGCTCGATCGCCTGCCCGCCGCGACGGCGACCGAGCGGCCGGCGGGCGAGCAGGAGGACGCCGACGCAAGGCCTTGGTCGCCGCTTTGAGCCGGGTTGCGCGATCTGTCCCCTGACGCAATTCCATCCGTGCTGAGCTTGTCGAAGCAAAGTACGGCCCTTCGACAAGCTCAGCGAGGGTGGTTACGGTCGAAAGTCCGGAGTTCCGTCAGCGAGACCGCATGCACCTGACCTTCGAGACCATCGCATTGCTCGTCGCCGTCGCGTTCGCGGCCGGCGGAATCGATGCGATGGCGGGCGGCGGGGGATTGTTGACCGTCCCCGCGCTGCTCGCCGCCGGGATCCTGCCGGTCGCGGCGCTGGCGACCAACAAGTTGCAGAGCGCGATCGGCACGGCGTCCGCCTTCGCGACGTACCTGCGCGCCGGGCATGTCGATCTGCGCGCGTTCGCGGTGCCTGTCGCGGGTGCGTTCGTCGGCGCGATCGCGGGAGCGACGGCGGTGCAGTTCATCGATCCGACGTTCCTTTCGGTTCTCGTGCCCGTCTTGTTGATCGCGATGGCGGTCTATCTGCTGCTGTCGCGCGGCGCTGGTGAGCTCGATCGGCACGCTCGCGTCGGGCGCGTTGGGCTGACTGCGATTGGCACGGGGATAGGCTTTTACGACGGGTTTTTCGGCCCGGGGACGGGATCGTTCCTGACCACCGCGCTCGTCGCGCTCGGCGGCCTCGGCATCGTGCGCGCGATCGCCAACACCAAGTTCATCAACCTGGCGACCAACGTCGCGGCGCTGCTGGCGATGGTCGCCGGCGGCAAGGTGCTGTGGCTGTTGGGCGGCTGCATGGCGGTGGCGAATGTCGCGGGCAATCAGGTCGGCGCGCGCCTTGCGATACGCTATCGGGGCCGGGGCGTGCGTCCGCTGCTCGTCGTCGTATCGATCGGGCTGACGATCAGGCTGCTGGCCGATCCGGCGAACCCGATCCGACATCTGTTCGACCGATAGAGCGCAAGCGCCGGGGACACCCATCCCGATCGCCGGTTCTCACGCGCGCCAAGCTGGGCTACCCCGCGCGGCGCGATGCCGATCAGCCAGCTTCATCATCTGCTCGACCCGGCGACATGCCGAAGGCTGGTCGTCAAGATCGGCTCGTCGCTGCTGGTCGAGCACGACGAGGTGCGCGAGGCATGGCTCGCGCAACTGGTGACGGAGCTCGCGGCGGCGGGGGCGCGGGGGCAGCAGGTCATCGTCGTGTCGTCGGGCGCGATCGCGCTGGGCGCGGGACGGCTGGGCCTCGACAAGGGCGGCCGGGGCAGCCTGGCCGATGCGCAGGCGGCGGCGGCGGTCGGGCAGATCACGCTGTCGGGGTTGTGGGCGCGGATGTTCGCCGAACATCGGCTGACCGCCGCGCAGATACTGCTGACGCTCGACGATCTGGAGGATCGTCGCCGCTATCTCAACGTCACCGCGACGCTCGCGCGGCTGCTCGATGCCGGCGCGGTGCCGGTGATCAACGAGAACGATTCGGTCGCGACCGAGGAAATCCGCTTCGGCGACAACGACCGGCTCGCCGCGCGGGTCGCGCAAGCCTCGCGCGCCGACGCGGTGCTGCTGCTCAGCGATGTCAACGGGTTGTACGATCGCGATCCCGGCCAGCCGGAAGCCAGGCTGCTGCCGATGGTGCGCGGCGTCGACGCCGAGGTGCGCGCGATGGCGAGCGGCGCGTCGGGATCGGGCATCGGCTCGGGCGGCATGACCTCGAAGCTGCAGGCGGCGGAGATCGCCGGGCGTGCCGGCATCGTCCTGATCATCGCCAACGGCATGCACGATGCGCCGCTTGCCCGCGCCGCCGGGACCGGCGCTGCGCCCGGGATCGGCACGCTGTTCCTGCCGCGGTTCGCGCGCGGCCGCTCGGAACCGCGCAAGGCCTGGCTCGGCGGCCGCATGCGGACGAAGGGCGCGCTTATCGTCGATGCCGGCGCGGCGGGGGCGCTGGAACGAGGCACCAGCCTGCTCGCCAGGGGAGTGATCGAAATCGAGGGCGATTTCGCGCGCGGCGATGCGGTGGCGATCCGTGACCGCGCTGGCCATACGCTCGCGCATGGCCTTGCCGAATATGCCGCACGCGAGTGTCGGCTGTTGATCGGCACGCATTCGAACGAGCAGGCGGCGATCCTGGGCTATGCGCCGCGTTCGGCGATCGTGCATCGCGATCAGCTCGTGATGCTGTGAGCGAGCGCGGTACGGTCGCGATCACCGGGGGCACGGGTTTCGTCGGCCGCGCGGTGATCGATCGCGCGCTCGATGCGGGCTACCGTGCGCGCGCGCTCACCCGGCGGCGGCAAAACGAAAGGGAGGGCGTTGCCTGGGTGCCGGGCGACCTTGGCGATGCAGCCGCGCTGGCGCGCCTGGTGGACGGCGCGCAGCAGGTGATCCACGTCGCCGGACTAGTCTCCGCGCCCGATGCGACCGCCTTCGACCTCGCCAATGTCGCCGGGACTCGCGCGGTGCTCGACGCGGCGATCGCCGGGGGGGCCGCGCGCTTCGTCTTCGTCTCGTCGCTATCGGCCCGCGAGCCGCGATTGTCCGCCTATGGCGCGTCTAAGGCGAAGGCCGAGGCTGTCGTGCGGGGCAGCTCGATCGATTGGGTGATCGTGCGGCCGCCGGCGGTCTATGGTCCGCATGATCGCGACATGTTCGAGCTGTTCCGCGCCGCCCGGTGGGGCATCGCGCCGGTGCCCTCGACCGGGCGCGCATCGGTGATCCATGTCCACGATCTGGCGCGGCTGCTCGTCGCGCTGGCGCGGGCGCCGGACGTTGCGGGTCGCCGCTTCGAGCCCGACGACGGCGCATTGGCGGGCTGGGATCACCGCGATCTGGCGCGAGCGATCGGCGA
Source organism: uncultured Novosphingobium sp. (assembly GCA_964242815.1). Classification (GTDB taxonomy): domain Bacteria; phylum Pseudomonadota; class Alphaproteobacteria; order Sphingomonadales; family Sphingomonadaceae; genus Novosphingobium. The sequence continues at coordinate 61,842 of CAXSZV010000006.1, forward strand.
TGCTGTCGGCGGGGCGGTCGGCCGCCGCATGCGCGTGCTACCGGTCCTACCGCGCTGGATGGCTCGCGCGGCGCGGCTCGATCGCCTGCTACGCGGGTCGGCGGCGAAGCTGACCGCAGACCGCGTCGGCTATCTTACGCATCCCGATTGGGTCGTGGACACCGCATCGCGCGTGCCGGCGGCGATCTGGCAACCGATGATCGAAACGCGCGCCGGTCTGGCCGCGACCGCCGCCTGGTATCGCGCCGCCGGCTGGCTTTGATCGCTAAGGGCAGCGTCTCAGTTTCAATTTAGCGGGCAGCGGGTGGGACTTGAATCACACATCGCTCCGATGTTGCACGGTGTACTCTCCAGTTGTGCCACCGCTGCCCATTACGAGTGATATCCGCCTTAACGCTTTTTGTAACGTCCACGGGTCTAGGTGCAGCAGCCATCGCATTCATCTTCGCTACGATATCCTCGAGCGTCGAGAGCGGATCTTCGCCGCCATGACCAATGACCACGGATAAGTCATATAGATGCGGGGGTGAGTGTCATCGTTGTGACTTGCAGGGCCGAACCACGGCGATTAGCATCGCTCCTGAGCCGCGCATAAGGCGGACCCGATGGGATGAGCGATGCACGGTCTGGCGAAGTGCGTGAAGCGTGAACCGAGCACCGACGGGGATGCAGTTCTGACGGCGAACCGCGGCCAGGCAAGCAGCTTTCATCGTTGGATGAACCGCCGTTGGCCAGCGGAGGCGCGTCTCGATCAAACGCCGCGCTGATGCTTTCTCCGCGCCTTGTGTGCGCATCCGGGTCTGTCGCGTCAAAAGACGGATTTCGGCGGCAGGGCGGAGGCTAACCCCCCGCCCCGCCGCAAAGCGATGCCTCAGTTCGGCAGCGATACCGCGTCGGTGACATGGATCACGCCGTTCGATTGCAGCACGTCGGCTTGCGTGACGTGTGCCACACCGCCCTTCTCGTCGGTAAGCTCGATATGCTTGCCGACCGCCTTGGCCGTCAGCGTTCCGCCCGCGACCGTGGTCAGCGAAGCCATGCCGCCGCCGGCCTTGATCTGCGCCAGCAGATCGGCGCTGGTCAGCCTGCCCGCGACGACATGATAGGTCAGCACCTTGACCAGCGCGTTGTGGTTCTCGGCCTTCAGCAGCGTGTCGACGGTGCCGGCGGGAAGCTTGGCGAATGCGCTGTCGGTCGGCGCGAACACCGTGAAAGGCCCTGGGCCGTTCAGCGTATCGACGAGGCCGGCCGCCTTCACCGCGGCGACGAGCGTCGTATGGATCGGTGAGTTGACCGCGTTCTCGACGATGGTCTTGGTCGGATACATCGCCGCGCCGCCTACCGTCACCATGTGGGCGGCGTGCTTCGCCTTCGCGTACACCGGCGAGGCGGCCATGCCGCCAAGAACGATCGCGCCGGCGGATATCGACGCGAGAATATTGCTTTTACTAAGCACAGTTTAACTCCGATCATATGGTCTCTGCTTCGGAAGGTACGCGCATACGCGTGCCTCGGACGCGTCAGGCGGGCGATATTTTCGCGGTCGCCAGCACCGGGCCGGTCGGCAGACCCGTGGGCGAACCGCCGACGGGTTCGAGGGATACCGCGATCGTGCTCCCCGCGACGAGCCTGGCGGATGTTCCGGCGGCGAGCGCGAGCTGCCCGTGCTCTGCGGTGACCAGCCCCAGCGGCAGCGGAGCGCCGCCGGGCGGCAGCACCCAGAGCTCCATGTCATGTCCGCGATGGGAGCCAAGGTCTGCGGCGATCGCGGTCAACCGCCGCTCGTCGGGGCGGTAAACCACGCTGATCGAGCCGCCACCCTTGGGCGCGAGCGCGGCGGCGAGCGGCGGTTGCGCAATCGTGTGCGGCGGCGGCGGCACGGGCCCGTCGGGCCGCAGCCCGACGATCGCGAGCACCCCGGCAAGCGCCGCGGCGACGCCGGTGCCGATCCGCCATTGCCGCACCTGACGTTGCAGCCGCGCGATCTGCGAGCCGAGCGGTTGCTCGGCCAGCGCAGCCTCGATCGCCGCCCAGACGCTCGCCGGCGGCGGCGACGGTGCGATCTCGTCGAATAGCGGCGCGATATGGGCTTCCCAGCCGGCCACCTCCCGCGCGAAGGAGGGGTCGCGCGCGAGCCGTCCGCGTGCGTCGAGCAGCTCGGCGGAGGTCAGCAAGCCGAGCACATACTCGCCCGCCAGGACTTCGGGACCGCCACCGGGGCCGTCGGCGAAGTCTTCGGGAAGATCTTCGGCCGCGCTCATGGCTCCAGGCAATTCTTCAGGCGGGCGAGCCCACGCCGGACCCAGCTCTTCATCGTGCCCAACGGCACCGACGCGCGCGTCGCCAGTTCAGAATAGCTCGCCCCGTCGAAGAACGCGGCACGGATCGCGCCGCCATGACGCGGCTCCAGTTGCTCAAGACACAGCGTCACGCGCGAGCAGTCCTGCGCCGTCTCGACCATCGCATCGGCCAGCGGGGCGCTGTCGGAGACATGCGCGGCCGCGTCGATCGGATCGAGCGTCCGCGCGCGGCCCGCGCGACGCAGACGATCGATCGCACGGTTGCGAGCGAACGTCGCGAGCCACGCGATCGGGCTCGCGCGGCTCTCGTCGAACCGGGCGATGCCGCGCCACAAGCTGATATAGACGTCCTGCAATGCGTCCTCGGCCTCGCCCTGATCATGCAAGATACGCAGGCAGATGCCGAACAGCTTCGCCGAGGTCGCTGAATAGACTTCGCCCAGCGCCGCCTGATCGCCACCGCGCAGGCGGATCATCGCGTCGATCAGCGACGCCTGATTGACGGATCGCGCACCGGATTGCGCAACGGATCGGGCGGCGGCCATCGTCATACCACCTCGAGGCTGTGCAACGCGCAGGCGGGATCGAGCTGCGTTTCGATTTGCAGCGTCGGATGGCCGATGCCGAAGCGCCGGTGCAGCGTATCGGCGACGTCGTGCAGGAACCTGTCGCCCGGGCACCCCGCCGGCATTACCAGGTGCGCGGTGATCGCGCTTTCGGTCGTACTCATCGGCCAGATATGCAGATCATGCACCGCCTCCACCCCATCGAGCGCGCGCAGAAAGGCGAGCACTGCGCCCTGGTCGATCCCCTGTGGCACGCCAAGCAGGCCCATGCGCACCGATTCGCGCAGCAGGCCCCAACTACCCCAGCCGATCGCTGCGGTGATCGCCAGCGATGCGACTGGGTCCACCCAGCTCCAGCCGGTCAGCAGGACGATCACGCCGGCGATCACCACGCCGGCGGAGACCGCCGCGTCCGCTAGCAGGTGGGTGAAGGCCGCGCGGATGTTGAGATCGCCGCGCCGTCCGCTAGCGAACAGCCACGCGCAGGCGCCGTTGATCGCGATGCCGATCGCCGCGACCCAGATCATCGTCTGTCCCGCGACGGGCGCGGGCTCGGCGAACCGGCGTACCGTCTCGATCAGGATCGCCCCGATCGCGACCCACAGCAGCGCCGCGTTGGCTAGCGCGGCGAGGATCGACGAACTCTTGAGGCCATAGGTGAAGCGCGGCGAGGGCGGCCGCTTGACGAGCACGCTCGCGGCCCATGCGGCCAATAGCGCGAGCACGTCGGACAGATTGTGCCCCGCATCGGCGATCAACGCGAGCGACCCGCCGAGCAATCCCGCCACGAACTCCGCCAGCGTGAAGCCGGCGTTGAGTGTCACCGCTATCGCGAACGCCGCGCCGCTCGATGGGCCATGATGATGGTCGTCATGGTGATGACCCCGGTGGTGATCCCGGTGATGGTCGTGATCGTGCCGGCCGTCGAAACCGGCTTCACGCGCGACCGAAGACTGCATCGGCTTCGTCAATCAACCTCCCCGGCAAGACTCGATCGCCTGCATCACCCTGGCGCGGATGTCGCATGGCAGCGGAGCACGTTCAAGCAGCGTCGCTGGCGAAGCGGGGCAGCGTCCCGATTGGCAAACGATTGGCGACAGGATCTTGCTGTTGCCGCACCGCAACATAGGAAACCCAAAGATGCGCGTTACCCAGCCCCGAAACCTTTAACAGCGGTTAACCGTGACGCTGTCAGCACATTGTCACAGACCGCTCGAATAGGGGTCGCAGCTAAGCATTCGCGAGCGAGCTTCGCGATGAGGCGAGCTCAGGCTGCGCGCCACGTTGGGGGACTATCGACATGCATCTGAAATACCTGCTCGCGGCGAGCGTCGCCGGCGCTTCGCTCGCATGTGCGATTGTCACGCCGGTCGTGGCGCAGGATATCACCTCGGCGATCGACGGACAGGTGACCGACCAGGCGGGTGCGCCGGTCGCAGGCGCAACCGTCACCGTCACGCACGTGCCCAGCGGCACGGTCAGCACCACCATGTCCGATAGCGGCGGACACTATGGTCTGCGCGGGCTGCGCGTCGGCGGTCCGTATACGGTGAGCGTGCGGAGCGCGGGGGAGCCTGCAACCACGATCGACAACGTACAACTCGCGGTGGGCGAGACCTTCGCGTTGCCGCTGCAGTTCGGACCGCAGGAGATCATCGTCACCGGTACGCGCGAGCGGCGCGGGCGCGAACTGGTCACCGGATCGCAAAGCGTCTTCGATTCGCAACAGATCGCCAACACGGTCTCCGCCCGGCGTGACATCCGCGACGTGATTCGCAAGGACCTGCTCTCCACCTACAACGCTAACGTCGGCGGTGTGAGCATCGCCGGCGGCAATATCCGCACGCAGCGCTTCTCGGTCGGCGGCGTCCAGGTGCAGGACAGCTTCGGCCTCAACTACGGCGGCCTGCCCTCAGCACGCGGCATCGTCAGCCTCGAGGCGATCGACCAGCTGACCGTCAAGGCCGCGCCGTTCGATATCTCCGAAGGCAACTTCCAGGGCGGCGCGGTCAACGTGGTGCTGAAATCGGGCACCAACCAACCGCACGGGTCGGCGTTCGGCAATTTTGGCGGCGACGCTTTCAACGGCAACTTCACCCGCAACAATCGCAGCCCCACCGGCACGATCTATCCGGTCGCGCGGACGCCGATCCTCGATTTCCGCAACTATGGCGCGAGCCTTGGCGGTGCGATCATCAAAGACAAGCTGTTCCTGTTCCTCGCCTACGAGCATCTGACCGAAGGGACGCCCAATACCTTCGGGCTCGCCGATTCGGGCGCGGCCAATCTCGTTCCCAACGCGGTGCGCGGCGACACGCCGACGCGCGGCATCACCGGGCTCGACAACGTGCTCTCGGCGTTCAAGGCCAATTACGGCAGCTTCGATGTCGGCGATGTGCCGACCGCGATCTCCGAGGTCGACAAGAAATATTCGGCCAAGCTCGACTGGAACATCAGCAGCCGGCAGCGCTTCACGGCATCATTCATCCATCATGAGAACACGTTGCCGCAATACGGCTCGGCCGGCAGCACCAGCACGCAGACGCCCTATATCGCGGTGTTATCCGATCTCTATCGCCTGACCGAGTTCACCAACGCTGGGTCGGCGCAGCTCAATTCACAGTGGACTGACCGCTTCACCACCGAGGTCCGGGCGGCATATAAGTTCTATCGACGCGGGCAGGACGCGTTCAACGGCACGGACTTCGCGCAGTTCAACATCTGCTCGGACAACGTGTCGAGCGCGCCGCTCGGGACGGGCACTTCCGTGCCGTTTCCCGTCTATCAATGCGGCACGGGCAACCCGATCTATCGCCTCGGCCCCGACACTGCGCGCCAAGCAAATAAATTCAACAACAAGCAGTTGACCTTCCAAACCAATGCCACCTATCAGGCCGGCACGCATCAATTCAGGTTGGAATATGACAACGTTTATTCGAAGAACTATAACCTGTTCGTTTTCGGTACTAGCGGATTGTCCGGCACTGGCGGCCCGCAAGGATTATACTATTTTGATAGCTACCAAGACTTCGTCAACAGGCGCGCGAACGAATTGATCCTCAATTCGACCACCACGGGCAACAAGAACGATGGATTTGTCCGATGGGCCTATACCACGCACACCGTCGGTCTGCAGGATACGTGGAAGGTCGACCCGACGCTGACCATCAACTATGGCTTGCGGTATGATTTCATCCGCGCCGACAAAACCATCGGTGCCAACCAGAATTTCGTCAATCGGTTCGGCCTGCTCTACCCAGGCCTGGTCAATACGGCGACGCTGAATGGGCGCGACAAGCTGCAACCGCGTGTCGGCATCAACTGGAAGCCGACGCCGACGTTGCGCATCGCGGGCGGCGGCGGGCTGTTCGAAGGCGGACTTTCCGACGTCTTCATCTCGAACAACTATTCGAACAGCGGCGCGCCGCTCAACGCCAGCGGTGCGATCATTACCGGCATCGACTTGGTGCGCAATTCGACCGGGTGCTTCGACCGCACCAATCCGACGACGCCGATCTCGCCCGCGATCTGCGGCGCGCTGAGTAACATCAACGGCGCGACACCGAACGCGGCGGCGCTTGCCTATCTGCAGACCGCGACCGGGCCGCTTGCGAATGTCACCACCAATTCGCTCGACCCGCGCTTCAAGCTGCCCGCGCAATGGAAATACAACGTTTCGGTCAACTGGCAGCCGGAGTTTTCGCAAAGCGCGTTCGGCCGGGGCTGGTCGTTCCGCGCCGACGCGCTGTTTTCCGACGCGCAGTCGGCGATCCGCTGGATCGATCTGCGCGCGCGGCCGCTGGTGATCAACGGCGTCAACCAAGTGACCGCGGACGGTCGCCAGCGGTATGGCGGCGCGGTTGTCGGACTGCCGAGCGCGACCAACCCGACAGGCATTTATACGCCCGGCGGCAATTCGGATATCCAGCTCACCAATACGGGCAAGGGGATCGCCCGCGTCTTCGCCGTCGGCGTCAACAAGACTTTCGATTTCGTCGATATCTCGGCCGGTTACACGCACCAGACGGTCAAGGACGTTGCCGGCGTACTGGTGAGTTCGACTGTCGGATCATCCTACGGTGTGCCGACGACCGACGCCAACGGGGGTGGTGCCTATGGCCGCTCGGTGTTCGAGGTCAAGAACAGCTACCATCTCGAAGCGCAGTTACACCACAAGTTCTTCGGCGATGCCGAGACCCGCTTCGGCATAGCCTGGTATTTCCGCTCGGGCGTGCCTTATTCGCTGGTGATGAATGACAACACCTCGGCGGCGAATGGCCGCGCCACGGTGTTCGGGACCGTGAATACGAACTCCACGCTGCTTTATGTCCCGGACTTCAGCCAGAACACGAACACGGTGGCGTACTATGCCAACGGCGCGACGACGCAGACGGCCGGGGGCATGCAGGTCGGCAACGTGATCTTCAGCGATGCGGCGACGCTAAACTCGCTGAAGAACTTGGTGACGAACACATCACTGCGCAAATACCAAGGACGCGTCGTGCCGAAAAATTCGCTGACCGGGCCAAGCTTCAGCAAGATCGACCTCAACTTTTCACAGCAGATCCCATTCTTCTTCCACAGCAAGATCACGGCGGTGTTCTCGATCGAGAACTTCCTCAACCTGTTGAACCGTAACTGGGGTTCGTACCAGGAATTCGGCAATACATCGGTCGTGCAGATTTCCTGCGCCAGCCTTTCGCCCACGGCCGGCACGCAGACTTGCCCGCTCTATAGGTACACCAACTATTCGGATCCCAAGACGACGACCTACAGCAAGGCCTCGCTCTGGGCTTTGCGACTTGGCGCGCGGCTCGACTTCTGATCGGGCAGTGCCAGCGAACCGGGGGGGCGGTAAGGCTGCCCCTCCGCATCATCGATAGACGCACACGTCCAACGCATCGCACTCGACGACGCCTGCGCGCTTGACGATGCGGTTGCCATAGCGGCGCGTGAACCCGGCGGGAGCGACGACTTCGCGCTTTTTCGGGTTGGGCAGCGCGGCGGCGATGCGCGCGGCTTCGGTGGTCGAGAGGCTGCTGGCGTCGTGGCGGAAATAACGCCGCGATCCGGCCTCGACGCCGTAGGTGCCGATGCCCGTTTCGGCGACGTTGAGGTAGACCTCCATGATCTGCCGCTTGCCCCAGATGTGCTCGATCAGGAACGTGAACCACGCCTCCAGCCCCTTCCGCAGATATCGGCTCCAGCCTTCGCCACGCCACAGGAACACGTTCTTCGCGGTCTGCTGGCTGATCGTCGATCCGCCGCGCAGACGCTGGCTCGTCTCGTTGCGCCGCATCGCCGCCTCGATCGCCGCGCGGTCGAAGCCATCGTGCGTGCAGAACTTGGCGTCCTCGGCCGAAACCACCGCGCGCACCATCGTGCGGTCGATGTCGGACAGCGGCGTCCAGTCTTTGGTGAAGCCGTTGGGGTCGAGCAGCATCGTCAGCGTCACCGGCGGCGGTACGAAACGGTACAGCACGGTGAGCCCGACGCTGATCGCCAGGAACCAGACGATCGCGCGGCCGATCCACCAGCCGGCACCGAACAGGCAGCCGCGGCGGCGTGGCGGTCGCGACGGCGAGAGGGGTTTGGATCGGGCCATCGCCGATGCGTATCGCGATTGTCCGGCGAAGGAAATGCGGGGGATGCGACGGCGAATTCCCTCTACCCATCAAGAGAGGGCTTATGCGTTAGGCCGCCTGGCGGTGCCGCTCGGTCGCTTCCATGTTGAGCATGTCGGCGAGGAGGAACGCGAGTTCTATCGATTGCGCGGCGTTCAAGCGCGGATCGCAATAGGTATGATAGCGATCGGCCAGCGCCTCGTCGGTGATCGCAACCGCGCCGCCCGTGCATTCGGTCACGTCCTGCCCGGTCATCTCGATGTGGATGCCGCCCGCGTGCGTCCCCTCGGCGCGGTGGACCGCGAAGAAGCCGCGCACTTCGGCCAGGATGCGATCGAACGGGCGCGTCTTGTAGCCCGAGTCCGACTTGATCACGTTGCCGTGCATCGGGTCGCACGACCACACCACCGGATGCCCCTCGCGCTTGACCGCGCGCACCAGCGCCGGCAGCCCCGCCTCGACCTTGTCATGCCCGAACCGGGAGATCAGCGTCATCCGGCCGGGCTCGCGCGCCGGGTTCAGCGTATCGAGCAGCCGCAGCAGCGCGTCGGGCGCCAGGCTCGGCCCGCACTTCATGCCGATCGGGTTGCCAACGCCGCGCAGGAACTCGACATGCGCCGATCCGTCGAACCGCGTGCGGTCGCCGATCCACAGCATGTGCGCCGAGCAATCGTACCAGTCACCGGTCAGCGAATCGCGCCGGGTCAGCGCCTGTTCGTATTGCAGCAGCAGCGCCTCGTGGCTGGTATAGAAGCTGGTGCCCTGGAGCTGCGGCACGGTCATTGGATCTATACCGCACGCGGCCATGAAGTCGAGCGCCTCGCCGATGCGGTCGGCGGTCTCGGTAAAGCGCGTCGCCCATGGGCTGCGGCGGATGTGGTCGAGCGTCCACTGGTGGACCTGGCGCAGGTTCGCGTAACCGCCGCTGGCGAAGGCGCGCAGCAGGTTGAGCGTCGCGGCCGACTGTGTGTAGCCGCGCAGCATCCGCTGCGGATCGTTGCGCCGGGTCTCGGGCGCGAACTCGATGCCGTTGATGATATCGCCGAAATAACTCGGCAGTTCGACCCCGCCGATCGTCTCGGTGGGCGCCGAGCGCGGCTTGGCGAACTGGCCTGCCATGCGGCCGACCTTCACTACCGGCTGCTTGCCCGCGTAAGTCATCACCACCGCCATCTGCAGGATGACGCGGAAGGTGTCGCGGATCGTGTCGGCGTGGAAGTCGGCGAAGCTTTCGGCGCAATCGCCGCCCTGTAGCAGGAAGCCGCGTCCGGCCGCGACTTCGGCGAGATCGGCCTTCAGCGCGCGGGCTTCTCCGGCGAAGACCAGCGGCGGAAAGCTCGCCAGCGTCGCCTCGACCCCGGCCAGATCGACCCCGTCGAGATAGCGCGGCAGATGCCGAGCCTCATGCGCGGTCCAGCCGCCGGGGGTCCACTTGCCTGCCACGTCGATCGCTCCGTTATCCAGGCCGCGCGCCATAGCGCCGGCGCTGACCGATTGCAAAAGCGCAAAAGGATGCGGTCAACGACGCTTGGCCTCGGGCAGCACCGCCAGCTTCCACGCCTTGTCCGCGCGCAGGTATTGCGCGGCGAGCGCCTGCATCGCCTCGGCCGAGGTCAGTGTATAGTCCACCATCAGCGTGCGCACCCCGGCGAAGCGGCGAGGGTCGGCGGTCGCGCCTTCCAACTGGTTCATGAAATAGGCGCTGCTCGTCGCCGCGCGCGTGACCTGCTGGCGCATCGGCTCGATCACCCGCGCGAGCTCGTCGGCGGTGGGTGGGGTCTTGCCGAGGTCGTCGGCGATCTGCGCGGCGGTCTTGAAGAACACCGGCACGCTCTTGGGATCGAGCTGCGCGATCGCGGTGACGCTGCCGCCGCTGTCGAGATCGACTGGCCACTGCGCGAACACCTGCGGCGCGTAGCTGGCGCCGAGTTTCTCGCGCATCGCGTCCATCAACCGGTTGGTGAACAATTGCGTCAACAACTCCAGCTGGCGCGATTGCGCGATGCCACCCGCGCCGCCGCCGGTCGGCCAGGCGATCACCGCCGCCGCCTGGTTGGCGTCGCCGTGGTGATAGACGACCGTCGGGCTGGCGTTGGCGGCGGGAAAGCGCGCCGAAGCCGGGGCCATCGTCGCGGGCAGCGGCGAGCGCGGCGCGAGCGCGCCGAACGTGCGCGTCAACGCAGCGACCGCGGCTTCTCGATCGAAGTCGCCGAACACCTGGACCTCCATCGGCCCGGTCGCCAGCGCGCGAGACCACACCGCTTTGAACTGCGCAGGCGTCGCGGCGCGCAGCTCGGCGGGCGTCGCGGTGCGGAAGCGCGGGTCGCGGTCGCGCTGCAGATACTTGAGATCGCGCGACAGGATACCTTGCGGCGATCCGGCATAGCTTTCATATTGCGACGCCGCGCCCGACTTGGCGCGCAGCAGCGGATTGGCATCCCAGCGCGGCTGCGCGAACTTGTCCGCGAACAGATAGAGCTGATCGGCAAGGTCGGCGTTGCGCGTCTCGGCCTGGAACTGGAACGCAGCATCGTCGATGCTGAAGTTGAACTGGATCTTTCGCCCGCTGGTAACCCGGTCGAGTGCATCCTCGTCGAGCATGCCTTCGCCCGAGCCCACCAGCGCCAGCTGGCCGAGCGCGACATCGGCCGCGTCGTTAGGGCCGAACGCGCGATAGCCGCCGCCGAAGCGCACCTTGACCTGCACCCGCCCGGGCTCGTCGCTGGTCGGCCACAACAGCACTTTTACGCCGTTGGCGAAATCGATCTGCTCGATCTCGAGCAATGCGGTCGGGCGCCGTGAGACGACTGCGCCCGGCGCGCCGATCGGTGCCATGTCCGCGAACCGCACGGGCTTCGCGGCAAGCCGCACGCTGGCATCGGGTCGCGCGGGCACGAGCATCGCGGTGCGCAATGCCGCGGGCGTCGCCTCCGCAGCGTTCGGCGCGACCACCATCGCGCGGGTCACCGTGCCGGTGAACAGCGCGCGTGTATGCGCGAGCACGTTCGCCGGCGTGAATTGCGGCTTCGTGCTGCGGAAAATCTTCAGCACATCGTCGGGCGCTGCGACGGTTTCGCGGATGTCGAGCGCACTGACGAGATCGTCGGCGATCTTCGCGCCTTGCAGCAGCGGACGCTGCTCGACCGGCACCTGGAAAGCGACGTCCATCTCGGCCGCCTCGCGATCGATCTCCTCCTGCGTCGGTGCGCTATGCATCGCGTCGGCGATCACGCCGCGCACCGCGGCAAGCGCGCTGCGCCAGTCCGCGCCGATCGGCGTCACCGAGACGAAGGTCGTATCGGCCGAGCGGCTGACGTTCTCCTGATCGACTTGCGCGGCCAGATAGCTGCCGCCCCGGCGCGCCTTGGTCTCCAGGCGGCGGTTGATGATCTGCTGCGCCAACGCATCGAGCATCAACCCCTGGTTGTAGACGATCGTGTCGTCATGCCGCCGCCAGGGCCGCAGGACGGCGTAAGTCACGTTGCGCGGCAATTCGGGCTCGATCGCGACGCCGACCTCGCCGATCGGATTGGCCTGATTACCTGATGGGGCTTGGCCGGTCCCGCCGGTAGGCGCCTGTGGCGCGCCGAAGCTCGGCGGCGGCACGACCGGACCGTCTCCGCGCCAATCGGCGAACCATTTGCGCACCATCGCTTCCAGCGTCGCGGTGTCCGCATCACCGGCGATGATCACGACGGCGTTCTCGGGCCGATACCAGCGATGGTAGAACGCGCGGATGCCCGCCTGATCAGCGCCGTTGAGCGACGCGGTCGTGCCGATCGGCGCGCGTTCGGCCAGCGGTTGTCCCGCGTAGAACAGCTGCCGGACACGATCCTGAACCCGGCTCGCCGCGCCGCTGCGCTCACGCATTTCGGACAATACGATCGGACGATCGGTGTCGATGTCCGCGTCGCTCAGCGTTGGCGCGGTGACCATGCCCGACAAATACTTCATCGTCTCGTCGAAGTTGGCGGCGGTCGCGTTCGGCAGGTCGAGCTTGAACACCGTCTGCGTCGGCGTGGTCTCGGCATTGGTGTCGGTGCCGAACGTCGCGCCCAGCCGCTGCCATGCGGGGATCGCCTCGCCATTGCCGAGATACTTCGATTCGCGAAACACCAGGTGCTCGATGAAGTGCGCATAGCCTTGTTCTTCCGCGCGCTCGTTGAGCGAGCCCGCGTCGATGCGAATGCGGATCGAAACCTGGTTGGGCGGCACCCCGTTGTGCCGAACCGCATACTTCAGGCCATTGGGCAGTTCGCCGAACACCCATTCGCGATCTGGCGGCACGTCGCTGCCGCGATAGAGCCACGGCAGTGCTGGGGCGGCGTTCGTGCTTGCCGTTGTCGGCGCGGCGGTCGCTTGCGCCGGTGTCGAAAGGGCCAGCAGTTGCGAGAGCGCGAAGAGGGGAACGAGCGAACGCGCGGCGCGCTTCATCGGATGCATGGCTCGCGCTATACGAACGGGTCGGGTTAAGCGCCAGTGAATAGGCGACAAACCGTACGACGCGGTGCTATTCGCGCTGTCTTAGACGGGCAAGCGCGTTTCATCGGCCATCGGCCTTGACCATGACTTCGCATTGCTTAAATCGTGATAATGTTCATCGAAACCGAAACCACGCCAAATCCATCGACGCTCAAGTTCCTGCCTGGACGACAGGTAATGGGTGCCGGCACGCGGTCGTTCGATGACGAGGAGACGGCCGAAGCGTCGCCGTTGGCGTCCGCGTTGTTTTCGCTCGGCGACGTCACCGGCGTGTTCTTCGGTCGTGATTTCATTTCGGTCTCCGCCGCCGCGGGTATCGACTGGACCGGATTGAAGCCGCAGGTCGTCTCGGTGCTCCTCGATCACTTCGTATCGGGCGCGCCGCTGTTCGCCGGCGGGGACGCGGGCGGAATCGTTTTGGCGGCCGAGCCGGACGGCTATGCGGGTGCAGGGGACGCGGGCGAGGGGTCCGATCCCGGCGACGCGGATATCGTCGAGCAGATCAAGGACCTCATTGAGACACGCGTGCGCCCGGCGGTCGCCAACGATGGCGGCGACATCATCTATCGCGGCTTTCGCGAAGGCGTCGTCTACCTGACGATGCAGGGCGCCTGTTCGGGCTGCCCTTCGTCGTCGGCGACGCTGAAGCATGGGATCGAAGGTTTGCTCAAACATTACGTTCCCGAAGTGATCGAAGTCCGCGCCGCCTGACGCGACGCGCGGGCCCTGCCACCTCGTGCGCACGTTGGTGATCGATACCGCGACCGCCGCCTGTTCGGTCGCGCTGTTCGAGGACGGATCGCTCATCGCGCACGATTTTCGCCTGCTGGGCCGGGGCCATGCCGAGCAACTCATGCCGATGATCGCCGCGCTGCCCGATCGCGGCCGCGCCGGGCGGATCGTAGTGGCGCTGGGCCCCGGCAGCTTTACCGGCGTGCGGGTCGGCCTGGCGGCGGCACGGGCGCTTGCGTTCGCGTGGAGCAGCGACCTCTGCGGTTATGTGACGCACGATCTGGTCGCGGCGATGGCGATATCGAGGGCGCGCGGCGCGGCAGATCGTTCGTTCGGCGTGGCGATGACCGGCGGACATGGCGAATGGTTCGTCCAGCGGTTCGACGCCGACGGCGGGGCGCTGGGGCCGTTGTCCTCATGCGCGCCCGATCGCGCGGAAGAGATGCTGCCCGATCGGCTGATCGCCGGCAGCGAGGCCGAAGCGGCGGTGGCCCGGCGCGGGTGGGGAGAGGCGATGGCCTTGCTTCCCGACGCGGGCGAATACGCCCTGCTCGGCGGCGCGGCGCTGCATAGCGATATGCGCCCGCGTTACGGGCGTGAACCCGATGCGCGTCCATCCGATGCCCGTCCATCCGATGCAAGCCCGCCAGATGCCGGCGTGCCGCCGCGATCCGCGCGCATGGGGGCGGACGCATTACCTGCGGTCGAGTGATCGCTCGATGTTCGCGACGCAACACGACATCGATCGCATCATGAGCGTGATGACCGCGGCGTTCCCGCCTGACTTTGGCGAGGCGTGGAACCGGCGGCAGGTGATCGACGCGCTGGCCATCGGCAACTGCCACCACGCGCTGGCCGACATCGCCGACGGATCGGCCAGCGCATCGTGCGCCGCGGCGGGGTTCCGGCTTTCGCGTTCGGGTGTCGATGAGGAGGAACTGCTGCTTCTCGCGGTCGCGCCCGATTACCGGCGGCGCGGCATAGGGCGCGTCATGCTCGAACACTTGGCGATTGATGCGCGCAAACGCGGCGCGGCCCGACTGCTGCTCGAAATGAGGCGCGGCAATCCTGCGGAAGCGCTTTATCGCAAGGTCGGCTTCGTCCCGATCGGTGAACGACCGCACTATTACCGGCGCATCGACGGCAGCCGTGTCGATGCAATAACCTTTCACTGTCCGTTGTAATATTGCGGGACGATCGCCGGTGGTGGCTATCATGCGTGCATCCACCATTTTCGTGTAATTTAGACGTTGGGGAACTTGTATCTGTCTCAGAGTTGAGTAATAGACCAGTCACAAACCGATCCGGGGTTTGTAATCTTAAAAAAGATAACGGTCGCCACACCTCAAGGAATTGTCATGGACACGATCCAGAATGATATGAACGAAACGTTAATTACCCTCACGTCGGACATCGTTGCGGCACACGTCAGCAACAATAGTGTCGCGCTGGATGATCTGTCGAAGCTGATCACACAGGTCTATGGCGCGCTGGAAGGGCTCGGCCGGCCGGTCGAAGTGGTTGAGGAACTGCCCGAACCGGCGGTGTCAATCCGGTCTTCGGTCAAACCTGATTACATTGTGTGCCTGGAAGACGGCAAGAAGCTCAAGATGCTGAAGCGGCATCTGATGACGCATTACAGCCTGACGCCCGACCAGTATCGCGCGCGCTGGAGCCTGCCCACCGATTACCCGATGGTCGCGCCCAATTACGCGGAGAAGCGTCGCGAATTGGCCAAGAGCATTGGTCTTGGTCGTAAGCCCGGCGCGCGTCGCGGCCGCAAACCCAGGGCAGCGGCCTGATCCCGGCCCACGTTTGCACATAATCAGTCGCGCATAACCTGGCGCCGCCGTTCGATGCACTGGATGGCGGCGGCCACCGCCGGCCGTCAAGCATTAGCGACCGCCAAACACACCGACCGGTTTCATGCCTCGCGCCCGGTTGTCGAACGCTCGGTCGATGGCTAAGATACGACCGTGGGTGTCTCGATCGAGCGCTTGCGCGCGCCGCCGCGCTTGTCGGGCGGCTTGCGTGCTTGTCGGTCGGGAGGCTGGTGGTGGCGGCGAGCGAACAGCGGCAGACGGCGGACGAGAAGACAGCGGATAGCGTGCAGCAACCGATCGATATTGAGGCACTGTGCGCACAACGCGGCTTGCGCATCACCGAGCAGCGTCGCGTGATCGCGCGCGTGCTGTCGGAAAGCGACGACCATCCAGACGTCGAGAAACTGCACGTGCGCGCGGCGGCGATCGATCCCGGCATCTCTATCGCAACGGTCTATCGTACCGTCCGCCTGTTCGAAGAGGCGGGCATCCTCGATCGCCATGATTTCGGCGATGGTCGCTCGCGCTACGAAGCCGCGCCCGAAGCGCACCATGATCACATGATCGATGTCGAGACGGGTAAAGTCGTCGAATTCGTTGATCCGGAACTCGAGGCGCTGCAACGCCAGATCGCCGAGCGTCTGGGCTTCCGTCTGGTCGATCACCGGATGGAACTGTACGGCGTTCGGGTCGGTGGCGGCCGTGCTCCCGATGGCGAGTCCTGAAGCGCCACTTGCGCGTCGGATTGGCTGGGCGGGGATCGTCAGGGTCAGGATCGCGATCCGGCTGATCGGGCTGGCAGGGCTGTTGATCGGTTGCCTTGCCGGCCACTATATCACTCGCGCCGTGGTCGGACCCGGCGTCTGGCCGCGCCGGTTTCTCCGCGCGGCGGCGCGGATCGCCGGCGCCGATATCCGCACCGCCGGTCATGCCGGTCCGGCTCCGTTAATGTTGATCGCCAACCATGTGAGCTGGCTCGATATTATGGCGCTTGCTGGCACGACCGGGACCGCGTTCGTCGCGCATGACGGGCTCTCCCGACAACCGTTCCTGCGCCGGCTGTGCGAGCTCAACCGCACGGTCTTCATCGCCCGCGAGCATCGCGGCGCGGTCGCGGGGCAAGCCGACCAGCTTCGCGCCGCGCTATCGCAAGGCAGCGTGCTGACGTTGTTCCTTGAAGGCACGACGGGGGACGGCATCGTGTTGCAGCGGTTCAAGTCCTCGCTGCTCGCCGCGATCGACCCGATGCCATCGGGATTGCGCGTGCAGCCCGTGCTGATCGATTACGGACTTGCAGCGCGCGAGATCGCCTGGACCGGCGGCGAGCCCGGTCTGCACAACTTCCTGCGCATCCTCGCTCGTTCGCGACGTCTGCGCGTGACGCTGCGGTTCCTGCCACCGCTTGAAGGCGCAGAGCTGACCAGCCGCAAGACGATGGCGGCAGCGGCCGAGCAGCGGATCCGGGCAGCGCTATACGATCGCTGGTAAGCTCAGGATCGTCGGTGCGAGCGACGTCGCCGCCCGATGCGTCACGCGGTCGCCATCTCGTGCTCGAGATTCTCGACGATCGCCTCGAAGAACTGCTCGGTCGTCATCCAGTTCTGGTCGGGACCGATCAGCAACGCGAGGTCCTTGGTCATCTTGCCGCTTTCGACCGTCTCGATGCAGACGCGTTCCAGCGTTTCGGCGAACGTCACGACCTCGGGCGTCTCGTCGAACTTACCGCGATAGATCAGCCCGCGCGTCCAAGCGAAGATCGAGGCGATCGGATTGGTGCTGGTCTGCTTGCCCTGCTGATGCTGGCGGTAATGCCGCGTGACGGTGCCGTGCGCGGCTTCGGCCTCCACGGTCTTGCCGTCGGGCGCGAGCAGCACGCTGGTCATCAGGCCGAGTGAGCCGAAGCCTTGCGCGATCGTGTCGGACTGCACGTCGCCGTCGTAATTCTTGCAGGCCCAGACGAACTTGCCGCTCCATTTGAGCGCGGACGCGACCATGTCGTCGATCAGGCGATGCTCATAGACCATGCCCTTCGCCTTGAACTGCGGGGCGAAGCCTTCGGTGTCGAACACCTCCTGGAACAGGTCCTTGAAGCGGCCGTCATAGGCCTTCAGGATCGTGTTCTTGGTCGACAGGTACACCGGCCAGCCAAGGTTCAACCCGTAATTGAAGCTGGCGCGCGCGAAATCGCGGATCGAATCGTCGAGGTTGTACATCGCCATGGCGACCCCGGCCGATGGGAAGTCGAACACGTCGAGATCGATGTTCTGGCCGTCGGCGCCATCGAACACCAGCCGCAGCTTGCCGGGGCCGGGGATCAGCGTATCGGTCGCGCGATATTGATCGCCATAGGCGTGACGGCCGACCACGATCGGATCGGTCCAGCCCGGCACCAGCCGGGGTACGTTCGAGATCACGATCGGCTCGCGAAACACGACGCCGCCCAGAATGTTGCGGATCGTCCCGTTCGGGCTCTTCCACATCTTCTTGAGGCCGAACTCCTCGACCCGCGCCTCATCGGGCGTGATCGTCGCGCACTTGACCGCGACGCCGTGCTGTTTGGTCGCGTTGGCGCTGTCGACCGTCACCTGGTCGTCGGTCGCGTCGCGGTTCTCGATCGACAGATCGAAATACTTGATGTCGATATCGAGGTAGGGGAGGATCAGCCGCTCGCGGATCCACTGCCAGATGATCCGCGTCATCTCGTCGCCGTCCATTTCGACGATGGGGTTCTTGACTGCGATCTTGGCCATGGTCCGGGCTGTCTCCCAAGGATGCGGATTTGCGCTCGCCTTAGGCAGCGGGGATAGAACTGGCAAGGTGCCGTCCTGCTATCCAAATCGGGGATTGGCTGTGCTCGTCATCTTAATCGTCGCCGTTGTGGCGATCGTGACAGCCAAAACTTGAAGTAGTTTACGAGATGGTGGGCGTAGGAAGGATTGAACTTCCGACCCCTGCGATGTCAACACAGTGCTCTACCACTGAGCTATACGCCCACTTCATCTCCGGCCGCCGAAGCACGCTTCGCGTCGGCAGGCGGCGGCTCTAGCCGCGCGGACCGGGCAATTCAAGCGGGCTCGCGCGTCGCTCAGCCGCGCAGCTGCGCGGGGCGGTCGAATAGGCGCTCGACCTCTGCCACAAGCTCGCGCAGGTGGAACGGCTTTGACAGCAGCTTGGCGTTGGGCGCCTCGCGGCTGGCGCGCAGCGTCACTGCGGCAAACCCGGTGATCAGCATGATCTTGGTCCCCTCGCTGACCCGTTCGCAATGCCGCGCAAGTTCGATACCGCCGATCTCGGGCATGACGATATCGGACAACAGCAGATCGAACCGCTCGTGTTCCAAGAACGGCAGCGCCTCCGCGCCATCGCCGACCGCGACGACATCGAACCCCGCCTGCCGCAGAGCGCGCGCGAGAAAGCAGCGCATCGCCTCATCGTCTTCGGCCAACAGAATGCGGATCATGGTCATCGTTCCATTTTGAAGGTGGCGCGGATCGATCGAGCCCGGCAGCGTATTGTGCAGTTGCGAAGGGCAGATACCGCGCGCGATGGCACGCGCAAGACGATGACGTCACCGATGCGGGCGCAAGTGGCCCGCTTTGACACGGCGCGATGCGGGGCTAAGTTGCGAGCGTGACTGACCCGAACCGACGATCCGCGCGCGACGCGGGGACCGAAACGGGGGGACTCATTCCCGACTCCGGGGGCTTGCCCGCCTTCAAGCTCGGCCGGGCGGACCATGCTGCCATTCCGGTGCTGATCGCCGTGCCTCATGCTGGCCGCGGTTATAGCCGGAGCCTGCTCGCGCGCATGCGGCACCCGCATGCGGGACAGCAGCTCGAGGATCGGCATGTCGATCGGCTCGCGCGTACGATCGCGGCGGGCAGCGCGGCGTCGCTAGTGATCGCTGACGCGCCGCGTGCGCTGATCGACCTCAACCGCGCGCCCGACGATATCGACTGGTCGATGGTGCGGCGCGATGCGCCTGGCGAGGGGTCCGGTGAAGGGCCTTGTCCCGGCGAGACCACGATCGGACCGCGCTCGCGCGCCGGCCTCGGGCTGATACCGCGACGCGTGCCGGGACTGGGCGAAATCTGGCGCGGTCAGCTTGATCTTACCGACGTGCGCGCGTGGATCGCCGCCGTCCACGCGCCGTATCACGCGCTGATCGCGGCCGAACTCGCGCGTATTCGCTCGCGCTGGGGCGCGGCGCTGCTGATCGATCTGCATTCGATGCCGCCATTGCCGCGCGAACGCGGTGCGCGTGCCGCGGAATTCGTCATCGGCGACCGCTATGGCGCGAGCAGCGACGGTGCGTTGACCGCGCTCGCGCTGCGCCGTCTGGCCGCCAACGCCCGGCGCGCGGCGCACAACCGACCCTACGCCGGCGGCTATGTGCTCGAGCGGCACGGCCGTCCAGCCGAGGGGATCCATGCGCTGCAGATCGAGATCGATCGCGCGAGCTATCTGGATGCGCGGCTCGACGAACCGGGGGAGGGTTTCGGCGATATCGCCATGCTGCTGACCGGCCTGGTCGGCGAACTCGCCCAGGCGACCGCCGCTATCGGCGCGGGCCGGGGCGGTTGGGCGCAGGCGGCCGAGTAAGCGCGAACGCAGTCAGCCCGGAAACCCAACAAAAAACCACCCCGCGCGGATCGCGCGAGGTGGCCAAGGTTCAGGGAGGAGATGCGCCGAAGCGCACCAGTTCTATCGGGCCATGAGGGTAGCACCGACAGAGCACACGATATAGCGCGATATCGCCTCGATGGCAACCCCGTATCGGTCGATAGCGCCAATCCACACGACGCATGGCCGATGACGGTTTAGCTGTTCAGCATCTCGGGGATGCGGATATCGGGCGTTGGCAGCAATCCCTTCTGCACCTGCCGCCCGAAGATGTCGCGCACCAGTTCTAGCGAAAAGATGTGCGCATAGATCAGCGGCAGCATGCCGCTCTGCGACCAGCCGCGCAGCACGTCGCCGCGCATCTCGCGCAACTTACCCTCGTCGACCATGCGGAAGCCGCGATAGACGAACGGCTGGGTCTGCCCTTCGGGCTGGACCGACAATTCGCCGTCGATCAGCAGGTTATGCTTGTCGAGCTCGGCGATGAACGCCGCGGTTTTCTGCCCGCCGACCTCGAATTGCTCGCAGAACTGCAGCGTCGCCTTGCAAGCCTCGGACGGCTCGCCATCGACGAACAGCGGCTGGCTCGCGTCATGTTGATCTTGCGCGAAATCACCGAGCAGGTCGCTGGCGGGATCGAAGCATAGCGACAGCTCATCGCTATCGGGCTGCAGCCGCGCGAGCAGAAACGGATAGCGGCGCGCATAGGCGGGCATATAGATCGGCGCGTTGACCGTGCCGTCCGCCTCGACGAACACATTGACGCCCTCGTTCAGCCCCATCAGCGCAAGCGGGACCGAATCTGATCCTTGCGAGAACACGATCGGGAAATTGCGCTGCGCCATCGGGAATTCCTCGACCGTCAGCGGCACCGCGTGCTGGCCGATCAGCCACGTCGCCTGGTCGGTCTGCCGCGACCGCCAGCCGGCATGATCCTGCCGATTGAGCGGCACCAGCCCGTGGTAGAACAGCGGCAGCGACATCTGGGGGGCGGCGGAGGCCATGATAATATCCTGTGGCGAATGACGCCGGCGGCTTAGGCGTTGGGGCGGGGGCGTGCAAGCCGGGGGGCGGGGGGAGTAAGTCGCAGCGTAATGACCGTCGCGCAACAGGGCGTGCTATATTGCCAAAGCGAAATTCGCGCCGCGACCTGGGTCCAGCCGGTTACCTGCGAAGCCAATCAGGCATCTCTCGTCAACGCTTGGTATCTCGCCTTGCCTGCCAACGTCCGCGTACGTCTGTAGATGTCTGATTGACCGCAAGGGATCTGTTACGATCCACAAATAAGTGGCTACGGCGCATAAAGGAGAGCGGTATGTCTAGAACTAGACTAAGGTATTCGGCGTCGTTTTCTTGCGTGGCTATGGCGGCCGCGCTGGCGGTCAGCCCCGCCATGGTCACCGCGAGTGAAGCGCAGACGACGGGCAATGTCGCGAGCGCGCCCGATCCGGTTCAGTGTCGATCCTATATCATTCGCGTGAAGCAGTTCGCCACCGATCTCTTGCGTCAGTCCATCTGGGCGCAGCTCTGCTATACCGGGCGACCGACGTCCAACACGCCGGTTCAGATCCTTATCCACGGCGGAGCCTACAACCACACCTATTGGGACTCGCCCTTCAAGCCGGAGACATACTCGTATGTCCGCGCGGCGACGATGCGCGGTTACGTAACGCTCAACTTCGATCGGCTGGGCTATGGGCAAAGCGACCGACCGCTGGCGGCGACGCTCGACTTCAACGTAGCGGGTTTCGTCACCCACCAGCTTGTTCAGACGCTGCGCGATGGCCTGCTGGGCATCCGCTTTACGAAAGTCATCCTGAACGGTCACTCGATGGGCGCGCTAGCCGCCGAGAACGAAGCAGCGAACTACCATGACGTCGACGGGCTGATCGTCAGCGGGATCGGCCACAACTTCAATCTATCGCCTAATCTGTTGACCATCTTCGTGCCTGCCGCGACCGATCCCAAATATGTCGGCCAGGTTGCCGCGGCGACGTATCTAACCTCGCAGCCGAACGGCCGGGCGGGCGTGTTCATCGCACCTGGATCCTATGACCCGGACATCGTTCCGTATGAAGAGGGCGTTGAGAAGGATACGCTGGCGCCAACCGAGCTCACCGCGCTGACCGTGGACACCAGCGACCTCAACCAACTCACGCAGCGGATCACGACGCCGACGTTGTTCGCCCAAGGCCGCTACGATCAGCTATGGTGCAACCGCAGCGGGGACTGCCAGACGGACCCCCAGGCGTTGAAGGAACCGTCCTATTGGCCAGCGACATCGTTCACACGCGTTGTCATTCCGGACGCCGGACATTCGATCAACTCCAATAAAACGGCGACCACCTTCTACGATGCGACATTCTCGTGGCTTCAGCAGCATGGATTGGCGCCACGTTAGGCTCCGCCGCGATCGACCGGCAAGGGTGACGACCGCGCGCTTGCGCAATACGCGGCGCGGGCAGGCGTCTAGGTCAGCGCCTGCGCACCGCGCCGACGCATCGCCACGCCGACTAATCCGAGGCCAGCCGTCATCAGTAGCCAGGCGGCTGGCTCGGGCACCGAGGTCACGACGATCTTGTCGCCCGACTCATCGGTTCCAAAATAGTTGATGAAGCCGCATCCCGCGTGGCTTGTACAAAAGCCGGCATCCTGCACGTCGCCGCCCAGCGCGACGAAGGCGCTGTTGTTGGTGTTTCCCGCCTGAAGGCCGTCGGCGGAATAGTCGATCCTGCCATCGAGGTCGTAGACCAGGCCGTTCACGAAGTGCCCGATCGGCGTCAGCGATGATTGGTCGAGCGTGAATGCGGCGACCTGGCTGTTGCCGCCGAACAGCACCGAGAACGCGCTGACCTCGTTGTCGAAGGAACTGATCTTGCCGTCGCCGTTGAGATCGCTGCCGGCAAACGATCCGGTCAACTTCGCGCCATCGGCGTAGCCGCTTTGGATGAACGTGAACGTCGCCGCCGCAGCGGGTGTCGCCGACAATGAGGCAGCCATGGCCGCGACAAAGAAATGGCGCATACGGATGTTCCTCGGATCTCGTTTCCGAACGACTGTCATGATCCGCGATACGCCGCAACGGGATATCGCATGATTTTCAATCGACGTTGGCGGGCGTTATCAGCTTTCCCGGATTGAGCAGCCCCATCGGATCGAGCGCCCTCTTCACCGCACGCATCAGGGCGAGCGCGATCGGATCGCCCAGGCGTTCGAGTTCGGCGCGCTTCAACTGGCCGATGCCGTGCTCGGCGCTGATCGAGCCATGCCACTCGGTCACCATCTGGTAGACCTCGCCGCTGATCGCCTTGCCGTCGCCGCGCTGCCATACCCCCGGGGTCGATCCCGGTGGCGCTATGACGTGGAGGTGCACGTTGCCGTCGCCCAGATGGCCGAACGCGACGACATCGGTGCCGGGCCAGGCGCGCTCGATCGCCGGCGCCACCGTGTCGACGAAATCGGGCATCGCCGCGACCGGGACCGAGATGTCGTGCTGCACCGCCGGGCCGCGCGCGCGTTCGGCGGGCGCGATCGACTCGCGGATCAGCCAGAACGCCTCGGCCTGCGCCTCGTTGGCGGCGATCACCGCGTCGGCGAGCAGCTCCTGCTCGAACGCGGCCGCCAGCATCGCCTCACAGCGATCACGCAGCGTGCCGGCGTTGACGCGATCGGCGACCACCTCGATCAGCGCATGCCAGGCGTGCGGTTCGCCGAGCGGCGCGCGCGCGGCCGGAATATGCGCGATGACCGCGTCGAGGCACTGCTGCGGCAGCACCTCGAACCCTTCGAGCGCATCGCCCGCGCTATCCTCGCAGAACAGCAGCAGGCGTCTGGCCGCGTGCAATGAGGGAACCCCCGCCCAGATCACCACGCGGTCGGCGATCGCTGGCGCCAACCGCAGCGTCGCGGCGGTTACGATGCCCAGCGTGCCCTCGCTGCCGATCAGTAGCTGCTTCAGGTCGAAGCCGCGGTTGTCCTTTTTGAGCGGGGTCAGCGCCGAATAGACCGAGCCGTCCGCCAGCACCGCCTCGACCCCCAGCACCAACGACCGCATCGAACCGTGACGCAGCACTTGGGTGCCGCCCGCGTTGGTCGCGATCAGGCCGCCGATGGTTGCCGACCCCTTGCCGCCCAGCGTCAGCGCAAAGCGCAGGTCGTGACGCCCGGCGGCTTCGTGCAGCGTCTGCAGTACCACCCCCGCGCCGCAGGTCACTTGGCGCGCGTCGGAGTCGAACTCGCCCAGCCGATCGAGCCGGCGCAGCGACAGCAGCAGCGCCCGGCCGCTTTCGTCGGGCGTCGCGCCGCCGACCATGCCGCTGTTGCCGCCTTGCGGCACGATCGGCACGCCATGGCGCGCGCAGAGCCGGACGACGTCGGCGACCTCGGCGGTGTTCGCGGGCGAGGCCATCGCCAGCGCGCTGCCGGTGAACACGCCGCGCCAATCCGTCAGCCACGGTTCAATCAGGTCGGCATCGCGCGTCAGCCCGCGGGGCCCCAGCAGCGCGGCGGCTTCATCGAGGAACGGGTCGGATGTCATCGTAACGGGTGCGGCAATGCCACACCGGGCCACGTGATGCACCTGCGAACTGGCGACTTTGCCAGAGGTTAATCGACGGTTCAACCGCGCGGCTCGACCGAGACGTGAGAGCCCGCCCTTATCGCGGCCATGATGACAAGGCGATCGCGACGATGCTTGCCCCGGTCCTGCAATTCGCCGTGCAATGGGCGCCGTTGTCGCTCGTCGCCCTGATGCCGATCGCTGCGGACGGCGGCGTCTTGGGGTCCGGGCCGGCGGCCGGGCGCGAGGACGTGGCAAATCAGGTCCGCATCGAGCAACGCATGCAGATCCGCATTACCGCGCGGCCATCGGCTTTCACGATCGATCCGATTTTCTCGATGCCCGAACACATGTCGCGCCCGCGCATCCGTGAACGCAAGATCGGCAAATGCGTGACCAACGCACTGATCGGCGGGATGACGCTGCGCGGCGAGAGCCAGCTGCTGCTGTACCTGCGCGATCGCCGAGTGGTCAGCGCGACGCTGGAACGCGCGTGCCACGCGCGCGATTACTACTCGGGCTTTTATCTTACGCGCAACCCGGACGGAAAGCTGTGCGTCAACCGCGACACGCTGCTGTCGCGCAGCGGCGCTAACTGTAAGCTCAAGCAACTACGCGAGTTGATCGATCTGGGCGATTAGACGAGCCTTGGTGATTAACCGCCCGTCTTGACTTCGCCATCGCTTTGCGCAAGGGCGGGCCGATCGTCGTCCGGCCGTTCGGTGCGGGCGCGAGCCCGGCCGCGCCACGTCGCCCCGACTGGTCACGGCCGGCCTGAAACCGGAACACTCGCCTATCATGAAGTTCGCCGATCTCGGCCTGTCTGACGAATTGCTGCGATCGGTCGAGGCGGCCGGCTATGACACGCCGACGCCGATCCAGGCGCAGGCGATCCCGCCCGTGCTGATGATGAAGGACATCATCGGCATCGCCCAGACCGGCACCGGCAAGACCGCGAGCTTCGTGTTGCCGATGATCGACATCCTCGCGCACGGCCGCCGCCGCGCGCTGATGCCGCGCAGCCTGATCCTCGAGCCGACGCGAGAGTTGGCCGCGCAAGTCGCGGAGAACTTCGACAAGTACGGCAAGAACCACGATCTCAAGATGGCGCTGCTGATCGGCGGCGTGCAGATGGGCGATCAGGTCAAGGCGCTGGGTGACGGCGTCGACGTGCTGATCGCCACGCCCGGCCGCCTCATGGACCTGTACGAACGCGGCAAGATTTTGCTCACCGGCTGCGATCTGCTGGTGATCGACGAGGCCGACCGGATGCTCGACATGGGGTTCATTCCCGATATCGAGACGATCTGCACCAAGCTGCCCACCAATCGGCAGACGCTGTTGTTTTCGGCGACGATGCCGCCGCCGATCAAGAAGCTGGCCGACCGGTTCCTGTCGAACCCCAAATATATCGAGGTCGCGCGGCCTGCCTCGTCCAATCTCCAGATCACGCAATACAAGGTGATGGTGCCCGCGCGTCGCAAGAAAGACGTGCTCCGCCAACTGCTGCGGCAGGAAGGCGTGACCAACGCGATCGTGTTCTCGAACCGCAAGACCACCGTACGCGAGCTTAACAAGAGTCTGCAGCAGGCGGGCTTCGCCAGTGGAGAGATCCACGGCGACATCGATCAGGCCAGCCGCATCGCCGAACTGCAGCGCTTCAAGGATGGCAAGATCAACATCCTCGTCGCCAGTGACGTTGCCGCGCGCGGGCTCGATATCAAGGGCGTGAGCCACGTGTTCAACTTCGACACGCCCTGGCATCCAGACGATTACGTTCACCGCATCGGCCGCACCGGCCGCGCCGGCGCGACGGGAATCGCATTCACCTTCGTCAGCGAAGCCGATGCCGAAGCGATCGCCAATGTCGAGAAATTGACCGGGGCCGAAATTCCCGTCTATGCGCTCGATGGCGAGGGCTCGGGCGAGAGCGAAGGCGGCGAGGACGATCGCCATGCGACCGCCGCCGATCGCGCCTCCGCACCACGCCGTGGCGGGCGTGAGCGCCCGCCCGAGAAGCGTAAGCGCGGCGAGCGGGCGACGTCGGGCAAGTCGCCCGCTCGTCGGCCCAATGCGCGGGTTGACGATGAACCAGTCGTCGATGAACCGGTCGTCGATGCGCCGTTCGTTGATGCAGCCGTGCGGGATGAACCGGTGCGCGCGCGGTCAGGTCGCGACGATACAGCGGTGCCGCGCGAAGCGCGCGAACGAGACCCCGCGCCGCCGTCGCCGCCCGGTGAATGGAACGGCCCCGTGCCCGATTTCCTCGGCGTGTCGGCGATCGCCTGACCGCTCAGCGCGGCGATCGGCGCAGGCGCGAGGCCAGCGCGATACCCGCCGCGATCTGCACCGCGCCGTACAGCCGCCGCCGATCGGGCCGGTCGGCGAACGGCCGGACCAGCGCATCGACCGCCGCGACCTTCGATCGCCATAAGGCGACATGGCGGCGCGGCTGCAACAGGCCGAGCAGCCCGTCGCCGATCATGAACACCGCCGCCATCTCCGCGCTGCGGCGGATGCCGAGGTCAATTGCGCCATTCGTCATCGTACCCGCCTCTCAATCGCATTCCGGGTAACGCCTGCGCTCCGAAGATCGTTGCGACCGCTGAACCGCAGGCAGGGATCGCGCTGCATAGCCCTTTCCTCTTCAGAGGGGGTGGGGTGGTGCCCCGCCCCAGACGCGGTGTGACGAAAGCGATCCCCCCGCTACGCGAAACGCGCCGCCGCGTAAGACGAGGGATCGACCTCGCTACCGCCCGACCCCAGGATAAGGCTCACCGCCAGCGCCGCGGCGGCGGGCGCGGTCTGGATGCCGAAGCCGCCTTGCCCGGCGAACCAGAAGAAGCGCGGGCTCCTCGGATCGAAGCCATAGACCGGCAACCGATCGGGCGCGAAGCTGCGCAGGCCCGCCCAACGGTGCTCGACATGCTCGACCCGCCAGTTGACCACGCCCGCGAGCCGCTCGATCGCCAGCGCGACGTCGATCTCCTCGGGCGCGGCGTCGCAAGGCGAGCTTGGCGTCTCGTCGTGTGGGCTGAGCCATAGGCGTCCTTGTTCGGGCTTGAAGTAGAAGCGCCCGTCAAGGTCGAGCACCAGTGGCAGATGTGCGGGTGCGGACGGATCGATGCGCAGCTGCGCGACCGTGCGGCGCAGCGGCGCGATGCCGATCGACTGGACCCCGGCGATGCGCGCGACCTCATCCGCCCAGGCACCCGCCGCATCGATCAGCAGGTCGCAAGCGACGACACGCCCATCGGCCAGCACCAACCTCCAGCCGCTCGCATCGCGCGCCGCTTCGCCGACACGCGCCGAGGTGACGAGCGCCGCCCCGGCTTTGCGCGCGACGCCGAGATAGTGCTGGTGCAACGCCGCGACATCGACATCGCAACAGCTCGGCTCCAGCGCGCCCATCGTCCAGCCGGGCAGCAGGCCGGGCACCCGCCGCTCCAGCTCCGCCCGGTCGACGCGCTCGATCGCCACACCCTGTGCGGCGAACGTCCGCATGAACGCCGCCAGCGCGCGCTCGTCGCCCGATCGCGCGATCGTCAGCGCGCCGCGTGGCGTCATGAAGCCGTGCTCGCGCAGGAACGCCCCCGATGCGCTCGTCAGCGGCTGGATCTGCGCGCCGCCATAGCTCTCCGTCCAGAACGCCACCGACCGTCCCGTCGCGTGATAGCCGTGTCGCGCCTCGGCCTCGATCAGCAGCACCGACGCATACGGCGCAAGGCCCGCGGCGACCGATGCGCCGGCCATGCCGCCGCCGACGATCGCGATGTCGTAACGCCCGGCAACTTCGTCGTTCGCTGTCACGGCAATGCGTTAGCCGCGCGGGCACCCATCGGGCAACCGCAGGTTCAGGCGAGGATCCCCGCCATGATTATGTCGATCGTGTGCTCGCGATAGCGATCGCGCAATTCCTCGGTCAGCGTGTCCTGATCGAAGCAGTGCTTGAGCACCAGCCGCGCCGAAAAGAACCGATCGACCGCGCCGGTGACGGTGAAGAAGAACAGCTGCGGATCGACATCGCGGAACACGTTCGCCGCGACGCCATCGCCGATCAGCTGCTCGTACGCGCGATAAAGCGGCGATAGATAGCTGTCGGCGATCCGCCGGGCCTCGGTATCGTCGCTCTCGCGCACCATCCGCATCGTCAGCCGATTGAGGTACGGCACCGCGTAATAGGTATCGACGACGCGCGAGATGTGCCGGCGCAGCTTTGCCTCGGGGGCCATGTCATCCTTCGCCACGAGCGCATCGACGCTGCGCACGATCGCCTGCCAGTCGCGATCGAGCAGCGCGCTCAACAGCCCCGCTTTGTTGCCGAAGTAATACTTGACCAGCGCCGAATTGAGCCCCGAACGCAGCGACAGCTCGGACAGCGAGATGTCGATCACGTCGCCCTCGCGCATGATGCGGCTCGCGGTATCGAGCAGCTGCTCGCGCGCGCCGAGCGGAGGCGTCGGTGGTGGTGGCGACGCCGGCGGCTGCGGGGGTGCCGGCGGGGCGCGCTCGCTACCGGACACCGCGCGTCGATCCCCGGCGCTACTTGGGCGGCATCCGGATCGCGCCGTCGAGCCGCACGTCCTCGCCATTGAAATACGCGTTCTCGATCATCGCCAGCGCCAGCGCGGCGAATTCGGACGCGCGGCCCATCCGCTTGGGGAAGGGGACGCTGGCGTTCAGCACGTCCTGCGCCTTTTGCGGCAGCGCGAGCATCAGCGGCGTCTCGAAGATGCCGGGCAGGATCGTGTTGATCCGCACCCCGTCGTTCATCAGGTCGCGCGCGATCGGCAGCGTCAGCCCGACGATGCCAGCCTTCGACGAGGCGTAAGCCGCCTGGCCGACCTGGCCGTCCTCTGCCGCGGCGGACGCGGTGTTGACGATCGCACCGCGCTCGCCATCGGCCAGCGGGTCGAGCGTGACCATCCCGGCGGCGGCCTTGGCGATGCAGCGGAACGTGCCCACCAGATTGACGCGGATGACCTTCTCGAAATCCGCCGCGCTGTGCACCAGCTGCGCGCCGGTCTCACGATCGCGGCCGATCAGCTTCCTGGCGACCGCGATCCCCGCGCAGTTGACCAGCACGCGCTCCTGTCCGTGGTGCTCGCGCGCCTTGGCGAACCCTGCCGAAACGCTCTCGTCATCGGTCACGTCGACCGCGCAGAACACCCCGCCCAGCTCCGCCGCCAGTGCTTCGCCCTTCTCGGCGTTGAGGTCGAACAATGCGACCTTGACGCCCCTGTCGGCGAGCGCCCGAGCCGTCGCCGCACCGAGCCCAGACGCCCCCCCGGTGATCACCGCGGCGATCGTGGTGTCGAGCTTCATCGTGGTCAATCCCCTGCATCGCCACTGCCGCGCGCGCTTTGCGAAGCGGTCCGATACGCAGCGGGTAGATGCGGCCTTGCGACCGGTCAATGTACGCTTACACGTTATGGCGCAGGCCGGCGATCGCGGCGCCGGCGTTCTCACTTGCGACGACGCTTGTGGCATTTATGCGACACCTCGATCAACGCGGTTAACGGCGGGTGAACTTCCTGTTTGCAAACCAGAAACCTTCGCGCATGTTCGTTTCATTGGGGCATCACAGAATGTCGCCGCCACAAAATCGATACCGCGCGCGCCAAGTGCCGGATCGCACCGAAACAGGGACCCGCCATGACCAAATCCTTTGCCAAGGCCACGCTATTCAGCGCGACCTTTCTGACGCTGTTTTCGTTGGGGGGTGAGGCGTCGGCGCAAAGCAATACGTCGACGTCCGATACGCCGGAAGCGACCTCGACGCAGGCCCCAGCAGAAAATAGCGCGTCCGCGATTATCGTCACGGGCTCGCGCATCCGACAGCCCAACCTTACCTCGGCCAACCCCGTTGCAGTCATTTCGGGCGATCAAATTTTCGATCAAGGCAATACCAATCTCGGTGATTTGTTGAATAATCTTCCACAATTTCGTAATACGGTTAGCCTGCAGAATTCAAATGATAGCCTCGGCACCAGCGGCCTTAACCTGCTTGACTTGCGAGGATTAGGCACTCAGCGTACGCTTACGCTGGTTAATGGTCGTCGCCATGTCGGTTCAGACGTTCTGCTCAACGGCGTATCGGTCGACGTCAACACGATCCCTGATGAATTGGTGCAGCGTGTCGATATTCTAACCGGCGGGGCATCAGCGGTCTATGGTTCCGATGCGATCGCCGGAGTCGTTAACTTTATCCTCAAAGACAACTACGATGGGTTCAAGATCCGTACGCAGACAGGTGTTTCGCGCTACAGTGATGCAGGCCGTCAGTTCGTGTCGGTTACCGCAGGCCAAAACTTCGCCGACGGTCGCGGCAATATTGTCGCGAGCTTAGAATTCTCGCACAACGATGATTACTTCGGGTCACAACGGCCTAGTATCCTCAATCAGCACGGTTTCGTTGTGACCGATACCGATCCAGCAGGATCACCAAATGGATCGGACGGCGTTTTCGACCGTACATATTATAGGGACATCAGGTCTGCGACGATCGGCCTCGGTGGATCGGTCGCTGTATTCCAGGACCCAACCGTCGCCAAGTGCGGCAAAAATGTTTCCCCGTTCACTTGCTCGTATCAATTCCAACCTGACGGAAGCCTCGTCCCGCAGACCGGACAGCGTATTGGCATTGGACCGAACGGATCGTTCCTAGGTGGAAACGGAACCGACAGTCGGGAGGGAGACGAATTCGGTCTCAGCCCTGATCTTAAGCGCTATTCGGCGAACATTATCGGTCATTTCGAAATCAGCAAGGCATTCGTGCCGTTCTTCGAGGCCAAATATGTGCGCACCGAGTCCGTCGGATCGCAGAGTGGTCCGTTCTTCAGCCAGGGTACAACGCTCGGGGATCCGGGGAATCGCGAGCGCGTTCGCCTCGACAATCCATTCCTGAACGCTGACGCGCGCACGCTTTTGACCAACGAGTTCCTAACGACGACGGTCAACCCGAACACCGGCGCTGCCTTTGCCGACACCGTCGACGACGATGGCAACGTTACGGTGACTGCAGCGCAGAAGCTGGCCGCGCAGCGCGCGGCCATCGCTGCGGGGACGTTTCGGTTCAGCCTTCGTCGCAACGTGTTCGATTTCGGTGTGCGTGACGAGGCTTTGAAGCGCGACACTTATCGCATCGTCGGCGGTATCCGTGGCGACTTCAACACGGACTGGCATTACGAGGTTGCGGTTAACTACGGTGAGACCAAAGAGACCAACATCATCAAGGGTAATGTGAACGTACAGCGCTATCTGCTGGCATTGGATACGACTCGCGACGCGAATGGTAATATTGTCTGCCGCTCGAAACTAAACCCTGCCGGTACGATTTCGTATCTGACAGGCGATCCGCTGTCAGATGGTGACGATCCGCGGCTTGCTGGTGATATCGCAGCATGCGCCCCGCTTAATCCCTTCGGGCAAGGATCGATCAGCCAAGCGGCCAAAGACTACATCCTTGTTGATTCGATGGCGCGCGGCAAGATCACGCAGCTCGACATCAGCGGTTATGTTTCAGGCGATACCAGTGGATTCTTTAATCTTCAAGGAGGGCCGATCGGCTTCTCCGCAGGCGGTGAATATCGGCGAGAGACGCTATACTACAAGCTTGATGATCTGACGCAGGAGGGTTATGCTTTCTACAACGCCATCCCGACGCTGAACGCTCCCTCGTTTAAGGTAAAGGAAGCTTACGCGGAGCTTCGTGCGCCGATTTTCAAGGACAAGCCGTTCTTTAACGAGTTGAGCTTGCTCGGCAACGGCCGCGTCGCCAACTATAAGGGAGCGACAGGGACGGTATACGCCTATGGTGGCACCGCGATTTGGAAGCCAATCCACGATATTACATTTCGTGGCACTTATGCGCGATCGGTTCGTGCGCCGAATTTGTCGGAACTCTATTCAGCGCAGACGCAGAACTTTGCGCCAGGCTTTGCAGATCCTTGCTCAGCGCGAAACATCGCCACGGGCACGAAGTACCGGGCGGCGAACTGTGCGGCCGCTGGCATTCCGTCAAGTTATGATTATGTTTATATCTCATCGCTGGAAACGCTCAGCGGCGGCAATCCTAACTTGAAAGCGGAAAAGTCGGACTCATTTACGGGCGGGGTGATCCTTGAGCCGCGTCTCATCCCCGGTTTTTCGATCTCCGCTGATTACTTCAACATAAAGGTCAAGGGCGCGATCGCTTCGGTTGACGCACAGGACATCGCAGACTTGTGCTATGACTTGCCATCGACCAGCAATCAATATTGTCCTTTGATCCAGCGGGCGGGTGCAGGGGGTGGCGCGAATGGCGAAATTCCGGGACAGATCCTCGAGGGAACTCTGCTTGCCTCAAGCTTGAATTATGCAAAACTGAAGCGCACGGGCGTTGATGTCCAAATCAATTACAACCACCGCTTCAGATTTGCCGAAATCGCGTTTCAGGCGTTTTGGACGCACAACTTTGTGGACAGCGATTTCCGCGACCCAAGTGACCCCAACTATGCGGATAGCAACTATGATGAACTGAACAGCCCATCTGATCAAGTCAATGTCCGCTCAAGCATCAAGTTCGGCAAGGTTACCTTTGGGTATAATCTTCGCTGGATCGATGGAATGTATCTTAATGCTTATGAAGACTATAATTCGCTCAACGGAGATCCTCCTCAAAACGCGGACTACGCCCCAATAAAAAAATACCCTTCGGTCTGGTATCATGATTTGAGGGCAGCCGTTGACGTCACCGATCGGTTTACTTTCTATGGTGGCGTCGACAATGTGACCAATCGCTTGCCGCCCTATGGCCTGACGGGCGTAGGCGATGGGTCTGGCATCTATGACAACGTCGGTCGATACATGTACGTAGGCGCTACGGCCAAGTTCTGATCGCAGTAGCTCTTAGAAAGACGGATGGGACGGCTGGGCAATCTGCCGTCCCTTTTCTTTGCGCACATAAGGCGTCATGTCTGTCTAATGAGTAAGGCTAGCGATGCGGCAACGGCGGCAGCCTATCAGTGCCAGGGTGCGGATGCGATCGCGCTCGCGTACGCAGGGGTGAAAAGCGGCGACGCAGATGCGATCTCGTTGCTCGCACATTGGCATCTCGTCGGCGAGATCGTGCCACGCGACCTTCGCGCCGCGCGGACACTTCTAGCGCGCGCCGCCGATGCGGGCCACACACATGCTGCTTTC
This sequence comes from uncultured Novosphingobium sp., assembly GCA_964242815.1. Classification (GTDB taxonomy): domain Bacteria; phylum Pseudomonadota; class Alphaproteobacteria; order Sphingomonadales; family Sphingomonadaceae; genus Novosphingobium. The sequence goes on from CAXSZV010000006.1 coordinate 95,733, forward strand.
ACGTTGATCGCGCTGACCGCGAACGGCTCAGGCGGACCGCCTGACTGGGTCAGCGCCGTGACTTTGCTCAAGCGTCTTGCCGCGCAGGGTAATCAGGAAGCGCGGCGGCAGCTTGCGATGCTCGCGCGTATGATGGTCAGTGACACTGGCGCTCCGAAAGCGTTGACCGAAGCAGAGGTGATTGCCCACGCGCCGCAAGTAAGACGATGGCGGGCGCTGATTACGCCGGACGAGTGCGCTTTAGTCGCGCACGCTGCGCAGGACTTCCTCGCGCCTTCGGCGGTTGCTGATCCGCAGACCGGACGGATGATCGCTCATCCCGTCCGCAATTCTTCTGCAGCGGTAATCGGCCCGACGCGCGAGACGCTCCCTCTGCAGGCGATCTTGCGTCGAATCGCGGCGGTGACTGACACGCAGGTGTCGCAGGGCGAAGCGCTGACAGTGCTGCACTATGCGCCGGGCCAGCAATATCATGCTCACATGGATACGCTGCCGCACGAGGGTAACCAGCGTATCATGACGCTGATCCTCTATCTTAACCACGGCTACGATGGGGGCGGGACGTATTTTCCTGGCAACGGGCTGACGATAAACGGACGAGCTGGTGACGCCATCTGTTTCGATAACGTCACCTCTGCCGGCGAACCCGACCCCGCGTCGCGACACGCCGGGCTGCCCATTAAACGCGGGACAAAGTGGATCGCAACGCGCTGGATCAGAGCGCGCGGGTTCGATCCATGGAACCTTGGCGTCACCCGTGATCGCTAACGCCGGCCGCTTCTGCTACCCCACCACCATCGCCAGCGCGCCATCGCCTTCGTCGATCCGTACCGTGCTGCCATCCGGCACTTCGCCGCCGAGCAGCTTCTCCGCCAGCGGGTCCTGCAGATAGCGTTGCACCGCGCGTTTCAGCGGCCGCGCGCCGTAGACGGGGTCGTAGCCGACGCGGCCGAGCCAGCGCTCGGCGGCGTCGGTCAGCGCCAGCGTGATCTTGCGGTCGCGCAGCAGATTCTGCACGCGCGCCACTTGGAGCTCGACGATCGGCCTCATGTGCTCCTGGCCCAGGCGATGGAACAGGATGATCTCGTCCAGCCGGTTGAGGAATTCGGGGCGAAAGTGCGCGCGCACGACGTCCATCACCTGTGGCTCGACGCTGCTCGCCTCGGCGCCCTCGGGCAGGTTCGCGAGGTATTGGCTGCCGAGGTTGCTGGTAAGGATGATCAGCGTGTTCGTGAAATCGACGACGCGGCCTTGCCCGTCGGTAAGCCGCCCGTCGTCGAGCACCTGGAGCAGCACGTTGAACACATCGGGGTGCGCCTTCTCGACCTCATCGAACAGCACGACCTGGTAGGGCCGGCGGCGCACCGCCTCGGTCAGCACCCCGCCTTCGTCGTAGCCGACATAGCCCGGCGGCGCGCCGATCAGTCGGCTGACCGCGTGCTTTTCCATGAACTCGCTCATGTCGATGCGCACCATCGCCGCGTCGTCGTCGAACAGGAAGCCCGCGAGCGCCTTGGTCAGTTCGGTCTTGCCGACGCCGGTGGGGCCGAGGAACAGGAAGCTGCCGAGCGGCCGGTTGGGATCCTGCAACCCGGCGCGCGCGCGACGCACCGCGCGCGACACCGCGGTGACCGCCGCGCTCTGCCCGATCACGCGGCGGCCGATCGCCGCCTCCATGTTCAGCAGCTTCTCGCGCTCGCCCGCCAGCATCCGGTCGACGGGCACGCCGGTCCAGCGGCTGACCACCGCCGCGATATCGTCGGCGGTCACTTCCTCGCGCAGCAGCGCGTTCTCCGCGCCCGCGCGCGCCTCGGCGAGCTGGGCCTCGAGCGCGGGGATGTCCCGATATGACAGCTCGCCCGCGCGCGCATAGTCCCCCTGGCGTTGCGCCTGATCGCGCTCGATCCGTGCATCGTCGAGCGCCTGCTTGACGCGGCCCTCGGCGGCGATCTTGTCGCGCTCGCCCTGCCAGCGCGCGGTCAGCGCCGACGATTGCTCCTGCAAGCCCGCCAGCTCCTCGCGCAGATGCCCGAGCCGGTCGCGCGAGGCGGCATCGCTTTCCTTGGCGAGCGCCAGTTCCTCGATCCTCAATTGGATGATCCGGCGGTCTAGCGTCTCGATCTCCTCGGGCTTGCTTTCCACCTCCATGCGGATGCGGCTCGCCGCCTCGTCCATCAGGTCGATCGCCTTGTCGGGGAGGAAGCGGTCGGCGATGTATCGGTTGGATAGCGTCGCGGCGGCGACGATCGCGTTGTCGGCGATGCGCACGCCGTGGTGCACCTCGTACTTGTCCTTGATCCCGCGCAGGATGCTGATCGTGTCCTCGACCGTCGGCTCGCCGACGAACACCGGCTGGAACCGCCGCTGCAGCGCGGGGTCCTTCTCGACGTACTTCTGGTATTCATCGAGCGTGGTCGCGCCGATGCAGTGCAGCTCGCCGCGCGCCAAGGCTGGCTTGAGCAGGTTCGACGCGTCCATCGCGCCTTCGGATTTGCCCGCGCCGATCAGCGTGTGCATCTCGTCAACGAACAGGATGATGTCGCCCTCGGCGCGGCGGACCTCGTCGAGCACCGACTTCAGCCGCTCCTCGAACTCGCCGCGGTACTTCGCGCCCGCGATCAGGCTACCCATGTCGAGCGCCATCAGCCGACGATCGCGCAGGCTCTCGGGCACGTCGCCGTTGGCGATGCGCAGCGCGAGACCCTCGGCGATCGCGGTCTTGCCGACGCCGGGCTCGCCGATCAGCGCGGGGTTGTTCTTAGTGCGCCGCGCGAGGATCTGCATCGTGCGGCGGATTTCCTCGTCGCGGCCGATCACGGGGTCGAGCTTGCCCTCGCGCGCCGCTTCAGTGAGATCGCGCGCGTATTTATCCATCGCCTCGTAAGTCTCTTCGGCCGATGCGCTGGTGGCCGCGCGTCCACCGCGCAGCGCGACGATCGCGGCGTTCAGCGCTTCGGCGGTGACGTTGGCGGCGGCGAGCGCCTGCCCGGCGGCGGTCGTCTTGGCGAGCGCCAGCGCGAGCAGCAGGCGCTCGACCGTGACGAAGCTGTCGCCCGCCTTCTGTGCGACCTGCTCGGCGCTATCGAGCACGCGCACGGTGTCGTTGTCGAGCGAGGGCGTGTTCTGCGCGCCGCTACCCGATACAGCGGGGATCTTCTCCAGCGCGACGTCGACCGCATCGGCGGCGAAGCGCGGGGTTCCGCCGGCGCGAGTGATGAGCCCCGATGCCATGCCTTCGGGATCGTCGAGCAGTGCCTTCAGCACATGCTCGGGCGCGATGCGCTGGTGGTTCAGACGGATCGCGATCGTCTGCGCGGCTGCAAGAAACCCCTTGCTGCGTTCGGTGAATTTTTCGAGGTTCATGGGTGCGAACGCCTCCTACCCGCCGGAGATAGTGTTGCGTATTGGCAACACAAGACCTTGCCAAGCGCTGGTGCCGATCCGATATCGCGACGAGTGGGCGCGAGTAAGACGATCATCGAGGGACGCCTATCGCGCGAGGGCGAACGCCTCGATCGCGCATTGTCGGACGAAACCGGATTATCGCGCGAACGCATCAAGGCCCTGTTGCTGGAGGGGCAAATCGAGCTTGGCGGACGGCGCGCGCTGTCGCCATCGCAGAAGACCGTAGCCGGCGCGGCGTTCCGCATCATCATGCCGCAGGTCGCCACCGCGCTCGCCGCGCCGCAGGATATCCCGCTCGTCATCGCGTTCGAGGACGATCAGCTGATCGTCGTTGACAAGCCGGCGGGCCTCGTCGTGCACCCGGCGGCGGGCAATCTCGACGGCACGCTGGTCAACGCGTTGCTGCATCACTGCGCGGGCGAGCTGTCGGGCATCGGCGGAGTTGCGCGGCCAGGGATCGTCCATCGCATCGACAAGGATACGTCCGGTCTGCTGGTGGTCGCCAAGACCGATGCGGCGCACGAAGGGCTGGCGCGTCAGTTCGCCGACCATTCGGTCCACCGCGTCTACCACGCGGTTGTTTCCGGACGTCCGCGGGTGGCCGCCGGCACCGTGCGCGGCGCGATCGCGCGCTCGCCGGCGGATCGCAAGAAGATGGCGATCGTCGCCGATGGTCGCGGCAAGCACGCGGTCACCCACTATGGGACGCTCGAAGCGTTCGAGCATGCCACGCTCGTCGAATGCCGGCTCGAAACCGGCCGCACGCATCAGGTGCGCGTTCACATGTCGTCAATTGGTCATCCGCTATTGGGAGACCCTGTGTATGGCCGCCCTTTTCCGCGACTCAGGTCATTGCTCGGCGCGCTCGATTTTCGTCGTCAGGCGTTGCATGCGGCGGAACTTGGTTTCACCCATCCCGTTTCATTGGAGCCGCTGCATTTCGCCAGCACGATGCCATCCGACATGATGCGATTGATAGAAGAACTGCGGAACTGAAATCGGCATTTGCGGCTACGATGGCGCTCAACGCGCGCGTATTATCATCATTCCTTACAGCGATCGTCGTCCGGTCGCGGAAGAAAGGCAGGAAGTCGACATGGCTGACAGGAAACGCAATCTGCCGGTGGTGCCGACGCTGGGTGGCGAACAGAGCCTCAACCGCTATCTGTCCGAGATTAAGAAGTATCCGGTGCTCGCGCCCGAGCAGGAATATATGCTGGCGGTGCGCTACAAGGAGCATGGCGATCCCGATGCCGCGGCGCAGCTGGTCACCAGCCACCTGCGGCTCGTCGCGAAGATCGCGATGGGCTATCGCGGCTATGGCCTGCCGGTGTCCGAGCTGATTTCCGAAGGCAACATCGGGCTGATGCAGGGCGTCAAGAAGTTCGAGCCCGAGCGCGGTTTTCGCCTGGCAACTTATGCGATGTGGTGGATCAAGGCCTCGATCCAGGAATACATCCTGCGCTCGTGGAGCCTCGTCAAGATGGGCACCACCGCCGCGCAGAAGAAGCTGTTCTTCAATCTGCGCCGGATGAAGAGGCAGCTCGATGCCTATGAGGACAGCGATCTTCATCCCGAGGACGTGAGGACCATCGCCACCAAGCTCGGCGTACCCGAGCAGGAGGTGGTCAACATGAACCGCCGCATGATGCTGGGCGGCGACGCCTCGCTCAACGTCTCGCTGCGTGAGGAAGGCGAGGGGCAGTGGCAGGACATGCTCGCCGACGATCGGCCGTTGCAGGACGAGACCGTCGCCGACGCCGAGGAAGTGACCGTGCGGCACGGAATGCTGGTCGAGGCGATGGAGAGCCTCAACGATCGCGAGCGCGAGATCCTGACCGAGCGCCGTCTGATCGACGATCCCAAGACGCTCGAGGAACTGAGCCAGGTCTACCACGTCAGCCGCGAGCGTGTCCGCCAGATCGAGGTGCGCGCGTTCGAGAAGCTTCAGAAGGCGATGGGGCGGATCGCGGGCGAACGCCGGCTGATGCCGGCGCTCGCCTGAGCGGCGCTGCTTTTCATTTACCGACCACCCCGAGCTTGTCGAAGGGCTCTTTTCACTTCGCCCGACGCACCAGGCTTATGGTCGGAGCCCTTGCTAACGGCAAAGCCGCACGGCACTCCCCGAACCGTTACCCCGTTACTTCGGCGGCATACGGATCGCGCCGTCGAGACGGATGAGCTGCCCGTTGAAATAGGTGTTGCGCACCAGTTCGAGCACCACGCTGCCGAACTCCTCGGGCTTGCCGAGCCGCTTGGGGAAGGGGACCGACTTGCCCAAGCTCTCGAACACCGCCGGGGCCGTTTCCTTGACGCGCAGCATCGGCGGGGTGGCGAAGATGCCCGGCACGATCGCGTTGACGCGGATGCCCAGATCCATGAGGTCGCGCGCCATTGGCAGCACCATCGCGTTCACCGCGCCCTTGCCCGAGCCATAGGCGACCTGGCCGATCTGGCCGTCCTGCGACGCGGCGCTCGAGGTCAGGATGATCGATCCGCGCTCGCCATCCTCGTTCAGCGGCTCCGCGCCCGCCATGCCGAGCGCGGCGATCGACGCCATGCGGTAGCTCGCCACCGCGATCCCCTCCATCGAGCGGGCGAAACCGGCGGTGTCGGCGCGCTTGAAGCCGCCGGTCGTCTTGTCGAAGCCGACCGTCTTGCCTCCGCCGGCGACGACCGCGCAATGGACGAGCACGCGTTCCTGCCCATGCGCGGCGCGGGCTTGCTCGAAGCCGGCGAGCACGCTGTCCTCGCTGGTGATGTCGACCTTGCAGAACACTCCGCCGATCTCGGCCGCGAACGCCTTGCCCGCGTCCTCGCTGATGTCGAAGATCGCGACCTTGATCCCGGCGTCGGCCAAAGCCTGCGCCGAGGCGCGGCCAAGCCCGGACGCACCGCCGGTGACGATGGCGGCGATGGAACTGTCGATCTGCATGGGTCGGTCACTCCGATATTGACGAACTATGGTGCGCCGCGCCTAGCGCAGCCCAGGTCGGTTGTCGAAACGGCGTGAAGTGCCATGCCTCGACCGCCCGGTCGAGGCGACCGCCGCGCATGATCTGGCTGGGGCGGCAGGATTCGAACCTGCGAATGCCGGTATCAAAAACCGGTGCCTTACCGCTTGGCGACGCCCCATCAGCCCCGGCGCTTAGCCGTTGGTTCGGGGTAAGCAAAGCGGTCTCGTGTATGGCGAAGCCGAAGGTCAGCTCGCCATCATCGCATCAAGATCGGCGGCGCTATGGCGTTCGGCGACCGCGCCCACCTTCTCGCGATTGACGCGGATGCCTCGCTGAACGGGCGCGCGCGCATTCACTTCGCCGAACCACCGCCCGACGTTCTTGTACGATCCGACGTCGAGGAATTCGGCCCCGCCTTCATACGCCTCGCCGCGCAGGAACGCGCCGAACCAGCCGTAGATCGCGATGTCGGCGATGGTATATTCGTCGCCGGCGAAATAGCGCACGACGGCCAACCGCTGATCGGCGACGTCGAGCAGCCGCTTCACCTCCATGGCGAAACGGTTGATCGGATATTCGAGCTTGACCGGTGCATAGGCGAAGAAGTGGCCGAAGCCGCCGCCGATCATCGGCGCCGTCGACATCTGCCAGAACAGCCACGACAGGCATTCGGCGCGGGCCCCCGCATCGGTCGGCACGAACGCGCCGAACTTTTCGGCCAGGTGCAGCAGGATCGCGCCCGATTCGAACACGCGCATCGGCTGCGCGCCCGAGCGGTCGAGCAGCGCCGGGATCTTCGAATTGGGATTGAGCGCGACGAAGCCGCTCGAAAACTGATCGCCGTCCATGATCCGGATCAGCCATGCGTCGTATTCGGCCGCGTATCCTGCCGCGAGCAGTTCCTCGAACAGGATCGTTACTTTCTGCCCGTTCGGCGTGCCCAGCGAGTAAAGCTGAAACGGATGCTGTCCCACGGGCAACTCACGCTCGTGCGTCGCGCCCGCGATCGGCCGGTTGATGTTGGCGAACTGGCCGCCGTTGGCATTGTCCCAGGTCCAGACCTTGGGTGGAACGTAATCTGCCTCGGCCATGCGCGGATCCTCGATCGTGTGTCGCCCGGCGGAAGCTAGGTTCGGCACCGGCCGCTGCCAAGGGCGGCGCGGCTGAAGCCCCTCCCGCAAGCGGGAGGGGGTTGGGGTGGGCCGCTACCCCCGCGTCGATCGAGGACTATGCTTCAGCGCGCGTCGTGGCGCGGACCACCACCGCTGCGCGGACGCGCATCGCCGCGACCCCGACCACCTTGACCAGCGCCGCCCTGACCCGTGCTATCACGCCGCTGCCCGCCATCACGCCGCTGCCCACCATCGCTCGCGCGTGGCATCGTGCCGAAGCGGCGCGCGTCACTCGCGGCCGGCCGCGCATCGCCGTCGCCGCGCGAAGCCCGCTTGCCCGCGCCATCGGCGCGCGGCTGCTGCTGCTGTCCGCCGCCCGCCCGATCATCGCGCGTAGACCGCTGACCACCGCTCGCAGCGCCGGCATGACCGCCCGCGCCACCTTCGCGCCGGCGATCGCCCTGACCACTACCCTGGCCGCCCCGCGCCGAAGTGCGCCCGCGTCCAGAACGATCGCCGGAACGATCGCCCCGGCGTTCCGGGCGCTCCTCACGCTCGGGCGTATTCGACCGCGCGGGCGCGGGCAGCTTCGCCGCGTTCTTCGCGAAGTCGTCGGGCAGCGCCAGCGGCATCAGCTTCTGGCCGATCAGCCGCTCGATATCCTTGAGGAACGGCCGCTCGTCGGGCGCGACGAAACTCAGCGCGATACCGTCCGCACCCGCCCGGGCGGTCCGCCCGATGCGGTGGACATATTGCTCGGGCACATTGGGCATCTCGAAATTGAACACGTGGCTGACGCCCGGGATATCGATCCCGCGCGCCGCGATATCGGTCGCGACGAGCACGCGCAGGGCACCTTTACGGAACCCGGTAATCGCAGCGGTACGCTGCGCCTGGCTCTTGTTGCCGTGGATCGCCGAAACCTCGATCCCCGCGCCGCCCAGATGCCGCGTCACGCGGTCGGCACCGTGCTTGGTGCGGGTGAACACCAGCGCGCGATCGATGGTCCCATCGGCCAGGCCGTCGCGCAGTTTCAGCGTCAGCAGCGCCTGCTTTTCCGCCTGGTTGAGGTGCGTGACGAACTGGTCGACGCGCTCGGCGGTGGTCGCCTGTGGCGTCACCTCGACGCGCACCGGGTTGTGGATGAACTGGCGGCCCAATTCGGCGATCGCTTTGGGCATCGTCGCCGAAAAGAACAGGCTCTGCCGCTGCTTGGGCAGCAACGCTGCCACGCGCTTCAGCGGCACGATGAAGCCCAGGTCCATCATCTGGTCAGCCTCGTCGAGCACGAAGATTTCAACATGGCGCAGTGTCAGCGCGCGCTGATCGATCAGATCGAGCAGGCGCCCCGGCGTCGCGACGAGCACGTCGCAACCGCCGACCAGCGCCTTCGCCTGCTTGCCGACGGGCACGCCGCCGAAGATGCACTGGACCGTCAGGTCGAGGAACTTGGCATAGCCGCGCATGTTGTCGGCGATCTGCGCGGCAAGTTCGCGCGTCGGCGACAGCACGAGCATCCGGCATCCGGCGCGCGGGCGCGGTTCGCCGGCGGTGGCGAGACGGTGAAGCGAGGGCAGCGCGAACGCGGCGGTCTTGCCCGTGCCCGTCTGCGCGATGCCGAGCAGGTCGCGGCCTTCGAGCAACGCGGGGATCGCTTCGCGCTGGATCGGCGTCGGATCGTTGTAACCCTTGGCTTCGAGCGCACGGGTGATGGGCTCGGGCAGCCCGAGATCGGTGAAAAAGGACATGGTTATGCTTTCATAGGCGCACGGCGCGCACGAACAAACGCGCGCCGGGGCGGGGGAGCTTGTGCTGCGACCCTGCGTGACGAAGGCGGCTGTTCGGGGAATGAAGACCTGTCCGGCGCGGTTCGAAAACCCTCACGCTGCACGAGACGATGCGATCGCTCGCATCCGGTCTGCGCGGCTACTTAGCGATGTTGCGCGCAAACGCAAGACTATATTGCGATTACCTGACGCGGATACGCTTTGGGAAGGTGCTTTCATACCGAGCTCCACACCGTCATGACGCGTCCATGTCCAACAGGATAAAGTCGCCACCGATGATCAGCAAGGGATCGTTAAACCAAGTGTTCCGCGTTTTGACTTGGGCTTCATCAAGCAGTTTGGCTAAGAGCGCATGCCATATAGGCACCAAGTGTTGTCTGCATTTAGAGGAACCCGTTTGAGCATCGGTTCTGATTCAAGGCTGGTGAAGGAGCCATGCCTTGAGCAGACGCATGCTGACGGACGATTCGACGAAGCCGTTCTGCTACTGCTTGCCTGGCGCGATGTAGTGCCACTCGACGCCGGTGTCCTGGCACCACGCGAGGACGGTGTGACTAGTCAGTTCGGTGCCGTTGTCGCTGACTACCATGCCGGCAACCCGCGACGCTCGGCAATGGCGGTCAGCTCGCGGACGACACGCCGACCTGACAACGAGGTGTCGACGATACATGCCAGGCATTCCCGGCTGTAGTCGTCGATGACGTTGAGCAAGCGGAACGCCGGCCGCAGGCTAGTGCATCCGACACGAAGTCGAGCGACCAGCGCTGGTCGGGCTCCTGCGGAATCGCCATCGGTGCCCGCGTCCCCAGCGCCCGCTTGCGGCCGCCACGCCTGCGCGCCGTCAGCCGCTCCTCGCGATACAGCCGATACACCTTTTTCAGGTTCATGCCTTTCCCCTCGCGCCTGAACACGATCGCCAGCCGCCGATACGAGACGACCCGCCGGTCGCTCATAGACAAGTTCGGCGTTGCGCGCAGGCTGCTCAACGAACTCGGGCGGCGATGCCGTGGATGCTTGTGTTGCCGGCGTGGAAGTCGTCGCAAGGATCGAGCAGGGTCTCTCAGGCGAAGACTTCGGGGCGGACGCAAGTGGCTGCCTCAGCCGCCAATAACTCCAGCTTTTTAGCCGTTTATTGGCTGTTTTGGAAGGTTGAAAATTGGGTCGTTGGCGGTGCTGTCAGTGTGATGCGAACCCGTCTCCACACGATGCGGTTCGGCCTGACCCAGTTGTTGGCTCAGAGTCCGACCTTCAGTTGCCGGCGACCAGCTGCCGAAACCTGCGACGGCTGGCGCGCTGCCGGATGTCAGCCGCTAACATCGGGCCGAACTTGTTCCATCACACGAGCGCCGTCTCATGAAGACGTCGGTCGGGCGCTCCAACAGCGGGTGCTCGACGTTGCTGAGGCTCAGCGGGTAGTGGACGTCCATCATTTCATGAGGCGGATCACCTCGGGCAACGAGCTGCGATAGCAGAACGGTTGTCGGGCCGACGTATTGCCTAGCTCTTGCGCGTGTCACTGTCCCTATACGAGCAGGTCGCCAATTCATTCGACAGTGCCTTACCACAGATAAACCAACCAGGCTGGTTTCTCTATCGCAACCTTACATGACGCACCCTCGTCGCCGAGCGGTCGGAGTGCAACCCAGGCTATCAGCGGCAATTTCTGACGATCGGGCGGGAGTCTGAGGCCTTTGCTGTTAAGCGTGACGCACGTTGATCGAATGGATTGCGGCCGTCAGCTCCCTATGTTGCGCAATATGGACTCCAGCATCCTCGCTATCGAACTCGAGTTCCTGCTTCGCCGCGAAATCGTGCCGCTCGGCGTATCGGAGGGTACGCTTACGCTCGGCATGCGCGATGTCGGCGACGTCGATGCGATTGCCGCAATGCGCTTTGCAACGCGTCTTGAGATTGCTCCGGTCCCGATCGGCGAACACGAATGGGCGGGGTGGCGCCAGGCGCTTACCGCCGCGCTTGCGCCGCGATATCGGTGGGCGACACGGCTCCGAAGACAGCGGCGTGGAAGCGGCGCCCGGCGAATTGCCGCTTCGGCCGATCGGCGGAACGCGACGATTTTCCTGGGCGAGCGTAGCGTCCACGTTCGTGCCGATGACTACATAGCGGCGTTCGATGCCGATGATCGCCGCGCATGGTCGCGGCTAGCGGCGCATATCGGCGCGGGCTCATCGGTCCGAGTGCTCTTGCTTGCCGAAGCCGTATGGCAAATCAAGCTATCCCCCGTAGCGTACGGCGAAATGGAGTTGGAGCACGAACTCGCGCGCAAATGCCCGCTACCGATAGAGCGCCTCACGTGGGCTTCGCGCGCCGACAACGAACCTGGGATGGACGTACTCCTCGGCGTCGTGCACAAGTCCTGGCTTCGTCAGCGCGCGGCTACGATCGAACGACGGTTGTCGCCGACATCGTTGACCATATCGGACGAGCAGGGCCGGCGCTTCGCCATACCAAAGCCGACCGTCGAGGCTACCTGGCAGACCGCCACGGCGGCAGCGATGATGGTCGCATGCCTGGTGGTCCTCATGGCTCAAGTAAGAAATCCATCGAACGCGGCGGGTGTGCGGCGTGCAAGCGCCGCGGCGGAAATTCCCAGGGAAGGCCCCACCAAGACGCCGCTGCCGATACCGACAACCGCTATTGATCAGGCCAGCCAGTTCGAGCTTGTCGGCGTCGTCGGTCGGCTGCCTCGCGATGGGGTCGCGCTCGTGCGGCCTGCGTGGGGCAAGACCGTCATCCTGCGCATAGGCGATAGCCTGCTCGGCTGGCGGCTGGCCTCGATCACGGCCGACCGGGTCAGGTTGGTGCGTGGAGCCGAGTTCAGGGATATCGTGCTCAAGCCGGACCCCCGGGCCGGAGGCTAGAGCCGACCATTACAGCTGGTGGTCGGGCTCGTACCCCGGATGCACGACGAGATGCGGGATCGCGCCGACGAGGAGCGCCACGGCCAGCAACCAGCTCGTCACCACGCGTGGCGCGATCGTCCAGCCGCGCGCGTTGGCCCATGCGGCGGGAATGATGAGCAGAAGCACAGGTAGCACCATGACCAACGTCGTGGTCGTCGCCTCGGTCGAGACGACGAGGCCAGCCCAGAGACCGGCATTGGTGGCGAGCAGCGGCCCGGCGGTGCCGGCGGAGTCTCGAACGAGACGTGGCCAGTAGACGAATAGCGCAGTCGCGATGAGGCCTATCCAGCATCCTGCAAACGCGATCTCGACATCGGTTCCCGATATCGCACTGGCGCCGATGGCGACCATAACCGCGACGATCGCCGAGGTCGCCGCCACGCGGCGCGGCATGAACGCCAGCGCGAACGCAAGCACCGCCAGCAGCAACCCAGCCGCGACCGCAGCCCCCCGCATCAGGCGGTCGCGGCCGCGTAGAGATAATACACCCCGGCCAGCGCGATCACGGCGCCGAGCGAACGCAGCACCCACTCGCCGCGGGAGCGCTCGCGGATCAGGCCGATGACGATACCGAGCACGTGGAGCATGCCGGTCGCGAGCACGAAGCCCAGGCTGAACGTCACCGGGTTCGCCATCGAAGGCAACTCGAGCCCATGCGCATAGCCGTGAAACAGGCCGAACAGCCCGACGATCGCCGCCGCCAGCCAGACCGGCGCGCGCCACTTCGCCAGGATCGCCATGCCCAGCACCAAAACAGACAGCGCGATCCCGTATTCGACCGGGGGAAGGCCGATGCGCGCCATGCCCAGGACGCCGCCGAACGCCATGACGGTGGGGAACACGACGGGCAACAGATAGACCAGCGGTCGGCCGAGAAAGGCCCCCCATAGCCCGACCGCGACCATCGCCAGCAGATGGTCCGGACCCGAAAGCGGGTGCAGGAAGCCACCGCCGAAACCCAAGGCCAGCGATTTCGCGCTGTGCGCGCCGGCGGGGCCGCCTGCCGCGAGCGCAATGCCGCAAGTCAGTGCGAGCGCGAAGTTGCGGGGAGCGGACAGGGCCGGTTTTCCTTGCGTGCCGACGTCCCGATCCGTCATGAACGGGACGACCCGTTCGGGGCTTAGAAAGGCATACCCGCGTGCGCAAGCTCTGGCTCGTCCTCCTGCCCGTCCTCATCAGCGCGCCGGCGCTGGCGCACGACTTCTGGATCCAGCCGCGCGTCTTCGTTGCGCCGACGCCGAGCCCGCTGCCGATGACGCTGTTCGTCGGCCATGGTCCGGCGCGCGATCGCTGGGGCGTCTCCAATGCAAACGTGCTTCAGTTCAAGACGGCGGGCCCCGACGGCGTGATCAACCGTCTGAGCACGCTGCGCGTCGGATCGCCCGGCTTCGACGCAATCGTGCCGCTGACCAAGCCCGGCGCTTACATGGTGTTGTTGCAATCGACACCCACGCCGAGCGACCTGCCGTTCCTGCGGTTCAACGATTATATCTCCTTCGAGGGCATCACCCCGATCATCGAGCAGCGCCAGCGGCTGGGTCAGACGCGGGCGGACGGGCGGGAGATCTACAGCCGGCGCGCCAAGGCGATCGTGCAGGTGGGCCCGGTCGACGCCGCATCGATCAAGCGAGTGACGCAGTCGTACAATCTCGAACTGGAGATCGTGCCGGGCAAGCATCCGCAGATGCTCGGACCCGATCGGATCATGCCGGTGCAGGTGCTGTTCAAGGGCAGGCCCCTGCCCGCCGCGCTGGTCAAGATCACCGATCTCGATAACGATGCACAGCCCGCCGCGACGCATCGCACCGATGCGCATGGACGTGCGATTTTCCAGATCCCGCATCCCGGCAAGTGGCAGATGAACGTCATCTGGTCAGTGCCGATCAGGACCGACCCGCGCGCTGACTTTCTCACGACATTCTCGAGCCTGACGTTCGCGCTGCCTGGCTGAGCAAGCGCTGATCGCGGTTCAGTAAATCCCGTCGATCTCGCTCAACAATCGCGCATGCGGCGGTTCGAGCAGCAGGCTCGGCTCGTCCTGCTGGTCCATTTCGGCGTTGCGCACGCGATCGTACTTCACCGCCGCCGCCGCCGCGACCAACTTCGAATCGCGCAGGATCGTAGGTTTGAGGAACACGAACAGCGTTCGGCGGCTCTTCGCTTCGATATGGCTCTTGAACAGCTCGCCGACGATCGGGATGTCGCCGAGCACCGGGACTTGGCTCCTCACCCGCGTCTGATCGTCACTGATCAGGCCGCCGAGCACGATCGTCTGGCCATCGTCGGCGAGCACCGTGGTCTGGATCGAGCGGCGGTTGGTGACGAGGTCCGCCGCTCCTGAAACCGCGCCCACCAGCGACGAGACTTCCTGGCTGACCTCTAGCCGGATCGTGTCGCCATCGTGCACGCGCGGCACGACGCGCAATGTTATCCCGACGTCGGCGCGTTCGATCGTTGTAAACGGTGTCGTCGTGTTGCCATCGGTCGCGTAACTGCCGGTGCGGAACGGCACGTTCTGGCCGACGACGATTTCCGCCGCTTCGTTGTCGAGCGTGGTGATGCTCGGCGTCGACAGGAGATTCGCGCGCGTCGACTGGCCGAGCGCCTGGATCAGCAGGCGAAAGTCGCCGGCGCTGCCGAAATCCCCGGTCAGGCCGTCGACAGCGGTTACCGCCGCCGCTGGCGAGCCGACGAGCCCGAGAACCTGACGCAGCGAAAGCCCGAGGTTGCTGAACGATGTGCCCGCGGTGTTGCTGACCCCGTCCGCCGCCGCACCGAGCCCAAGCTGGATACCCAGCTGCTCTGACCGGTCGCCGGTGATCTCAACGATTGCCGCCTCGATCATCACTTGCGGGCGGCGCACGTCGAGCTCTTCGATCAATGGAGCCAGCGCGGCGATCGCCGAGGGCGATCCGCGCACCACGATCGCGTTGAGCTCGGGCGCGGGCTGCACTGCGAGCTCAGGTGTCGTGAAGCCGCCCGAGCCTTGGCCCGAGCCGGCGGATCTGTTGCTCACGATTCCGGTCGCGCCGCTTATGCCGTCGGCGCCCCCGCTGGCCTGCGGGTTTAGCGAGGTCAGCCCCTGTGATGTCTGCAGCACGGGTGTGCCCGAAAGTCCGGCAAGCCCGTCGGCGCTCGAATTCAACCCGCGCCCCGCCGATGCCGTGGTTCTAAACCGGCTGGAGCCGCGATTTAGCGTCCGCGCGACGGGATTGTTCGCCGCGCCTTCGCCGCCCATCAGCCCCTGGATGATCGCGGCGACCGTCTCGGCATCGTTGTTCTTCAGCCGGAATACGCGCGTGACGGGCGCCGTTCCACTCGGCCGATCGAGCGTGCGCGCGATCGCCCGCGCCTCGCCGATCGAGCGCGTGCTGCCGTGGACGATCACGATGTTGCTGCGCTCGTCCGCCACCGCGCGCGGCCCGCCGCCGCCCGCGCCGTTATCGCCTTGGCTATCACCGAGCGCACCCTGGATCGCCGCCGCGACATCCTTTGCCGCCGCATAGCGCAGCGTGATCGTGCCGAAGCCAATGCCGCTGCCGCCGCTGTCGAGCGACCGGGCCAGCGCGGCGATGCGCGCGACGTTGTCCGCGTAGTCGGTGACGACCACCGCGTTGGGGCTGGTGATCGGCTCGACGCTGCCGAACGCCGCGACCAGCGGCTTGAAGATGCGCGCCGCAGCATCGGGCGAAAGATTGCGCAGCCGGATCGTGCGCGTGATCACCCGGCCGCTGCCTGGCGTGCTCGACGGTTCGCGCGCGGCGTTGGCCTGCGGGATCACACGCCAAGCGCGGCCATTGCGCACGACCGCATAGCCCTGTCCGCGCAGCACCGAAACGAAGAGCTCCCACACCCCCGCCGGCGACAGCGGCCGCGCCGAGGTGACGTTGACCGCGCCCTTGACCGCCGGGTCGAGAATGATCGTGCGGCCGGTAAGCCGCGATATCTGCTGCGCAACATCGGCGATGTCGACATCGCGCATGTTGACGGTCACGTCGGCGGCCGCCTGCTGCGCCTCGACTGGCGAGGTCAGCGCCAGCGCGATCGAAAGGGCAAGCGGCCATTGCGGGTGTCGGCTCATGATCGCGACCTATCGCACCGGCACGGTCAGCGATAGCCGCTGGCCGTCGCGCACGATATCGAGCCGTGCCGATCCGGATGCCGCCGCCTGCGCGATCAGCGTCCGCTGGTTGCTTCCCGCGTTCACGGGTTGCCCGTTGACGCGCTCGATCACATCGCCGGGCCTGATGCCTGCGGCGAGGATCGCCGGATCGGGCGACGCACCGACGACATATCCCATCGCGCCAGGGGACGTCGCTCGCGCGGACGTGGGCGGGGGCGGCGCGGCGGCGGCGCCTTGAAACTCGGGCGGGATCAGCGCACGCACCGCATCGGCACCGGACGAGCTGCCGGAAGCACGCGCCGGCCCTTGCGACGACCCGGCCGGTGGCGCGTTCTTCGCGGGCGGCCCACCGTCCGACGCCACCAATACGCCGGGCGGCGCGGCGACCTGCGTAAGCGCCATCGTCCGCGTGCCGCCTGCGGTGCGCAGCACGATCTGCTCGGGTTCGATCGTCTCGATCACGCCGTCGCCCACCGATTGGCCGAGGCTGTAGGACGCCACCTTGCCATCGGCGCTGGCGATCAGCACGGTGGAGGCGGCGGCGGGAACGGCAAGAAAGATCGCGCGCAGGCGGATCGGACCGGCTCCGGTCGTGGCGGGGGCGGCGGCGGCCGAGCCGAACGGGGCCAGCGCGATCACCGGCCGGATGTCGATCCCCCTGCTCAGCGCGGGTACGGCCGGTGCGACGGCGGGGCCGACGCCTGAGTAGCCCACCAGCCGCCAGGTCAGATGCGCGAGCTCCAGCCCGATTGAGGCGATCACCAGTCCTGTGAAGATATCGGCACCCAGATCGAGGCGCCGTCGGGCCTGGCGCGGCGTCACGGCGTCACCGTACCGCGATCGACGAAGCCTTGCAGCGTCACCAGCGGCGTGCCTGATCGCCCTACAGCGAAAACCTGAACGGTCGCGAGTTGCAGATCGCGATCCTCGCTGGAGCGCAGCGTCGTCCGCACGCTCCAGCGGCCGCCGAGCATCGGCACCTCGGCCCCGCTCGCGCCGGAGCGAAGGCCCAGCCGCGTCTCGGCCAGCGCGTTCTCGGCCACCCACTGCGCTGCGCTGCGCCGCTCCAAGCCGTGCAGCGTATCGATATGCGCTTCGGTCGCGCGGATGATGCCGACCGCGGCGATGCCGAGGATGGCGAGCGCAACCATTGCCTCGATCACGGTAAAGCCCCGTTGCCCGGCCGCGACCGGCCCGCTCATGCGCCGGTCCGTGGCGACGGTGCGCGTTCCGGCTTGACCCGGGCAGTGACGCCGTCGAAGCCGATCGTCCAATGGCGATCCTTCTGCGCGAGCGTTAGCGTGAAGCCACGGCCGCTCGCGTCCGCGCTCACCGGTAGCGCCGGACGCGCATCGTCGGCGGTCAGCGTCATCCCCGCAGGCAAGCGGTGGCGCTCGCCCAGCTTCGCAACTCGGGCCGGCCGCCACGCACCGTCGTCCGCGTTCCACTGCAGGAAGCTGTAGCCGTCTCTTGCCGGCACTAGCGCGATGTCACTGTCCTCGATCATCGCGCGGTCGGCGGCGAGCTGCACGCTCGACGCGAGACGCGCCGCCTCGGCCCGTCCGCCGGCTCCGCTGCCGGTTCCCATCGCCAGCACCGAGACGCCCGCGGTGATCGCGATGATCGCCAGCACGATCAGCACTTCGATCAGCGTCATTCCGGCCTCGGCCGGCGGAGGGCAGGTCGCGACGCGGGACGTTAAGGTGCGGATCATTGCCCGGAAACGGAGATGTCTTGATCGACGCCGTCCCCGCCCGGCTTGCCGTCCTTGCCCATCGAGGCGATGTCGAAGCCACCGTTCGCGGTGGGCGAATGGTAGACGTAGGCGCGTCCCCAGGGATCGATGGGCACTTGCTCAAGATATCCGTGCGGCGACCAGTTCGCCGGGATCGGCGCGGCGTCGGGCTTGGCCGACAGCGCCTTCAGCCCCTGCTCGCTCGTCGGATAGTCGCCGTTGTCCAGCCGGTACATCTTGAGCGCGGCGGAGATCGTGCGCAGGTCGGTCTGTGCGACGGTGGCGCGCGCCTGATCGGGCCGGCCAATGACGTTGGGCACGATCAGGTACGCCATCACCGCGATGATCGCGAGCACCACCAGGATCTCGATCAACGTCAGGCCGGCTTCGGCGTGATCGTCGCGCATCTGCTGGCGGGCCGATGAAAAGCGCTTTAGCCTCGGTATCATCGGCCTTACTGTAAAGGCGTCTTATGGAAAAGCCATCGCCCTCGATCAGTGTCGCCGACGAAAACGGCCCGTCCTTGACGCTTCACCGGCCGGGTCCGGGCGGCGTCTGGTCGCTCGAGGATGACCGACTCGTCTGCGTCGAGGAGGCGGACGATGGCCCTGCGGTCGTGCTGGTCCGCGCCGAGCACGTGTTGATGCTCGCCGTCGAGCTGCCGCCGATGGCGAGCACCGCGCGGCGCCGCGCGGCGTTGCCGTTCGCGGTGGAGGATCGCATCGCCGATCCGCTTGACCGCGTTCACGTCGCGTTGGGAACCGAGATCGCGCCGCGCACTTGGCTTGCGGGTGTCGTCAGGCATGATCTGATGCGCGCATGGACCGCGCGGCTGGCCGAGGCGGGGCTAGAGCGCGCGAGCCTGATACCGGACGCGATGACGCTGCCGCTGCCGGGCGCCGATACCTGGGCGGTGGATCGTGCCGCCGGCCGGGCGATGGTGCGCGCGCCCGACGGCACGGGTTTTGCGTTGCCGGCGGGCTTGCTGGCGCATGCTTGGCATGCCGCCGGTGAGCCGCGGTGCATCGCGTACGGCGATCCGTTGCCGCCCCCACTCGCATCGGCGGCGGCGATGCTCGAGCCCGAGCCGCTTGTCAGGCGGCTTACCGCTCCGGCGTTGGATCTGCGGCAGGGTCCCTATGCGCCGCCGCGGCGCCAGGCATCGCCGATCTGGCGACGCGTCGCTGCAGTCGCGGCGCTGGGCGCGGCGGCACATGCGGCGATAGCTGTCGCCGATACGTTCGCGCTCGAACGGATCGCCAGCCGCCGCGATGCGGAAGTACGCGCGCTCGCCGCCGTCACGCAGCCGGACGTCGCGTTCGGGCCGAACCTCGACGCCGCGCTTGCGGACATGACGCCCGATGCGGCCGCGAACGCACCGAGCCCTTTCCTGTCGCTGCTGTCGCGCACCGGCGCGGCTCTGACAGGCTCCAAGCTGTCGGTCGGCTGGCGCACGACGGAGTTCGACGGCGCCGCGGGCACGCTGACGATCGAGGTCGAGACCGATTCCATCGCCGATCTGCAGCAGATCGCGCAGGCCTTGGCCGGGGCGGGGCTCGTCGCGCAACCCGGCGCCGCCTCGGCCGACCAGGGTCGCGCCGTGGGTACGTTCGCGGTGCGCGCGCAATGACTTCTGGACCTTCCGAACGCCGTCGTCGTCTGAACTGGTCGCGCCTGCAATCGTTTGGGCCGATCGGTATGGATCGGTTCGATCTGGGCCAAGTCGATCCCTATTGGCAACGCTCGCGATTGTGGTGGGTCGAACGATCGCTGCGCGAACAGATATTGCTCGCCGCGCTCTCGGTCGCGCTTATCCTTGCCGCGCTGCTGTTGCTGGTCATTGCGCCGCTTCGAGCCGAGCGGGCCGATGCGCTGGCGCGAATCCGCGTCGCCGCGCTGCTTGAGGCGCGGCTTCGCGCGGGCGAAGGCAATCCGGTGGCGCGCGCGCGCATACAGCGGGGAACGGCGTCCGCGATCCTGACCGACAGCGCCTCTGCCGCGCGGCTGACGATCGACCGGATCGAACCCGAGGGCGGGGGCACGCGCGTGGTGATCGCCGACGCGCCGTTCGACCAGGTGCTGCGCTGGATCGCCGATCTCGAGGCGACCAGCCGGCTGCGCGTCTCGCAGTCCAGCATAGTGCGCAAGTCGCCGGGGATCGTCTCGACGACTTTAGTGATCGCGGGCTGATGGCGCAGACGACGACCCTCGATGCGGTCCCCGCGCAGCTCGACTATACCTTTGCGCGCGAACGCGGCGCGCTGGTGACCAGCGATGGCGGCGCGCCGATCTGCCTGCACCGCGCGGACGCCGACCTTGCCACGCTGCTCGAAGTTCAGCGATTGTTCGGCGATATCGGCTGGACCCTTGCGGACGACGCGCTGTTCGAACGGACGCTACAGACGATCTATCGCGAGAGCGCGAGCATCGCGGCCAACGTCGACACCGGCGACGTCGATCTCGTCACCCTCGCCGACAGCGCCGCGCAGGTGGACGACCTGCTCGACAACCGTGACGATTCGCCCGTCGTCCGCCTGATCAACGCGCTGCTGCTCGAGGCGATCAAGGAACGCGCGTCGGACATCCATATCGAAACGCAGGAACGCCGGCTGCTGGTGCGCTATCGCGTCGACGGCGTGCTGCGCGAAGTGATCGAGCCCAAGCGCGCGCTGGCACCGCTGCTGGTCAGCCGCATCAAGGTGATGGCGCGGCTCGATATCGCCGAAAAGCGTGTCCCGCAGGATGGACGCGTGACGCTGCGCATCGGCGGGCACGAAATTGACGTACGCGTCTCGACCATTCCGACGCAACATGGCGAGCGCGTGGTGATGCGCCTGCTCGATCGCGGCGCGGTGCGGCCCGAGCTCGGCAGCCTCGGCATGAACCAGGGCGACGCCGCGCTGCTCACGCGGCTGCTCGACCGGCCCAATGGCATCCTGATCGTCAGCGGGCCGACCGGATCAGGCAAGACGACCACGCTTTACGCCGCGATCACCCGGCTCAACGATCGCCGCCGCAACATCATGACCGTCGAGGACCCGATCGAATACGAGCTGGAAGGCATCGCGCAAACGCAAGTCGACGCGCGCGCCGAGATGACGTTTGCTCGCGGGTTGCGCGCGATCCTCCGCCAGGATCCCGATGTCATCATGGTCGGCGAGATCCGCGACCGCGAGACCGCCGAGGTCGCGGTGCAGGCGAGCATGACCGGACATCTCGTGCTCTCGACGCTGCACACCAACTCGGCGGTAGGCAGCATCACCCGGCTGATCGACATCGGCGTCGAGCGCTATCTGCTCGCGCCGATGATCGTCGGGCTGGTCGCGCAGCGGCTCGTGCGGCGGCTGTGCCCGCATTGTCGCACGGAAGACAGCGCGGCCGCGAACGACGTCGCGCTGCTCGAAGGCGGGATCGCGATCGGCGACGTGGTCTGGCGTCCGGCCGGCTGCGATGCGTGCCACGGCGAGGGCTACAGCGGCCGCGCCGGGCTCTACGAGATCGTGCCGATCGATCGTGAGATCGAGGGGCTGATCCACGACGGGGCCGCCGAGTCCGCGCTCTTGGCGGCGGCGCGCAGGCGGAGCCCGTCGCTGCTCGCCGACGGTATCGCCAAGGTCCGCGACGGGATCACGAGCGTCGCCGAAGTCGCGCGCGTCGTGCGCGAGGAAGGCTGAGCGTGCCGGCATTCTCGTACCAGGCGCTCGACCCGGCAGGACAGAAAAAGCGCGGCGTGATCGAGGCGGGCAACGTCGCCGGCGCGCGCCGGGCGCTGCGCGAGCGCGCGCTGCTGCCGATGTCCGTGGTCTCGAGCCATGCGATCGAGCCGGCGGATGCGTCGGCAGGCGGCGCGGTGGGCGGGGCGGCGCCGACGCTGGCCGAGCGGCTCCGCCGGCGATCGGTGCCGGGCCGCGCGCTGGCGACCGCGACGCGCCAGCTCTCGACGCTGATCGGCGCGGGGGTGCGGATCGAGGAAGCGTTGCGGCTCGTCGCTGCGCAGGCCGAAGCGCCCGCGCTATCGGCGGTGCTGCTCGACGTGCGCGGCGCGGTGCTTGAAGGATCGGACTTCGCGCGCGCCTTGTCGCGCCATTCGCGCGTGTTTCCCGAATTCTATCGAGCGTCGATTGGCGCGGGCGAGAAGTCCGGCCGGCTGACCGAGGTGCTCGCCTATCTCGCCAATTTCGTCGAGGCGCGGCACGGCGCGAGCCAGAAGCTGAAACTCGCGCTGCTCTATCCAGCGCTGTTGGCGTCGGTGTCGGTGATGATGATGACGCTGATGATGATCTATGTCGTGCCCGACATCGTCCGCGTCTTCGTCTCTCGCGGGGCCAACCTGCCGTTCCTGACGCGTGCGCTGATCGCGATCAGCAATTTTATTAACGGCTACGGGTTCGTCTTCGCGGCCGTGGTCGTCGGACTGGCGTTGTGGGGGCGGCAGGAGCTGAAGCGGCCCGCTCGCCGTATCGCGTTGCATCGCTTGCTCGCGACCCGCCGTCCGTTCGCGCGGTTCAGCCGTCAAGCGAACGCGGCGCGGTTCGCTTCGACCCTGGCGACGCTGGTGCAGAGCCGTGTCCCGCTGCTCGATGCGCTGCGCTCGGCCGCGGCGGTGATCCCCAACTTCTACATCCGCGCTCAGGCCGAGGCGGTGGCCGATCGGGTGCGCGAGGGAGATTCGGTCAACCGGGCGATGACCGGTGCCGATGCCTTCCCGAGCATGCTGGTCGCGATCGTGGCGAGCGGCGAGAGCAGCGGTCGTCTCGGCGATGCATTGCAGCGCGCCGCCGCCGAGCTCGACCGCGAGGTCGAGGCACAGGTCGCGGTGCTGGTCTCGCTGGTCGAGCCGGCGGTGCTGCTGGCGATGGGCGGTCTGGTGCTGCTGATGGTCATGGCGATCCTGATGCCCATCATCGGGCTCAACGATCTGGCGATGTCGTGATTACTTGATCAGCGTATCGTAGCGCTGCCCTGATAGGAACGGCGCGAGGCGGGTCGCGCGCGCGGTCGGCCAGATGCTCAACGCACCGTTGCGCGACAGGCGAACCTCGATCAGGTCCTCGCCCCGCATTGCGGTCGCCAGCGCGCCGCCGCTGCCCGTCGCATTCGGTGTGATCTCTCCGCGCAGCGCGGGCAGGTCGAGCGGCGCACCGACGGCGGCGCTTGCGACGCACTTCACCGGCGAAGTTCGCAGCGTACCCAGCGCCTGCTGCGCCGCACCGCCGATTACTATTCGGTCGATGGCAACGTCAGCCAGGAAGTTGCATGCGATCGGCAGGCGTGGTGCCGCCACCGCGAGCAGCGTGCCGTCCGCCTGCCCCGAAACGCCCTCCAGCCGCAGCACGCCGCCGCCGCGCGTGGCGCTGCCGGCGAGATCGGTCGCGCCGCCGGTCAGGCGCCAATCGGCGCTGTAGGCGAGGTGCGTCAACGTCGTCAGCGGAGCGAAGGTCCATTCCACGTGGACTGTCGAGGCGATCACCGCCTCGCCGCGCCAGATCGTCCCGCCGACCCGCACGCGATCGCTTTCCGCCATCACCGCGCGCGCCGGAATCAGCGCGATCAGCCCGAGCAGGTATGCTACGACGCCGGTCAGAACGAACGCCAGAGTCCGCCGCCGCAGCGGACGCCGCGCGACTGGAGGTTGCCCAAGTGCCAATGGATCGACGTCGGCTGCTGCGATCCGTGCCGTCATTCCTGCCGTCGGTTCTGGTTGCATCGTCGCTTCCATCGCTGTGGACACCGGCGCGGGCCGCGAAGGCGCCGAAGGTTCGGCTGAGTGCGGCATTGCTGGTCCCGCAGACCGGGGAACATGCCGCGCTCGGACGTAGCATGGAGCGGGCGGCGGCGCTCGCGCAAGGCGGAAGTGATGGCGGCGGCCATCGCGACGATGCAATCAGGGTGTACGACACCGGCGGCACGCCCGAAGGCGCCGCCGTCGCCGCGCGGGCGGCGCGCAAGGCGGGGGCAACAATAGTCCTGGGGCCGGTGTTCGCGCGCGAAGTCCCCGCCGTGCTCGGCGCGGTCGGTCGCGATATCCCGGTGGTCACGTTCAGCAACGATGCGGCGCTGGTCGAAAGCGGCGTGTTCCTGCTCGGCCTGACGGCACGCCAGTCGGTGGCGACGATCCTGGGCTACGCGGCACAACGCGGGGTGCGCCGGGTCGCGATCGCCGGTGGTCCGGACCAGGGCTGGGGAGCACAGGCGCGCGTTGCGGCTCTCGCGGTCGCGCCGGCGGTCGGCATCGAGCTGGCGCCCGAGCTGATGCGCGATCCGCTACCCGATGCGCTGCTCGCACTCGATCCGGCAACGCTGGCGAGCACGGCGACGCGACTGAATGGCCAAGGTGTCCAGCTGCTCGGTGCCTTCCAGGGGCTCGACCTTGCGCCCGACCTGCTCACGCGGATCGATGGCGCCTGGATGGCCGCGCCCGATCCGATCGGTTTCGCCGCTTTCGCGCGGGCGTACGAGCAGCGCAACGGCTCGGCTCCAGGGACGATCGCAGCGCTGGCGTACGATGCCGCCGGGATCGCGTTGCAGCTGTTCAGGGGCGGCGGCACCGACCGCTCGGCACTGCTCTCGAGCGGTGGGTTCAAGGCGGTCTGCGGCAATGTCCGTTTCCACGAGGACGGTAGCGCGGCCCGCGCGCTCGCGATCCTAGAGGCGAAGCAGGCGCGGCTCGATACAGTGGCGACCTGGTCGCCGCAATGACCGGCCCCCGCGTCGCACAACGCAGCGCGGGCTTTACCCTGATCGAGCTGCTGGTCGCACTGGCGCTGTTCGCGCTCATCTCGCTTGCCGGCGTCAGTCTGCTTGAGACGGTCATCGGCGTGCAGGGCCGGACCGCCGGACGCGCGGAGCGGCTCGCCGAGCTTCAGCGCGGATTATTCATGACGACCGTCGATTTCGAGGCGCTGACGAGCGGTCCGGTGCTCGACGGCGATCGCGTCACATTGACCCGATCAAGCCGGGAAGGCGATTATCAACTCGCGTACGTCGTGCGCGACGGTGCGCTCCATCGCATCGTCAACGGCGACGATCGTGTGCTGATCGGGGCGGTCCGGTCGGCGCGGTGGCGGTTCCTCAAGGATGGCGCCTGGGCTGATGCGCCGGCAACGCGCGAACATCCGGAGCGTCCGAACGGGATCGAATTGGTGCTCGATCTTGCGCCCGCCGCCGGGCTCGGCGGCTTCGTACGTTGCGTGATCGAGCTTCCGGGCGAGGCGGGGCTGTCGTGAGCGATCGCGCGGCGATGCCGCCGCCACGAACCGACGAGCGGGGTATGATCCTGATCAACGTCCTGATCATCGTCATGCTGACGACCGCGGTGCTCGCGATCATTCTTGCCGGCGAGCAGGGAGACGTCGAACGCACGAGTGGCTTGCGCTTCGCCGCGCAGGCTCAATCGACCGCGCGAGGAGCCGAGCTCAGCGCCGTGGTCGCGTTGCGGCGCGATCTTGCGCGCGATGGCCAGACCGATTCTCTACATGATGAATGGGCAACCATCGGCGATCGCGAAGCGAAGATCCCCGGCGGCCGTTTCAGCTTCGCGATCAGCGATGCGCAAAGCCGGTTCAATGTCAACGACCTGACGCGTGGCGACGTCACCTCACGCGAGACGTTCGCCAGGATCGCGGATACCGCCGGGCTTAGAACCGATGTGGTAGACCGGATCGTTGCGATGCTCGCTGTTGGCGGCGCATTAAACGACCTTAAGGATTTGCGGATAGCCGGGCTTGGCGATGTCGACCTTCAGCGATTGGCGCAGACCTGCACCGCGCTGCCGCAAGCGACCGACGTCAATCTCAACACTGCGCCCGAATCGCTGCTGACCGATCTGTTCGGCGACAAGACCATCGCCCGTAAGCTGGTCGCGATGCGCGCGCGCGATGGGTTGACCATCGATCGGATGCAGGCGGCGGGGATGCTGCTGCCACCGGGCACCGCTCTCAATTCAAGCTTCTACTGGGCGCGCGGACGGGTGACGATCGAGGACACGAGCCAGCAACTGACGAGCCTGCTCTACCGGCATGTCGCCAAGGGTAAACCGAGCGTCCTCGCGATACGTCGGTGGCGAGGGGCGGCGCCGGTCGAAGCGCCGCCCCTGCGCTGATCGCCGATCAGAAGTCGATCGGCGGGCTTGCCGGCGCGAGTGGTGGCACGCTGTCGCTGCTCGGGTCGACGGGATCGCTCGTCGTCGAGGCATTGAAGATCGTCGCGAACTGCGCGCTGATCTGGCTTTGTATCGATGCGGGCGTCGGCGTCGGAGTCGGCGTTGGTGTGGGCGTGGAATCGGAACTTCCACCACAGGCGGCAAGCGAAGCGATCATCGCCACGCTTCCGCCTAGCTTGAGCAAGGTCTTGATACGCATGGTAACGTTCCTTCTCACGGCTGTGCGGGTATGGCGGCGACCGCGTCACGGGCCGAACGCGGCGAACCCGGGATAGGATCGTTCAGGTACGGGAACACGCCCTGCAAGTCGCGCGCCGAGATCGGTGCGCCGTCGGTAAAGGCGACGTTGCCGACCGGCGCGTTCTGAGTCGTGCACAGCCCGAGATCGGTCGACTGGCCGCTGATCGGCACCGGATAGCACAAGCGGCCCATCGCCACGCGCAGCGTTACATCGGTCACATCATCACCCGGACGGCGGCCGTTGGGGAAGCCCGCGAGGTCACCCGCTAGGACACCGAGGTTTTGCTGCGTCGCCCGCGGTGTTACATTGACCGCGGTGTTCAGCCGGATCATTTCGGATGGTGTCACCTTCGATTGCTGGTTCAGCGTCTTGATGCCGGTAAGATACGTCGCGACCAGATCGTTGCGTGGGAAGTTGTTCGGCGCAAGATCGGTCAGGTTGGTACCCAGCGTTGCGTTGACCGGCGCCAAGAACAAGGCGTTGAGCAGCGCGGGGAACGACGGGTTGGTGACATAGTCCGCCAGTGCCGCGTCAGCCGTCGGCTTCACCGCGTTGAACAGGTTCTTGTCCTTGAGCCCGATCACCAGTTCGTTGACGAGCGGCATGCCGAGGCGCGAGACTTGCACGTAAGCGCCGCCATCCAGCGTCGGCGCGGCGTAGGTCGGGCTCGGGTCGCGAACAACGGCCTGCGGCAGGCTGGTCGTCGCCCACACGCCGATTACCCCGTTGCCCGAGCCGGTCAGGCACGCGATCGGGATTTCCATCTCGATCGAGGTCACGTTGCGCTTGCCGACGAGATCATCATTGTTGCGGCTTTGCGTGATGCCGCCCGGGAAACCCTTGCCATCGCCCGCGAACGGCGCGCTGTCGCCCTCGATGGGCACGTAATTCACCAGATCGAACGTGGGCCCAAGGTTGATCGCGAAGGCTTCCTCTCGCTGACCGACGAAGACGCGCCCGCCGCCCGTGCAATTCGGGATGGCGACATTGTAGACGAATTGCTTCGCATAGGCCGCATATTGCGGAACCGTCTTGCCGCCGACGTTGTCGAGCGGCTTGGTGAAATTCGTCCCACCGCCCGATGAGTTGGTCACGTTGGCGCGGGTGCCTGAGCGGCTATCTCCGGTGATCTGCGTGATCGTATAGTTCTCGATCTCGTTGAGGTTGGGATCGGCATCCTTGGAGATCGGTCCCGCCGCACGCAACGCGATGGGGGTTGTCTTGCCGCCGACCGGCAAGGCAATGCCCGTGCCGCCTTGCAGCGTGTTGTTGAACTTGAAGGAATACGTCACGTCTTCCTTCGCGTCGCCATCGCTGTCGATGTGGATTTCATACAGCGCGTTGGGGTCGAGCACGAAGTAGTTGGGACCCGATCCCGGACTCTGGTCCGGTTGGACGTTGGCGATGATCGTCACCGTCGCTTCCTTGCCCGGCTCATAGCTGCGGAAAGCGTAGGTGTCGGTGTTGTCGACCTTGGGCATCTTGGCGATGCCCGGCGCCTCGCGATGGCTGGACGCCATCGCCGGAGCGATCGGCATCAGGCACGTAGCGCTCGCCGCGCAATACAATGCGGCCTTCTTTATCAATGACATGATGCGGCTCCTGCTTCGATTATGGTCGGTGTGACAACGGGTGATCTGTCCACTGCGGCATGTTCACGGATTGCGGACTGTCGTGCCGAATACGCGCGCCTCCCAACGCGGCGGATCGAGAGGAGGATGGTCGGGCGCCAAGGCCAGATCGGCTTGCGCGCTGTCGGCCACTTGTTGCCAGGTCCACTGACCTGATCCCACCGCGAGCACGGTGGTATCGGACTGTACGGGCACGTAGAGCAGGCGTGGTCCGCCCTGGGACTGCGATCGGCACGCTGGCGAGGCCGCTGCGATCGTCGCGATGATCGTGTCGCGAATCGTCGAGAGTGTCCGAGCATCGAGCAGTGCATCCGGCTGTACCCAGCGCTGGTCCCAGATGGCGATCGCAGTGGCGACCGAGCGTCGATCCGGGGGGACCGCCGGCAACGTCCGTCGCACGTCGTCGCTCGCCTGAAGTGCCGCTTGTACCGGCGCGGTGAGATCGCAGCCACCGGCCGATGCCTGCGCCTCCGCCTGGTCGAGCATCGCGGCCACCACCGGTGAAATCCGTGGGATGTCGACCTCCGGGGGCGGCGCGACGAACGGGAGCGGCGGCGGCGGGATGACCTTTTGGGGCTGTTCGGTTCGATGTACCGTCGGATGTGCCGCTGCTTCTTTCGCGGTGTCGAAGGTGGTCAGCGATGGAGACGAACGCGCCGGCGCGGTCTGGGTAAATTGCAGCAGTACGGTCAGCACCGCGAGCCCATGCAGTACGAGGGTGAAGGCGATCGCCGCCACGCGCCGCGATTTGCTGTTGTCGCCAAAGCGAGCGGGCGGCGCGAGCATCGGTCATGTGCTCCCCATCGGGCCCGATCCGCCAAGCCCCGCGCGAGCGCTTTCTTGTTCAGAACGCAAGGCGCGCTCCGAGTGTCAGCGTGTGGAACTGGCGTTGCGAATCGAACTGCGCGTCGTAGTCCGCCACCATCGACAGCGGACCGCCGCCCGATATGTCGAGCGCGGCGCCGGCATTGTAATAGTTGCGGTCCAACCGATTGGGGGTGAAGGAGAATGTCCCGCCCCCGAGCGTCGGGCTGATGAAGCTGGCGTCGAACACCTGCCGGTCGTTCTTGAACTCGTGGTAGTATCCGCCCCGACCCTGGACGCGAACGAGCGCGCTGGCGATCCGCCGCTGAAAGCCGATGCGTCCGCCGAACAGACCGCGGATCGATTCGACGTCCTGCCGGCCGACGTTAAGCGCGGTGACCGCGCCGCCCAGCTCTGAAAAGCCGCTGATCCTGATCTTAGCGTAGCGTACGGCGGCGAACGGCTCGATCTCGAAACCGCTGACGTTGAAGCTAAAGCCCGTGCTGGCGCCGCCGGCGTAGATATGCCCATGGGTGAAGGCGTCTTGCTGCGACGAAAAAGTCCCGATCGCGATCGTGCGATGCAGGTTCTTGAAGTCGAGATCGGTGTAGCTGCCCCAGGCGTCGATATACAACGGGCCGACCGAGGCCGTTCCGTAAGCACCGCCGAACGCGCTATCGAGCTGGCTCTGCAGGCTGATCGGCGTCAGATGCGCGAGCGTATGACTATATCCGCCGAATACGCCGATCGCACTCTTGGGCGCGAACCGATAGTCAAGGCCGCCGAGGACATGCACCTCGTTGCTTTTGACCTTGGGCCGATCGATCGCGGGGCTGATGTGGCCGAACCGTGCGCCACCGACGATCCATGCGCCGACCCGTCCCTGACTGTCGAGCGTCGCGGTCGATCCATCGGGCAGAGTACCCCGGCCGCGCAGGTCGCGCGTATAGCGTAGCACGGTGGTCTCGCTCACCTCGACCGCGTTGAGCCCCAGCGTCGGCAGCGAGGCATAGGCCGACGGCGTCAGCTGGCTCAGGGCCGCCGCCTGCGCGCCGGGGGTCGCGGCGCCGGCGTCGATCGCGTTGAGCAGACCGAGCGTCTGGCCGGACGGGATGCCGGCGAATTGGTCGAGCTGCGCGCCGACAGCGTTCTGGTTCGCGGTGACGCCCATCGTGGCGAAGGCCGCCGGCGCGATCGCCAGGCCTTCGTACAACGTGTTGCCGGCAAGCGTGCCGATGAAGGTCGCTTGGCCGGTGGTCAGGTTGACCGAATAGAGCGAGGTGACGCGGGTCGTGGGGTTGGTGAAGGTCGCCAGCGCCGCGCCGTTGCGGTCGATATCGAAGCCGACGTTGCCGAGCGTAGTCACGCCGGTCGAGCCGACCGAGAACAAGGTGCCGGCATTCGGGCTTACCGTCGCGCTGCCCTGCGTCGCGAGCTGCGCCGGGGCCAGCGCGCCGCGCGTATCGATGACGTACAGCGTCGTGGCGGTCGCGCCCGCGACGTTGTTGGTATAGGCCGCGCCGGCGACGTTGACGATCGCGTTGGCGAGCGGATCACTAGCCGCATAGGCGAGCGTTCCGTCGACCGCGACGAGCGCGCCCGTATCGGGATTGGCGCGGAAATCCTGCCTCGTCTGCGTAACGATGCGGATGCGGTCGACGGTTGGATTGAAGTCGAAGCCGGGACCGCCGATCGTCGGCAAGGGAGGCGTTCCGACCGCGGTGGTGACGCCGGTCCGCGCGTTGACCGCGTAAATCTGGCCGACGTTGCTAACCGCGTAGAGCACGCGTGGCGTTGCCGGACGATAGTCGACGCCAGTGATCACCGTTCCGGCGGCGATGCCGCTCAGCGGAACGGACGATAGGACGGTCCCCGGCGCCGAGGCATTGACCGTCACGAGCACATTGCCGGCGCCAACTGTCTGAACAGATTGCGCTTGTGCACTCGCAGAGATCGTTCCGACCACACCGACGATGGCGGCCCCAAGACAATACCGGTACATGCCATCCCCCATGAGATTTCGCTAGAACGTCGCTACCACCGTGCCATGACACATTCTTAACGCTCGTTAAGACTTTACCTTCTCTAACATACGCAAGGATAGAGGTTACGGTTGCTGGAATGAAAAAAAAAGTTCCGATCCATAGCGATGCCGGGATCGAAACTCGTTGTCGCAACAGCCTATGGACGTAATCGCGGTTGCCGCGACGGTGGGCGGGGCTGGATTGCCGGTCGGGGCGCGGCTATCGATCGGCGGGGTGCTCGGTCTGATCGCCGGCAGTTATTTCGCGACCGTATTGGTCCGATGGCCACGCGGCGAAAGCGCCAATCACGGTCGCTCGCGGTGCGACGGGTGCGGACGGCGACTCGCATGGCATGAACTGGTGCCGCTCGCCAGCTATCTACGGCTCGGGGGAAGGTGCGCCGCCTGTGGCACGCCGATCGCGAGGCTGCATCCACTGGTCGAACTGGGATGCGGCCTGCTTGGGGCATATGCCTTCGCCATGGGCGCGCCGGCTGAGGCACCGTTGGCGTGGCTGCTGCTGCTGTTGGCGCTGTTCGACGCGCGGATGCTTTGGCTGCCCGATCGGCTGGTGGCGCCGCTCGCGCTGGTCTGCATCGCCGTTCCTGCCTGGGATCCGGACATGGCGGTGGTCGAACGGCTGATAGCCGGCGCGACCGCGTTCATCGGGCTATGGTTGGTCGGCTGGGCGTTCCGGGCGTTGACGCGACGCGAAGGCCTGGGTGGCGGCGACCCCAAGCTATTGGGAGCGATCGGGCTGTGGATCGGTTGGCGCGATCTGCCGCTGCTGCTGTTCGTCGCCTGCGCCATCGGTCTGGTCGATGCCTTGTTGCGCTGGCCGAAGGACGCGGCGCGGGGCGATGTGCATCTGCCGTTGGGCGCCTACCTGTGCGTCGCTGCGCTCGGCTTTGTAATCATGCGGTCGTTGATCATGGCGCCGTGATCAACGACCGCAGCGACGCGACCGCCGCAACGAAGGCGCGCGAATCTGGGGCAGACCCAGCCGAGGCCGCGAGCCCGTCACGAAGCGGGTCGACCGGACGACCGGCGCGAAACACCTCGTAATGAAGATGCGGACCGGTCGAAAGGCCGGTCGAGCCGACATAGCCGATGAGTTGGCCGGCCAGCACATGTTCTCCGGGCGAGACGGCGAGGCGGCTGAGATGGGCATAGCCGGTGTTCAGGCCCGACCCGTGATCGAGCCGGACATAGTTGCCGTGGCCACCCTGCCATCCCGCGATCAGCACCGTTCCCCGTCTTGCCGCCACCACGCGAGCGCCCCACGGAGCGCCGATGTCGATGCCCGCGTGCAGTCGAGTGTATCCGAGGATCGGATGGAACCGTATCCCGTATCTCGACGTCAGGCGCCCCCGGATCGGCAACGCTTCGCGCGCTCCATCCAAAGCGGCCCGCTCGGACGAGACGTCGCTCAGGCCGTCGTGGTCCTTCCAGCGGATCAGTTCGGTCAGCGGCCGCTCGTCGCGCCGCAATGCCGCGTAGAGCAGGCTGCCCGTCATTACCCGCCCGTCGCGTGCGCGCGCCTGTTCGAAAACGAGCTCGAACCGGTCCGACGGCAATAGCGCGGTGGTCTTGTCGAGGTGATCGCGCAGCGCGGCGGCTATCGTCCTGACTTGTCCGGCGGGCGTGTGCGCCGCGGTCAGTGAGCCTGCAAGATCGTGTCCGACCGTGCCCCGCAGTTCCAGCGGGCTCGCATCGATCGCGATCGGTCGCGTGAGGAGCGCCAGCCCGGCGGGCTTGCGAAGTACGGTCACTTCGCGATCGAGCTGCGGCCTCAGCGTGACCTGTTCGAGCAGGCGCCCGTCCCTGCGATCCGGCGCGCCCGTGGTGAACGAAACCTCGGTGCCGGCGACGACACGATCCGGGAAGAGCGCGGCATCGACGAGCGTCGCCGCGCGGATTGCATCGATATGCGTGACGCCCGCTTCGATCAGCAGGTCGCCGATGTCCTGCCCGTCTCGCAGCCGAACGGTGGTCGCCGCTGCGTGGTATCGAACGGCGGGTCGGGCGGCCAGGCGTTGCGCACGGCTTTGGATGGGTTGCCAAACCGGCACCGGCGCGAAGGCCACGGCGAGACGGCCGGCGAAAGCGATCGCGATCAGCCCGACGATCGCCGGCGCAACGAACGTCCATGACGCCAGCTGCTCGATCATGGCGCGAACGCAAAGCTGCCTGCGATAGGCGCGTTGCGCCCGACAGAACCGCGCGGGCTCGATCCTGACGAACGTCGCGGTTTGATCCTTCATGCGGCGTCGTGCCAGTGCGAATGGCCGGGGGTCCCCGCCGTCTCGACCCCGGCGCGCAGATAGGCGAGCACCGCGCGCACCGTCTCGTTCTCGATCTCGCTGACGGAAAGCGCGGTGGTTATCGGCGGAATTAACGCGGCGTGGATCAGCGCGTGGACCATTTCGCCGACAACCGCCGCCGTATGGGCACGATCGCGCACGCCGATTTCCGCATCGACCGTCGGCGGCAGCGATGACAGTTGGCTGGCGATCGCGCGGACCGTGCCGGCATGGCCGTCGAATATGCGCAGCCTGGGCATCTCGGCTTCGAGTACCGCGTGCAGCACGGGATCGATCCGATGCGCGGCGACCACCGCCGCGACGATCCCGCGCACGGCTTCGTTGAGCGTCTCGGGGGGAGTAGGGCCGGCGGCGGCGATGATCGTATCGTGGATTCGCCGGCCGTGACGCTCGACGACGGCCGTCACCAGCGCGTCCTTGTTCGGGAAATACTGGTACAGCGAGCCGATGCTGACCCCTGCGGTTTCGGCGACCACGTTGGTGTTGAAGTGTGCGTAGCCATCGCGTGCCAGAATGCGAGCGGACGTCTCCATGATCGTCTCGACCATGCGCCGCGATCTCTCCTGACGCGGCGCTTTCCGAGGCAACGTGTGTTCCATCCCCCTCCCATATCAACGCGAGTAGACGATGCGAGAAGTTACTCGCATTCTGGCGATCGGCAAGACCGATGGGGGACATTGCATGATTCGCGCCGGTTTCGTCGGCACCGCGTTGATCCTATCGGCTATGGCAAGCGCGCGGGCACAGCAACCCGCGGCCGACGGAGCAGGCCTCCCAACGGCGCGCGGCGACGATATCATCGTCTACGGCCGGGCGCTGGCGCAGATCGGCACCGCGACGTCCGGCTCGCAGGGCGTCGTCGGCTACAGGGATTTCGAAGACAAGCCGTTGAGCCGGGTGGGCGAGCTGGTCGAGAACGTGCCCGGGGTGATCGCCACGCAGCATTCGGGCACCGGCAAGGCGAACCAATATTTCCTGCGCGGGTTCAATCTCGACCACGGCACCGATTTCGCCGGGTTCGTCGATGGCGTGCCCATCAATATGCGTACGCACGGCCACGGCCAGGGCTATCTCGATCTCAATTTCCTCATCCCCGAACTCGTCGAGCGGATCGATTACCGCAAGGGCCCGTACTTCGCCGACGTCGGTGACTTCTCCGCCGCCGGGACCGTCAGGTTCACCACCGCCACCAGGCTGCGCGCGCCGATCGTCCAGGCGTATGTCGGCATGTACGGCTATTATCGCGGCCTCGCCGCGGGAAGCACGAAGCTGGGTCAGGGTGACCTGCTGCTCGCGCTCGACGGGACGCGATCGAACGGACCCTGGGTGCTCGACGAGGACCTCAAGGAGATCAATAGCCTCATCAAATACTCGCAAGGAACCGCCGATCACGGCTGGACCGTCGGCTTTACCGGGTACCGCGCAACCTGGAACGCGACCGATCAGGTGCCCTTGCGAGCGGTTCGGGACGGTTTGATAAGCCGGTTCGGCAACATCGATCCCTATCTGGGCGGGCAGACGACCAGGCTGGGACTGACCGGCAACGGAACGTTCGGCGGGACCACGATCACGCTTTACGCGCTCTACTACCGCTTCCGGCTGATCTCCAACTTCACCTATTTCCTCGACGACCCGTTGCGTGGCGACGAGTTCGAGCAGCGCGACCAGCGCGGCGTGTTCGGCGGCGCCGCGCGACGGGATATCGATATCAGGTTAGGCGATGTGCCGGTGGAGCTTACCGTCGGCGCGGATGCGCGCTACGACCATATCGGGAAGATCGGACTCTACCATACCGAGCGCGGGGCGATCATCGGCACGGTGCGCCAGGACCGGGTCGACGAATACAGTGGCACGCTTTACGCCGAAGGAGCCGCCTCGCTGACGCCGCGCCTGCGTCTGGTACTGGGTCTGCGTGGCGATCTCTACGGCTACGATGTCGATGCCGAAACGCTTACGGCGAACTCGGGGCACGGGCACGACGGCATCCTTGGTCCCAAGGCGGCGTTAGCCTGGCGCGCGACCGACCATCTCGAGTTCTACGCCAACTATGGCGAGAGCTTTCATTCGAACGACGTGCGCGGCGCCGCCATCCGTTTCGATCCCAAGACCGGCGATCCCGCGCGTCAGGTGGAAGTGCTGGTCAAGGCACGTGGCGAGGAGCTGGGCG
The DNA here is from genome assembly GCA_964242815.1 of uncultured Novosphingobium sp. Taxonomy (GTDB): domain Bacteria; phylum Pseudomonadota; class Alphaproteobacteria; order Sphingomonadales; family Sphingomonadaceae; genus Novosphingobium. The sequence goes on from CAXSZV010000006.1 coordinate 131,124, forward strand.
CCCGGCTTGAATACCCGCGCTTCACCGCCTCGCTGGTCGCCTTCCACCTCTCGCTGGGCTCCGAGCTGGTCTTTTCGGGTGACGGCGGCACGACCGAACCCAACGACGCGACGCGGCGGGTCGGCGTGGAAGCAACCGTGTTCTGGCGGCCGACGAACTGGCTCACGCTCGATGGGTCGGCGGCGGCCACGCGCGCCCGGTTCCATGATGTCGCGCCGGGCGAGACGCGCATCCCCAACTCAGTCGGCAATGTCGTCGCCGGTGGGGCGGAAGTCGATTTCCGTCACGGCATCACCGGATCGCTGCGGCTGCGCCACTTCGGCGCGGCACCGCTGATCGAGGACGACAGAGCGAAGTCGAAACCCACCACGCTGGTGAACCTTGGCGGCTATTGGCGATTTGGCCGCGTCAAGGTCGGTATCGACATCCTCAACCTGCTGGGATCGCGCGACAACGATATCACCTACTTCTACACCTCACGTGTGCCGGGCGAGCCGAGCGAGGGCCTCGACGATTACCATTTCCATCCCGTCGAGCCGCGACAGGTGCGCGCTTCGTTACGCTACACGCTGTAGAAGGCCTATCTTTTTGTAGTTCATTTATTAATACGGATCTGCTGACATGGCCTGCACTGGATCGTAAATTTAAATATCTGGGGCATATTAGTAATATGAAAATGTTAACCTTTTATGAAAATGTATAATATTGATATGCCTCACTATAGAGTAATACGATATAAGAACAGGATATATCTTATATTTATAGTTATACCTCTTAATATTATGCGACTTTGATCTTATCGCGGCAAACAGCGATCGTGGCTGAGGCCCGCCCCAGTCGCGCTCGTCTTTTCCGCGCCTGGCGGCACATCGAAGCATATCTTGGTGACAGCAACACTCAAGCTGCCCGCCGGACTAAGGAACCGCGACTAGGACTAAGTTGAGCGACACCCAGCGCGTGCTGCTGTCGAGCGCACCGCCCCTGCGCATCCTCGTGATACCAACCCTTTGTACCGCTCGCGTCGTAAGCGAGCGCGATTTCATCGACGCCGACGCCGGGCACGAACCGGCTGAAGACCGCGACCGTCTCCTCACGCATCGTCAGCCGCTCCTCGCGATACAGCCGGTACACCTTTTTCAGGTTCATGCCTTTCCCCTCGTGAGCAGCCCCTTCTGGGTGGTCCATCGACTAGGATAGTTTGGGGGCCTATATACATAACTAGCCAAACACGCCGCCGCCGACCGGTTTGACTCGAATGACAAGGCCGGCCTAGCCACTCCGGATTGGAGGGGCGTCATGGAAGATCGTATCCGAAAGCTGGAACGCAACCTTGAGCAGCAAAGCTACATTGTCCTTGTTCTCATGGTTGTGGTGATCGTCGATACAGCAGGGCTACTGGTCCTCTGGGGTGAGAAGGGGCGCCCTGACTACGATCATATTGCGGTATCAATGACCGTCTTTCAGACCCTGTTTGGCATTGCCGCTTTGTACGGATTTTGGGCCTTGCGTGGGCTGACAAGAGAGAAGGCCGAGGAGACGGCGGCCGAGGAGGTG